>NZ_BBQH01000027.1:0-96790 GCF_018397995.1 Rhizomonospora bruguierae
GTGCGTGCGCCACTCGTGCTCGGGCCGCCCAGCGCGAGGGAATCTCAGGGTCGCTCGGACTCCCGGACGGTGACGCGCCGCTCCTCCACCAGCAACGGTTTGAATTTCCGCTCCGCGTTGGGCCGCTTCTGCCCGGTGGCGTCAGCGACCTCGGTCCAGGTGGCGGCGTGGCGGCGGGCGTCAGCGACAGCGGTGAGGATCGCGCGGTCATGCTCGGCCAGTGCCGCGGCCTTGGCGGCGACCGCGGCGCGGACCCGGGCGAGCGCCGCGGCTTTCGGGTCGGTGGGTGGGGTGGTGGTGGGCATGGTGGTCAGTTTCCCAGGTGTGGGCCCGCCCCGGCGCGCAGCGTGGCGGCCGGGGCGGGGTGTGGCGAGCAGGGATCAGCGGGTAGCCCGGGCCGCGGCGAGCTCGGCGCGCAGGCGCCGGTTCTCCGCCCGCAGCTCGGCGGCCGGGTCCGGGATCTGCACGAAGCCCAGGGCGCGCATCGACCAGCAGCCACGCCGCAGCTCGGTGATGAGGGACGCGAGATGCACGCCGGAGCTGGACAGCTCCGCGGGCTGGCCGGTGAGGTGCTGGGCGACCAGGTCGACGATCGCGCGCTGCGCGTCGTCGTCGTTACCGCGGACCGTGTCGAGGGTGACGTCGACAGTGACGCCGCCGGGCAGGTCGGAGAGGTTGGCGGCCTGGCCCTCGATCAGGTCGGTGATCTCGCGGAGGGCGGCGATGATCTCGTGGATGTCGCTGGTGGTGGTGGCGGTCATTGGGTGGGGTCCTTCCGAGAAGTTGACCTTGCGGAGCGGGCTCCCCGGCCTTGCACGCGGGGTGACTGCTGGCAGCCCGAGGGAGAGCGGGGGTGGGGCCCGCGGCCCCCGGCCCGTCTCAGCCGATGATCAGGTAGTGGTTGTCCTCGCCGCCGTACCGCAGGGCGGCGGCACGCATCTCGGGGGTGATCAGCCAGCGCCGGAACTCGTCGGTGACGTCCGCCGTCCGGTTGATCTTCAGCAGCGCTACCAGCGCCTGGTCCTGCTCGGCCTTGGTGCCGGGGAGCGCGGCCCGCAGCTCCGTCAGGGGCAGCCAGGTGCCGGGCTGGGCGAGGACCGCGTAGGCGGACCGGATCTTGGCGGGGGTGACCTGGCCGGCGGTGCCGGTGACCCGGTGGCGGCCGCGGTACTCGGTGGTGGTGGCCTGGGTGGTGGTGGTCTTGGTGGTCATCTTCTCTGTCTCCCTCTCCCTTGTTGTATCTCAATGATACACCAGCATCATAGAGATACGCAAGTGGGGAGGGCAGGAAAGTGGACGGTGCCCCACCCCTGGGAGCTGGGGTGGGGCACTATCGGGACCGCCCGGGTGTTCCGGGCCCGGGCGGCCGATCAGGAGAGCGCGGGCATCACCACGGCGCCGGCACCCGCACCCCATGCCGGGCCAGCTCGGTCAGCGCCCACGTCCACGCCGGGCACGTCCGCCGGGTCTGCGGGGTGCAGCTCGGGCACCCCCACGGCCGGTCGGGCTGCTCGGTGTGCATCCGCAGGTGCTCCCGCGCCACGGTCGGGCTGGGCCCCTCGGCGCGCGGCCCGGTCACAGCGCCGCCTCGATGCCGCCGCACGCCGCGCAGACACCCTCGACGCCATCGCCGTGGTGGTCCATGCCATCGCCGTCGCACGCCGGGCAGACGGGGGCGTCGTGCTCGGCCCAGTCGCCGTCGCCCGCGGGGATGACGGTCGGGGCGGCCCGGCGCTGGCCGAGCAGCCGGCGGCGGATGCGGGTCAGGCGGCTCACAGGATCGCCCCGCAGGACCAGAGGGCGACAGCGACCAGGGCGATGGTGACCAGGGGGCTGATCCACCGCCAGGGCGAGGGTCGGCCGGCGGCGGGCACGCGGACGGCCTTGTCGGCGTCCAGCTCCGCCCAGGTGCGGTGACCGGGCACGGGGACGGTCTGCCCGTCGAAGAGACGGGCGTGGGTCGGGTCGAGCTTTCGCGGGTCTTCACCCGGTAGCCTTCGCATGGGTCGGACCTCCAGCGTCCGATCAAGGCCCCTGGTCGGTGTTCGCGCGCCGGCCGGGGGCCGCCTTGTGTGTTGCGACTCTCACTGACCGTAGGGCTCGGATGCCACACGCACAAGCCCCGATGTGGACCACATATCACGGTGATCATGTGGACCACACAAGATCCCAACTGTGTGGCGGTCCGATGTGGATGCATAGCCTGACCTGCTGTGGCACGCCTCGACGACCTCGCCCGCGCTTTCCGGCGCGCTGAGGCGGCCGTCCCCGAGGCGGAGCGCGACGCCGCCGCGAAGATCGCAAAAGCCCGGCGAGACAAGGATCTTGCGCGCCAAGCCCTCGCCGCCGGCATCGTCGAGGCGTGGCGGGCGGGCACCAGTCAGGCGGAGATCGCGCGCCGAACGGGCTACAGCCGCGAGCACATCCGGCGCATCCTTCGCGAGCACGGGGTACAGCCAGGCGAGTAGGCGATCATCCGTTCGGGTGATCATGGCGGTGACCTCGCACTTTCGGTGTCACCCGTCCGGGTGATCATGCGCCGCGACTTGTCGGAGTGATCAACATCTGCGAATCGCCGGGGCGTAGGCGGGGTAGACGCGGAACTCCCCCGGGGCCGATGGTAACTCCCTCGTTACCGGCCGGTCACTGAGTGGGGAAGCCCTGACAACGGAGTTGAGGGCAGGCGACCGGCGCGGGGGAAGGTTCCGCCCGGTCATGCATCAACACGACCATCATGAGGTGCAAGCGATCATCTACGTCCACTCCGACAATCTGAACATCCACACCGAGCGATGCGCCGACTACATCCACCGCCTCGGCTACGCCCTGGCCGCCGTCGTCGTCGACGACCAGGACGGCGGCCGATGGCACGAAGCGGCCGGCATGCTCCTCAGTGGCGACGCGCAGGTGCTTGTCGTCGCAGAGCGCGATGAGCTACCGCCCGACCGCCTGCCACGGGTAGACGTGGTGGCCGAGGAGCGGCGGCGCCGGCTGTCTCCCGCTCTCGCCCAGCGGTGCCGTCCTCGCCTAGTCCGCTGAATGGCAGTACGGTGACCGCCTCCTGTAGCCGGGAGGCGGTCACCTGCGTGTACCGCATCGTGTGTTGCAGCGAGGCGTGTCCCAGCAGTTCCTGAACGGCGCGCACGTCCCGGTACCTCTCGTTGATCATGGTGGCGTAGAAGTGTCGCAGGGGGTACAGCGTGGTGGGGATGCCGACGCTCTGTAGGTACTCGTTGACCATCCGCGACACCCATTTGCCGTCCGCCGGCTTGGCACGCCGCGTCGGCACAAATAGCGGGCCGGGTGGCATCGGCTCGACCAGCTCCCATACCCGGGGCACGGTGGGCACGGCGCGGCTCCTGCGGCCCTTGCCTCGGATGACCGCGATGACCTCGCGGGTCACGTGGGACCGGTCGAGACGTGCGATCTCGAACGGCCGCAGCCCGGCGAGCGCGGCGAGGCGGCAGGCCAGCCGCCAGGGGTCGGCGGTGTCGAAGATGCACGCCTTGACGACGGGCATCTCTGCGGGGCGGGGTAAGCCGGGCTCGGGGTTGGGGCGGCGCAGTCGGGTCGCCGGGTTGTAGCTCAGCCAGGGGTCGTCCTCGTCGGTGGCCCACCGGTACAGGCGGACGATGTGCTTGTAGTAGGTGGCCCTGGTTTCGTCCGCCCAGCCGTCGCGGTCGAGCCAGGCGGCGAGCTCGTCGCCGGTGGATTCGGCCAGCCCGGCGGGTAGCTCCTGGTCGAGGCGGTAGAGGATCTTGCGGGCGCCGTCAACGGTGCTGTTGGCGTAGGTGCCGGCGCGCATCCACGTCAGATGGGTTTCGATCATGTCAGCGGTGGTGGCCATGCGCTCAGGCTGCTGGATAGGCATCGGCTACGCCTATACGCCGACGGGGCGGGGGAGCAGGGCTGGGCGGCGGGTGGACGCCTTCGGGCCGCCCCGAACGGGGGAGGTGGCAGCCTTGGGTCGCCTCTTCGTCTGGGGCGGGACGGTCGGCCGGGCCGTTTGGGTGCGCTGAGCTGGCGTTTCGGGTGTCTGGGCGCACCGAACAGTAGTCCCACCCCTACCGGGGCGGGAATCGCCGTGACAAATCTGTCAGGGCCGAGGATCAGGGCCGGGGGGTCGTGATCGAGGCGGCCGTCTCCACCGCGGGCAGCAGGGCGTGCGCCCAGACCCGGTACCCGTCCGCGGAGGGGTGGTAGCCGTCGTGGCTGAGCGTCCCGGCGTCGGCGCGGAACACCGGACCGGTCTCGGTGCCCAGGTCGACCACGGCGCCACCGGCGTCGAGGACCGCGCGGGCCTGCGCCCTGGCCGTCCGCCGGCCCAACCAGCCGATCACCTGCCGCAACGGTTGGGCGACGGAGCGGACCGCGCCGAGGTCCGGGCAGGAGCCCACCACCACCTCGGTACCGGCCTCGCGCAGCCGCCGGACCGCGGCGGCCAGGTACGCGGCGGACTCGGCCGGGCGGCGCAGCGTGGTGGCGTCGTTGGCGCCGATGAGGATGACCGCCACGTCCGGACGCTCGCCGAGCAGGGCCCGGGCCACCTGCGTGGACAGGTCGGTGGCCCGGGAGCCGGAGACGCCGACGCTGGACAGGTGGACCCGGCGGGGCTGGACGCCGTGGGCGAGCAGTTCGGCGAGCTGGCCGCCGACCGTGTCCTGCACCCGGTCCACGCCGACGCCGAGGGCCGCGGAGTCGCCGAGCAGCACCAGGCGCAGCGGCGGGGCGCCGGTGGGGCCCTTCGACGAGCGCACCGCGAGGCGCATGTCCGGCTGGGCGTACCGGCGGCTGCGGGCGCGCAGCGCCTGGGCCGCCAGCAGCGCCGCACCGCCGGCGGTACCGGCGACGAGCGTGATCACCGCCGCGCGGCCGAGGTATCTCATGTCAGCTCCACCATCGTTCGATCCGGCCCCTGCTGCGACAACGGTACGTCGCCCTCGTCGGTTCGCTGGGGGGCGACGACCGCGGTGCCGCCCCGGCGCAGGCGGGCCCAGCGCCCGTGCGGGCTGCGCTCCCGGCCGGCGACGCGTACGCCGCTGACCTCGGTGCCGGGGCGGCGGGCGGCCTGCCGGGCGGCCACCGGCAGGGCCTGCACCACCTCGGTGGCGGCCGGCGCGGCGGCGGGGGCCGCGCCGAGCGCCGCCAGGGCGGTGGGCAGCATGGCGCTGACCGCCGTGGCGTACCCGTCCGCGGAGGGGTGAAAGTGGTCGGCGCTGAACATCCGGGCCGGCTCGGCGGAGAAGCGCTGGGCCAGCAGGTCGCCCAGGGAGACGGTCCAGCCGCCGGCCTCGACGACCGCGACCGTCTGCGCCGCGGCCAGTTGCCGGCTCCAGCGGTGCACCAGCCAGCGCAGCGGCGGCTTGATCGGCTGGATGGTGCCCAGGTCCGGGCAGGTGCCGACGACCACCCGGGCGCCGGCGGCGCGCAGCGCGCGGACCGCGTCCACCAGGTGCCGGACCGCGATCGAGTGGTGGGTGAGCCGGGTCACGTCGTTGCCGCCGACCAGGATGACGGCCAACTCCGGCCCGAGCTCCACGGCCACCTCGACCTGCGGGCCGAGCCGGTCCGAGGTGGCGCCCACGACCGCCAGGCGGTGCAGCCGGACCGGGCGGCCGAGCCGTCGCGAGATGCCGGTGGCGAGCAGGGCGCCGGGCGTCTCGCGGGGGCGGCGCACCCCGTAGCCGGCGGCGGACGAGTCGCCGAGCAGGGCCAGGGTCAGCGGGGGGCCGGGCAGCTTCGCGCCGTAGAGCCCGTCGCCGCGCGGCGGCGGCGCCTCGGCCAGCGGGATCACCTTGCGCGCCGCCCGGGCCTGGGCCACCAGCAGCGACGTGGCGACCGCGCCGCCGGCCAGCAGGGCGCCTGTGCCGTACGCCAGCGTCCTGACCAACCGCAGCGCGCCGGACCACCGAGCGCGCGGAGTCCCACCCGTCATCGCGCCCTCCGCTGATGCGCTTCCCCCGAGGTCTGAAAGGCTAACGCGGCCGGGTGTCGGTTCCGCGGCCGGCGCGGGTATCCGTCAACCGGCGACGTCGGGGCCGGCTCGCTCCACTGTGACCCGGATCAGCACCCGTCGTTCGCGCTCCATGGCGGCGCGGTAGTCGTCCCAGTCCGGGTGCTCGCCGCTGATTCGGCGGTAGTAGTCGATCAGCCCGTCCATCGCCGCCGGCAGGTCGACGATCTCGGCGCCGCCGGCCAGCGAGATCCACCGGCCGAAGAACGCGTCCGGCAGCACGCACAGCCACGCCCGGGGGTCCCGGCGCAGGTTCTTCACCTTGTACGCGGTCTGCCGGCTGCTGATGACGGCCCGGCCGGCGTCATCCAGGCCGACGATGACCGGGGTCATGGCGGGCGTGCCGTCCCGGTGGCGGGTGGCTAGAACGGCGCGGTGCTGGGTACGTAGCAGCGCGCGGGCCTCATCGATGTCCATGCCGACCATCATGCCGGTGCCCGGCGTTGACGGGTCGGGGCATCCTGGGAGGACCGGCGGAAAGGAGCCCCCTGATGGCCAGCAGGACGATCCGACGCACGGCCGCCTTCACCGCGCTCGGGCGGGCGCTCACCGCCGGCGCCCGGGGCGGGCCGCCGCTGGGCCGGCGGCTGGCGGCCCTGCCGCGGATGATCCGGGCGACCATGCGCGGCCAGTACGACGGCGGCCGGCGGCTGGCGCTGATGGCCGCCGGCCTCGCCTACGTGGCCTCGCCCATCGATCTGATCCCGGAGGGCCTGCTGCTGCTCGTCGGCCTGGCCGACGACGCGGTGATGGTGGCGTGGCTGGCCGGCGCGGTGCTGTCGGAGACCGAGCGGTTCCTGGAGTGGGAGCGCCGGGGCGCGACGGTCATCGACGGGCAGGTCGGGGCGCGCGCCGCCGGCGAGCGGGGGCGTTCCCGCCGGTAGCCGCCGGGCAGGCCGTAGGCTTGGGCGCTGAACGAGGGTTTGGCGTGCCGCGCTGCGGCGGCCGGCGGGAGAGGGCAGCACGTGCGGTACTACGACAACGTCGTCGAGTTGATCGGCAACACGCCGCTGGTGCGGCTGCGCAACGTCGTGCCCCCCGGTGGGGCGACCGTGCTGGCCAAGGTGGAGTACGTCAATCCGGGTGGCTCGGTGAAGGACCGGATCGCGCTGCGCATGGTGGAGGACGCGGAGAAGGCGGGCCTGCTCCGGCCGGGCGGCACGATCGTCGAGCCGACCAGCGGCAACACCGGCGTCGGGCTGGCGCTCGTCGCCCAGCTGCGCGGGTACCGCTGCGTGTTCGTCTGCCCGGACAAGGTCTCCGAGGACAAGCAGAACGTGCTGCGCGCGTACGGCGCGGAGGTGGTGGTCTGCCCGACGGCCGTGGCGCCGGAGGACCCACGCTCGTACTACACCGTCTCGGACCGGCTGACCCGGGAGATCCCCGGTGCGTGGAAGCCCGACCAGTACTCGAACCCGGCGAACCCGCGCTCGCACTACGAGACGACCGGGCCGGAGATCTGGGAGCAGACCGAGGGCCGGGTCACCCACTTCGTGGCGGGCGTCGGCACCGGCGGCACGATCTCGGGCATCGGCCGGTACCTGAAGGAGGCGTCGAACGGCGCGGTGCGGGTCGTCGGCGCGGACCCGGAGGGCTCGGTCTACTCGGGCGGCACCGGCCGGCCGTACCTGGTCGAGGGGGTGGGCGAGGACTTCTGGCCGGTCACCTACGACCGCCGGGTCGCTGACGAGATCATCGAGGTCTCGGACACGGCCTCGTTCGACATGACGCGGCGGCTGGCCCGCGAGGAGGGGCTGCTGGTCGGCGGCTCGTGCGGGATGGCCGTGGTCGCGGCCGCCGAGGTGGCCCGCCGCGGCACCCCGGACGACGTGGTGGTGGTCCTGCTCCCGGACGGCGGCCGCGGGTACCTGTCCAAGATCTTCAACGACGAGTGGATGGCCCGCTACGGCTTCCTGGGCACCTCGCGGGCCGAGGCGACCGTGGCCGACGTGCTGCGCGGCAAGCCGGGCGGGATGCCCGAACTGATCCACGCGCACCCCACCGAGACTGTCCGGGACGCGATCGACTACCTGCGCGAGTACGGCGTGTCGCAGCTGCCGGTGCTGAAGGCCGAGCCGCCGGTGGTGACCGGCGAGGTGGCCGGCTCGATCGCCGAGCGGGACCTGCTGGACGCCCTGTTCACCGGGCAGGCGCACCTGCACGACACGATCGAGCGGCACATGGGTCCGCCGCTGCCGATGGTCGGCGGCGGCCAGCCGGTGAGCGAGGCGGTGACCCTGCTGGAGAAGGCCGACGCCGCGATGGTGCTGATCGACGGCAAGCCGGCCGGGGTGATCACCCGGCAGGACCTCCTCGCCCACCTGAACGCCTGAGCGCCGGCGGGGCTCCCCGACCATTGTGGCCGCCGGGGAGCCCGCGCCGGCCGGCTCAGGCGGCCGAGGCCGCCAGCTCCACCGGCACGGTGATCACGTCCACGAACGCGCCCTTGCGCAGGACGGTGATCGGTAGCCGGGTGCCGATCGCCGGGCCGAGCATCAGCCGCAGCAGCGTCTGGACGCTCTCCACCGGGCGGCCGCCGGCGGAGACGATGATGTCGCCCAGGTAGATGCCGGCGCTGCCGGCGGGGCTGCCCGGCACCACCTCGGCCACCCGCAGCCCGCGCCGCTGGCCGAGCCGCTCGGCGAGCTGGGGCGGGAGCGGCACGGGTACCCCGGCCACGCCCAGCCAGGCCCGGCGGACCTTGCCGGTGGAGACCAGGTCCCCGATGATCTGCCTGGTGGTGCCGTTGATCGGCACCGCCAGCCCGAGGCCGTACCCGGCGACGGCGGTGTTGACGCCGACCACGTTGCCGGTGGCGTCGGCCAGCGCGCCGCCGGAGTTGCCGGGGTTGAGCGCGGCGTCGGTCTGGATGACATCGTCGATCAGCCGGACCACCCGCCCGTCCCGGGCCGGCAGCGAGCGCCGCAGGCCGGAGACGACGCCGGCGGTGACGGAGCCGGCGAGGCCCATCGGGTTGCCGACCGCCACCACGAGCTGGCCGATGCGCAACGGGTCCGCGTCGCCCAGGTCGGCCGGGGGCGCGCCGGAGTGCAGCACCCGCAGCACGGCCAGGTCGGAGAGGGGGTCGGCGCCGACCACGTCGAACCGGCTCTCGCTGCCGTCGGAGAAGGTGACCGTGCCGCTGCGGGCGCCGGCCACGACGTGCGCGCTGGTGAGAAGGAAGCCGTCGTCGGTGAAGACCACCGCGGAGCCGGCGCCGGCGCCGCGCGGGGTACGCACGGCGACCGCCGCCACGCTGGGCAGCACCTTGTCCGCGACGGACGTGACGAGCTCGCTGTACGCGTCGAGCGCGCGCCGTTCGGTGTCCATGCCTTACGGAACGTGGTCGTTCCGGTTCTGATGCCCGGCGCGGCTATGCCCAGAGCGAACAGGGCGTATACCCCACGCCGGTGCCGCCAGGCGGATAACCGGGATAACCATCCGAACGGGGGTATCGCACTGCCTGTGCGACCGGGTCCATTCCGCTCGGCGTTGACTCCACCGTACGGGGTGCTGACCTTGACAACTGCATCGCGCCAGACCTCCGGGCCCGCGCGCCCCGGCCGTCCATTCCCCGGGCGGACCGCGGCGGGCGGCGCCCGCGTCCGGCGGTGACTCCCGGGCCGCCCGCCAGCGCCCGGGAGTCCCGCACCGCAAACCCGCCCGGAAGCCGGAGGCCGGCACTTGCCTCCGCCGGCCTCCACCGGTCGACGCCTCCGGCCAGGCGTCCACTCCGGTTCCTGGCGGGTACGGCGGGCGGGAGTACGTGCATCGGTTCCCCCGCCAACTCCGGTCCGCGTACTCCCGCCCGAGCGGTCTTCCGGCCTCCTCCGCCCACGGCAAGGCTCGCTGTGGCGGCGCTCGGCTAAGGCAGGGCTCGGCTAACGGTGGCGCTCGGCTACGGCAGGGGACGGCTAACGGCAAGCGCTCGGCTACGGCAGGGGGCGGGTGTAGCGGAGCTGCATGGTGAGCGCGGGGCCGATCGCCCCCTCGCGGCGCACGCCGTCCGGCCGCCAGCCACCGCGCTCGTAGAAGCGGCGGGCCCGGTCGTTCCCCTCCAGCACCCAGAGCACCGCGCGGGGCCGGTCCAGCTCGGCCAACTCCGCCAGGGCGGCGGCCATCAGCACCCGCCCGACCCCGGTCCCGACGCGTTCCGGCGCCACGTGGATCGCATACAACTCGGCGACGCCGGGCGTCTCGCTCGGCCCGACGTAGCTGAACCCGGCCACCTCGCCGCCGGCCTCGGCGACCAGCAACCGGTGCGTCTCCCGCTCGTACCGCCAGCGCTCGGTCCACCAGTCGACCATGCTCGCCACCGGCACGGCGGCGAGCGCCTCCGCCGGTACCAGGTGCGCGTACGCGGACGCCCGCGAGCGGGTGTGCACGTCGCCGATCGCCGCCAGGTCCTCGGCCGCCGCCGGCCGGATCATCGCCCCCACGCCCTCACCCTATTGCCGCTTCGGCACCGCCACCCGGGCGAGATCCTCGGCGACCACGATCTCGCCGTCGAACACCTCCCGCGCCTCCGCCAGGAAGCGCTCCGGCTGCGGGTACCGCTGGGAGAAGTGCGTGAGCACGAGCCGGCGGACGCCCGACTCGGCCGCCACCCGCGCGGCCTGCCGCGCCGTCAGGTGCCCGTACCGGTGGGCCAGATCGGCGTCCTCGTGCAGGAAGGTGGCCTCGATGACGAGCAGGTCCACGCCGTCGGCCAGGGCGAACACCGCGTCGCAGAGCCGGGTGTCCAGCACGAAGGCGAAGCGCTGCCCCCGCCGCGGCTCGCTCACCTGGTCCAGGGTGACGCCGTCCAGCCGGCCCAGGGCCCGCAGGCGCCCGATCGCGGGGCCCGCGATGCCGTGCCGCGCCAGCAGGTCCGGGCGCATGCGGCGGCCGTCCGGCTCCACCAGGCGGTACCCGTACGCCGGGATCACGTGCGCCAGGGGGTACGCCAGGAGCGTGCCGGAGTCGGTCTCGGCGACGACCCCGGGGCGCTCGATGGGGTGCTCGACCAGCGTCGCCTGCTCGTAGAACGAGGTGGCGTACCGCAACCGGTGGAAGTACTCCAGCCCCTCGGCGGGGAAGTGCGCGTGCACCGGGTGCGGCACCCGGTCCAGCGAGAGCCGCTGCACGATGCCGGGCAGGCCGAGGCTGTGATCGCCGTGGAAGTGCGTCACGCAGATCCGCGTGACGTCGGTGGCCGCCACCCCGGCCAGCAGCATCTGCCGCTGGGTGCCCTCGCCCGGGTCGAAGAGGATCCCCTCGCCGTCCCAGCGCAGCAGGTACCCGTTGTGGCCGCGCCGCCGGGTCGGCACCTGGCTGGCGGTGCCGAGGATGACCAGCTCCCGCATACCCGCCTCTTTGAACACCGCCCGCTCTGAATATGGTCGACCCCCGGGCTCCGCGCGGACGCGGGCCGGCTGGACAAGGCCGGCATACCCGGGGGTCGGGTGGCTGCCTGGAATTCGCCGAGCCGCCGCCACACGGTCTCGGTCCCACGCCGCGGGCATCGTGCCCGGCGGCGGTTGAGCCAAGGAACAGCGGCTAGCGGACAGCCACCTCACGAGTCCGATTGCTATACAAAGCTGGACCACCTCCCTTCCCGTGTACGGCCAAACTATCCAGCCGTGATCGGGGCCGACAAGTGGTTTCCAGAACCTGGCGGCGGGGCCCGTACGGATCTCCCGGCCGGAGCCCGCCCCGCCGCCGGGCCGCCGCCGGCCCGCTCGCGTCACCGGGGAAAGGCCGGCTCCACGATCAAGGGCACTGGGCGTCGACCCAGCGGGCGGCCCTTGACCGCGGAGCCCTGCCGACCCGTGCTGCGACGTCCGGGTCGCTATCCCGAGCGGACGCGGTCCACCCGGGCGGCGTCAGCGCTCAGGAATACGCCGGCCGCTTGTGGTTGTGCTTCTTGTGGTCGTTTTTCTTGTGGTTGTGCTTCTTGTTGTTGTGCTTCTTGTTCTCGCACTTCTTGTGGTTGTTCTTCTTGTTGTTCTTCTTGTTCTGGTTCTTCTTCTCGTCGTGCTTCTTGTTGTTCTTCTTGTTGTTGTTCTTGTGGTCGCACTTCTTCTTGTTGTCGTGCTTCTTCTTGTTGTTGTTCTGCTTCTTGTTCTTCTCGTTCTTGTTCTTCTTGTTCTCGTTCTTGTTCTTGTTCTTGTTTTCGTTCTTCTTGTTGTTCTCGTGCTTCTTGTTGTCGTGCTTCTTGTTGTTGTTGTTCTCGTTCTGGTTGTTGCACTTGTTCTTGTTCTCGTTCTTGTTGTTGTTCTGGTTGTTGTTGTTTTCGTTCTGGTTGTTCTCGTTCTTGTGGTGCCGGTTGTTCTTCTTCTCGTTGTCGCACTTCTTGTCGTCGTTGCGGCGGTCGTCCCACTTCTGGTGGTGACCGGCCCGCGTGTACGCGTGCCAGCCGTAGCCATCGGCCGGGTTGGCGTTCGCCATCGCCGGCGCGACCAGCAACCCGCCGGCGGCCAGCGCGCCGACGATCATCGACTTGCGGATCCAGGACCTCATCGGGTGTCCTCTCGTGTCTGTTCCGGGAAAGGAATCCATCGCTTCGGGTGTGCACTGGTATCTGGTTGTCCGGAACCCGCGACGGGTGGCGCGCGAATGCCGCGGCGGCCACGGTCGCGTCGCATCAATGCGGGTACACGCACGGCGGCACCCCGGGGCGGTCGGCCCGGAAAGCGCAATATCCGACCATGCCTCGCAGCGTATGGGCGGGGCGGTCCGCGGGTGGCCGGCCGTCGTGCCCCAACCCGGACGGTCGATAGTGGAAGATTCGCCCGAAAGAAAGGCGAATGGGGGCGCTACCCCGATGGGTTGACCAACGGTCGGGGGAAATGGCGAAAGAACGGGTTGGACAGCAAAAAGGCCGGGTGGTTCGACACCACCCGGCCTTGCCTGTTACGTCGTCAGGCGTTGGTTCTGGCCACGCCCACGGGGCAGGTCATTCCGGTCGGACCGTGGTTGCAGTAGCCGTACGGGTTCTTCGCGTCCGACAGGTACTGCTGGTGATAGTCCTCGGCCAGGTAGTACGGACCCAGCGGCGCGATCTCCGTGGTGATCGTCCCGTGTCCGGCGGCCGAGACCACCGGCTGGAAGGCGTCGCGGCTGGCCACGGCCGCCCGGGCCTGCTCGCCGGTGGTCGTGTAGATCGCGGAGCGGTACTGGGTGCCCACGTCGTTGCCCTGGCGCATGCCCTGGGTCGGGTCGTGGTTCTCCCAGAAGACCTTGAGCAGGTCCTCGTACGCGATCTTCTTGGGGTCGTAGACGACCTGGACCACCTCGGCGTGGCCGGTGCGGCCGCTGCACACCTCCTCGTACGTGGGGTTGGGCGTGCCGCCGCCCGCGTAGCCGGCGGACGTGGTGTAGACGCCGGGGAGCTGCCAGAACAGCCGCTCGGCGCCCCAGAAGCAGCCCATGCCGAACACGGCCACCTCGGTGCCCTCCGGCCACGGACCGGTGAGCGGGGTGCCGAGGACGGTATGCGGCGCGGACACCGACATCGGTGTGTCGCGGCCCGGCAGGGCGGCTTCGGGGGTGGGCAGGTCGAGCTTCTTGTTGCGCAGGAACACGGCCGGCTCCTTTCCCGGGGAGGATCTCTCCCACGAGGAGTCCAACACCGGTACTCCCGTGGACCTTACCCACCCAGCGCGGCGGCGATCCGTTCCGCGTACAAGGTTGCCTCGGCGTCGTCGGCGTACCTGGTGCGGGGCCAGAAGAAGCCGCGCAGGCCGTCGCCCCTGGTCCGGGGGACGACGTGGGTGTGCAGGTGGGCCACCGATTGGGAGACGCGGTTGTTTATCGCCACGAACGTGCCGCCGGCACCCAGCCCGGCCTCCACGGCGACCGCGACGCGCTGCACCAGGCCGAAGTACGGTGCCAACTCGTCCGGCGGCACGTCGGCCAGGACGACCTGGTGCTGGCGGGGCACAACCAGCACGTGGCCCTTGAAGACCGGCCGGATGTCGAGGAACGCCACGCCCGCCGGCTCGTCGGCGACCACGAAGCCCGGGCGGGAGCCGGCGATGATGTCGCAGAACAGGCAGTCGGCCACCCCGCGAGGGTAGGTCAACGCCCGTCGACCGCTACGCTGGGCCTGGTGACGTACGGGTTCGAGACGCTCGCCATCCACGCCGGCCAGGAGCCGGAGCGCCGCACGGGCGCGGTGGTGCCGCCAATCTTCCAGACTTCCACCTACGCGCAGGACGCGGTCGGGGCGCCGAGGCTGGGGTACGAGTACAGCCGCTCGGGCAACCCCACGCGGGACGCCCTGCAGGAGTGCCTGGCGGCGCTCGAGGGCGGCCGGCGCGGGTTGACGTTCGCCAGCGGGCTGGCCGCGGAGGACACCCTCCTGCGCACGGTGTGCCGGCCGGGCGACCACGTGGTGATCCCGGACGACGCGTACGGCGGCTCGTACCGGCTGTTCGCGAAGGTGCTGGAGCGGTGGGGGCTGGCCTACACCCCGGCCCGGATCTCGGACCCGGCCGCGGTGCGGGCGGCGATGACCGACCGCACCCGGGTCATCTGGGTGGAGACGCCGACGAACCCGCTGCTGGGCATCGCGGACGTCGCGGCCCTGGCGGGCGTGGCGCACGAGCGGGACGCGCTTCTCGTGGTGGACAACACCTTCGCCTCGCCGTACCTGCAACAGCCGCTCGCCCTCGGCGCCGACGTGGTGGTGCACTCGACCACCAAGTACATCGGGGGCCACTCGGACGTGGTCGGCGGCGCCCTGGTCACGACGGACCGGAGCCTCGGCGACGAGTTGGCGTTCCACCAGAACGCGATGGGCGCCGTGAACGGCCCGTTCGACGCGTGGCTGACCCTGCGCGGGGTCAAGACGCTCGGCGTGCGGATGGACCGGCACTGCGACAACGCGGAGCGGGTCGCCGAATACCTGTCGCGGCACCCGAAGGTGTCCCAGGTGCTCTACCCGGGGCTGCCGGACCACCCGGGGCACGAGACCGCGGCGAAGCAGATGCGCCGGTTCGGCGGGATGATCTCGTTCCGGGCCGCGGGCGGCGAGGCCGCCGCCGTCGAGGTGTGCGACCGGGCCCGGGTGTTCGTGCTCGCCGAGTCGCTCGGCGGGATCGAGTCGCTGATCGAGCACCCCGGGAGAATGACGCACGCGAGCGCCGCCGGCTCGCCGCTTGAAGTACCGGCGGATCTCGTGCGACTGTCTGTCGGCATCGAGACGGTGGACGATCTGCTCGCCGATCTGGAGCAGGCGCTGGGCTAGCGAGCGTGCTCGTACAACGGGAGCAGGGCCTTCAGGGGAGGGTGGCCATGCCGGAGATCGTGCGGACCTGGGTGGGCGCGACGGCGAAGCAGATCGCCCGCGCGGTGCGCCGGGGCGACGCGTCGGCGACCCAGGTCGTCGCGGACCACCTGGACCACATCGCCGCCGCCGACCCGCGGTTGACCGCGTTCCGGGTGGTGCGCGCCGGTGCGGCGATCGCCGAGGCCGAGCAGGTCGACGAGCAGGACGACCTGGGCAACCTGCCGCTGGCCGGGGTGCCGATCGCGGTCAAGGAGAACACCCCGGTGGCCGGGGTGCCCACCTGGTACGGCTCGGCCGCCGTCCGCACCCCGGTCGCGGAGGAGGACCACGAGGTGGTCCGGCGGCTGCGCGGCGCGGGCGCGGTGGTGGTCGGCGTGACCCGCATGCCCGAACTGGGGCTCTGGGCGGTCTCCGACGACGAGTCCGGGGCGGTCCGCAACCCGTGGGACCCGGCCCGCACGCCCGGCGGCTCGTCCGGCGGCGCGGCGGCCGCCGTCGCCGCGGGGCTGGTCCCGATCGCGCAGGGCAACGACGGGCTGGGTTCGATCCGCATCCCCGCCGCCTGCTGCGGCCTCGTCGGGCTGAAGCCGGGCCGCGAGGTGGTGCCGGCCAACCTCGGCGCGAGCGGCTGGTTCGGGCTGGCCGAGAACGGCGTCCTCGCCACCACGGTCGCGGACGCGGCGCTGGGGTTCTCGGTGCTGGCCGGGCGCAGCCCCGCCAGGCTGGTCGAGCCGCGGGCGCTGCGGGTGGCCGTCTCCACCCGGCCGCCGGCCGCCGGCATCAGGTTGGACGGGCCCAACGCCGACGCCGTCGCCACGGCCGCCCGGCTGCTCGCCGGCGCCGGACACGCCACGGTCACGGCGGACCCGCCGTACACGGTCGGGCTCGGCCTGCGCACGATGGCCACCTGGTTCGCCTCGGCGTACGAGGAGGCCCAGGCGGCCGGGCTGGACCGGCGCACCCTCCAGCCGCGCACCCGGCGGCACATCGCGGTCGGCGGGTGGGCCAGCCGGCGCGGGTATGTGCGGGCCGCCGACCGCGAGGCGTGGCGCACCACCTGCACCGCGTTCTTCGCCGACGGCCCGTACGACGTGCTGCTCACCCCGGCCCTGGCCGCCACGCCCCCGCGCGCCGAGGGCTGGTACCGCCGATCCTGGTCCGCGAACCTGCTGACCTGCCTGCGGTACGCCCCGTACGCGGCGCCCTGGAACGTGGCCGGCTTCCCCGCCGTGGTCGTGCCGATCGGCCTGCGCCCGGACGGCCTGCCGGTCGGCGTCCAGGTGGTCGGGCCGCCCGGCAGCGAACTGCTGCTGCTCGCGGTCGCCGGCCAACTGGAGTTGGCGGCGCCCTGGCAGCGGCACGCGACCGGCTGGCCCCGGGTACCCGCCAGCGCCGGGTGAGCCCGGCACCGCCGGATCGACCGACGAACCGGCCGGGCACCACGCCCGCGCCGGAAGGGCACTGGGCTGGCCTGAGTAGCCGCCCGGGCTGGTGCGACGATCTGAGGCATGACGCGAACGCCGCTGGTGGGCCTGCCCGAGGTGGAGGCGGCGCGCAAGCTGCTCGCCGGCGTGGTCCGGGACACCCCCGTGGAGCACTCCCGCGCGCTCACCGACCAGCTCGGCGGCCCCGTCTGGCTCAAGTGCGAGAACCTTCAGCGCGCCGGGTCGTACAAGGTCCGCGGTGCCTACGTGCGCATCGCCCGGCTCGAGCCGCGGGAGCGGGAGCGGGGCGTGGTCGCCGCCAGCGCCGGCAACCACGCGCAGGGCGTGGCGCTCGCCGCCCGGCTGCTCGGCGCCACCGCCACGGTCTTCATGCCGGTCGGCGCGCCGCTGCCGAAGCTGGAGGCCACCGCCCGGTACGGGGCGCACATCGAACTGGCCGGTGCGACCGTGGACGAGGCGCTGCTCGCGGCGGGTGAGTACGCCGAGCGGACCGGAGCCGTGCTGATCCACCCGTTCGACCACCCCGACGTGATCGCCGGGCAGGGCACGGTCGCCCTGGAGATCCTCGAACAGGTACCGGACGTGCGCACCATCGTCGCCGCGGTGGGTGGCGGCGGGCTCATCTCCGGCATCGCCGCCGCGGCGAAGGCGATCCGCCCCGACATCCGGGTGGTGGGCGTCCAGGCCGCCGGGGCGGCGGCGTTCCCGCTGTCGCTGAAGGTCGGCCGGCCCACCCGCCTGCCGGCGCTGGGCACGATCGCCGACGGCATCGCGGTCGGGCTGCCCGGCGAGCTGACCTTCGCGCACGTCAGCAAGCTGGTGGACGACGTGGTCACGGTCACCGAGGAGGACATCTCCCGCGCCCTGCTGGTCCTGCTGGAACGGCAGAAGCTGGTGGTGGAGGCGGCGGGCGCCGCGGGTGTGGCGGCGCTGCTCGCCGGGGCGGTCCGGGTGGAGACCCCGGCGGTGGCGGTGCTCACCGGCGGCAACATCGACCCGCTGCTGCTGCTGCGGGTCATCGAGCACGGCCTCGCCGCGGCCGGCCGCTTCCTGCGCTTCACGGTCCGCTGCGACGACCAGCCGGGCCAGCTCGCCCGCCTGCTGAACCAGATCGCCGAGCAGAAGGCGAACGTGGTGGACGTGGCCCACGTCCGCTACGACCCGGCGCTGCGGCTCGGCGAGGTCCAGGTGGCGCTGTCCGTCGAGACCCGCGGGCCGGAGCACTCGCAGCGGCTGGTCAGCGCCCTGCGTGTCAGCGGCTACGAGGTCAGCTTCGCCACCCAGTACTGAGGGCCGGAACGTGCCCGGCCCCGGACCGCGGGTCCGGGGCCGGGTCCGGGCTGCGCGTACCGCTCAGGGCTTCGGCGAGTTCTTCGCGATGAAGGCGCGGCGCTGCTCGGCGAAGGAGCCCGAATTGGCCGCCAGACCGGCGCCCGCCCGACCGGTCGGCAACACCCGGCTGTACGAGTCGACCACGAAGCCGGAGACGTCGAAGACGATCTGGCACGCGGTCTGCGCGTAGATCGAGATGACGTCGGACGTGTACGGCGTCTCCGGGTCGTTGTCGCCGCCGAGGGCGACCGTGATGCCGTTCGCGATGGTGACGCCGGCGGTGAAGTTCAGGCTGCTCGTGCCCGGCGTGGTCGAGTCGATGCCCGTGACCCACGGGACCACGCTCAGGAAACCCGCGGTGGCAGGCGTGACCGCCACCAGGTTGCCGATCATTGCCAGGCCGTAGTTGACCAGGCCGGAGACGTCCACGTGGATCCACGACTTGGCCTTGACCCGGCCGGAGGTGTCGATGTTGGTCGGGTTGATGACGCTGGCCCGGCCGGCGGCGTTGCGGGTGTCCAGCAGCCGGACCGGGGTCATCGGCATGAACAGGTTCGAGCTGCGGGTGGTGTGCAGGAAGTTGACTTCGGCGTTCGGCCCGGCGGCCATCCGGTCGCGGACCCAGATGTTGCCGGACGTGTCCATGCTGAGCGAGCCCAGGGGCGCCTGCTTGCTGAGCGAGGTGCCGGTCGGGGTGAAGGCGAACTGCGGGCCGGCCGCCTTGAACCCCTCTTCGGTGACCACGGGGGTGGTGTTCTCCACCTTGACGGCGGGCGTGCCCATCTGGGTGCTGGTGAAGGTCGACGGCGTCGCCGCCTGCGCCGGCGTGGCGGCGACCGCGCCGACCACACCCGCTCCCGCGACACCCGCCGCCACCGTGCCGGCCCGGCGCAGCAGCCGCCGACGGCCGATGGACTGGGCCCCGTTGTCCTGCATGAAGCGTTCCCTCCCGTGATCGACGCCCGCGCGAGCACGCGGGCGCACGGGATCATTCCAGCCGGCGGCGCCGGTCCCACATGGCCCGTTCGGCCAACCCGCCCCGCTTGTCGCGGTTTGGTCAGCCCCCGAACGGCTCCAGTGAGACGATCGTCACCTTGATGTCGGCGCCGCTGGGCGCGGTGTAGGTGACGGTCTGGCCGGTGCGGGCGTTCAGGATCGCCTGGCCGAGCGCCGACTCGGGACTGTAGACGGTCAGGTCGGTGGTGGAGGCGATCTCCCGGGAGCCGAGCAGGAAGGTCTCGGTGTCCGCCGGGTCGTCGTCGAAGTGGATGGTCACGACCGTGCCCGGCGCCACCTTGTCGGCCGCGGGCGCCTCGCCCACCTTGGCGGTGCGCAGCAGCTCCTGCAGGTACCGGATGCGTCCCTCCACCTTGCCCTGCTCCTCGCGGGCCGCGTGGTAGCCGCCGTTCTCGCGCAGGTCGCCCTCCTCGCGGCGGGCGTTGATCTCGGCGGCGAGGGCCGGGCGGTTGGCGATGTGCTCGTTCAGCTCCGCCTGGAGGCGGTCGTACGCGTCCTGCGAGAGCCAGGTGGTGGGCGCCTCGTTTCCATTGCTGGACACTGGACGATCTCCTCGGGTCGGTAACAACACGCGTATCCTCGCCGGCGGCGGCGAGGTCGAACTATCAACGTACCAAGGTCGCGCCCGGAACCCGGCGCTCCGGCGGGCCGGGGCACCCGTCTGGCGAACCGGGGCCGGCAGCACCGCACGGCGCGGCGGTGACGGTTCGGGCCGGGCGCGGCGGTGGGGCGGTGAGGGCCTGCGGGGATGGGGGGCTCAGGCCGCGGCGCGGCAGTGCGGCACCTCGCCGGTCACCGGGCGCTCGGTGGTGACCAGCCGGTACACGGTCTGCGCCCGGGTCTGCCCCGGCGCCGCCCGCAGGGTCACCTCGGCGCGGCCCACCTCGGCGCCGGACTGGGAGCGGGCCCGCACCACGCAGGTCGCGGCGCCACCCGCCGGCACGACCACCCAGAACTCGACCGCGATCTGCCGGTCGGTCACGTCGGTGTACCGGACGACCTGGGCGCCGTAGGTGGGGTCGCCGTACTGGCCGTACAGCTTGACGGAGATCGCTACGACGGCTACCGCGAGTACGGCACCCAACACCCAGAGCATGGGGCGGCGTCGTCCGGGTTCGCGGCGGCGCCCGTATCGGCCCGGCGGGAACACCGGTGGCTTCCCCTCGGTTGTAGCGTGCGTTTCGATCACGCTGATCAGGCCCTCGTGGTTCGTGTCGGTGGGCTGAGCAAGAATGTCGCCAGTCCATCTTCCCAGCCGGCCACGGTGGGCCGGCGGGGTGGTCACCGCACGGGGTGAGGGAGAGACGTGGCAGGGCAGTTGCGGCTGATGGCGGTCCACGCGCATCCGGACGACGAGTCCAGCAAGGGTGCCGCCACCATGGCGATGTACGCCAAGCAGGGCGTCGAGGTGCTCGTGGTGACCTGTACCGGCGGCGAACGCGGCAGCATTCTCAACCCGAAGATGGACCGGCCGGAGGTCCTGGAGCGGATGGCCGAGATCCGCCGCGAGGAGATGGCCCGGGCCCGCGAGATCCTCGGCGTCCAGCAGGCCTGGCTGGGCTTCGTCGATTCCGGCCTGCCGGAGGGCGACCCGCTGCCCCCGCTGCCCGAGGGGTGCTTCGCCCTGGCGGACGTGCAACTCGCGGCCAGCCCGCTGGTCCGGCTGATGCGGGAGTTCCGGCCGCACGTGGTGCTCACCTACGACGAGGACGGCGGCTACCCGCACCCGGACCACATCATGTGCCACAAGGTCTCGGCGGTGGCCTTCGACGCGGCCGGCGACCCGGACCAGTTCCCCGAGATGGGGCAGCCGTGGCAGCCGCTGAAGCTCTACTACCACCTGAGCCACACCCGGCAGCGGATCTCGGCGCTGCACGAGGCGATGCTGGCCGGCGGCGGGGAGTCCCCGTACGCCGAATGGGTGAAGAACTGGGATACGGACGAGTGGCGGTCCCGGGACAAGGGCCACCGGATGACCACCCGGGTGGAGTGCTCCGAGTACTTCCCGGTGCGCGATGACGCGCTGCGGGCGCACGCCACCCAGGTGGACCCGGACGGGGCGTGGTTCCACGTGCCGCTGGAGGTGCAGCAGCGCGCCTGGCCGACCGAGGACTACGAGCTGGTCCGCTCGCTGGTGGACAGCTCGGTCCCCGAGGACGACCTGTTCGCCGGCATCCGGGAGACGGTGCACGCACGGTAGGCGCGTACCGTGGTGGACGACTCGTGGAGGTGGGGCGCGTGTACGTGCTGGCCCAGAACAACTTCGGCGACACCCGGTCCGGCGGGCTCGCCGGGCCGATGGGCCTGTTCATCATCCTGCTGCTGGCCGCCGCCACCGTGCTGCTGATCCGCAACATGAACGCGCGCCTGCGCCGGCTGCCCGAGCGCTTCCCCGCCCCGGGCGGGGAGCCGGGCACGCCGGAGGCGGGCGTGGAGCGGTCGGGGGTCGCCGCCGAGCGCATCGATGTCGCTCGTTCCGATGCGGCGCCGCCGGCGCCCCGGTCGAGCGGTGACGCCGCGGCATCGTGACAGCGATTACCCGCCGGTCCGTGGAGTGTCAGGAAACGTCCGACCGGTAATCGGCGGGTAAACCGGCGGCTCGACCCCTGTTGCACTTAAACGGTTTGGCTTAGCCTTCCCGCCGGGGGGAGTAAACCGCCGGGGATGTCCCCGACCGATCCGCGGAAGGGGGCGCCGTCGTGAATGCTCGGTCGCGCGCCCACGCACCGCGGGCCGGGATGATCCGCCGCCTCCTCGCCTGGGCGGGGGTGTCCACGCTGCCCCGTCGCTGCCTCGCCCTGTTCGCCGCGGTGGCCGTCGCCGCCGCGTTCGCCGCGCTCGTCGGCCTGCGCTCGGTCTTGGTGCCGCCCGCCCCCGAGGCGCTCCGCTCGCTGGTCATCCGCCTCGCCGTCGTGGTCGCACTGACCGCCGTGGCGGTCCTGGCCCGGCTGCGGGTCCGCATCGGTTCCCGCACCCTGAACGTGGGTTGGGGCGAGGCCGCCCTGATCGTCGGCCTCTGGCTGGTACCGGCGGGGTGGCTGCCCACCGCGATGCTGGCCGGCGCCACCCTGGGCGGCCTGCTGCTGGCCGTGGTCTCCGACCGGCGGCCGCCGGTGCACTGGCTCTACATGATCACCGCGTTCGGCCTCTCCGCCGCGGCGGCGGTGCTGGTCGCCCGGTCGATCGCCGAGACCCACGCCGCCCCGCTCTCCCCGCACGTCGCCGCCGCCCTGGCCGCCGGCGCGGTGACCCACATCGTCTGCACCGGCACGCTGGTGGCCGGCGCGCTGGCCGTGGAGAACCTCGGCGGCTTCTGGTCCGTGCTGCTCGGCGCGCTGCGCAGCACCCCGCTGATGGCCGTCGGCAACGTGGTGCTCGGCCTGGTCGTGGTCGCCCTGGACCAGATCGACCGGGCCTGGCTGGTGGTGGTGCCGTTCGCCCTCTGGCTGCTGCACCAGACCTACGCCCACCGCCTGCGCGCCGACCAGGAGGACCGCACCTGGGAGGCGTTCGCCGCGGTCACGGGCGGCCTCAACCAGCTGGACGAGCGGGGCGTGGCCGACGCCGGCCTGCGCGGCGCGCTCGCGCTGTTCCCCGCCCGCCACGCCGAACTCGAGGTGCGCCGCCAGGACGGCGCGCGGCGCCGGTACCGGCTGGACGGCGACGACCGGATCGTCGAGCAGGAGTTAGCGCCGGGCCAGGCCGCGGAGGCGGACGGCGAGTCCGTGGTGCGTGCGCTGGCCGTCAACGGCCAGCCGGTCGGCGACCTGCGCCTCGGCCTGGCCGGCGGGCAGCAGCTCGCCGACCGGGAGCGGCTGGTCCTCTCCGCGTTCGGCGACGCGCTCGCCGCCGCCCTGCACGACGCCGCCACCCACCGCGAGCTGCGGATCATGGCGGCGCGCTCCTCCTACGAGGCGGTGCACGACCCGCTGACCGGCCTGCTGAACCGCTCGGCGCTGCTGGCCAAGGGCGACACGGCGCTGCGGATGCTGGAGCGGGACGCGAACGTGGCCCTCCTGCTGCTGGACATCAACCAGTTCAAAGAGGTCAACGACACCCTCGGGCAC
This sequence comes from Rhizomonospora bruguierae, assembly GCF_018397995.1. Lineage (GTDB taxonomy): Bacteria > Actinomycetota > Actinomycetes > Mycobacteriales > Micromonosporaceae > Rhizomonospora > Rhizomonospora bruguierae. The sequence continues at coordinate 23,149 of NZ_BBQH01000027.1, forward strand.
GCGGCCGGCGACCAGTTGCTGGTGACCACGGCGGCGCGGCTGAGCGGCCAGGCCCGCCCCGGCGAGCTGCTGGCCCGCCTCGGCGGCGACGAGTTCGCCCTGCTGCTGACCGCGCTGCCGCGGATGGGCCAGCTGCCGGCGCTGCCGGAGCGGCCGACCGCCCTCCCGCAGGCGCTGCGCCGGGCCCGCCAGCTCGCCGACCAGCTCGCGGCGCCGACCGAGGTGGCCGGCGTGACGCTGTCGGTCGAGGCGTCGATCGGCGTGGTGGTCGCCCCGGCCGGGGGCGCGGACATGACCGAGCTGCTGCGCCGCGCTGACATCGCCATGTACCAGGCGAAGGAGGGCGGCGGGGCGGTCGCCTGGTACGACAGCGCCCGGGACGCCGCGAGCACCGACCAGCTCGCCCTGCTGGCCGAGATGCGCGAGGCGCTGGCCGCCCCGGACCAGATCGTCCTGCTGCTCCAGCCGGCGGTGGACCTGTCCACCGGCGAGCCGACCGGCGTCGAGGCGCTGGTCCGCTGGCGGCACCCGCGCCGGGGCATGCTCGGCCCCGGCGACTTCGTCCGCGCGGTCGAGGGCAGCGAGCTGCTGGCCCCGTTCACCCGGTACGTGATCGACCAGGCGCTGCGGGTCAACGCCGAGTGGGCCGCCGAGGGCATCGAGGTGCCGATCGCGGTGAACCTGTCCGCCCGCAGCCTGCTCGACCCGCGCCTGCCGGCCGAGATCGCCGAGCTGCTGCGCCGGCACCGGGTGCCGTCGCACCGGCTGGTCATGGAGATCACCGAGACGGTGGTGATGAGCGAACTGGAGGTCATCGACGAGGTGCTGGCGGGGCTGCGCGCGATGGGCGTCCGGCTCGCCGTGGACGACTTCGGCACCGGTTACTCGTCGCTCACCTTCCTCACCCGCATCTCGGTGGACGAGCTGAAGGTGGACCGCACGTTCGTCGCCAAGATGGCCGACTCCGCCCAGGCGGCGGCGATCGTGCGCACGACCGTGGAACTGGCCCGCGAACTGGGCCTGCGGGTGGTGGCCGAGGGCGTGGAGACCGCCGACCAGCGCAGCGCGCTTGCCGCCCTCGGGTGCAGCGCCGCGCAGGGGTACCACTTCTTCAAGCCGATGCCGGCGGACAAGGTCGGCGCGGTGCTGCGGTCCCTGGTCGATTCGGCCAGCGCCCGGATCTACCCGCTGCGCGCCGACGGCGCCTGAGCGTCAGGCGATTCCCGCACCCACCTCGTCGATGACGGCGTCCACCCGGCGGGCCAGGTCGATGTCGCGCCGGGTGATCGCGTCCACCCGCGAGGTGCGCACCGCCAGCGTGACGGTGCCCTCGTCGACGCGGCCGATGTGTGGACCGCGCCCCTCGTCGCGGTGCAGGGCGGCCAGGCGCTGGATCACCCGGTCCAGGTTGGCGCGGGGCAGGCTGAGCGTGCGGCACAGCGCCGAGCCCTCGCGGGTCCAGTAGGGCAGCGCGGCGAGCGCGGCGCTCACCTCCCCGTCGGTCAGCGGCGCGGTCTGGCCGGTCGGGCCGCTGACGCCGCCGCCGGCCGGCTCGGCGCCGGTCAGCCCGCGGATGTCGGCCGGCAGGTGCAGGGCATCGATCAGCGCGGCGTCCCGCTCGTCGAGGATCCGCAGGACCGTCTGCGCCTGGTAGAGCGCCTCCTCCGGCGGCTCCCCGGCGCTGCGCCCCACCTCGCTGACGAAGCGGGTCAGGTCGGGGCGGCCGTCCAGCGGGTCGTCCGTGCCGTCCCCGTACAGGCCGGGCGGCACCGAGTCCAGCAGCAGTTCCCGCTCCGGCTGCGCGACGATCCGGGCCAGCGTGGTGACGGTCGCGGTGGTGGCGGCCCGGGCCCGCTCGAAGTCCAGGCCGGCGCGGCGGCCCACCTCGGTGATCACGTCCCGGTAGTTGAGGCCGCCCGGCCCGGCGGCGCCGACCGCCTCCGGGTCCCACTTCGGCGCGGTCCGGACCGGCCGTGGCGGGCTGGCCGGGATCGGCTGGTCGGGGGTGCGCTTGCGCTGGCCGGCATCGGTCGGCGGACCGCCGCGCCGGGCGCCGTCCCGGTGCTCTACCTGCTTCGAGGAGCCCAGCGTCGCCCCGCTCGCGCTCGGCGTCACGCCGCGCTCGCGGGCGTCCCGGGCCAGCCGGGCCCGGCGCTGCTCGTCACCTTCCCGCTTCTTCGCCGTCATGCCCCACGCTTCCCGCCGCGCCCCCACACAAACGTCGGTGTGGCAGGGTGGTGTGGTGAACCGGCTCGCCAGCGCAACCTCGCCGTACCTGCTCCAGCACGCCGACAATCCGGTGGACTGGTGGCCCTGGTGCGACGAGGCGTTCGACCGGGCCCGCCACCGGGACGTGCCGGTGCTGATCTCCGTCGGGTACGCCGCCTGCCACTGGTGCCACGTGATGGCCCACGAGTCGTTCGAGGACGAGGCCGTGGCCCGGCTGGTGAACGAGGGGTACGTGGCGGTCAAGGTGGACCGCGAGGAGCGCCCCGACGTGGACGCCGTCTACATGACCGCCACCCAGGCGATGACCGGGCAGGGCGGCTGGCCGATGACGGTCTTCGCCACCCCGGACGGGCAGCCGTTCTACTGCGGCACCTACTTCCCGCGCCCGCGGTTCGTGCGGCTGCTCCAGTCCGTCAGCACCGCGTGGCGGGAGCAGCGGGCCGAGGTCGTCCGGCAGGGGGCGGCGGTGGTCGAGGCGATCGGCGGGGCGCAGGCGGTCGGCGGCATCACCGCGCCGCTCACCGCCGACCTGCTGGACGCGGCGGCGGCGCGGCTCTCCGACGAGTTCGACGAGGCGCACGGCGGCTTCGGCGGCGCGCCGAAGTTCCCGCCGCACATGATCATGCTGTTCCTGCTCCGGCACTTCCAGCGCACCGGCAACGACACCAGCCTGGAACTGGTCCGGCACACCGCCGAGCAGATGGCCCGGGGCGGCATCTACGACCAGCTCGGCGGCGGCTTCGCCCGGTACTCGGTCGACGAGCGCTGGCTGGTGCCGCACTTCGAGAAGATGCTGTACGACAACGCGCTGCTGCTGCGCGTCTACACCCACCTGGCCCGGTTGGCCGGCGCGGACGGGCTGGCCCGGCGGGTCGCCGGGGAGACGGCCCGGTTCATGATCCGCGACCTGGGCACCCCCGAGGGCGCCTTCGCCTCCGCCCTGGACGCGGACACCGGCGGCGTGGAGGGCGCCACCTACGCCTGGACGCCCGGGCAGCTCGTCGAGGTGCTGGGCGAGGCGGACGGCCGGTGGGCCGCGGACCTGCTCGGCGTGACCGAGCAGGGCACGTTCGAGCACGGGACCAGCGTGCTGCGGCTGGCCCGGGACGTCGACGACGCCGACCCGGCGGTGCGGGAGCGGTGGCGGGCGGTCCGCGGGCGGCTCGTCGAGGCGCGCGCCGGGCGACCCCAGCCGGCCCGGGACGACAAGGTCGTCGCGTCCTGGAACGGACTGGCGGTGACGGCGCTGTGCGAGTACGCGAGCCTGACCGGCGCCGGCGGCGAGGAGGCGGTGCGCGCGGCGGAACTGCTCGCGGGCCTGCACCTGGTGGACGGGCGGCTGCGCCGGGTGTCGCGGGACGGTGTGGTGGGCGAGCCGGCCGGGGTGCTTGAGGACTACGGCTGCCTGGCGGAGGCGTTCTGCGCGGTCCACCAGCTCACCGGGGAGGGTCGCTGGCTGGACCTGGCCGGTGCCCTGCTGGACGCCGCCCTGGCGCACTTCGCCACCGGGCGGGGTGGCTTCTACGACACCGCCGACGACGCCGAGCGGCTGGTCACCCGGCCGGCCGACCCGACCGACAACGCCACCCCGGCGGGGCTGTCCTCGACTGCGGCGGCGCTGACCACGTACGCCGCGCTGAGCGGGCGGACCGGCTACCGGGAGGCGGCCGAGGCGGCCCTGGCCACGGTCGCGCCGATCGTCGGGCGGCATCCGCGGTTCGCCGGCTACGCCGCGGCCGCCGGTGAGGCGCAGCAGTCCGGCCCGTACGAGATCGCCATCGCGACCGGCGAGCGGCCGCACCCGCTGATCGAGGCGGCGCACCGGCTCGCGCCGCCCGGGGCGGTCATCGTGGCGGGCGAGCCCGACCGCCCCGGCGTCCCGCTGCTGGCGGAGCGCCCCCTGCTGGGCGGCGCGGCCACGGCGTACGTGTGCCGGGGCTTCGTCTGCGACCGCCCGGTGACCACGGTCGACGATCTGGCGGCCAAGCTTCGCCGCCCGGGCTGAGACGGCCCGACCCACCCGCGGACCCGCCGCCGGTGGGCCCGTAATCTGGCGGCGCTATGGATGAGCGTACGGGCCTGCCGGTGGTGGGCATGGTCGGCGGCGGGCAACTGGCCCGGATGACGCACCAGGCGGCGATCGCCCTCGGGCAGTCCCTGCGGGTACTGGCCGCCTCCCCCGAGGACGGCGCCGCGCTGGTCGCCGCCGACGTGCGGATCGGCAGCCACACCGACCTGGACGCGCTGCGCGCCTTCGCCAAGGGCTGCGACGTGGTCACCTTCGACCACGAGCACGTGCCCCAGGGCCACATCGAGGCGCTGACCGCCGACGGCTTCAGCGTCCACCCGTCCGCCGGTGCCCTCCGGTACGCCCAGGACAAGCGCGCGATGCGCGAACGGCTCACCGAACTCGGCGCACCCGCCCCGCGCTGGCGGCCGGTCGACAGCGCGGCGGACATCGTCGAGTTCGCGGCCGGGGTCGGCTGGCCGGTGATCGCCAAGGCGGTGCGCGGCGGCTACGACGGCCGCGGGGTCTGGCTGCTGGCCGGCGAGGAGGCCGCCGCCGACCTGGTCGCCACCGGCACCCCCCTGATCGTCGAGGAGCGCGTGCCGCTGCGCCGCGAACTGGCCGCGCTGGTCGCCCGCTCCCCGTTCGGCCAGGTGGCCGCGTACCCGGTGGTGGAGACCGTGCAGCGGGCGGGCATCTGTGTGGAGGTTCTCGCCCCCGCGCCCGGCCTGGACGAGGATACCGCCGTCGCCGCCCAGCGGCTGGCCATCCGGATCGCTACCGAACTCGACGTGGTCGGTCTGCTCGCCGTCGAGCTGTTCGAGACCGGTGCCGGCCTGTTCGTCAACGAACTGGCCATGCGCCCGCACAACAGCGGGCACTGGACCATCGAGGGTGCCCGCACCTCCCAGTTCGAGCAGCACCTGCGCGCCGTCCTGGACTACCCGATGGGCGACACCTCGCTCACCGCCCCGGCGGTGGTCATGGCCAACGTGCTCGGCGGCGAACCCGGCGGCATGCCCCTGGACGAGCGGGTCCACCACATGTTCGCCCAGGACCCGGGCATCCGCCTGCACCTGTACGGCAAGCAGGTCCGCCCCGGCCGCAAAATCGGCCACGTGGCCGCGCTCGGCGACACCCTCGACCCGGTACGGGCGCGCGCCGCCCGCGCCGCCCGATGGCTCCAGGAGGGCCGATGAGCGACCCCGTCGTCGGAATCATCATGGGCAGCGACTCGGACTGGCCGGTCATGCGCGCGGCCGCCGAGGCGCTGACCGAGTTCGACGTCCCCCACGAGGTGCGGGTCGTCTCCGCCCACCGCACCCCGCAGGCCATGCTCGACTACGCCACCGCCGCGGCCGGGCGGGGCCTGCGGGCCATCATCGCCGGGGCCGGTGGCGCCGCCCACCTGCCCGGCATGGTCGCCTCCGTGACCCCGCTGCCGGTCATCGGCGTCCCCGTCCCGCTCAAGCACCTGGAGGGCATGGACAGCCTGCTGTCCATCGTCCAGATGCCCGCCGGGGTGCCGGTGGCCACCGTCTCCATCGCCGGTGCCCGCAACGCCGGCCTGCTGGCGGTGCGCATCCTCGGCGCGGCCGACCCGGCGCTGCGCGACCGGATGGCCGGGTACCAGCGCTCCCTGATCGCCCTGGTCGAGTCCAAGGACGCCGCCCTCCGCGCCACCCTGTAGCCGGCGCGCCACCGGCGGTCAGCGCATCTCGTTGAGGCGGCCGCGGAGGCGGCGGAGATCCTGGCGGCGCTTCTCGTAGTTGGCGCCGAGAAACAGCAGCACCAGGCCGACCGGGATGAGCACCAGCCACGGGCCCACCTGGCGGAGCAGGCTGAGCGCGGCGATGGTGGTCACCAGGCCGCCGACCACGACCGGGGCCCGCTGGCGGCCCATGGAGCCGACGATCAGCGTGGCGACGGCGCCGAGGAGCAGCAGGACCTGCCGGACCGGGCTGGTGTCGGTCAGCAGCACCAGCACGGTGATCGGCAGGAACGCGGCGACCAGCGCCGGGCCGTACGCCGCCCAGCTGCCCAGGTCGGGCCGCTGGCGCAGTTCGATGAGGCCGATCAGCAGGGCCATGGCGGCGAACGGGAGGGTGTACGCCTCGGGGAGGGCGACGTCGGCGACGCGCATGAGCAGCCACACGGCGACCACCTCGCAGGCGGCCGCGGACCAGTAGAGGACCCGGCGCTCGGCGGGGCGGCGGTTGGCGCGGGTGGCGGACAGGCCGAGGACGGCACCCCACGCGGCGAGCAGGGCGGCGACGTGGCGGGTGGACTGCATGGCGAGCACGAGGGCGACGAGCGCGGCGGCGTGGCCGCTCCACTCGACGGCGGCGGTCTCCCGGTAGGCCGCGTCGCGGCGCAGGCGGGGCAGGGTCGCGGCGCAGGCGATGAGGACGGCGGCGACGGCGAGGACGCCGAGGGAGGACCAGTGTGGACCGACACCGGCGACGAGGCCCGCGGTGTACGCGAACGCCACGCCCATCTGGGCGGCGAACAGCCAGCCGAGGATGCGGGCGGTCGGGGAGCGGCCGGCCAGCGCCGCGGTGGCGCCGACCGCGACCGCGCCACCCAGCGTGATCAGCGTGGTGGAGCGGGTGGCCAGCGCGCCGGCGAGCCCCGCGCCCCCGGCGGCCAGGCCGATGGCGAGGACGATGTGGCGGCTGGCCCGCAGGGGGCGGGCGCGCCCGGTGGCGGGCGGTGGCGGTACCAGGGCCAGCCCGAGCATGGAGATGACGAACACGGTCAGCGCGGCCATGGTCGGCGCCGGCCAGGACCGGTTGAGCGCGACGGGCGCGATGAGCAGGGTCAGCGCCGCGCTGGGCAGGACCACCGGGAGCGTCTTCCAGCCGCCGCCGAAGCCGATCGCGGCCAGCGCCGCGGTGATGGTGAGCAGCAGGGCGGCGACCAGGGCGGCGGCGCTCACGCCGGGCTCGGCGGCGGGATGGACCAGGGCGGGCGGCGGCCCCTGCCAGATCCGGGTGAGGGTCTGGTACGGGTCGACGAGCGCGGTGAGGAGGGTGGGGGCCACGACGGCGACCGCGATCGCGGCGGGCAGTGCCGAGGCGGCGACCGCGCCGGTGGTGGGGCTGATCTGCCAGCGGGGCAGCGCGAGGCGCCGCTGCGCGGGCGCGGGCGCGGCGAGGTCGCCCCGGGGCGCGGTGGCGCGGATCAGCTCGGCGAGGACCGCGAGCAGGACCGCCGCGGCGGCGTAGACGGCGACCTGGCCGCTGCTCGGCAGCGCCGCGAGGGCCGTGATGGTGGCGCCGCCGGCCACCCCGACGGTGCCGTACGGCAGGTACTCGGGGACCCGGTCCCGCACGGTCGCCAGGACGGCCAGGCAGAGCGCCGTGCCGGCCAGCGCGGCGGTGAGCACCAGGTCGGCGCCGAACTGCCGCTGCGCGGCGAGGGCGGCGCCGGCGCCGGGCACGGCGAGCAGGGCCCCGGCGAGGGCGGCGCCGCCGATCCGGGTCAGGTGCCCGGGCAGCGGTGGCGGCTCGACGGCCTCCCCGGGCGGCGGGGCCACGATCGTGGGGGCGAGCGCGGCGATGACGACGCCGAGCACGGCCACGCCGGTGAGCGCGACGGCGGTGGTCCAGGGGCGTACCAGGCTGGCGCCGACGGCGTACAGGGCCAGGGTGGCGGCCAGCATCACCCGGGCGGTGGCGGCGCGCGGGTCCCGGGCGGCCACGGCGGCGACCCCGTACGCGGCGGCGACGAGCCCGCCGACCGCCAGCGGCGACCACCACGGCAGCCCGAACGCGACCGGCGCGCCCACGGTGGCCAGGCCCGCGCAGGCGGCGGCCACGTCGTACCCCCACGGCGGGGGCAGCGCGACGGTGGCCGCGATCGCGAGTAGCACCAGCGCGACCGGCGCCTGCCACCCGGTGCCGGCGGCGGGCCAGGCGCCCAGGTCCGACGCCCACAGCCGGCCGGGTGCGGCGAGCGCGCGCAGGCCGGCGGCGAGGGCCTGGTACCCGGCGAGGGCGATGAGCACCGCCCCGCCCGCGCCGACGCCCAGCGCCGGGCCGCGCCGCCACTGCTCCGGCATCGCCCGCACGCCCAGCGCCACCAGCAGGAGCAGCAGCGCGGTGGTGGCCAGCGCGCCGTCCGGTACGGCGACGATGGCGATCCGGGCCAGGGTGGCGATGGCCGCCAGGGTCACCGCGGCGGTGGCGATGTCGGGGCCGTCCAGCGTCCGGTCCGGCTGGAGGTTCCGGTCCATCAGGGGCGCGAGCAGCACCAGCGTCGCGGCGGCGACGAGCAGGATGCCGACGGCGAGGTCCATGAGGGAGCCGCTGGGGATGGCGGCGAGGGTGACCGCGATGGCGCCGAGGCCGGCGCCGAGCGCGAGCGGGACCGGGATGGCCCGCTCGGCGACCTGGCGCAGCCCGGCGTACCCGAGGGTGGCGCAGGCGGCCAGGAACGCGGCGGTCAGCACCGCGGTCGGGGTGGCGCTGCGCGGGGAGAGTGCCACGACCGCAGCGGCGATCGCGCCCGGGAAGGCGAACGCGGCGCCGGCGGCCGCCCAGTCGACGACCGGCTCCGCGGTGGCCGGCCCGGTGGCCGGCGCGGGCGCGAGGCGTGGCGTGGCGGCGATCAGCATGCCGCCGACGGCGATGACGGTCAGCACGCCGGCGGTGAGGCTCGGGGTGGCGGCGGCGCCCCCGGCGGCGGCGAGCCCGACCGCGCCGGCCGCGGCGACGTGCACCACGGCGACCCGGCGGGTCGGCGCGCTGAGCCCGGCGGCGCCGATCGCCAGCGCGGCGCCGGCCAGCAGCCACGGCCCCACGGCCCAGCCGAGGTGCAGGGACGCGGGCGTGGCGGCGGCGGTCAGCGCGACGCCGACGGTGGCGGACTCGCGGCGCACCTCCGGCGGCAGGGCCAGCGCGGCGGCGACCGTCAGCAGCAGGGCGCTGGCGGCCAGCTGCCAGCCCGCCGGCCCGACCGCCGCGGTGAGCGTCTCGCCGTACCGGCTCAGGTCCGCGTGCCACGCCGGCAGGGCGGCCCGGACCGGGGCGATCGCGGCGTGCACCGCGGCGGCGGCCACGACAACGCCGATGGTGACCAGCGCGATCGCGGAGGCGATCTGCGGGCCGCGCTTGGCCCACTCCGGCAGCGACCGGACCCCCAGCGCGGTGACCGCGGTGACCGCCGCGATTAGCAGCATGCTGCGGGCCGGCAGGGCGAGCGCGGCGACCCGGCCGAACGAGGTGATCACGGCGAGCGTGAGCAGCCCGGCCGCGATGTCCGGCAGCGGGCGCTGGCGCAGCGACACCGCGCCGACCATCGCCACCACCGACACGATCAGCAGGACCGCGGCCGTGCTCGCGGCGGCGAGGGGCGTGCCGGTCCGGGCGAGCCCCACCCCGCAGAACGCCACCGCGGCGGCGACCGCCACGCCGTGCAGCAGCCAGGTCAGTTCGCGCAGCCAGAACGCGGACAGCGGCGCCGACCCGGCCGGCATCGGCCAGGTCGCGCGCCCCACGAACCGGCCCAGGCCCAGGTTCTGCGCGGCCACCGCGGTCAGCGCCAGACCCCACCCGGTCGGCCCGCCGATCGCCTCGTACGCCAGCAGCGGGATCGCCGGTTGCAGGGCCAGGATCGTCGCGTACCGGGGGACGCTCAGCCCGGTGACGGTGGCGTAGGTGGCGGCGATGCCGGCGGTCAGGATGCACACCACACCGGCGAACAGGGTGCCGGGCAGCGCGTTGATGCCCAGTTGCCCGATCGTCCACAGTGCGTAGCCGTCGATCGGGACCAGGATCAGTCCGACGGCGGCGATGGTCTCCGCGGTGGCGGTCAGGTTCCGCTTGGCGATCGCGGGCGGGGCGAACAGGGTCAGCGCGGTGGCGGCGATCAGGATCGCGGCGCGGCTGATGCTGTCCAGCTCGCTGATCGCGAACGCCGCGAACACCACCGCCGCGACGCCGAGCAGCAGCGCGCCGAGCGCCAGCATGATGTTCTGTACCGAGCGCTGTGATGCCTCCGGGTGCTCGGCGAGCGCGTCCGGCGCCTCCGGCGCCTCGACCGGCGGCGGGGCGACCCCGATGTCGGCCTGCTCGTCCCGGGGGGCCTGCGCCTGCCGGGGCACGCGCGGCGGCGCCTCCTCCGCACCGGTCGGCGCGAACTTGGTGCCGGCCGGTGCGTCGGCCGGGTGCCGGCGGCGGGTGTGCTGCTGCCGCTCCGTCGCCGCGCGTCGCTGCCGCTGCTCGCCGGCGTGCGCCAGCAGCGCCCGCTGGTGCATCGCCGCCTGGAGTTTCCGGCTGAGTTCGGTGCGCTCCTTCTGGATCGCGATGTCCCGCGCGTTCAGTTCGGCGATCGCGTGGTCCAGCCGGTCCACGTCGGCCTCGAACGGCGGCTCGCTGCCGCAGTACGGGCAGGGCTCGGCCGGATCGACCAGCCGGCCGCACGAGGTGCACGGATACGTGGTGGCCACGACACCTCCTCGACCCGCCCGGCGGGATGCCGGACATCGACCCGATCGCCCCGCTGTGGAGCATTACCGAAGCATGCCGGTCGCGGGGTGTGGTTGCACAGTCCCACGTGGTGAAAGCAAACCCAAACACCTCGGCCGCGTCACCCGTTCGGGTGTCGCGGCCGAGGCGGTTCGCGCGGGTTCGCCGGCGCCGGGATCGAGGCCGGCGGATCAGGGGCGGCCCATGCCGCGGTACTCCCAGCCGGCCTGTGTCCACAGTGCCGAGTCGAGGCAGTTCCGGCCGTCGATGACCCGCCGCGCCGTGACCAGTTCGCCCAGGGCCGCCGGGTCGGCGTTGCGGAAATCGGCCCACTCGGTCAGCACGCAGACCAGGTCGGCGTCGCGGACCGCGTCGGCCATGCCCTGCTCGTACGTGACGTCCGGCAGTGCCTTGGCGGCGTTCTGCATGCCCTGCGGGTCGAAGACGTGCACGTCCGCGCCGGCCTTGTGCAGCATCGTCGCCACCGCCAGGGCGGGCGCGTCCCGCACGTCGTCCGAGTTCGGCTTGAACGTGGCGCCCAGCACGGCGATCCGGGTGCCGGACAGGTCCGGGCCCGCCGGGCCGGCCTTGCGGTCCAGCAGGTCGGCGGCGAGGTTGAGCACCCGGGTCCGGCGGCGCAGGTTGATCAGATCCACCTCGTGCAGGAACCGCAGCGCCTCGCCGGCGCCCAACTCCTGCGCCCGCGCCTGGAACGCGCGGATGTCCTTGGGCAGGCAGCCGCCGCCGAAGCCGACGCCGGCCTGGAGGAACCGGTTGCCGATCCGCGGGTCGTAGCCGATCGCCCGGGACAGTTGGGTCACGTCGCCGCCGGCCACCTCGCACACCTCGGCCATCGCGTTGACGAACGAGATCTTCGTGGCCAGGAACGCGTTCGCGGCCACCTTCACCAGTTCCGCGGTGGCGAAGTCGGTGACCACCACCGGCACCTCGCGGTCCTCGGTGGCGGCCAGGTCGAACACGCCCTTGTGCGCGGCGTAGAGCATGGCGTTGGCCCACTCGCTCTTGACCCCGACCACGATCCGGTTCGGCCGCAGCACGTCCTCGACCGCGAAGCCCTCCTGGAGGAACTCCGGCGACCAGGCCACCTCCACGCCCAGTTCCGCCGGGGTGTGCTTGGCGACCAGTTGGCTGACCCACTCCGCGGTGCCCACCGGCACCGTCGACTTGCCCACGATCAGCGCTTTGCGGGTCAGGTGCTGCGCGAGGTTCGTGACCGACGCCTCGACGTAGGTCAGGTCCGCGCCCAGGCTGCCGTCGGCCCGCTGCGGGGTGCCGACGCAGATGAAGTGCACGTCGCCGAAGTCGGCGGTCTCCGGGTAGCTGGTGCTGAAGCGCAGCCGGCCCGCGGCGAGGTTGCGGCGCAGCAACTCGTCCAGCCCCGGCTCGTGGAACGGCACCTCGCCGTTGGCCAGCTTCGAAATCTTCGCCTCGTCGACGTCGAACCCGAGCACCTCGTACCCGAGTTCGGCGAAGCAGATCGCGTACGTAGCGCCGAGATAGCCGGTACCCAGGAACGTCAGCCGGGGTCGGGGGGCGCCGGACGGCGGTGTCACCGGGCCGATGGCGGGCACACCCTGGCTGCTCGGGTACGGGATCGTCACGCTCGTCTCCGCTCAGGTCGGCGTCGCTGGAATCGCGGCGCCCGGGTAGTCGTCTGCATGCCCCGCCGGAGGGCCCGGGACGCACGTGAGAATAGCCCGTCCGGCCGCCCGCCCGCGTCCAGCACTTTAGTACCCGCCGGTAATATCGGGGTGCCGGCGGGGCGCCGGAGACTTTCGCGGCAGGGGGAGACGGGCATGTCCGACGGCGCGGATTTCACGGTCTACCAGCTAACGGAGGAGCACCGGGCGGTCCGGGAGGCGGTCCGGGAGGTCTGCGAAGCCCGGGTGGCGCCGCACGCCGCCGAGGCGGACGAAAACGCGGAGTTTCCCCAAGCTTCATACGACGCTCTCCGTTCCGCCGACTTCCACGCGCCGCACATCCCCGAGGAGTACGGCGGCGCGGGGGCGGATGCCCTGGCCACCGCCATCGTCATCGAGGAGGTGGCCCGCGCCTGCGCGGCCACGTCGCTGATCCCCGCCGTGAACAAGCTCGGCACTATGCCGCTGCTGCTGGCCGGCTCCACCGAGCTCAGGTCCCGCTACCTGCCGCCGGTCGCCCGGGGCGAGGCAATGTTCTCGTACTGCCTGTCGGAGCCCGAGGCCGGCAGCGACGCCGCCGCGATGACCACCCGCGCCGTCCGCGACGGCGACCACTACGTGCTCAACGGGGTCAAGCGGTGGATCACTAACGCCGGCGTCTCCGAGTACTACACGGTCTTCGCCACCACCGAGCCGGGCGCCGGCGCCCGGGGCATCTCCGCCTTCGTGGTGGAGAAGGGCGACCCCGGGGTCAGCTTCGGCGCCCCCGAGAAGAAGCTCGGCATCAAGGGCTCGCCGACCCGCGAGGTCTACCTCGACGACGTCCGCATCCCCGCGGACCGCGTGATCGGCGAGCCGGGCACCGGGTTCCGCACCGCCATGGCCACCCTGGACCACACCCGCGTCACCATCGCCGCCCAGGCCGTCGGCATCGCCCAGGGCGCCCTCGACCACGCCCGGCGCTACATCACGCAGCGCCGCCAGTTCGGCCGGCCGGTGGCCGACTTCCAGGGCATCCAGTTCATGCTTGCCGACATGGGCATGAAGCTGGAGGCGGCCCGCCAGCTCACCTACGCCGCGGCCGCCCGCTCCGAGCGCGGCGACGCCGACCTCACCTACTTCGGCGCCGCCGCCAAGTGCTTCGCCTCCGACGCCGCCATGGAGATCACCACGGATGCGGTGCAGCTGCTCGGTGGGTACGGCTACACCCGCGACTTCCCGCTGGAGCGCATGATGCGGGACGCCAAGATCACGCAGATCTACGAGGGCACCAACCAGGTCCAGCGCATCGTGATGGCCCGCCAACTGCTCAAGCGCTGAGTAGGATGCCCGCCCCGGCCGACCACCGGATCGCCGGCTGAGCCGGGGGCAGTCAGAACCGGCGGGTGTCGTCCGGATCCATCGGCGCCGGTGTGGCCCCGGCGTGGCCGGGCGGGGGGTACGCGCGCGGCGCACCGCCGTAGAGGGGCGTGGTGGTCTCGTCCAGCGTGGGGTCGGGGAGCGGCTGGGGCGCCGGAACGTACCCCGGTTGCTGGTACGGGTAGGCGGCCGGGCCGGAGTACGCGGGCGTGACGGGCTGGGCCGCGGTGGTTTCGTGGCGACGCCAGCGGCGCGGGCTGAACAGGGTGAGCAGGAGCGGGACCGCCAGCAGCGCGGCGACGCCGCCGGCCGGGACCTCGCCGACGCCCGTCAGGCTGCCCAGGTCGGTGGGGACGAGGTCGCGGAACGAGTCGTAGGCGAACATGGCCCAGCCGGTGGCGCCCAGGTAGGCCAGGCCGGCCAGCACCGGGCCGACCGGCGAGAGCCGGGCCAGGACCAGCAGGGCGTACAGCAGGCCGGCGGCCAGCAGGACGGCGAGGCCGAACAGGAGCAGCAGCGCGTCCGGGTGCTGGGGGGTGGCGTTGCCGGTGCGGGCGGCCAGGACGCGGTTGCCGCCGACGCCGACGCCGAGCCAGATGGCCGGCGCCAGGATCAGCGAGACCAGGAGCGAGAAGAGGTGGCGCATCTGCCCTCCCAGGGTTGCGTGGGCGCACGGTACCCCGCCCACGCAACCCGGGTCAGCGTCTGATCATCCGTCCCCGCGCGGCCGCGCGGGCGGCCCGCCGGGTCAGGCGGGCGACGGGGCGTCCCCGCGGCCGGCGGCGCGGGGCGGGGCGGACCAGGGGGAGCCGCCCGGCGCCGCCTGGGCGGCGGTGGACGTTTCGCCGGTGGCCGGGGACTGGTCGGATGGCCGGCCCGTCGCGGCCTCGGGCACCACATCGCTGAGCGGCCCGTCGGCCTGGGAGCGCGGTGCGGGTACCGGCGATGCCGGGGCGGTCGGACCCGGGGCGGGGCGCCGGCGGAACGAGGTGCCCAACCGGCTCACGTCGGCGAGGCGCTCGGTCGGAGGGGCCTGCTCCCGCGACGTGGTCCCGGGACCGGGTTGCACCGCGTCGCCGGTGGCGGCGGCGCCGACGCCGGCCAGCGCCGGGACGGGCTCCGGCTCCGCGGCCGGCCGGGGGCCGATGACGTCGGGCTCCGGTTCGGGAACGGGCGCCAGCGGCGTGTCGGTGCTGTCCACCAGGGCGGGGCTCGGCCAGCGGCGCCAGCGGTGGCGGCTGAACACGGCCATCAGCAGCAGCACGCCGATCACGCCGAGGGTGCCGTTGCGGACCGGCAGCAGCAGCGGCAGATCCTGATTCAGCACGGACCAGTTCGCCGGCACCGCGTCGCGCACGGCGAGCGGGTCCACGAACAGGGCGGCGTAGGGCGCGGCGAGCGCGAGGCCGGCGACGGCCGGGCCGAGGGGGGAGAAGCGCAGCGTGGCCAGTAGGCCCAGGAGGATCGCGGTGGCGCCGAGGTAGCAGGCGGGCCGGATCAGGTCGGCCGTGTCGAAGCGGCCCGTGTCCAGCCAGCCGTCGACCGTCCGGGTGGACCCGTCCTGGCCCAGGGCCACCAGGGCCCAGGTGAGCGGCGCGACAACGACTCCGGCGAGCAGGCTCCATAGATGTCGCATGCGCGCACCGTACCGTTTCCGGCATGACGGAGCACAGCGCTGATCTCGGACCGCAGGTCACGGCGCCGGCGGGCCGGCCGACCTCCTATTCGAGGGTCACGCTGAGTCGCATCATGACTGCGGTCGATGTCAATCTGTACGGGACCGTGCACGGCGGCGTCCTGATGAAGTTCGTGGACGACGTGGCCGGTGCGGCGGCGGCGCGGCACAGCGGCGGCACGGCGGTGACCGCCGCGATCGACGAGATCGTGTTCATCGAGCCGGTGCGGGTGGGCGACCTGGTGCACTCGCACGCCCAGGTGAACTGGACCGGCACCACCTCCATGGAGGTGGGCGTGAAGGTCGTCGCGGAGCGCTGGGACACGGTGGACGAGCGGCCCGTGGCGGTGGTCACGGCGTACCTGGTGTTCGTGGCGGTGGACGCGGCGGGCAACCCCCGGCAGGCGCGCCCGGTGCTGCCGGAGAGCCCGGACGACGCGCGCCGGTTCCGGGAGGCGGAGATCCGGCGGGCGCACCGGCTGGCCCGGCGGCGGGCGATCCAGGACCACCGCACCCGTGGGTAGCCGATGTGACCGCAGCAGCCCATGTGAACGGTCGGTAAGAGTGAGGCAGGATGGCCGGCGTGGATGACGTGCTCTGGACCCCGCCCGCCGACGTGCGCACCCGGTCCCGGATCGGCCGCTACCTGACCGACCTGGGCCGCCCCGGAGAGGACTACGCCGCCCTCTGGGAGTGGTCGGTCACCGACCTGCCCGGGTTCTGGCGCTCGGTCTGGAACCACTTCGGGGTCATCGCGCACGACCAGCCGACCGCCGTGCTCAGCGGCGCGGCGATGCCGGGCGTGCGGTGGTTCCCCGGCGCCACGCTGAACTACGCCGAGAACGTCCTGCGGGTGCCCGGGGTGGCCGACGACGAGCCGGTGGTGCTCGCGTACGGCCAGACCCGGGCGGCGAGCCGCCTGACCAAGGCGGAGCTGCGCGAGCAGGTGCGCCGGGTGCGGGCCGGGCTGCGGCGGCTGGGCGTCGGGCGGGGCGACCGGGTCGCCGCCTACGCGCCCAACATCCCCGAGACGTACGTGCTCATGCTCGCCACGGCCAGCCTGGGTGCGGTGTTCTCGTCCTGCGCGCCCGAGTTCGGCACCCGGAGCGTGACCGACCGCTGGCGGCAGATCGAGCCGGTGGTGCTGGTGGCGGTGGACGGGTACCGGTACGGCACCCGGTCGGTGGACCGGCGCGAGGAGGTCGCCGCGATCACCGCCGCGCTGCCGTCCCTGCGCCACGTGGTGCGCATCCCCTACCTGAACGCCGAGGTGGAGGGCGCACAGAGCGCCGGGGTGGAGGCCACGACCTGGGCCGGGTTGGCGGGGAACACCGACGAGCCGCTGGCGTTCGACCCGGTCCCGTTCGACCACCCGCTGTACGTGCTGTACTCCTCCGGCACCACCGGGCTGCCGAAGCCGATCGTCCACGGGCACGGCGGCATCCTGCTGGAGCACCTGAAGATGCTGGCCCTGCACCACGACCTGGGCCCCGGGGACCGCTTCTTCTGGTACAGCACCACCGGCTGGATGATGTGGAACTTCCTGGCCTCCGCGCCGGCCGTGGGCGCGGCGATCGTCCTGTACGACGGCGCACCCGACCTGGAGGGGACGTGGCGGCTGGCGCAGGAGTCCGGCATGACGTACCTCGGCACGTCGGCGCCGTTCCTGCTCGCCTGCCGCAAGGCGGGCGTCGTGCCGCGGGAGCTGGCGGACCTGTCCCGGCTGCGGGGCGTCGGCTCGACCGGTGCGCCGCTGCCCGACGAGGGCTTCGACTGGGTGTACCGGGCGGTCAGCGACACGGCGCAGTTGCAGTCCCTGTCCGGCGGTACGGACGTGTGCACCGGCTTCGTCGGCGGCTCCCCGCTGGTCCCGGTGTACCGGGGGCAGATCTCGTGCCGGGCGCTGGGCGCCAGGGTGGCGGCGTACGACCCGTCGGGCAGCCCGGTCGTGGGCCGGTTGGGCGAGTTGGTGATCACCGCGCCGATGCCCTCGATGCCGGTCGGCTTCTGGAACGACCCGGACGGGTCCCGGTACCGGGAGGCGTACTTCGACGTCTATCCGGGCGTGTGGCGGCACGGCGACTGGATCACCATCAGCGAGCGCGGCACCTGCGTGATTACCGGGCGCTCGGACGCCACGCTGAACCGGGGCGGCGTGCGCCTGGGCACCGCCGAGTTCTACTCGGTGGTCGAGGGCCTGCCCGAGGTGGTCGAGTCGGTGGTGATCCACCTGGAGGACCCGGCCGGCGGCCCGGGCGAGCTGCTGCTGTTCGTGGCGCTCGGCGAGGGCCTGGAGCTGGACGACGCGCTGCGCGCGAAGATCGTGGCCGAGTTGCGCACCGGCCTGTCCCCGCGGCACGTGCCCGACGAGATCTACCAGGTCCGCGCGGTGCCGCGCACGCTGTCGGCGAAGAAGCTCGAGGTCCCGGTGAAGAAGATCCTTACCGGGACGCCGGTCGCCGCGGCGGCCTCGGCCGGCGCGCTGGCGAACCCGGAGTCGCTGGTGGCCTTCGCGGAACTGGCGAAGAAGCGGGCCGCGAACACCGGGCCCGACTGACCGGGCCGTGTCCGGCCCGGTGACCGACCGGGCCGCTAACTGACCACCGTGGCCCGCTCGACCTCCGCCAGCTTCGCGAGCCGGGCGGGGTCGGCGTGCGCGCACAGCACGATCGAGGCGCGGGCGGCCAGCGGGGCGAGCAGCCAGTCCAGCGGGTCGGGGTGGGCGGCGGCGTCGAACAGCAGGCGCGTACCGGGTGCGTGCCCGGCCGCCGCCGCCCGGGCCAGCAGCTCCGCCTGGGAGACGTCCGGCAGCGCCGGCCCCACCGTCCCCATCGGCGTGAAGTGGTCGCCGAAGGCGCGCACCTCCAGCACGTAGTCGAGGACCCCGGGGGGTGCGTCCCGCATCGGGAGCGCCATCGGCGCGAGGGCCAACCCGTAGATGTCACCCGCCCCGCCCGCGTGGCCGGCGGCGCGATCCTGGGTGGCGAACGCCACCTCCGCGGGGGGTTCGCCGGCCACCGTCAGGCCCGCGGACCAGCAGCCGAGCAGCACGGCGGCGGTCTGCCAGTGCGGCGGGAGGTCCACCAGGGCGGCGTCGCCCTCGCCCAGGCCCAGCCCGTCCACGAGCAGGTTGGCCGTCTTGGCGACCCAGTTGGCGAGCGTGGCGCCGGACAGTTCGGTGCGCTCGCCGGTGCCGTCGTCGTAGAACGTCAGCAGCGGCCGGGCCGGGTCGGCGGCGACCGCGGCGGCGAGCGCCGCACCGATCGTGGCAGCCATTTCACCTCGCGTGACGTCGGGCGACTGTCGTAGATCTTCGCACGTGCGGCGCCGCGTCGCGGACATCGGGCGGCCGGCCGCTGGGCGTAGTCTTGCGCTCAGTGGTGCACGCCACAGTTACGCCCCAACAGACCGAGGAGCCGCCCCGTGACCGCCGGTAGTCCGCCTCGCATACTCGTCGATGCCACGAGTGTCCCCGCCGACCGGGGAGGCGTGGGAAGGTACGTCGACGGCCTGTTGGGCGCGCTGGGCCGGCACACCGGCACCACGGTGGATCTCTCCGTGGTCGCGCAGCGCACGGACCTGGAGCGGTACTCCCGGATGCTGCCCGGCGCGGACGTGATCGCGGCGCCCGCCGCGGTGGCGCACCGCCCCGCCCGGCTGGCCTGGGAGCAGACCGGCCTGCCGCTGCTGGCCCAGCAGGTCGGCGCGCGGGTGTTGCACTCGCCGTTCTACACCTGTCCGCTTCGGGTGGGATGCCCGGTCACCGTCACCGTGCACGACGCGACCTTCTTCACCGAGCCGGAGCACTACGACAAGTCCCGCCGGACCTTCTTCCGCAGCGCGATCAAGACCTCGCTGCGCCGGGCCGCCCGGGTGATCGTGCCGAGCAAGGCCACCCGGGACGAGTTGATCCGGCTGCTGGACGCCGACCCGACCACGATCGACGTGGCGTACCACGGGGTGGACCACGCGGCGTTCCACGCCCCGTCGGACGACGAGAAGGCGCGGGTGCGGGCCCGGCTGGGCCTCGGCGACACGCCGTACGTGGCGTTTCTGGGCGCCAAGGAGCCCCGCAAGAACGTGCCGAACCTGATCCGCGGCTGGGTCCGGGCGGTCCGGGAACGCCAGCAGCCGCCGGCCCTGGTGATCGCCGGCGGGCAGAGCCACGACGACGAGATCGACCGCGCCGCCGCCGAGGTACCGCAGCACCTGCGCCTGCTGCGCCCGGGATACCTGCGGTACGCGGACCTGCCCGGCTTCCTCGGCGGCGCGCTGGTCTCGGCGTACCCGTCCTACGGGGAGGGCTTTGGCCTGCCGATCCTGGAGGCGATGGCGTGCGCCGCGCCGGTGCTGACCACGCCCCGGCTGTCCCTGCCCGAGGTGGGCGGCGACGCGGTCGCGTACACCAGCGAGGCGCCGGAGCAGATCGCCGCGGACCTGGCCGCGCTGCTGGACGACGAGCCGCGCCGGCTGGCCCTGGCCAAGGCGGGCTTCGACCGGGCCAAGGAGTTCACCTGGGATTCCAGCGCCGAGGTGCACATCTCGGCCTGGAACCGCGCTACGGCGTGACGGTTCCCGGCGGTCCGCCACGGCCGGGTGGGGCGCTCGGGCAGAATGGTCCGATGCTCTACGCCGTGATCCCCGCCGGCGGCAGCGGTACCCGCCTGTGGCCGCTGTCCCGGGCGACCAACCCGAAGTTCCTGCACCCGCTGACGGGTACGGCGTCCTCGCTGCTCCAGGCCACCGTGCGCCGGCTGGAGCCGCTGGTCGTGCCGGCTCGCACGTTCGTGGTGACCGGCGTGGCGCACGCCGCCGCCGTGGCCCGCCAGCTACCCGCCCTGCCCGAGCCGAACATCCTGGTCGAGCCGTCCCCCCGGGATTCGTGCGCGGCGATCGGGCTGGCCGCGGCGGTGATTGCCCGGCGGGATCCGGACGCGATCATGGGGTCGTTCGCCGCCGACCACCTGATCGGCGACGGCGAGCGGTACGTGGAGACGATCCGGCGCGCGGTGGCCGGTGCCGAGCGTGGCCTGCTCATGACCGTCGGGATCAAGCCGACCGTGCCGGAGACCGGCTACGGGTACCTGGAGTGCGGCGAGTCGATCGACGGCGGGCCGGTGCGCCGGGTGGCCCAGTTCCGGGAGAAGCCGTCCCGGGACGTGGCGGTGGAGTACGTCCGCGACGGCCTGCACCTGTGGAACGCCAGCATGTTCGTGTGGCGGGTGGGGGTGTTCCTGGCCGAGTTGGCCCGCCAGCAACCGGAGCTGCACGCCGGGCTGGTCGAGATCGCCGCCGCCTGGCAGACGCCGGCGCAGGAGGCGGTGCTCGGCGAGGTCTGGCCGAAGCTGCCGAAGATCTCGGTGGACTACGCGGTGATGGAGGGCGCGGCGACGGCCGGCCTGGTCGCCACCGTCCCGGGCGACTTCGGCTGGAACGACGTCGGCGACTTCCACACGCTCGGCGACGTGCTCCCCCCGGACGAGCGCGGCAATGTCGTGCTCGGCGCGAGCCCGGTCGCCGAGGCGGCGGTGGTCGCGACGGAGGAGCCCGGCGAGCCGAAGCCGGGCGTCCTGCTGTACGACTCGACCGGCCTGGTCGTGGTCCCCTACTCGGGGCGGCTGGTCGCCGCGCTCGGGGTCAAGGATCTGATCGTCGTGGACACGCCGGACGCGGTGCTGGTCTGCCCGCGCGAGCGGGCCCAGGACGTCAAGAAGCTGGTCGATGAGCTGAAGGCGCGCGGGGACCTCAGCCTGGTCTGACCGCCGCCGGCCGGGGAGGGGTCCGGCGGCGGGCGGCACCTCCACGGCCGTGGCCGTGAACCCTCGTGGCGACCGCCCGGGCGTGGCATTCCCCGCCGGACCCCGTTCCCGGAACCCTCCCGGGTCCGGCGCGCCCAGCATGCCCAATGCGCCGCCGGCCGTCGAGCAATTTCAGCGAGCGCCGAAAGTGGCAGGCCGTGCGGGTGCGAGCGGCCGGTACAGTGCGCATGGCGGCGGCTGCCGGTGGTCGTGCGCGTGGGAGAGCGAGGATGCTGAGGATCGTCTTCACGGGCGACGACCTGGCCCGCACCAGGGTCGCGGCCGCGCCCGACCCGGTCTGGGAGTTGATCCTCAGCCTGCACCAGTTGCAGGGCCGCAGCCGGGACCCGATCGCCGCCGGCTGGCGGCGCGAGGTGACCGGCCGGCTGCGCCGGGACCAGCTGCTCGGCCCGTTCCGGCTGCTGTTCGCGCTGAACCCGCCGCGCGGCTACTTCCCCGACTTCCTCACCCCCGCGGCGAGCCGGGAGGGGTTCGAGGCGGGCCTGGAGGCGGTGCGCTCGACGCCGACCCGCCTGGTGCGCCGGGACCTGTCCGTGCTGGTGGCGCAGAACCCGCCGGGCGGGCCGCTGCACGGCACGCTCGCCACCGGCGAGGCCACCGCGCTGGTGCGCGGCGGGGCGCAGGCGCTGCGCGACCTGACCGATTCGATGACCCGCTACCGCCGGGTCGCCGTCGACCCGTACTGGACCCGCATGCTGGCCGCCGTGGAGGCGGACCGGCGGCGCCGGGCCCGGGCGGTCCTGGACGGCGGCGTGGAGGGGCTGCTGACCAGCTTCCCCCCGCAGATGCTCTGGGTGCCGGGCGGCGGCGCGGGCGTGCTGGAGGTGCCCGGCTACCCGTCCAGCCGTGAACTGCACCTGAACGGGCGCGGCCTGCTACTGGTGCCGTCGTTCTTCTGCAACCCGGTACCGGTGGCCCTGCTCGACCCGGAACTGCCCCCGGTGCTGGTCTACCCGGTGGACCGGCTCGGCGGCGCGCTGGACCGCCCCGCCACCGACCAGCCCGCGGTCGCCCTGGCGGCGCTGCTCGGCCGGACCCGGGCGGCGGTGCTGGCGGTCGTCGGCGAGGGCTGCTCCACCGGCGAGTTGGCCCGCCGGCTGCACATCTCGCCCGCCGCCGCCAGCCAGCACGCCACCGTGCTGCGCAACGCCGGGCTGCTCAGCACCCAGCGGGACCGCAACACCGTGCTGCACACGCTGACCCCGCTGGGCCGGGCGATCCTCGAGGCCAGCTAGCCGATCGCGACCACCACGGCGGTGACGTCGTGCTCGGCAGGGCGCACCCACGAGGCCACGCCCTCGGCGGCCAGCGCCGCGCGGAGCCGGTGCGCGTCCGCCCCGAGCCGGATCAGCGCCGCCGGGCCGGCGGTCTGCGGCACGGCGCAGCGCACGCCGCCCGGCTCGGACGCGAGCACCGTGTCCGGGCCGAGCGCGGCCGTCACCGCGCCGATCGCCCGGTTCACCGCCATGGCGTCCACTTCGGCCGGTGGCGACGCCTGCGCCGGGGCGTCGGGAAGCCCGGCGGCGGCGCGCAGCCCGGCGGCCCGCGCCTCGGCGGTGCCGAGCGAGAACAGATCCTGCGCCGCGCCGCGGATCAGGGCGGCGACCCCGCCGTCCGGCGCGTCCACCGGCGTCGCCGGCGGTACCGGGTAGCCGCGCACCACCGCCACCGGTACCCGGTCGCGCTTGCCCTTGACCAGCTCCGCCGCCCCCGCCAGCTGGTCCACCACGGCCATCTGGGTCAGGTGCAGCTCGTTGCCGTACGGGTCGACCTGGCCGCGGTGGTCGCGCAGCGCGCCGATGCCGGCGGCGCCGAGCGCCACGTCGGTGAGGCCGAGCCGCCACGGGCGGCCCATCGTGTCCGAGACGACCACCGCGACGTCCAGCCCGTACCGCTCGCGCAGCTCGGTACGCAGGTGCCGGGCGGACGCGTCCGGGTCCTTCGGGAGCAGCACCACCCGGTCGGGCTCCACATTGGAGGAGTCGATGCCCGCGTTGGCCATGACGAACCCGTGGTGGGTCTGCACGATCCGGGTGCCGCCGCGGGCGGCGACCGTGCGGGCGGTCTCGGCGGCCAGCACGTCCCGGCGGGCGGCGTCGCGCGCCGGACCGGCCGGCGGCAGGTCCACCAGCCGCCCCTCGGCCTTCGACACGATCTTGCTGGTCACCACCAGCACGTCGCCGTCGCGCAGCCACGGCGCCGCCGCCGTGATCAGCGCCGGCAGGTCGTCGCCCGGCCCCACCTCGCCGATGCCCTCGACCGGCAGGATCTCCAGGGCCTTCGGCGTGCCCTGCGGCTGGCCCCCCGGCTGGTCGCCGGCCCGGCTCCCCGGCCGGCTCCCGTCGTGGCCCCCACTCATCCGCGCGCTCCCGCCAGATCCACCGCCGCGGCGACCATCGCCGCCGTGGCCCGCTCGTCCGTCATCCACAAGGGTGCCGCCCGCACCGCCAGGCCGGGAACCCTGGCGCCCTCGTCCGAGGAGTCCACCAGGTACGCGTCCAGGATGCCGCCCTCCGCCCGGGCGCCGTAAAGGCCGCCGACCCCCTCCGCCGTGCACGGGACACCGACCACCGCCAGGCACTTGTCGGCCATCCCGCGCACCGGGGCGCCGCCGATGATCGGCGACACGCCGACCACCGGGGCGGCCGCCGCGGTCAGCGCGTCCCGCAGGCCCGGCACGGCCAGGATCGGCGCGATGCTCACCACCGGGTTGCTCGGCGCCACCAGCACCAGGTCCGCGCCGGCCAGCGCGTCCAGCACGCCCGGCGCCGGCTTCGCCGACTCCGCGCCGACGAACACGAACCGCTCGGTCGGCACCTCGGCCCGGTACCGGACCCACCACTCCTGGAAGTGGACCGCCCGCCGGCCGTCCGGCAGCTCGGCCACCGCGTGCGTCTCCAGGCGGTCGTCGGTCGCCGGCAGCAGGCGTACCCCGGGCTGCCAGCGGGCGCACAGCGCCTCGGTGACCGCGGACAACGGGTACCCGGCGTTCAGCATCCTCGTGCGGACCAGGTGCGTGGCGAGATCCTTGTCGCCCAGGCCGAACCAGGTCGGCTCCGCGCCGTAGGCGGCCAGTTCGGACTTGACCGTCCACGACTCGCCGGCCCGGCCCCAGCCGCGCTCCGGGTCGGCCGCGCCGCCGAGTGTGTACATCACGCTGTCCAGGTCGGGGCAGATCCGCACACCGTGCATCCACGCGTCGTCGCCGACGTTCACCACGGCGGTGATGTCCGCGCCCACCTCGGCGGCATGGGCGCGCACTCCCAGCAGGAAGCGGGCCCCGCCGATCCCGCCGGCCAGCACCACGATGCGCATCCGCCCATCCTCGCTCACCCGGTCGGGTCCGGGGTCGGCGGGTTTCCCCGGATGGCGGATCGGAAACAAGCCACACCGTGGCGGGGGACTAGAGTCACGGACGATTCAGGCAACTGACCGCAGATGACGCGACAGGGGGAAGTGTGACCACCCAACCCGAGCCCGGCCCCGGCGGCGACCGGTCCGCCAGCCAGCTCACCCGGCCGCTGCGCGAACTCGCCGCGCTGGTCCTGCTCGGCGCGACGGCGGTGTTCCTGTTCGTCGCGCTGCTCGACCTGCTGATCCCCAACGACTTCGGCGCCAACGACTTCGGCGGGCGCTCCGCCAGCAGCTTCGGCGGCTTCGGCGGCGGCTTCATCAACCTGGTGACGATCGGCTTCCCGTTCCTCGCGGTGCTGCTGGCGACCCACCTGACGCCGCCCGTACCGCGGGCCAAGCTGATCGTCCTCGCCGCGCTGATCGAGTACGGCGTGATGGCCCTGTTCGGGGTCCTGTTCGGCTTCATCGTGGGCCTGGTGAACATCGTCGGGTTCAGCTTCCGGCAGGCGTTCGAGCAGCTGCTGGCCCGGGCCGCCTGGCTGGCCGTGCTGGCGCTGGTCGGGTTCGCCGTCTACAAGATCTGGCGCACGCTGTACTACGTGCCGAAGCCGGCCGCGCCTGCCCCGCCGGCCGGGTATCCGCAGGGCTACGGCCAGCCCGGCTACGGCCAGCAGCCGGGGTACGGCCAGCAGCCGGGGTACTACCCGGGTCAGCCGGGGCAGCAGCCCCCGTACGGGCAGTCGCAGGGGTACGAGCAGCCCGGCATGTTCGGTGGGGCCGGCGCGACGCAGCAGGTGCCGCAGTACGGGCAGCAGCCCGGGTACGGGCAGCAGCCGGGCCAGCAGGGCTACCAGCCGTACGGTGCGCCGTCGATGCCGCCCGCGCCGAACGTCCCGGGCACCCCGTCGTCCGCGCCGCCGGCCGGTAGCCCCGGCAAGGAGGAGAACCGCACGCAGCACATCAACCCCGGCAGCCAGCAGCCGTCCGCCGGTTCCCCGCCGCCCCAGCAGTACGGCGAGGGGTACGGCGATCAGGGGTACGGCGACCAGCCGCGACACTGACGCGCGAGCGATGGGCTCCCCGCTGCGCCTGGGTGGAGCGGGGAGCCCGTTCGTGTGCGGGCCTTCAGGATCGACTGTCGGTGCTGGGGCCTAGGCTGGCAGGCGTGCCGGGAATCGCTGAACCGACCGAGGCGAGCGTGCGGCGGGCGCTGCACCGGGCCGCCACCGGGCGCCCGCTGGATCTGGCCGAGGCGGCCGCGCTGCTGTCGGCCCGCGGCGCCGGCCTGGAGGAGTTACTGGCCCTCGCCGGCGCGGTCCGCGACGCCGGGCTGCGCGACGCGGGTCGCCCCGGCGTCGTCACGTACAGCCGCAAGGTCTTCATCCCGCTGACCCGGCTCTGCCGCGACCGCTGCCACTACTGCACGTTCGCCACCGTGCCGCACCGGCTGCCCGCCGCGTTCCTGGAGCGCGAGGAGGTCCTCGCGATCGCCCGCGCCGGCGCCGCCCAGGGCTGCAAGGAGGCGCTGTTCACCCTGGGGGACCGGCCGGAGCAGCGGTGGCCGGCCGCCCGCGCCTGGCTGGACGAGCGCGGCTACGACTCCACACTGGACTACCTGCGCGCCTGCGCGATCGCGGTCCTGGAGGAGACCGGGCTGCTGCCGCACCTGAACCCGGGCGTGCTGAGCTGGGCCGAATTGCAGCGGCTCAGGCCGGTCGCGCCGAGCATGGGCATGATGCTGGAGACCACGGCGAGCCGGCTGTGGTCCGAGCCGGGCGGCCCGCACTACGGCTCGCCGGACAAGGAGCCCGCCGTCCGGCTGCGGGTGGTGGCCGACGCGGGGCGCGTCGCGGTGCCGTTCACCACCGGCATCCTCATCGGCATCGGCGAGACGCCCGAGGAGCGGGTCGACGCCCTGTTCGAGATCCGCCGGGCGGCCCGCGAGCACGGCCACGTCCAGGAAGTGATCGTGCAGAACTTCCGCGCCAAGCCGGACACGGCGATGCGCGGCATGCCCGACGCCGAACTGCACGACCTGGCCGCCACGGTCGCGGTGGCACGCCTGGTGCTCGGCCCGCGCGCCCGGGTCCAGGCCCCGCCGAATCTGATCGCCGGCGAGTACGACCTGCTGCTGCGGGCCGGCATCGACGACTGGGGCGGCGTCTCGCCGGTCACCCCGGACCACGTGAACCCGGAGCGGCCGTGGCCGCAGATCGAGGAACTGGCCGAGCGCAGCGCGGCGGCCGGCTTCACGCTGCGCGAGCGGCTCACCATCTACCCCGAGTACGTCAACCGCGGCGAGCAGTGGCTGGACCCGCGGCTCGCCGCGCACGTCGCCGCGCTGGCCGACCCGGCGACCGGGCTGGCGGACGGCTCCGCCCGCCCGGTGGGCCGGCCCTGGCAGGAGCCGGAGACCCCGTTCGTGGCCGCCGGCCGCACCGACCTGCACGCCTCGATCGACACCGAGGGACGGGCCGGCGACCGGCGCGGCGACTTCGACTCCGTCTACGGTGACTGGTCCGCGATCGCCGAGCACGCCGCCCGCACCGCAAGCCCGGCGGGGGAGCGCACCGGGTCCGATGTGCTCGCCGGGCTGCGCCTGGCGGCCACCGAGCCCGCGGCCCTGCTGGAGCCCCGGCACGAGGCCACCGCGCTGGCCCTGTTCGGCGCGGCCGGCTCCGCGCTGGAGGAGCTGTGCCGCATCGCCGACGACCTGCGCCGGGACGCGGTCGGCGAGGACGTCACCTACGTGGTCAACCGGAACATCAACTTCACCAATGTCTGCTACGTCGGCTGCCGGTTCTGCGCCTTCGCCCAGCGGGAACGGGACGCTGACGCGTACCGGCTCTCGCTGGAGCAGGTCGCGGACCGTGCGCAGCAGGCGTGGGCGGCCGGCGCCACCGAGGTCTGCATGCAGGGCGGCATCGACCCGAAGCTGCCGCCCACCGCGTACGCGGACCTGGTCCGCGCCGTGAAGCAGCGGGTACCGGGCATGCACGTGCACGCCTTCTCCCCGATGGAGATCGTCACCGCGGCCAGCAGGGCGAACCTGCCCATCCGGGAGTGGCTCGCGATGGTCCGGGAGGCGGGGCTGGACACGATCCCGGGCACCGCCGCCGAGATCCTCGACGACGACGTGCGCTGGGTCCTCACCAAGGGCAAGCTCCCCGCGGCGACCTGGGTCGAGGTGGTCACCGCCGCGCACGAGGTTGGCCTGCGCTCCAGCTCCACGATGATGTACGGGCACGTGGACCACCCGCGGCACTGGCTCGGGCACTTCCGCGTGCTGGCCGGCATCCAGGACCGCACCGGCGGCTTGACCGAGTTCGTGGCGCTGCCGTTCGTGTACACCAACGCCCCGATCTACCTGGCCGGCATCGCCCGCCCGGGGCCGACCTGGCGGGAGAACCGGGTGGTGCACGCCATGGCCCGGGTGCTGTTGCACGGCCGCGTCGCGAACATCCAGTGCTCGTGGGTCAAGCTCGGCGACGAGGGGACCGCGGCGATGCTCCGCGGCGGCTGCAACGACCTGGGCGGCACGCTGATGGAGGAGACCATCTCCCGGATGGCGGGTTCGGAGCATGGTTCCGCCCGTACCGTGGCGCAGTTGACCGCCCTGGCCGCCGCCGCCGGCCGCCCGGCGCGGCAGCGGACCACCGTCTACAGCGGTCCGATAGCCGACTGAGAACGGCCCCACCCGGCGCGCCGCGATTAACTCCGGCGACGCGCCGGGTAGGGCGTTACCCGCGTGGGGTCTGGATCGATAGCCAGTCAGCGGTAGCCCGAGAGCCGTCCCCGCGAGTCGCGTACAAAGCGCCGGAAGGCCACCCCATTTATCAGGTTCGGCTTGACGACGCACGCATTACACGCGTGTAATTTCACCGGGGTGGTTCGAACGGCGCCTGGGTAAAGCGTTCGTATTCGGACCAATGCCACGCCTGCCGCGTGGGGGGTCACCAACCGGCACCGCTGCCGGTCTGGGAAAAGGAGGCAGCAGATGGATGGTCGGACGGTCGGCGCCGACCTGCTCGGGGATGCGCCCGAGTGGCAGGAGCGGGCCCTGTGCTCGCAGACCGACCCGGAGGCGTTCTTCCCGGAGAAGGGGGGATCCACCCGGGAAGCCAAGCGGATCTGCTCCCGGTGCGAGGTCAAGACCGAGTGCCTGGAGTACGCGCTCGGCCACGACGAGCGCTTCGGCATCTGGGGCGGACTGTCCGAACGGGAGCGCCGCAAGCTCAAGCGCCGCGTGGCCTGACGGGCTCGCTGGCGACCGGTCGGGGGGCCGGTCGTCAGTCCAGCTCGTCGGGGTCCACGCCGAGCAGGTTCGCCACCTGCTCGATGATCACGTCGTGTACCAGGTCCGCCAGGTCCTCCCGGTCCATCGCCCGGAACTCCAGCGGCCGCCGGTACAGCACGATGCGGGGCGGCATCTGGGAGCGCCCGGGCCGCCCGGGCAGCAGCCGCGCCAGCGGCACCTCGCCGTCCTCCAGCACGTCCGAGTCGTAGACGTTCAGGTCCGGGGGAACGTCCTCGACGGCGAACTCCACGCCGGCCAGTTCCTTGGCGTACCGGCGCTCGAGCGCCTCCACGGCGTCCAGTACCAGGTCGTCGAAGATCTCCGCCTTGGTCCGGGACAGCGGCACGGATGCCGGTACCAGCCGCCCGCGCAGGCCACGCCCGTGGCGGTCGCGGTGCGGACGGGGGTCGGGGCGGCGGCGGTCGGCGGTGCTCACGGGCACAGATTAGCGCCGGCCGGGCTACGATGTCGGTGGCCCGCCGGGCTTCGCCCTCGCTGTGATCGGCACTGCCCGGCGTGTCGTGTTAACAACCGGATAGGGTCAGGCGGTAGAAGGGATACGGTCCACCGCGTGAGGTCACCACGGCGCTGCTCCCGCAACGGCTGCCCCCGCCAGGCGGTCGCCACGCTGACCTATGTCTATGCCGAATCCACCGCCGTCGTCGGGCCGTTGGCCGCGTTCTCCGAGCCGCACACGTACGACCTGTGCGAGCCGCACGCGCGCAGCCTCACCGCACCGCGCGGCTGGCAGGTCGTCCGGCATGAGGGGGAGTTCCGCCCACCGCCGCCGACCCCCGACGACCTGGTCGCCCTCGCCGAGGCCGTCCGTGAGGCCGCCCGCCCGGCGCCCCGTCACGCCGACGACACCGGCGACATCACCCAGAGCACCGGCCGCCGCGGCCACCTGCGCGTCATCCCGCCCAACGCCTCCTGACGCCCGCGCCCAACGCCCCGCGCCGCGCCTGCTCCCGTCCTGCGCGCGCCCGCGCCGCGCCGGCCCGCCCCCGTTCCCGCGTCTGCCTGCGTCGGTCGACCTGCTCCCGTGCCCGCGTCTGCGCCGGGTCTGCCCGCTCCCGTGCCCGCGTCTGCGCCGGGTCTGCCCGCTCCCGTTCCTGCGTCAGCGCTCCCTCCAGGGCTCGGTGGCGGCGTTCCCCGCCGGGTACGGGTACCTTGTCGCGTCGCTTTGCTCTGCTTCCGCATGGGAAACAGCACCCTTACCCGTACTGTCGGTGATAGATAGTGAGATCTTGGTATAGACACGCCCATTATGTGGCTGATTCGTACCAAGATCTGCGTCCGGGTGCCGGCGCGGGAAGGCTCGCGCCCGGTAAGGGGTGGCGTGTCCTATGCGGAAGCAGAGCAAGGCGGGTGGACGAGACAGTGTCGACCCGCAACCTGGCGTAGGGGCACCAAGCGGGCCGCCGCTGCGGCCGGCCCGGTTCAGCAGTACGGCGTCACAGGCGGTTCCACGCCTCCGTGAGTACGGCGCGCAGGATCCGCTCGATCTCGTCGAAGTGCGCCTGGTCGCAGACCAGCGGCGGGGCGAGCTGGACCACCGGGTCGCCCCGGTCGTCGGCCCGGCAGTAGAGGCCGGCCTCGAACAGGGCGGTGGACAGGAAGCCGCGCAGCAGCCGCTCCGACTCGTCGTCGTCGAAGGTCTCCCGGGTGGCCTTGTCCTTGACCAGTTCGATGCCGAAGAAGAAACCATCGCCCCGGACGTCCCCGACGATCGGCAGGTCACCGAGTTTGTCCAGGGTGGCCCGGAAGCCGGCGGAGCTGGCGCGCACGTGGCCGACCAGGTCCTCGCGGGCGAACAGGTCGAGATTGGCGAGGGCCACCGCGCAGGAGACCGGGTGGCCGCCGAACGTGATGCCGTGCGCGAACATGTCGGTCCCGTCGAGGAACGGCTCGATCAGGCGGTCGTCCGCGATCATCGCGCCGAGCGGGGCGTAGCCGGACGTGATGCCCTTGGCGGTGGTGATGATGTCCGGCCGGTACCCGTAGCGCTGCGCGCCGAAGTACTCGCCGAGCCGGCCCCAGGCGCAGATCACCTCGTCCGAGACGAGCAGCACGTCGTACTCGTCGCAGACCTCGCGGACCCGCTGGAAGTACCCGGGCGGCGGCGGGAAGCAGCCGCCGGAGTTCTGTACCGGCTCGAGGAAGACCGCGGCGACGGTGTCCGGGCCCTCCCGTTCGACGGCGCGGGCGATCTCGTCGGCGGCCCACCGGCCGAAGTCGGCAAGGGAGTCGCCGTGCTCGGGCGCCCGGTAGAAATTGGTGTTCGGGACCTTGATGCCGCCGGGGACCAGCGGCTCGAAGTCGCTCTTGATGCCGGGCAGCCCGGTGATCGACAGCGCGCCCATCGACGTGCCGTGGTAGGCGATGAAGCGGCTGACCACCTTGTGCTTGGTGGGCTTGCCGACCCGCTTGTAGTAGGCGCGGGCCAGCTTCCACGCGGACTCCACGGCCTCCGAGCCGCCGGTGGTGAAGAAGACCCGGTTGAGGTCGCCGGGGGCGAGCGCCGCGATTCGCTCGGCCAGTTCCACGGCGGTGGGGTGGGCGTAGGACCAGAGGGGGAAGTAGGCCAGTTCGGCGGCCTGCTTCGCGGCGGCCTCGGCCAGTTCGGTGCGTCCGTGCCCGGCGTTGACGACGAACAGGCCGGAGAGCCCGTCGAGGTAGCGGCGACCCTGCGCGTCCCATATGTAGGCCCCCTCGCCGCGGACGATCGTGGGCACGTCGCCGGATCGGTACGCGGACATCCGGGTGAAGTGCATCCAGAGGTGGTCGGTGGGGTTCGCCATGCCGTCGGTTATCGCACACCCGGAGGCGGCTGGCAAGAGGGAACCGTCGCTTGGAAGCTAAGTTACCGCGAAATCCGTAGCTGTCGTTGTAACTAGCGACGGATTCCGTATCAGGGTGTTCCCCAGGTGTAGGTCTGCTTGCGCAGCTTGAGGTACACGAACGCCTCGGTCGCGACCACGCCCGGCACCTCCCGCAACCGCTGCAGGATCTGGAGCAGGTGGTCGTCGTTGCGGCAGACCACCTCGGTGAGCAGGTCGAACGAGCCGGCCGTGATCACCACGTAGTCCACCTCGTCCAGTTCGGCGAGGCGGTCGGCCACCTCTGCCAGGTCCCCGCTGGCCCGGATGCCGATCATGGCCTGGCGGGGAAAGCCGAGTTGGAGCGGGTCGGTGACCGCGACGATCTGCATGACGCCCGCGTCCAGCAGCCGCTGCACCCGCTGCCGGACCGCCGCCTCGGACAGGCCGACCGCCTTGCCGATGGTCGCGTAGGGGCGCCGGCCGTCCTCCTGAAGCTGCTCGATGATCTGCTTCGCCACGTCGTCGAGCAGGGCACTCGGCGCCGGCGCCGGGCCGGTGCCGCCCGCCGGGCCGCTGTGGCGCCGCCTGGAACTGGCCATCTCGCTCCTCCCGGTGACCCGCCTGAGGTCACGATCATGAATTATTCCGGCCGGTTTCCGGTGTCGCTGCCCGGGCCCACGCTAGAAAGATCCATGCGCCTGTTGATCGTCGGCGCCGGAGGCGTCGGCTCCGCCGCCGCCGCCATCGCCGCCCGCCGCCAGTTCTTCGACGCGTGCGTCGTCGCCGACCACGACCCCGCGCGGGCCGCCCGGGCGGTGGCCGGCGCGGACCGGCGCTTCGTCGCCGCCCGGGTGGACGCCGCCGACCCGGCCGCCGTCACCGCGCTGTGCGCGGAGCACGGCATCACGCACGTGCTCAACGCGGTCGATCCGCGGTTCGTGCTGCCGGTCTTCGACGGCGCCTTCGCCGCCGGCGCGCACTACCTGGACATGGCCATGTCGCTCTCCCGGCCGCACGCCACCAACCCGTACGCCGATCGACGTGCTGCGCACGCTGCACAAGCTTGGCCTGGACTCCACCACCCCGCTCACGGTGGGCGGGGTCCGCGTCTCGCCGCGCGACGTGGTCGCCGCCTGCCTGCCCGACCCGGCCACCATCGGAGGCAGGATGCGCGGCAAGACCTGCGCCGCCACCTGGGTCCGCGGCACGGGTGTTGACGGCGCCGCCCGGGAGGTCTACCTCTATCACGTGGTCGACAACGAGTGGTCGATGGCGGAGTACGGCCACCAGGCCGTGGTCTGGCAGACGGCGATCAACCCGGTCATCGCGCTGGAACTGCTCGCCTCCGGCGAGTGGTCCGGCGCGGGCGTGCTCGGCCCCGAGGCCCTGCCGCCCCGCCCGTTCCTGAACAAGCTGACCGAGTACGGCTCGCCCTGGGGGGTGCGCGAATGACCCGCTACGGCGCCATGTTCGGCCCGGACATCACCTTCCTCGGCGTGCCACCCTGCGATCTGTCGGCGCTTGATGGTCGCGCCGACGTCATCATCCTCGGCGCACCGTTCGACGGCGGGACCTCGCACCGCCCCGGTACCCGCTTCGGCCCGCAGGCGATCCGCCAGGCGTGCTACCTGCCGCACGACGGTTCCCGCCCGTCGCTGGCGATGCGGGTGGACGGACTGAAGGACCTGCGCGTCTACGACGCGGGCGACGTGGAGATGTTCGCGGGCGACATCGAGCGCTCGCTCGGCGCACTGGAGGCGGCGGTGTTCACGGTCGCCGCCGCCGGCGCCATCCCGATCGTCCTCGGCGGCGACCACTCCATCGCCCTCCCCGACGCCACCGGTGTCGCCCGCCACCACGGACTCGGCCGGGTCAGCCTGGTCCACTTCGACGCGCACGCCGACACCGGGGACGTCGAATTCGGTTCCCTGTACGGCCACGGGCAGCCCATGCGGCGGCTGATCGAGTCCGGCGCGGTCCGCGGCGACCGGTTCCTCCAAATAGGACTGCGAGGCTACTGGCCCGGCCCGCAGACGCTGGACTGGATGGCCGGCCAGCGGATGCGCTCGTACGAGATGACCGAGATCGTGGCCCGCGGCCTGGACGAGTGCCTCACCGAGTCGTTCGGCATCGCCACCGACGAGTGCGAGGGCGTCTTCCTCTCGGTCGACGTGGACGTGGTGGATCCGGGCATGGCCCCCGGCACCGGGACGCCGGAGCCGGGCGGGCTGACGGCGCGGCAGTTGCTCGACGCGGTCCGCCGCTGCTGCTACGAACTCCCGATCGTCGGGGTGGACGTGGTGGAGGTGGCGCCCCCGTACGACCACGCGGAGATCACCGCGTACCTGGGCAACCGCGTCGTCCTCGAAGCCCTGTCGGCGATCGCCCGCCGCCGCTCCTCCCTGCCACCCTGGACCCCCACCCAACCCCTCCTCGACAACCGCTAGCCCCTCTCCCCGGTGGGGTGACCGCGGTGCGGCGCTTCGCCAACTCCGCCGAGGTGCTCGTCACGCGTCGATCGCGTGCATCACGTGCTTGATCCGGGTGTAGTCCTCCAGCGAGTACACCGAGAGGTCCTTGCCGTGGCCCGAGTGCTTGAACCCGCCGTGCGGCATCTCCGAGAC
Source organism: Rhizomonospora bruguierae (assembly GCF_018397995.1). GTDB lineage: Bacteria > Actinomycetota > Actinomycetes > Mycobacteriales > Micromonosporaceae > Rhizomonospora > Rhizomonospora bruguierae. Next base: position 57,467 of record NZ_BBQH01000027.1, read on the forward strand.
GAACGGGATGTGCGTGTTCACCCAGACGCAGCCGAAGTCGAGCTTGCGGGTCATCCGCATGGCGCGCCCGTGGTCCCTCGTCCAGACCGACGCGGCGAGGCCGTACTCGACCCCGTTGGCCCAGCGGACCGCCTCCTCCTCGTCGGTGAACCTCTGCACGGTGATGACCGGGCCGAAGACCTCCCGCTGGATGATCTCGTCCTGCTGGCGGAGCCCGGAGACGACCGTCGGCGCGTAGAAGTACCCCCGCTCGCCGACCCGGGCGCCGCCGGTGTGCAACTCGGCGTGGTCGGGCAGCCGGTCCACGAAGCCGCTGACCCGGGCGAGTTGGGTGGCGTTGTTGAGCGGGCCGTACCGCACGTCCTCGTCGTCAGGGGCGCCGGTGCGGGTGTTGCGCGCCTGCTCGGTCAGCGCCGCGACGAGGTCGTCGTACAGGCCGGGCGCGGCCAGGACCCGGGTGGCGGCGGTGCAGTCCTGCCCGGCGTTGAAGTACCCGCCGACCGCCAGCGCCTCGGCGGCGGCGGCGAGGTCGGCGTCGTCGAAGATCACCGCGGGCGCCTTGCCGCCCAGTTCGAGGTGGGTGCGCTTGAGGTCGGGCGCGGCGGCGGCCGCCACCGCCATGCCGGCCCGGGTGGAACCGGTGATCGAGACGAGCTGCGGGGTCGGGTGCGCGACCAGGGAGCGGCCGGTGTCCCGGTCCCCGCACACCACGTTGAACACGCCCGGCGGCAGGAACTCGGCGGCGATCTCCGCGAGCAGCAGCGTCGACACCGGCGTGGTGTCGGACGGCTTGAGTACCACGGTGTTGCCGGCGGCGAGCGCGGGGGCGATCTTCCAGATCGCCATCATCAGCGGGTAGTTCCACGGCGTGACCTGGGCGCAGACGCCGATCGGCTCGCGCCGCACGTAGGACTCGTGCCCCGCCAGGTAGCCGCCGGCGGAGCGGCCCTCGAGCAGGCGGGCGGCGCCGGCGAAGAAGCGCAGTTCGTCCACGCAGGGCGGCAGTTCCTCGTCCGCGGTCAGCCGCCGCGGCTTGCCGGTGTTGCGCACCTCCGCGTCGACCAGGTCGGCGGCGCGCGCCTCCACCGCGTCGGCGAACTTCAGCAGCACTCGCTGCCGCTCCGCGGGGGTCGCGCCGGCCCAGCCCTCGAACGCCGCGCCGGCCGCGCGCATGGCCGAATCGACGTCCCGTGGACCGGACACCGGCGCGCTGGCGAACACCTCGCCGGTGGACGGGTCGATGAGGTCGGCGTACCCGCCGTCCACCGGCGCCACGAAATCACCGTTCACGAAGTTGCGCAGGGCCTGCTTCTCGCCCATCAACGTCCCCCTGTACCACCGTGGTCCTCGGTAACGGGCCATCCTCGCCACTAAATCCGTACGACACAAGGCCGAGTGCGACGGTTTACGCTGCGTGTATGGAGACCACCCCCTTCTGGCTCGCGGGTGAACCCGCGCACGGCGAGGACGCCGTCAGGGTGACCCACCCGTCCGACGGCTCTCTAGTCGGCACCACCACCAACGCGACCGAAGCGCAGGTCGAGCGCGCCGTCGCGGCGGCGCACGCCGCCGCGCCCGGGTTCGCCGCGCTGCCCGCCAGCGCCCGCGCCGCCGCCCTGGACCACGTCTCCCGCCGCCTCGCCGAGCGGGCCGGCGAGATCGCCCGGCTCATCACCGGCGAGAACGGCAAGCCGCCCCGCTGGGCCGCCGCCGAGGTGGCCCGGGCCGCCTCCACGTTCCGCTGGGCGGCCGAGGAGGCGCGCCGCTTCTCCGGCGACCTCCAGCGCCTCGACACCGACCCGGCCGCCGCCGGCCGGATCGCCGTGGTGCGCCGCTTCCCGCGCGGCCCCGTCCTCGGCATCAGCCCATTCAACTTCCCGCTGAACCTGGTCGCGCACAAGGTCGCGCCGGCCGTCGCGGTGGGCGCGCCGATCATCGTCAAGCCGGCGCCCGCCACCCCGCTGACCGCGCTGCTGCTCGGCGGGATCCTGGCCGAGACCGACCTGCCGCCCGGCGCCTTCTCCGTCCTTCCGCTGCCGAACGACCGCGCCGCCGCGCTGGTCCGGGAGCCCCGCCTGCCGGTGGTCTCGTTCACCGGCTCCGGGCCGGTCGGCGCCGCCATCCGGGCCGCCGTCCCGCACAAGCACGTCACGCTCGAACTCGGCGGCAACGCCGCCGCCCTGCTCTGCGCCGACTGGTCCAGCCCCGAGGATCTCGCGTTCGCCGCGGCGCGCATCGCCACCTTCGCCAACTACCAGGCCGGCCAGAGTTGCATCGCGGTCCAGCGGGTGTACGTGCACCAGTCGCTGTACGACGAGTTTCTGCCGCGCCTGGTGGCGGCGGTCGAGGCGCTGGACCCGGCGGGCGACGTCGGCCCGCTGATCTCGGCGGCGGCGGCCGAGCGGGTCCGGTCCTGGGTGGACGAGGCGGTCGCCGCCGGCGCGCGCGTGGCGACCGGCGGCCACCGGGCGGGCTCCACCTACCGGCCCACGGTGCTGACCGGGGTGCCGCCCACCGCCAAGGTGGTCACCGAGGAGGTCTTCGGCCCGGTCCTGGCCGTCTCGCCGGTCTCCGACGACACCGCCGGTCTCGCCGCGATCAACGACTCGGCGTACGGGCTCCAGGCGGGCGTGTTCACCCACCGGCTGGACGTGGCGTTCACCGCGCACCGCACGCTGGAGGTCGGCGGCGTCATCGTCGGGGACGTGCCCTCGTACCGGGCCGACCAGATGCCGTACGGCGGCGTGAAGGGCTCCGGCGCCGGCCGGGAGGGGGTCCGCAGCGCCATGGAGGACTACACCGAACCCCGCGTCCTGGTCCTGACCGGCCTGGAGCTGTAGCGGCGGACCCCGGCGGGACGCCACCGGCCCGGCTCCTGGGGCCGCTGAGGGCCCTGTCGGGTCGCGGTACCGGTGAGGGCGTCAAGTCGACGTTTCCGTGCTTCTCGATCTAGCCTGACGCGGACGAACGACGACGATGCCGGGCGGGTACGCGGCGGCCGGGCGCGGCGAGGACGGCGAGGTGGGCATGGCGGCGAGGCGGGCGGTGGCCTGGTGTGCGGCGGTGTTGCTGCCGGTGGCCGGCATCGTGGGGCTGGCCGCGGGGCCGGCGGCGGCGGACGGGGACGAGGTGCGCCTGCGGGCGCCGGGCAGTTTCACCGCCGGCGGGTCGCCGGGTTCGGTGACGGTGACCATCAAGCGCAAGTCCCGGGGCTGCGTGCTGGCGCAGGCCACGCTCGTGCTGGCGAAGCCCGGATTGACCGCGGAGCAGGTGCGGGTCGAGGTGGCGCGCAACGGCCGATGGCAGTCGACGGGGGCGCGGCAGGCCGGCGACGGCACGGTGGCGGCCGGTCCGATCGGCACCGAGCGGGAGCCGCTGTGCAAGGGCGACGCCTCGATCCGGTTCCGGGTGGCACTGGCGGGTGGCGTGACGAACGGGCAGGTGAGGCTGACCGGCGCGGCGGCCGGCAGCGGCGCGGTCCTGGGGCAGGATTCCAGGACGGCGCGGGTGCGCGGCGGTGCCGCCGCCGAGGCCACGAGCCCGCCCGCGCCGACGCTGTCGCCGACCCCCGAGGTGGAGGAGCCGGCGCCGGCGCCGGCGGAAACGCCGCCCGCGGTGACGGCGCCGGCCGCGGGGCCCTCGAACGGGTCGTCCAGCGGGGGGTTCGGCCTCGTGGGCGCGCTGGTGATGGTGCTCGGCGGCGTGCTGGTGGCGCTTGGCGTGGCGATCCTGCTCTTCCTCCTCCGTCGCTCCCGGCGCGAGGGCGGCGATAACTCAGACAACAAGGCTGCCGGCACGGTTTACGGCACCCCGGCCACCTACGGTGCCGCCGCGGACTACGGCCCCACCCCCGGCTACAACACCAAACACGGCCACGGCGCCACCCCGGGCTACGACACCACCCCGGGCTACAACACCACGCAGGTGTACGGCGGCACGCAAGGCGGCGGCAATTCGGGCTACAACGCCGCCCCGGGCCGCCACGACGCCACGCAGGTGTACGGCGGCGGCGGCCGCGACGCCGGGGAGACCACGAGCCTGCCCGGCTACCCCGGCGCCGAGGGGAACCCGCCGCCCCCGCCAGCGGGCACCGACCACACGCGACCCTTTCCGATCCACCGCGACTGAACCGGGACCAGCCCGGATGGGCGCTGGGCACCGTCACCGGGTGCGCCCCGGCGGCTCGCTTGTAGTCTGAGCGTGACCGGCCGGCGGGTTGCGGTCGACGGCTGACCTGTGCGTGAGGAGAGCGGACCAGTGGCAGACCTGTCCGGGATCGTGAAGGCGTACGACGTCCGCGGTACCGTCCCCGACGAGCTGAACGACGACGTGGCGAAGGCGCTCGGCGCCGCGTTCGTGGCCACGCTGCGGGGCGGTGGCGAGGACGTCGGCCGGATCGTGGTGGCGCACGACATGCGGGAGTCGTCGCCGGTGCTGGTCGAGTCGTTCATCGCCGGCGCCAACGCGGCCGGCGCCACGGTGCTGAACGCCGCACTGGGCTCCACCGACATGCTGTACTACGCGTCCGGCGCGCTGGACCTGCCGGGCGCCATGTTCACCGCCAGCCACAACCCGGCCCAGTACAACGGCATCAAGCTGTGCCGGGCGGGTGCCCGCCCGATCGGGCAGGACAGCGGGCTGGCGGAGATCCGGTCCCGGGCGGAGGCGCTGCTGGACAGCGGCGAGCTGGCCGACGCCCGCCCCGCGGAGGGCAACGAGAAGCACGAGTTGCTGGCCGACTACGCGGCACACCTGCGCACGCTGGTGGATCTGTCCGGCATCCGACACCTGAAGGTGGTGGTGGACGCCGGCAACGGGATGGGCGGGTACACGGTGCCGACCGTGCTGGGCGACGCGAAGCTGCCGGCCCTGCCGCTGGAGATCGTCCCGATGTACTTCGAACTGGACGGCTCGTTCCCGAACCACGAGGCCAACCCGCTGGACCCGAAGAACATCGCGGACCTGCAGCGCGCGGTCCGCGAGCACGGCGCGGACATCGGCCTGGCCTTCGACGGCGACGCGGACCGCTGCTTCGTGATCGACGAGCGGGGCGAGGCGGTGTCGCCGTCGGCGATCACGGCGCTGGTGGCGACCCGCGAGCTGGGCAAGCACCCCAACTCCGTGGTGATCCACAACCTGATCACCTCGCGCGCGGTCCCCGAGATCATCGCCGAGGCGGGTGGCGAGCCGGTCCGCAGCCGGGTCGGGCACTCGTTCATCAAGGCGGAGATGGCCCGCACGAACGCGGTGTTCGGCGGGGAGCACTCGGCGCACTACTACTTCCGGGACTTCTGGTTCGCCGACACGGGCATGCTCGCGGCGATCCACGTGCTGGCCGCGCTGGGCTCGCAGGAGCGGCCGCTGTCCGAACTGGTCGACCTGTACGAGCGGTACGTCGCCTCCGGCGAGATCAACACCCCGGTCTCGGATCAGGGCGGCAAGCTGGCGCAGGTCAAGTCGCAGCTCGGCGGGGCGGACGGCGCCGAGGTGGACGAGTTGGACGGGCTGACCGTCAGCTTCTCGGACGGCGCCTGGCTGAACATCCGCCCGTCCAACACTGAGCCGCTGCTGCGGCTGAACGTCGAAGGCCCCAGCCAGGAGCGGATGGCCGAACTGCGGGACCGGGCCCTGGCCGTCATCCGGGACTGACCGGCACCGCTCCCCGTATTCGTTAAGATCAGCCCCGCCGCCGCGCTGAGCCGCGGGGCGCCGGCGGCGTGACAGGGCCGGCAGCTTCGAGCCCGCCGGTAGGAAAGGAGTACCCCGTGTCCCTGGATCCGCAACTGCTGGAGATCCTCGCGTGCCCGGACACCCACCACGCGCCGCTGACCTACGACCCGGCCGCGCAGGCGCTCACCTGCACCGAGTGCGGCCTGATCTTCGAGGTCCGGGACGGCATCCCGGTGCTGCTGCTGGATGAGGCGAGGCGGCCGGAGGAGCGCGTCTGATGGCGAACCCGGTGGACGGGACCGCCGGCCTGCGCGGGCACCGGGAGATCGACGAGCGCCTGCTGGACGAACCGGCGGCGCTTGAGGCCAGCGACCCGGGCGGGATGCTGCGGGCCACCGCGTCGGCCGGTGCGCAGGTGCGGGAGAGCGCGGCGCTGGCCGCCGAGGCGAGCCTGACCTCCCTGGTCGACGAGGGCCGTCCGCGCGCCGTGGTGATCGCGGGCGTGGGCACCGCCGCGCGCACCGGCGACGTGCTGGCGACGGTCGCGGGTCCCCGCTGCCCGGTACCCGTGATCGCGCATCGCAGCGCGGGCGTACCCGGTTGGGTGACGGCCGCGGACGTGGTGATCGCCGTGTCCGCGAGCGGGCGCAGCCCGGAGGCGCTGGGCGCCGCCGAGGCCGCCGCCCGGCGCGGCGCCCGGCTGGTCGCGGTCGGCGCCCCGGACTCCCCGTTGCAGTCGGTGGCGGAGCGCGCCCGCGCGCCGTTCATCCCGGTGCCGCGCCGCGCTCCGGCCCGCGCGAGCCTGTGGAGCCTGATCCCGCCGGTGCTGCTGGCCGGCCGCACGCTCGGACTGCTGAAGGTCAACGAGGCGGATTTCGCGGAGACCGCCACCCGGTTGGACGCGGACGCCGACCGCTGCCGGCCCACCGCCGAGTCGTTCGTCAACCCGGCCAAGTCGCTGGCCCTGGACCTGGGCGGTTCCGTCCCGGTGGTCTGGGGCTCGTCACCGCTGGCCACGCTGGCGGCCCGCCGCTTCGCCGACGTGCTGTCCGCGAACGCCCGGTACCCGGTGGTGGCGGGCGCGCTGGGTGAGGCCGGCCGCGGCCGGGTGGGCCTGCTGGACGGCGTGTTCGGCGGGCTGGTCGAGGCGGGCCGGGACATCTTCGCCGACCCGCAGGAGAGCGGGACCGGCCCGACCCGGATGCGGCTGGTGCTGCTGCGCGACGGCGGCCTGGCGGACGAGACGGAGGAGGCGGAGCGGCTCGCCGTCGAGGAGCGCCGGGCCGACGCGGTGCAGACCCTGGCGGAGCGGCGCGGGGTGCGGGTCAGCGTGGTGACCGCGGAGGGCGGTTCGCCGCTGGAGCGGCTGGCCTCGCTGATGGCGGTGCCCGACTTCGCCTCGATCTACCTGGCCATGGCGCACGGACTGGACCCGATGGCGGTGCCCGCCATCACCGAGATGAAGGAACTCAGCCAAGCATGAGCGCCGGCGGCGGCACCCGCGCGATCCTGGCGGCGCTGGCCGCGAACCTCGGCATCGCCCTGACGAAGTTCGTGGCGTTCGTGCTGACCATGTCCTCGTCGATGCTCGCCGAGGCGATCCACTCGGTGGCCGACTCGGGCAACCAGGCGCTGCTGCTGGTCGGCGGGCGCCGCGCGCGGCGGACGGCGACCCCGCAGCACCCGTTCGGGTACGGGCGGGAGCGGTACGTCTACGCGTTCATCGTCTCCATCGTGCTGTTCAGCATGGGCGGCCTGTTCGCGCTGTACGAGGCGTACCACAAGCTGAAGGAGCGGCACCCGATCGAAAGCTGGCAATGGTTGCCGGTTCTGGTGCTCGTGGTCGCGCTCTGCCTGGAGGGGTATTCGTTCCGCACCGCGATCCACGAGTCGAACCCGTTGCGCGGCAAGGCGACGTGGCGGCAGTTCGTGCGCAGGGCCAAGGCGCCGGAGTTGCCGGTGGTCCTGCTGGAGGACTTCGGCGCCCTGCTGGGCCTGCTCTTCGCCCTGTTCGGCGTGACGATGACGCTGGTCACCCACGACGGCCTGTGGGACGGCATCGGCACCGGCATGATCGGCGTGCTGCTCGTGGTGATCGCGGGCATCCTGGCCCTGGAGACCAAGAGCCTCCTGCTGGGTGAGGCGGCGACCCCGGAGGACGTGGCGCGGATCGAGCGCGCGGCCTGCGCCGGCGAGGGGGTAGAGCGGATCATCCACATGCGCACCCTGCACCTGGGGCCGGAGGAGTTGCTGGTGGCCGCCAAGATCGCGGTCAACCGGCGGGAGACGGCCGACCGGGTGGCGCAGGTGATCGACGAGGCCGAGGCCCGGATTCGGGCGGCGGTCCCGATCGCCCGGGTGATCTACCTGGAGCCGGACATCTACAGCGCGGTGGCCGCGGCGGAGCCGCCGCCGCCCGGCGCCGCGCCGACCACGGCCGGGTCCGAGCCGTCGCCCACCGCCGGTTGACCATGGAGCGGCTGACCAACCCGATCCGCGGGTACGCCTGGGGTTCGCGGTCGGTGATCGCCGAGGTGCGGGGGCGGCCGGTCCCGAGCGAGGGCCCCGAGGCGGAACTGTGGATGGGCGCGCACCCGGACTCGCCGTCCACGGTGGAGCGGGATGGCGCGCCGGTGAGCCTGGCGGCCCTCATCGCCGCCGACCCGAAGGCCCTGCTCGGCGCGGCGGTCGCGGACCGGTTCGGCCCGCGCCTGCCGTACCTGATGAAGCTGCTCGCCGCCGACCAACCGCTGTCCCTACAGGCCCACCCGGACCTGGCCCGCGCCGCCGAGGCGTTCGCCGCCGGCTACCCGGGCTACTCGGACGACCAGCACAAGCCCGAACTGCTGGTGGCGGTGCGGGACATGGACGCGCTCTGCGGCTTCCAGGACCCGGGCGTCTCGGCGGCGCTGCTGGCCTCCCTTAACGTGCCGGCGCTGGCCCCGGTGGTGGCCGCACTGCGCGGCGGCGACCCGTCGGCCGCCCTCCGCACGGCCGTGGAGTCGCTGCTCACCTGGGCACCGGAGTCCCGGGGCGAGGTGGTGGCCGCGGTCGGGGCCGCCTGCGCCGCCCGGTCCCCGGCCGCGCCGGGCTCCTACGTGGACGGGTACGCGGTGGGCCGCGAACTGGCGGCCCGGTACCCGGGCGACATGGGCGTGGTGGTGGCGCTGCTGCTGAACCTGGTCCACCTGAGGCCCGGGGATGCGGTGTGGATGCCGGCGGGCAACCTGCACGCGTACCTCACCGGCGCCGGCGTGGAGATCATGGCGGCCAGCGACAACGTGCTGCGCGGCGGGCTCACGCCCAAGCGGGTGGACGTGCCGGAACTGCTGCGCGTGCTGCGGTTCGAGGTGCTCCGCGAGCCGGTCCGTCGCCCGGTGCCGGTGGCGCCCGGTGTGGACACGTGGCCGACCCCGGCCGCCGAGTTCGCCCTCTACCGGGTGAGCCTGGACGGTGCGGGGCAGGACGGTGCGGCAGCGAGGTCGGACGGTGTGCCGGCCGAGGTTCCGGTGAGGGGGCCGGTGATCGCGTTCTGCCTGCGCGGCGAGGTGCGCGTGGACGATGGCGGCGCGGAGGCGACCCTGCGCGGGGGCGAGGCGGCGTTCGGCACGGCCGTGGGTGCGGGCCTCCGCTGCGCCGGCCGGGGCGAGGTCTGGGTCGCGGCGCCGGCGGACTGAGTCCGTCACCCGGGGCGCCGTTGGCCCGCGGGCGGCTGTGACGCGCGCCACGAGGTGGCGGTGGGAGGGTTTCCGCCTTGGTGAGGCGCGACCGTTCCACAAAGGTGCCCCAATTACCCGGCTTTTTCGGCATTTGCTTGACATGAACCTCTGCGGACGGTAATTCTTCAAGTACGCAGCGTCATCGGAGGGCAATCCGAACGCGCGGGGGAACCAAACCGGGGGGATGCGCGGGGCGGTGGCCGGCGGGTCGCCGCCCCGCGCGCTGCCCGGAACCGTTCGAGCGGGGTGACACGGTGGCCGCGTAAGGTTGGTGGTCGCGCAGTCGTGCCGAAACCGAGCCGATCGAGGAGCCTTCATGACCAGCACCCTTCCGCGCAACGACGCCGCGGCGGCCGGCCCGGGCGGGGTCGCCAACGGCGATTTCAAGGTGGCGGACCTGTCCCTGGCGGCGTTCGGGCGCAAGGAGATCCAGCTCGCCGAGCACGAGATGCCGGGGCTGATGGCGCTGCGCGCCGAGTACGGCGCGGCCCAGCCGCTGCGCGGTGCCCGGATCACCGGCTCGCTGCACATGACGATCCAGACCGCGGTGCTGATCGAGACCCTGGTCGCGCTCGGCGCGCAGGTGCGGTGGGCGTCGTGCAACATCTTCTCCACCCAGGACCACGCCGCGGCCGCGGTCGCCGTCGGCCCGGAGGGGACCGTCGACGCGCCGGCCGGCGTGCCGGTGTACGCGTGGAAGGGCGAGAGTCTCCAGGAGTACTGGTGGTGCACCGAGCAGGTGCTCACCTGGCCGGACGGGCAGGGCCCGAACATGATCCTGGACGACGGCGGGGACGCCACCCTGCTGGTGCACAAGGGTGCCGAGTTCGAGGGTGCCGGCGCGGTACCGGCGGTGGAGACCGCCGAGTCCGAGGAGTACGCGGTGGTGCTCGGGGTGCTGCACCGCACGCTGGCGGAGGACAACCGCCGGTGGACCCGGATCGCGGCCGGCATCAAGGGCGTGACCGAGGAGACCACCACCGGCGTGCACCGGCTGTACGAGATGCAGCAGAACGGCTCGCTGCTGTTCCCGGCGATCAACGTCAACGACTCGGTCACCAAGAGCAAGTTCGACAACAAGTACGGCTGCCGGCACTCCCTGATCGACGGCATCAACCGGGCCACCGACGTGCTCATCGGCGGCAAGGTGGCGGTCGTCTGCGGGTACGGTGACGTGGGCAAGGGCTGCGCGGAGTCGCTGCGCGGCCAGGGCGCCCGGGTGATCGTCACCGAGGTGGACCCGATCTGCGCGCTGCAGGCCGCGATGGACGGCTACCAGGTGGCCACGCTGGACGACGTGGTGGAGACGGCGGACATCTTCGTCACCGCCACCGGCTGCTTCAACGTGATCACCGCGGAGCACATGGCGCGGATGAAGCACCAGGCGATCGTCGGCAACATCGGTCACTTCGACAACGAGATCGACATGGCCGGGCTGGCGAAGCGCCCGGACGTCGCGAAGACCAACATCAAGCCGCAGGTGGACGTGTGGCGCTTCGATGACGGCCGTTCGATCATCGTGCTCTCCGAGGGGCGGCTGCTGAACCTGGGCAACGCCACCGGGCACCCCTCGTTCGTGATGAGCAACAGCTTCGCGAACCAGACGATCGCCCAGATCGAGCTGTTCACCAAGACCGACCAGTACCCGGTGGGCGTTTACACGCTGCCCAAGCACCTGGACGAGAAGGTGGCCCGGCTGCACCTGGCCGCGCTGGGCGTGCGGCTCACCGAGCTGACCAAGCAGCAGGCCGCGTACCTGGGTGTGCCGGTCGAGGGCCCGTACAAGCCCGACCACTACCGGTACTGACGCGCTTCGCGTGACCTTCCGCCCCGCCGCCGGGTACGGCGGGGCGGAAGAGGAGATGCGGGCCGGCGTTTGCCGCCGCCGGCCCGCCCTCCGGCTCAAGGGATCCCCTCAGGCCGCCATGTACAGCGGTTGCCGGCCCACGACCTGGACCAGCTCCGCCTCCATCAGACGCACCCACCGCCGCCGGACGCTGTCCATCGTCGTCAGGATCGGCCGGCTGCCGACCGGTTCGGTGGGCAGCAGCACCGCCGACCCGTCCGGGAGCACGAACACCCACGCGACGACGCGGGCGCCGACATCGGCCCGGCGGTACAGGGCGTACTGCGCTGGCTTCTCGTCGACCATCACCAGCTTGAGATCGAGCTGCCACGGCAGTTCGGGAGCGGTGCGCTCGTTCAGCACGGCGGCCTCCCCGGTCTGGTGCGGACAGTCGGGTAACGCGTCGACGGCATTGTCGGGTAGCTCATCTCAGGGTGCACTCCGGGCCGCCCTGGATGCAAGTGCAGGTTTGGTGCGGTTGTTGCATCCTGGCGGGCAGCGCGAGGGCTGAGTGCAAGAAGCATGCGACGCATGCAAGTGCATCTACACCCCCGCAGTTGCTGTCCAACGAGGACTTGGCTGTACCCTGTCCGGGATGGCGATGCAGCCCGTCCCGACGACGCTGCGGCGGCAGGTCGGCGCTTACCTTCGCCGGCTTCGCGGTGACCGCACGGTAGCCGATGTCGCCCGCAATCTGGGCTGGTCGGAAAGCAAGCTGAGCCGGATCGAAACGGCGCACATCGGCATCACGAATCGTGACCTCGACCGCCTTCTGAAGCATTACGGGGTGGGCGACGGGGAGGCGCGTCGCATCCGGGCCATTGCCGTGCAGTCGCGCCAGCGGGCCTGGTGGGAGGCTTATGGCGACGTGCTGCCGACCTCGTACGAAACGTATATCGGTTTCGAGTCCGAGGCCGCCGAGATTCTGAACTTCGAAAACACGGTCGTGCCCGGCCTGTTGCAGACGGATGAATACGCGCGCGCCGTTTTCCAGGCCGATGGCAGGCGCCACGACGGCCGGCCGCTGGACGGCGCGGAGATCGACCAGAAGGTGGCCGTGCGGATGGCCCGGCAGTCGGTGCTCACCCGCGAGCCGCCGCCGCGGCTGGTGATGGTCCTCGACGAAGCCGTGACCCGCAGGCCGATCGGGGGGCCCAGCGTGCAGCGCCGCCAGTTGCGCCGGCTGGCCGAGGCGGCGGAGCGGTCCACCATCGAGGTCCGCGTGCTGCCGTTCTCCGTCGGCGGTCACCCGGGGCTGGCCGGCTCGTTCGCCATCCACCTGTTCGCGAACGAGGAGCCCCCCATCGTTTACTGTGAGGGGCGCACGGGCGGCGTGTTCCGCACGAGAAGCGACGAGGTGGAAGGGTACCTCGAGAGCTTTCGAGAGCTTCGCGGGCTGGCGTTACCGCAGGACGAGTCCATCGCCTTTCTGCTCGCCGCCGCCCGCGATGTTGGATAAGCACCCAAGAAAGGGGACCGAGCGCGTATGAGCGCGTTTGAAAATTCAGGGCTGTCCTGGCGCAAGAGTAGTCGGAGTGCGTCCAACGGGCAGTGTGTCGAGGTGGCGGCGACGCGTGACGGCGTTTTCGTCCGCGACTCCAAGGACGCGGCCGGCCCGGTGCTCTCGTTCAGCCGCGACTCCTGGTCGAGTTTCGTCGACCGGGTGGGCCGGGGCGGTGCGGAGGGCTGCTAGCTTCCGCTTGTCTACCCGTGTGGCGGGGCTGCATCGCCGCCACACGCGTTGGCGCGTACGACCCGACCGGTTGACGCGGCCGCGGGAACCATGGGCCGAGGGGGCGACCAGCCCGCTCGGCCTTTGTCGTGTGGGTGCCCGAGGACTCCTGCCGTATGGGCGATGTCACGACGTTCGGCTTGACGCGGCGGTACCGGCTGAGGGAAGGTGTGGCTGACCTAAGTTAGGAATGCCTTACCAGGCTGGAGTGATGCGGTGCTCGCGACCTACCTCATCGGGCTGCGTGAGGGGCTAGAAGCCACGCTCGTGGTCAGCATTCTCATCGCGTTCCTGGTGAAGTCCGCGCGGCGGGACCGGCTCCCGCAGGTGTGGGCCGGCGTCGGGCTTGCCGTCGCGCTCTCCGTGCTGGTCGGCTGGCTGCTGACCTACACGACCACCAGCCTGCTCTCCCGCTCCGCGGATCGCGAGCTGTTCGACGCGGTCACCTCGGTGGCGGCGGTCGCGTTCGTCACCTGGATGATCTTCTGGATGCGCTCGGCCGCCCGGACGGTCGCCGGCGAACTGCGCAGCAAGCTCACCGATGCGCTCGCGGTGGGCTCCCTGGCCGTGGCGGTCATGGCGTTCCTCGCGGTGGTCCGCGAAGGGCTGGAGACCGCCCTGATCTTCTACTCGGCGGTCCAGGGCGCCAAGAGCGACACTGGCCCGCTGCTCGCGCTGATCGGCGGCATCGCGACCTCGGTCGCGCTCGGCTGGGCCCTCTACGCCAGCGCCGTGCGGATCAACCTCACCCGCTTCTTCACCTGGACCGGGGCGCTGCTCGTGCTGGTCGCCGCCGGCATCCTGAAGTACGGGGTGCACGACTTCCAGGAAGCCCGGGTGCTGCCGGGGATCAACAACCACGCGTTCGACATCAGCGGGGTGCTGGACCCGGCGAGCTGGTACGGCACGGTGCTCTCCGGCATGTTCAACATCACTCCGGCGCCGACCGTGCTGGAGATGATCGCCTGGCTGGCGTACGCCGTGCCGGTGCTGGTGCTGTTCCTGTGGCGTGGCGGCAAGAGCCGGGCCAAGGCCCCGGCCGCCCCGGCCGCCCCGGCCGCCCCGGCCACGCAGCGCGCCTGACCACCGTGCCCAAGATTCGTTATCGAGGAGCTTCCATGCGTCCCACCCGTGTTCTCGCCCTGGCCTGCGCCGGTGCCGTCGTGGCCGGCCTGAGCGCCTGCACCGCCGGCGGCCAGGAGCCGGGCGCCGCCGGCGGCCCGGTCGCGGTAAGCGCCAGCGACACCGCCTGCGAACTGGCCAGCGCCGAGGTCCCGGCGGGTACCTCGGTGTTCTCGATCAAGAACGGCGGCGCCAAGGTCACCGAGTTCTACGTGTACGCGCCCGGCGACCGGATCATGGGCGAGGTCGAGAACATCGCGCCGGGGCTGACCCGCGAGCTGCACGTCGAGCTGCCGTCCGGCACGTACGAGGCGGCCTGCAAGCCCGGGATGATCGGCAAGGGCATCCGGACGGCGCTCAAGGTCACCGGGTCGGCCGAGCCGCTGACCGCGGACGCCGCGCTGGCCGACGCGACCGACAGCTACCAGCGGTACGTGCGCAGCCAGACCGACGCGCTGCTGCCGAAGACCGAGGAGTTCGTGGCCGCGATCAAGGCGGGGGACGTGGCGAAGGCCAAGGCCCTGTACCCGGTGGCGCGCACGTACTGGGAGCGGATCGAGCCGGTGGCGGAGATCTTCGGTGACCTCGACCCGAAGATCGACGGTCGCGAGGAGGTCATCGCGGACGGCATGGAGTTCACCGGCTTCCACCGGCTGGAGAAGGACCTCTGGGCCACCGGCGACATCAGCAAGTCCGGCCCGATCGCCGACCGGCTGCTGGCCGACGTCAAGGAGATCGTCGCCAAGGCGAACGCCGAGAAGCTGACCCCGCTCCAGCTCGCCAACGGCGCCAAGGAACTGCTCGACGAGGTCGCCACCGGGAAGATCACCGGTGAGGAGGACCGCTACTCGCACACGGACCTGTGGGACTTCGCCGCCAACCTCGAAGGCTCCAAGGCGGCGATCGCCGCGCTGCGGCCCGCCCTGGAGCAGCGCGCGCCGGATCTGGTGAAGCAGCTCGACAGCGAGTTCGCCGCCACCGAGGCGGCGCTCGGCAAGCACCGGTCGGGCGACGGCTGGAAGCTGCACAACCAGCTCAGCCAGGCGGAGCTGAAGGAACTGTCGGACGTGATCAACGCGCTGGCCGAGCCGATCAGCAAGGTCGCGGCGACCATCGCCGCCAAGTAGGGCGGCCGGCGAGGCCACCAGCGGCCGGCCGCCCTTGCCGGGGCGGCCGGCGCCAGCGGGGGAGGGGTGAGCATGAGCGAGAGCAGGGTCAGCCGGCGGCGCGTGATGACGCTCGCCGGCCTCGGCGTGGCCGGGGTCGCCGGCGCGGCCGCGAGCGCTGGTGCGCTGGTGCGCGGGGCGATCGACGCCCCGGCCGCCGCGCAGGAAGCGGCCGGTGCCGTGCCGTTCTACGGCGACCACCAGGCCGGCATCGTCACACCCGCCCAGGACCGGCTGCACTTCGTCGCGTTCGACGTGATCACCAAGAGCCGGGAGCGGCTGGTCGACCTGCTCCAGGAGTGGACCCAGGCGGCCGCCCGGATGACCGCCGGCCGGGACGCGGGCGCGATCGGGGCGGTCAACGGGGCGCCCGAGGCGCCGCCGGACGACACCGGCGAGGCGCTCGACCTGCCGCCGTCCGGGCTGACGATCACGGTCGGCTTCGGCCCCACGCTGTTTCGCGACGCGACCGGCGCCGACCGGTTCGGCATCGCCGCGAAGCGCCCACCCGCCCTGGCCGACCTGCCGCGCTTCCCGCACGACGCGCTCGACCCGGCGATCTCCGGCGGGGACCTGTGCGTGCAGGCGTGCGCCCACGACCCCCAGGTCGCCGTGCACGCGATCCGGAACCTGGCCCGCATCGGCATGGGTGTGGTGAGCGTCCGCTGGTCCCAGCTCGGGTTCGGGCGCACCTCGTCCACCTCCACGGCGCAGGCCACGCCGCGTAACCTGTTCGGCTTCAAGGACGGCACCGCCAACCTGAAGGCGGAGGAGACCGACCTGCTGCGGGACCAGTTGTGGGTGCAGCCCGGTGACGGCCCGGACTGGATGACCGGCGGCTCGTACCTGGTCACCCGCAAGATCCGCATGCTGATCGAGACCTGGGACCGGTCGCCGCTCGCCGAGCAGGAGGCGATCATCGGCCGGACCAAGGGCACCGGCGCCCCGCTCGGCCGGCAGCGCGAGTTCGACGAGATCGACCTGGCCGCCAAGGGCGCCGACGGCCAGCCCGCGGTGCCGGTCGACTCGCACGTGCGCCTGGCGCACCACAGCGTCAACGGCGGCGCCCGCCTGCTGCGCCGCGGGTACAACTTCGTGGACGGCTCGGACGGGCTGGGCCGGCTCAACGCCGGGCTGTTCTTCATCGCCTACCAGCGGGACCCGCGCAAGCAGTTCGTACCGATCCAGCGCTCGCTGGCCGGGTCCGACGCGCTCAACGAGTACCTCCGGCACGTCTCCAGTGGCCTGTTCGCCTGCCCGCGCGGCGTGCGCGACGGCGGCGACTACCTCGGCCGGGCGCTGTTCGAGTAGGTCGGTGGCGGCGCCGGCACCTGAGCCGGTAGCGGTGCGGCGTGGCGCAGCGGCGGCGGCCCGGCCGGCAGCGTGACCGGCGGCGCCCAGGCCGGGTAGGGCGGGGGCGGCGCCCCGACGGGGCCGAGCATCAGGTCCGGCCAGAGGGCGGCGGTGACCGAGCGGGAGCGGGCCAGCCGCGCGGCCGCCCGGCGGTGCCGCTCCGCGAGGACCGCCGCGAGGTACGCCCAGCCGGGCACGCCGGGCGGCGGGCCGGGGGCGGTGCACCCCGCCACCTCGATGGCCAGGGCCCGGCCCAGCAGGGTCCGCTCCGGCTCGACGAGCAGCCGCCCACGCGACAGGAAGTGCCGTACCGCCAGGGCCAGGTCGTCCTCCAGCCCGGTGAGGTCCAGCGTGGCCGCCCAGCCGGCCAGCGCCGGTGGCATCGTCGGCACCCAGCCCCACGACGCCGGGGTGCGCTCGTGGATGACCAGGGTTCCGGCGGCCAGGTCGCCGAGGCGCCGCCCGCGCGGGTTCAGCAGCATGGTGCCGAGGCTCGCCAGCCAGGTGAGCGGCAGCAGCATCAGGCCCGGCCACTCCAGGGCCAGCCCGATGAGCATGCGGGTCAGCGCGTGCCGGAACTGGATCGGGCCGCCGTCCTCGCGGACCACGCGCAGGCCCATCGCCAGCTTCCCGAGGCTGCGGCCGCCGGTCAGCGTCTCCAGCAGCAGCGGGTAGCCCGCGAAGCTCACCAGCACGCAGACGAGGAGCAGCGCCTGCACCAGCGCCGCGTCCTCGAAGCCGTCGAACACGATCGCCGACGTGATCAGCGTCGCCGGCACCAGCAGGAGCAGCAGCGCGACCTGCACGATCGCATCCACCAGCAGCGCCAGCGCCCGCGAGCCGACCCGGGCGACCCGCACCTCCACCTCGACCGCCTCGCCGCTGACCACCCGGGCCGCCGGGGCCGGCTCGGCCGGCTCGGCGGGCGCGGGCGGGGCGAGTTGCGCGGTCACCGTCACAGTGAACACTATGACGGCGACAGTTCGTCGTCCCGGACGGCGACGGGGGCCGTGGAGGTGGCGTGGACCTGGACGCGTTCGTCGCGGAGCACGACGGCGAGTGGCGCCGGCTGGAGCGGTTGTCCCGGCACCGCCGGCTCAGCGCGACCGAGGCCGACGAACTGGTCGCCCTCTACCAGCGGGCCGCCACCCACCTGTCGGCGGTGCGCAGCCGCTCACCCGACCC
Organism: Rhizomonospora bruguierae; assembly: GCF_018397995.1. Taxonomy (GTDB): domain Bacteria; phylum Actinomycetota; class Actinomycetes; order Mycobacteriales; family Micromonosporaceae; genus Rhizomonospora; species Rhizomonospora bruguierae. The sequence continues at coordinate 75,260 of NZ_BBQH01000027.1, forward strand.
GGTGCTGGTCGCGCGCCTGTCCCGCCTGGTCCTCGCGGGCCGGGGCGCGATCACCGGCGGCTCCCGCTTCCGCTGGCGGCAGGTCGGCCGGTTCTTCACCGCGGGCTTCCCCCTCGCCGCCTACCGCGCCTGGCCCTGGTGGTCCGGGGTCGCGGCGGCCACCATCCTGCTCACCGGCTTCCTGATGAGCTGGATCGCCACGCACCCGGAATCGGCCCGCGCGTTCCTCACCGAAGAGCAGATGGACCGGTTGGTCAACACCGACTTCGCCGGCTACTACTCCGAGTACCTGGCCCCCAACTTCTCGTTCCTCGTCTGGACCCACAACGCCTGGGTGCTGGCGATGTGCCTGGCGTCCGGGGTACTGATCGCGCCGGTCCTCTACCTGCTGTGGGAGAACTCGCTGAACCTGGCCATCGCCGGCGGCGTCATGCTCGCCAGCGGGCGCGAGGACGTCTTCTTCGGCCTGATCCTGCCGCACGGACTGCTCGAGCTGACCTGCATGTTCGTCTGCGCCGGCGTCGGCCTGCGGATCGGCTGGGCCTGGATCGCCCCGGGCGCCGACCGCAGCCGCGGCCGGGCCGTCGCCCAGACCGGCCGCACCGCCATGCTGGTGGCGCTCGGCCTGGTGCCGGTGCTACTCGTCTCCGCGTTGCTGGAGGCGTTCGTCACGCCGTCCGCGCTGCCCACCGCCATCCGGATCGGCATCGGGGCCGCGGCGTGGCTCGCCTTCCTCGGCTACGTCCTGATCCTCGGCCGCCGCGCCGCGCAGGCCGGGCACGACGCCGACGCCGACACCTGACCAGCACCCGTTCCGGAAGGGCCGGTCCAGCCGCGCGGCGCTCCGCCAAACGCCACCGGTCGTCCTCCTCCGATCCCCCCGCGGACCATGCCGGCCCGAAACAGGCGTCAGAGGCGCCCGGTGGTCTTGAGGGCCAGGTAGGCGTCGGCGACCCTGGACGCGAACTGGCCCACCGGGGCGTCCACCACCTGGACGCCGCCGCGCCGCAGGGCGGCACTGACCTGGTCCCGCTCGGCGATGGCGCGCCAGGCGGCGGCCGACGCGTACACGTCGTCGGCCGTGCGGGCGGGCCCGGCGGTGAGATCGTCCAGGACCGGGTCGTGGACGGCGGCCAGCAGGACCCGGTGGCGGGCGGCCAGCCGGGGCAGGACGGGCAGCAGGCCCTCGCCGAGGGCGCCCGGCTCCAGCGCCGTGAACAGGACCACCAGCGCGCGTTTGCGGGCCCGCCGGAGCACCTCGCCGACGGCCAGTTCGAAGTCCGTCTCGACCAGCGCGGGTTCCAGCGGGGCGAGGGCGTTGACCAGGCGGGGCAGCAGGGTGCGCCGGTTGGCGCCGGAGACGGCGGCGCGCACGGCGGTGTCGACGGCCAGCAGGTCGACCCGGTCGCCGGCCCGGGACGCGAGGGTGGCCAGCAGCAGGGCGGCGTCCATGGCCACGTCCAGCCGGGGTTCGGCGCCGGCCAGGACGGCCGCGGTCCGGCCGGTGTCGACCAGGCACAGCACCCGGCGGTCCCGCTCCGGGCGCCAGGTGCGGACCAGCACGTCGGCCCGGCGGGCGCTGGCGCGCCAGTCGATGGAGCGCACGTCGTCACCGAGCACGTACTCGCGCAGCGAGTCGAACTCGGTGCCCTGGCCGCGCCCGCGGGTGGCCACGGCGCCCTCGATCAGGCGCAGCCGGGACAGCTTCTCCGGCAGCAGCCGGCGGGACTCGAACCGGGGCAGCACCCGCAGCGTCCACGGTGGAGTGGCGGCCAGCGCCCGGCGCCCCCGGGACTGGCGGTACGCGAAGCCGAACGGGCCGTACGAGCGGATCGTGAGCCGGACGGCGGGCCGGTCGCCCCGGCGGGTGGGGGTGAGCGTGGCGGGCAGGGTGACCGTCCCACCCGGTTCGGCGACCACGTGGTGCAGTTCCGGGTGGGCGCCGGCGGAGGGCACCCACGCGTCGCGGACCTCGGCCCGCAGGCGGCGCTCGGAGCCGTTGTGCAGGCGCAGTTCGACGTCGGCGCGCTCGCCCAACCGGACGGCGCGGGCGCCCTCCCGGCGGGCCGTGATCCGCTCTAGCGGGGCGGCCAGGGCGGCGTCCAGCAGGCAGAACGCGATCACCAGGCCGGCCATGAGCGCAACCCCCAGCCACGGCCAGGGCCACAGCGGCAGCGTGAACGCGGCGGCGGCGAGGAGAAGCCCGGCACGCCGGGTGATCATCGTGGGGTCGGCACGGTCGCGAGCACGGAGTCCAGCACATGCTCCGCCGTGGTGCCCTCCAGTTCCGCCTCCGGCCGCAGCCGCACCCGGTGCCGCAGCACGGCCCGGGCGACCGCCTTCACATCGTCCGGGGTGACGTACTCGCGGCCGGACAGCCACGCCCACGCCTTGGCCGTCAGCAGCAGCGCGGTCGCGCCGCGTGGGGAGGCGCCCAGTTCCAGCGACGGGGAGACGCGGGTGGCACGGCACAGGTCCACCATGTACGCGAGCACCGGGTCGGCCACCCCGACCCGGGCCACCGCCACCCGCCCGGCGGCCAGGTCGGCGGCGCTGGCCACCTGGACGATGCCGGCCGCCTTGAGGTCCCGGGGGTCGAAGCCCGCGTGATGCGCCCGGAGCACGCCCAACTCCTCGTCCCGGGTGGGCAGCGGCACCGACAGCTTGACCAGGAACCGGTCCAGTTGCGCCTCGGGCAGCGGGTAGGTGCCCTCGTACTCGATGGGGTTCTGGGTCGCCGCCACGATGAACGGCGTGGGCAGCGGGCGGGCGGTGCCCTCGACCGAGACCTGGCGCTCCTCCATGACCTCCAGCAGCGCCGCCTGGGTCTTCGGCGGCGTGCGGTTGATCTCGTCGGCGAGTAGCAGGTTGGTGAAGACCGGGCCCTCGCGGAAGGTGAACGCGGCGGTGCGCGGGTCGAACACCAGCGAGCCGGTGACGTCGCCGGGCATCAGGTCGGGGGTGAACTGGAGGCGCTTGGCCTCCAGGTCCAGCGCGGCGGCGAAGGCGCGCACCAGCAGCGTCTTGGCCACGCCGGGCACGCCCTCCAGCAGCACGTGCCCCCGGCACAGCAGCGCGATCACCAGCCCGGTGACCACGGACTCCTGGCCGACGACGGCCTTGGCCACCTCGGTGCGCAGGCGGTGCAGGGCGGCCCGGGGGTCCACACCGGCGACCGGGTGCGGCGCCGGAGGTTCCGCCGGGAAATCGGTCAGGGGTTCGGTCACCGGGTTCCTCCCGTCTCGGGACCGGCCGCGGTTGCGGCGGCCGACGCGTCGTGTACCAGGGCGGCGAGCCGCTCGGCCGCCCGGACCAGGTCCTCGTCCCGGTCCGGGTCCGGGCCGTAGAGCAGGTCGCGGACCTCGTCGGCGGGCCAGCCGCTGTGCCCGGCGATGAGCGCGGCCAGGTCGTCCGGACCGGTGCCGGGCGGCGGCTCCAGGCGGGCGGCGAGTTTGCGCAGCGCGGCCCGCCGCAGCATGGCGAGGGTGGCGCCGGGGTCGCGGGCACGCCGGTAGAGGCGGCCGCGACCGAACACGGTCTCGGCGGCCCGCACCGTGACCGGCAGCGGCTCGCCGACCGGTGGACCGAGCCGGCGGGCGCGCCACAGCGCGAGCGCGAGCGCGGCGAGGGCCAACTGCGCCAGCAGCGCCCAGAACCAGGCCGGGAAGGCCCGCCACATCGGGTTCGGGGTGCCGGCCGCCTTCTCCTGCTCCTGCCTGGGGGGCGGGGACGGCTGCTCCCCGCGGCGGGCCACGGTGGGCGCGGGGGCCAGCGACGGGGGGCCGTCGACCGCGTCCGGGTCGTCGAGCACGCCGGGGGCGGGCTCGTGCCGGTGCAGGTCCAGCCAGACCACGGTGGGGTGGTCGGCGAGCAGGCCGGTCGCCAGCGCCGCATTGCTGTGCTCGTCGATCCGGTCGTTGCGGAACGGGTCGGCCGCGCCGACCACGACCAGCGGCGCCGCGGACAGCCGCACCCCCACCAGCGAGTCGCCGTAGCAGGCGAACACGGGCTGGAGCGACGGCGACTCCCGGACGGCGTAGTGCCGGCGGACGACCGCGGCCCGGCCGGCGCGCGCCGCGGCCGGCAGCCCGCAGCCGGCCCCCGGTTCGGCGGCGGCCGCGGCCGGGCGCTGGCCGGTCACGTCGATCCAGATGCCGGCGCTCGTCAGCGTCCGGCCGGCGGGCTCCACCAGGACGATCCGGGTGCTCTGCGGCATCGTCCGGAGCATCCGCAGGTAATACGGGTGGACCAGGGCCGGTGCCGGGATGAACAGGGTGGTGTCGCCGGCGTGCGCGGCGACCAGCGCGTCCGACGTGCGGGTTTCCCGGCGCACCGCGATGCCCCGGGCGGCGAGCCGGTCCGCGAGCGCCCGCCCGCCCACCGCATCGGCGCTCACCGGAGACAGGAACGCGGCCTCGGCCGGGTCGGGCTGCTCGATCGAGTACGCGATCGCGGTCGTGGCGAACAGCGCCAGCACCACGCCGAACGGGATCGCCCAGCGGTGCCACCGCCGCCGGCGGCGGGGCGGCGCCGGCGCGGCCGGGCGTGGCGCCGCGGCGCGGGGCGGTGCGGGGGCGGTGAGTGTCATCGGCCCACCCGCTCGGGTTCCAGGATGGCGTGCAGCGCCTCGGCCAACTCGCGCATCCGCTGGTCGTGCCGGTCGAGCGCGGCGCGCTGCCCGTACCAGATGTCGGAGAAGATGCCGCCGGCCTCGCCCAGGGCCGCGTCCGTCCCCGGGCGGGCGTCCGTGGCGGCGCGGGCCAGTTCGGTCACCGTCCACCCGGGCCGGTGCTCGATCACCCGGCGCTCGACCAGTTCGCGGACCATGCCGCGCAGCCGCTCCCGGACCGCCTCCGCGTACCGGCCCTGCGCGGCCAGGTCGTCCGCGAGCGAGCGCAGCGCGACGGCGGGCATGTCGGGCAGTTCGTCCTCGGCGGGCGCGGTCGGCACCGGTTGCTCGGGCACCGGTCGGCGGCGGCGCCGGAACGGCCAGCGGAGGCGCAACCGCAGGCGCGGCCAGCGCCACCGGGGCCGGCGCAGCCGCGGCATCCGCCAGCGGCGCAGTCGGGGCATCCGCCAGCGGGGCAGCCGGCGCGGCACCCAGGCCGGGTACCAGTACCAGGCGGCGCCGACCAGCGCGGCGAGCAGGAGCAGGCCGCCCGCGGCCAGCGTCAGCGGCATCAGGTCGCCGAGCGCGGCGAGCGCCTCGGTCCACCAGCGGGAGAAGCTCACCGCCACACCGCCAGGTGCGCGGGGGTGACGGCGCCGCGGGCGGCGGCCCGGGCCAGCCGGATGTCCAGGCCCTCGGTGCGCATCCGGGTCTCCAGGTGCAGGACCGCGTCCAGGCAGGCCAGGGTCGGGTACGCGAGGGTGTTCACCAGCGTCCACGCGATGAACGCCACCGGGTACCGCCAGTCCGCGGCGCCGACGTTGAACACCTCCAGGACGGTGACGCCGGCCAGCCCGAGCGCCGCCCGCACGCCCAGCCAGCCGAGGTAGCCGGCGATCCGGATCCAGCCGGCCCGGGCGCCGTCGCGGACGGCGAGCACGGCACCGCGGCCGAGCGCCCGCAGCGGGCCGACCCGGTCCAGGACCAGCGCGGGCGCGGCGAGGCCGAACAGCGCGTACCCGAGTGCCCACAGCGGGCCGCCGAGCGCCGCGAGGCCGGTGACCACCGCGCAGACCACCGCGACGGGCAGCAGCGCCGGGCCGGCGCCGCCCAGGCGCAGCAGCCGGAACGGGTTGCCGCCGGTGCGGCCCAGCACCGCCTCGCCCGCCGCGCGCCCGGCCACCCCGCCGAGCAGCGCGATGATCCCCGCCTCCAGCGCGAACCCGGCCACCAGCAGCGGCCAGTACCGCAGGAGCGGGGGCAGGAAGGGTTCGAAGAAGTGCAGCGCGGGCAGGTACAACGGCGGCTCGGCCCGGGCGAAGCGGCGCAGCGGCCAGAGCACCGCCTGCTCGGCGGCGGCCAGCGCCAGGGCCAGCGGCAGCAGCGCGGGCGCGGCCGTGCGCAGCAGCGCGACGGCGGCGTCCAGCAACTCGCCGAGCGTGAGCGGGCGCAGCGGCAGCACGGCGGGCGGACCCGGGGCACCCCGCTCGGCCTGGTTCACGCGTCACTCCCGGCACTCGCTTCCCGGCCGGTGCCGGGCCCGGCCATCGTGGCACGGGCGCGCGTTGCCCGCGATCCCGCCCGGGTCCCTGCCGGCGTGTCGGACACGGCCGGTCAGCCGTGCCGCGCCGGCCGAACGGCCATACCGGGGGCCGCCGGCCGTACCCGTACCCTCGCCAGTCCCGACGAGGTGCAATATTTGAGCGCATGAGAGCCCGGATTCTGGTGGTCGACGACGACCCCGCGCTGGCCGAGATGCTCGGGATCGTGCTGCGTAGCGAGGGGTTCCTGCCCTCCTTCGTCGCCGACGGCGAGCGCGCGCTGGCGGCCTTCCGGGAGAGCCGGCCGGATATCGTCCTGCTGGACCTGATGCTGCCGGGGATGAGCGGCATCGATGTCTGCCGGGCGATCCGCGCCGAGTCCGGCGTGCCGATCGTCATGCTGACCGCCAAGAGCGACACCGTGGACGTGGTGCTGGGGCTGGAGTCCGGCGCCGACGACTACGTCATCAAGCCGTTCAAGCCCAAGGAACTGGTCGCCCGGATGCGGGCCCGGCTACGCCGGGGCGAGGACGCGGCGCCCGAACTGCTCACGATCGGGCCGCCCGGCAACCAGATCAGCATCGACGTGCCGGCGCACACGGTCAGCCGGGACGGCGACGAGGTCAAGCTGACCCCGCTGGAGTTCGACCTGCTGGTGGCGCTGGCCCGCAAGCCGCGCCAGGTGTTCACCCGAGAGGTCCTGCTGGAGCAGGTCTGGGGGTACCGGCACGCGGCCGACACCCGGCTGGTGAACGTGCACGTCCAGCGGCTGCGCGCGAAGATCGAGCCGGACCCGGAGCGGCCAGAGATCATCCTCACCGTCCGTGGCGTGGGCTACAAGGCGGGCACGGGATAGCCTGGCCAGCGCTGTGAACCGCCGCCTCGTCGCCCTCCTCGACCGTCGCCTGCCGGGCCCGGCCCGGTACGCGCGGCGGCTCTGGCGTGCCGGGCGGCGCCGGGTCCGGTTCCTGACCCGGTCGGTGCGGCTGGCCTACCGGCGCTCGCTGCACCTGCGCATGGTGACCATCACGCTCGTGGTGTCCAGCCTGCTGGTCGGCGTGTTCGGCTTCCTGGTCGCCAAGGGCAGCGCGGACTCCCTGCTGGACGGCGCCCGCGGCCAGGTGAGCAACGACCTGTCGGACGGTGCGGCCTACGCCGCCCAGCAGCTCAACGTGCACACCCGCGAGTCGCCCTCGGTGAAGCTGACGATCAACGACACGCTGCGGTACCTGGCCGGATCGCCGCAGCCCGGCGGCGCGATCGTGGCGATCAACTCGGACGTGACCGACGGCCTGGTCGCCTCGCCCGACCTGGACGTGGCGCCGGCGATCACCCCGGAGCTGTCCCACCAGGTCGCCGACCAGCGCAAGGTCGCCTGGCAGGTGGTCACCCGGGACCTGGACGGCAACGGACCGGTGACCTACCTCGTCTACGGCTCCGGGGTGCCCGCCGGCTGGGGCGGCCAGGTCGAGCTGTACTACCTGGTGCCGCTGACCCGCGAGGCGACCACCGCGGCCCAGATCCGCACGATCGTGCTGATCACCGGTGCCGCCCTGGTGGTCCTGCTGGGCCTGCTGGCCGCGCTGGTGACTCGCATGGTGGTTACCCCGGTCCGGGTGGCCGCCCGCACCGCGCAGCGCCTCTCGGCCGGCCTACTGGACCAGCGCATGGTGGTCAGCGGCGAGGACGACCTGGCGCTGCTGGCCGCGTCGTTCAACCAGATGGCGGCGAACCTGCAGCGGCAGATCGTCCGGCTGGAGGAGATGTCCCGGCTGCAGCGCCGGTTCACCTCGGACGTCTCGCACGAGTTGCGCACCCCGCTCACCACCATCCGGATGGCCGCGGACCTGATCCACACCGAGCGCGACCAGTACGACCCGGTGGTGGCGCGCAGCGCCGAACTGCTCCAGGCGGAGCTGGACCGGTTCGAGAACCTGCTCACCGACCTGCTGGAGATCAGCCGCTTCGACGCCGGCTTCGCCGTGCTGGACGCGGAGCCGACCGACCTCGTCCCGGTGGTGCGGCGGGTGACCGAGCGGCTGGTGCCGCTGGCGGAGCGGGCCGGGGTGCGGCTGACCGTCCACGTGCCGGCCGCCCCGGTGATCGCCGAGATCGACCCGCGTCGGGTCGAGCGGGTGCTGCGCAACCTGGTCGGCAACGCGGTCGAGCACGGCGAGCGCAAGCCGGTGGTGGTGACGCTGGCGGCGGACGAGTCCAGCGCGGCGGTCACGGTCCGGGACCACGGTGTGGGGCTGCAGCCCGGCGAGGAGAAGCTGGTGTTCAACCGGTTCTGGCGGGCCGACCCGTCCCGGGCCCGGCAGACCGGCGGCACCGGCCTGGGCCTATCGATCAGCGTGGAGGACGCCCGGCTGCACGGCGGCTGGCTGGAGGCGTGGGGCGCGCCCGGCGAGGGCGCCCAGTTCCGGCTCACGCTGCCGCTGCGCGCGGGTGACCGGCTGGTCTCCTCGCCGCTGCGGCTGGTGCCGCGGGACGCCGGCGAGGACCTGTCCCGCCTGCCGCGGGAGCTCCCGCCCGCGCCGCCGCCCCGGCCGGCCGAGACGGCTCCGGACCCGGGCGCCGAGCGGACGGAGGCGGCACCGTGACCCGGCGAACCGTGCGCGCCACCGTGGCCGTCGCGGCCGCGCTGCTCGTGCTGCTGGCCGGCTGCGGCGTGCCGAGAGAGACGGATGTCAAGGTCGCCGGCCCGGGTCTGTCGCCCGCCCCGCCGGCCGGCGCCGACCCGCCGGGCGTGCCGGCGCAGCGCAAGGACGCGCGCACGCCCACCCAACTGGTGGAGTTCTTCCTGAGCGCGGTGGTCGGCGACCCGGGCGGTGCGGAGCAGCGCACCCGCGACTACTTCACGGTCGGGCAGCAGGAGAACTGGAAGCCGGGCAACAAGGTCAATGTCGTCCGGTACGAGCCCGACGACGATCTCATCGTCACCCCGGAGAAGCTCGGCTACAGCGTGGACCTGAACGTCCGGCAGGTCGGCGTGCTGGACCCGGACACCGGCGTGATCGAGCCGGCGACCGAAACCACCACCGTGTACCACTTCCGGATCCTGTACGGCTCGGACAGCTCCCTGTTCCTGGCCGACTGGAAGACCCAGCAGCACCTGCTGCTGTCCACGATCGCGCTGTCCCGGTACTACCTGAAGCGGAACCTGTACTTCTGGGCCGGCGGCGGCGCGAGCCTGGTGCCGGACCTGCGCTACCTGCCCACCTCGGTGGACGTCAAGGAGCAGCCCACGCGCCTGGTGAAGTGGCTGCTGGAGGGGCCGTCGTCGTGGCTGCGGCCGGGCGTGGACGAGATGCCGGACAACGTCGTCCTGCAGGGCAATGTCACCAGCCCGGACGGCAGCCGGCTGGAGGTCAACCTGTCCGCGCCGGACATCGGCAAGGACGCCACCCAGGTGGACCGGCTCGCCGCCCAACTGCGCTGGTCGCTCGGCCAGTACACGGCCGTGGTTCTGAAGATCGACGGGCAGGAGAAGAAGGTCGGCACGGCGTACCAGCCGCTCGTCACCGAACTGCCCACGACGCCCGACCGGTTCGCGATCCTGAACGGGGTGGTGCGCCCGCTGGTCCCGCCGGGCGCGGAGCCGCCGCCGTCCTCGCCGGTGCTGGACGCGGAGGCCAACACCAAGGTGCTGCGCGCCGCCGTGGCGCGGATGGGCGAGGACTACGCGATCGCGCTGGTCCGCCGCAGCGGTAACCGCCAGCGGCTCTGGATCGGCTGGCGCAAGCTCGACGGCACCGTCGAGTTCCGGGCGCTGGCGAACTCGTACCAGTCGATCGGACGCCCGCAGTGGCTGCCGGGCCGGGCGGGTGAGGCCGGCGTGGTGATCGCCGACGGTGCGCTCTACCGGTTCGACCGCGCCACCGGCGACCTGGTCGAGATCGAGACGCCGGGCCGGGTCACCGCGATGGCGGTCGCCCCGGACGGCCACCGGATCGCCCTGGTCATCGGCGACCGGCTGATGGTCGCCCCGACCACCGGGGACCAGAACGAGTTGCGCGGGATCGGGCAGCCGTTGGCGCTGCCCACCAAGCTGACCCACCTGGCCGGCGCCGGCTGGAGCCAGCAGAACCTGCTGGTCGCGGCCGGGCAACTGCCCAGCGGGCAGACCGGCTTCACCGAGATCACCGTGGACGGGGCCGAGGAGGAGCAGCGGGGCCGCGAACTGGGCAACACCAAGATCACCCAGCTCGTCGCGTTCCCCGACAACTCGGACACGGATGCGTCCTGGAAGTACGGCGCGCTCATGTACGAGTCGGACCGCAGCGCGTTCCAGGTCACCGGCACCGTGTTCGAGCCGATCAGCGTGTCCGACGTGCAACCCGGCGGCAAGCTGTCGTCCGCGCCACCGACGGCCGAGCAGACCCCCACGGCGCCGTTCTTCCTGGACGAGTGACCGCCGTGTGGTCAGCCCTGGTCGACCTGGTGTTGCCCACGCGGTGCGCCGGCTGCCGCGCGGGCGGGGTGCCCCTGCGCTCCGGGGTCTGCGCGGCGTGCGCCCGGTTGCTTGAAGGGCTCGTCCCGGCGGCGGTGGCGCCCCGCCCGGGGGTACCGCACTGCGTGGCCCTGGGCCCGTACGGCGGCGTGCTGCGTGAGTCGCTGCTCGCCTACAAGGAGCACGGGCGGCACGGCCTGGCACCGCCGCTGGGCGCCCTGCTCGCCGCCGCGGCTCTCGCCGTGGCCGAGTCCACCGTGGCCGGGTCGCGCTCGGTCCCGTGCGGAGCCGGCGCGCCGCGGATCGCGCTCGTGCCGGTGCCCAGCACCGCGCGGGCCGCCCGGGAGCGGCACGGCGACCATGTGCTGCGGTTGGCGCGGCACGCCGCCGAGCGTTTGCGCCGGGTCGGGGTGCCCGCGGCGGTGGCCCGACCGCTGGCCGCCCGGCCCCGCCCCGACTCCGCCGGCCTCGACGCCGCCGCCCGGTCCGCCGCCGCGGCCACCGCGTTCCGGCTCCGCCGTCCGGCCGCGTCCCGGCTCGCCGCCGCCCGCCCGGCAGTGATCATCGTGGACGACGTCCTCACGACCGGTGCCACGCTGGGCGCCGCGCATGCCGTGCTCGCCGCCGTCGATATCCCCGTGGCGGGTGCCGCGGTGCTCGCCGAGACCCTCCACAAGAGCCCCCGGGAGCCGGCCGGCTCCGGCCGGACCGCGCCGGTTTCGGCTCTCGATCACCCGGGCACCCCGAGTGGGTGAATCTTCTTGGGCCGGCTTTTCAACCAGGGATGACGGGCGAGCGTCGAGCGGCTAGCGTTTGGGTTTACCCGCTGTGACGCGGCCCCGGGGGGAAACCCCGGTGAGCAGCGCCGCAGCCTCCCGACAGGGCGGCGCGAACCGCCCGCGTCACGGTGGAGGAGGTGGTACCGGCAGACACGGCGGCGCGTGGGAACGCGCCGGATGCCCAGTCTCGACCGCGCCGCCGGCGCCCGTCGGCGGCAGCCACCGAACTACCGTGGGGGAGGTCACCGCGTGGACATCGTCGTCAAGGGCCGCAACGTTGAGGTGCCCGAGCACTACCGGGCGCTGGTATCCGAGAAGCTGTCGAAGATCGAGCGGTACGACGGCAAGCTGATCCGGGCTGACGTCGAGCTATTGCACGAGCGCAATCCGCGCCAGTCCGACCGCTGCCAACGGGTGGAGATCACGGTCTTCACGCGCGGCCCGGTGATCCGCGCCGAGGCCAGCGCCAAGGATTTCTACGCCGCCCTCGACTGCGCCATCGCCAAGCTGGACACCCGGCTGAGCCGGGCGGCCGACCGGCGGCGGGTACACCGGGGCCGGCACGCGCCGCTCTCCGTCGCCGAAGCGACGGCCGGGCTGCCGGTCGCCATGACGACCGCGGCGCCGGAGGAGACCCCCGCCGAGCCCGAGTTGGCCGGTGCCGGCGCCGCCGGCGGTGCCGGGAAGCACGACCCGGACCAGCCCTGGCGCATCGTGCGGGAGAAGGAACACCTCGCCGAGCCGATGACCGTCGAGGACGCGCTGTTCCAGATGGAACTGGTCGGGCACGACTTCTACCTGTTCCTGGACAAGGAGTCGAGCCGGCCGAGCGTGGTGTACCGCCGCCGCGCCTACGACTACGGCGTCATCTCCCTGGGCGGCCCGTCGGTCGGCCTGTCCGACGCGGCACCGGCCCGCTAGCGGAACGCGCCGGCCGGCCGGTGCCACCCCACCGGTCCGGCCGGCGCGACCGCCCCGGGCGCGGCCGGCGGAAGGTCCGCCGGCAGCAGGGCGTACAGCACGTCGTCGACGCGGGTGCCGGCCGGCCCGGGTAGCCGCTCCCGCTGGTACCCCTCGCGCCGGAAGCCCGCGCGGGCCAACACCCGCTGCGACGCGGCGTTCTCCGGCCGGGTGCCGGCGATCAGCCGCAGCACGCCGGCGTCGAACGCCCACCGGGCCAGCAGCACGACGGCCCGGGTGGCGAAGCCCCGGCCGCGCCACTCGGGCAGCAGCGAGTACCCGACCATGCCCTGCCCGGTGGACGGCTCCGAGTAGTACAGGCCGATGTCGCCGGCCGGCGCGCCGGAGGCCGCGTCGGTGACCACCAGGTCGGCGCGCTCGCCGGCCAGCCAGCGGAACGCCGAGCGGGCCACCCGCAGGGCGACCTCCGCACCGTCCGGCGCGACCGGCGGCACGCTGCTGGCCACCACGTCGGGCAGGCCGTGCAGGCGGTGCAGGAACGGCTCGTCCCCCGGGCGCGGCGGGCGCAGCGTGACCACGCCGTCGGTGAGCGCACCGCCGGGCAGGTCGGGCAGCAGCCGCGGGGAGGGCTCCGAGGGATCGTCGACCAGGCGCGCCCACACCACCCGGTCGCCCCGCTCGGGCGGGCCTCCCAGCACACCGGGGCCGCGCTCCGGACGGGCCCCGCGGCGCAGCCCCTCCCGGTGGAATCCGGCCGCGATCGCCACCCGCTGGCTGGCCGGATTCTCCAGCCTGGTCAGCAACTCCACCCGGCCGTAGCCGTGCGCGAACGCGTAGCCGGTCAGCGCCCGGGCCGCCGACGTCGCCGCGCCCAGACCCCGGGCGGACGCCGTCACCCAGTACCCGATCTCGATCTGGCCGAGGTGGGGCAGCGGGTTGCTCAGGGCGCAGCCGCCGATGACCCGGTCGGTGGCGGGATCCACCATCGCGTACGCCGCCCAGCCCCGGCGCCACGCCGCGGGGGCACCCCGGGTGATCCACTCCACCGCGTCCCGGGCGGTGTACGGGTCGGGCAGGTCGGGCAGGAAGCGGTGCAGGTCCGGGTCGGCCATCCCGGTGACCAGGTCCGCCGCGTCCGACTCGCGGTAGGGGCGGAGCCGCACCCGCTCGGTCTCGATCACTTCGACCGGCAGGCGCGCGGCGGTGCGCGGATCGCTCACCATGGCTCAGGGCAGTTCGCGCGGGTCGGTCGCCAGCAGCGAGGCGATCCACATGTCCCGCCGCGCGCCCCGCTGGACGCCGGCCGACCGGATCGTCCCCTCCATGGTGAAACCGGCCTTCTCGGCGACGCGGCGAGACGGCTCGTTCCCCGGGTACGCCCGCCACTCGATCCGCTCCAGACCCAGCGCGTCGAAACCCCAGTGGCAGAGCGCGCGCAGCGCGGCGGGAGCGTACCCGCGGCCCCGGGCGCCCGGCGCGGTCATGAAGCCGACCGCCGCCGCGGCCGCGTCGTCCGCGCGGATCACCAACTCCATGCTGCCGACGAACCGGTTCGCCTCGTCGGCCAGGGCGAACACGGCGCCGTTGCCCGCCGCCCAGCGCGCCGGGGCGTGCCGGCGGACGAAGAGCTCCGCCTCGGGAGGCCCGTAGGGCTGCGGGATCGTCGTCCAGCGGATCGACTCCGGGTCCCGGCAGGCGAGCACGACCTCCGGGATGTCCCGTTCGGCCAGCGCGCGCAGCGTCAGGTCACCCCCCTTGGCCTGCGCGTGCAGCACCGGCTGCGCCCTGGTGAACGCCCGGGCCCGCCGGATCTCCAGCGCCGGCGGTTCGGCCGGCGGGTGCAGCAGGTCGCCGGGGAGCAGCGAGCCGATCCAGCCCTCGGTGCCCGGCTCCGCGCCCGCCAGCCGCAGCCGGCCCTCCATCCGGAAGCCGGCCCGCAGCGCGGCCAGCCGGGACGGGTGGTTGCCGACCGTGGCCTGCCAGACGATCCGGCGCAGCCCGAGCCGGTCGAACGCCCAGTGCGCGATCGCCCGGGTGGACCGGGCCGCGACCCGGCGGCCCCGGGCCTCCGGCACCACCCAGAACCCGATCTCGGCCGAGCGCAGCCGCCGGTCGACCGTGACCAGGCCGCAGGAGCCGAGCAGGTCGCCGGTCAGCCGGTCCACCACCGCGAACTGGGCGGCGGTGTCCTCCGCCCAGCCCGCCGGCGCCAGTTCGCCGACAAATGCGGTGGCGTGGGTCAGCAGGTACGGCGCGGGGACGGTGGTCCAGCGCTGGATGTCCGGGTCCTGGCAGGCGCGGTACACCGCCTCGGCGTCCGCCGGGTGCCACGGCCGCAGCAGCAGGTCGTCCTCGGTGATCTCGACGGGCTCCACCCGGCCATCCTGCCGGACCGGGCGCGAGCCACCCAACCCCAATGGCCTTTAACCGATTTGTTCCTATAATCACGCCCAGAGGGCGAGCGCGGCTGACAGATAGGCCATCCGGGCGCCTACGATGGTTCGGCAGACTGTCTAGGGGAGCGCTGACCCGTGTCGATTCTGGAAAAGATCCTCCGTGCCGGTGAGGGACGGATGCTCCGCCGGCTCAACGCCATCGCGGCGGCCGTGAACTCGATCGAGGAGAACTACGTCGACCTCACGGACGCCGAACTGCGTGAGCTGACCGACCAGTACCGGGAGCGGCTGGCGGACGGCGAGACCCTCGACGACCTGCTACCCGAGGCGTTCGCCACCGCCCGGGAGGCGGCCAGCCGGGTGCTCGGCCAGCGGGCGTACGACGTGCAGATCATGGGCGGCGCCGCGCTGCACTTCGGCAACATCGCCGAGATGAAGACCGGCGAGGGCAAGACCCTCACCGGCGTCTTCCCGGCGTACCTGAACGCGCTGTCCGGCCAAGGCGTGCACATCGTCACGGTCAACGACTACCTGGCCCAGCGCGACGCCGAATGGATGGGCCGGGTGCACCGGTTCCTCGGCCTCAGCGTCGGGGTCATCCTGCCGAACCGGCCCGCCGCGGAGCACCGCGAGGCGTACGAGTGCGACATCACGTACGGCACGAACAACGAGTTCGGCTTCGACTACCTGCGCGACAACATGGCCTGGTCGGCCGGCGAACTGGTGCAGCGGGGCCACAACTTCACGATCGTCGACGAGGTGGACTCGATCCTCATCGACGAGGCCCGTACCCCGCTGATCATCTCCGGCCCCGCCGAGCACTCCGCCCGCTGGTACACCGAGTTCGCCCGGGTGGTCGGCCGGCTCCAGCGCGGCAAGGACGGCGAGGGCGACTACGAGGTCGACGAGGCCAAGCGCACCGTTGCGATCACCGAGCGGGGCGTCGGCAAGGTCGAGGACCAGCTCGGCATCGACAACCTGTACGAGTCGGTGAACACCCCGCTGGTCGGCTACCTGAACAACGCCATCAAGGCCAAGGAGCTCTACAAGCGGGACAAGGACTACATCGTCAACGAGGGCGAGGTCCTGATCGTCGACGAGTTCACCGGTCGCATCCTGCACGGCCGCCGGTACAACGAGGGCATGCACCAGGCGATCGAGGCCAAGGAGGGGGTGGAGATCAAGCAGGAGAACCAGACCCTCGCGACGATCACCCTCCAGAACTACTTCCGGCTGTACGACAAGCTCGCCGGCATGACCGGTACCGCCCAGACCGAGGCGGCCGAGTTCAACAAGGTCTACAAGGTCGGCGTGGTGACCATTCCGACCCACCGCCCGATGGTCCGGGCGGACCGGCCGGACGTGATCTACAAGACCCAGAAGGCCAAGTTCAACGCCGTCATCGAGGACATCGCCGAGCGGCACGCCGCGGGCCAGCCGATCCTGGTCGGCACCGTCTCCGTGGAGAACTCGGAGATCCTCTCGCAGCTGCTGCGCCGCCGTGGCATCCCGCACTCCGTGCTGAACGCGAAGTTCCACGCCAGGGAGGCGGAGATCATCGCGCAGGCCGGCCGCAAGGGGGCGGTCACCGTGGCCACCAACATGGCCGGCCGCGGCACCGACATCCTGCTCGGCGGCAACGCCGAGTACCTCGCCACCGCCGAACTGCGCCAGCGCGGCCTGGACCGCGACGTCGACCCGGACGAGTTCGACAAGGCCCTCGAGGAGATCCTTCCGCGTTGGAAGGAGGCCTGCGATCTGGAGGCCGAGGAGGTCGTCGCGGCCGGCGGGCTGTACGTGCTCGGCACCGAGCGGCACGAGTCCCGCCGCATCGACAACCAGCTCCGCGGCCGCTCCGGCCGGCAGGGCGACCCCGGCGAGTCCCGGTTCTACCTGTCGCTGCAGGACGAGCTGATGCGCCGGTTCCGCGCGGGCGCGGTCGAGGCCGTCATGGAGCGGTTCAACATCCCCGAGGATGTGCCGATCGAGTCGAAGATGGTCACGCGCCAGATCAGGAGCGCGCAGACCCAGATCGAGGCGCAGAACGCGGAGATCCGCAAGAACGTCCTCAAGTACGACGAGGTGCTCAACAAACAGCGCCAGGTGATCTACGCCGAGCGCAAGCGGGTGCTCGACGGCGAGGACCTGCACGACCAGGTTCTCAACATGATCAACGACGTGGTCGAGGCGTACGTGCGCGGCGCCACGGCCGAGGGCTACGCCGAGGATTGGGACCTGGAGCAGCTCTGGTCCAGTCTCAAGCAGCTCTACCCGGTCGGCGTCACCATCGAGGATCTGGAGGAGGAGTCCGGCGGCGAGCGCAACACGCTTGACGTCGACTTCCTGGTCGGCCGCCTTAAGGAGGACGCGTTCGGCGGGTACGAGCGCCGCGAGGAGGAACTCGGCCCCGAGGCGATGCGCGAGTTGGAGCGTCAGGTTCTGCTCGCGGTCATCGACCGCAAGTGGCGCGAGCATCTCTACGAGATGGACTACCTCCAGGAGGGTGTCGGCCTGCGCGCCTACGCGCAGCGGGACCCGCTGGTCGAGTACCAGCGCGAGGGCTTCGACATGTTCCACCAGATGATGGAGGGCATCAAGGAGGAGGCCGTCGGGTTCCTGTTCAACCTGGAGGTCCAGGTCGAGGCGCCGGAGCCGGCCTCGGTCGGGGCGAGCGTCCCGCTGCCCGAGTCGGACGCGCACGTCGAGATCCACGCCAAGGGCCTGGGTGGCGGCCGGCGCCCGCAGGCGCTCCAGTACTCCGCCCCGGCTATCGACGGCGCGGCCGGCCCGGGCGGTGTGGTGCAGGAGCAGCAGGCCCCGGCGCTGGGTCTGGGGGGCACCGAGGCCCAGTCCAACGGCAGCCGTACGGCCAGTGGCGCCCGCCCGGCGCCCCGGCGTCAGGCGGCGCCCGGCCAGGCGGTGTCGGGGGGCGGCCCGTCCCGCAACGCCCCGTGCCCGTGCGGTTCGGGTAAGAAGTACAAGCGCTGCCACGGCGCCCCGGGCGCGTAACGGCGGTCACGGTTTCGCCCGGCGGCTTTAGCCGGGGCGGCGGCTCTGGCGCGACGCGTCTCCTCGCGGGAGGCGTCGCGCCAGAGCCGCCGCCGTTTTTGCGCCCCTGCCCGGCGGAAGTGGCCCGACCTTGATCCTCTGTGGCCCGCGCGGACGCCTTCGTGGACGGGACGCGGTCAGCAGAGGGCGGTGAGGGCGGTGCAGAGCCAGGCGCCGGTCCGGTGTTCGAGGCGGAAGGCGAGCGCCCACGATCCCCGGGCGTCGGCGAGGATCGCGACCACCTCGGCGGCCCCGGGGCTTGGCTCGCTGATCCGCAGGCGCACCCGCCAGACCTTCCGGTGCGCCCGCCGACCCCGGATCGGGCGGGCGCCGCCCACCAGGTCCACCGCCGCGTGCCGGCGCCCGACGCGCCGGACGGCGGAGATCATCTCGTGCACGATCTCGGGGGCGTTGACCGGCGCGCTGACCGCCCGGATGTGCGCCACCGGCCGGTAGCCGTTGAAGATCTCCAGGCACAGGTCCGCGAAGCGGTGTGCGGTACCCGGCAACTGAGTGGCCGACGCCCGCGCGTCGCGCTGGCGCGATGCGCCCGCGACGGCCTCGGGGCCGCCGCCGCGCAGGCGGAGGCGTGCGCCTCCGCCTCCGCCCCCGCCCCCGCCCCCGCCCCCGCTCCCGGCGTCGGCGGAGGTGTGGTCCGTGGCTCGGGCGGCGTCTCCGGTGGTGTCGGGTCTTCCTTGGCTGGCGTCTGCGCTCGCGCTGGCATCTGGCTTGTGCTTCGTGCCGGCGGTTTGTGCAGTGGTTTCGGGTCTTCCCTGGCTGGCGGCTCCGCTCGCGCTGGCATCTGCCCTGTGCTCCGCGCCGCCGGCCTGCGCATCGGTCCTGTGTTCCGTGCTGGCGGTCTGCGCATCGGTCCTGTGTTCCGTGCCGGCGGTCTGCGCATCGGCCGTGTGTTCCGCGTCGGCGGTCTGCGCATTGCTCCCGTGTTTCGTGCCGGCGGTCTGCGCATCGGCCGTGTGTTCCGCGTCGGCGGTCTGCGCATTGGCCCCGTGTTGCGCGCCGGCGGGCGACTCCACGGGCACGGCGGGTGACGCCTCGGGTGACTTGTCGCGCATCGCCCCGCCGAGCGACCAGTACTCCGCGGCCTCCCGTTCGGTGCACAGTTCGTCGTCGAAGGGTGGGTTGAGCGCGGGCGGGCGGCGGACGCGGACACGGGCCGGCGGGGCGGGGGAGGTGAGCAGCGCGGGCAATGGACGCTCCGATCGATCTTGCGTTTGCCTTCGTTTGCCTCCGACAAACCCATCTTGGACCCGCGCGGCAACCCTGCACAGCCCCTGTGGATAACTCCCCGCGAGTCGCCGTGTCACCCAGCGTCGCCACGGCGGCCGGTCCGCGCCCCGCCCCCACCCTCGGCAGATCTCGGCGTGGCTGCCAGCTCGGACGGCTTCTTCAACCTGGTCGGGGCGGGTCCGGGGCGGCGCGTTGCGGCGGCCGCGTCCGCTAAATCCGCGGATCTTGGTACGGATCTGCCTCTTTCCGGCCATATCCATACCGAGATCTCGAATCGATGCGCTTGCCGCGTGGTCGAGGGCGCGAGGACCCTTTGCTCTGCCTCGTGTAGGAAGCCTCCGCAGATCGGAGCGGGTCAGTCGAGCTCGCGCTCGATCAAGGGGTTGTCGCGCACCCACTCCGCGGTCTCGGCGTACTTGCGCTCGATGTACTCCTCGAGGCGGGCCCGCTCCACCCGCCACTGGCCCCGTCCACCGATCTTGATCGCGGGCAGCTCGCCGCTGCGCACCATGTGGTAGACCTGCGAGTCCGACACGTTCAGCTCGGCGGCGACGTCGGACAGCAGCAGGAACCTGGACTCGGCGGCCACGGGCACTCCCGGCGCGGTGGAAGGGGCGCCACCCGAGTTTGCCACCGGTAGCCTCCGATGACCTAATACTGCCTGCGCCGTACCCGGGATACAGCCTGCGCCGCTACCCCGGGCGGGTTGCTGATCGGACACGCTCCGGCCGATACGCTTCCCGGCGGGGGCGCCGCGGTGTAGGACGGGTGTCGCACCTGGTCATGGCGACCGGCGTGCGCGGACTGGGGGAAGCGAGTGGCCGACCACATCAGGGTGTACCTGCCCGCCACGGTGCCGTCGCTGGCGGTGCTGCGCGAGCAGGGTGAACTGGTCGCGCCGGTCGCGCACGCGGTGACGCCGGCGCTGCGGGAGTGGTACGTCGAGGGCGACGAGGAGGAACTGGAGTACGTCGCGTTCACCCGCGCCGCCCAGGACGCGCTGCGGCTGCTGCGCCGGGACCCGACCGCCCCGCGCCGCCGCGTGGTGATCTCCGCGGACCTGCCGTCGGAGGCGGTCGGGCGCACGGATGGCGAGTTGGGCTCCAGTTCCGTCCGGCCGCTGGCGCCGGTGACGCTGCGGCAGGTCGCCGCGGTGCACGTGGACGGGCCGGCGGCGGTCGAGGACGTGGCGGTCGCCGCCGAGGTCGTCGAGCAGGCCATCGCGGGGGACCCGGACGCCCAGTTCACGGTCGACGGTGCCGAGGACCACGAGCTGGAGTGGTACGACGTCTCGGAGATCGAGACCCTCACCTGAGCGGCCCACGCCGCACGCTACCGGCGGCCGTGGGCGCCGCGCGCCACCGGCGACCGGCCGGGCGAACAGAGCCACGTCGAGCAATACGGTGCTGGAAGACCGGGTAGGCGAAGCGGCGGGTGCGGACAGCGCGGGCGCGGCTCCCGGCCGTGGTCAGGCGCGTGCGGCGGGCTTGAGGGTGCGGCCGAAGGCGATCATGGCGCTGATGGCGCCCACGAACAGCACCACGAGCGCGTGGTTGATCCGGGAGCCGGAGAGCAGGCTCTGCACCGCCCGGTCGGCGGGGCTGAGGGCGCCGGCCTCGGCGAGCAGGCGGGCGCCGCCGGTGCGGGTGATGAGCTCGGCGAGCAGCAGCACCAGGCCGGCACCGGCCCCCGCACACAGGTACGTGGGCCAGCTCGGCGTGGTGCCGGCGCGGCGGCTGGCGCGACGCAGGTACCAGAAGCCGATCAGCCCGGCCGCCAGGCCGCTGGTGATGGAGACCGTGAAGGCGTACCAGCCGAGCGCGCTGAGCTGCTGCGATTCGCGGTCGCCCCAGCCGTACGCGGCGAGCAGCGGCTGGCGCAGCAGGTTGAGCACGAGACCGGTGGCGGAGACGGCGAGCGAGCCGGCGGTGGCGGCGGCGAGCACGGCGGTGGCGCGGATGCCGGCGAGCGCGCCGCCGAGGGTGGCGGCGGCGGCGATCCCGCCCGCGATGACCAGCGGGGCCGAGTCGCCGTCGTTGGTCAGGGCGGTGATCACCGCGGCGACCAGGCCGACGATCAGGCCGGCGCCGACGGCGACGGCGAAGCGGGGCCCGGGGCGGGGTTCCCGGTCGGCGGTGCGGCGGGCGAGTAGCCCCACCGCGAGCAGGCCGGTGGTCACGCCGCCGAGCAGGCTGGCGCTGATCACGGCGGGGAGGGCGTAGGCAGCGGCGGTGGTGGCCACCGCGCCGGTGGCGGCGGCGCGGATCGCGGCGTGAGTGGACCAGAGCATGGCGGCCAGCCAGACCAGCGACAGGCCGGCCAGCAGCCCGGCCCCGGGCGGAGTCGCGCCGGAGGCCGCGCCGGCCCGGGCCGCGCGGTTGGTTGCGGGCGGGGTCGCGCCGGCCCGGGCCGCCCGGCGCGGCGTGCCGGCGTCGCTGCCGGCTTCCACGGCCTCATCCGACGCGCCGGCGCTGGAGGCGGAGCCGGCCGTGTCCGTGGTGGAGGCGGAGGTCGGTGCGCCAGCGGCGGGGGGCGG
>NZ_BBQH01000027.1:97111-112991 GCF_018397995.1 Rhizomonospora bruguierae
GGGCCGGCGCGTCGGCGGCGGAGGCGGAGGACGCCCCGGCGGGCGGCGTGGCCGAGGTCGCGGTCGTGCCGGTGTCGTTCGTCATCGTCTCCCCTTCGAGGCGCCGACCCGGAGGGTGGGGCGGGCGCAGAGAGCGGCGGCGCGGGCGGAGCGCGCCGGTGCCCGGTCCTTCAGGGTACGCGGGCCGCACGGGCGGTCCCGGACGGCCGCACCCACCGTTTCCGCCGCCCAGCGCGGGATGGTGCGGTGCAAACGGGCCGCGTACCGGTACCACCGCCCGGGGTCGTCGGGCCGGGCGGGCCGGGCCGGCGTGCGAGGATGGTGCGGGGCAGCGTGGCCCTCGCCGGCGACCCCGGCGCGGTGCTGGTCAGCCCCCTGAGCATCAGTGCTGTCGACGCCATGAGGGAGCCTGTGATGGACGCCGTCTTCGCCGTACCCGAGCCGCGCAACGAATCGGTGCGCGGCTACGCGCCGGGCAGCCCGGAGCGCGTCAGCCTGAGTCGGCGCCTCGGCGAACTGGCCGCCGAGCGGTTGGACCTGACGATGACCGTCGAGGGTCGCCAGCGGATGGGCGGTGGCGAGCCGATCGAGGTGGTGCAGCCGCACCGACGGCGGCACGTGCTCGGGGTCACCCATAACGCGACCAACGCCGACGCGGCGGCGGCGGTGACGGCCGCCAAGGCCGCCGTCCCGCTATGGTCTGGTTTGTCCTACGAAGATCGTGCGGCCGTCTTCCTGCGCGCCGCCGACCTGCTCGCCGGCCCGTGGCGGGACACGCTCAACGCCGCCACCATGCTCGGCCAGTCCAAGACCGCGTACCAGGCGGAGATCGACGCGGCCTGCGAGCTGATCGACTTCCTGCGGTTCAACGTGGCGTTCGGCCGGCAGGTGCTGGCGGAGCAGCCACGCTCCTCGGAGGGGGTGTGGAACCGGTTCGACCACCGGCCGCTGGAGGGCTTCGTCTACGCGATCAGCCCGTTCAACTTCACCGCCATCGCCGCGAACCTGCCCTCCGCGCCCGCGCTGATGGGCAACACGGTGGTGTGGAAGCCGTCGCCGACGCAGCAGTTCGCGGCCCACTTCACGATGCGGCTGTTCGAGGCCGCGGGGCTGCCGCCCGGCGTGATCAACATGGTGACCGGCGACGGCCTGGCCGTCTCCGAGGTTGCCCTGAACGACCCCGACCTGGCCGGCATCCACTTCACCGGCTCCACCGCCACGTTCCACAAGCTGTGGGGCGCGGTGGGCGCGAACATCGGGCGGTACCGCTCGTACCCGCGGCTGGTCGGCGAGACCGGCGGCAAGGACTTCGTCATCGCCCACCCCAGCGCCGACGTCGACGCGCTGCACACCGCGCTCATCCGCGGCGCCTTCGAGTACCAGGGGCAGAAGTGCTCGGCGGCGTCCCGCGCGTACATCCCGCGCGGCATCTGGGAGGGCGGCCTGCGGGACCGGCTGGCGGCGACCGCCGACAGCCTCACCTACGGCGATGTGACCGACTTTCACAACTTCGGCGGCGCCGTGATCGACGGGCGGGCGTTCGCCAAGCACGCCGCCGTGCTGGACCGGGTGAAGAACGACGGGGCGTGCAAGGTGCTGGCCGGCGGCACGGCGGACGACTCGGAGGGCTGGTTCGTGCGCCCCACCGTGATCGAGTGCGCCGACCCGGGTCACGAGGTGTTCTGTGCCGAGTTCTTCGGCCCGATCCTCTCGGTGCGGGTGTACGACGACGGCGCGTTCGAGGAGACCGTGCGCCAGGCGGACGCCACCGCGCCGTACGGGCTCACCGGTTCGATCTTCGCCACGGACCGGGCGGCGATCGACTGGGCGACCGGGGCGCTGCGGTTCACGGCCGGCAACTTCTACATCAATGACAAGCCGACCGGCGCGGTCGTCGGCCAGCAGCCGTTCGGCGGTGCCCGGGCCAGCGGGACCAACGACAAGGCCGGCTCGTGGCACAACCTGCTCCGCTGGGTCTCGCCCCGCACGATCAAGGAGACGTTCGTGCCGGCAACGGAGCACACCTACCCGCACATGGCGTAAGGCCACCACCCGCGGCGCCACCACCCGTGCGCCGTCGCCGCGCGGCGCCGCCACGCGCGGCACCATCCGGGCGGCCACCCGCGGCGGCGGCGCCGCCGCGGGTCAGGCCGGCTGGACGGCGTCGATCCGGTCCAGGGCGAAGTTCCGTTCGTCCTCGCGCAGGTGGCACCATGCGGTCAGCAGGACCCCGGTCAGCTCCAGCGGCTCGATCACGCGCGCCGAGGGCCGACCGCCCGAGTCCGTGTATTCGATCTTGATGGGGGTGCCCTGCTCGATCGCCGTGGCCAGCAGCCGGCGCTGGGCCCGGGGCAGGTGACCGGCGTGCAGGTCGACCGCCTCCGCGATCGGGAACGGCTCGTCCTCCCGCTTCGCCGCGGCGGCCAGGGCGGCGGCGAAGCGCGGGGTGAGGTCGATGACGGTGGCACCGATCTCGAGGGTGTCCTCGGTGGGCCGGCGCGCGGCGGACAGGTGCTCCGGTGGCGCCGACAGCAACTCCTCGGCCAGCCGCCGGGCCGCCTCCGGCCCGCCGCCCCCGGGCGGCGGGTAGGCGGCGCGGCGTAGCTGCGAGGCGTGGCGGGGGAGCGGCGCCGTGCGGCGGGCGGGTTTCGCCCGGCGCACCGGGGCGCGCTCGATCAGCGGTGCTCCGTCCGCTCCCTCGCCGGCCGGCGGGTAGCCCGCCGCGCGCAGGGCGGCCAGGGTCTCGGCCGGCGGGCGGGCGCTGGCCAGCACCGTCGGGGCGAGCGCCGCCAGGTTCAGCCCGGCCAGCGCGCGGGCGCCCACCAGTTCGGCCAGCAGGGCCGGGTCCTGGGCACGCAGGACGCAGCCCACCGCGCGGACCCGGATCCGCCCGTGCTGCCGGGCCACGTCCGCGATCAGGTACTCCAGCGGTTGGGGCAGCGGCCGACCGGGTGCCGCCGCGCGCAGGTCGGCGAGCAGCTCGTCGGGGTGGCGGCCGGCGTCCAGCGCCCGGCGCACCGAGCCGGAGCTGAATCGCCAGGTGGACCCGCCGCCCCGGGACTCCCGGTCGGCGGCGGCGTCGAGCAGGGCGGCGAGTGGCGCGGTGGGCGCCCCCGGCACGACGGCGGTGAGGTCCGCCTGGAACAGCGCCTCGCCCACGGCCGCCGGCAGCAGGGCGACCGCCGCCTCCGCCAGCCCGGCACGGGCCGGCGCGGTGCGCCCGCGTGCCCGGTGCCGGGTGCCGGTCGGCTCCTCGCCCGGGTCGGGCGGCTCCGCGAGCAGCGCGCGGCCGAGGATGGTGAGGGCGCCGTGCGCCACAACGCCGAGCAGCACGGCCTCGTGCCAGGCGTCCACCACCAGCGGCGGCTGGGCCGGCTCGCCGAACTCGTCGTCCTCGCCGGTGATGAGCAGGGGCAGGCGCCAGCGCAGCGCGTCCGCCAGCCGCTCCGGTTCGGCGACGCCGCGGCCGGCCGGTACCCGGGCGACCGCGGCCAGCAGGTGCGGGCGCAGCTCGTACGCGGTGAGCCCGAGCTGGTCGCGGGTCAGGGCGGGGGCGTCGCCGCCGAAGCGGGCCCGGTCCGTGGTGGCCGCCGCGGGCAGCGCCAGCCAGGCGCGCAGCAGGGGCGGGAGCCGCTCGGCCGGCGGGGCGGCTGACCACTCGTCGTAGGCGGCGGTGGGCAGCAGTTTCGCCTCGGCGGTGCCGAGCAGGCCGGCGGCGTACGCCAGCTCCAGCCACAGGCGGACCCGGGGAATGTCGTCCCCGACGGCCCGGCCCAGCCGCTTGAGTTCCCGGCTGCCGACCCCGCCGGCCTTGAGCAGCGCGACCGGCGCCTGCGCGCACACGTCCAGCAGGGTGGTGACCTGCTGGACGGCGGCGGTGGCGGACGCGGCGCCGGCGAGGTCGACAGCGCCCGGGTCGGCGTCGCGTAGCGGGATCTCCGGCTCGGTGCCGGCGAACGGCGCGTGCCACCCGGGCCCCCGCAGTGCCCGCCCGGCCTCGCCGGCGAGCTGGGCGTACTGCCAGCCGTCGTAGACGATCAGCCCGTGCTCGACGCACCAGGCCAGCTCGGGCACCGACCGCACACCCGCGGGCGCCAGCAGCAGCGGGCCGTGCACGGCGAGCCGCTCGGCGAGGTCGCGGGCGCCGGGTGGCGCGGCGTCCAGGAGGGAGCGGACGAACGCGGCGTCGGCGAGCCGCTCGGCGATCGCCGCCAGGGCGTCGACGCGGCCGCGGGTGCGCACGCCGAGCTTGGCGGCGACGGCGCGTACCTGCGTCGCGGGTACCGCCTCCAGCAGTTGGCGGACCGGTCCGCCCAGGCCCAGCGGGTACTCGAAGGCGCCCCAGAGCGGGCCCGCCATGCGCAGCCGGCCGCCGTCCGGCCAGACCAGCGCCCGGTCGGCGAGCAGGTCCAGGGTGGCGGCCAGGTCGGGGTCGTCCGGTGCCCGGCCAGCGGTGGTGGCCACGGCGGCGAGCTCGACCGCCGGACCGCCGAGCGCCTGGATGATCTCGATCAGCTGGACCGCCGGCAGCGGCACCGTACGTAGCGCGGCGGACACGGCGGCGTGTTCCTGGAGCCGGGCGGACAGCTCGGGCAGCGTGCCGACCGGCCGGGGCGCCAGCGCCTCTGGGCGGTGCGCCAGCACCCGGGCGAGCCGGTCCGCGTCGAGGCCGGCCAGCCAGCGGGTGAACGGCGATGGCGGCACGGGCGCTTCCCTTTCCGATGCTCGGCGGTAGCGTGCGTGGGTGACCGAGGAGACCCTTCGCGACAGTACCGCCCGGCCCGACACCCCGGACGCCGGTGCCCAGCCGAGACCCGCCGCCGATCCCGGCCCCCGCTTCGGGGAGCAGGGTGGGCGGCTGACCTACGGCACCTACCTGCGCCTGGCCGAACTGCTCGACCAGCAGGTGCCCGAGTCCGCGCCGCCGGCGCACGACGAGTTGCTGTTCATCACCATCCACCAGGTCTATGAGCTGTGGTTCAAGCTGCTGCTCGCCGAGCTGACCGACGCCCGGGACCGGCTGCTGGCCGGCGAGACGTACCTGCCCCGGGTGCGCCTGGAGCGCTGCCTGACGGTGGAGCGCGTGCTGGTCCAGCAGGTGGACGTGATCGACACGATGACCCCGCAGGACTTCGTCGCCTTCCGCGCCAAGCTGGCGCCGGCCTCCGGCTTCCAGTCCAGCCAGTTCCGTGAGATAGAGTTCCTTTCCGGGTTGAAGGACCCGGGGTACCTGGCCCGGTTCCGGGGGATTTCCGAGGGCGAGCGGCGCCGGCTGGATGCCCGGCTGGCGGAGCCGAGCCTCTGGGACGGCTTCCTCGCGGTCCTGGCCAAGGCGGGCTTCGCGGTGGAGACGGCGGAGCAGCGGTTCGCCGCGTATGCCCGGATCGCCGGGGACCGGGAGCGCTTCGGTCCCCTGTGGGACCTGGCGGAGGCGCTCGTCGCGCACGACCAGGGGTTCGCCCTGTGGCGGGCGCGGCACGTGCTGATGGCCGAGCGGCAGATCGGCACCAAGCCGGGTACCGGCGGCTCGGCCGGCGGCGCGTACCTGCGCTCGCGCGTGGAGACCCGCTTCTACCCCGAACTTTGGGAGCTGCGCAGCCGTCTCTGACCCGGGCCGCCGGGCGGCTCGGACCGCCCGGCCGCGAGGTCGGGCGGAACGGGCGGCTGCCCGGCCCGCCGCCCCCGGCGGCCACCCCCGAACCGTCGGCCCCACCGTTCACTGAGGAACCGGCCGGGTTCCGCGGGGTCGGCGTCCGTCCGAGGGGGACGCCCGCCGCGGTGGAGCCGCAAGGCCGCTGTGGCCAGTGGTGCCGTCGCCGCCGGCGCGGCTGTGATCACCGCCCCTTCCGCCGGCCCCGACCGCGAGGCCGACCGGTCGGGACGGTAGTAAGGAGAGGGACGATCGCGACACGCCGATGAAGATCACAAAGGTGCGGCCGGGGCTGCCCCCTCCGCCCCCGGTACCGGTGGTTTCCCCGGTGTGGGGGACACGATGCCACCCCTGCCGGCAATACCGGCTGACGTGCGATAACGTACAAAAAGCTCAAAGACCCCGAGTGGGTCCGTGGCCGGGTGCTCGTCCTCACCTGACTGTCCTCCTCCGACAGTGCACAGTGGATGCGTATCCGTCGAAATCCTGGACGACGTGGCAACAAAGTGGCAGCGTAGAGGGCATGGCGGAATCCGGAGTGAACCCAACCGCGGCGGCCCTGCTCGGCCTGCTGCACGACGGCGCGATGACCGGCGGTCAGCTGATGGCGGCCGCGGAGAAGCGGCTCGGGCCGTACTGGTCGATGACAAGGAGCCAGGTCTACCGCGAGCTGCCCGCGCTCGCCGAGCAGGGCTACGTGAAGCTGGGCAAGCCCGGCCCGCGCTCCAGCCAGCCCTACTCGATCACGGCGGCGGGCAAGCGGGCGTTCGTCCGCTGGCTGACCGAGCCCCCGGGCCGGGACGCCATCCGCAACCCGGTCGCGCTGCGCGTCGCGTTCGGCGCCCAGCACTCCGGCAACCAGCTCAAGGACCTGTACACCACGGCGAACGAGTACCACACCGCGGCGCTGGCGCACGCCCGCGAACAGTCCCGGGAGGCCAAGAAGGCCGGCGACGAGTTCGGCGCCGCCGCCCTGGATTTCGCCGTGGCCTACCACCGCGCCGCGCTGAGCTGGCTCAAGTCCGGGCCGACCGGCTGAGCGTTGCGGGCCGGCCGGCGGCCGATCCGGCCGCCGGCCGACTACGCTTGTCTGCCGTGACCGCTGCCGACTACGCCGACCAGCTCAAGGCCCTCGATTCCACCCTGCGCACCATCGAGGGCGTCCTCGACGTGGACAAGCTGCGCCGGGAGAAGGCGGAGCTGGAGCGCACCGCCTCCGCACCGGACCTGTGGGACGACCAGGCCCGCGCCCAGGAGGTGACCTCCAAGCTGTCCTACGTCGGCGGCGAGCTGACCCGGATCGAGCGGCTGCGGTCCCGGCTGGACGACGCGCACGTGCTGCTGGAACTGGCCGAGGCGGAGGACGACCCGGGCTCGCTGGCCGAGGTCGGCACCGAGGTCGGGTCGCTGACCAAGGCGGTCGACGAGCTCGAGGTGCGCACGCTGCTGTCCGGGGAGTACGACGCCCGGGAGGCGGTCGTGGCGATCCGGGCCGGCGCCGGCGGCGTGGACGCGGCGGACTTCGCCGAGATGCTGCTGCGGATGTACCTGCGCTGGGCCGAGCGGCACGGCTACCCGACCGAGGTCTACGACACCTCGTACGCGGAGGAGGCCGGGCTGAAGTCGGCCACGTTCGTGGTCAAGCACCCGTACGCCTACGGGACGCTGAGCGTGGAGTCCGGCACCCACCGGCTGGTGCGGATCAGCCCGTTCGACAACCAGGGTCGCCGGCAGACCAGCTTCGCGGGCGTCGAGGTGATGCCGGTCGTCGAGCAGACCGACCACATCGACATCCCCGAGAACGAGATCCGGGTGGACGTCTACCGTTCGTCCGGCCCCGGTGGACAGAGCGTGAACACCACGGACTCCGCCGTCCGGCTCACCCACGTCCCCACCGGCATCGTGGTGACCTGCCAGAACGAGAAGTCCCAGCTGCAGAACAAGGCGTCCGCGATGCGGGTGTTGCAGGCGCGCCTGCTGGAGCGCAAGCGGCAGGAGGAGCAGGCGAAGATGGAGGGGCTGAAGACCGACGCGGCCGGTTCCTGGGGCGACCAGATGCGCTCGTACGTCCTGCACCCGTACCAGATGGTGAAGGATCTGCGGACCGAGTACGAGACGGGCAATCCGAACGCGATTTTCGACGGGGAGCTGGACGGCTTCATCGAGGCCGGCATCCGGTGGCGCAAGCGGAGCCAGCGCGAAGCGTAGCCGCTGGGGTTGTCCTCGGGCTGGCCGCTCGACGCGACCGCCCAGCCCGCTACGATCTCGATGCCCTCTCCGGCTTGGCCTTTTCGTTACAGCGCGTAGACTCTGCTCCCGTGATTCAGCTTGAGCATGTGACGAAGACGTACCCCAAGGCGTCGCGCCCCTCGCTCGACGACGTGTCGGTCGGGATCGAGAAGGGGGAGTTCGTCTTCTTCATCGGCCCCTCCGGCTCCGGCAAGTCCACCTTTGTCAAGCTGCTGCTGCACGAGGTCACCCCGACCCGGGGCAAGGTCATCGTGAACCAGCGCGACGTGACCTCGATGCGCTCCTGGAAGATTCCCTCCTTCCGGCGCTCGATCGGCTGCGTCTTCCAGGACTTCCGCCTGCTGCCGAACCGGACCGCGTATGAGAACGTGGCGTTCGCGCTTGAGGTGATCGGCAAGTCCAAGGCGGTCGCCCGCCGCGTGGTTCCCGAGGTGCTCGAGTTGGTCGGCCTCGGCGGCAAGGAGCACCGGTACCCGAACGAGCTGTCCGGTGGCGAGCAGCAGCGCGTCGCCGTGGCCCGGGCGTTCGTGAACCGGCCGCTGATCCTGCTCGCCGACGAGCCCACCGGCAACCTGGACCCGGACACGTCGATCGAGATCATGCGGCTGCTGGACCGGATCAACCGGACCGGGACGACCGTGGTGATGGTGACGCACGATTCGAACATCGTGAACCAAATGCGCCGCCGCGTCGTAGAGATCGACAGCGGTCGGATCGTCCGCGACCAGCCGCGCGGCGTGTACGGCTGAGTTCCGCCCCTGACCTCCCCCGACTGGCTTCAGTAATCCGGAAGGTAACCCCCGATGCGTTTCAGGTACGTCCTGTCCGAGGTCCTGGTCGGGCTGTGGCGGAACGTCACGATGACCGTCGCCATGATCATCACCATGGCCGTGTCGCTGACCATGCTGGGCGCGAGCTTCGTGTTGTACCGGCAGGTCGATCAGATGAAGACCTGGTACTACGACCGGATCGAGGTCTCGATCTTCCTCAGCAAGGACATCACCGACGCGCAGCGGCAGAACATCGACGCCTCTCTCACCGGCGACGAGCTCGTGCGCAGCGTCGAGTACGAGAACAAGGAGCAGGCGTACACCAAGTTCAGGGAGCTCTACGCGGACGCGCCGGACCTGCTCAGCGCCGTCAAGCCGGACCAGCTTCCGGAGTCGTTCCGGGTCAAGCTGAAGGACCCGCAGCAGTACCAACTGGTGTTCGACAAGTACAAGAACACCGAGGGCATCGACGACATCGTCGACCAGCGGAAACTGCTCAACAAGATCTTCGATATCCTCGGCGCGATCCAGACGATGGCCCTGGTCGCCGCGTCCATCATGGCGGTCGCCGCGCTCATGCTGGTGGGTAACACGATCCAGGTGGCCGCGTACAGCAAACGCCGCGAGGTCGCGGTGATGAAGCTGGTCGGTGCGTCGAACTGGTTCATCCAGTCACCGTTCGTGCTGGAGGCGGTGGTCGCCGGCGTGGTCGGTGCGGTTCTGGCGTTCGTCGGTCTCGTGCTGTCCAAATGGTTGCTCATCGACGGCTCGCTACAGACGTTGAACCAGCTGCTCACCCCGGTGCACTGGAGCACGATCTTCGCCACGCTGCCGCTGATGGCCGCCGCCGGCGCCCTGATCAGTGCCGTCACCGCCTGGGTCACGCTGCGCTTCTACATCCGCGTCTAGCTTCCGGCGGAGCGACAAGGTTCCGGGCGCCACTCCTGGGTCAGGAGTGGCGCCCGTGTCGTATGCGACTTGCGTGGCGATTTTTGCTAATCATGAGGCTATGAGGCGAGTCGCGAGTAGTGTCGTGGTAGTGAAACGCACCCGAGTGCTCGTCTCGTCCGTTGCGGTCACGGCTGTCCTGCTGACCGGCGCCGCCGACCCCGGCCGCGCCGACCCGCGCGACGACAAGAAGCGGATCGACGCCGAGGTGGCCCGGACCGCCTCGCTGCTGGAGGGGGCGACCGAGCGCGCCCGGGTGGCGGCGCAGCGGTACGCCGCGGCGAACGCCGCGCTGCCCGCGGCGCGGGAGGCGGTCGCCGAGGCGCGTGGCCGCGTCGCCGCCGCGAAGGTCCGGGTCACCTCCACCCGCCGGGCCGCCGACCAGGCGCGCGAGGCCGCCCGCGCCGCCGTCGAGCGGTACGAGCGGTCGGCGCAGCGGGTCGTCGAGGCGCAGGAGCAAGCCGGCTCGTTCGTCTCCGCTCAGTACAAGGGCAGCGCCCTGGCCTCCATGAACATGCTGCTGGCCGCCCGCGACCTGACCGACGCGGCCGACCGGTACGGCTACTTCGACCGGGTCATGGAGTTGCAGCGTGAGTCGATCCGGCGGCTGTCGGCCACCCGGCGCACCGCCAAGGACGACCAGAACACCGCCGAGACCGCCCGCCGCGCCGCCGAGCAGGCCGAGCGGGCCGCCGGGGACGCGCTCGCCGGCGCGCGGGCTGCCGAGCGGGCGGCGGCATCCGCCGCGGCCGAGGCCACCCGCCTGGCCACCGAACGGAAGAACGCCCTCGCCGTCGCGAACTCGGAGCGGGCTGCCGTGCTCGCCCGGTACCGGGCGGCGAAGGCGGAGGAGTCGCGGATCAAGGCGCAGCTTCGGGCCTGGGAGGCGCGCAACAACTCCGGCGGGGCCGGCGCACCCACGATCCGCCCCGGCGCCCGGTTGCTGATGCCGGTCCAAGGCTGGAAGAGCAGCGACTTCGGGCACCGCTTCGACCCGTACTACAAGGTGTGGCAGTTGCACGCGGGCGTGGACATCGCCGCGCCGGGCGGGACGCCGATCCGGGCCGCCGCGGCGGGCCGGGTGATCCGCGCCGGCTGGAACGGCGGGTACGGCAACTACACCTGCCTCAGCCACGGCCGGTACCAGGGCAAGAGCCTCACCACCTGCTACGCGCACCAGTCCCGCATCCTCGTCTCGGCGGGGCAGCAGGTCCGGGCGGGGCAGGTCATCGGCCGGGTGGGCACCACCGGCGCCTCCACCGGATACCACCTGCACTTCGAGGTACGCCGCGACGGCACCCCGGTCCAGCCGCTGACCTGGCTGCCCGCCTGCCTGTGCTAGCGGACGGTTAGTCGATCGCCGATGGCACCCCCGCCCGGGTAGCATTGGTCGGCTGTCCGGTGGGGTTTCGAAGGGGTGAGTCTGGTGCCGCGCGAAAAGGGGCGCAAGCTCGTGGCGTCCAACCGCAAGGCGCACCACGACTACGCGATCCTCGACACGTTCGAGGCCGGCATGGCGCTGACCGGTACCGAGGTCAAGTCGCTGCGCGCCGGCCGCGCCTCGCTGGTGGACGCGTTCGCGGAGGTCCGCCACGGTGAGGTGTACCTGCTGGGCATGCACATCCCGGAGTACACCCAGGGCACCTGGACCAACCACGAGCCCCGGCGGGTTCGCAAGCTGCTGCTCAAGCGCGGCGAGATCGACCGGCTGATGGGCAAGGTGCGGGAGAGCGGGCTCACGCTGGTCCCACTGTCGGTGTACTTCTCGGACGGCTGGGCGAAGGTGGAGCTGGGGCTGGCCCGGGGTAAGCGGGCCTACGACAAGCGCCAGGATCTGGCCAAGCGGGACGCGGACCGGGAGATCGCGCGGGCCGTGGGCCGCCGCCACAAGGGCATGGACTGACCGGTGCGGGTGCGGGCCAGGTTACGGTGTCATCTGCCGCTCGCTGAGCGGCGCTGGAGCCGGGTGGCGCGGCGATGACCGGTATTGGGAATGACGGGCGCCCCGGCGGGCGTTAGGCTGGTACGGGTCCGCGGCACAGAGATCCACGGCATAGAGGTCCGCGGGCACTACGAGGGGGTGACTGGTTTCGACTTCGTACGTTGCGGCAGGGGAAGCGAGCCGAGGAAGCCGACGTCGTCTCGATAATCGTCGTCGGAAACCAATAAGCGCCAAGCAGAATCGCGCTGCTTACGCTCTCGCCGCCTGAGGCGAGTAGCGTAGCTGTCGGTCTGGGATCGCCTTCGGCCCAGTAACCGGCATCAGCTAGAAGGCTGGCCAACCGAGTCCTGTCGCGGGGCTCGAGCGGCGAGATCAATCGCGACTGGGCCCGTCTCACCGACTCGCTCGTGTGATCGGTGGGGCCGAGTAAGGACACAGCGAGCTGCGCTCGGAGAAGCCCTGACAAGGCGGCGAAGGACCCGGGTTCGATTCCCGGCACCTCCACCTCGCATCGAGGGCCCGGTCACTGGCCGGGCCCTCGATGCGTCTGTCTCTGCCGTGCCTCTGTCGCTTCTGCCGGTGCCGGTGGCAGGCGCCCCAGTTCGTCGTACGTGCGGGGACGCTCCTCGACCAGCTTGCGGGCCAGCGTCCGCCTGCTCACCACCACGCCCACGCCCGGGAAGGTACGCGTACCCACCGACAAATCCGATGTGCCATTTCCTTGGACAGCACCCCGTACCACACCCCACCATCGGAGGGGAGGAGGGGCCCAGTCGCGAACGTGGGAGGTGCGACATGGCGACCCGACACCCGATGATGGCGCCCGATCCGGCGGTGGCTCCCGGACCGGCGCCGACCCATCCGACCGCGGCCCGGTGGCACCGGGCCGCGCTGGTCCCCACGATCGACTCGTTCGAGCGGGCACTGGTCGAGCCGGGGCCGCCGGAGGCGCTGCCCGGCCGGTTGACCACCGCGGTGCACGCCCTGCGCAGCTCGTTCGCCGATCACGTGGGGGCCACCGAGGGGCCGGACGGCCTGTACGCCGAGCTGCTCGACCAGGCGCCCCGGCTGGCGCCGGGGGTCACCGTGCTGGTCCGCGACCACGCCCGGGTCGCGGCGGCGATCGACGCGTTGGCGGGCCGGCTGGACGCGCCCGACACGGACCCGGACGAGTTGCGGCGGCGCTCGGGGCGGCTGCTGCGGTGGCTGTGCCGGCACCGACAGCGCGGCGCCGACCTGGTGTACGAGGCGTACGACACCGACCTCGGCGGAGAAACCTGACGGCGGCGGGAACCGGCGGGGGTGGGCGCACCGTCCGAGCGGTTATGCGACGCTTGTTCGCCCCGATCGGGGCCACCGTGCTCGTGTTGCTGGCCGCCGCGTGCGCGGGTGAGTACGACGGCCCCCATGCTGTCCCGCCCACGGCGGGGGCCGAGGCGCTGTTCGGGATGCGGGCCGCCCAGCTTGCCGAGGGGTGGCGCGCGGCCCCCGGAGCGGCCCGCTGGCGCACCGGCTTCGTGCCGTTGCAGGACCTCACGGTCGTCTCCGGAGACGCGGGCTTCACCGACGAGACCAAGCAGGCGTTCATGGCGGGCTGGTACCGCAGCGAAGCCCCGCTCCCGGGCAACGGCGGCGGGCACGGCGCGATCGTGTTCGCCGACGGTCAACGGATGGAGGTGCCGCTGGTCGGCGCCGCCGAGGCGTACGGCGTGCTGGACCAGGGCGACCCGCCGCCGTGCCACCCCACAGCCGGCTCGCCGCCACCGGCCGGGGCCGGCCCGGACGGGACGACCAGCACCACCTCGCCGCAGGTCTGCACCGCGCTGACGGTCACCGGCGTCCGGCTGGGTACCGTGCCGCTGCGCACCAGCCGCGGCGAGGCCACCGTCCCCGCGTACCTGTTCACCGTCCGCGAGCTCAAGGCGCCGGTCGCACGGGTCGCGGTCGCCCCCTCCGCCATCGCCGAGGCGCCGGCCGCGTCCATGCCTGCCGAGCAGTCGCCATCGTGGCTCAGGTCCGCCTCGGGCCTGAGCCACATCGACGGCGCCACGCTGGAGTACCTGCTGGGCCTCGGCGCCTGCGACGTGGACGTGAAGCCCCTGTTCGTCGAGTACGACGACGCGGTCGTGGTCGGCGGCACGGCCCGCACCGAGGGCGACGTGTGCACCGACCAGCTGGTGATCAAGACGGTGACCGTGACGCTCGCGAAGCCGCTCGGCGACCGGGTGGTCCTCGACGCGGGCACCGGCCAGCCGCTGTCGCTGACCCCGGCGCTGTCTGCCCAGCGGGGATTGCCGCCGACCAACCCGCCTACGGCAGATTGATCGGCAGCTTCAGGCCGTCCAGCGCGTGCACGCAGGGGCACTCCCGCTCCGCCGGGAGCGCCCCGAGCGCGGTCAACAGCAGCTCCCGCATGATCGTCGTGTGCTCGGCGAACACCCGGAACACCTCGTCCTGGGTCACGCCGGAGCCGCCCTCGACCCCCGCGTCCAGGTCGGTGACCAGCGCGATGGACGTGTAGCAGAGCGCCAGCTCCCGGGCCAGCACCGCCTCCGGGTGCCCGGTCATGTTGATCACCGTTCCGCCCGCCGCCGCGAACCAGCGGGACTCCGCCCGGGTCGAGAAGCGCGGCCCCTCGACGACCACCATCGTCCCGCCGTCCGTGACCCGGAGGTTCTGCCGGGCCGCCGTCGCCAGCACCGTCCGCCGCCCCGCCGGGCAGTACGGGTCCGCGAACGGCACGTGCACGGCGTCCACGTCGTAGTACGTCTGCTGCCGGCCGCTGGTCCGGTCGATGAGTTGGTCCGGGACCACGAACGCCCCGGGGTTCAGCTCCGGGCGCAGCCCGCCGACCGCGCACGGCGCCAGGATCTGCCGAACGCCCAAAGAGCGCAACGCCCACAGGTTCGCCCGGTACGGAATCTTGTGCGGCGGAAAGCGATGATCCCGCCCGTGCCGGGGCAGGAACGCGACCCGTCGCCCGGCCACCTCCGCCACCGTCACCGGGTCCGACGGCTCCCCGTACGGGGTCGCCACGCGGTACTCGCCACTCTGCTCCAGCAGCGAGTAGAGCCCGCTGCCCCCGATTACACCGATCTCGGCCCGCTGCTCGTCCACACGTCCATCTTTGGGACCGCGGTGCGCCCGGGCAAGCGGTCGGATTCGCGTCAGATCGATGCGGCGCGCCGGATGGCGCCCGGTGCGGACCCTAAACATCGACTCGCGGGCAGGGTACGGTTCCTCCATGGTTCTGGATGGGCGTCCGGTGGCGCGCGACAGCGTGTGCCGCGCGGACGCGCCACACGAGTAGCGGGTCGTGGTGTACGGCGAGCCGCGGCGAACCGGGGGGCGATCGATGGAGTCGATGACCGGTCAACTGCTGGTCGCGACTCCGGCCCTCAAAGATCCGAACTTTGATCGCACGGTCGTGCTGCTCGTCGCCCACGAGCCCGGCGGCGCGCTCGGCGTGGTGCTCAACCGCGCCACCGAGGTCCCGGTCGCCGAGGTGCTGGGCAACTGGGGCAAACTCGCCCGCGACCCCGCCGTGTTGTTCGAGGGCGGCCCGGTGCAGCCCGAGTCCGCCATCTGCCTGGCCCGCATGCGCTCCGGCGCCAACACCGGCGCCATCAGCGGCTTCCACCGCGTCACCGGACTGGTCGGCACCGTGGACCTCTCCGCCGACCCGGAGGAGTTGAAGGAGAGCGTGGAGGGCATCCGCGTGTTCGCCGGCTACTCCGGCTGGTCCTCCGGCCAACTGGAGGAGGAGATCTCCAGCGGCTCCTGGTTCGTCTTCGACGGCCTCCCCGGCGACGCGTTCGTCCCCCGCCCCGACGACCTGTGGCCCATGGTCCTGCGCCGGCAGGGCGGCATCATGGCCGCGGTCGCCCACTTCCCGCCGGATCCCGCGCTGAACTGATCCGACGCGCCACCCTGCGAGGTGACCGCAGTCGAAGCGGTGTGTACTATTGCGCGGGTGCCCGGGAAGCCGGGCAGTGCAAGGGGCCGTGGCGCAGCTGGTAGCGCACCACACTGGCAGTGTGGGGGTCAGGGGTTCGAGTCCCCTCGGCTCCACCGTGGGTCTACGCTCGCGAACCGCGTGTGAGCTGGATAGAGTCGCCCCGGCCGGGCTTCCGGTCGGGGCGATTTCGTCGTCCGGGGTGCTGATGCTGCTCACAGCGTGCGCGATGTTGATCCGGAACGTCGGGGTGGCGGTCGCGGTGGCCGTGTTGAGTTCGATCTTGTCGAGAACGATGTCGCAGAGGGCCTTGCGCTGGGCAACCTGACCCATCGTAATGATCTTAGTGAGCGTCCGGGAACCTT
>NZ_BBQH01000028.1 GCF_018397995.1 Rhizomonospora bruguierae
TTTACCATCTCACCTCCCTGCTGCTCACTCATGGGCTATGGACGGCCAGCGGCCACACCTCAGCAGGCATTCTGAACACGACCAACGGGACAGCGACAAGAGACCCATTCAGGTGTCACCGCCGCACGCTGCCGCATGAACCGCCCCGGTCTACCCGCCGTCATACGTGCATGCAGCCAAAGAACGCATCGAATGACCCCTACCTCAGCCAACTTGAGACACTTCAGGATCAGCTCCAGCAAGCGGGGGCCGCA
Source organism: Rhizomonospora bruguierae (assembly GCF_018397995.1). Taxonomy (GTDB): domain Bacteria; phylum Actinomycetota; class Actinomycetes; order Mycobacteriales; family Micromonosporaceae; genus Rhizomonospora; species Rhizomonospora bruguierae. The sequence goes on from NZ_BBQH01000028.1 coordinate 255, forward strand.
CTGGCCGAGACCGAGGTGACCGGCATCGCCGGCGAGGGCGCCGTCCGGGTGACGCTCGCCGCTTCGGGCCAGCTCCGCGAGCTCCGCCTCGACCCGCGGGTGGTGGACCGCAACGACGTCGCGCGTCTTGAGCGGCTCATCATGGAGGCCCACGCTGACGCGTCCGATGGGATCCAGGGGCTTGCGGCCGGTCTGGCGGCCCCGCTGTCGAACCTGGCCGCGACGCTCCAGGCCCAGGTACAAGCCGGCTGACCTGTCGACAGGGCCCAGGTGACCGGTGTCAACGCACACCAGTCACCTGGTGACCTATCGGACGATGTCACGGCCGGCGGTGACGAAGATGTCGAGAACGCCAAGGGCGCCAAGGGTCGCCGGCGCCGCGAGGACCATGCAGAGGGTGCCGACCACGTCGACGAGCCGGCGCCGTTGCGGACCGGCGAGGTCGGGTAGTGCGTCGGGCTCCTCGTCGGGTCGCTGGGCCATCGCCACCGTCACTCCAGCCACGACAAGGACGAGGCCCAGACCGACCAGGATCATCGAGATCAAAGCCCAGCCGACGACAGCCGCTCCCGCGGTCAACAGCCCGAACGCGCCGACCATGCCGGCCAGGCCCAGCAGGGCCGCCTCCGCGCGGACGATGGATTGGCGGGCCCGCACGAGCACGGCGATCACGGCTACGACGGCGAGCGCCACGGCATACAGTTGGCCCGACCGGGCGAGTGCCGGCACGGCGACGACCAGCGCGACGACCGGGCCCAGGACGACGACGGGCATCAGCCGCTGGGCGCCAACCAACCAGCCGGTTATCTCCTGACGATTGCTCACCTCCGCGCGGCGGGTCCGGCGCACGTACGCGGCGATCGTGGCCGCCACGGCCCTGGACACCGCGATGAGCGCCAGCGCGGTCGCCGTGGCCGCGGCCGCCACCTGGATGCGGTCCGCGTCGATCACGGTGAGGATCGGCACCAGCACGGCCGCCAGGCCGAACTGCAACTCCACGGCGAAGAGGACCGCTTCCGGCACGGCGGCGAGGGTCAGCAAGGCGGCCGCGTTGGCGCCGACGACCGCCCCGATCCAGGTGAGGGTGGCGCCGCCGAGCGAGTGCGCGAGCAACGCCCCGGCGACCGCGAGGCAGGGCACGGACACCAGCGACATCGCCAGCGGGAGCCCCGGCGGCGTGTTCGTTGCGCGGACCTGGAAGCCCCACGCGGTGGCCAGGAGCGTCAACGCCGCGGCGGTCAGGCTCACGGCCGGGACGAGCCGGTCGGCGTCCCGGTGGAGAGCCAGCACGGCGGCCACCGCGACGAGCCAGAGGAGTCCGGCGACGGTGACCGCCAGACCACGGTTGCGGCTCGCCTGGCTGAGCTGCCGGGCCTGGTCGAGCACGAACTCGTCCGTGTCCTCCACCACCGGAATCAGGGTCGGATCGCGGGCGATGTCACACAGGTAGAGGACCTGCCCGTCGAGGATGCCGGCCTCGACCAGCGACGCGCCCAGCGGCAGCGGCGGCGCCCCGGCCAGCGCCAGCGACCACACCGGGTGCTGACCCTTGCGATCCAGCCCACACAGCGTCGCCAGGTCGGCGACGTACTCGCCGACCGGCGCCCCGCTCGGCAGCGCGATGTCGACCCGCCTGCCGCCGCCGGCGACGGTGATCCGGCTTCGCTCGTCCTGCATGGCCACTCAGTTCTCCACGACGACCGGGCCGACGCCGGGGCTTCGCCGCCAGAGGTTCGGGTCCTTGGGGTCGACATCCGGAGGTTCTTGGGTGAATGCCGAGAATGCCTCGATGACGGCTCCCTCGGCCGCGTCGAAGTTCGCGGCCACGCGCGCGAGTGCCACCGCCATCTTCACGAGTACGGCATCGTTCGGTGTCTCGTCGCTGAGATTTTCCTTGCCGGTTCCGAAGAGATCGCGGCCGAGCTCGTTGTATCGATCGAAGTACGCCTGCACCTCGGTGGCGGTGCTCCCCGCCCAGCTGCCCGGCATGGTTTCCCACGTCCTCGACAGCTCGGTCAGCTGCGCGCCGTAGTCAAGGATGCGCTCCTTCAGGTCGACGGTGGCCAGCTTGTACAGCTGCATCGGGTCGATCCTGATCGACTCCCAGTTGTAGTTCCCGCTGGCCATGGTCGGTCTCCTCTCTCGGAAAGTCCGTCACGGTGTGGGAGACAGGGAGGCGACGTTGGCCTGTTCCGCCGCGGTGATGTTCGCCTGCACGGTTTCCAGTCGCCGGACCGCGTCGTCGAGCTTTTCCTCCATCTCCGTGGCGGCGAGTTCGAACTTGCCGGCGAGCGTCGAGAAGGAAAGCGACGAGCGCGAGTGCCATACGTCCTCGACCAGCTTGAAGGTCGCGCGGAGGGCGGCGTTGTGCTCCCGTACCTTGCCGTGCACCCGCCGGGTGGTTTTGATGGCCGCGTCCAGCGCGACCGGGTCGACGTCGAACATCCCAGGGACCGCCTCGGCTAGCCGGCCCGCCAGGCGGCGGTGTTGCCCTGCTCCAGCTCCACGTAGTTCAGCCACACGCGATCCATCGCGACCGCGATGTTGTTGAGGAACCCCTCCGGCCCGAGCAGCGAGTCGGCCGAGGCGTCCCATGCGGCCTGGTGCTCCGTGTAGGCGACTGCCGCGTCACCGCTCCACGTGTCCCGCAGCGCGACGACACGCGCCTTCAGCCGGGCGAGTTCCCCACCCAGCGTCGCCGCCTTGGTGTGCAGGTAGGGCCCCGCGTCGCCCAGCTCGGCCGGCACCCGAATGCGGTCGTAGATTGTCATCCCGTCCTCCCTTCGATTGCTGATCACGATCAGAGGTTCGCCGGCGGCAGCGTCTCCCCGGTGCCGGCCACGTAGGCGACGTTGTTCAATTCGCCCGTGGTGTAGCCCTCCATGTTGTTCCGCAGCCCAACGGCGATGCCGTGCAACGCCGCCAGCAGGGCCTTGGTGTTGCTCTCCCACGGCCCGCCGGGTCCCATGATCTTCTCGAACTCCTTCTGCGCCGGCCCGATCCACGGGCCGTTGAGCCCGAGTACGTACGACTTGAGCGCCGCTAGCTCGGACTCCAGGGCGACTGCCATGGCGTCACAGTCATTAGCGGTGGTGCTCAGCTCTCTGGCTCTGGTATCGAACCCGTTGATCATGGTGTGGCCCGCCTCCTCCTGCCGGCCCTCGCCGACCGTCCGATACCGACCGTGCCAGGTGGACCGGTGCGTCGGGTAGGTCCCGAAACGATGGACATCCCGCTGCGTCCGATGGGAACATCGCCGCCCGCTCAGCGGTGGCTCGTAGTCGGGGCTTCGACCTCGACCGCCCGATCTGCGATGGCGATCTGGGTCAACAGCGGCGGCTGGCCCCGCCGCACCAGGACGGCGCGGCCGGGCGGGCGGCGAGCCGCCCGCTCCTCACCCACCAGGGCCCCCTCGCGCGGGTCCCCGGAGAGGATGAGCCCGTTGGTACCCAGTTCCCGCAGCCGCACGGTCAGCAGATCCGAGTGGGAGGTACGCGACGCGCCGGCGACGCGGCGGGCGAGGACGATGTGCAGCCCGACCTCGCGCGCGTGGGGAATGAACCCGACCAGCGGGCCCAGCGGGTTCGCGGCGCCGAGCACGAGGTCGTAGTCGTCCACGACGAGGTAGATGTCCGGCCCATCCCACCAACCGCGCGACGCCAGCTGCTCGGGCGTGACGTCCGGGGGCGGCATCCGCTCCTTGAGCCGCTCGACCAGTTGGTTGACGTAGGTGCTCGCCGCCGCCGCGTCCGGGGCGTACGCGGCCAGGTGCTCGTCGGGCACCACGCCCAGCATGCCGCGCCGGTAGTCCACGAGCAGCGCACGCGCGCGTGTGGCCGGCTGCCGCCGCACGAGGTTGGTCAGGAACGTCCGCAGGAACTGGGTCTTGCCGGACCCGCTGTCGCCGAACACCAGCAGGTGGGGGTCGGCGCTGGTGAGGTCCAGACCGACCGGTCGCAGGTCGTGCTCGCCGATCCCGATGGGCATCCCGGCCGCATCGTCGATCTCCATCGCGAGCAGCTGCGAGGTCGACAGCCGGTCAGGCAGCAGTCGCAGCCTGGGGGCCGCCGGGCCGGTCCACGCGGCCGTCACCTTCTGCAGGACGTCCTCCTGCGCTTCCCGGAGCCCCTCGGCGCTCTCCCGCCCGTCGACCCGGGGCAGCAGGAACTGGACGAACAGCCCGGGGCCGCTCAGGCCGCGCCCCGGCAGCGCCGGCATCGCCGCCGCCGGACGCCGGGCGATCTCCGACTCGCTCGGGTCGTTGAGCCGCAGTTCGAAGCGGACCCCGATGCTGTCGCGCACGGCCGGCCGGATGTCGAGCCACCGGCCGACGGTCAGCATGAGGTGGACGCCGGCGCCGAGACCACGGGCCGCGATCTCCTGCACCTGCGGCTCGAACTGCTCGCTCTGGGTCCGCACAGCGCCCCAGTTGTCGATCATGAGGATAATGTCCGCCGCGCGCAGGCCGGCCGGAAGCAGTCCGGCCGCCCGGCGCTGCCGGAACTCGGTGATCGAGTCGATGCCCAACGCGCGGAAGGTCGCCTCCCGCTCCGTGATCAGGGCGCGAACCTCGGCCAGCGTGCGGTCGACCACCGCGAGGTCGGCTCGGTCGGCGACCGCGGACACGTGCGGCGCGCTCGTGTACGGGTGCAGCGTCCCCCCGCCGAAGTCGACGCAGTAGAACTGCACCTCGTCGGGCGTGTGGGTGAGCATCGTGGCCAGCAGGATGGTTCGCAGCAGGGTGCTGCGGCCCATGCGCGGTGCCCCGACGATCGCCAGATGCCCGTGATGGCCGCCGAAGTCCAGGAGCATGGGCTGCTGCTCCTGTTGCAGGGGCAGGTCGACCACGCCGATCGGCACCTTGAGCGAGCCCAGCAGGGGCCAGTCGCGGGCGGACAGTCCGCGGCCGGGGTGGACGGCCGGCTGGCCGAACATGTAGTCCAGCGGAATCGCCGCGGGCAGCGGGGGCAGCCACACCTGGTGGGCGGGCCGGCCGACCATTTTGATCCGCTCCACCACAATGGATAGCTCGGTCGGCCCGCTCGGCTCGTCCGCGCCCGTCGCCGGAACGTTGTCGGGCTCCTCGGTGGTGGTCGACCGGAACCCGAAGGGGACGATGGTGGGGCCGATCCCGGCGGTCATGGTGGCCCGCTCGGCGGGGCTCAGATACGGCGCCGACACGTGGGCGACCCGGAACCGGCGGTAGACCGTTTCGTCCACCTTGAGGTACGCCGAGCCCGGCAGCGCCGGCAGGCGGTAGGCGTCGTTGGTCCCGATCACCGTACGGCTCTCCACCGCGCTGAAGGTGCGCAGGCAGATCCGGTACGACAGGTGGGACTCCAGGCCGCGCAGCCTGCCCTCTTCCAGCCGCTGGGTCGCCATCAACAGATGCATGCCGAGGCTGCGTCCCACGCGTCCTATTTGGACGAAGAGGTCGGTCATGTCGGGCCGGCCGGAGAGCAGCTCACCGAACTCGTCGACAATGATGAGCAGGTAGGGCAGCGGAGGCAACGGCTGCCCGTCGGCGCCCGTGCCCCCGGCCGCCCGGCGCCGCTGGTACTCGTGGATGGAGTCCAGGTTGCCCGCCGCCCGCAGCATCCGTTGCCGGCGCTGCTGCTCGCCCCGCAGGGCCGCGTGCACGCGGTCGATCATGCCGGCGTCATCGGCCAGGTTGGTGATCAGGCCGGCGACGTGAGGCAGTCCGCTCAGCGGCGCGAACGCCGCACCGCCCTTGTAGTCCACCAGCACGAAACTCAGCAGCTCCGGCGGGTGGGTGATGGACAGGCCGGTGACCAGGGTGCGCAGCAGCTCACTCTTGCCCGAGCCGGTGGCACCCACGACCAGCCCGTGCGGCCCGTACCCGCCCCTGGCCGACTCGTTGATATCGAGCACAACGGTCTGACCCTCGCCGTCGGTGCCGACCGGAACCCGGAGGAGGTCTTCGGGCGCGGTGGCCTTCCAGCGCTGCGCGATGTCGGCGTCGCCGGGGTCGCCGGCGACCAGCATCTCGGTCAGCGGCACCGTCCGGGCCAGCGTCTGCTCCTCGTCGTCGACGAGCCGCAACGGCGACAGACCCCGGGCGATCAGTTCGCAGAGGCTCGGCGGCACGGCGTCGGGCGTGCAGTCCTCCATCGCCGTAGGCCCGCCCGGGCCGCCTTCCGCGCTCAGCTGCCCGTCCTCAGTCAGCCGGATCCGCAGGTCGACCCGGCTCGGCTCATCGCTTTCCTGTTCGGACAGAAACACCAGCGTGTAGCCCAGCTGCGGGCCGGCGCTCTCGACCAGCGAGCGCACCAGGTTCGAGCGGCCCCATTCGGACTTCGGCTCGAACCTGGTGAACACGACCACCAGGCGCCGCTGGACCGGCGTACCGCGGTCCATGGTGATCTGGGCGCGGCGCGTCCGCTGGCGTTCCCGGCGCTCCTGCAGGTCCTGTTCGAGGTAGTCAGCCAGTTCCTGGGGCGCCCGGGCGACCAGCGGCACCACCCCGGCGTCGCCGCTGGTGCCCGGTTCGAACGCGTGGGGCAGCCACTTCGCCCATTCCCAATCGCCGTTGTCGGAGGCATCTATCGCCACGCCGACGTCGTCGGGGGCGTGCAGGACGACCAGCTGGCACAGCAGGGCCCGGGTTACGGCCGCCGCCGCCCGATGCGGGCCGAGGATGCTGACCACCCCGCACGCGCCGAGGTCGGCGACGAACGGTTGCGCGTCGACCTTGCCCATCCGCGCCGCCAGCCGGCGGGCCGACCGCAGCGACTCCCAGTCGTAGTCGGCCATCGGGTCGAGCCGGTTGCCAATCTCGATCGGGCTGGCCAGGTCCGTCCGGCCGACCCCCATGCGCAGGTGCAGGAAGTCCGGGTCGACGGGCCGCCGTTCCCACACCCGGTCGAGGGACCGGACGATGCCCCACAGCCCTTCGGGCTCCGGGTGCAGCGTGGCTGCGGTCAGCCGCTGGGCGGTGGCCACCTCACGGGCCTGTTTCCGGGCGATCGTGAGGTTCGCCCGGTACTTGCGGCGTTGCCGCCGGCTGGCGCGGCGTCGCGTACCACGCGTGTGCAGGGCCATACCGATGGTGGTGCTGATCGCTACCGCGACATACATCGCGCCGATCACGATCATCAACGGCCGACCGAAGCTGATCATGTATACGGACATTCCGATACTCGACATCATCGCGAAGACGATGGTGAACATCGACCCTGCGCTGGCCGTTCCCTTCGCTTCCGGCGGGTTGGGTAACGCGACCTTGTCGTGGGGCGGCTCGGCCGGACGGAACCGCGCCGGCCGGTGGAAGGCGAGACGACTCATGGGGCTCTCGCTTCTGCGTTCAGGAGGAACAGGTGACGCGGGCCTGCGCGACGGCCAGGCGGCTGGTGGGGGTGGTCGGCACACCCTGGTCGCCCAACGCCAGCGCGAGCCCGTTCCTGGTGGTGGGGAACGTGCCGATCGCCACCCACTGACCGGGCGCGGCTGCCTGGTCGACCACCTGCTCGGCTAGCGTGCCGCCGCTGCGGCCGGCGCGCACGACGTAGGTCGCCTGCCCCGCCGCGTCCTGGGGCCGTTCGGGCACCGGCACATAGACCGCCAGCTCGCAACGGGTGTACTCCGGTCCAGGAAGGAACCACCACATCGCCGCCTGGCGCGCCGTGCCCCGGTCGGGGTCACCGCTCATCGGGATCGTCTGGAAGGTGCCGTGGCACCCGTCGCGGTTCCAGGCCCCGGTGGCCATCGTGGTCCATTCCGGCGTACGGCCAGTCACGTCGAAGCCGTGGTCGGCGGTGCTCTCGCAGTCCCACCCGGCCACCGCCGTGTACGCCTCGGCCGGCGGCGTCGTCGTCGCCGTCGCCTCCGACGGCGGGAACGCGAGCTGCAGCACGACGCCGACCAGCAGCGCGAGAACGCTGGCGATCGAGCCCACGACGGCGACCGTCGCCGGCCGCGCCAGGGGTCGCTCCGCGCCGGGTTGTGCCCAGACATGTTCGTCGAACGCCCGGACGAACTCCTGGCGGTCGCGCCAGGACAGGCGGCGCGGGCCCGGATCGGACACCGTCATCACCGACCGCGGTCATGGTCGTCGCCGGCCGCACCGTAGCTGCTGGCCACCCCAAGCTCGCCGGAGGCGGCGGGACGTACGCCCCGGGGAATGGGCACGGTCGGTGTCTCGGCGACCCGCCGCGGCGCGGGCGAAGCCTCGTCGTCGGGCGCCCCGGGTTCGGGCGCGTCGGGCGCGCCGTATCGGACGACCCGGCGGATACGCCAGAACAGGAAGACGCCCACGATCAACGCCAGCACGACCGTGACCAGGATCGCGGTGCGGGACGGGGGCGATGACGTGTCCGGCGTGGACCGGGCGCCCGCCGCCGACCCGGTCGGCTCGGCCGGCCCCGCCTGCCCGGCCAGCGCCACCGCCTGGGCGGGGTCGATGAGGCCGAACCCGTACTGCGGATCGGGCGCCTCGCCGGAGGCCATGGGACTCGCGGAGCGCAGGATGTCGTTGACGATCTGCGCCGCGGGCGCGTCCTTGTCGGCGCCGCGCAGGAGCGCCGCCTCCCCTGCGACGAACGCGACCGCGTACTGCACGCCCGAGCCGGAAAACGTTCCGGTGCCCAGGATCCCGACGCTGGACACGCCCACTCCGGGGGCGACCACGTCCACGTCGCCCGCCGCGTACGTCGCGGCCAGTTCGCCGTCCACGCCCATCCCGCCGACCTGGATCACTTCCGCCGGCCAGGTCCCGGCCTCGCCGGTCGACGCGCCCATCACCACCACGACGTCGTGGCTGGCCGCTTTGCGGATCGCCGCGCCGACGGGCTCCTGGGCGGGGTCGACGTAGGAGCCCAGGGCGATGATCCGGGCGCCGGCGGAGACCGCCACCTCGATCGCGGCCGCCTGGTCGGCCACCGTCGCCTTCGGCTCGTTGGTCGCGATGCGTACGGGCAGGATGGTCGCCTCGGGCGCCATCCCGACGATCGGGCTGCCGCCGCCCTCGTCGGCCGCGATGATGCCCGCCATCGCGGTGCCGGTGCCGAGGCAGTCGACGTCCCCACGGCCGGAGCCGGTGACGATGTCGGGGCCGGAGGCGACCCGTTTCTGCAGGGCAGGCACGCTGCCGTCGACGCCGGAGTCGATCACCGCCACGAGGACGCCACCGCCCCGCCCCCGATCCCACGCCTGTTGCGGGGCGAGCCGCAGATGCGCCCAGTCCGAGGCGCTGCCGGGCACGGGCACGCCGGCGCACGAACCGGGCTTGGCGCTCGGCGCCGCCGAGGCGCTGGCTGTCGGCGTCGCCGACGCGCCGGCCGTCGGCCCGGCCGTCCCGAGCGGGTCCGCGGGCATCTTGGTGGGTGCGCCCGCCCCCCGCTCATCCCGACTCTCCGGCTTGGTCGGCTTGGCGGGTGCCGCCTTCTTGGTGGACTTCGTCGGCAGGACCCCGTACTGGACGCCGTCCCCGACCGCGTCCCACGGCAGCACCAGGAACCACCCGACGCGCAGCGTCGCCGGGTCGGTGAGCGAACCACCGTCGGGTTGGGTCCGCCCGACGTTGAGATCGAAGATGTCGGCGGACCGGCCCGCGCTGCCGAGGAACCGCACCGCGATGTCGGTCAGGCTCTCCGGCTTGCCGGATGCGGTCGCGCCGACCTCGTAGTACTTGACGTTGACCGGGGTGGGCGCGGCCGCGCGGGCCGCCGGGGCCAGACCGGCGGCAAGGACCACCGCGCCGAGCAGGGCGGCCACCTTACGTACCCAGCCGGTGGCTGGCATGTGCTCTCCTCAGGTCGGGGACATCGGGCTCCGCCGGTAGACGTTCGGGTCCCCGTTCGCGGTTCACGGAACGCTGAACTTCGGGTCGCGTTTGTCCGTCTACCGGTGACCAAGTGACAACGCGAGTCCGTCAGGGAGGACGACCGTGGCACCACATACCGCGATCCGCTACCACGCTGACCTCGCTCCGCCGCCCGGGTCCGACGGGTTGATCAGCGTCGCGATCGTCGACGACCAGCCGGTGACGCGGGCGGGCATGGAGCAGGCCCTCGCCGGAGACCCCGACCTCACCGTGGTGGCCTCCGTGGACTCGGTCGGGGACCTGCCCGCGGGCAGCCGTGCCGACGTCGCGATCATCGCGCTCCCCCTGGTCGGTGACGGGCCGGCGGCCGTGGCATCGGCGGCCGCCATCGCCCATCCGCTGGTCACATCGATCTGGGACGGGCCGGCGACGCTGCTGCACGCGATCCGCGCGGGCGCCCGGGGGTGCATCACCCGGCACTCCGATCCCGAGACCGTGCGCACCGCGGTAGGCGTCATCGCCCGCGGCGGCTTCTATCTGTGCAGCCGGCTGGTGGGCCAGTTCCAGGCCGGCCTGGTCCGCGCCTCCCGGGAGGACGGGCACGTCCTCGCCCCCCGCGAGGTGGAGACCATCCGGCTGATCGCGCTCGGCTTCACCCAGGCGCAGATCGCCACCCGGATGGGCCTGACGCAGGCGACCGTCAACACGTACACCAAGCGCATCCGCAGCAAGCTGAACGTCAACAACAAGGCCGAGCTGACCAGGATGGCGATCGAACTGGGCTACCTCGACGACCGTCGCCACGTGGCCGCCTGAGGTCCGGCGTGGGGACACGGCCACAGGAGCGGGTAACCCCGCGGGGGTGGGGAAGCCACCGCACCATCAGCGCGGCCGTCAGGGCAGCGGATGACGGGGCGCTCATCCTCGTCTCGCCCGGTGTCTACCGGGAGAGCGTCCTGCTCGACCGGCCGGTGGCGATCGTCGCCCAGTCCGCCGGCGGACCGGTCGAGATCGTCGCGGCGCACGGCCCGGCGATCGTCGCCACGGCGGGCACGGTCTCGGTGACCGGCGCGACGATCCGCGGCTGCGGCCCGGACGGCGTCGCGGTCGCCATCTCCGCCGGGGACCTCACCCTCACCGACTGCGAGGTGTCGTCCGGGCGGGTCGAGGTGACCGGCTGGGCCACGCCCACCCTGAACAAGTGCCGCGTCCACGGCTGTAGCGGCGCCGGGATCCACGTGACCGGCGACGCCCGGGTCACGGTGTCCGGCTGCACCGTCGAGGACGTCGCGGGGGCCGGCGTCCTGCTCGACCGGTCCGCCTCGGCCACCGTGTCGGGCACGACGATCACCCGGGTGTCCACGCACGGCGTGTCCGCGGCCGGCGCCGCGTCGGCCGCGCTCGACGACTGCGAGATCACCCACACCGGCGACGCCGGCGTGGCGGTGGACACCACGGGCCGCCTCACGGTGTCCTCCTGCCGCATGTCCGACCTGGGCAGCGACGGCATCTACGTGTCCGCGCCGGCCGGCCCGACCGACGCGGCGGAGATCATGGACTCCAGCATCGCCCGCGCCGGCGGTCGCGGGCTGGCCGCGACCGGGTACGGGAAGGTGGCGCTGCGTCGCTGCCGGTTCACCGACGCCGGCAAGGGGGGTGTCGAGTACTCCGACCACACGCGGGGTGAGATGGCCGACTGCGAGGTGACGGGCAGTGCCAGCACCGGGGTGGTCGTGCGTGGCTCGGCCCGGTTGACCGGCGCCGACTGCGTGGTCACCCGACCCCAAGCGAACGGTCTCTTCCTCGGCGACGAGGCCGCGGTGACACTCGATCGCTGGCGGGTCGCCGACTCCTCCTTCACCGCGTTCCACCTCGCCGACCACGCCGACGTCGACCTGCGGGACTGCGTGGTGTCCGGATCCCGGGAGCACGGCGTGCGGGCCACCGGCCGGGCGATGCTGCGGATGGCCGGTGGCACCGTCGAGAACGCCCAGATGACCGGCGTGCAACTGGAGGAGACCAGCGACGCCAACCTACGCGAGGTGTCCATCAAGCACACCACCGTCGGCATCCGGGCACAGACACCGCACCGGCCCCTGGTCGAGAGCTGCACCGTCTCCGCGTCCTCGACCTGCGGCCTGGAGATCGGTCCCGAGACCGGCCTGACCGCGCTCAACTCCCGGTTCGTCGGCAACGGCACGGCCGGCGTGTTCATCGACCGGGACAGCGCGGCCCACCTCGAGGGATGCGAGGTCGAGGGCAGCGAGGGCAGCGGGGTGGTGGTGTGGAACGCCGCCCGGCCGTCGATCCGTTCGGTCACGATCAGCCGGTGTCGCAAGAACGGTGTCTACCTCGCCCCCGAGACCAGGGCGACGCTCGACGACGTGACGCTGTCCCACACGGAATTCCCGGCCCTGTTCGTCGGTGACGGCGCCGAACCGGTGATCCGTCGCATGTGGATTCGCGATGCCGAGGTCGACGCCCGGATCGCCGAGACCGCGCGGCCGGTCTTCGAACAGTGCCGGGTGGACGACGCGATCGAGCGGAGCATTCCGGTCGAGGACCCGGCACCGGCCCGCCGCACGGTCTCCGGCGCACCGGTCGGGGCAGGACAGCGACCGGGTCACGCCGGCGACGCGACCGGCGCGCCGGACGACCCCACCGAACGCCTGCCCGACCTGCTCCGCCAGCTTGACGAGCTGATCGGCCTCGATCGCGTCAAACAGGACGTCGGGACGCTGGTCACGCTGATGCAGATGGTCAAACGCCGACAGGAGGCGGGGCTGCCGCCGCCCCCGCTGTCGCGCCACCTGGTCTTCGCCGGCAATCCGGGCACCGGCAAGACCACCGTCGCCCGGCTTTACGGCCAGATCCTCGCCGCCCTGGGCATGCTCAGCAAGGGTCACCTCGTGGAAGTCGACCGGGGCACCCTCGTCGGCGAGTACGTCGGGCACACCGCGCCCAAGACGCAGGCCGCGTTCCGGCGGGCCGCGGGTGGGGTGCTGTTCGTCGACGAGGCGTACGCCCTGGTCCCGGACGGCCAGGGCAGCGACTTCGGCCAGGAGGCGATCGCCACGCTGGTGAAGCTGATGGAGGACCACCGCGACGAGGTGGTGGTCATCGTCGCCGGCTACCCCGACGAGATGGAGCGTTTCATGGCCGCCAACCCGGGTCTGGCCTCGCGCTTCACACGCACGCTCAGGTTCGATGACTACGAGCCCAAGGAACTCGTGCGCATCGTGGAGCACCACGCGGGCGCGCACCAGTACGGCTTGCACGCCGACACCGGTGCCGCGCTGCTGGAGCTGTTCGCCGCGACCCGCCGCACGGACAGCTTCGGCAATGGCCGGTTCGCCCGCCAGGTATTCCAGGAGATGACGGAGCGACACGCGCGACGCGTCGCCGAGGTCAGCGACCCGACCGCCGAGGAGCTGACCATGCTGTTCCCGGCCGATCTGCCCGCGACAGCGGGGTGACATCCGGACAGCGACTCGAGAACAAGGAGAACGAAGTGACCGAGCAGACCGATGACACGACGCCGCAGACCGATGACACGCCGCCCCCGCCCCCGCCGCCGGAGCCCGACGACCTACCCAAGATCACGATCCGGCCGGGATGGCCGCGCGATCTCATCGGCCAACTCATCAAGGACGGAGGATCGGAAGAACCGCCAGCCCCGCCGCAGACACCGTCACGTCCACCATACAAGGTCTATCTCGCCAACCTCCGCGATGCCGAGGCCCAAATCCTCGAGGCCGTCAAATGGGCGAAACAGGAGTACGACGACCTGGCCGGCCAGTTCGCCAAGGACCAAAAATGGATCTTCACCTTGGACGAAGAGAGGGAACTCTACGAGTATCACGGGGTTTGGGAGGGTAAGCACCCGAGCATCGTGCTGGGGGACACCTATCCGGAGCGCACAAAGGATTTTTCGGACCGGGGCAACTCGCTGCTGATGTCGGCGGCAGATGTGATCAGAGCCGCCGGCGACTTTACCCTGGCCCTCGATACGGCCGGCCAGATCTATTCCAAGGCCGACATCGACGCGACCTTTCCTTCCGAATGAGGCACGCGAGATGGCCCGCAGGACCAACCTGCGGGCCATCTCACGCTCGCCCGGCGCGTTACAGCCGGCTTGATATGTCGACCTCGCTGAACTCCACATGGAGCGGCCTGTCGCTTTCATCGAAGTTCGTATAGACCGTGCCGTTCGGATCCGTCTGCTCCAGGATGACCGCGTTGTCACCGCTACCACTGAACACGGTCGACGAACCATCCGACACGTCCAGCCGCGTCGTACCATCCGACAGATACGTGTAGTTGCCCGACTTCCCGTCAGGAAACTCAACGTGCCCCGGATTGCCGTCGCTATCGAACTCGGTGTACTTCGTGCCGCTCGCCAGCGTCCGCGACAGAGTGACCGTGTCATTACCGGTACCGCTGTACACGCTCGACGAACCATCCGACATGTCCAGCCGCGTCGTACCGTCTTTGAAGTAGGTGTAGTCACCCGTAAGTGCCATGCTTGACTCCTGATCTCACTACCAGATGCGCTATTGCTTGATGGGGCGCGCCCCGGACTCCGGCGGCGGGGCGAGGGCGGCTTCGAGACGCCGACCGACATTCAGCGGCGCCCGCACGATGAGCGCGGCCGCGGGCGGAAGTGACCGCCGCGGAGCCGGGAAGCTCGCCGTCGGGCTACGGATCGCCCGCACGGCCGCCATCGACCTGCTCGCGGCCCGCACGGCCGCCGTCGGCTCGCGGGCGGCCCGCACGGCCGCCATCGACCTGCTCGCCGCCCGCACGGCCGCCATCGACTCGCGGGCAGCCCGCACGGCCGCCGCGGCCGATGCGAGGGATGGCGGTGCCGGCGGTAGTTGCCGCACGGGCGCCACCGAAAGGCGATGACGGAAGTCCCGGACCTGGGGCGGAGCCCCGTGGCGGACCGGGCGATACGGTGCATACGAATTGAGCGATGCCATGGGGGCGACATCCTTACCTGGTCTCGGGGGCGGCGCAGCTGATCCGCCGAGCCCGTTGCCGCATGCTAGCCCGTTGCGGTGGGCACACTCCAGATCCTTATCTGGTCCAGACGCCGCCGATAAGAGGCGCCCCGGATATGGCCACACCATGTCATCTTCGGGCGCGTTGACGGGTGTACTTTAGTTCCGTTCGCATCAGCCCCACGCGCAAGCCGGCGGCGATACCGGCAAGCGTCCCACCGGTCCCGATCGGGCAACAGATGACGTCGAACTGCTCGACGATCTCCGCCGGTAGCTCCGCACAACCGCGCACGGCGAGGGCGTTGCTGCCACCCTCCGGCAGCAGGTAGAACCGGCCCCAGACCTCTCGCAGAACCCCGATCACCGGCGGGCTGCGCTTCTCCCGGTACGTCGCTCGATCGAGGTAGGTGAGCCGCATCCCCCGGCTCACCGCGTAGGCCAAGGACGGGTTCAGTGGCAGATGCTCCTCACCCCGGATCACTCCGACCGTGTCGAATCCGAAGTAATACCCAGCCGCTGCGGTCGCGCGAATGTGGTTCGAGTAGGCCCCACCGAAGGTCAACAAGGTGTCGTGGCCTTGGTCCACCGCCGCCACCAGGTTGTACTTCAGCTTCCGCCACTTGTTTCCCGGAAACTCCGGATGGATCAGATCGTCACGCTTCACCAACAACCGCACGCCCGCCCGGTTGACCCGCTCGTCGTGCACGTCCACGACAGGCGACGGAAGCCGGAGGGAAACGCCAGCGCGCCGCAGCAAACGATCCACAGCACCACGGCCTGCCAGGTCAACGTGATCTTGCCTTAGGCCGACCCCGAATGGGCAGACGCATGCCACGGGTCGTCACGACTGGATGGCGGACCAGGACAGCACCGACTCCTTCCCCTCCGCGGGGGCGACCCGGCCGGTGCTGCCGGTGAAGCCGATCCACGCCTTGTCGGTGCCCAACTGCGCCCGTAGGTCGATCGAGTAGGTGAACAGCGGAGCGGCTGGCTGCTCGCTTGACTGTCCGGCCCGGACGGTCAACGTTCCGGCGCTCGCGCTGTAGTGGACCCAGACGTAGAACGGTTGGTTGTCCGTCACGCTGAACCCGGGCGGGGCCGAGATGTGGTGCCGGGTGATGTCGCCGTTGGTGGTGACCGCGATGTGCGGGTTCTGGCCCTCCGGGTCCCATCCGGCGTTGGCCCAGGTGTCGATCTCCACGGCGACACTTGGCCGGATCATCCACTCCGGCTCGACGTCGGGGCGCCCGCCGTACCCGATGCCGCCGCCGGTACCGCCGAGAGCGTCCTCCCCCGCGGCCTGGATGACGAAGGCGAGGCCGTCGGTGTGCGCCTTGATGGCAACCTTGAACCACGACGCGAACGACCGGTTGGTATCCACCCGCTCCGTCGCCCAGAGGCTGCCCTTCTGCTCCAGGCCCTCGGCCAGATCCACCCGGCCGTCGACGGCCTTCGCCGAACCGTTCAGGCGCAGGTTCGTCGTCTTGCTGAAGTCGGGAAAACTCACCGAGAACGACGGCGCCTGCGGTTCCGGCGCCGTGGCGGACACCGTCGGGGAGCCGGTCGGCGAGGCCGCCCGGGTAGGTGCCGCCGTGGTCGGTGTCGTCGTCACGGTCGGGCTGGTCGTCGGCTCGGGGGTCCCGGTGTCTTCGGCCATCACCCCCACCCGCAGCGCCTGCTCGTACGCCGAGGCGTACGTCTCCACCTCGTTCACGAAGGTGGTCGCCCGCGCGGGCACTCCGGCGGCCTGGTGCACGTCCTGCAGCGACGAGGCGAAGGCACCCACGGCCAGCCGCCACACGTCACCCGGCACGCCGCTCGTGCGCAGGTTCCCGATCAGGTCGCAGGTCAGATGCGCGAGCGCCAGCACACTGGCCGACTCGTCGTCGGGCCGCGCGGCCTGCCAGGGCTTCCAGACCTCCCACTCGTTGGCCGACAGCCCGGCGATGCCGCCTTCCGGCGTGCCCTTGAAGCCCGTGGCGGCCATGACCTGACCGGCCAGCCGGGCCGGGGTGACGGCGGGGCAGGACGCCGAGGCTTCGGTGAGGGCGGCCAGGCGCGCGTCGTCCAGCGGAACGATGCCCTCGGGCTGCGCGTTGGCGGTGGTCACCACGGTCGCCACGCCGGCCAGGACGAGGACGCCGACGGTGGCGACCACCACGCGTCGCCGCTCGGGCCGCCAAAGCGATCGGGTCCACCGGCTGCCTGCGCGAAACTTCGTACCCATCCGACGCTGCTCCCCTCACTGTGGCGTATTCGCGCCTCGCATCGTTGACGGGCCGCGGGCCCCGGTGGTTCACGGCCGGCGGTGAACCGAATCGCGCGGCCGCTCGTCCATGCCGGGCGTGGGGACTTCCTCCAAGCCTCGACGCCCACCGCCGGCCGGCCGGGCGGGTCGGCGCGCCGTGCGGTGGCTCGTGTGCGCCGCGCTGCTGGGCGCCGTGGGCGCGGCCGGCCTGACCGGAACCGCCGCCGCCGAACCGGCGCCGTCGGTGTCGGCCACGACGCCGGCCACCGTGAAGTACTACGTCGTCGGGCGGACCGGCGGGGCCGAGCGGGAGTACCTGTTCCAGATCGCCGCCCGGACCCTGGGTGACGGGCACCGGCAAAAGGAGATCTTCGAGCTGAACCGGGGGCGGTTGCAGCCGGACGGGCAGCGGATGGACGACCCGCTGGTGGTGCTGCCCGGCTGGGTCCTGCTTCTCCCGGCGGACGCGAAAGGGCCCGGCGTGCTGTCCGGCCCGGCACCGACGGTCAGCGACCCGCGCACGCCCCCGCCCGCATCCGCGGCCCCCGACGCACGGTCCGACGATTGGCTGCTGCGGGCGGGGGCTATCGTCCTGGTCACGACCATCCTCGGCGTCTCGCTGCACCTCCTGCGCCGCGGGCAGCGCATCGAGCTTCACCGCCCGGTCCGGGCCACGGGCCGGGCCCGGCTCGACCAGCCTGCTCCGGCGGGCCGTCGCCCGCGCGATCTCCCGACCGACGACGGCTGGCCCGCGCTCGAGTCGCCTCCCCCACTGCGCCGCCCGCCCGATCTCCCCACCGACGACCGCTGGCCCACGGTCGAGTCGCCTCCCCCACTGCGCCGCCCGCCCGATCTCCCCACCCGCGGCCGGGGCAGGGAATCCGTGCCCACCACGGCGAACGGGTGGGCCGAACCCAACGACCGGGGCGCGGAATCCGTGCCCAGCACGGCACACGGCCGGGAACCCGAGCTGCGCGGCGCGGAATTCGCGCCCACCACGGCGAACGGCCGGGAACCCGAGCTGTGCGGCGCGGAATTCGCGCCCACCACGGCACACGGCCCGACCGAACCCGACGACCGGGGCACGGAGTCGTCCGGCACGGAGTCGTCCGGCGCGGTGTCGGCCGACCAGGCACCGCGCTGGGCTTCGGCGCGGTTGCTGGAGGCCCCGGCGCCGGCCAGGCCGGCCGACACCGCGCCACCGCGGGTGGAACTTCGCCTGCGGTCCGGCTCCGACCAGGTGGCGATCCGCCTCGTCGGCGCTCGTCCCGACGCGGGCGACGCGTTCTTCGGGCGTGGTGAGATCGGGTCGCGAACCGGTGCGGCGGTGGTGCACCTGGGCGACCCGGGGCCGGGCGCCGCTTGGCTGGATCTCAGCGCAAGCCCCGACGTCGTCACGGTCAGCGGCGACCCGGCCGGCGTCCGCCGCCTGACACTGACGCTCACCCGCCAGCTGTCCCGCGCTGGCGTGCCGACGATCGCCGTCGGCGACGCGCTCGGGGAAACCGGCGGGACAGACCACTGGATCGGGTCCCTCGACGAACTGGCCGACCGGTTCGGCGACACGCCGCTACTGGTGGCCTTCGTCGGTGACCTCCCGGCGGGGGATGTCGCCACGCTGCACGAACTGCTGGTGCGCTGGCAGCCCCGGGTGGTGCCGATCGTGGTCGGATCGGGACCGCGGTCCCGTTGGTCGATCGACGTGGCCTGACCGTGTCCGCCGTCCTGCCTCCGGCGACGCGATCCGCGCCCGGCGACGACCACCCGCCACCCCGGACACCCGGCCTGCACGACCTGGCGCTCGTGGTCGGACCCGACGGCGGGCTCGCCCGGCCGGACAGGGTCGACGTCGCCTTGCGCGCGGCGGACCTGACGGCGCTGGTGCGGCAGGCCGGGGCCGAGGACTGCGACCTGCGGATCCTGACCGCGCCGGGTGAGCGGAACGTGCCGCTGCTGCGCGGCCTCGCCCGTCGCCTCGGGCGCGACGTGCTCGTCCCGCCGGCCGGGGCGCAGGTCGTCCGCAGGCCGCTGGCGCGCACGACGGGCGTCGAGGACGATCTCGTCGCCGTCGACGCGGACGGCTACCCGGTCGACTGGCTGATCGTGCAGCCCGGTGGGCAGGTCGGGTCGGCCTTCGGCTGGTTCGAGCTGTCCGGCGGCCGGGTCCGGCAGCGGACCGGCCCGATCTCGCTGCCCCTGCCGGACGGCGGTGTGATGCTGGCGACCCGCGAGACGTTCGTCCACACCCGTACGGCGGCCGCGGCCATCCGGGTCGGCCATCCGGCGTTCGTCACGCTCGGCGTGCAGGTGCGCTCGGGCGACTTCGTGCTCGGGTACTACGATCGCAGCACGACGCGGGTGGACGCCGCCGGGCTGGCCGCTGCCCTCGCCGCGCTTCCGCTCTACCGGCGTCAGGTACGGCTCTGGCTGCGCTGGCCGGACGACGAGGCCGACCGGGGCCGGTTGCGGACCAACCTGGCGGACTTCGCCGAGGTGACCGGGGCGACCGTGTGGGTGCCGGCCGAGCCGGCCGAGGCGGTCCTGCTCGGCGGCTGCCTCGACCTGGCGGCCGTCGACCCGCAGGGCGCGGCGGGCCACTGGCAGGCATACGGTCCGACGGGCCCGTTCGAGTCCGACGTGGACGGCCGCCTGGTGCCGACCGGCGGGGTGCGCGTGGCGCACCTGCCCGCGGTCGACCTCGTGAGCGGCCTCCCGGCGCGGGAACGGGAGCTGGCCGAGCGCCGGGGCGCCGCGAAGGAGCCGGCGGCGGCGCCGTTCACCTGCGACCTGGCGGTGCTGGTGGACGGCCGCCTGGCGGTCCGGTACGGCGACGGCAGCCTGCTGGCCGTGGGCGGCCGGCAGTTCACTCACCTGCTCCGTGACGCGGGCTGGACCGGGTCGAAGGTGGCGCTGCTCTCGTCGGTCACGCCCGAGCAGGCCGCGGGCGTGCGCCTGCATCTGGCCGACCTGGTCAGCCACCTCGGCACGGCGATCCGACTCCATGAGGGACGGACGGCATGAACCCGCGGCGTCTTCGCGAGCGGTCCTCGACCCTCCCTTCTCCATGCGGGTTCTGCCGAGAGGCGGGCCGAGGCGACCGGCCGGCTCACCCGCTCGCCCGGTTCGCCCGTACGCTCAGCCGGTCAGCCGGATGAGCGCGCGCTTGACCATCCCGCTGTCGCGGTCATCGATCCAGCGCTGGACCTCGAACGGCCGGCCCGACCGGCTCAGCGCCTGGGCGTGGCCGGCCGCGCTGGCGGCGGCGGCCACGTTGGTCAGCAGCAACATGCCCGCGATCGACTGCCACCGGCCGCGCCGGGCCGACTGGTCCACGTCGAGGTCCGTCAGGGGATCCAGCCGGTAGCGGACGGCTACCTGGATGCTCTTTCCGAGCACCTCGGCCAGCAGGTCGCCGGTCCACTGGTCGAGCCAGGAGACCGCGCTCGCGGTGCGCACCATCAGGTTCGCCGCGTCCCGTTGGTAGAGCGCCGACGCGAACTCGACCGGCTGGTCGGGGGTGAGCAGCTCCCGCAGTCGCGACTGCACCGCGTCGGGAAGGCTGGAGACGATCTCCGCCACCGCCCGGGGGGCGAGTTCGCGCAGCAGCTCACGGGTGATCGCCGGGTCGAGCCGCGGGAGCAGGTCGGCGAACTGGCCTATCGTCAGCTGCTGTAACAGTGTCACCCGGACCTCGGCGGGTAGGCCGAGCAGCAGCTTGCCCGCCCGGTCAGCGGGAGCTCCGAGAATGATCCGGATCAGGTCGGCCGGCGGCAGCTCGGTGACGATCACCGCCATCCGGTCCACGGTGACGCTCTGGAGGAGTCTCGCCGCCTCGGCCGGCTTGACGGATCTCAGCATCGCGATCAGATGAGGCGTAGGCATCCGGTCTATCAATGTTCTGTCCTAACTGAACTGTTGATATTCGTCACGTTGACGGTCGGCGGTGACGTCCCGTTCAAGGGACGTCCGATACGTCCGCACGACTTGAAACTTCCGACAAATAGGCTAAACGGCCCAGGATTTTACAATTTGGTAACGACCGATTTTTGTTTGCTTGGCATTCGGCCACTCGGCGCCGTAGTTTCCACGTAGACCTACATTCACGCTCCCTAACAGACATCCGGAAGCCGACATCCCCCGCCTCCGGTCTCCGAGGAGGGCCCGCCGTGACGCACATCGTTCCCGCAGCGCCCCGGCCGCCGGTTCCGGCCATCAACGGTGCCGCGTCGGCCCTTCCTCACACGGACCAGGGTCCGTACTATGCGGATCACGCGACATCGTGGCGCTCGGCCGCCTGCCCGGCAGCGGAGCGCCATGATGTCGAACAATAGGACCTTTTCGGTGAATATGGACCGGAGGCCCCACCGCGAGGACGATTTGGTGATGTCTGGCCGTCAGAGTACGCACAAGCCGACGTCGGGCACCGAGTCGACGACCGAGGCCGCCCTACGCGATCTCCGGGACGCGCACGGCGCGGTGCTGCTCAGCTTCCTGCTGCGCCTCACCCGGAACGACCGGGACCGCGCCGAGGACATCCTCCAGGAGACGATGATCCGAGCGTGGCGGCATCCGGAAGCCCGCGGAGCGGATGGCGCGTGGAGCCGTCCGTGGCTGTTCACCGTGGCTCGACGGATCTTCATCGACCAGCAGCGGGCCGCCACCAGCCGGGTCACGGAGCTCAGCGATGTCCGACTGGACAGCCGCCCGGACGAGACCGACCTGCTGGAGCAATCCATCAACGTCGCGGAGGTACGGTCCGCGCTGGAGTCGCTGCCCGACCGGTTGCGTGACGTGCTCGTCGAGGTCTACCTGCGGGACCGATCGGTGGGCGAGGCGGCCGAGACGCTGGACATCCCGGCGGGCACCGTCAAGTCGCGGACCTTTTACGCGATGCGCGCGCTGCGGGAAGCCCTGATCCAGCGGGGGTTCGATCTGCCGGCTCGGTGACGGTCAATGCGGGACGACGACGCGGGCCAGCACGGAACCGCCCACCTTCGTCACCGTGAAGAACGCGATGTCCCCCGGACGCTTACTGACGGTCGCCACCATCTCCTCCTCGGCGTGCGAGGCGATGATCTCATCGACGACGACGGTGGCGCCGTCCGTGGTCACCGCGATGAGCTGGATCTGCTGTCCAGGCGTCAGGCCGGCGGTGACGGCGCGCACGATGGAGCCGGACTCCCTCGGCTCAAGGGTGACCGAGAGCGTCACGCCGGTCACCTCGTCGGTGTCGCTGACCGAAACGCCGACCGGGCCACGCTCGCCGGACGTCAGCGCGGCTCCGATGCCGATGCCCCCCACGAGAACAAAGGCCGCCGCCACGGCCATCACCTTGGCCCGGGCGGTGAACCATCCGTTGCGCCGGATGGGGATGGGGGACACCGCGGGAGCCGGTGACGGTTCGGCGACGGGCACCCGCAGCGCCCGCGGTGCGGTCTGCGGACGAAGCTGGTCGGCCAGCGCGCGGCGCTCGTCCTCGCGCAGCGAGGCCAGCACGTCGGTCAGGTCTCGGAGCTCCTGGTAGTCGGCCAGGCAGGCGGAGCACTGGTCGAGGTGGCGCCGCACGGCTCGCTGTTCGTCAAGGGGCAGCTTACCGAGCACGTACAGCCCCAGATCGAACCGCACGTGCTCGTCGCCGTCGGTGGCAACGCTCATGCCGCCATCCTCACCCTGTCCTCACCCTGCCCCGCTTCACCTCGGTTGGTCTCCGTTCAACGTCAGCCCGGAGGCAACCGTTCACACGGCCGACGAATCCGTCCTATCGGGTTACCACGGTACCGCTATCCTCGGCACCAGACTACGGCGTTGCCGCCCGGAACCGCCGGCGCCGGGCGCGCGCCAGCAGCCACCCCGCACCGCCGAGGCCGATCGCGGCACCGGCGACCAGCACGACCGGCAGCGCCCCACGCCGACGTTCGGGCAGTACCGTCGAGCCGCCGGAGGACGTGAGGGAAGCGGCTGGATTGATCACACCCCAGCCCCGGACACCGTCGGGGACCTCGGCTCTCGCGTCCGCGGTCCGCTCGATGTGCTGCGCCGCCTCCGCCGCGGTGAGTTCCGGCTGCGCCGACCGGACGAGGGCGACCAGGCCGGCGACGAAGGCGACGGACAGGTCGGGGGTGGTGGCCTCGATGTGGCCCCGGCCGTCGGCGTCCAAGGTGAGGATCCGTTGCCCGGGCGCGAGCACGTCGACCCCGCCCGGGGCGTACCGCTCGAACAGGCGGTCGTCGGCGGCGACGGCGCCCACCCGCAGCAGGCCGCGTCGGGGTGCGCCGGCACCCCGGCCGCCGGGTGGCGGGGCGGCGACGACGACCACCACGTCGGCGTTCACCGCCTGGTCGATCGCCGCGCTCACCGCCGGATCGGACACGTCCACCACACCGGGCACCGCGACGACCGCGGCGCCGGACTCAGCCGCCACCGTCAGCGCGGCCACCAACTCGTTCCGGGTGATTCGATCGGTGCTGGCGACCGTCAGCGGCAGGATGGTCGTCGCTGGCGCCACCCCGATGAGCGGGCTGCTCGGGTGCGGTTGGGCGGCGATGATGCCGGCCAGGGCCGTGCCTCCCGGCGGGCAGTCCGCGCCGGGCCGGGCACGGCCGCCGCTGAGGTCCACCGGCGCCAGCACCCGACCGGTCAGCTGCGGTGCGTCGGCTGCGACGCCCGTCGTCACCACGGCGACCGTGGCATTCTCGCCCCGGCTGTGACTCCAGGCCTGGTCGCTCGCGAGTCGCAGCTGTGCCCACGGTATCCCGGCCGACTCCGGGGGAATCGCCTTGCACGCCGCCTCCCGGCTCGCCACCAACGGCACTGAAACCGGCGGCGCGGAGCTGACGGGTCCTGCCGCCGGGGTGGTCGGCAGGATGCCGAGCACGACATCCCGGCCGACCGCGTCCCAGGGCACGACCAGGGCCCATCCCGTGTGCAGCTCGGCCGGATCGCTCAACCGGCCGCCGTCACGCTGTGGCCGCCCGGCGTTGAGGTCGAAGATGTCCGCACTGCGACTGCCGTCCCCGAGCAGCCGCTCGGCGATCGTGGGCAGGGTCTCCGGGCGGCCGCTCGCATCCGCCTTGACGACGTAGAACTTCACGCTCGGTGACTCGGCGCCGGGGCCACCGAGGGCCGGTGCACCCCACCCGGTCAGGCTCGCCACGAGCATGAGACTCGACGCGATCACGAGTAGCACGGGGAGGCGTCCCCGACCGGCGCGTGCCTCCACGTCCGTCCCTCCATCATGGCGCCGATGCATTGTATAACAACGGAGCCTTGGCGGGCGGCCCCCGCTATCCGTTGACGACCGCGGCGCGGGCCGCCGCCGGGTCGCCGGCGGCGCGGGCGGCGGCAGCCAGGGTACGGCACTCGGCCACGGTACGCGTGGCCAGCGCCGCGCGTACCGCGGGCAACGCCCGGGCCGACATCGACAGGCTGGTCACGCCCAGGCCCACGAGGACCGGAGCCAACAGCGGATCCGCCCCCGCCTCGCCACAGAGCCCGACCGGCTTGCCGGCCGCCGCCCCCGCGGCCCCGCAGGCGCCGATGAGGTCGAGCAACGCCGGCTGCCACGGGTCCAGCAAAGCGGCCAGTTCACCGCACTCGCGGTCGGCGGCGAACGTGTACTGGCTGAGGTCGTTGGTGCCGATGCTGAGGAAGTCGACCACGCCCAGCAGGGCGTCGGCGCGCAGCGCCGCGGCCGGGATCTCCACCATGACACCCGCCCGGGCAAGACCGGCGGCGCGGCAGCGGTCCACGAACCGGCTCGCCTCGTCCACGGTGGCCACCATCGGCGCCATGACCCAGACGTCGGCGTCCATGCCGGCGGCGGCCTTCGCGATCGCCGTGAGCTGGGCATCCAACATGGACGGATCGCGGTGGGACAGCCGCAGTCCACGCACCCCGAGAGCGGGGTTCGGCTCCCGCCCCTGAGCCAGGAACGGCAACGGCTTGTCCGCGCCGGCGTCGAGGGTACGCACCACGACCCGCCGCCCGGCCGCGACGCGGAACACCTCGGCGTAGGTGGCGATCTGCTCCTCCAGGGACGGCGCCACGGTCCGGTCCAGGTAGAGCAGCTCCGTGCGGAACAGTCCCACCCCCTCGGCGACCGGCACACCCGGATCGGCCAGGTCACGCGCCGATCCGATGTTGGCCAGCAGCGCGACCGGGTGGCCGTCCGCCGTCCGGCCGGGCCCGGCCGGTGCGGCCAGCGCCGACCGGCGCGCCTGCTCCTGCGCGCCGGTCGCGGCCACCGTCTGCTCGTCCACCCCGACGCTGACCGCCCCGACCGCCCCGTCGACGCGCACCAGCGTGCCGTCCGCGACGTCCCGGATTCCGGGGCAGCGCACCACGGCCGGCAGCCCGAGCGAGCGGGCCAGGATCGCGGTGTGGCTGGTCGGTCCGCCCTCCTCGGTCACCACCGCCAGTACCCGCGTGAGGTCCAGGCCGACCGTGTCGGCCGGGGCGAGATCGCGGGCGAAGAGCACGAACGGGACGCCCGGCGCCGGGACGCCGGGCATCGCCACGCCCGTACACACCGCGACCGCCCGGTCGCGCAGGTCGTCGAGGTCGGCGACCCGCTCCGCGAGGTAGCCCCCGGACGACTCGAACCCGGCCCGGTAGGCCGCCAGCACGGCGGTGATGGCGTGGGCCGCGTCCCGCCCGGCCTTCACCTCGGCGGCGACCGAGTCCTCCAGCACCGGGTCCCGCACGATCATCGCCTGGGCGACCAGAATCTCGGCCGCGGCCCGGTCGCTGCTCGCCTCCGAGCGCCGCATCAGGTCATCGGCGACCGCGCGCAGCGCCGCGGCCGCCCGGGCCAGCTCGGCCTCCGGGTCGGTCACCGGCCGCGGGGCGGGCAGCGGGGGCGGCTCGGTGAGTCGGTATGCCGGGCCGGCCGCCCACCCCGGACTGACCGGCACGCCGGTGAGCTCAGGCACCGGTACCCGCCGTCTCGGTGGACGACGCCGGCTCCTGGTCCAGGTCGCGGACGAGCAGATCGGCGAGCACGTCGAGTGCCGCCTCGGCACCCTCGCCGTCGGCTTCGAGCGTGACCTCGGTGCCGCGCTTGGCGCCGAGCGCCAGCACCGAAAGAATGCTGCCGGCCGGCACCGCCGGGCCGTCCCCGGTGCGGATGGTGACCCGGACGGGCTGGGCCGCGGCGGCGGACACGAACAGGGCGGCCGGCCGGGCGTGCAGCCCGCTGGCGGAGCCGACGACGACGGTACGCGAGGGCATGGCTGTTCCTCTCCTCTGTGGACGCTCAAAAGGATTGCTAGGGCTCGATGGTGACCTTGATGGCGGCCCCCCGGGCCACGATGTCGAACGCCGACAGGGCCTCGTCGAGCGGCAGGCGGTGGGTAATGAGGTCGGCCACCGGCACGGCCCCCGCGGCGATGAGCTCCAGCGCCTTGGCGTTGTGGGTGGGGCTGGACCCGTTGGCCCCGACGATGGTCAGCTCCCGGTAGTGGACCAGGTTGGAGTCGCAGGCGATGACCGGGTTGTCCTTCGGCAGTCCGCCGAAGAAGCTGATGCGTCCCTGGCGGGCGGCCATCGCGATCGCCTGTTCCTGCGCGGCGCCCGACGCCGCGGCGGTGATGACCACGTCGGCACCGCGGCCGTCGGTGAGCTTGCGGATCTCGTCGACCACGTCCACCTCGGCGCCGCTGACGGCGGCGTCCGGTGCGACCAGGTCGGCGGCCATCCGCAGCCGGGGCGTGTTGACGTCGACCAGGAACACCCGGGCGGCACCCCGGGCGCGGGCCAACCGCACGTGCAGGCAGCCGATGGGACCCGAGCCCATCACCACCACGTCGTCGCCCTTGCTCACCCGGGCCAGCATCTGGCCGTTGAGAACGCAGGCGAGCGGCTCGGCCACCGAGGCCTCGGCGTAGCTGAGCGCCTCCGGGATCCGGTTCAGGCCCTCGACCGCGAGCACCTTCGCCGGCACCACGAGATACTCGGCGAAGCCGCCCTCGTAGTGGTAGCCCATCGACTCCTGGTTCGGGCAGACCGTCATCCGGCCGCGCCGGCAGTCCGGGCACCGTCCACAGGGGATCGCCGCGATCACCTGCACCCGGTCGCCGGGAGCGAACCCGGCGACGCCGTCGCCGATCTCGACCACCTCGCCGGCGATCTCGTGCCCCATGATCCGCGGCGGCACGATGTGGTGGTGACCGAACTTGAAGATCTTGACGTCGGTGCCGCAGGTCGAGCAGGCGCGCACCCGGAGCTTGACCTCGCCGGCGCCGGTGGACGGTTCGGCCGCCTCCTCGATGCGCACGTCGCCTGGCGCGTGGAAACGAACGACCTTCATGCGGTGCTTTCCTTCCTTACCGGGGACAACAGGGCCAGCACCTCGTCCGGCTCGGTCGCCTCGCGCAACGCGCGGGCGCGCTCGGGATCGAGGAGGATCTGGGCCAGTTCGGACAGGATCTCGACGTGGCCGTCGCCGCGGGCCGCGATCGCCACGCAGACGAGCACGCGGTTGCCGTTCCAGTCGACGCCGTCCGGGAAGCGCAGCACGGCCAACGCGTCGCGGCGCACGCACTCCTTGGCGGTCAGGGTGCCGTGCGGGATGGCAACCCCCTCCCCGACGTACGTGGAGATCGTCTGCTCGCGGGCGAGCATCGCCTCCACGTACGCCGGGGTGACCGCGCCGACCTCGACCAGCGTCTCGCCGCACCGCCGGATCGCCTCATCCGTCGTGGCGGCGCGTTCGCTCAGCCGAATCGCATCACGGTCCAGCAGGCCGGCGCCGGGCCGGGTGCTGGCGGGTTCAGCCATGAAGGTCCCCGCCGTACTGGACGGCCATGATGATCGTGTTGATCGCGGGGTCGCCCAGGAACACCCGGATCGGCACGATGACCTTGTCGGGGGCGCTCGCCCGGGCCCGGTCGGCGAGTCCGACGTGGGTGACCACGACGTCGGCGTCGGCCGGGATGTCGTTGACCGGGGTGTGCTCGACGGTGACCGAATGCCGGCTGAGCTGGCGGCGCAGCGTGCTGGCCAGCATCACGCTCGAACCCATCCCGGCGTCACAGGCCACCACGACCTTGTGGATGTCGTTGCCCTTGATTGACGGCATGTCATGCCTCCGTGGTCGCGGCGCGGCCGGTCTGCGGCGCGCGGTGCTGGGCCGGCACGGCGCCGGCCGGTGAGACGGGCGCGTCGGCCAGCGCCGCGTCGGCGTCGTCGGTCCGCTTCTCCAGTCGGCCGAAGCCCAGCAGCACCGAGGCGACCACAAACGTGACGGCCGCGGCGATGATCACGCCGGCGATCATGCCGAGGTACGAACCCTTCGGGGTCACCGCGAAGTAGGCGAAGATACTGCCCGGCGAGGGGCTGGCGACGAGCCCGGCGCCGGTCACCATGAACGTGAGCACGCCGGAGGCGCCACCGACCATCATGGCCAGGATCAGGCGCGGCTTCATCAGCACGTACGGGAAGTAGATCTCGTGGATGCCGCCCAGGAAGTGCACCACCATCGCGGCGGGCGTGGACGGGCGCAGCGCGCGCGGGCCGAACAGGAAGAACGCGACGAGAAGCCCCAACCCCGGCCCCGGGTTCGACTCGATCATGAACAGGATCGAGTCGCCGGTCTTCGCCGACTCGGCGATGCCCAGCGGCCCGAACACGCCGTGGTTGATGGCGTTGTTGAGGAACAGCACCTTGGCCGGCTCGACGATCACCGACGCGAACGGCAGCAGGTGGTTGCTGACCAGCCAGTCCACGCCGTCACCGGCCCTGCCCGCGACCCAGGAGACCACCGGCCCGATGCCCCACCGGCCCAGCAGTGCCATGCCGCCGCCGATGATGCCGGCCGAGAAGTTGTCGATGAGCATCTCGAAGCCGGGCTTGACCTTGCCCTGGATCAGCTCGTCGAAGAGCTTCAGGAGGTACGCGGTCAGCGGGCCGATGATCATGGCGCCGAGGAACATCGGCACGTCCGACCCGACACAGATGCCGGCCGTGGCGATGGCGCCGACGACGGCACCGCGCTGACCGTGCACGAGGCGACCACCGGTGTACCCGATCAGGATCGGCAGCAGGTAGGTGATCATGGGCCCGACCAGTTCGGCGAAGAACGTGTTGGGCACCCAACCGGTCGGGATGAACAGGGCCGTGATGAGGCCCCACGCGATGAAGGCGCCGATGTTCGGCATGACCATCGCGGCGAGGTTGCCGCCGATGCGCTGTACCCGGGCCTTGAATCCGCTGCCGGTGACCGGCGGTGTGTAGGGGGTGGCCATAGGGACTCCTTGTGGTGGGATGGGGGATATCTCTAGAGGACGGACGCTCCGTCCGTTTCGGATGGGTTCTGGACGGGCGGTTCCGCACCGTCCACCCGCTGGGTGGTGCCTGCCGGCGCCGCACGCTCCGTCTGCAGTGCGACGCCGGCAGGAGTAGGCGACCCGCCATCGACGGCATGGATGGTGACCTGTTCACACCGGATGTCGTGCGGCTCCGGCATCCGGCTTCCGGGCAGGCTGACGGCGGCCGCGCCCCAGGCCACGGCCTCGGCCAGGGCAGCCTCCCCGCTTGCGCCCGCGGCCAGGAATCCGGCGAGCAGGGCGTCACCGGCCCCGACCGAGCTGCGCGGCCGGGCGACGGGGCACTCGGCCCGCACCACGCCGTCCGCACCGACCAGCACCGCGCCCTCCGCACCGAGGCTGACCAGCACCGCACCGACACCCCACGACCGGAGCACCTGCGCGGCGGCGACGGCGTCGGCGACGGTGGCCAGCGGCGCCCCGATCACCTCGGACAGCTCCTCGCGGTTGGGCTTGACCAGCGTGACGCCGGCCTCCGCGGCCGCCCGCAACGCGGCCCCGCTGGTGTCGACCGCGACCCGCAGTCCGGCCCGACACAGCCGCCGGCACAGGTTGCCGAACGCCACATCGGACAGTCCCGGCGGCAGGCTGCCGCTGACCACCACCCAGTCGGTGCCCCTGGCCTCGGCCAGCGTCTGGGTGGTGATCGCCTCGAATTCGTCGGGCGTGAGCACCGGGCCGGGCTCATTGATCTTCGTGACCGTGCCGTCCGGCTCGGCCAGCGTCACGTTGGACCGGGTGTGCCCCACGATCTCCACGGTCAACACGTCGACCATCTCGACCTGCAGCAGGCGCACCAGGTGCAGCCCCTCGTCGCCGCCGCAGGGCAGCAGGGCACGGGATTCCACGCCGTTAGCCAGCAGTGCACGGGTCACGTTCACGCCCTTGCCACCCGGGTCGACCCGTACGCTGGCGGCGCGCAGCACCTCGCCCCGGACCAGGCTCTCCAGCTCGATCGTCCGGTCCAGGCTCGGGTTGAGGGTGAGAGTGAGTATCACGCGCGCACCACACGAACGCCAGCGGCCTCGACCTCGTCGGCCAGTCCGTCGTCGAGCCCGGCGTCGGTCACCAGCGTGTCGACGTCGGCGAGGTCGCCGAACCGGGCCAGATAGTCGTTGCCGATCTTCGTGTGGTCCGCCAGCAGCACCGCGCGGCGGGACGACGCGATCATCGCGCGCTTCACCGCCGCCTCCGCCGGGTCCGGCGTGGTCAGGCCGCGCTCGACGGACGCACCGTTGGTGCCGAGGAACACCACGTCCACGTAGACGTCGGCGAGCGGTCGCAGCGCCCAGTCGTCCACCGTGGCCATCGTCTTGCCCCGGATGCGCCCACCGAGGATCAGCACGTTCAGGTTGGCGCGGCTGCCGAGCATCGTGGCCAGCACGGGCGAGTTCACGATCACCGTGAGCTCCCGGTCGGGCGGGAGGGCGTGCGCGAGCCGGGCGGTGGTGGTGCCCGCGTCGAGGATGATCGAGCCTTCGTCCGGGAGCTCGGCGAGCGCCGCCTTGGCGATGCGTTCCTTCTCCGCGATCAGTAAGGCATCGCGCGCGGCCAGGGCGGGCTCGAAGCCGATCCGCTCGACGGGAATCGCCCCGCCGTGCACCCGACGCAGGACCGCGGCCCGCTCCAGGGTGGTGAGATCGCGGCGCACCGTCTCCGCCGTTACGTTGAACGCCTCTGCCAGCGTCGTCACGTCAACCCGTCCGTTAGCCCTGGCCAGGCGCAGGATCTCCTGCTGCCGTTCCTCGGCATACATATGGTTTCACCGCCGTTTCGCTTTTGCTTGTGACTTGTTTACGTCCGTATATGTGGGAAGTCAACCCTTCACTCCGCGGGCGTGCACCATCCGCTGGGGCCCCTCCCCGTGAACACGCCCGCCAGCAGCGAAAACGGGTGCCGCCGCGGGTCCGGTGACATCCGAATCGGGACCGGCCGACGTCCCCCGTTCCGGGCGCCACCGCGGAACAGGTGACATCGTCCACCTCTTCCGTGAGCCGACGGGCTCCCGCGTCCGTCATGTGGGTATGGGGTTCGCGATGCAGGCGCCGAGCAGATCCCGGCCGGCGACGGAGGTCGACCGGCTTCCCCACCTGTATGACCTCCGCCTCGTCGTGGCGCCCGACGGCGGCCTGGCCCACCCCGACGAACCGGGTCGGTCCCTGGCCGCGACGGAGTTGGCCACGCTGGTCCGGCTGGAGGGGGACGCCACCTGCGACATCCGGGTCCTGGTGCCGGTCGACGAGGCAAACCTGGGCACGGTCGCGGCGATGGCCCGCGAGTTGGGACGGGACGCGCTCGTCGTCCGTGACGGCTGCGAACTGCACATCCGGCCCCGGCCGCCGGATCGACGGGCCGGCCAGGCGGGCGCCGACCACGAAGTGGTTCCGGTCGACCGGAACACCGGCAACCTCGTCGACTGGACGCTGGTCCCGCCCGCCGGGACCACCGCAACCGGACCGGGCTGGTTCGCGCTGCGGGGCGGACGCGTACTCCCCCGCGAGGGCCGCGCCACCCTCCCCCTGCCGGGACGCGGCCTGGTCTTCCCCGGCCGCGACGACTTCGTCGAGTGGCGCGAGGCGGCCGCGACCCTGCGCGCCGGCCATCCGCGGCTGACCACGGTCGGCGTCCGGCACGTCGACGGCCACTTCGTCCTGGCCGCGTACGACGGGCGCACCCACACCTGCGACGGCCTGGGCCTCGCCGCCGCGCTCGGCGCGCTGCCCCTCTACCGGGGCGACCTGCGCCTGTGGATGACGTGGCCGGCCGACCCCGGCCAGCGCCGGCGGCTGCGGGATCACGTCGGGCAGCTCGCTGCCGCGTGCGGAGCCGTCGTCTGGGCCCCGCCGTGGGGTGGGCGGGCCACGATCCTCGACGGCTGCCGCGACCTGCACGCCGTCGACGCGGACGGCCGACCCGGCCGCTGGGAGGCGTACGGCCCGGGGGCCACCCGGACGTTCGTGTCCGACGAGGACGGCCGCCTCATGCCACCCGGCCCCATCGCGGTGACGAGCGCACCGGGCATCGCGCTGGTCGCCACGGACCCGGCGGCCCCGCCGGAGCACACGATCGGCCGGGTGGCGTCGGACTCGGCGGCATTCCGGGTCGCGCTGCCGGCACTGGCCGACGGTCGGCTCGCGCTGCGCCACTCGGACGGCACGCTGCTCGCCGTCGGCCCCCACCAGCTTCGGCAACTGTTGCGGCGGGCCGGCTGGCAGGGCGGGGCCTTCACCGTCGTCACCAGCGTGGCGCCCGAACGGGTCGAGGGCACCCGCCGCCACGCCCACCAACTCGCCCAGGCGCTGGGCTGCCGCGTCCACCTCGGCGACCCGCCCGCCACCCCCGAAGACCCGCCTTCGGCCCCCGTCGACCCGCCTACCGCCCCGGTCGACCCACCTTCCGCCCCCGTCGAGCCGCCTTGGGCCCTGGTCGACCCGATCGCCGCCGGGCCACTCGGACCGGTGACCGCGCCCGACCGCCCTCGCGCCCGCCCCGACGACCGCACCGCGGCCGAGCCCTCCGGACCGACGAGCAGCCAGTCAGACCGCCACCGCCCACCCGCGCACACGGCGACGAGGTCGACCACCAGACCGCCGAACCCTCCGTCCGGCACCAACGGTCCGGTCGGCGCCGGCGCCGCGGCCGGCACCAACGGCGCGGTCGGCACCAACGCTGCGGCTGGCGCCAGTGGGGCCGGACCGGGTCGGACCGACACGCCCAAGGCCGCGGGCGACCGGGTGCGCGTCAACGACACGCCGGCGATGCGCGGCAACCACATTGATGTCTCTGAAGCTCCGACGATGCCGTCGCGGTTCCTCGACGGGCCCCGCGTCGACGTGGCGGCACGATCCACACCCCGCCACAGACTCGGCTGGCTGCCGGCCCGACCCCAGGTCAACCAGGAGGAATTCGACGTGGTCGTGGACTGCCCGGAGCCGGACCGCGCCGTCCGCGAGGGCGTCCCCAGCCCGCGCCTGCTGCTGCTCGGCAACCTCGCCACCGGACGGCTCCGCCCCCGCCACCCCGGCGGCCTGCTGCGGATCCGGGTCGGCGCCGGCGCCGCGGTGGACGTCGCCGCAACCGAGGTGTACCCACCGCGAGCGCTGGCCGGCGCGCTGGCCAGTCGCGACGTCTGGCTGCTGCCGGCCGCCTGGCTGGACCGCTGCCGGGTGGTCGCGGTGGTACGGACCGACCCGGCGACCGGCCGGCCGGTCGAGGAGCCGATCGACGCGCCGGTGCGGCTGACGAGCAAGGGCGCCGCGCACGGCGTACCCGGCCTGCCCACCGAGATATGGCGCTGGCCACGCCTGCGCCGCGTCACCCGCTACCTCACCATCGACCCCGCTCGTGTCGACAACGACTGGCACCAACTGCACGCCGCACGCCCACCCGCCCAGTCCGGACTCCGGCTGCTCCAGGTCCGCGTGGAGCGTGGCGCGGCCGTCGATGTCCGCCGGACCGAGGCCGCGTTGAGCGGCCTGCCCGCGCTGCGGACCCGTCTTCCCGCGCTGCGTGCCGCCGGCGTCGACCATCTGCTGCCCCGGGCGGCCTTCGCCGCCGTCACGGTTCGCCGCGAATTCCGGGCTGACGGGTCCACCTGGCGGCCGGTACGCCGGCCCGCCACCACCCTGGCCTCCTGGCGCCCCGCCGGCAAAGGGTGACGCTGCGCTGGTTGACTAATCCCGTGGTGGCTTCTCGGCGGCGCCCGTGGTGGCTTCTCGGCGGCGCCCCTCCTTCGTGAGCCACGACTCGCGCACCAACCCGTCACGGCATGCCGGGATGGCCGCCGAAGTCGTCCACAGCACGCTTGGCTGCGGAACGGGCGGCCATCCCGGGAGGCTGAGACAGACAGGGCAGCGCCGCCGTCGGGCGACGGGACCGCACGCGAGGGCGCCGCGGCAATGCGTCCCTGGGAGACGGACAAGCCACGCCGGCTGCGTCAGGTCGGCCGTGCCGGCTCAGCGCGATCCTGCGCGCCAGACCTGGTTCTCCTGGGGGGCAGGGTTACAGTCCCAGATCTGCAGAGGTGCACCGTTGGCGGCGTTCCAGTCACGCACGTCGACGCACTTGCCGGAGTGCGGGTTGCGCAGGAACGTACCCTCGATGACCCAGACCTGGGCCGGCCCGCCATTGCACCAGGCGAGCTGCACTTTCGCACCATTCTCCTGCGACGCCCAGGCGACGTCCATGCACTTGTCGAGCACCGCCAGCGAGTCGTTGGGGCCGCGGGTGAAGCGCTGTCCGGGCATGCCGTTGCAGTCCCAAAGTTGCAGCTGGGCGCCGTCGGCCGAAATTCCGCCCGGCACGTCGATGCACTTGTCGGCGTACCCGCGCAGCTCGAAGCCGGCGACATCCGCGGAGGGCACCGCCGGCGTCACAACCGGTTCGGCCGGATCAGCCAGTCGCCTGGACAGGGACACGTCCGGGTCAGCCAGTCGCCTGGACAGGGACACGTCCGGGTCAGCCAGTCGCCTGGACAGGGACACACCATTGTGGAAGGTAATCACGAAGTCCGTGCAGTCGGCACAGTTGAACATGGTCTCGTTGCCGGCAACCTTGTCGTTTGTGGACCACAGATAGGCTCGCGGGGCGAAGGCGCCGAGCGCGGCGGTGTAGTCGGTCTCCGCGTCGCGGTCGGGGTTGACGCAGTTGATCCGGTTGGCGTTCTCCGGGTCAGTGACGGCGAGCGCCGCCGGACACGCCGCGAGCAGCTGCCCGCCCGTACAGTCCGACGCGGCGCAGCTGCCGGCGATGTTAGGCCGGGGGTGATCAGGTGTGTCAATCGTGATCGTCAACGACAACGCATCGACGTAGCTGACGTTGTACCAGGGGGCAAGGGAATCACCCTGATCGAAGTTGAACTCTGCCAGGCTCACCGGCTCCGACGTGGTCGCGCACCGGTCGGCGTAGACGCCGCAGTCGCCCACCAGGCAGTGAAACGTGCTACCGGGTTCCCCGGTGCAGCGTTGGCGCGCGAAAAAGCGCCCACGCCAATGGTTCGGTTGGTCACCATCCGGAATGCTGACCGCGGCCGACTCGCCCGGCTGCAGCACCGGCAGGCCCGTGAGTGGTCGTGAACCGTCGTCGCTCGCGACCGCGCCGATCCAGAGCGTCTCGCCGGTCGCGTTGACGAGCGTCACGCGTTCGCCGGCGACCGCATCGGACACGTTGGACATGACCACGATCGCGCCCAGCGTGAGCACCGCGACCACGACATACGCGACTGCCCTTCTTCGCTGACCCGCGCGGGTCCTCGATATCCATGCATTTCCAATCATGGTCCCTCCAGTCAGGGAGACGAACGACGGAGTGCTGACGTCGGCGACTCGCTCGCCGTCGCGCACCCTCATGACGGCGCCGGCGCCGCCCGCGTTCAAACCCAGATGCCAGCAATGCCGTCACCGTCGTCAAGGAGTCGTCTCAGTGCCGTTTGGACGTGACGGCCTTGCGAGGTTCGGGAACGGGCCGTGACCGCACCGCAACCGTGCCACGGCGAGAGGCGGAGGCTGCGCCGCCGCCTGGGCGACGATCGAGAAAATTCGTAAAAATGGCGCGATTCGATTGCTTGGTTCACATTGACCCATAATCTCATCAGATCGCCTGTCAATGGAGGACCTCCACGACACGCCGAACGGGTCACCTCTTCCGGGACATTGACACTTGACAGCGCACTGGTCATGCGGCACGCTCACGATCAAGCCGGTAGATCCACTAACAACAGTCGGACCATCGACGAGCCCGCTATGCGACGACATCACCTACCACCGGTCCGTATTCAACGCTTCCCGGAATGTCCGCTGTACAACGTCGACGCTGACCGCGTCGAACGTGGCAATACGTCGACGACGTAGGGCCAGCAACGACTGCCGCGCGGCAAAGGTAACGGAAAGCTGGTGACCAGGTACCGGTTTGCAGCTGAACCCTGCCCCGCGCCACCAAAGGTGCATTCGTGTCGTTTGGAGCTCCGCATGCCCGAGACGAGCAATCAGCTACTCGAACCTAAGACCGTCCGCTCCGCCACCAAAGCCTGGCGGCCACGTCACCGCCTGGCCGCGTTCATTATCGTCCTTCTTGTCGGTGCCGCTTCGGGACTGATCAGCGCGTCCCCCGCGCAGGCGGGGTACGTCGGCACCAACTACCTCCGGAACTGGGCGACGGGGCGGTGCCTGGACAGCAACGCCGCCGGCAACGTCTACACCCTCCCATGCAACCTCCCCGTCGGGAGTAACCGATACCAGACCTGGGAACCGATCTTCACGAAGAAGATAGATGGCTTCGATCTCATCCAGCTCAAGAATGTGGCAACCGGACGGTGCCTCTACTTCTACCCTGGCACCTCGGTCTATACGACACTACCGTGCCCAGGAGCCAACAACCTGACCTCCGTGGCCGCGGGTGTTTACTGGTTCGTGGAAGGCACCCCCTGGTATCAGGTGCGGTTCGAGAGCTTTGGGGGCCTCGGCAGGTGCCTCGACAGCAATTCCAACGGGAATGTGTACGGGCTCGGCTGCAACAGCGGAGGATACCAGTTCTGGCGGTTCGGCTACTAGCGTCGCATCGGTTTGCAGCACGCCTCGATGAACCTGACCGGGTTCCGGTCGGATGACTTCAGATGATCATTGAGGTTCCTCCGCCTCGTTGATCATCTGAAGTGGATCGTGCCCGCGTGCCGTCATCGCCGATCTCGCCCTTGGCCACCGCACCGACCGTCATCGTCGTCACTGCCCCCATTGATGCACCGTGGTCGGGGCGGTGTCGGATGGTTCGAACCACTCGTCGCTTGGCTGCGTGTGTGAGGTTGACGTCGGCTCCCGCTGACGCCCGGCTCCCGTGCCCGCGGGTGCCGCCTCGGTAGCACGAATGGAGGAGAGTGGATGACCACAGGGAGAAGAGCGCTGGTCAAGCTCGGTGTGGCCGTCGGTGCGGTGGTAGCAGCAATGGCCGTCGCCGCACCTCAGGCCATCGCATCCACTTCGGAGAGTGGTTCGGTCACGGGGTACACGAGTAGCGACCGGACACACTTCGGAACGCTGGCGCAGTGCCACAACGTCTTCAGTGGTCCGGTGATCGCTACCAACGGCAGCGGTAGCATCGTGGCCAGCATCACCGACATCGCGTTCAACTTCTGTGATGCTGGGACGAGCGTAACGCCCAACGCCCTGCCGTGGACCCTCAAACTCGATGTGGATTCCACGTACACCATCGAAGGGTTCGACGTCAATGTCAGCACGCCCCAGGGAACGTGCCGGTACAGCGGCTCGGTAGTTGGCCTGAGTCAGTTCCCCAACGCGTATGACATGCGGGGTTCCCTGACCCGTCGCACTGCCGGCTGTGGTGGGTCCAAAGAGATCAACATCAGCAGCCTGGGCCAGGTCATCGGCGTCTAGGTGACCCGGGGGTAACGCCCCACGCGAGTCCGGTGTTTCATCAAGCCAGCCATCGCGGCCGACCGCGCGCTGCCCGTCAGCGCCGGCCGGCCGCGTTTGGATGCAGGGGTAATGCCCGGTAGCCAGGAGCCCCAGACCGGTCCCAATCCCGCACCGCGAAGTGCCCGGGTTCCATCGATGCCGCGAGGATTGCCCGAGCGGCCGATTCGCCACCGCACCGATCCGCAGCAGGGTGAACGGCACGACCATCATCGGCTGAACGACGGCACCGAAAGGAGTCCCGGTGGACCCACTGAGGAGGACCGCGCTGGTCGCGGGCGGGTTCTACGTGCTCACCTTCGCCTCGATTCCGACCGTCGCCCTGTACGGCCCGGTGCGCGACGCGGACTACATCGTCGGCACCACGTCGGAAACCCCGGTCGTCATCGGTGGCATCCTTGAGGTGATCGTTGCCCTCGCCTGCATCGGCACCGCCGTCGCACTGTACCCGGTGGTCAAGCGACAGGGCGAAGCGCGAGCGCTCGGCTTCGTCGGCGCCCGGGGTCTCGAAGCCGCCGGCATCTTCCTCGGCGTCGCGAGCCTGCTGACGGTCGTGGCCTTGCGCCAGGCCGAAGTCGGGGCAGGTGCGCTGGTCACCGGCCAGGCACTGGTCGCCTTCTATGACTCGATCTTCCTGCTCAGCCAGGGCTTCATCCCGGCCGTGAACGCCCTGTTGCTGGGTTCCCTGCTGTACCAGTCGCGTCTCGTGCCACGGGTTCTTCCCGTGCTCGGACTCGTCGGGGCTCCCCTGCTGGTCGTCTCCGACGCGGGTGTCCTGTTCGGACTCTTGGACCGACTGTCGCCGGTGGTGGCGATCGCGGCCATCCCCATCGCCGTATGGGAGTTCTCGTTGGGTGTCTACCTGATCGTCAAAGGCTTCCGGCCCTCCCCGGTCACAGCGGGAATGGTCGCCGCCAGCGCCCGGCCCGTCCAGGGCGCCACCGTCTAACCGGCAGCGACGGGGCGCGCTGAGGAGGGTCGATGTCGCGGAGCATGGTGTTGCTCTCCAGCGCGGTCATCGTCCCCGCGGAGTTCCTGGAACTCGTCCGGGTGCTGGGCGGTGAGTCGAGCCCCGCCGGGTAGCGGAAGTGACGCTGCTGCTCCCGGCTGCGGTGGAGCCGGGCAGCGTCAAGCGGCTCGTCCGGTCGCTCGGCGGCGGGATGGATCCCGACGACCGGACGGATGCGGTACTGGAGCGCGGGCTGGCCCGGGTGTGGGTGCGGTTGTCTGAGCCGGCCGCGATGCCGGTCGCTCCCGGCATGGCGAGCCGCTGCCGTGAGGTGCTCGGCGACGGTCCCTACAACTCGGTAGCGCTGGAGGTCTTCGGGACGGCCGCTTCACGGTTGCTCGCGGTGGAACTCGTCGAGGCCGTCGCGGCGCACTGGCCCGTCGTTGTGCGCGGTGTCTCGGGGCAGGCGATGACCGTACAGGACGTCCGGGACCGCGTCGCCGCCGGCGCGACCAATGTGCTGGACCCGTAGCGTCCTGGCGCAGCGTCGGAGCCCCGCCGGTTCCGGGACTCCCAAGTGGACGGGAACCCACCGGCGGGTATCCGTCGTCGAAG
Source organism: Rhizomonospora bruguierae (assembly GCF_018397995.1). Taxonomy (GTDB): domain Bacteria; phylum Actinomycetota; class Actinomycetes; order Mycobacteriales; family Micromonosporaceae; genus Rhizomonospora; species Rhizomonospora bruguierae. The sequence goes on from NZ_BBQH01000028.1 coordinate 39,597, forward strand.
GGCACGGACGGGAGCGAGGCTGGAATTCCCAGTACCTTGGCCGGCCATGGGACGGCCGACGGAGATACCAGCCGTGGACCGTATTGCCGGAGGAACCGAGAGGGTGTGTTGGACGTGCGGAAACTGGCCGTCGTGGCGGCGGTGGGTGTCATGGCGATCATGGGATGCTCGTCCGGCGAGACGGAACGGACGCCGCAGGGCTTCGTGCGAGGCGACGCGAAAGTGCTGTCGGTCGCCCACCCGAAGGACTGGCAGCGCGGCCCGGAGTCCGACATCGCGCTGTCGATGCAGGCCCCGGAACAGACAGCCTTCCTGTCGGTGCTCAGTGACGTGGCGCGCGGGGGCGACTCGGCCAGGCTCGAAACGACGATCGAGATCGGCCCCATGATGAACGCGAAGGACTACGGACCGGGTGGTGGACGACATCGTCAGCTCGATCAAGGTGCACTGACGGTGGGTCAGCGCCCTCGAAGCCCGGTCGGAAGACGGGGCCGTTCGGGATAAGCGCGGCCAGCGCCGGCCGCTACGCTCGGGCCGAATCGACCGGGGCGCGGCTGTCGTGTGCGTCGAGGACGTAGCGCGCCGTCGCCCGGGCCCGGTAGAGGCGGAGCTGGCTGGAGCGACGACGTCGGCCACCAGCCAGGGACGGCCACCGGCGGCCACCGACCGGGCGGATAAGACCGCCACCGCCGCCTCCGCCTCGGCGGCGCCTGGCGTCGGGGCCGGCGGACGGCGTATCGATGTAGGGTGACGCCCCGGTCGAAGGACTTCTGCTCGAGACCGGGTGGACAGTAACAACGAGACGAAGCCCACCGTGTTGCCGGCGGCGACGAGCCGGATCATGGCCGCCACGGACATCGGCTGGCGCAGACAGAACGCCACAACCAGCAGTGCGGCGAAGTAGCCGACGCTGAGCATGAACGCGGTCCGCGGTCAAGACGCGGCGGAACCCCTTGTCACGTACTTCGGCCTCACCTAGCATCCTCTCTCATGGAACGAGCCGACCTCTCACTAGACGAGAGGCAAGACGTGCGCCTCCCCGATCGGTTACTGACGATCGTCGAGACGGTTGCGAACAGTGAGCACCCGATGGGAGTCATGGCGATCGCCGCTGCCACCGGGATCGACAAGAGCGCTGTCTCGCGCCTGCTCAAGACCCTTGCCTCCCGCCGCTGGGTCGAGAAGGGCCCGGAGGGGTACGTGGCGGGCGCCGCGCTCATCCAGCTCGCCTCGAAGGCGGGTCTCGACGACATCATCGGCCGGCTCGCCGCCCGCGAACTGAACGTGCTGCTGCAGGCCACCGACGAAACCGTCAGCTTCCACCGCGTGGTCGGCTCCCAGCGCATCTGCATCATGGGTCTGGAGAGCCCGCAGATCATGCGCGGTCGCATCCCGCTCGGCGAGGCGATCCCGCTCACCCACGGCACGTCCGGCAAGGCGATCCTGGCGTGGGTAGACGAATCGCTGCGGGCCCGGCTGCTCGCCGAGCTCGCGCCAGCGGTCCGCGAGAACGTCACACGGCAACTCGCGGTCATCGAGGCGAACGGCTATCTCAGCACCGAGCACGACCCGAACCAGGGGGTCGGTGCCCTTGCCGTCCCCGTTTTCGGCCCCTACGGCATCGTCGGATCCCTCGGCGCCATCGGGCCTGCGGAGCGGTGGAACGCCGACCAGCGCCGCAAGCACGCCCGCGTCGGCCTCAAATGCGCGGCCCGCATGGCCGCCGAGCTCGGCTACATCGGGGATCGATACGAGCGTTGGGCCGCCGCCGAACTCGAGCAGACAATGGCCGAGGCATGAACAACGTCGCCGAGCGGCCCCTGCTCATCACGATGCTCATGATTCCCGGGCAGGCCCCCGACGCTGCCGACCAGGTCGCGCTCGGCCACGCCGACGCCTACCTGCTCGACCTTGAGGACACCGTGCCCGCGGCGGCAAAGGACGAGGCCGTCCGCGCCACCGGTGACCTGCTCAGCAACGAGCAGGGTGGGCGCGTTGTGTACGTGCGGGTACATTCCGTCGACGCCGGTCGCCTGACGCAAGAGCTCGACGCGATCGTCGGCCCCTCCCTGACCGGGATCAACCTGCCGAAGGTCGAATCCGCCGCCGACGTCATCGCGCTCGACAGCCGGTTGGCGGTGCTGGAGGCGGCTCGCGGCCTGTCGGTCGGACACACCGAGATCATGGCCACGATCGAGACCGCGCGCGGTGTGCGGCACCTGAACGAGATCGCCGCCGCGTCCCCACGCCTTCGGTGCTTGTGCGTGGGGGTGGGCGACCTGACCAGGGACCTCGGCCTGGAGCCGCAGGGCGTCGAACTGTCCCCGACGATCGTCGCCGCCCAGATCCAGGCCGTCTTCGCGTCCGCCGCGGCCGGCCTGCAGCCACCGCACGATTCCACCTACGCCGTGGAGAACGACCTGGCCACCCTGTGCCACCGCGCCCGGGCCACCCGTGCGCTCGGTTTCCGCGGCAAACACGCCCTGCACGCCGCGCACCTGCCCATCATCACCGAGATCTACACCACTCCCTGATCACCGAGACCTCGGTCATCGTCGAACGAAAGGCCCCGACATCATGACCCTGCCGGACCGCGACTATGTCGGCTACGGCCGCCACCAGCCCAAGGGCGCCTGGCCGGGCGGAGCGCGGGTGGCGCTGAACATCGCCGTGAATATCGAGGAGGGCAGCGAACGTTCCTGGTGGGCCGGGGACCGCCAGAACGAGGGCCTCAGCGAGGTCCCCCGCGCGATCGACCCCCGCTACCGCGACCTGGGCGTCGAATCCGTCTACGAGTACGGCAGCCGCGCCGGCATCCACCGCCTGCTGCGCATGTTCGACCGGCTTGGCATCCGGGTGACGGCGTTCGCCGCCGCCGCCGCGCTCGAACGTACCCCCGAAGTGGCGCAGTGGCTGAACGAATCCGACCACGAGCTGTGCTCGCACGGATATCGATGGGCCGAGGCGTGGCATCTGAAGGAGGACGACGAACGCGCGCTCATCGCGAAAGCCGTCGACGCGTTCGAGCGAGTGACCGGGCGACGCCCCGTCGGCTGGTACAGCCGGTGGATGCCGTCACTGAACACTCGCCGCCTGCTCGTCGAGGAGGGTGGATTCATCTACGACTCCGACGCCTACAACGACGACATCCCCTATTACGTGAAGGTCAACGACAGTGCCCACCTGGTGGTGCCCTACACGATGGCCTACAACGACACCCACTTCGCCTACGGCCAGATGACCAGCCCCAGCGATTTCGAGGAGTACTGCACGAAGGCGCTGGACTATCTGCTGGCCGAAGACGACGGCGTTCCCCGGATGATGTCCGTGGGTGTGCACCCCAGACTTGCTGGCCAGGCCGCCCGTGCCAGCGCGTTGGAGAGCTTCATCGCCGTCGCGCAGGCACGGGCCGACGTCTGGATCGCCACCAGGGAGCAGATCGCCCAGTGGTGGCGCACACAATTCCCACCGGTGGCCACCGCGACCGGATTCACCTCCAGCGAATTCCTGGGCGGTTGAGGAACGTGCCGTCAAGGGGCACGACATGCCCGGCCGCCCATCCATGTCGTCCTTTTTGGAGAAATTAGACAGTGAAATCCCTTACGCTGCTCATCAACCATGGCATCCTGAGCCTGAACCCCAACAGCCGGTTCGCCGACGGTTCCACCCCATGGAGCGTGCTCGCCAATATCGCCCCCGGGCTTGTGCGGTTGAACGAGGACGGGGAACTGCTGCCCAGCCTGGCCACCGAGTGGAGCCATGACGAGGGCTTCCGCACGTTCCGGTTCACGCTGCGCGAAGGGGTCCGGCTCCACTCCGGCCGGCTCCTCACGCCCGATCTCGTGATCTGGAACTTCCAGCGCTTTTTCTCCGGTCGCTTCGACACCCACTTCGGCCGCGACTACCGGGGTCTGACCGACATTCGAGCCGACGGCGATCATGGCATCGTGTTCGAGTTCGGCCGCCCGTTCCCGGACTTTCTGCACTACCTGGCCTGGCGTACCTGCATCGTCGATGGCGTCGCCGACCAACCCTGCGGGGCGGGCCCCTTCAGGCTCGCCGAGTGGAAGCGCGGGGAGTACATCCGCCTCGAAGCGTTCGATGACTACTACGTACCGGGGCAACCGGCCGTCGACGAAATCAGGGTGATCTGGGCGTCCAGCGCCGAAGCCAAGCTCGCCGCCATCCGTAGCGGCAACGTCGACGTCATCGAGAACGTCCCGATGCTCGCCGCGGCTTCCCTGGCCGAAGAGGGCCTCATCGAGTACCGCACGGTCGCCTCCACCCGCCGTGCGGCCCTCGTCCTGAACGCGCAGGCGAGCCCACTCGCGGATCTGCGGGTACGTCGGGCGATCGCGCACGCCATCGACCGTGTCGAACTGACCCGCATGCTCTTCGGCGACAAGGCAGCCCCGCTCACCCGATCGGTGTTGTCCAGCACGCCGAACCCGGCGATAACCCCGTACGCCTACGACGTGGAGACCGCCAGGACGCTCCTGAAGGAGGCCGGCGTCGGCGAGGGCCTCGTGCTGCGCGGGGTGGCGACGAAGGTCGCGCCGGTGCCGAAAGTCAGCGTCTACGTGGCCGAGGCACTTGCCGAGCTGGGGATCAGCCTGGACGTACGGTTCTACGAGGACCCGCCGTGGTGGCCGTTCGTCTACCTCGACACCGAGTGGGACGTCGCCTTTCAGGGCATGGGCGTGCGACCCGCGCTGAACGTGGCCCTGCAACGTGATCACCGGTCCGACGGCCCGTTCAACGCGTCCGGCTTCGACGATGCCGGCCTCGACGCCCTCATCGACCAGGCAGCCCAGCTCCCGGCGGGGTCGGCCCGCGCCGAGGTGCAGTCCAGGGCAGAGATCACCTTGCACGACAACGTCCCGCTCATCCCGCTGTACAGCGCGAAAGCCTGCTACGGCTGGAAGCCGGGCGTAACGGGCGTCACCACGAACGCGTTGGGCTATCTCGATCTGAGCGCCGCCACCGCGGCCGACGAAAGTTCCTGACCATGAAACCGTCTACGCCCCCGTCCGGCGTCCCCCAAAAGGCAAAGATCATGAGCGCACCATCTGCGCACCCCGCCGGGGCCCCCACGACCGGCGGAAACGAAACGAGGCAGGCCACTCTCACGGTGCGCAACGCCTCCATCGCCTACGGGCCCAAGAACCCGGTCATCGTCAACAACGTCTCCTTCGACGTCAACCAGGGTGAGGCGTTCATCCTCATCGGCCGCTCCGGGTGTGGGAAGTCCACACTGCTGCGGGCCCTGGCTGGTTTCCAGGAACTGCGCAGCGGACAGATCCTGCTCGACGGGAAGAACGTAACCACCCCCGGTCCCGACCGAATGATGGTGTTCCAAAACTTCGACCAGCTGCTGCCCTGGCGCACGGCCGTGCAGAACGTGGAATTCGCCATCAAGAAGGCCGGCTCGAAGGGCGCGGCCAGTGTTCGGCAACGCGCCCTTGACGCGCTGCAGATGGTGCACCTGTCAGCCGCAGCCGACAAGTTTCCGTCCCAGTTGTCCGGTGGCATGCAACAGCGCGTCGCGATCGCTCGCGCGCTCGCGGTACGCCCCCGGATCGTCCTCATGGACGAGCCGTTCGGCGCTCTCGACGCCATGACGCGCGCTTCCCTGCAGGCCGAGGTCCTGCGCCTGCACAAGGAGATGAACATGACCCTCGTGTTCGTCACGCACTCGATCGAAGAGGCCGTCTACCTCGGTGACCGGATCGGGCTGATGACGCCGCAGGGTGCGTTCGACGGCATCTTCCCCAACGCCTTCCAGGGGCAGGTAGACAGCCCCGAGGGTACCGAGTTCGCCAGTGAACTGCGTACGAGGCTGGAGGCGAGCGCGGTATGAACAAGCCGATCCAGAAGACGGCCGTCCGCCTCACCGTGGTGGCCGTGGTGGTCCTGGCCTGGGAACTCGTCCCGCGCATCGCCCAGATCAGCCCCATCGTGCTCCCGCCGTTCTCCAGCGCCGTCGCCGTGCTGTGGGAGCGGGCGCTCGACGGATCCCTGTGGCAGAGCTTGCTCGCATCACTGTCACTGCTGGTGCGTGGCGTCGGGCTGGGCATCCTGATCGCCATCGTGATGACGGCCGGGTGTTTCATCATCCCCGGCGGACGTGAAGTCCTACAGACCCTCGTGGGCCTCTTCAACCCGTTGCCGGCGATCGCCATCCTCCCGCTCGCGCTGTTGTGGTTCGGCTTCAGCGAGCGCTCGATGATCCTGGTGATCGTGTTCTCGGTGGTGTGGGCCATGTCCCTCAACGCCTACACCGGGTTCTCCACCATTCGACCGGTACTCGTCGACGTGGGACGCAACCTCGGGCTGCGCGGACCGCGCCTGATCGCGAGCATCTACTTCTCGGCAGCATTGCCGCACCTGCTCTCCGGCCTGCGCATCGGATGGGCCTTCGCCTGGCGTACCGCCGTCGCCGCCGAACTCGTCTACGGTGCTGCCGGCGGTCAGGGCGGAATCGGCTGGCAGATCTACCTGGACCGCTCGGAATTCAACACCGGCGGTGTGTTCGCCGGACTACTCACGATTGTCCTCGTGGGCCTCGTCGTGGAGTACGGAATCCTCAACACCATCGAAATGCGAACCGTCAAGAAGTGGGGAATGGTGAATTGAAATGAAGACATCTCGGAAGGTGACCCCGCCGATGCGACGGCGCAGAATAAGCGGCCTCCGGGCGGCGGCAGCCGGCACCGTCATCGCGTTGCTCGCCGGGTGCGGCTCGACCTCGACCGGCGCCACCGGCAGCGACGGCGAGACCAGCACCGTGAAGGTGGTCACGAACTTCGGAACTATTTACTACGGCCTGCTGCTCGGCCTGGACCTTCTGGCGGAGGAACACCCCGACCTGAAGGTCGAGCACGTCCAACTCTCAGCCGGAGGTGACAGCCTCACCGCGCTCGCCTCCGGCCAGGCGGACCTGGTTTCCGTTGGCGTTTCACCCGTCCTCATCGCCCGGGAAAAGGGCTTACCCGTGCGTTTCGGTGGGGCGCTCGTGACGGCGCACATCGCGCTGGTGGCGATGGATGAGAAATATCGATCCCTGGCCGACTTCCAGGCCGGTGACCAGATCGCCACTCCTGGCCCCTACGCCGTTGGCTCCATCGCGCTACTCGGAGCTGCGAAGCGCGAGCTTGGTGACTGGAAGAAGGTCAACGGCATGTTCCGCATGATGCCCCACCCCGACGCGGTGACGGCGCTCACGCAGCGGGAGGTGCAGGCCCACATGGCTACGCCCCCATTCCTGCAGGAGGACCTGGCGAAGGGAGCCCACGAGGTGATCGGTGGCAACAGTCTCCTGGGCGCCCCCGTCCCGCTGGGAGCCTTCGCGTTCAGCGAGACCTTCCACAAAGCCAACCCGAAGCGGTACGCCGCCCTCGTGGATGCAATCGAACGCGGCACCGCAATGATCAACACTGATCCACAGGCCGCGGCCACCCGGCTGGCCGGCATCAAGGCCGTGCAGACGACCAAGGAGAAGATCCTCGTCGAGCTCACCGAACAGGGAATCACGTTCGACACCAAGTTCGAAGGCTACACCGAAACCGCGGACACCATGCTTCACATGGGACTCATCAAAAAGAACCCGGCCCTCTCCGACGTGTCGTTCCCGGGTGTCACCGGTTCATAGCGACAAACCGCAGGAGATCGCGTGGCCCCAGCGCCAGCCGGGGCCACACACCTTGCCGGCCTCGACTCCGTTTGCCCCGAGCGGCTCGCAGGAGTGTCAGGGGGCCGGCTTGGCGTGGAAGCGGGATTACGCAGGCGCCGAGGCCGGCCGCCCGCCGGGCAACAGGATCGGTGTCGTTTGCGCGCGCCGTACTGACAGTTCGGGTGAGGCAGGGACGATGGCCGGGTCGTGGACGCAGGCAGTACCCATTACTTCTACAGACCTCCACACGGTGAGTGCATGAGTACGACGCGTTGGCCCGATCTGGCCAGCCTCGAGCTTCTGCTACTCGTCGCAGAGCAGGGCAGCCTCGGAAAGGCCGCGCGACTACAGGCAATTACCCAGGCGTCAGCCAGTCGACGGCTGGACACCCTGGAGCGTGAGCTCGGTGTCCCGTTGCTGCACCGATCGACGTCGGGGTCGCGCCTCACACCGCAGGGACAGGTCGTTGTGGACTGGGCCCGTGCGGCGTTAGCGGCTTCCAACGATCTGCTGCTGGGAGTGCGGCTCCTTCGCCGGCAGCACAACGCGTCTTTGCAGGTCGCGGCCAGCATGACGGTCGCCGAGTACCTCATGCCCGCTTGGCTTCTGAGCCTTCGCCGCACCATGCCCGGCGTCGAAGTGGACCTCCGGGTGGTCAACTCCCGACGGGTCGGTGATCTGGTTCGGGCCGGCGATATCGACGTCGGATTCATCGAGTCGCCGTCCGTGCCACAGGGGCTCGCGGCTAAGCGCGTCGCCCAGGACCGGCTTGCGGTGGTGGTCGCACCGCAACATCCATGGGCGCGACGGCGTGAGCCGCTCAAAGTCGTGGACCTGGCTGCGACGCCACTGGTGGTGCGCGAGCCCGGCTCTGGTACACGTAATGCCCTTGAGCGCGCGTTGGCCGGGCGAGGTGTGATCGCCGCGCCCGTGCTGGAGCTGTCTTCGAACGCCGCGGTGAAGGTGGCGGTCGAGGCCGGTGTCGCTCCGGCCGTTCTCAGCGCCCTCGCTGTCGCTGCCGAGCTGCGTGAGGGGCGGCTCTTCGAGGTGCCCCTCGGAGACCTCGACCTGCGACGGCCGCTGCGTGCGGTGTGGCGGCGCAAACCCCGACTCCCCGAGCCGGCAGCGGGGCTCGTTCGTCTCGCGATGACGGGCAGCCGCTGAACTGTGCGGATGGAAGCGCTCCGCGGAGCCTGCGCCGCCCCCGAGAGGGGCATGAGGTCGGCGGGGATACCGACTTTGCGGCTCTGCGCCACGATCGCCATCCCGGAACACGGCCACCGGCGGCGGCAGTCAGCTGAGGGCCAGCACTCCACCCAGGGAGATCAGCATGATCAGGGCGGTGGAGAGCAGGCCGACGGCCAGGCCCGACCAGCCGGTACGCAGCAGGGCGCGTAGCCGGACCGCGGCACCCACGCCGAACAACGCGGCGGTGAACAGCACCGCCTGGGCCACCTTGAGCGGAGCCAACACATCGACCGGCACCAGGTTCAGGCTGCGCAGCGCCATCATCGTGAGAAAGCCACCGACGAAGAGTGGGACCAATGGCGCCTTCTTGCCACCCGCTGCCTGCGCGGTCCGCCGCCGCCAGAAACCGATCCCGGCGATGAGCGGGGCGAGCAGCACCACGCGGGTCAGTTTGACCACGACCGCGGTGGCGAGCGCCGCCGAACCGACCACCTCGGCGGTCGCCACCACCTGCGCCACCTCGTGCACGCTGGCACCGGCCCAGATGCCGAAACCCTCCTGCGACAGATTCAGGAAGGTCTGCGCGACGGGCAGCGCGACGATGGCGAGGCAGCCGTAGAGGGTAACCAGGGAGATCGCCGTCATCACGTCCTCCTCGTCGCTGTCGGTGACCCCATCCACCGCCGCTACCGCGGCCGCGCCGCAAATGGAGAAGCCGGTGGCGACCAGTAGCGTGCGATCGCGGCTGAGCCCCAGCCGCCGGCCGAACCACTGCGTGCTGAAGAAGGTGACGATCACCGTCGCGAGCACCAGCAGCAGAACCGGAAGACCCAGGTTGAGGACGTCCGGGACGGCGAGTTGCACGCCGAGGAGCACGATCCCGACCCGCAGCAACCGCCGAGCGGCGAACGCCAGGCCGGGGGCGAGCGCGACGGTGGAGATCCCGCAGTTGCCCAGAACGGCGCCGAGCACCAACGCGGCCATAAGCGGGCTCACGGCGGGTAGCACGCGGTTGATCGCCATCGCCAATACGACTCCGACCACGACCACGACCAGTCCTGGAAGCAGCGATGACCTGCGGGCGCGGCGCACCGGCGTAGCGGATTGGATCATGCTGGCGACCCTGCCCGCACCCGGGCTCCCCCGGTAGCCGCCAGTGGCACAACAGCTCATACGGTAAGTGCATGACGTCTGGTACGGCGGTCACCGCACCGGCAAAACGCTCGGGTTCAGGGCTCTCCATCAGGCAGAGAGCGCGGCGGCGAACTCGTGGATGTCCCGGGCCAGCACCTCCGGCTCCTCGTGCGGCGCGAAGTGCCCGCCCCGGTCAAAGCGGCTGTAGCGGACAACACGGTAGGTCCGCTCGGCGTACTCCCGCGGCGGCACGGAGATGTCGTACGGGAACGCGGCCACAGCGGTCGCCACGTCGCCCATCGCGGGCCGCGGCGTCGGATGCGCCACGTGGTCGAAGTAGGGCCGGAACGACGTGCCGATCGTGTTGGTGAACCAGTAGAGCGATGCCTGCACCAGGATCTCGTCATCGGTCCATCGAGTGCTTACGTCTCCGCCGCTGTCGCTCCACCCGCGGTACTTCTCAAGGATCCAGGCCAGCAGACCGGCCGGCGAGTCGCTCAGGCCGTACGCCAACGTCAGCGGTCGAGTCTGCTGCTGATGCTCGTAGGCGCCGCCGTCACTGGTCCAGGACTCGATCCCGGACAGGTAGGCTGCCTCGTCCGCCGTGAGGTCGCTGTGGTCGGCGGCCGCCATCACTGCCATCAGATGGATGCCGGCGACCGCCGCCGGGTGGGCGGCCCCGAGACGCGAGGTGATCCCGGCGCCGAGGTCACCCCCGTGCGCGAGGTATCGGTGGTAACCGAGACCGGACATGAGGCGGTGCCAGAGCTCGTACGTCGGAACCGCGGCCGGAGCCCCGGCGGGCTGATCGGAAAAGGTGAATCCGGGCAGAGACGGTACGACGACGTCGTGGCCGAGGCCGGCGAGCCGGTGCGCCAGCGGTATCATCTCGGCGAAGGTGCTCGGCCACCCGTTGGTGAGGATCGTCGGAAGACCCGTCGGCTCCTCCGCCCGCGCGTGGAGGAAGTGCACCCGCTGTCCACCGACCGTCGCGATTCGCTGTGGCTCAGCATTCAGGCGTCGCTCGTGGCTGCGCCAGTCGAATCCGTGGGCCCAGTAGTCGACCAGGCGTGCCAGGACGGCACGGTCGGTTCCCGCCGACCACGCGGGCTCGGGCCACGGCCGGGGCCAACGCGTCGACGACAGGCGACGGCGTAGATCCGCGACGTCGTCCTCCGGCACCGCGATGGCGAACTCGGCAACCTCGAGTTTGCGCACGCTTCCACCTTCTCTGAATGCTCCGGGGATGCCCGAGCGCGGGCGCCGGCGGCACTACTGCCCGAGCACCCGGGACTCGCCGGTAGCGGTCTGGACGAAGTCGCGCACGCGCGCGCGGAAGGCCGGGTCCGCCGCGCCGCCGCGCACGGGCACGACGTGCAGCCGGCGGTCCCGGCGCCGCAGCGCGGGCCCGACGAAGACGCCCTGAACCACATCCCGCGAGGTCGCCGACCAGATCACCGACCGCGCCGCATCGTCCGCCGGCCTGGCGAGCCTGCTCAGGACGACCGCCGCGATCGCCTTGGTCACCACGTTGTCGGCCTGAGCCGCCATCGCGGTCGCAGCGACGCCCGGGTGGGCGATCACCGAACGCACCGGCGAACCAGCCGCCGCCAGCCGCTCGCCGAGGTCGACCGCGTAGGCCGCCGCCGCGATCTTGGAGCCCCGGTAGGCGGCGAGCTGGCGGAACCGTGCCGGGTCGCCGACCGCACCGAGATCGGGCATCGCCTGCGTACGCTGCGAGAAATTGGATCCGACGAGTACCACCCGGGGGTCGGGCCCGGTCAGCTGAGGCAACACCCGCTCGGCAAGCCACGCGGCGCCGACCAGGTTGGTCGCGTAGGTGAGCTCGACCCCGTCGCGGCTCAGGGCGAACCGGGAAGCGCTGATGCCGGCGTTGTTGACCAGCGCGCCCAGGGCCACGCCGTCGCCGGCCAACTCCGCGGCGAAGGCATCGATCGAGCGCAGGTCGGACACATCGAGCGGCCGCGCCTCCACCCTGCCGGAGGACCCGCCGTCGAGGCCGTCGGTGAGCCGCGGGATCAGCGCCGACATCTTCGCCACGTTCCGCACGCCGGCGATCACCGTCGCCCCGGCCCGGACCAGACTTTTGGTCACCTCCAAGCCGACACCACTGCTCGCACCGGTCACGACCACGGTCCGCCCGCCCTGGTCGGCCAGGTCGCCGGTGTCCCACTCGAACTCTCGCACCATTCCTCCATTACGCCGTCCCGAGCGGCTCGGCGATGGTCACATGCCTGTCTTCTTCTTTGTCGGGACGGCACCAGCCTGCGCGGACGCACCGGGCGGCAACCAGGGAAGGGACTTCCCTGGTACGTGCGCCGGGGCAGCCAGGGAAACCTCTTCCCTGCCACGTGGGCGATCGGGGTGCTGCGATGTGACGCAAGGCCACCAACAACGGGGCAGCCACGAGACGACCCGGGGAGTTCTGATGCCACTCAACCTGTTCACGCCCGACGACACCGCGATCCTGCTCATCGACCACCAGATCGGCACGATGAGCTGGGTCCGCTCCACCGAGCACGCCGAGATGCTGGCCAACGCCGTCGCGCTGGCCAAGGCCGCCAAAGCCCTCGACCTTCCGCTCGTCCTGACGACGTCCTTGGAGGACCACGACCAGGGTCCCCTGGCGCCCGAGATCGCCGTCGTCGCCCCCGATGAGTACGCCGCCCGCATTCAGCGCATCGGCGTGGTCAACGCCATGGACGACCCTGCCTTCGCAGCCGCCGTTGCCGCGGCCGGCCGCCGCAACCTGGTCATCGCCGGGGTCACCAACGACGTCTGCACGGTATATCCGACCCTGACCGCGCTCGACCAGGGCTACCAGGTCCAGGTCGTCGCCGACGCCGGCGGATCGATGAGCACCCAGGCAGACGAGGTCGCCCTACGGCGGATGGAGAACGCCGGCGCCGGGATCACCTCCACCAACATGATCCTCACCGAACTCGCCAAGAGCTGGGCCAGCCCCGCCGGCCAGGCCCTGATCCCGGTCGTCGGCGAGTTGATCCCCTCATGACCACCGGCGGTTCCGACCCGCTCCCGGACGGCTTCACCCGCTACTCCGGCACGGCCGCGCTCAAGGCAGGGTTCGCGCACTACCGCACGCTCCTTGACGACGGCCAGGCCAACAGGGCCTGGTACGCGGCCGGTGGCCGCCTCCGCATGCCGACCCTGGCGGTCGGCGGGGAGCATGCCGCCGGCTCCCGCCTGGCCGAGGCCCTGCGCGACGTAGCACCCGGAGTGGCCGCCGGCGTCGTACCCGGTAGCGGTCACTTCGTCGCAGAGGAGAACCCGGAAGCCCTCCTCGCGATCATCACCCCCTTCCTCACGCGCACGACCGGAGCAGGCTCATGAGCATCCCGTACCTGGCCCAGTCCGACCAGCACCAAGCGCTGGAGTGGCTTGACGGCGGCACCCTCTCCCTGCTGCTCGACGGGGCCGCAACCGGCGGCAGCCTCACCGTCGGCCGATTCGCCGTGTCCAAGGACGAGGCGCCACCGTTCCACATGCACACCCGCGAGGACGAGGTGTTCCTCCTCCTGCGGGGCACCGCCCTCGTGTGGGCGGGTGAGGAACAGTTGGAGCTGGCCGAAGGCGGCATCGTCTACCTGCCCCGCAACATCCCGCACGGCTACCGCGTCACCTCGGCCACCGCGGACCTCTTGATGATCTGCACGCCGGCCGGCATCGAGGGCATGTTCCGCCAGGCCGGCCGCGACCGCGCCACCCCGCGCCCCGACGGCTTCGAGATCGACCCGGCCGTCCTGGCGCAGGCCGCCGACGAGTACGGGCAGGTCATCGTCGGGCCGCCACGCTGAACGTTCCACGTGCCGACCGAGGAGACGGGTCGGTGTCGGCTTCCTCGTCGAAGATCCCGAGCACGGCGAACCGGGCGGTCAGATCATCGACCCACTGTGCCGGTGTCAAACGTCTGGCGGGAATCTCTTACCCACAAGTAAATGGACGGTGAGTCCACATCAGTACTTATATGTACGTGGCGTCCACATCAGTCGGAGGGAACCCACCATGACCACCACCCGCACAGCACTCGTCACCGGCGGCTCCGGCGGCATCGGCAGCTCGGTCGTCGAGCGCCTCGCCCGGGACGGCTTCGCCGTCGCCATCCACTACGCCGGCAACGCCGACCGCGCCGAGAAGCTCGCCGCGACGGTCCGTGAGCACGGCGGCCGGGCGATCACGGTCGGCGGTGACATCGCCGACGAGGTCGCGATGGCCGCGGCGTTCGACCGCATCGACGCCGAACTCGGCGGGGTCGACGTCGTCGTCAACACCGCCGGGATCATGCTGCTCTCGCCGATCGCGACCCTCGACCTCGCCGACCTCGATCGGATGCACCGCACGAACATCCGCGGCACGTTCGTCGTCTCCCAGCTGGCGGCCAACCGCGTACGTACCGGCGGGGCGATCATCAACTTCTCCACCTCGGTGACCCGCACTCAGCTACCGGCCTACGGCGCGTACGTCGCCTCGAAGGCCGCGGTCGAGGGGATCACCCTGATCCTGGCCCGCGAGCTGCGCGGCCGTGACATCACGGTCAACGCCGTCGCCCCCGGCCCGACCGCGACGCCCCTGTTCCTCGACGGGAAGAGCGAGGAGCTGGTCGCCCGGATCGCCTCGACGAACCCGATGGACCGCCTCGGCACGCCCTCGGACATCACCGAGACCGTCGCCTTCCTCGCCGGTCCGGCCCGCTGGGTCAACGGCCAGGTGGTGTTCACCAACGGCGGCATGGCCTGACCCTAGACTCGGCCCCGCACCAGCCGGAGGGAGCAGCTGTGACAGAGCCCGAAGCGCTTCCCGAGCGCCACGGCCGGGGCCGCCGGCCCGCCGACGAGGTCCGGGCTGACGTGCTCAAGACGGTCGGAGCGCTGCTCCTCAAGGAAGGCAGCGCCGACCTCACCTTCGAGCGCGTCGCCCGACACGCCGGCGTCAGCAAGACCACGCTCTACAAGTGGTGGCCGTCGAAGGGCGCCCTTGCCCTCGACGGCTACTTCCACGCCGTCCAGCCCGCCCTTGCCTTCCACGACACCGGCGACATCCGCGCCGACCTGGTCGACCAGCTCCGCGCGTTCGCCTACATCATGATCGCGGCGCCCGGCGGGCAGGCGCTCCTGGAACTGATCGGCCAGTCCCAGACCGACCCCGACCTCGCCACCGCGCTGCGTACGCTCTACACCTCCGAGCGCCGCCGCCTCGCCGGCGAACGCCTCACGGTTGCCCAGGAGGCGGGCCAGATCCGTGCCGACGTCGACGTCCAGGTGCTGGTCGACCAACTGTGGGGCGCGACGTACTACCGCCTGCTCGTCCCGGACGAGCCCGTCACCGACGACTTCCTCGTCGCCCTCGTCAACAACCTCCTCGACGGCATCGCGCCACGGTGACGGCCCGGCGGGCGGCTGCTATCGCGGCGGACGGAACGGGTGCAGGAACCTGACACCGTCCTCGATCGTGCCCTCCATGAGCTCCAGGAGTCGCGGGACGAGTTCGGTCATTCGCGGTGCGTTCAGGTGGCGGTGCAGCGCTTCGCGGGTCTCCCAGCGTTCGAGGATGACGAAGGTACCCGGCTCGCCCTCCACCTCGTGCGCCTCGTACTCGATGTTGCCCGGGTCATTGCGGGACGGACTGATGCCACGCGTCAGGAATGCCTTCATCTCGGCCTCCTGCCCGGGCTTGGACCGGGCCTCCCAGATCAGAGTGACGTAGCCGTCCGGCGTCGCCTTGTCGCTCATCACGCTTCCTTCCGTCTTTGTCGGGACGGAACCAGCCTGTGGGTACGCGCCGGCGGCAACCAGGTAAGTGTCTTCCCTGCCAGGCGCGTCGACGGCGGCGACCGTACTCGTACCGGTTGCTTCCGGTCAGGTCGCGGTACGCAGGCGCTCGAGTTTCTCCGCGGCGTCGCTCCCGGCCGCCGCGGTAAGGACGACGACCCTCAGGTCGGAGTCGGGGACGGTCAGCATGTCACTGTCGACGGTGACATCGCCGACGTCCGGGTGGTGAACCGTCAGTACCAGGCTCTGGTGTGCCGCCACGATTCCCTCGGCCCACAGTTCGACGAATCGTGGGCTCTCATTGCGGAGCGTCTCAAGCAGGGCCGCGAAGCCCGGATCGTCAACCGCGTACGACGCCGTGCGACGCAGGTCCGCCACGATCGCCCGCTCGAACATGTCGGCGCCGACCTCGGGATACGCGACGACCATCGACGTCTTGTTCACGAACATGTCGACCGCGAGGTTCTGCCCCGGGACCTCCATCGGCGACGGCCTGAGGAACAGCCTGTCGTGCAACGGCGTCGCCGCCAGCATCGTCCAGTCCGCCGCGAACACCGCCAGCGGCAGGTCGGCCAACCGCGCCAACATGCGCTGCACGCCCGGCGGAATGTGGTGGGAGATTCCTCCGGGGCAGGGCGTCGCCAGGCCGGCCGCCCGATAGAGCAGATCGGCCTCCGTGCGGTCGAGTTGGAGAGCTCGCGCCAGGGAAGCGACAACCTGGGGCGATGGGGTCTGCCATCGCCCCTGCTCCAACCGGGTGATGTAGTCCGAACTCACGCCGGCCAGTTGTGCCAGCTCCTCCCGGCGCAGCCCCTTGGTGCGGCGGCGCCCATACGAGAGCAGCCCGACATCCGACGGGACCAGCCGCTCCCGCCACACCCGGATCAGACCGGCGAGCGAGTGGACGTCTGAGGACACCGCGCCATTGTATGGGGCCGTGAGCTTCGGCAGCCGTGGCGTTCACTACGGCATCGCCGTCGGACGGCCGTTGAGCGGCACCGGTCAAGGGGCGGCACGGAAACCTGCCGGGCCCGATCGTCGACGGCCTCCAGACTGGTACGAGCCTTACTAGGAAGTTCCTGGCCTGTGCACGCGCGCTCCGACGCAACACGCTGAAGTGGTCAGGCCCGGCTCGCGGGCCCCCGGATCAAAGGCGGCCGTCATGAACGCGTCCACCATCCTCGTGACCGGCGCGACCGGCACTGTCGGTTCCGCGCTCGTCCCGGCCCTGCAAGCGCGGGGCGTCAACGTACGCGCCATGGTCCGCGACCCCACACGACCCGTTCCCGGCGTGGAGAACGTCGTGGCCGATCTCACCGACGCCGACTCGATCACCGCCGCGCTCACCGGTGTCGACGCCGTATTCCTCAACAGCCCCTCGGCCGAGGCCGCTGCCCGGCTCCAGATCCGCTTCGCCGACCTCGCCCGCGACGCGGGCATCGACCGGCTCGTCCTGCTCTCCCAGTACGCCGCCGACCTCGACTCACCGGTGCGGTTCCTGCGCTGGCACGCCCGGGTCGAGGCACACGTCCGGCGGCTCGGCATCAACCACACGATCCTGCGACCCAACCTGTACATGCAGGCCCTCGTCGGCTTCGCCGAAACCATCGCGCAGGGCTGGTTCGCCGCACCGATCGGGAACGCCGCTGTCAGCATCATCGATACCCGTGACATCGCGGCGGCTGCCGCCGCCACGCTCAGCGACCCGGCGACCGCCGGCCGCACCTACACCCTGACCGGCCCACGGGCGGTCACCCACACCCAGATCGCGCAAGCGCTCTCGCAGGCGACCGGCCAGCCGGTCACCTTCCAGGACGTGCCGGCCGAGCAGTTCGCCCAGGCGCTGCGCGGTGTCCTGCCGCCCTGGCAGCTCGACGGGCTGGTTGAGGACTACGCCCACTACGCCCGCGGCGAGGCCAGCGAGGTGCACACCTCCGTCACCGATCTGACCGGACGCCTCCCGCGCGACATCACCACCTTCGCCGCCGACCACGCCGGGCTCTTCGCCGCCCGCGCCAACGCGTGACCGAGGAGAAGACGAGCACATGGAAATCAAGGATCAGACTGTCCTGGTGACCGGGGCGAACCGCGGGCTCGGCCGGCACTTTGTCACCGAGCTGCTGGACCGGGGAGCGGCGAAGGTGTACGCGACCGCCCGGAACCCTGAGCCGGTCGACGTGCCGGAGGCGGTGCCGCTGCGCCTGGACGTGACCGACGACGCGTCGGTACAGGCGGCCGCAGCGGCGGCGGGCGACGTGACCCTGCTGATCAACAACGCCGGGGTCGCGACGCTCAGCTCGTTCATCGGCAGCGACCTCGCGAACGCGCGGCACGAGATGGAGGTGAACTTCTGGGGCAGCCTGCGCACGGTGCGGGCCTTCGCGCCCATCCTCAACCGCAACCGTGGCGGAGCCATCCTCAATGTCCTCTCGCAGAGCGCGTTTCGGGCGTTCGGGTTCGCCGATACCTACGGGGCGGCGAAGGCGGCCGCGTGGCAGCTGACCAACGGCGTCCGGCTGGAGCTGGCCGGGCAGGGCACGCAGGTCACCGCCCTGGCCATGGCGCTGGTGGACACGGACATGTCCGCCTGGGCGAAGCGCGAGCAGGGGTGGTCGCTGGCCGATCCGGCCGACGTGGTCCGGGCTGCGCTTGACACCAGACCGTCCGCGTGCTGCTGGACGTCGCGTTGCTCGGCCGGGAGCCGACCGGCGTGACGGTGCTGGAGAACCTCCGGGTCTGCTTGACGCGGTCTTTGCCGCCGAACTCGCCGCCTTCGGTGGCCAGAGCCCTGAACTGGCATCGCGCTACCACCGGTCCTGATCCCCAGCGTTGTTCCTGACGGAACGGCGTCACTCGTCGAGGACCTCGATCTCCCTGAGGACGCGCTCGGCGATCCTGAAGGACTCAAGTGCGGCCGGCGCGCCGCAATACGCCGCGGTCTGCAACAGCGCGCCCTTGATCTCGTCGACCGTGCAGCCGTTCGCCACCGCACCGCGAACGTGGACCCCGAACTCATGCATCCTGTTGAGCGCGGTCAGCATGACCAGGTTCAGCAGACTGCGCGTCCGACGGTCGATGTCGCCGCGGGACCAGATGTCACCCCAGCAGGTCTCGGTCACGTACGTCTGCACGGGGCTGGAGAACTCGCTGACGTTCTTCAGAGATCGATCGACGTGATCCGTGCCCAGTACCTGTCGTCGGATCTGAAGACCTGCGGCGAACCTCTCGCTGGTGCTGTCAATAGCCATGCTGAGCTCCCTCGGTTGCTTCAGGCTGGTACTCCGCCGCGGTGACTGGCGCATCCCAGCGGCGCACGACGTCAACGGGCGACCGCCCCCGATTTTCATCCGGCACGGGCATCACGACTGAGTCATCGGGGACTCCTGGACGCGGCGGTCGACATAGCGCTCATCCTGGTACGGCCAGGGCCCGGACATGTCGGCGGCGGTGGGGTACCAGCCGTGGAAGACCTCCTTGGATTCGGCGAAGAAGGAGGTGATCCGGCGCTCGATGAGCCACCCGGCGCCGGCCCTGACGTAGGCCACGTCGTAGGCACCCGAACTGTTGCGGATCGAGACGCTCCCGTCCACGATCCCGATGGCCCGGTACTGGAAGTGGACGCGGCACGACGCCGTATCTCCGTCGATGTCAAACCGGGGCGTCATCATGTAGTGGATCCCGTGCCATGGCTGCTCGTTGCAGAACTTTGCGAGGTTGTCACGACCCGCGATGAAGTTGCCCGCCTGGCCGTCCATTACACGCGCTTGGTAGATGCCTTCCTCGGTGAAGAGGTTCGCCCACTCCTCCCCGTGCCGTCCGTCGTAGGTGGGCGCGTAAGAGCCTTCGATCCGCATTAATGCCAGCGTGTCGACCGTGAGATCAGATACCGCTTCTTGCGTCACCTCTGCGTTCCTTCCTGATAGACGATGTTGGTGATTGCGTGCGCGCGATTCGGCAACCGTGGTCAGACACCCACGGTGCTCCTGAGTTCTTCCATCGACTCGCCCGTCACCGCTCCCGCCCGCACGACCTCACCCTTGACCAAGGCCACGTAGCGGCTCGCCAGACGCGAAACGAGCCTCAGGTTCTGCTCGATCAGGAAGAGCGCCGTCCCTGTCTCACCGATCGAGGCCAGCGCGTCGATGACCTCGTCGATCGCCACCGGGGACAGGCCCTCCGTCGGCTCGTCCAGCACAAGCACCCGGGGGTTGGACATCAATGCCCGGCCGATGGCGAGCATCTGCTGCTGTCCGCCGCTGAGCGCATGACCGTTGTAGCGCGCCCGCTCGGCGAGGATGGGGAAGAGCGCGTAGACGGACCGCAGGTTCCACGAGCCCGGCCGCGCGTGTGCGGCGCCGAGGAGGAGGTTCTCCTCGACCGTCAGGTTGGAGAGAATGCGCCGACCCTGGGGACAGAGCGCGATGCCGGCACGGGACGCGTGGTAGGCACGCGTGAGCTTGAGCGGCTCACCGCCGACGAAAATCGACCCCTCGACGCGAGGGATCCCGTACAACGCCATCGCGAGCGTCGACTTGCCGGCCCCGTTCCGTCCCACGAGGGCAACCGCTTCGCCGCTCTCGATGGACAAGGAGACGTCTCGGAGGACCTGGGCCGGCCCGTAGAAGGCTGATACCGCGTCAAGGGTGAGGACCGCGCTCATCCTTCCCTCCCCAGATAGGCGTCTCGCACACCGTTGTCCTGCCGCACCTCTGCGGGGGACCCGGACATCAGGACCCGGCCCAGGTTGAGAACCGTGATGTCATCGCAGACTTCGAACACCGCGTCCACGTCGTGCTCGATGTAGAGCACCGCCATGTCACGCTCCCGGGCCAGCTGCCGGATGAAGCGTGCCAGCTCCAGGCTCTGCGAGCGGGACAGTCCCGCCCCCGGCTCGTCCGCCAGGAGCACCGCCGGCCCGCCTACGAGCGCCATGCCGATGTCGACCCGCCGTTGGTCGCCGTACGAGACCTGTCCGCACTTGCGGTCAAGCAGCGGCCCCAGCCCCAGGGCGTCGATGAGTTCGTCGACGCTCTCGTCGCGCAGCGTGCGGGCGACCAGCTCGAAGTGAGCGCGGACGGTGAGGTCGGGAAAGACGCTGGTGCGCTGGAAGGACCGCGCGATGCCGTGGCGGCGGCGCCAGGTGACCGAACGGCCGGCCACGTTTTCTCCGTCGAATACAATCGATGCCTTGCCGCCGCGCCGGCGGCCGGAGACCACGTCGACGAACGTCGACTTGCCGGCACCGTTCGGCCCGATCACCCCGTGGACGCGACCGCGTTGGAGGTCCAGCCCTACGTCTTCGAGCGCCGTCACACCCTTGAACCGGACCGTGACGTC
Organism: Rhizomonospora bruguierae; assembly: GCF_018397995.1. Lineage (GTDB taxonomy): Bacteria > Actinomycetota > Actinomycetes > Mycobacteriales > Micromonosporaceae > Rhizomonospora > Rhizomonospora bruguierae. The sequence continues at coordinate 60,735 of NZ_BBQH01000028.1, forward strand.
GCGAACCGTGAGCACCAACTGCTTCCCCTCCGCCCTCAGCTCGTCCTGACTAGGTCCACCGGTGGTTGACGGCGTTCTCGGCGTCTAACCCACTGCGCCTGCAACGATCCGACCACTCCCGCCTTGGCGAAGACCATGACGACGATGACCGCGACGCCGACGTACAGCTGCCACTCGTTCCGGCCACCGGAAACCAGCATCGCGTTGCCGACGGTGTAGATGAGCGCACCCCACAGCGGCCCGGTCGCCGTCCAGCAGCCACCGATGAAGGACACAATCAAGGCATTGCCCGATGTGGTCCAGGCAAGGACATCGAGGGACAGGAAGGAGTTGTAGAGCGCGAAGAGCACACCCGCGATGCCGGCGACCAGCGCTGAGACGACGTACGCGACCAAGACGGGAAGGTAGGTGTTGGAGCCGTTGAACCGAACCCGCTCCTCGTTCTCGCGGATCGCCTCCAGGAGCTTCCCGAAGCGGGAGCGTCCGATGAGACCCAGGGCGAGCAGGACCACCGTCACCACCGCCCAACAGATGGTCCACATGGTGGTCGGGTTGGAGAAGTCCCGGACGGTGAGGCCGAGCAGCGTGCCGTTCATGCGCACCGGCAACCCGTCGTCGCCGCCGGTCACCGAGCGGGTCTGAGTGAGCCCGGCGAGCGTGAAGACGAACTGTCCAAAGGCGAGAGTGAGCATGGTGAAGGCGATGCCGCGGGACCGCACGAGGAGGCTCCCCACGGCGAGCGCGACGGCAACCACCCCGCCGAGGGCCAGCAACAGCGCGGGAACGATGTCGAGACCCCCATGCGTGCTGAACGCTCCGAAGGCGTACGCCGCGCCACCGAAATAGAGCGCGTGCCCCAGGCTGACCATGCCGAGACGCCGGATCAGGAATGCCACGCCCAAGCCGAAGATGCCCAGGATGGCGGCGTTCACGACAAGATGACGCTGGTATGGACCGGTCACGACCAGCGGAACGAGAAAGCCGATCGCGACCAGACCGACCTTCACCACCCACATCGGCCGAAGGCGCGGCCCACCCGGCCGGCGGTTACCGCTCCCCACGTCCGCCTTGATACGCCGCTCCATCGAGTCCTCCGACGTCAAGGTCATGTCTCGATCCTTCCTGCGATGCCACGCGGATGGACGATCAACACGACGATCATCACCACGTACGGGGTGAGCGCGGACCAGCCGGGGAGATTCACGTCGCCGGTCACCTGGATGAGGCCGAGCGCGATGGCCGCGATCGCCGCTCCGCCGATGCTGCCCAGGCCGCCGACGGTCGTGACGATCAGCGCGATGACCAGGATCCTCGCGCCCATGTCGATGCTCACCGTGGCATAGGGAGCGACCAGTACCCCGGCCACGCCCGCCAGGCCGAAGCTCACCGCCGCGACGACGGCGTTGAGCCGGTCGGTGTCGACTCCGGCGACCGCGGTCATCCGCAGGTCGCGGCTCGCCGCCCGGACATGGAGGCCCATCTTCGAATAGCGCAGCCAGGAGGCGATACCGATCGCCACGGCAAGACTGAAGACGATGACGAACAGCCGGTACGACGGGTAGGGGTCACCCAGCACGCTGACGGACCCGTTGAAGGGTGCCGGTGCGTCCAGCGCCCTGGGCTGCGTCCCCCACACCATGACGACGATGTTCTCGACAACCAGCGCACCGCCGTAGGTGATGATGGCCAACTCGATCGGATCTCGGCTCCGCAGGAACCTGAACGCGCCCCTGTCCACCAGGTAGCCGACCAGCGCCAGCACGGCCGGGACCGTCACCAACGCGAGCCAGAATGAGACCGCCGAGCTCAGCGAGTAGGCGGTGTAGGCGCTGAACATGTAGAGCGCACCGTGACCGAAGTTGAAAACGCCACCGAGCCCGAAGATCATCGCAAGGCCGAGTGCGAGGATAAGCAGCAGCGAGCCATAGGCGAGCGCGTTCAGGAGCTGAATTGCCATTGAGTGACCCTCGCTTGCTAGAAGCCGCTACATCTTGCACTCGGCTGACACGGGCGTGGCGACGTTGTCCTTGTTGACCGCGGTGGTGTTGCCCCACTTGATCCCGCCGGTGGCCTCGTCGCGAACGATCTGACCGAACCAGTTCTCGCGCTGGATCTGGTGGTCCTCCGCCCGCAGCTCGACGTTGCCCATGATCGTGTCGGTGCGGAAACCGGTCAGCTGCTTCGCCAGCGCCGCCGGTTTGGTGGAGTCCGTCTCGGCGACGGCGGCCAGCAGCATCTCCAGCGCGACGAACGTGTTCGCCTCGATGTAGAACGGCTCGCGCCCGAACTCCTTCGTGAACGCCTCGACGAACTTCTTGTTGCGCTCGTTGTCGAGGGCGGGATCGTAGCCCGGCACGCCGTAGAGCCCGAGGCCGGCGTCACCGATGGCGTCGAAGACCAGCACGTCGAAACTGTTGACGCCCACGATAGCGTCGAATCGGTCGAGGACCCCATACTGGCTCGCCTGCTTGAAGAAGGTGATGGCGTCGGCGCCGGCGACCCCGGTGAACAGTCCCTTGGTCCCCTCGCCGAGCAGCTTTGAAATGTAGGAGCCGTAGTCGGCATGGGTGAGCGGCGGGAAGTGTCCCGGCGCGACCGTGGTGCCGGGCTGGCCCTCGACGAGCCGTTTGAACGCGTCATACGCGTCGTGACCGAACGCGTAGTCCGAGCACAACGCGCTCCAGCTCGTGATGCCCAGGCCCCGCACGCCGTCGGCGAGCGTGTTCAGGTTCATGCTCACGCTGGGCACCGTGCGGAAGTAGAGCGGATTGCAGGTGGCACCGGTGAGACCGTCGGCCTGCGCGTCCGGATCGATGAACAGCAGCCCCAGGCGGTCGAGCGACTGCTGAATGGCCGCGGACTGGGCCGACGAGAAGTAGCCGGTCAGAATCTCGAACCCGTCCTGGCGCACCGCGCTCTCGACCGCGCGGATGGCGTCGGCCGTCTCCCCGTTGTTCGGATAGATCTTGAGCTCGATCTTGCGCCCGTTGGCGCCGCCGGCGTCGTTGAGGTACTTGGCGGCGAAGGGCGCCAGATCCAGGACCGCACGCCCGTAGATCGCCAGCGCACCGGACGTCGCCGAGGTGACCGCGATCCGGATCGGGTCTCCGTCGGAGCCTGACCCGCCGTCGTCGCTGCCGCACGCGGACAGCAGGCCGGGAAGAGCCATCATCCCGAGTACGCCCGCGGATCCCTTGATAATCTGCCGGCGCGAGAGCTGCGGACGGGGTAATTGAGGGTTCATTGCTACTCCTGGTTCCCCTCGACGCCGCCGTCGAGGGCACTACTGGGCATGATTGGTTTCTTCGGTTCCGCGGGTGCGACTCGTGGACCGCCGCCTTTTCCCCTTGGCGGCGCTGCCCGTCACTCGCGGTTCGCGACCCGAGGCCGCCAGCTCACGGCTACCGTCGGCCAGCCGGAAGCGAGAAGGTGATTCCTCGGCTGCGCCACAGCTTCGTCATGACGAAGTACCGCAGATGGGTGCCGGGCCACTGGGTCGCGTTCGCGCCCGATCCCGAGTGGTAGTAGTTGGTGCAACCGGCCTCCATCGCGCTGGCGTCGGTCGCGAGTTTCTGGTCGACCCACCGGATCCACCGGTCCAGCGCCTCGGCACTCGTGTCGACGCTCGTGGCGCCCCGCTGCACGAGCTTCTTCAGGGCCCAGACCATGACCTCGGCCTGCCGCTCCTGCTGCGCGAGGATCGATCCCCCGCCGTTCGTGTTCGGGCCGTAGATGAGGAACAGGTTGGGAAATCTCGGCACCGTCACGCCCAGGTAGGCGCGCGGGCGGTCTCCCCAGTAGTCGTGCAGTTTCACGCCGCCACGGCCGACCACCTCGACGGTGTCCAGGTAGTCGGTGGTGCGGAAGCCGGTGCTCATCACCAGCACGTCGACCTCGTGCTCGGCGCCGGTCGCATCGACAACGCCGTTGCTCGTCGCCCTGACGACGGGGGCAGCGACGAGCGTGACGTTGGCACGCATCAGCGCCGGATAGAAACTGTCGCTGAGGACCGGCCGCTTGCATCCCCACGGGTAGTTCGGAGTGACCTTCGCGGCGAGCTGCTCGTCCGGGATGGTTGCCCGGATGAAGTCCACGGACTTGGCCCGGGTCTTCGCCTGCGCGCGGGAGGCGGCGTTGAAGCTGCCAAAGCGTTTGTAGTAGTCGTAGAAGATCTTCAGCCGATGCGCCTTGGCCGCGATGGGCAGGTGGTAGAGCCGGCGCTCGAACGACGAGAAGTCCCGGTCGTTCTTGGCGTTGATCCACCCGGGTTCACGCTGGAAGACATAGACATGCTCGGCGATTTTGGCGACTTCGGGAACCACCTGGGCAGCGGTCGACCCCGTCCCGACCACCGCCACCCGCTTGCCACGGAGATCCACCGAGTGATCCCAGCGCGCCGTGTGGAACACCGGGCCTTGGAACGAGTCCAGCCCGGGCCAGTCGGGATACTTCGGGACGCTGAGGAAGCCCACGGCGGTGACCACGATGTCGTACTCGGCGCTCGCCCCGTCGCTGGTGTGCACCAGGTAGGTGGCGGTGTCGTCCCGCCACTCGACGAGGTCGACCGCGGTGCCGAACGTGAAGTGCGGGCGCAGGTCGAAGCGATCCAGGATCGCCTCCGTGTAGGCCACGAGCTCGGGCTGCCGGGCGTGGGTGCGGGTCCAGTCCCAGCCCATGAACGAGAACGAGTAGCTGTGGGACGGGATGTCCACCTCGCAGCCCGGGTACGTGTTGACACGCCACGTGCCGCCGGCGCCCTCTTCCTTCTCGTAGATCCGGATGTTGGTGAAACCAGCCATCTTCAGCTTCACCGCCGACCCGATGCCGCCGAAGCCCCCACCGACGATAGCGATGCGAACCTCGTCGCGGCGCCGGTCGCCGGTCATCGGACGCACCGCCCGGCGGGCCATGCCTTGCGATCGATGTCGTGCGGCTGGTTCTCGCAGCCTCCTACCGGCATTGAGCCCGTCCCTTCCAGCGTCGAAGGCCAGTCACTTACCCCCGGAACGAGTGCTGACGGTGGTTGGTGCACGCCGAACTCTCTCGGCATATCGTATGACAGTCGGACCGTCTGTCAATAGCACCAACCGACGTGGGAGGGCGAGGGCGGCCAGGTCACCGGTCGGCGGTCCACTCCGGCGTGGCGGTGCCCCTGCGAAAGTCCAGCCCCGCGTACCGCTCGTACGCCGCCGCCGGCCGGACCGGCCCCATGGCCAGCCGGCCGACCGACGGGTACCTGAGCATGGTCAACGCTCGGCGCCGGCTGGCCCGGTCCAGGCTGGGCCAGTTCTGGGCGCCCGAGCCACCGGAATGATCGGTCCAGTGCCGGGGCCGTTCCTGCCGGACATAGAAGTGCCACGAGAGCACCCTGACCGGGTGAAAGAGGTCGTAGCCCCAGGTGTACGCGCGAGCCGAGACGGTGATCTCCTCGCCGTGGAAGTAGAGGTTCGGGTCGTACGGGACCTCCCGCGCGAACGAGCCGGGCGCGAAGAGGAATCCGCCGGCCACGAACCGTGCCGGAACCGGTCGCGTGCGGGTGGCCCAGTCGGCGATGGCGCGCTGGCCGAACACCGGCAGCCCGTCGTCGGAATGCCGCTCCACGAGCAGTTCGGTCGGCTCGCCCTCGCCGGTGAACTCGGTGGCCGGGTCGTAGGCCGGTGGATAGCAGCTCAGGATCGGCTTCTCGACGCCCGTGCGGCCGGCCATGTCGATCAGCTGGGCGTCCCAGTCCGCGGCGAACCGGGTGTGGCTGTCGACCTGGAGGAACCAGTCCTCACCCGCGTACTCCCGCATGATCTCGGCCCGCGCCCAGCACGCGCCGCGGCTGCGCCGGGCATCGACGTCGAGCAGGCGTACCCGAGGGTCGGCGGCGATGGCCGACGTATCTTCGTCGCCCAGATGCTGCCAGCAGACCACGATCCGCAGTTCGCCCGGTCGCCGGGCCTTGGCGAGGCAGTCCAGCACGGTCGGGACCAGCTCGGAATCGCGGTACGCCGCGACCGACACGAAGACCGTCATGGGGTTCCTCCCTCCCGCGAGCGCGCGCCGTCGCCAGGGGCGGCGCGCGCTCGCCTCATCGGGGCCGGCTCAGGCGAACGGGTCCGGTGGCGGTGGCGGCTTCGACGCCCATGACGTCGTCCCTTCTGTCGATCTTCTCGGGTCATGGGGCGGTCCGCCCGACCATCGCGGCGGTCCGTCGATGGCCGGGCGGACGAGGGACTACCGCGTGGGCACCGGTGCTGCCTGCGGTTCCGGCAGGAAGCGGGCCGTGGCCGGGTCGTAGTAGCGGAACCGGTCGTACCGCAGACCCGTCTCGGCGTCGAGGTACCGGCCGCCGACGCGCAGCGGGATGGTGTCGGGATCGCCGGCGCGACCGCCGTCCAGGCTGACGACGTCCATCGGGCTGCCCGCCCCGTCGGTCACGATGGCCCGCACCTGGCCGTCGGCGATCTGGGCGACCGGGTGAGCCATCGCCGGGTGGTACTCCCACACGGTCGTCGTCACCCGGCCGCCGCGGGCGCGGTGGTGCTGCTCGACCAGCAGCTCACCGGACCAGACAAACTCGGTCTCCTCGAGCACCGCGCCCTTGACCCCGCGGCGCTGCTTGGCGATCCGTCGACCGAAGGCGTCGTACCGGTAGTGCCAACGGTCCCCGCCGGGTGTGGTGACCCCGACGAGCCGGTTCTCGGGGCCCCAGGTGAGCTGCCACTCGCCGGCCGCATCCGACCGGGTGACCGGGCGGCCCTGGACGTCGAGCGTGTACCGGATGTCGCCGCGCCCGCCGTCCGCGTCGATCTTCCGGTCGCCCTGCACGTCGTCGTGCACGGCGATCAGCCGGTCCGTCCGGTCATAGGTGTACCGGCGGTCGGTCACCCCGTCGATTCGCTGGGCGGTCAGGCGGCCCAGTTCGTCGAAGGTCTGCGCCACGGACAGGCCCGCGTCCGAGGTGCGGCTCACCTCGAACCCGCCGGCGTAACCGAACCGGACCTGTTGCCCGCCGGCCGCCAGCACCACCGGCCGGCCGGACTCGTCGTACGACCACTGCGTCACCGCACCGGACGGACGGGTCCGCAGGGTGACCGTGCCGAACCGCTCGCTGTACGAGGTAGACACCGTTCGCCCGTTCACCGTTTCGGAGACCACCCGGCCCTCGGTGTCGCGCTCCAGCCGGATTTCCGAGTCGCTGTCGCTGGCCCCGACGATCCGGCCAGCCGCGTCGTACACCAGCCGGGTCACGGCCGTGCCGGTCCGGCGTTCGACGACCCGGCCCAGCAGGTCGTAGGTGTAGGAGGTGGTTTCACCGGCCGGGTTGGTGTGCTCGGTGAGCTGCCCGGCGGTGTCGTAGGCGTACCGCTGGGTGCGGCCGGCGAAATCGGTCTCCTCGAGCATCCGGCCGGCCGCGTCGTACGTGTACCGCCAGGTCTCACCGGCCGGGTTGGTGATGGTGGTGAGACGCAGCTCGGTGTCGTACGTGTACTCGGTGCGGTTGCCCTCGTCGTCGACCTCCGCGGTCACCAGGTCGAACGCCCCGTACTCCCGGAGCGTCCGGCGGCCGGTGGCGTCGACCGACTCGACGAGGTTGCCCTCACCGTCGTACCCGAACTCCTCGACGCCGCCGTCCGGGTTCGCCCGCCAGGCCAGCTCGCCCTCGATCGTCCAGCCGAGCTCGGTGACGCCTCGGTCGTCCTCGATGACGACGGCACGGCCGAGGAGGTCGTACTCGTACCGGGTCTCGCCGTCGCCCGTCGTCACCGACGTGACCTGCCGTGCCGTGTTGCGGAGCACGACCGTCGGGCCGACCTGGATGGCCGTGCCGTTCTCGGTCGGCCGGTCGAACCGCACGACCTCGCCGGCCGCGTCGATCTCGGCGAGCACCCGGCCGTCGGCGTCGAATTCCCGGTTGCGGGTGCTGCCGTCGAAGTCCGTCCACGAGGTGGCCCGGCCGAGTTCGTCGTACGCGATCGTCGAACGGCTTCCGTCCGGCCGGGTAACCGTGGTCGGCCGCCCGTCGGCGTCGTACTCGTACGTCGTCGTGCGGCCCAGGGGGTCGGTCCGCGACCGCAGGCGGTACGCCTCGTCCCACTCGTTGCGCGTCGTCGCGCCGAGCGGGTCGGTCTCCGCGACCACCTGGAAGCGATCGTTGAGCTGGTAACCGCGCACCGCACCCAGCGAGTCGGTGACGACCGTCCGGCCCTCCTGGTAGTCGAACCGGTAGCGCAGGTAGCCGCCCTTGCCGTCCGTGCTGACGCAGCGGCCGGACTCGTCGTACGTGTAGGTGTACCACTCGCCGTTGCGGTCCTCCCACCGCACGATCCGCCCGTCGGCGTAGTCGAAGCGCTCGGGGTCGCCCGAGGAGTTGACCACCTCGACGAGGTTCAGGTCCCGGTCGTAGTCGAACTGGAACGCGGATTGCCGGTCGCCCGCCGGGTTCGGCAACCGCAACACCGTCACCAGACCGGCGGACGAGCCGAGTTCGACCGTCGCCCCGGTCGACGACCGGAGCACTGTCGGGGTGCCCTCGCCATCCCGGCGGATCGACCAGCGGACGCCGCCGTCCGTCACGTCGCTGAGCAACGATTCCGTCGGGCTCGCCGGATCGAAGAGCAGGCCGCGGCCCGACGCCGGGTCGGTGAGCAGCCAGCCACCGCCCACCAGGCGGCACAGCGGCAGTGCCCGGCCGACCTCGGGAAGCGCCACGTCGCCCTCGGCGGGCAGCGGGTAGGTGAGGATGGATCCGTCCGCGGCCAGGTAGCGAACCCGCTCGCCGTCGACGATGACGCGCTGGTCCAATGTCGAGGCCCAGGAGCGGCCGAAGGATCGGCCCCAGTGGTAGTCGGAACGGTGGGTCCGCTCCAGGGTGAGGCCCGGCAGCGTGAGGTCGGTCTCGGTGAGGATCATCCGGCCGGTGGTCACGTCGATCGGGTCACCGGCGCACGGCGTCTGATCCGTGGACTTCGCGACCGCCGCGGGCGACACGTCCCACAGCGACATGGTCGGAACTCGCGGCTCGGACAGCCAGATCAGTACCCGCCGCTTCTCCGCGTCGCTAACCAGTCGCGTGTTGGGGCGCTCGGACTGCCCGTCCCCCCGTGACGTGACGGAGACGTTCATGTCCTTGATGTTCAGTCCGTGCTTCCGCAACTCGTCCGCCAGCAGCGGCTGGAGCGCGGTCCACACTGCGTCGGCCCGCTCCTTGCCCATCGGCCCGGCGCCCGTTCCAATGCCCATGATGCGGGTTCCGCTGCCGCCGCCCTCGATCCGCAACCGGACGGCGGTCGACGCGGTTCGCGCCTGCGCGATGCGGTTGGCCAAACCTCGCAGCATCTGCTCCTGACCCGACTCCACCTGCACCCGGCCGGACCGCATCTGCACGTCACCCCGTACCGACTCGTGGCTCTGCCGCACCGCTGGCGCGACCGGGCCACCAGACGGCGGCGTAGCGGATGACCAGTTGGGCACCTTGAGCTGCGGTTCGGAGAGCCGGTCGGGGTCCTGCCCGCGCAGGCCCCGGACGTGGTTGTACGCGTCGCTGGCCGCCTGCACCAGCTCTTCGTAGCGCTGCTTGACCTGCGCTACCTCGGTCCCCAGCGAGTTGCCCGAGCCGTACGACCGCAACTCCACGATGAGCAGTGGCGGATCGAAGCTGTGGTTACCCGGCGTGCCGCCGTGATCCAACCGGAACTCCGTCCGGACGACCAACGCCCGGTCCTGGCTGATCCGCTGGGCGTTCGGGTCCAGGGCGCTGCTCAGGTAGTCGCCGATCGTGGCGTCCGCCGCGCCGGCGAGAGGATCGTCGAAGACCTCCGCGGTGATGCCCTTATCCGTCTCTCGGCGGTGATCGAGATACTTCTCCTTGATGGCCGTTTCGTTGCTCTGGAGGAAGTTCCGCACCGGTTCGGGCAACGACGCCCGGACGTCCGCGAGCGGGGTACGGGAAACCAGTGCGGCGTTGTTCTTGGCAAGATCCCCTATTCCCCTTCCTCTGGCCCGGGACACCTCGGCGTCCACCTGGGTGTACACGAGGGTCAGGTAGCCCACGAGGGAATCGCGATGCTCGCCGGCCGGCCAGCCCAGGCCATCGGCGAGATCCTCGGCGAACTTCCGCCCAGCCTGGATGCTCTGGCGCGCCTGGTCAACGAAGGTATTCGCCTCGACATGCGCCAGGAAGCGGGGCAGGCCGGCGATCGGGACGCCCACCGAGTAATGCATCATGAGGCGGCGCAGGTCGGGGGAAGCCTGGGGAATGACCCGCACGTCTTCGACGTCGTCATCGACCGTGTACTTGGGGCTGGGGAAGAGCTCTTTGAGGCTGCGCGACCGGCCCTCTGGGATGTGCTGAAGCCTGCGGAACACGTCGTAGAAGGCTTCGACGGTCTCCGCCGCCTGGCGCCGCGAAGAATCGGCGGCATCGCCGGGCAGGATCTTCATCGGCTTCGTGACGACCTCGGGTATCGTGTTCCCACCCGAGTGATCGATCACGATGTCGACGTAGTCGGACGTAACCAGCGGAAGATTCCGGAATATATCCTCGGTTTCCTTCGCGATCTGCAGTTTGTATTCGACTCCCTCGCCCTCCATGCCGAGGGCGCCGACCCGCTCGGGAGGGGTGCCGATCGTCGCCATCCGGTCCAGGCCGGTGATCTGGATGCCCTCGTGCATCGGCGAGAATCGCAGGTTCGACGGGTTTTCCGGCAGCCGGCCCACCGACCCGTCGTGCGCGTTGATGAACGCCGGCCCGCTATCCGACCGGACCACCAGGAACATGTGTCCGTCCCGCGAGTCCGGCGTCGTCACCCGCAGGAACCCCTGCGCCAGAACCGGCGCATCCGCCATCGCCCGCGCGACCGCGTCGTAGTCCGGCACATCCACGGTGCGGTGATCCGACAACCAGTCCAGCACCCGATCCAGCGACTCGGCGTTCACCGGCCCGCCCGGCAGGGCCGTCCGCTGGCCGTGCCCGGCGAAGACCTCGTACATCGCCAGCATCGAATCGACACAGTTCTGGAGGTAGTCCTCCTCACCCGCGTGCGGGTTCACCACCGGGAATTCCCTGCCCTTGGCGGTGAACTGCTCCTCGACCAACCGCTCCTTGGAGATGCCGATCCCGCCCGCAGCCGCGGCCATTGGCCGGCTGGCCGGGCCCCCGGTCCGCCCGAACTTGGCCCCACCCGGCACATTGCCGGTGCCCCTCCGGCGGGCGGCCCAGTCGCGCGCCCCGCGATCGCTCGTCCCATCCGTCCGCGGGCTCCGATCGGGGAGCGGCTGCATCTGTTGCTGGACGCTCGCCAGGGTTGGGCTCTGCGACGACGGGAGCTGCGCGAGCGGGGACTGCGATACCTGGCCGGCCTCGGAGTACCAGTTGGCGGCATGCTGCGCAGGGCTGGCGGGCGAGGTATTCGTCGGCTGGGGCGTGCCGTACAACGCCTCCGGCGACGGTGGGACCGCCCGGTTCGGGAGCTGGGTGGGCTGACCGTCCGGGGCGGAGGGTAGCGCCGGATTGCTGATGCCGCTGGGGTTCGACGACAGCGACGGCGCGGTCACCTTGCAACTGGTCAGGCCGAGCGGGTCCGCGACGGTGAGCGGGTCCCGCACGTACGCCGTGGGGTTCGGCCCACCGGAGAGGCCGAGCGGGTCAGGGCTGAGATAGCGAGCCGTGCTCGGGTCGTAGAAGCGGAACCGGTTGTAGTGCAGGCCGGTCTCGGCGTCGAAGTACTGCCCGGGGAAGCGCAGCGGGGTGGCGCCGGGGTCGGGGCTGTGCCCGCGCGGCTGGTGAGCCGCGGCCGCTTGATCGCTGGCACCGCGTCGCCGCGGCCGCTGGCCGCCCCACAGATCGCCGCGCGACCACCAGCTCAGCGCACCATCGGCCGCCACCAGGTGGGTCGGCGTGCCGATGAGGTCGGTGATCACGGCGTGCAGGGCGTCGCCGTCGGTCTGCGTCACCGGCGCCAAGTCGCCCGGCCGGTACTCCCACGAGGTCGTCGTGGTGGTGCCGGTGGTGTCGCGGTGGCTCTGCTCCACCATCAGGTCGCCGGCCCAGGCGAAGTGCACCTCCTCCAGCACCGTCCCGTCGTCGGTGAGGCGCTGCTTCGCGATCCGCCGGCCGAAGCCGTCGTAGCGGTACCGCCAGCGGTCCCCGCCCGGCGTGACGGCCTGGACCAGCCGGTCCCCGGCGTCCCAGGCGAAACGCCAGACGCCGGCCGGGTCGACCCGGGTGATCAGTCGACCCTTGTCGTCGTAGGAGAAGGTGGCCTCGTCCGACCGCACGAGCATGGTGCCGTCGAACTCCCAGCGCCCGCCGCCGGTCCCCACCAGGTTGCCAGCCGCGTCGTAGTCGTAGCGCTCGGTCTGCCCGTCACCGGTCGCCACCGCGCGGATCTGGCCCAACTCGTCGGCGTCGAAGGAGCGGTCGCCGGCCACCGGGTCGACGATCGCGGTGACCCGGTCGCTGGCGTCGTAGAAGAAGCCGTGCTCGGTGCTGCCGGCGATGTGTTGCGCGGCCAGTCGCCCGGCCGCGTCGAAGGTCTGGCGCAGCGCGACCACGCCGTCAACGGTCCGGCTGATCTCCCGTCCGGCCGCGTCGTGCTCGAAGCGCACCAGGTGGCGGCCGGTGGCCAGGCTCTCCGGCCGGCCGTGGGCGTCGAAGGTCCACCGGCTGAGCCGGCCCGACGGCGTCGTGTGCGCCTCGACCGTGCCCAGTTCGGCGTGGTACGACGTGCGGACCGTGCGGCCGTTGATCGTCTCGGCGACAACCCGGCCCCGCTCGTCACGCTCGAACCGCACCACCGCGTCGGGGGTCAGCGCCGCGACGATCCGGCCCTGCGCGTCGTACTCCAGCCGGGTGACGGTGTCGCCGACGCGGCGTTCGGTCACCCGCCCGAGCACGTCGTAGCCGTAGTGCGTGGTCTCGCCGGCCGGGTTCGTGTACGCGGTCAGCTGCCCCGCCGCGTCGTGGGTGTAGCGCTGGCCGCGGCCGTCGAAGTCGGTCTCCTCCGCCAGCCGGCCGCCCGCGTCGTAGCGGTAGCGCCACACCTGCCCGGCCGGGTTCGTCACCGTGGTCAGCCGCAATTCGGTGTCGTAGCCGAACTCGGTGCGGTTGCCCGCCTCGTCGATCCGCGCGAGCGGCAGATCGAAGGGCCCATATTCGAACCGCGCCGCCCGGCCCACTGCGTCGATGCTCTCCACCAGGTTCCCTTCTCCGTCGTAGTGCCATTGCCGCGTGGCGCCGTCTGGACCGACGCGCCAGGCGAGGTCGCCCTCGGCGGTCCAGCCGAACCGCGCGGTGGTTCCGTCCGGGTGCCGCACCGACCTGGCGCGCCCCAGACCATCAAGGTCAAATACCCGGTCGGGTACGCCTTCGGTCCGCTCTCCACTGACCGGCGTGACGCCGTTCTCGTCGTAGGCCACCGAGGTACGGCTGCCGTCGGGGCGCGTCAGGCCGACCGGCCGGCCCCGCTCGTCGTACGCGATCCGGGTGACCCGGCCGAGCGGGTCGGTCCGCGACAGCAGGCGGTTGGCCACGTCCCATTCCGTGCGCGTGATGCCGCCGAGCGGATCGACGACCGCGGCGACCTGACGGCGATCGTTGAGCTCGAACCGGTGGACGCCGCCCAGCGAGTCGGTCACGACCGTGACGCCCTCGCCGTACTCGAACGCGTACCGCAGGTGGCCGCCGTTCCCGCCGGCGAGCACACAGCGCCCCCATTCGTCGTAGGCGTACGTGTACCACTCGCCGTTTCGGTCCTCCCACCGGACGATCCGGCCCGCGTCGTCGTAGCGCAGCCGCACCGAATCACCGGAGGAGTTGCGCACCTCGACGAGGTTGCGCCGCTCGTCGTAGGCGAGGCCGGGCAGCTCGACCACGTCGTCCCCCGGATCGGCCGGCAGGAACCGGGCGCCGGTCACCAGGCCCTCGGCGCTCGTCAGTTCCACCACATCCCCGGAGGACGACACCAGCCGCGCGGGCATGCCGTCATCGGCCCGATCGACATGCCACCGGACGCCGGCGGACGCGACGTCGGCCAGCAGCGCCTCGCCCGCGTCCGGGCCCGGGGCGAACAGCAGCACGGCGTCGCGGTCGGTGAGCAGCCACCCGCCGCCGACCAGCCGCCGCAGCGGGACCGGGCGGCCGAGCAGCGGCCACGCCTCGTCACCCTCGGCGGGCATCGGGTACGTGAGAATGGAACCGTCGGCGGCCAGGAAGCGCGCGTGCCGGTCGTCGGCAACGATGCGCTGGTCCAGAGTGGACGCCCAGGTACGGCCGAACGAGCGGCCCCAGCGGTAGTCGGAGCGATGGGTCCGCTCCAGGGTGAGTCCCGGCAGGGTGGCGTCGGTCTCGGCGTAGATCATCCGGCCGGTGGTCACGTCGATCGGGTCAGCGACGCACGGCGTCTCCCGCGTCGATTTCGCGACCATGGCGGGGGGTACGTCCGACAGCGACAGGATTGGATCGGGCGGGCCGGTGAGAGCCGGCGAGTCGTCCCCGGGTTCCGGTCGTTGGTCGGGTGCCGGCTCAACGGCCGGTTCCGGCACCTGCGGTACCGGGAGCGACTGCGCCTCACTCCGGTCGATCTGCGCCGGTGTCGCGTGAATCAGGCGGTCCATCCAGTCCGGCGGCTCGGCCGCCTCCACCGGTTCGGGCCGCCGGTGTGGCTCTGGCTGGACCGTGTCGGCCGGTGCCGTCGTTGGCCGCCGCGACCGGGGTGCGGTGGCGGGCTCAGGCGCGTTCTGGGTGGCCGGGCTTGGTGCCGTTGCGGGCACGCCGCCCCCGAACCCTTCCGGCGCCGGGTCGGCCACGGCGGACACCTCGGTGCCCGGTGCGTGTACTGCGGGGCCGGGAATGACCGCCGCTTCCGGACCGACCGGAGGCGGCACGGCTAGCGTTGGCTGAACCGGAGGCGGCGAGCCCGCGGCTACCTGGCTTTCGACGGCCGCCCGTTCGACGACGGTGGACTGGGTCGTGGGCACCGTTGCCGGCGGGCCGGCTTCCGCCGGCCGCTCCCCCATTGGCGCTTGGGCGCCTGGTGAGTCGACCGCCCCGGCCGGCTGAGTTCCAGGCGCCGCCGGCTGGCTTATGGACGCCTGAGCCACGGGTGCCTGGCTGGTCGGACCCAGCGTGGTTGGGTCCGGAGTGGTCGGGTCCGGGGTGGCCGGATCCAGCGTGGCGGGGTCCAGGGTGGTCGGATCCAGCGTGGTCGGACCGAGCGTGGTCAGGCCCGGGGTGGTCGGACCCAGAGTGGTCGGACCGCTCGGGGCGGTGGGCTGGCCGGTCGACGGATTGATGGCCGGTTGACCCAGTGCGGGCGGGATCGCCGAAGGGAGGGACGACGTACCGGGTGCGCCACTGGGCGACCGGTCGACTGCCGAATGAACCGGGCCCGACGTCGAAGAGTCGAAGCCCGGCAGTCCGCCGGTCACCGGGGCCGGGGATGCCACGACGTTCATGCCGGTGGTGGCGCCGCCGGCCCGGCTGATTCCGCCCCCCGGCGTCGGCGCGAAAGCCTGCCCCGGCTGCTCACCACCAGCGCCCGGGACAGGCGCCGGCATGGTCCCCACAGCGCTGACCGGGGCCGGAGACGTGCTGGGGCCGGTGATGGGATCCGCTGCCGGATCGCGGCGGAGGTGGGTCGACCCGGCGCCCGAGCCTTGCGCGGTCGGGACGGGCGGACCCTCCGGCGAGCGCGGCGACGTGGGGCTGACGCCCGCCGTGCCGCCCGGGTCCGTGGCCGGCGGCGGGGGCAGCGCCTTCGTCTGGGGGTTCGTGAACTGGTGACCGAACTGGTCGGCATGGTGCTGGGCCATCCCGCCCAGGATGGCGGACGTGAAGGTGGCGAAGGGGTTGAAGCCGCCCCCGCCGGCCATCATGGTGAACATGCCCTCGAAGAAGGTCTCGCCGAGGCCGGACAGGCCCTCCCGGGAGAAGACGTTCTTGTTGAGGTTCGGGAAGAACTTGCCGCCGATCAGATGCAGGCCGGTGACGCCACCACCGATGAAGACGCCGCCGCCGAAGGACAGGGCGAGGTCGTTGTAGTCCAGGCCCTTGCGGTTTCCCTCCAGGATCTGGGTTACCTGGGCCGCGGCACCCTGCCACAGCTCCTCCAGGCCCTCGAAGAGCGCTCCCCCGGAGAGCCGCGCCAGGATGTCGTTCAGGCTGAGTTTCAGCAGGTCGATCAGGGTCTTGACGATCTCCTGCCCCATCGTGATCAGCCCGGGTACGGCCGCCGCGCCGAAGCCGGAGGCCAGGGCGATCGCTATCTCGACCACCTGCGTGAAGGCGGCGATGATCACGTTGTACTGAGCGGACTCCGCCTGGAGCGCGAATTCGTTCGCCGCACCGCCCAGCGCCGTGGAGATGTCGCCGCCGGCCGGCAGATTCTTGGTGATGTCGCCGCTGAACCGGTTGAACGCGTCCGCCGCGGGTCCGTTGAGGTGGTTGCTCACCGTACCGGCGAGGCTCGCCGTCAGGGCCATGCCGTTCAGGAGCGTGCTGGTGAACCCGTACAGTTCGTCGCCCATGGCGCGCAGGACCGCCGGATCGGCCTTCGGGAACTCCTCGCCGACCCCGTAGAGGATGAGGTCGTACGCCCACTGCCACTCGGGGTCGTTGGGAATGTGAAAGTCGGGCATGGCCAGCTCGCGACTCAGCGCCGGCCCAGGCCCAGGGCGGTGGGCGTGCCGTCGGGGGTGAAGCTGACGTACAGCGGCTGGTATCCCGGTGCGGTGGGATCGACATCCGTGTTCTCCTTGACCACGAACAGCAGGCCGTCGGCTTCGGGGGTGATCGGGTGGCCGTCGACCGTGGTCACCGTCAGCTGGCTGGCGGGCACGACGGAGTCGTACAGGTTGAGGTCGAGACGGGCCGTGCCGTCCGGAAACGTGCGGTACGACGCCAGGTGATAACCCTCGGCGAGCGGGACGCTGTTGACGCGCGCGGTGCGGTATTCGCGCTTCATCATGGCCGCCGAGGTGGCCGAGACGACCGGCCTGAGCCGCTGCGTCTGAAGGACCCGGGCCACCCTGAGGACGGTCGGTGCGCCCGGCGAGGACTCGGCTTCGGTCCTGATCCCCTGATCCATCGGCAGCAGCTTCTTGAACAGCCGCTTCTTGCCGTGCCGTTCGACCCGCAGCGTTTGGCCGTCCTCGTGCCGGCTCACCAGGTCGCCTTCCTCGATCCGGTGGCGGTGGAGGCTGCCCTGCCGCAGGTGTTCGTCAAGGTTGCCGGCCATCTTGTGGGCGACCTCCGTCGCCTCGTCGTCGGCCTTCCGGTACAGCCGGCCGCTTGAGCCCAGCCCTTCGGCGACGTAGTCGAGGGTGCCCTTGACCCCCTTGATCAGACCTTCCAGGTTGGCCAGTCCGGCCAGGAACTTTGCCGAGAACTGGGTCCCCATCTCGTCGTCTCCCCAGCTCTGGCCGTACCGCTCGCGGAGCACGGCCAACTGCCGGAGGTGGCTGTCATACAGCGCGGCGTGCTCGGCGTACGCGTCGCCGGCGGTCACCACGCCTTCGGGATCGACCCAGAGCCGGCCGCCGGGGTTGGTCATCGGACCGGCCGACCAATCCCGAGGATTTCGTGGACGCTGGCCGCCATGCGCGGCTCGGCGGGCAGGAAGGCATCCGTGCCGGCGGTGCCCCGCACCAGAGCCGCCGCGTCCACGCCCTCCGGCACGATCGGCGCCAGGATGGCCGTGGCCTGCTCCATGGCCTGTTCCTTCGCCTCGGCGTAGGTTTCCATGATCACGCCGGTGAGGTCGGCCGGGGTCAGGCGCTTGTACGCGCCGGTGGGAAACCGGATGTCGGTGATGACCCCGTTCTGCCCGACGGTCACGGTGACCTCGCGGCGGGGCGAGGTGGCCGAGGCCGAGATCTCGCGCATTTTCTGCTGTAGCTCGGTCAGGCGGTTGCGCTGCCGCTGGTACTCCCCGAACAGCGACTCGATGCGTTCGTTGAAGTTCACGGCGGGCACCCTCCACTTCGGATCGGGCGAAGCCGCGCTGGGCGACCAGCGAAGCCGGTTTGGGATTGGGCAGTGACGCTGGCCCGAGTGAAGCCGGGGCGGCGGGGTGGACTGAAGCTCCAGGACCGGTTTCGGGTAAGAACGGGCAGCCGGTCTTCCCTTGTGTCCGGCGGTGCGGCGCACCCCCGGGGAAGATCGGGCAATCAGCCCGGGCGTTTGGACATCACCGTTTCCGGATCCTCCACGCGGGTCGGAGACTCACTTCGAGACCGACATCAGGAGAGGAGCATCGCGGTGACCATGCCAAGGGTGCAGACCGCCGACGAGGGTATGCAGCGTGCCGCCCAGGAGTTCTCCAGCCGGGCGACGGAGTTCACCAGCCACCTGCAGAGCGTGAACGCGCACATGGCCATGCTGCAGGCCAGTTGGACCGGTACCGCCGCACAGAGTTTCAACCAGGCGATGGACAGCTGGGAGGCGGCCTTCCAGAAGGTCATCAACGAGCTCGTCACCATGCTCGACATCATGGGCGTGACCACGAAGGGCTATACCCAGGCCGAGGACGAGGCGGCGGGGACGGCGCAGTCGTTCGTCAGCGCGCTCCCCGGCGTCTGACGCGTCCGCACCCTATCGAACCGCGCAGAGAGGCCGCGACATGTCCAACTACACGTTCGATTTCCAGCAGGCCGACGCCACGTTGTACGACATGAACCAGATCAATACCCGGATCCAGACCGCGCTCGCCGACATGGAGCGCGGCGTCGAGACCAGCCTCGCGGACTGGACCGGCGCCGCCCAGCAGCAGTACTGGGTCTCGAAGGCCGCCTGGAACGAGTCGGCGCAGCAGATGTCCGCGTACCTCGAGCAGGCCCGGTTGACCCTGTTGCAGATCTCGGACAACTACGGCACCACCGAGCAACGGCACGCCCAGATCTGGAACGACGTTCGCGGCGGCTGAGCCGGCGTCAGGGCCGGCCACGACCGGCCCGCACAACCCTCGGGTACGAGACGGGCGCGAGGAATGGAGGTAGGTGGGCATGGGCATTCCCGAAGAGTACGTAAAAGACAGGTTGAACCAGATCGAGCAGCAGAAGAAAGACACTCTCG
Source organism: Rhizomonospora bruguierae (assembly GCF_018397995.1). Lineage (GTDB taxonomy): Bacteria > Actinomycetota > Actinomycetes > Mycobacteriales > Micromonosporaceae > Rhizomonospora > Rhizomonospora bruguierae. Next base: position 79,792 of record NZ_BBQH01000028.1, read on the forward strand.
GGAAGGTCAAGTGGGAGGATTTTGACAGAAACACCGAGTATATCGAGCGGCCGGGGTCGCACTTCGAGCCGCCGTCGGGAATGCAGGAGTACGGCGGGGTTAACAACAAGAATCACGAGCTCGCCGTGAGTGTTGAGGCGCTGGAGTACTTCGCTCGCCAGATCGAGCAGATCCTCGACAAGGACATGCTGCAAGCAGCCAGGCGGAGCCTGGCCACCTTCGTCATGCGTCCGGGCAAGTTCGCGAAGGCCGAGGTGCTCCGCCAGAAGATCGCCGGGGTCAAGGCGGATGATACGGGGCTGCGGGGCGACAGTATGAAGCTGTTGCAGGCGGTGCACGACGCGCTGTACCAGATCAAGAAGAACCTCCGCGAGCTGATCACGAATTACGACAGCACCGAGGAGTTCAACAAACTGACCACCGCGCAGTTGGACGAGGTGATGGGCGCCGCCTGGGGCAAGATCGGCAGCCTCGGTCATTACGGCCAGACCGAGGGCTCGATCTCCGGTGGCTGACTATTTCGCGAGCACTCGTCGGCAGATCCCAGTCGTACCGGGTAAAGAGGTTCGCACATGAGCCAGCCTGATGAGGATGCCTGGAAGGATCCGGTAGAGAAGAATGCCACCTTCCCACCCATCACTGTGGATACGAGTGACCTCTACGACTACGTGCGGTGGGCCGGCGAGGATCGGGGCTGGCGCAAGCTGCTCGCCGCCGTCACCGGCGGTGCGGCGGTCGGCACGATCGAAGGCATGGAACTGGCGCAGGGTCGCGTCAGCCCCGCCTCGGTGATGGAGGCCGGCGCGGCTTTCCAGCGCGCGTACGAGACGTTGAGCTGGCTGGAGATATTCGTCCGGGATTACTCCAAGGCGATCGCCGGTCCGGACCGGGCGTGGCAGGGTGACGCCGCCGACGCGTTCATCCGCAAAATGGAGACCTTCTCCGACTGGCTCGGTAAGCAGGCCGAACGGATCGCCGGCGGGGAGGGTTCGGACGGGGCGAATTCCCTACCGAACCAGCTGTACCACAGCGGTAACGTCCTGGCCTGGGCGCAGCAGACGATGCACAGCATCGATACCCAGTTCGCGGCGCTGTCGTACGCGGAGGACCCGGCCCGCAAGGGCATCGACGGCAACATCGCCATCTCCGGCACGTGGCTGGAGAAGCCCATGGCGATGCGAATGCAGCTCGTCGTCGGGGCCGTCGCGGACCAGTACACGATGACCTACGACAAGGTGGAGGCGCCGCCGGAGCACACCCCGCCGATCACCACGCCCTCACCGCCGTCGCTGACCACACCCCCCAAGCCGTCAGTCACGACGCCGCCGTTGACCACGCCACCCGGCATCACCCCGCCGCAGCTGTCCGTCACGGCGCCGCCCCCCATGCCGACCCCGAGAATCACACCCCTCGCCACCCCGGCCCTGCCGGGTCCCCCGAACGTGACACCGCCGGCCTTCTCCCCCGGTCCCGCAGGTAACGCCCCGGGCTTCAGTCCGCCGCCGGCCTTCAGTGGTGCGCCGATCGGCGGCGGTCCGGGTGGCGGCGTACCGAATATCTCGCTGCCCCCATTCCCCGAGGCCGGTGGCCTGCCCGGCGGTGGCCTGCCCGGGTTCGAGTCCCAAGGTCCGGGCGGCGGCGCCGGTGGCGGGGCGTTCATCCCGCCGCGGCTTCCGCCGCCTCCCAGCGGTGGCAACGCGGCTGGCGGCGGCCAGAACCGGTCGACCGCCGGCCACATTGAGCCAGTCGCCCTGCCGGCGCCCGGCGCCGGTGGTGGCTTTGGCGCCGGCGCGACCACACCCGGTCTGCCTGGGTCGGGTCTGGGTCTTCCGGCCGGGGGAATTCCCGGCCTGGGCGGCGGCGGTATGCCGTTTGCGCCGGGCGGGGCCGGCGGTGGTGCACCCGGTGGTTCGGGTGCTGGTGTTCCGGAGCCGCCGGATGCCAACGGGTTGCTGGGTGGCGAGCAGGACGAGTGGGCGCCGGCCGGGTCCGATGGTGTGGATCCGCCGCAGGGTGGGGCGTTGCCGGGCGGCACCGGACTCGGCATGCCGGGTGGTTCGCCGGTTGGCGGCATGCCGTTTGCGCCGGGCGGGGCCGGCGGCGGTGCGCCCGGTGGACCCGGTGCGAGCGCCCCTGACCCGCCCGACGCCAATGGTCTGGTCATCGGCGGTGCCGAGGACTGGCAGTCCGGTGGGGCGGACGGCAGCGGCGACCCGGATGCGCCGTACGGCGTCCCCGCCGGCGGCATCGGCTTGGACGAGCCGCTGCCCGAGTCGACCGATGGCCGCCAGCCCGATGGCGGCGAGCCGGACGGCATCCGGCTGGCCGACGACCCGTCGCCCCCGGTGGCACCCCTCGCCGGCTCGGCCTACGGGGTCTCCGTACCCGGGATTGATCCGGACGCGCCGCAGCCGCTCACGGCGCCGCCCGCAGACGCGCCGCCCGCAGACGCGCCGCCCGCAGACGCGCCGCAGCCGCTCACGGTAGCCGCAGGCGCACCGCCGCTCGCGGTGGCGGCGGTCGTGCCGGGTCGGCCGGCGAACGACGCCGGGGAGGGTGCGGACGCGCGGCGTTCGGAGTCCGCCGAGCTGCTGGCGGAGGAGGTCGAGACCTGGTCCGCAGGCGCCGCCGGGGGCGAGTCGGCGGCGGGCGACGACCGCGTGCCGGTGGTCCGGCCCAGCGACGGCGATGACGACATGGCCGGCTGGGACGACATCGCCGGTTCCTGGTGGCTCAGCGATGAGCACGAACCGCACGACCAGCCGAACGGCGACCAACAGGGCGGCGACCAACAGGGCGACCGGCAAGGGAGGCTGACCGATGCCTGAGAACGCGGAGCGGCCGATCCCGGGCCGGCCGGTATGGCGGCGCCCGCCGAACGCCGGCCGGACCGCGGACAGCGACATCGTCCCGGTCTGTAGCGGCGTCGTGGTCAGCGCCGAGCAGGAGGACGAGCGGACGCGGGAGCCGCACCGCCGGGCGGGGCAGGACCCGGAGGCCGAGCGCGAAGCCGCTGAGGCGCGGGAGGCCGCCCGGCATCCGTCGCACCACCGCCAGCCGTCGCCGGACGAGAAGGAGGATGCGGACGCGGCCGCCGAGCGGTGGCGCAACGACCGGTACGCGGTGAAGCTGCTTCGCCAGGACGACTCCGTCTGGGCGGGCGGGGACGCGGCCCCGGGGACGCTCGGATGAGCACGGTCACCATCAAGCGACCGCCCCGCGCCGCCGGGCCGGAGGCCCCCGGCGGTGCGGGGGAGCTTCAGGAACCACCGCTGATGGCGGAGGAGGCGCCGCTCGATTTCCGGTCGTTCGCGATGATCGCACCGATGGGCCTCGGCATGGGCGCGATGCTGGCCATGTTCGGGCTCTACAGCCGGGCACCGATCATGTATGTGATGGGTGGCGCGATGGGTGGCGGCATGCTGCTCATGGGGGCCATGCAGATCGGCCGGGCCGCCTCGGAGCGCAAGCGCAAGATGCGCGGTGAGCGCCGCGACTTTCTCCGGTACATCGCGCAGCTACGCAGGCAGGCCCGGCGGGCCGCGGACGAGCAGCGGCAGTTCGTGCTCTGGAACAATCCGCAGCCGGAGTGGCTGTGGTCGGTCGCGATGAGCAGCCGGTTGTGGGAACGCCGGCCCAGCCACGAGGACTTCGGCCGGGTCCGGATCGGGCTCGGCCGGCAGAACGCGATGCTGCGTTTCACGCCCCCGACGACCAAGCCGATCGAGGATCTGGAGCCGCTGGCGTCGATCTCGCTGCGCCGCTTCTCCGAGGCGTACCGGACCGTCTCCGGCATCCCGACGGCGGTGGGGCTGCGCAGCTTCACCAGCATCGAGTTCGAGGGCGCGGCCGATTCCGCCATCGACCTGGCCCGGGCGATGGTCGCGCAGTTGGTGACCTTCCACGGCCCCGACGAGCTGCGGGTCGCCGTGGTCGCGGCCGAGGTGCACCGCGACCCGTGGGAGTGGATCAAATGGCTGCCGCACAACGCGCACCCGACGGCGCTCGACGCGGCCGGCCCGGTACGCCTGTTCGCCGACAGCCACGACGAGCTGATGGAGCTGCTCGGCCTCACCGTCTCCGACCGGGGCGACCACGACCGGGCCGCCGTACCGTCCACCACCGAGCCGCTGATCGTCATCATCGCCCACCTGGTCGATCTGCCGGAGAGTTCGCGGCTGCTCGGCGCGGGACTGCGCAATGTCGTGCTGCTGGACCTCACCGGTGCGATGCCGGGTGGCCCGAAGGTACTGCGCCTGACCGTCGAGGGCGACGAGGTGCGGTACCCGGCCGGCGACACGGTCGGGTCGGCGGTACCCGACCGGCTCACCGGCATCCAGGCGACGGCGCTGGCCCGGATCATCGCGCCGAAGCGGACCAGCGGCGTCCTCGATGTCGTCGACGAACCCCTGGAAAACAGCTTCGAGCTCACCACACTGCTGGGCATCCGCGACGCGTACACGTTCGACGTGGCGGCGCTGCACCGGACCAGGACCGCGCAACGGAACCGGCTCACCGTCCCGATCGGGGTCACCGAGGACGGTGAGGTCATCGAGCTGGATCTCAAGGAGTCGGCGCAGGGCGGCATGGGACCGCACGGCCTGGTCATCGGCGCCACCGGCTCCGGCAAGAGTGAGTTGCTCCGTACGCTGGTGATGGCGCTGGCCGCCACGCACTCCTCGGAGATCCTGAACCTGGTGCTGGTCGACTTCAAGGGCGGCGCCACGTTCCTGGGCATGGAGAAGCTGCCCCACACCTCGGCGGTCATCACGAACCTCGCGGACGAGTTGCCGCTGGTCGACCGGATGCAGGACGCGCTCAACGGCGAGCTGACCCGGCGCCAGGAGTTGCTGCGCGCCAGCGGGTACCCGTCGCTGTTCGACTACGAAAAGGCGCGGGCGGCCGGCGCGCAGCTCGTGCCGTTCCCGGTGCTGCTCATCGTGGTGGACGAGTTCAGCGAGCTGCTCTCCAGCAAGAGCGAGTTCATGGACCTGTTCGTGTCGATCGGGCGGCTGGGGCGCAGCCTCGGCGTACACCTGCTGCTCGCGTCCCAGCGTTTGGACGAGGGCCGGATCAACCGCGTCGAGGGGCACCTGTCGTACCGGGTCGCGCTGCGCACGTTCTCCTCGATGGAGTCGCGGTCGGTCATCGGCGTGGGTAAGGCGTACGAGCTGCCGCCGGAGCCCGGTAACGGCTACCTGAGGGTCGATACGACCAACCTGCTGCGGTTCAAGGCCGCGTACGTCTCGGGGCCGTACACCGGCTCCAGGCCGACCGGCGGCGGCGAAGATGACGACGCGATGGACGCCAGTGAGGTCGTTCCATTCACCACCCGGCAGGTCGCGCTCCGCCGCGACCCGGCCCGGAGCCGCCCGGTCGAGCTGCCGCCGGATTCCGGGCCGGAGCCGGCGAACGCGGCTGGGCCGAGCCTGGTCGAGGTGCTGTTCGATCGGCTGGCGGGCTCCGGCCCGCCGGCCCGTCAGGTTTGGCTGCCACCGCTGTCCACCCCGCCGACGCTCGACTCGCTGCTGCCCAGCGTGATCCCGGACCCGGTACGCGGCATGACCGTCGAGGATCCGGGCGGCCAGGGCCGGCTGCGGGTACCGATCGGCGTCGTCGACCGGCCCGCCGAACAGCTGCGTGAGCTGCTCGTCGTGGACCTCGCGGGGGCGGAGGGGCACGTGGGGATCGCGGGGGCGCCGCAGAGTGGCAAGTCCACGCTGCTGCGGTCGCTGATTCTCGGCCTGGCCCTGACCAACACGCCGGCTGAGGCGCAGTTCTACGGCCTCGACTTCGGTGGTGGTGGCCTCGCGTCGCTCGGCGGTCTGCCGCACGTCGGCTCGATCGCCACGCGCCTGGAGCGCGACCGGGTGGTGCGGACCATCGAGGAGATCCGGCAGGTGATGGAGCGCCGGGAGACCGAGTTCGCCAACCGTGGCCTGGACTCGATGAGCGCCTACCTGGCCGCCCGGGCACGCGGGGAGATCGAGGACCCGTTCGGCCATGTCTTCCTGGTCGTCGACGGCTGGTACACGATGAAGCAGGACTTCCAGGACCTGGACGCGAAGTTCCAGGAGATCGCCGCGCGGGGCCTGTCCTTCGGCGTGCACGTCATCGTCTCGGCGACCCGGTGGTCGGAGCTGCGGACCTGGCTGCGGGATCTGCTGGGTACCCGGCTGGAGCTGCGGCTGGGCGACTCGATGGAGTCCGACGTCGGCTCCCGCAGGGCCGCGACCGTACCGAACCAGCCCGGCCGCGGTCTGACCAGCGAGGGCCTGCACTTCCTGGGCGCACTGCCGCGGATGGACGGTGACGCGCGGACCGACGACCTGGCGGAGGCGACCAAGTCCGTCACCGAGGAGCTCAACACGTTCTGGCCGGGCCCGGCCGCCCCGGCGGTCCGGATGCTCCCCGCGTACCTGCTGGCCGACCAGCTTCCGGAGCCGGAACCGGAGTGCAGGGTCTGCCTGGGCCAGGACGAGCAGCGCCTCGCCCCGGTCTGGCACGACTTCATGGCCACCCCACACCTGCTGGTCTTCGGGGACAACGAGACCGGCAAGTCCAACGCGCTGCGGCTGGTGCTGCGGGCCATCGCCGGCCGGTACGGCCCGGAACAGGCGAAGGTCGTCCTCGGTGACAGCCGGCGTGACCTGGACACCGCCATCCCGGCCGAGTACCAGGTGGGCTTCGCCTTTACCGGGGACCAGATGTTCGAGCTCGCCGGACAGACCTCGGTCTCGATGAGTCGGCGGCTGCCCGGCGCGGAGATCTCCTCCGAGCGGATGCGCCGGCGCGACTGGTGGGCGGGCCCGGAGCTGTTCGTCATCGTGGACGACTACGACCTGATGACGAAGGGCATCGGCGGCGGTTCGACGCTGGAGCCGCTGCTGCCGCTGCTCGCCCAGGCTATCTACATCGGACTGCACGTGGTCGTCGCGCGCAGCACCTCGGGCGCGATGCGGGCGATGATGGACCCGGTCATCCGCCGGATGTGGGAGCTCGGTACCCCGGCGACGCTGCTGTCGTACCCGAAGGAAGAGGGCCGGTTTCTCGGCGAGGCGGCACCGCGCCGGTTGCCGCCCGGTCGGGCCCAGCTCGTCACCCGCCGTGGGGTGCGGCTGATGCAGACCGGCTACGTCGCGAACGGGCCCGCGAACGCCATGACCGCCGGCTCGGGAAGGAGGGCCGACTCGTGACTGCCGCGGGCAACGGCGTGCTGTGCCGCATCACCGTGATCGGGCCGGACCGGAAGGTGGATCTGGCGGTCCCGTCGGCGACCCCGGTGGCGAACCTGCTGCCGGTGCTGCTGCACCACACCACCGCGGGTGGGCGGCGCCCCGACGGCGACCTGCCGGAGGGCGCCTGGGTGCTACAGCGGCTCGGGCAGGCGCCGTTCGAGCTGACCGGTACGCCGGAGAGCCTCGACTGGCTCGAGGGCGAGGAACTGTACCTTCGGGTGGCCGAGGACCCGCTGCCCGAACTGGACTTCGACGACATCGCCGAGGGCGTCGCCACGGTGGTCAACCGCCGGGACGACCGCTGGCGGCCCGAGTACCGCCGGATCCTGTTCCTGATCCTGTCGGTCGTCGGCATGGGGGCGATCGCCACCGTCCTGGTCGGTCACGGCCCGGCGCCGGAGCGAGTGATCATCGCGGCCACGCTGGCCACCGCCTTTTTGACCGCGGCTCTGCTGGCGGCGCGGCGGCTGACCGACGACGCGCTCGTGGTGGTCTTCGGGGTCGGATCGGCGGCGTTCGCGGCGCTGGCCTGGTCCAGCGCGGTGGGTGGTGACCCGGCGCGGATCGCGCTCACCGGGTCCGCCGTGCTGCTCGGCTCGGTCGCCGTGCTCTGCGTGGTGGCGGTACTGCTGCTGGCCCGGCGCACGGTGGCTCCCCGGATCCCGTTCGCGCCGTTCCTGGTGCTCGGCGTGACCGCCCTCCTGGCGATCGGCGTCCTGCTGCTGCGGATCGGCTCGGGCTGGACGCCCGAGCAGACCTGCGCCGTGGCCGCCGGCCTGGTGTTCGCGCTGATCGTGGCCGCGCCCCGGGGCGCGGTCAAACTCTCCGGGCTGCGGGGTCCGCAACTGCCCAAGACGGGCGAGGACATGTCGTACGACATCGAACCCGCCCCGTCGGACGAACTGAAGGCGCGTACCGATGACGCGGAGACGTACCTCAGCGCCGTCATGCTCGCCTCGGGGATCGTGCTGCCGGTGCTCTTCCGGTTCGTCATGGCGGTGCCGGGCTGGGCGGGGTGGACCCTCGTGTTCGTGCTCGCGAGCGCGATCCTGTTGCGGGCCCGTGCCCTCTTCGGCGTCTGGTCGCGGACCAGCCTCACGGTCGCCGGCACGGCCGGCTACCTCCTGGTGGTCGGGCGGCTCTCCGACACGCTGCCGCCGGCCTGGCGGTACGCGCTGCTCGGCGGCCTGCTGGCGCTGCTGCCCCCGCTGATGCTCGCCGCGTTGCGCCCGTGGCCCCGGCGGCTGCTGCCGTTCTGGGAGTACGCGGCGAGATTTTTCGATGTGGTGACCGGGTTGGCCATGCTGCCGGTGCTGGCCTGGATTGTCGGGCTCTACGCCTGGGCCCGCGGGTTGTTCGGGTAGGCCGCGGTGCAGACTCAACGCGACCATGTCCAGGCTCATCAATTCATGATGGGCCGGCTCAGCTCCGCCCTGGTGGCGGGCGATTCCACTCGGGCGGAGATCCCGGGCCAGCGGGCGCAGACCGGCCTGATCATCGGGATCGTCCTGGTCGTGCTGCTCGCGGGCGGCTTCGCGGCGTACGGTTGGCTCGTTCCCGGCGGCAGCAAGGCGTTCACCCAGGCCGGGGTCATCCTGGTGGAGAAGGAGACCGGGACCAGGTACGTCTACCTGGACGGGGTCCTGCACCCGGTCCCCGATCTGACCTCGGCCCTGCTGATCCAGGGCGCGGCGGCCAAGGTCAAGCTGATCTCCCGCAACTCGTTGAAGGACGTGCCCCGCGGCCCCGCCCTCGGCATTCCCGGCGCGCCCCAGCTGGTGCCGACCGACTCGCTGGTGCGCGGGCCGTGGCTGGTCTGCCTGCCCGATTCGGTGACCGGCACGCCCGATGCCGCCGTCGACGGTCCACGTCCCGCGCTCGGCGTCAACCTCGACCCCGGGGCCACCGCCGTACCGCTGCCGGCCGACCGGTTCAGCGTGGTGGCGGATGGTACGGGAACGTCGTACCTGCTGGCCAACGGCAGGAAGTACCGGATCGCCGACGACGCGGTTCTGGTGGCGCTGGGCGCGGCCACTGTCCGACCGGTACGAGCGCCACGGATGTGGCTCGACTGGCTGCCGGACGGCACGGCCCTCGCGCCCGCGCGGATCGCGGGTGCGGGTCGCCCCGGCCCGAGCCTGGACGGTGCGCGGTACCCGGTCGGTACGCTCTTCCGTCAGCGCCTGGACGGCGGCGACGAGCAACTGTTCGTGCTGCGCGCGGACGGGCTCGCGCCGCTGGATCGGACGGAATTTCTGCTCGCCGGTGCCAAGGCCCGGGGCGCACCGGTCGAGGTGACGGCGGCGTCCGTGGTCGCGGCCCCGAAGTCCGCCGACCGGTCGCTGCTCTCCCGGCTGCCGGACCTGACCGGCCTACGCCACCTCGACGGCGGTGACGCCGTGCTGTGCCTGCGCCAACGGCCGGTCTCGGCCACCGCGCTCGCCAGCGACGTGGCGTTCGTGCCGAGGTCGCGGGCCGGCGTGGACGGCGAGGGCCGGGCATCGGTGCTCGCGAAACCGGGTTCCGGGATGGCCGTCGTGGCGCTGCCGCCGGAGTCGCGCGGTGCCCCCGAGGTCTCCTTCGTCTCCGACCAGGGCATCTCGTTCCGGCTGGCGGACGCGCCGGCGGTCGCCGCCCTCAAGCTCGACAAGGTCGGTCTCACGCCGTTCCCGCGGAGCCTGCTGTCGGCGCTACCGCAGGGGCCCGCGCTGAGCAGAGCGGCCGTCACCGACCACATAGGAGGGTAGGGAGCTCATGGCATCCGGCATCAGGAGCATGCTGCGCGGCGGCGGCAGCGGCGGATCGGGCGGGGTCGTCCGGCACACGGTGGGCAACGCGCTCGTGCTGCACGTCGAGGACGGGATCAGTGCCGAGGCGCAGTCGCTTGCGCTGTCGATGATCGAGGACACCGAGAACGACGTGGTCGTGCTCGACCTCGGTTCGGGCCCGCCGATCGGTTCCTGGGAGGCGATGGCGGCGGTGCTGCCCCGCCACCGTCGCGGGATCCGGCTGGTCGCCTGCGGGCAGCAGCGCAACGCGACGGCGATGGCCGGGCAGTGGTTGTCGGAACGGCTCAGGCGGACCGTCATCGCGCCCGACGGGGAACTCGTCCGCGGCTCCGCGGGGGCCCTGTTCGTGCATTCGACGGCGGGCAGCGGCTGGGTACGGTTCCGGCCCGGCAGGCCGCCGACCTGGGACGCCAAGCGTTATCCCGCACCGGTGTGGGACACGGCCGCCACCGAACGGCAGACGTCCAGTTCGACCGGGGAGATCGAGCCGCTACCCGGTGGCGTCTGGATTCACGACGTCCGTGATCCGGAGACGGTCGGCGCGCACCGCAGGCGGCTCGTCGCGGACGTGCCCTGCCAGCCGGAGCGGATGACCGTCCTGCTCGGCTGCCCGGGGACCGCGCCGCTGTCGCTGGACGACGTGGTCCGGTTCTGGCGGGACCTGGACGAGGAGAGCCGGGCCCGTACCCGCTTCGTGCGGTACGGCGACGTGCGGATGCCGGCGGGCGAGGCATTCGGTCAGGCCCTGGCCGACCTGCTCGGCACCACCATCGTCTGCTATACCGGTGTGCCGCTGGGCAGCCCGCACAAGTACGAGATCCGCACCGCCCGGCAGGACGGCACGTTGGGCTGGGCTCCGTTCGCGCTGGAACTGAGCTACGCGCCGCGGGCACACCCGAACTCGAAGGCGCGCCGCCCAACCGTGCTGAGTCATCGGGCCCCGCTGGCCTGGGCGGAGGAAATCGCCCCACGGGTGTACTGGTACGCGCCGGACGCGGTCGTCGAGGTGGTCCACGCGGGACTCTGGGTTCGCCCGACCGAGGAACCGGCGAACGCCGAACGGGTCCGGGCCGCCGCGCTCTATCCCGAGGGCAACACGCTCGTCTTCGACGACACGGTCGACACGCGGGCCGACCGGATGCGGGAACTGGCCCAGGACCTGAACGCGCGGCTCGACCAGACCGCCGGTGTCGGAGGGGCGCTGTTCCCGGCCTCCGTCTTCCGTCCCGGAACCGCCCGTCCGGGGCCGGCGCAGGCATGGGTGGAGGTGGCGCCGGTGGCGGTGGAGACGCATCCGGCGGACGCCCCGCCGGAGGAGTCGGCTCGGTCCTCCGTGGACGCTTCGCTGCCGCCGCCACCGCCGGCCGCACCGATGGTGGCGTCGATGCTGGTCGGCCAGATCACCGTCGGGGACCCGGTCGGGGAGGTTCAGCCCGAGGTACGGGCGCTGAGCGAAGCCGCGGACGCTCCCCCACTCCCGGAGCCGGCGCAGGTCCAGGTGGTGCTCCCGGAACCGGTCCAGATCCCGGTAGCCGAGCCGTTGCCCGTGCCGCCCGTGGCCAACGGCGCGGCCGCGCCGGCAGCCGAAGAGGTGGCCGCGCCGGTGGTTGACGGTGCCCGGGGTGCGGGACGGGTGCGGCATCAGCCCGTGCCCGCGTCCGGGGCGAGCGCCCTGCTGCCGAGCCGGCCGCCCGAGGAGGAGCGGCGTTGGCTGCGCCGGACCCTGAGTCGCGAGTTCGACGCCATGGCCAGCTCGGTGTCGCGGATCATGTCCGAGCACCCGGGCATGCAGGGTCATTCGGTGGCCGCCGAGGACGTACTCGCCGATTCGGTCGCCGTCCGGCTCTATCTATCCCGCCGTGGCGAGGGCATCGACGCGGGGCTTCGGTCGGGCCGGAACGGTCCGCACGTGCCGTTCGCCCGGTGCGTGGTCTCCGGTCTGTCCCGGCTGCCGTCGTTCCGGGGCACGACGATCTACCGGTTGTCGCCCGACGAGCCGGACTGGGAGCTTTACACGAATCGCCGGTTGCTGACCGACTGGAGTTTCGTCAACGCGTTGAGCGGCCCGTGTTCCAGTCAGGAGGGTGACACCGACGTCCTGATCTGGTCGATGACCGCCCGGCGCACGGCGTTGCTGGAGCCGGCGGGCGACGAGGCAGTCGTCGACCGGGTGGTCTTCCTGCCCGGTACCAGCTTCAAGATTCTCCAGACCCGCCGTGCGTCCGGTGCGCGACGCGGGGCGATTCTCCTGCGGGAGATCGGCGCCAACGAGATCGACGACGACGGCCGGGTCGATCCGGACCGGGTATCGCTGGACGAGTTGGCGGTGACGTCGCTGCGGCGCAGCGTGGAGCGGTGGGACCGGGCCGAGGGCCGACGCCGGATCGGACCGGCCTCGGGCACCCGCTTCGCCATCCTGCCCGGCCTGGAACGGCCCGGCCCGGAGCGAGTGGGGTGACCCGGCGATGAGTCAGGTTCTCGTGGTGGGCGGCAGCCAGCCCGGCGCCTTCTCGACCATCGGCGCCGCCCTGGCCCAGGCTCAGGCCGGCGCCACCATCGCCGTCCGGCCCGGCCGGTACGCCGAGAAGCTGTCCATCAGCAACCGCGTCACGATCTGCGCGGCGGGCGGCGGAGCCGTCGAGGTGCGCGTCGAGGAGGGCAGCGTCCTCGTCGTGCACGGCGAGGGTGCCCAGTTGCGTGGCATCACGCTGTCCAGCGCGGATCCCAAGCTCGCCGCGGTCGACGTGTACGCCGGTGAGGTGGCCTTCGATGACTGCCGGATCAGCAGCGGGTCGTGGGTCAGCGTCCTGGCCCGGCTGAAGGGCTCGATGGCCCTGCGCGGCTGCGAGGTGACCAGTCCGGCCGGCGCGGGCCTGGTGGTCGTCTCGGACGGCTCGAGCACGGTCGAGGAGACGGTCATCCGGCAGGCCGGCACGTCCGGCATCGTGGTGGGCGACGGGAGTTCGCTGGTCCTGCGCCGATGCACCGTACGCGACACCGCGGCCAACGGCGTCTGCGTCAGTGGCGACGCCCGGCTGACCATGGAGGACTGTGCGGTCAGCGGCGCGGGCAAGCCGGCATTGGTGCTGGAGCAGCGCGCCTGGGCACGCATCAGCCGGGTAACCGTGCGGGACAGCGCGAACGTGGATGTCTTCGTTCGCGGCGAGGTCGATGTCGTGGTCACCGACTCCGAGTTCTCCGGCGCGGCCGTGCAGGCGGTGCACGTCGCCGACGGCGCCCGGCCCGAGTTCAGGGGCTGCGCGTTCACCTCGGTCGGGCACGTCGCCGCGCAGGTCACGGCCAAGGCCCGGCCGACGTTCACCGACTGCACGTTCGCCGATTCGCCGGTGGGAATCGCTATCGACGGCGAGTCGGTGCCGCGGTTGGTCGGCGCGACCGTGCGCGGCACGCGGGACAGCGCCGCGGTGTTCGGCGGGTCCGCCACCGCGATCGTGCGACGGCTGCGTGCCACGATCGAGCGCGGCGCCGGTCTACTGGTCAGGGAGGGTGCGACGCTCGATGCGTCCGACCTGGTCGTGGACGCCGGCGGTGCCGTCGCGCTGGCGCTGACCGGGGGCGCCCGCGGCCGGGTCCGCGACGCCCAGCTCAGCGGCACGGCGACCCCGGTGCTCACCGTGGACACCGGCGCGGCCCTGGAACTGCGCTCGGTCGCGCTGCGCGGGGCCGGGCTACGGGTCGGCAGCTCCGGTGACCTGAAGATCCGTGACGGCGAGATCGTCGAAGCGTCCGGCGACGGCCTCACGGTCACCGCCGGTGGCGTGCTCACCGCCGCGCAGACCCGGATCCGGGCCACGCGCGGCAACGGCGTGCGACTCGACCCGGGCAGCCGCGCCGAGCTCACCGATTGCGAGGTGCTGGAGAGCGGTGCCGCCGGCGTCAATGTCGCGACGACCGAGCCGGTCTCGCTGTCGCGGTGCGTGGTGCGGGACAGCGGCGGCGAGGATCTGCGTCGAGGAGCCGGCGCGCAGGTCACGGTCGAGGCGTTGACCACCGGGCGTCGCCAGCCCGCCCCGCCGGCCGTGCCGTCGTACGCCGGGGACCAGCGGGCCGATCCGGGCGAACCGGCCACGGTCGGGGCGGCGGCTGACCTCAGCGGTCCGCTGCGCGAGCTGAACAGCCTGATCGGTCTGCGCGGCGTGAAGCACGAGGTGACGACCCTCGTCAATTTGATCAAGATGGCGCAGGTGCGCCAGCAGATGGGTCTGCCGATGCCACCGATGAGCCGGCACCTGGTCTTCGCCGGGCCGCCGGGTACCGGTAAGACGACGGTGGCGCGGCTCTACGGCGCCGTCCTCGCCGAGCTGGGCATCCTCAGCAAAGGACACATGATCGAGGCGGCCCGGGCGGACCTCGTCGGCCAGTACGTCGGCTCGACGGCGATCAAGACGACCGAGCTGGTGCAGAAGGCGATCGGCGGCGTGCTGTTCATCGACGAGGCGTACACCCTGTCGGCGGGATCGGGCGGCTCCGGCCCGGACTTCGGCCGGGAGGCCATCGACGCCCTCATGAAGATCATGGAGGACCAGCGCGACGAACTGGTCGTCATCGTCGCCGGGTATTCGGAGCTGATGGAGAAGTTCCTCGAGTCGAACCCGGGCCTGGCGTCCCGCTTCACCCGCACCATCGAGTTCCCGAACTACTCGGTGACCGAACTGGTCACCATCACCTCGAACCTGTGCCGCAAGCACTACTACGAGCTGACCGACGATGCGCTGGACGCGCTGACGACGTACTACGAGCGGATCCCGAAGAACGCGACGTTCGGTAACGGCCGCGTCGCCCGCAAGCTGTTCGAGGCGATGATCAATAATCAGGCGTCGCGCCTGGCGATGGCGCCGCCCAGCAAGGACGCCGAGCTCAATCGGCTGACCGCGGCGGACCTCGCGCCGGAGCTCGCCCTGCTTGAGGAGCTGCCGGTCGAGCGGACCGCGCAGCCCGACGCGGCCACCGACCCGGCCGCAGCGATCGGCGCGAGCCGCAGCTGGCGACGCGTCGGCCAGTTGGTGGGGGCCGAACCGGTACGCGAGGCGGTTGGCGCGACCCTGTTGCAGGTGTGCGAGCTGCGCAATCGGCAGCGGGCGTACGGCAAACACGGCAACGTCCTGCTCGCGGGCCCGCCCGGCAGCGGACGCAGCGAGTTCGCCCGGTTGTACGTCGCCGGGCTGTCCGAGTTGGACCTGGTGCGGGTCGGGCAGGTCGTCCGGGCCGACACCGACCAGGATCTGGCGCCGCAATGGCCGGGTCAGGCACCCAGCCTGGTCCGCGGCGCGCTGGAGGACGCGGCCGGTGGCGCGCTTGTCATCGGCTACGCCGGCGACGACACCGGCCGCGGACCCGAGGTCATCGAGTCGCTGATCGCGCAGGCCAGGGCCGGCCTGGGCGATCCCGTCCTGGTGCTGATCGGCGAGGAGCACGAGCTGGCGCAGCTACGCCGGGCGGTACCGGCCGTCACCGAGGTCTTCGGCCAGCGGTGGACGGTCCCCGAGTACAGCGTCGAGGAACTGGTCGAGATCGCCGTGCGGCGCCTGCTGCGGCGTGGCCACGAGGTTCCCCCCGAGGTCCGTTCGGCGCTCGTCGGCCCGATGGGAACGCTGCCGGAACGCACCGTCCGGGCCGCGCACCAGCTCTCCGAGGCCCTGGCGCGCGCCGCGGCCTCGCCGACCCTGGCCCTCGCGGACCTGCACGGCTTCGCCGGCCGTACCGCCGCCGGCCAAGCGGGACTGCTTGACCGTGGACCCCGTCCCGCTCCGCCCGCCGGCGGCCCCACCCGGCACCTCGGTGGACTCGCCGCGGTCGGCTGACACCCACCCCACCCCAGGAGGACGATATGCAACCAGCGGCTCCGGTACCGCCCGACGTTCAGGAGTTCCTGCGCAACGCCCAGGCATTCGAAGAGCGGATGCGCGGCGCCCAGGCGGAGTTGGAACGCTGCCTCGTGACCGGCCGCTCCGGCGACGGGACCGTGAGCGTCCTCGCCAGCGGCCTCGGCAAGCTCACGGCCGTCCAGGTCGATCCGCGGGTTTTCCAGGAGCGGGACGTCCAACGGCTGCAGACCGCGATCGCGGAGGCGGTACGGGCCGCGGGTGCCAGCGCGGCGAGAATGGCGGAACGCCAGATGGGCCCGGTCGAGATCAACCTCTACTGAGGTCAGGGTTGATCGTGGACTCAGCGTGCTCCGCTGAGCACGCCGGAATGGCCGGCACCAACGGTGGGCAACGGCGCGTCGGCCGAATCGACCCCGAACTCGGCGAGCCGGCGCCTGGTGCGGCGCAGGTCCCAGCGTGCACCCAGGACCGTGTAGATCGCGGCCGCCTCGCCGCCGTACCGGGCGGCGTCGTGGGGACGGCGGCCCGCCGCCAGCAGCACGGCCGCGTCCTCAAGCGCGGCGGCCAACTCGGGCACCCGGCCGACCCGGCGGTAGTGCGCCGCCGCATCGAGCGCCGGCCCGGGGTCGGTGGCGGCCAGCGCCCGGCAGCGGGCCGCCGCGGCCCAGGCTCGCGCCGGTCGCGCCTCCTTCGCCGCCTCGTCCAGGGCGATCCGCAAGGCACGCCGGGCGATGTCGTCGCGGCCCGCCTCCCGCGCGAGCCGCAGCACCTGGGGAAGCCACTGGTGGCGCGGCGTCAGCGGCGCGTACTCGGGGGTGAGCAGTGGGGCGAGCTGCTCGACCGCGTCGCCACCGCGTCCGTGCCGCTCGCTGGCGAGGGCGCGGGCGATGAGCAGGAAGTCGCAACCCTCGCGTTCCGCGTCGGTCGCCGGCAGCGTGTCGGCCCGGTCCAGGTACGCGGCGGCGAGATCCGGGTCGTCGCGGTGACCAGCGATCAGCGCGACCACGCCGTGCAGCAGTATCGTCACGGCGAATGGTTCGCGGATGCCGAGGTGGGTGGGGTCGGGCACGTCGCCGGTGACCGAGTTGACCTCGATCATCGCGTCGTCCCACCGGCCCAGCCAGTAGCGCTGCACGGCGGAGGCGACCCGCAGGTTGGCCGGCAGCCGGTGCCGGATGGCGAGCAGGGCTCCCGTGCGCCGGGTACGTTCCGCCTCGTCCAGCCGGTCGAGGTTCTGCAGCGTGAACATGCGGTTGTCGAGCAGGTCGAAGCGCATGTCGATGAACGACGGGTGATCCCGCACGGCGTCGAGCGCGCGGTCGACGTAGTCGAGTGCCCGCTCATGGTCACGCCGGATGGAGTTGGTCAACCAGCGGGTCTGCAGGGCGAACGCGGCCTCGCGCGGTTGGCCCGCCGCGACCGCCTCGTCGTACACCTTCTGCGCCGCGTGGTCGGCCCGGTCCAGGTCGTCGAGGTCGCCGCGCCGGAACTTGGCCAGCAGCACCCAGTGCCGGGTACGCCACCGCTGCGGCACCGCCGGGTCGTCGACCGCGTCCGTCAGCAGCTCGATCGCGCCGGCCGGGTCGCCACGCCGGTATCGCATGGTGGCGAGCAGGTGGCGCATCTTGGCCCGGACCGCGGGCTCGGCGGCGAGTTCCAGCGCCTCCCGGGCCTCTTCCATCGGGTAGCGCTCGTGCCGGTAGTCGAGCTTGACCAGGGCAACCAGCAGGGCCGCGCGCTGCGACCGGGACGGCAGATCGGTGGCGAGCACGTGCCGCAGCAGCTCACCGGCGCTGCTCGGAGCCCGCTCGACGACCTCGGCGTGATGGGTGACCAGCCAGTCGACCACCCAGGCATCGATCACCGGTCGCGCCGCGGCGAGCTGCTCGGCGACCCTTGTCACCGGGCTGCCGCCATGGTCCAGCACCTCGGCGGTGTGCCGGTGCAGGGCGGCCCGGACCGCCGCGGGGATGCTCTCATACAGGGCCTGGCGCAGGAACGGATGGCGGAAGGCCAGGTTCGTGCCCGCGTCGACGACGACGTTCGCGCTCAGCGCCTCCTCGAGGTTCGCCATCAGGTCGAACGGCGAGCGCCCGGTGACGGCGGCGACGTCGTCGGCCGCGAACTCGGTGCCGAGCAGGGCCGCGAGACGCAGCACCTCCTGGGCGCCGTCTGTCAGAAAGTCCAGTGTGGACCGGATGGTCGCGAGCAGGGTCTTCGGCGCCCCGACGGAGACGGACGCATCGATGTCGGCCCGCCCGCCGGACACCCGCACGGCGCCACGGCGCAGCAGTTCCGTGGTCAGCTCCCGGGCGTAGAGCGGGTTGCCGCCGGCCAGCGGCACGACCCGGGCCAGGTTCGGCCCAATGGGCGGCCCGACCAGCCCGGTGACGAGTTCCTCGATCGCCGCCGGGCTGAGGCCCCGCAGCGTCAGGACGTGCCCCTGCCGGGCGTGCAGTCCGCGCCGGAGCCGGGCCAGCTCCCGGCCGTTGTGCTCGGGCCGGGCCGTGGCGACGAGCAGAAGCGGCAGCCGCCTGGTCGCGATGACCAGACGCTCCCAGAGCAGCACACTCGCGTCATCGGCCCACTGCAGGTTGTCAACCACGAGCACGAGCGGGGTGACGGCGCAGACGCTTCGGACGTATGCGAGCAGCCGGTCGGCCGCGACCTCCCTCTCGGCCGCGTGACCGGGCGGCTCCGCCGCGACGTCGACGCGGTTACCGGGCGACGGCCCGGCGCCGAGGCGGCGCACGACCTGCGGCAGCACCCGCGCGTTCAACCGGTCGGCGACGCCCCAGGCGAGCTGGCAGCCCAGCGTCGTGGCGGCGGCGAACGCCGCGGTGAGCAACTCGGTCTTTCCGATGCCGGGTTCGCCCTCGATCCAGACCGCGGCGCCCGTCCCGCCGGCGACGGCACGCAGGAGTCCGCGCAGCCGGGCCAGCTCGGCGGAGCGGCCGACCAGCGGGCGGGTCGCCAGCCCGTCCCGGATCGCCTCGGCCACGGGTGCCGGCACGATCGGTGCGGTCAGCGGCACCGTGGGCGCGGGCTCGGCCGGGCCGCCGAGCAGCCGGCGGTGCAGCTCCCGCAGGCCCGGACCGGGTTCGACGCCGAGCTCGGTGGCGAGGACCCGCCGCGCGGCCCGGAACGCCTCCACCGCTTCCGTCTGGCGTCCGGCGCGGTGCAGGGCCACCATCAGCAACTCGTGCAGGGGCTCGTGCAGCGGATGGTCACCGATCAGGCTGGCGAGCTCGGCCACGAGGCCGTCGTCGCCGAGCTCCATCATGATCCGAGCGCGCTGCTCGACGGCGGCGAGGCGACGCTGCCCCAGCTGGGTGCGCCGCAGCTCGAAGTGGTGGCCGGGCAGTCCCGCGTACGCGTCACCGCGCCACAGGCGCAGCGCCTCGTCCAGGGTGGCCGCCGCGCCGGTCAGGTCGCCGGCACCCCGCAGATCCGTGGCGCGGGCGCAGAGCTGCCGGAAGCGGTCGCTGTCCAGTTCGCCGTCGGTCAGGCGCAGCCGGTAGCCGGACGGGCCGGAGGTGAGGATCCCGTCCGTATCCCCGCTGCGATCCGCGTCGAGGCCGCGCCGCAGCCCGGAGATGTACGTGTAGACGCTGCCCACGGCGGTGGCCGGCGGCGTGGCCCCCCACACCTCGTCGATCAGGTCGGTGCTGCTCACCGGACGGTTGGCGGCCACGGCCAGCGCCGCGAACACGGCGCGTTGCCGGGCCGGTCCCAGGTTGATCTCGCGCTCGCCCAGCCAGGCGCGCACCGGGCCCAGCACCGACACCCGCAGCCGTGGTAGGCCAGAGGTTGCCATGTGTCCTCCGTTCTCCGCTCCTGGCCTTAGCCGCCAGCCGGCGGCTTCGGCCGGAACTGCTCGCGGCGGCCGTGGGCGGCGGCGACGATCCAGCGCATCTCGGCGGCCAACGCGGCGTCCTCGGTCCGGACGGCGACCCAGTCGGCCTCCGCCACCGCGTTGCGGTTGCTGCGGAACAGCAGCCGGGCGAGCCAGGCGGTCAGGGCGACGCGCGTGTCGTGCTCGATGGTGTACTGCGCCCGGGCTCGTCGCAGCACTGCGACGGCCAGGCCCGGCGCCCGTGCGCCCAGGTCCTCGACGTGCTCGTCGAGCCAGCGGCTCGGCCATCCGTCCAGGGGCACCGGGCCGGCCAGCAGCTGGGTCACCACACGCTCCGGCGGGCCGCCGGCCGCGGCGATCTTCTCGGCGAACGAACGATGCAGCATGACCCGCAGGGAGGCCGGCGTCACCTGGTGGAGGACCCGTCCGACGATCCGGTGCCGAAGGGCCAGCCGCGGGCCGGTCTCCGGCAGGACGCCCGCCCGCCGGGCCGGTGCCAGCGCCCGCAGCAGTTCCTCGGCCGGCCGGCCGGTGACCGCCGCGACCTCGTCGATCGTGCAGCCGGCGGGTGCGCCGGCGGTGGTGTGGCTGGCGTCGAGGAACGCGACGGCACGCAGGACCTGGCGGGTCTCCTCGGTGAACGGTTCGAGACGCGCCGCCACCGCGGCCGTGGTCTCCGCCGGCAGCCCACCCGGCGCTGTCGAGCCGCGCGAGGACGACGCGGCGAGCTGGCGGAGATAGTACGGGCTGCCCCCGGCGTCGGCGAGCAGTTCGCGCAGTACCTGCGGCTCCGGGGGCTCGAGGGCCACCGTCCGGATCAGCGTCACCGCCTCGGCCGGGCCCAACTCGCGCAGCCGGATCTCGTGGGGGTGTCCCGCGCGCAGCGCCGCCAGCCGGGAATCGGCGGTGACCGGCTGGCCGGCTCCGATGAGCAACAGCGGCACGTCGCCGGTGAGTCGGTGCAGCGCCGCCCAGACCCGCAGCGTGGCGTCGTCGACCCGCTCCAGGTCATCGAGGACGAGGATCAGCGGTCCCGCGGCGGCGGCCCGGCCGATGGCGGCGACGGCCCGTTGCTCGGCGTCGATGTTCGCGCCGGTCCGCGCCGAACCGGCCGCGGTGCGGAACTCCTCGGCCAGGCTTTGGTCCTGGTCCTGGTCCTGGTCCGCGAACGCGGACTCCAGACACTCGCGCAGCGCCCCGAGTGGGATGTGCCGGGCCAGCTCGTCGCCGGCGCCCCAGCCGATCCGGCAGCCGGCCGATGCGTCGCCGGCCAGGGCGGCGCTGAGCAACGCGGACTTGCCCATGCCCGGCGTGCCCTGAAGCCAGATGCCCCCGCCGCGCCCGGCCCGTACCTGCGCGACGGCCTTGCGGAGCAGGCGCAGTTCGGCACCGCGCCCGACGAAGACCGGCGCGGTGGGACGGGGGCCGGACCGCACCGGCGCGGGCCTGCCGTCCGAGGCGATGCGGCTGTGTAGCGCGCGGATGGCGGATCCGGGCTTCCCGCCGGTCCGCTGACGCGTGAGGGAGCTGAGCCGGCCGTACGCGGTGAGCGCCTCGACCCGGCGGCCGGTGCCGTGCAACGCGCTCATCAGCAAGGAGTTGAGGTTCTCGTGCAACGGGTACAGCTCCACCAGCCGGCGAAGCTCAGCGATGGCTTCGTCGTGGCGCCCCAGCTCGATGAGCAATCCGGCATGCCGCTGGGCGGTGGTGACGTGCAGCTCGGTGAGGCGCCGGCGCTGGGCCTCCGCGTACGGGCCCGGCACCCCGTGCAGTGCCTCGCCCCGCCACAGCCGCAGTGCCTGGACGAGCGTGGACAGCTCCGCCGGGCGATCATTGTCGGCGCGGTGGCGCCGGCTTTCCTCGCGCAGTTCCTCGAACCGGTGCGCATCAATGGCCTCGCGGGGCAGTCGCAGGCGGTAGCTGCCTCCACCGGAGGTCAGGAATTGCCCGGTGGCCCATTGTCGGCGGCCGGGTTCGAGCGTCTTTCGCAGCGCGGAGACGTACGTGTAGACATTGCCCGTCGCGCTGTCGGGCGGCTCGCCACCCCAGACAGCGGCGATGAGTTGTTCCCGGGAGACGGCGCGGTTCGCCGCCAGAGCCAGGACGCTGAAGACGGCGGTGCGGCGGCCGGATCCCATTGCCAGCTCGACTCCCTCCCGCCAGGCGCGGACGGGGCCGAGGAGCTGGATTCTCACCTCGGACACCCCCACAGTTAACGGGCGCGAGGGCGCGGCGCCCACGAAGAACGGCCGGCACTTCCCGGCAGTTTCGGTGCCGGTCACCCGAAGCCCGCTCCACACGTACTTGCATCATTAGATGTATGCGGACCTCACGGGCGAATCACTCGCCGGCATTCGCCGGGCTGCTGGCGGCCACCCGGATCGCGGCCGGGCTGTCGCAGGAAGCGTTGGCCGGGCGTTCCGGGATGAGCGTGCGAGCGATCAGTGACCTGGAGCACGGCCGGGTCGCCCGGCCCCGCCGCAGCTCGGTGGAGCTGCTGGCCACCGCTCTGGGACTGGCCGACGGGCAGCGGCGGGACTTCCTGCACACCGCCGGACTGGCCACAGAGGAGAGCCCGCGGCGCGCGGTCGCGGGCAGCCTGTGCACGCTGCCCCCCGTCTCCGGGGTGCTTGTGGGCAGGGAGGGAAACCTCGCCGCGATCCGGCAGTTCGTGGACCCGACGGAGTCCGGTGATCCACCGGAAGCCAGCCCGCCCCGGCCGGGCGGCACCACCGGCTCGGCGGTCATTGTGATCAGCGGGCAGCCGGGTGTGGGCAAGACCACCCTGGCCGTGGCCGCCGGCCATCACCTTGCCGATCGATTCCCCGACGGACAGCTGTTCGTCGCGCTGCGCGGCGCCGACGCCAGTCCCGTACCGCCCGCGGAGGCCCTGGCCCGACTGCTCACCGCACTGGACTGCGGTGTCACGGTGCCGCACGGACTGGATGAGCGGATCGCCCGCTACCGTTCTGCGCTGCACGGGCGGCGGGTACTGCTGATTTTGGACAATGCGGTGGACGAGGCGCAGGTTCGCCCGCTCCTGCCCGGTGATGGGTGCGTGACCCTGGTAACCAGCCGGCGTCGCCTGGCCGGGCTGCCCGCCACCGAACGGCTGTTCCTGGACGTGCTGGCCGAGAGCGACGCCGCCGGCATGCTGGAGCGGATCGTCGGACCGGTCCGTTGCGCGGCGGAGCCGGCGGCCACCCGGGAACTCGCCATGATCTGCGGACGCCTGCCACTGGCCCTGCACATCGCGGCGAACCGGCTGGCCAGCCGTCCACACTGGTCACTGCGGCGGCTGGTCGATCGGCTCGGTGACCAGCATCGCCGGCTGGACGAGTTGGCCGCCGGCGACCTGACCGTCCAGGGCCCGTTCGAGATCTCACACGAACGGTTGCAGCCGTTGGCCGCCGCGTTGTTCCGGAGGCTGTCGTTGCTGGCCGGACCGGACTTCGACGCCGCCCTGGCCGGACCGCTGATCGACGTGGACGCCGCGACGGCGGAGAACATCCTCGACGAGCTGTTGGAGGCCAGCCTGGTCGAGCCGGCCGGTGCGGACCGGTACCGCCTGCACGACCTGCTGAAACTCTTCGCCGCCCGCAAACTCGAACAACTCGATCCGCCCGCCGAACGCGAGCGGGCGACCGACCGGCTGATCAAGTTCATCCTCGCCACCGCGATCCGGGCGGGTGCGTTCTTCGAGGTGGACGACGCCGTGACGGCCCGGCTGCGCCGCTGGCGCGGTGGCCGGCCGCTGCGTACCAGGACCGAGGCGGCGCACTGGCTCGCGATGGCGGCCCCGCACTGGCTTGACGCGCTGAAGCGCGCCGCCGCCCGCGGCTGGCACCGGATGGTCGTCGATGTCGGCGAGGCCATGCACTGGTACTCGGACATCCACTTCCAGCCCGACATCTGGCCGCAGGTGTTCGCACTGAGCACCGCCGCGGCTCGCGCCGGCGGGCTGCGTGCCGAGGAGGCCACACAGCGCAACTACCTCGGGTGGGCGCTCAAGGACTGCCAGGGCCGACCGGCGGAGGCCATGGCCGAGCACGAGGCTGCGCTGAGCCTCGCCCGAGACCTCGGCGATCTGCGGGAGCAGGCCTGGTCACTGCTGTACATCGGCAGCCTGCACCACGTAGGTGGTGCCACCGGTGGGGTCGACGAGTGCCGCGCCGCGCTGGAGCTGATGACCAAGGTCGGGGACCGGATGGGTACCGCCACCGCGCGGCACTACCTCGGTGCCGCCCTGCATTCCATGGGGCAGTACACCGAGGCGGCGGAGCAGCTGCGCCAGGCGGGAGAGTACTGGCGGTCGCAGCTTCGGCACGACGGACCCGATGGGACGATGGCCAGCGCGCTGACGTACTGCCTCCTCTGGCGCGCCCGCACCCTGACCGCATTGGGCGTCACCCGGGAGGCGGTGCGGCTCGCGGACGAGGTGGTGGCGCGCTTTCGAGCGCAACAGAACTCCCGAGGCATCGCACGGGCACTGCTGTGTGCGGCCAAGGCGGAGAGCCAGGCCGGTGACCTTGCCGCCACGCTGACGCGGCTCGACGCGGTCGCCGAGGTATCCGCGCAGGTCGGGGGTCTGTTCGAGGCCGAGTCGCTGCTCGCCGCCGCGGACCTGTACGAGCGGGTGGGTGAGCAGCAACGCGCCGCCGCCAATCGCGCGAAGGCGCTGAGCCTTTCCCACTCCCCCGAGGCCCGACGTCTTCACGGCGCCGCGGCCCGGAATGAAGACGCCGTGGAGGTTTTGTGAAGCCTTCTTTCGGAGACTGAGCCCGCTGCTCGTTGGCTGACGGGCGGCGGCCCGCTCCCCGGCATCGGCCATATCGCGACAGGCTCGGGACCGGGGTGGTCACCGCCCATAGAACTGGAGGATGCGCCGTGGAACAGGTTCGCGTGGCCCTGTGGGCGACGGACTCGCTCAGCCAGGCAGGTCTTGCCAACTACCTTCAGTCGCGTCCCGAGATCGCGCTGTTGCGCCCCGCTGACCGCGCCCAGGCCCAGGTGCTCGTCATCTCCGTCGAACGCCTCTCCGCCGACGTGGTCACGATGCTGCGCCGCTCGGCGGTCGACATCGGCGCGCCGGTCGTGCTGGTCACCAGCGAGATCGACGAGAGTAAGTTACTCACCACGATCGGGTGCCAGGTCGTCGCCGTCCTGCCCCGCCCGACCGTGACCGCCGAGCAGCTCGTGCGCAGCGTGCTCACGGCCGCCGCCGGCGGCGGGGTCATGCCGCCCAATCTCATTGGCGAACTGCTCAAGCAGATCGAGCGGCTCCAGCGCACCGTGCTGAACCCGAACGGTCGTGACGCCTCGGGGCTGACCACGCGCGAGATCGACGTGCTGCGCCTGCTGGCGGACGGCCTCGGTACCCACGAGATCGCGGACGAACTGTGCTACTCCGAGCGCACCGTGAAGAACGTGATCTACGGAATCACCCACCGGCTGAAGTTGCGCAACCGATCGCATGCCGTGGCGTACGCCCTGCGCGCCGGCATGATCTGAGGCGACGGCGTTGCCCGACTCGGCAACCGCAAGCGACAGGGTGCGGAGCGGGGCTGCCGTCCGCGGCGTACCCTCCCAGATTCGTAGGGCCAGTGGTGATACTGGCCCTACGGGGTGCTCCGGGCGGTTCAGCTGAAGGCAGCGGTGGTGGATCCGACGAACGTTGCGACCACCACGAGGACCGCGACGACGAACCCGATGATGCCGAACCCGCGCGCCACGCCGGTCTGGGGCTGACCGCCTTTGGTCAGACCGGCGAGCCATGCCGCCGACGCGCCGAACGCGGCAGGCGCACCGGACCAGAAGAACGGCACCGTTACGAGCGCCAACGCACCGAGCACGATCGCACCGACCTTGGCCCGGCCCGGGTTCTTCACCAGCGGCACCGCCACAGCGAGGGCGACGATCAGGCCGATGACCCCGACGACGGCGATGCTGATGATGCTCTCGACGGGACCTTGCGGACGGTGTGGATCGTTGTCGGTGAAGAGAATATCGGCGAGCTGGAAGCAGATGTTCGCGACGGTGGACAGGAGGAACGCCGCACCGACCAGCAATGGCGCGGACACGCCACGAGTGGTGCGACTGTTGATCGTAGCTTCGGACATGGCGGGTGCCTCCGTTGCAACGACCCCGGCGGGTCCCGGGGTGGTTCGTCCACG
Organism: Rhizomonospora bruguierae; assembly: GCF_018397995.1. Taxonomy (GTDB): domain Bacteria; phylum Actinomycetota; class Actinomycetes; order Mycobacteriales; family Micromonosporaceae; genus Rhizomonospora; species Rhizomonospora bruguierae. The sequence continues at coordinate 105,694 of NZ_BBQH01000028.1, forward strand.
ATGCTGTCGTCGCTGTCCCCGCCGCTAGGCGTTCGGTGTCCCGCGGCGTCCCGCGCATGTCCCGACCCGTCCCGCGGATCTGCCCGGGCCGGGTTGAGGTAGCAGTATGGACCTGTGACCGGCTCCGTCGCAGACACGTCCGCGGTCGCCCGCGGCCTATCGCGCGGCGTCGTTGCCGCCGCGCTGGCTACGGCGGCGGGTATGACGCCGGGTCTCCTCGGATTCAGCGAGAGTGCGCTCCCGACCGGCGCCGTGCGTGGCCTGGGGTGGCCGGCGTTCGGGATCGTCGCGGCGCTGCTGTTGGACCGTGACCCGCGTTCTCGGCTCGGCAGATCCTTCGCCGCGTTGGCGGCTGTGCCGGCCGTGGTTGCGGTTGCGGCACTGCTGGCCCCCGATGAGCGGGTCGGGTGGTCACGCCTCGAACATTGGTGGGACCGGCTGGGAGTCACGCCTGTCGTCGCGACGCTCGCGGTGATCGCCTGGGGCGTGGACCGGGCCGCCGACCGCATGGCCCGGCGTCGCCTGTTCTGGCTGGTCGTGTGCTCGGCCGCGCTGGTCGGGACGATCCTGGTGGCGTCTGTCAGCGCCGGTCCGCGGGGGGAGGCGGTGGTGACGACCCTGGGCCTGTGGGCCGTGGCCGGCGTGGTCTACCGGCTGGTGACGATCCGAGAGTTACGCCCCATCGATGAACCGCTGGTGGATGTCGTGATCGCGGCCGCGACGGTGGGGTGCGCGGCGGGTGTCGGGACCCTGGTTCGGATCGCCGGAACGCGCGCGGGCATTCCCGGGCCCGACGTGTCCGGTGCGTTTACCGCCGTCGTCACGGCGGGGCTGGTCATTCCGGCCGGGCTGTGGCTGCGACGGCTGTTCCTCCAGCGGCGCTACGGTCGCGGCACGTTGACCGCGGCCGACGTCGCCCAGATCACGTCCGATCTGCACACCCTCACCGACGCCCGGGACCTGTTGGGCAAGGCCGCGGCGATGGTGGCCGCGGCGAGCGGACATCGGCAGATCGGCCTCGTCCTGGGCCCGGACGCGCCAGACGTGCCGCGGCACTGGGTGCTCTACCCGCTCGTCGTTGGCGGGGACCGGGTCGGCACCGCGTTCCTCGAACCGGCCCACCGGGAGGGGCCCGAGCCGCGGCAGCAGCGCATCGTCGCCCAACTGCTGCCCACGGTGTCGCTCGTGGCCAAGGCGGTCAGCCTCGCGGTCGAAGCCGATCACGCCCGCCGCGACGTGGCCCGCCAACGCGAGGCCGAGCGGGCCCGCATTCTCGGCGACCTGCACGACGGCCTCGGCCCGGTCCTCGTCGGGATGAGCATGCGGGTGCGTGCCGAACTGCGCCAACAGCCGACGCCGTTACTGGAGGCGTTCGCGAGCGACCTGGCCGACTGCCGCAGCGACCTGCGCCGCATCGTCTCGGGACTCACCCCGTCGGTGCTGGACGACGGCGACCTCACCACCGCGCTGCGACGCCTCATCGGCTCGTTCGCCGGCCATGGCCCAACGGTTGCGCTGGATATCCGGGTGAATGACAACCTCGCTCCGGAGATCGCGGTAGCCGTATACCGGTCGGTCGCCGAAGGCGTCACCAATGCCTTACGCCATGCCCGCGCCGGGCAGGTGTCCGTGAAGGTCCACACCGTAGCCGACGGCCGGGTCACCGTCGACGTTCACGACGACGGGATCGGCGGCCCGATCGTCTGGGGCGTCGGCCTGTCGTCGCTGCGGCGGCGCGCGCACGACCTCGGCGGCACCGTGCGGGTTGCCGCCGACCACCGGGCAGGAACCCGGCTGCACCTGGAACTGCCGACAAGGAAGCTGACCACGTGATCAAAGTGATGGTGGCCGACGATCACCCGATCGTGCTCGCCGGGCTGTCGGCGCTGGTTCAATCCGACAGCGACCTGGAACTCGTCGCGGCGGCCCGTTCGGCCGCCGAGGCACTCGGCGTGTCCACCGAGCCCGACATCGCCGTGCTCGATCTCCACCTCCCCGACAGCGACGGCATCAGCCTCGGCGCCGCGCTCAAGCGACGCTGGCCGCGGCTACGCGTGGTCGTGTTCACCATGCACGCCGATGACCGGTCGGTCATTCGCAGCCTCGGCTCGGGTCTGGACGGCTACCTGCTCAAAGACTCCGATCCGGAGGACGTACTCGCCGCGATCCACTCCGCCGCACGCGGCACCCTGGTGCTCGGCCGCGGCGCGCAAGCCGCAGTCGTCGCGGCCGCCACAGCCGCACCCCCACCCACCTCGCTATCCATGTTGGACTCACGCGACCTGGAGATCCTCGGACTGCTCGCTCAGGGCCTACCCACCTCGCAGGTCGCCGCGCGCCTGTTCCTCGCACCGAAGACCATCCGCAACCGCGTCTCGGACATGCTCGACAAGCTCGGCGTCTCCACCCGCGACGAGGCAATCATGCTTGCCCGGTCATGCGGACTGGGCAACCGGCCGAACCGAACCGGGCAAGAAGCCCGCGAGCAGCCAGAACCATGACGATCCGGGAGGCGCTGACAGTCACGCGGGCGCCATGATCGCCTTTGCGCCGGTCGAGTCGGCCCGGCGCGAGGAGCGGTAGGGCCCGCTCCCCCGCCGGGAGAGGAGCGGGGCCCGTGTGTCACAGCTGCGTGCCGTTGACCACCAATGCCACGTCGATGTTGCCGCGGGTGGCATTGGAGTATGGGCAGACCTGATGTGCCGCCGCGACCAGCTCGACCGCCTGCTCGTCGGTGACCGACGGCAGTGAGATCTGCAGTTCGACCTCGAGCTTGAAGCGGCCGCCGTCGCTCGGGAGCAGGGAGACCGACGAGTCGATCTTCGCGTCGTCGGCCTTGCGCCCGCCACGCTGCCCGACCAGGGCGAGCGTCGTGCCGAAGCAGGCGGCGTAGCCGATCGCGAAGAGCTGCTCGGGGTTGGCGCCCGCACCGTCTCCGCCCAACTCCTTGGGCTGCCGCAAGTTCAGGTCCAGCCGTCCGTCCGATGTGCGCCCGCGGCCGTTCCTGCCCCCGGCGACGTGCGCCTGCGCCGTGTACAGCGCCTTGGTCATCCCCAACTCCCCTCGTTGCTACCTGAATTTGAACTTGTCACTTTAAAACCAAGAAGTCAAGGGTTAGAGTCATCGCCACGACGACCGGGGAGCCGAACTGGTGCTACCCCCTGCTTCGCAAGGAGGATCCCCGATGACCACGTTCGTCCTCGTCCACGGCGCCTGGCACGGCCCATGGACGTGGGACCGGGTCGTCCCGCTGCTGCACGCCGCCGGGATGCGCACTCTCACCCCGGGGGACCGGATCGCCGGGACAGCCGTCTACTGCCGGCCGCAGACGTACCCGTTCGACCGGTTCGGCGAGGCCGTGGGATACCAGACACTCGCGCTGGACGGCCCGCACGACGTGTTGCTGACCCACCCAAAGTCGCTCGCCCGACTGCTCCTGGAAGCTCGCCCGTTCAAGAACGGGAAGCACGAAGCCTAGAGTAATGAAGTGGAACAGCGAACGTACAACCAGTACTGCGCGACCGCGCGCACCCTCGACATCATTGGTGAACGCTGGACGCTGCTGCTGATCCGCGAACTGCTGACCGGGCCCAAGCGCTTCGGCGACCTACAGACCAGCCTGCGCGGCCTCGGCACCGGCCTGCTCGCCGCCCGGCTGAAACACCTGGAACGCGAGGGACTCGCGCACAAGATCACGCTCCCACCGCCGGCCCGCACCCCGGCATACGCGCTCACCGAGGCCGGCGAGGAACTCGGCCCAGCCGTCCTGGCGTTGGCCCGGTGGGGCTTGAAGTGGGCGATGGGCGAACGGCGTGCGACCGAGACGTTCCACCCCGGCTGGGCGGTCCTCGGCCTACGGGCCTGCTTCGACGCCGAGGCCGCCGCCGGACTCCACGCGGTGTACGAGTTCCGCATCGATGACGAACCCTTCCACGCCCGCATCGACAACGGCACGATCGAGGCTGTGCACGGACCCGCCCAAAACCCGGACGCCACCATCACGATCAGCAAGAACGCGTTCCTCCGCATGACCGGCCAAGGCCATACCCTCACCGACGCCATCGACAGCGGCGCCGCCTCGGCGTCCGGCGACGGCGAGGCCCTGCGCAGACTGAGGGGCCTGTTCCGGCTGCCGCCTCCGCACACCCGGGACCGTTGACCACAACGTAACCCAGCTCAACCAGCCACCCACCGAACATGCCAGGCCCTGCTCTCTCTGGTCATCATGGACGAGCCATCGTCCGCGCTCGACCCACGAGCCGAGGACGCCCTGTTCCAAGCCATCCGCGACCGCCAAGGCACCGCCACGACGATCCTGATCACTCACCGGCTAGCGGCTTG
>NZ_BBQH01000029.1 GCF_018397995.1 Rhizomonospora bruguierae
TCGGAGTAGTGGACGCCCAACTGGGCGCGGATCTCGTCCAGGATGCCCATGATCTCGAGGGTCGTGGCGTGCGGGACGAGTGGGCTTTCGATCAGGCCCTCGGCGAGGCAGCGCTGCACCTCGGCGGCCTCGAAGTGGTAGCCGGCCCCGGGGAAGGACATGTCGACGGTCTCGGGTTCGGTGTCGTTGCGGTAGAGGGTGTAGCCGCGAGGGGCGAAGAAGGTGCCGTTCAGGTCGATCCGGCCGCGGGTGCCGGTGATGCTGGCCGTGTTGCGGGTGGCGCCGAGGATGCCGCAGGTGAGGGAGGCCATCGCGCCGTTGGGGTAGCCGAGGATCAGGCCGGTGTTCTCGTCGACGCCCTCGGGGCTGAGGCGGCCCCAGGCGGTGATCTCGGTGGGGGCGCCCAGGAACAGGTGGGCGATGGTGATGGGGTAGACGCCGAGGTCGAGCAGGGCGCCGCCGCCGAGGGCCCGGGCGCGCATGCGGTGGGTGGGTTCGAACGGGCCGGCGATGCCGAAGTCGGCGTGCACGGTGGTGACGTCGCCGATGGCGCCGTCGGCGACCAGGGCCTGGAGCCGGCGGATGACCGGGTTGCAGCGGGTCCACATGGCTTCCATCAGGAAGATGCCGCGCCCGGTGGCCAGGTCGATGAGTTCGGCGCTGGTGGGGCGGTCCAGGGTGAACGGCTTCTCGCACAGGGCCGGCTTGCCGGCGTCCAGGCACGCGCGGGTGGCCGCGTGGTGGAAGGCGTGCGGGGTGGCCACGTAGACGACGTCGACGTCGGGGTCGTTGGCCAGGTCGGCCCAGGTGCCGTGGGCGCGGGGGATGCCGTGGCGGTCGGCGAAGGCGCGGGCGGTGTCTGGGCGGCGGGAGCCGCAGGCGACGACCTCGGCGTCGGGTAGCAGCCGCAGGTCTTGGACGAAGGCGGTGGCGATGCCGCCGGTGGCCAGGATTCCCCAACGCGTCATGACCGGAGAAGGTAGCCCAAGCCGCCGGGCGGGCGCACCGTAGGCTGCGACGATGGGCGATTGGGAACTACCGCCGGCGCTGGTCGGGCGGGCCCGGGCGTTTCTCACCGGTGGCGGCGAGCCGCCGGCGCCGCGCACCGCGGCCACCGTCGTGCTGGTGCGCCCGGTCGCGCCGGCCGGCTTCCAGGTGTACGCGATCAGGCGCGCCGCGTCGATGGCGTTCGCCTCGGGGATGTACGCGTTCCCGGGCGGCGGCGTGGACCCGGTGGACGCGGCGGCGGACGTGGCGTGGGCGGGTCCGGCGCCGCGGGAGTGGGGCGCGCGGCTGGGGCTGGAGCCGTCGCAGGCCCAGGCGGTGGTGTGCGCCGCGGTCCGGGAACTGTTCGAGGAGACCGGGGTGCTGCTCGCGGACGGGGCTGCCGGGGTCGGCGGCGCGGGGGAGGGCGTCGCCGGCGAGGCGGTGCGGCAGGCGCTGGTCCGCCGTGAGACGCACCTGAGCACGGTGCTGGCCGAGCGAGGGCTGGCGCTGCGCAGCGACCTGCTCGGGCCGTGGGCGCGCTGGCTGACCCCCGAGTTCGAACCGCGTCGCTACGACACGTTCTTCTTCGTGGCGGCGCTGCCCGCCGGGCAGTGCGCCCGGGACGTCTCCGGCGAGGCGGACCACACGGTGTGGGTCACGCCGGCCGAGGCGCTCGCCGACCCCGCCATGCGGATGCTGCCGCCGACCCGCGCCACGCTCCGGGAACTCGCGCGCTTCCCGGACGTCGCCACGCTGCTGGCGGCCGCGGCGACCCGGCCGATCACCACGGTCGCCCCGCGCGCCGTCCTGGACCCGGACGGCACGGTAAGGCTGACGCACTAGCCGAAGCGGCCGGTGATGTAGTCCTCGGTGCGCTTGTCCGCCGGGTTCGTGAAGATCTTGCCGGTGTCGTTGAACTCGACCAGCCGGCCGTGCCGGACCCCGGCCTGGTCCACCTCGGCGGTGAAGAACGCCGTGTAGTGGCTGACCCGGGCCGCCTGCTGCATGTTGTGCGTGACGATCACGATGGTGTACTGCTTCGCCAGCTCGTGCATCAGATCTTCGATCTTGCTGGTGGCGATCGGATCGAGGGCGGAGCAGGGCTCGTCCATGAGGATCACGTCGGGCCGCACGGCGATCGTCCGGGCGATGCACAGCCGCTGCTGCTGCCCGCCGGACAGGGCCAGCCCGCTGGTCTTCAGCTTGCCCTTGACCTCGTCCCACAGGGCGGCGCCGCGCAGCGCCTCCTCCACCCGGTCCCCGATGTTGTCCTTGATCTTGTTGATCCGCAGGCCGTACGCGACGTTGTCGAAGATGGACTTGGGGAACGGGTTGGGCTTCTGGAAGACCATGCCGATGTGCCGGCGGACCTGGATTGGGTCCACGTCCCGGGCGTAGAGATCCTGGCCGTGGTAGGTGACCCGGCCGGCCACCCGGGCGCCCGACACCAGGTCGTTCATCCGGTTCAGCGAGCGCAGGATGGTGGACTTGCCGCAGCCCGAGGGGCCGATCATCGCGGTGATCTGGTGCTTGCGGACCGGCATGGAGGTGTCCCGGACGGCCTCGTAGTCGCCGTAGAACACGCTGACCTTGGACAGCTCCATCAGGGTGCTGCCGTAGCCGGTGGGCTGGTCGACCGCGCCGGGCAGCGCGTACCCGGCCGGCGGGGCGTCCACCGGCGCCACGACGTTGACGAGGGGACGATCGGTCATCTCAGCGCTCCTTGATGGCGAACCGGCTGGAGATCAACCGGGCGAGGACGGTGAAGGTCAGCACGATCGCCACGAGGGTGAGGGCGGCGCCCCAGGCGCGGTCCTGCGCGGGTGCGAAGGGCTGGCTGGCGTTGCTGAAGATCTGCATCGACAGCGTGGTGTTCGGCTTGAACAGGCTCCAGGTGCTGGAGAACGTCAGGCCGGCGGTGACCACGACCGGCGCGGTCTCGCCCGCGGCGCGGGCGATCGCGAGCATCGAGCCGCTGGTGATGCCGGAGAGGGCGGCCGGGAGCACCACGGTGAGCGTGGTCCGCCAGCGCCGGGCGCCGAGGGCGGCGCTGGCCTGGCGCAGCTCGTCCGGCACCAGGCGCAGGATCTCCTCCGCGCTGCGGATGACCACCGGCAGCATCAGGCAGGCCAGCGCCAGCGCGGCGGCGAAGCCGGACTGGGACTTGGTGACCAGCACCACGGTCACGTAGATGAACAGGCCCATGACGATCGACGGGACGCCGGTCATCACGTCCGCCATGGTGCGCACGATCCGGGCCAGCGGCCGCTGCTTGCCGTACTCGTTCAGGTAGATCGCGCCGAGCACGCCGAGCGGGATGGCCATGAGCGCGGCCGCGCCGGTGACGACGAGGGTGCCGACGATGGCCGGCTGCATGCCGCCGCCGGCCCGGCGGGCCCGGTTCACGATGTCCTCGGTGAACCAGGCGCCGTCGATGACGCCGGCCCCCTTGGCGATCACGTAGTAGACGACCAGGCCGAGCGGGATCACCGCGAGCAGCAGCGCCAGCGCGATCGCCCCGGTGGCGAGGCCGTTGCGGACCCGGCGGCCGGTGCCCAGGGAGCGCCGGGTGAGGTCCGGTGCGCGGTCGGTGGTGGTCATCGCGCGGCTCCCTTCATCCGGGCCTCGGCGTGCCGGACCACGATCCGGGCGAGCAGGTTGATCAGGATGGTCAGCGCGAACAGCACGACGCCGAGGCCGATCAGCGCGGCCCGGTGCTGGCCGGCGGATTCGCCCCACTGGCGGACGATGATCGACGGGAGCGCCTCGCCGGCCTGGAACACGTTGCCGGTGATCTGGATGGCCGCCCCGATGGTGAGCGCGACCGCGATGGTCTCGCCCATGGCCCGGCCGAGGCCGAGCATCACGGCGCCGACCAGGCCGCCGAAGCTGTGCGGGAAGACGGCGCCACGGATCATCTCCCAGCGGGTGGCGCCGAGCGCGAGTGCCGCGTGCTTGTCCGCCTCGGGGACGGTGGCGAACACCTCGCGGGCGATCGACGTGATGATCGGGATGATCATGATGGCGACGATCAGGCCGGCGGTCATGTACCCGCGCCCGCTGCTGACCGGCACGCCGAACACGGTGTCCAGCACCGGGATCCCGTCCACGAGGTCGTGGATCCACTGGTAGACCGGGACGATCGCCGGAGCGACGACCAGGATGCCCCACAGGCCGAAGACCACCGACGGGACCGCGGCGAGCAGGTCGATCACGGTGACCGAGAGCCCGCGCAGCCGGCGCGGCGCCAGCTCGGTGATGAACAGCGCGATCCCGATCGAGATCGGCACCGCGATGACCAGTGCGATCAGGGAGACGATCGCGGTGCCGTAGATCAGCGCCAGCGCGCCGAACCGCGGGCCGAGCGGGCCGTCGCCGTCCGGGTCGTTGGCGACCCAGCGCGGGCTGGTGACGAAGCTCAGGCCGGAGTCGCGCAGCGCGGCCCACGACTGCTGCGTGGTGGTGACGAGGATGAGCGCGAGGATCGCCAGCACGAGCGCGCCGGCCGCGACGCACACGGCGGCGAACACGCGATCACCCCAGACCCCGCCACCGGAGGTGGTCAGATCGGTCTGGGGTGCCGGCGTGCTGGCCGGGGGTCTGTTGAGGGTCTTTGTCACGTCTGCTCCATGGCCACTGGGTGGGCCGGCGGCCCGGGGGCGTTCGCCGCCCCCGGGCCGTCAACCGTCCGTCAGAACTTCTCGATCTGAGCCAGCGCCTTGTCGTGCAGCGACTGGGGCAGCGCCGCGAAGTCCACGTCCTTCGCCAGGCCCTGGCCCTCGCTGCTGAGCAAGAACTTCAGGAAGCCCTTGACCAGCGCGGCCTTGGCCGGGTCGTCGTACTTGGTCTTGACGAGGAGGTACGTCGGCGAGGTGATCGGGTACGCGGTGGCGCCCGACGCGTTCAGCGGGTCGTAGCTGAGGTCGTCGTTGATCTTGGCGCCGTCGAGCGCGGCCTGCGCGCCCTCCAGCGTCGGGGCGACGAACTGGCCGTCCTTGTTCTTGATGCTGGCGAACACGAGCTGGCTGGCCTTGGCGTCGCTGAGGTCGACGTAGCCGATCGCGCCGTCGCTCTGCTTGATCAGCTGGGAGACGCCGCTGTTCTTCTCGCCACCCTGGGTGTCCTTCGGCCAGTCCACGGTGTCACCGCTGCCGAGCGTCCACTTGGTCGACGCGGACTCCAGGTACTTGGTGAAGTTGCTGGTGGTGCCGGAGCCGTCCGAGCGGTGCACCACCGTGATCGGCTTGCTCGGCAGGGTCGCGCCCGGGTTGTCGGCCTTGATCGCGGCGTCGTCCCAGGTCTTGATGGTCCGGCCGAAGATGCCGGCGAGCGTGTCCGGGCTCAGCTTGAGCTCGCTCACCCCGTTGAGGTTGTACGAGACGGTGATCGGCGCGGCCACGGTCGGCACGTAGAGGAACTCGCCCTCCTTCGGACCCTGCCCCTCCTTGACCAGGCTGTCCGAGCCGGCGAAGTCGGTCAGGCCCTCGCCGAACTCCTTCTTGCCGGTGCCGGAGCCGACGGCGTTGTAGGTCACCGTGACGTTCGGAGCGGCCTCCTTGAACGCCGAGACAACCTCCTGGTAGTACGCGTCCGGGAAGGTCGCGCCCGACGCCTTGAGCGCGCCGGAGAGGTTCGCGTACTCGGATCCGCCGGTGGCGCCCGAGCTGCTACCGGAGCCCGGCGTGTCGTTGGACTTCTCGGAGCAGCCGGCGAGGGCGAGCGTGGCGAGCGCCACGCCAGCCAGTACGCGCCGCGAGAGCACGTTGCGGTTCACCTCAGGTATGCCTTCCTGTCGAGGTCGTTTTCTTCGTTGTCGACCGCGACGGTAGGAGGGGCAGGTAGCCGGCTACCGGGACCTCGGTGAACGGCGAGTGAACTCGTTTATGTGCTTGGGTTTACCGAGGCTGAGGGCCAAGTGGCTGGTGCGTGAACCGGCACCCGCTCGGTGGACATGTCGGGAACGGCCCGCCAGGCCGCCCACTCCGGGCGGTCAGGCGGTGGCCCGGCGGAAGCTCACGTCCGTGGTCCAGCGGGCGAACCCGATCTTGGTGTAGAGGGCGACGGCGGCGCGGTTGGACTCGTCGACGTAGAGCATCGCCTGCCCCAGCCCCCGGCCGCGCAGGTGCCGCAGGCCGGCCAGGCTGAGCGCGGTGCCCAGGCCGAGCCCGTGCGCGGACGGGTCCACACCCAGCACGTAGATCTCCCCGACGGCGGCGTGCTGGTGCCCGCCGCCGTCGCCGCCGTGCACCTTGGTCCAGTGGAAGCCGGCGATCTCGCCGTCGCGCTGCCCTCCCTCGACCACCGCGAGGAGGAATCCGGCCGGCTCGAACCACGGCTCGGCCATCCGCAGCCGCAGGTCCTCGGCGGTCCAGCGGCCCTGGTCGGGGTGGTCGGCGAAGGCGCGGGCGTTGACCGCCAGCCAGGCGTGCTCGTCCCGGCCGGGCTCGAACGGGCGCAGCCGGATGCCCGGGGGCAACTGCGGGGCGGGTACCGGGGTGAGCAGCGACCGGCGCATCTGCCACAGGACGCGGGTGCGCTCGAAGCCTGAGGAGAGCGCCAGCGCGCTTGCGGACGGGTGGTCCCCGTGCGCCCACAGGCGCAGCCGGCCGCGCGGGTCCGCCTGCTCGGCGACCCCCACCGCGGCCCGCATCAGCGCCCGGCCCAGCCCGCGCCGGCGGTGCATGGGGTGCACGACCAGTTCCGCCGCCGGGCCGTCGACCGGGTCGGCCACGTCCACGTGCGCGTACCCCGCCAGGCCGCCGCCGGGCGCGGCGCTCAGCAGGTGGACCGCGGCCGCCTCGCCGCCGTGCCGCACCTGGAGCACGACGTGCTCGGAGAGCGGGTCCGCGCCGTCCGTGTCGGCGGCCGCGTCGGCCAGCGACAGAACCTCGGCGACCTCGGCGGAAGTCAGCCGCTGCGCGCGGCGGACACCGCCGGTCTCCGGGGCGGGGGCGGTTCCGGTCATGCGCTCACCGTAACCGGCCGGCACGGGTCGGCACATTACGCCCCGCGTGCCGGGAAGCGCGTCAGACCGGCAGCGGGGCCAGCTCCGAATCCGGCAGCGAGCGGTTCGGCGGCACGACGAACTTGTACCCCACCTGGCGCACCGTGCCGATCATGGATTCGTACTCGGAGCCGAGCTTGGCCCGCAGCCGCCGCACGTGCACGTCGACCGTGCGGGTGCCGCCGAAGTAGTCGTAGCCCCACACCTCGCGCAGCAACTGGTCCCGGGTGAACACCCGGCCGGGGTGCTGGGCGAGGAACTTGAGCAGCTCGAACTCCTTGTATGTCAGGTCGAGCGGGCGCCCTTTCAGCTTGGCGGCGTAGGTGTCCGGGTCGATGCTCAGCTCGCCGGCCCGGATCAGCCCGCCAGCGCCGCCGGTGGCGCTGGCGATCCGGCCCACCGCGAGCCGCAGCCGGGCCTCCACCTCGGCCGGACCGGCGCCGGCCAGGATCACGTCGTCCACGCCCCACTCGGCGTTCAGCGCGATCAGGCCGGCCTCGGTCACCACCGCGATCAGCGGCATGCCCAGCCCGGTGGCGTGCAGCATGCGGCAGGTGGCGCGGGCGTCGGCGAGTTCGGAGCGGGCGTCCACCAGGACGGCGTCCGGGCTCGGACCGGCGACCAGGGTGCGTACGTCGCGCGGGGCGGTGCGGACCGAGTGCGGCAGCAGGTCGAGCGCCGGCAGCACGGCCGATGGTTCACCGGCGCGCGCGGTGACCAGCAGCAGAATCTCCACGTGGAGCCTCCGTCCTCACGGCGCGCGGGCCGCGGTGAGCGAACGTGGGTCCCGGCTGCGTTGGCGGGCGGAGCCTAGCGCCGAGCTTAGCGGACGGGGTGCGGCGAAAGCTCCTGTGACCTTGCTTCCTACCCGGACCGCGCCGGGTGAACGGCGGGTGTCGCACGCCGTTCATCCACCGGCGGGTGACGAACGGTTGATCCCCCGCCGTCCGCCGGTGCGGCGCCGCCGTCGACGGCGCCGGCGCGGCAGGCGTCGCACCCCGCGGTCTGGCACGATCGGAGCGTGTTTCCCTCCTCGTCCCCGGGGTCCACGGCCGCCGACCCGGCGCCGCACCCGGGTGCGCAGCCCGCGCAGCCGGGCGGCGACGTGACACCCCCCGGTGGCGCCGCCGCGCCGGTGCCCGACGACCCGGATCTCGCGCCGACCGAGCGGGCCCGGCTGCGGGTCCGGTCGGTGCCGATCCGGCGGCTGCTCTCGCTGGCCGTCGCCGGGTTCGCCGCCCTGCTCTGCGTCGGCCTCACGGTCGGCGCGCAGACCGCCGGCCCGGGCGCGGCGCGCTGGCCGTACGCGGTGGTGATCTTCGGGGTTCAGGTGATGTTCGTGCTGGTCTGGGCGATGGCGATGCGCCCGCCCGGCGCGAAGATCGTGGCCGGGACCGGGGTGCTGGCCGCGGCCGGCGCGGACGTCGCGGCGGTCTACCCCAAGGCGGTCGCGCTGGCGCCGCTGGCCTACGTGGCCGCCGCCGCCGTGGCGGTCGCCGCGCTGGGCCAGCTGATCCGCCGGGGCCGGGCGGAGGCGACCGAGTCGATGAGCGCCACCCTGATCACTGTGATCGGCGTGGTCTCGTTCGCCACGCTGGTGGTCTGCACCCGGCTGGCCGGCGGCACCCAGGCGATCACGGTCTGCCTCACCGCGATCGGCGTCGCCCTGGCGGTCGCCCACGGCGCCGACACCGTGGTGCCCGCGCCGCGGCTGTCGCCGCAGGTGCCCCGGGGCGCGGCCGGCGTGGTGGTCGGCGCGATGGCGGGTACGCTGGCCGCCGCGGTACTCGGCAAGTACCTGGTCGGCTTCGACCCGGGCCGGGGCGCCGTCGCCGGCCTGGTCGCCGCCGCGGCCGCCGTGCTGGCCGACCTGTCCGTCGCGTACGCGGAGGCGGGCCGCCAGATGGCCGGCCAGCGCCCCACGTTCTGGGTGGCCCGGCACATGCAGGGCCCGCTGGGCGGTTTCGCCCTCGCCGCCCCGGTCGCGTACGTCGTGAGCGTGCTGTTCCTCGTACCCTGATCCGCGCTTGGTGGCCGCGCCGATCGGGTATCAACCCCCGTGCCGCCACGATCCTGGGGAGGAGTCGACGTGACCGATGACCCCGAGTACGCCCACGCGTCGCCGCGCCGGCGCCGCGGCGGGCGCCGCTGGGGCCTGGTGCTGCTGGTGTTCGTGCTGGTGGTGGGCGGGCTGCTGGTGGTCGGCGACCGGGTGGCGGCGCACGCCGCCGAGCGGGTGATCGCCGACCAGGCCCGGCAGGAACTGGCCAGGCGGCAGGTCAGCGCGGGCGAGCCGGAGGTCACCGTCGGCGGGTTCCCGTTCCTGACCCAGGTGCTGGACGAGAAGTTCAAGAAGATCACGATCGTCTTCTCGGACGTGAGCGGCGAGGGGCTCCAACTGCCGAAGCTGACCGTGGAGGCGACCAATGTGGTCGCCACCCGGCAGACCCTGATGAACGGCACCGGCCGGGTCGTCGCCCAGAACGTGCGGGGCACCGCGACCGTGGGGTACGCCAGCGTCACGGAGCTGATCAAGAAGCGGGTCAACCTGCCGGACCTCACGCTGTCCGAAAAGGACGGCAAGCTGCACGCGGTGCTGCCCACCCAGATCCTGAACCGGCCGGTCACCCTCAACGGCACCGCGGACCTGACCGTCAAGAACGGTGTCGTGCAGGTGCGGTTCCGCCAGCTCACCGCCGAGGGGCTGGACCAGGTCCCGCTGGCGAAGGACGCGCTGACCCGGTACGCGCAGCAACTGTCGCTGCCCGTCCAGATCCCGGCGCTGCCGTTCGGGCTGCGGATCACCGAGGTCAAGCCGCTGGCCGAGGGGCTGGCGATCAGCGGGTCCGCGGACAACGTCCCGCTGAACGGGTGACGGCCCGGGTGGCTGTGTCGCCGGTCTCGGATGGTGGTCGGACCTGTCCCTGCCGTGGTGCCGCTTGTTAGGCTCCGCGCATGGGCGAGTTGCTCACCAAAAGGCGTGCGGTGGATCTGTGCCGCGTCACCACCTGCCTGTGTCGCCCCGTCATCTGACGGCGGGGCTGCCCATCCTGCGCAAGCGCTGAACGCGTCCATCTGCCCGGCAGCGGCGCCGTCGCACGTATCCGAGATGCCTCCACTGGGTCCCGCGCGGGTGCGACACACGTTCCGCCAGCGCGGCGACTCGACAAACCCACCTCATCAGGGAGAGTTTCATGAGTCGCGAGACCGCACTCGTATCAGCCGACTGGGCCGAGAAGAACCTGGACGCCCCGAACGTGGTGTTCGTCGAGGTCGACGAGGACACCACCGCGTACGACGCCGGGCACATCCCCGGCGCGATCAAGCTGGACTGGAAGACCGACCTGCAGGACCCGGTGCGCCGGGACTTCGTCAACAAGGAGCAGTTCGAGACGCTGCTGTCGGCCCGCGGTATCGGCAACGACGACGCCGTCGTGCTGTACGGCGGCAACAACAACTGGTTCGCCGCGTACGCGTACTGGTACTTCAAGCTGTACGGCCACGGCGACGTCAAGCTGCTGGACGGCGGCCGCAAGAAGTGGGAGCTGGACGCCCGCCCGCTGACCAAGGACGCGGTCGCCCGCCCGGCGACCGAGTACCGGGCGCAGGAGCCGGACCTGTCGATCCGCGCGTTCCGGGACGAGACCGTCGCGGCGATCGGCGTGAAGAACCTGGTCGACGTGCGCTCCCCCGACGAGTTCGCCGGCCGGCTGCTGGCGCCGGCGCACCTGCCGCAGGAGCAGGCGCAGCGGGCCGGGCACATTCCGACCGCGATCAGCGTGCCGTGGTCCAAGGCGGCCAACGAGGACGGCACCTTCAAGTCCGACGACGAGCTGCGCAAGATCTACGGTGACGCGGGCCTGGACGGCGGGCGGCCGACGATCGCGTACTGCCGGATCGGCGAGCGCTCCTCGCACACCTGGTTCGTGCTGAAGGAGCTGCTCGGCCACGAGGACGTGAAGAACTACGACGGGTCCTGGACCGAGTACGGCTCGCTGGTCGGCGTCCCCGTGGCGCTCGGCGACGAGCCGGGGGAGGCGTGACGATGACGAGCACCGCGACCGGCGCCGTGACCGCGGACGGGTGCGCCGCACCGGACCAGTCCGCTCCGATCCCGCTCAGCGTCGACCTCACCAGGGAAACGGTGATCACCGGGGTGGTCAGCTCCGCCGAGGGTGAGCCGGTGGGCGGGGCGTACGTGCGCCTGCTGGACGCCAGCGGCGAGTTCACCGCCGAGGTGGTGACGTCGCCGGCCGGCCAGTTCCGGTTCTTCGCCGCCCCCGGCTCGTGGACGCTGCGGGCGCTGTCCCGGGCGGGCAACGGCGACGCGTCGGTCAGCGCGGACCGGGGCGTCAACGAGGTGGCGGTGCGGGTCTCCGCCGCCTGAGGCGGCCGTGGGTTGCGTCGCCTGAGGCACCCCGGGTACGTCTGGACGAGGCCGCTTCCGGTCAGCCGGGAGCGGCCTCGCCGCGTCGGGCGCGGGTTTGACAGGATGGCGCGGTGAGTTCGGGGCGTGCCGGCCGGCGCCGGCTGATCGTGGCGGCCGTCGCCGCGTGGGCGGTGCTGGTCGTCGCCGTCGGCGCCTTCTCGGCGTTCCGCGACCGCCCCACCTGGAAGGACCAGACCACCCTCGCGCAGGCGCACCGCACGCTGGACGCCGCCACGGGGGAGTTGCTGCGGGCCGCGGGGCCGGCGGCGGTGCCGGCGCTGGAGGCGTACGAGGTTCTGGCGTCGTGCCGGATCACCCCCGCCCGCGGCGGCACGAACCTGCGCCGCACCGTGCGGCTGTTCACCGCGGTCGGCACCGAGGAGGAGCTGCTGACCCGCATCGTGGCGGGGCTCCCCCCGGGGTACCGGGCGGAGTCGTCGAGCGGCGAGGTCAAGAGCGTGTTCGCGGACGCGGGCAACTTCGTCGGGCTGCGCGGCGGGCCGGGCGACCCGGGCGAGGTGCGGTTCCGGATCAGCACCGACTGCCGGCCCGGTGCCGACCCCACCCTGGCCGCGCCGGTGGCCGACGCCGCCGGCCGGGAGCCCGTCCAGCGGGCGCTCGACCTGCTCGGCGCGGCCGCGACCGGCTGGCGGGCGTTCGTGGCGCCGTGCCCCGGCGGCGGGCAGGCCCGCACGGTCGAGGCCGAGGCGCCGCCGTGGCAGGGGTCGCTGGCCGCCGCCCTGGCCCGGCACCCGGGCAGCGGGGTGCTCGCCGACGCGCAGCGGTACGCCTACCGGGACGGTGACGCGGGCGTGGCGGTCCGGTCGGGGGAGCGGTCGTTGCTGGTCACCGCGACGACCGGCTGCCCGGCTGCTCAGTAGACGAGCGCCTGGGCCCCGTCGGCCAACGCCTCCTCGACGAACACGGCGGCGCCGGCCACCCGTACCCCCGGGAGGAGTTGCTCCCCGGTGAGGTTCCGGCGGGCGGCGCACTGCGTGCACACCGTCACCGTCCCGGCGGCCAGCACCGACTCCAGCAGGTCCGTGAGCGGGGCGGAGTGCGGCAGGTCGAACTCGGCGGCCCGGCCGGGCAGCGCGAACCACGTCGATTCGCCGGTCAGCCACAGGGACACCTGCGCGCCCGCGGCGAGCGCGGTCGCGGCGACGGTGAACGCCTGCGCGCACCGCTCCGGCGCGTCGGAGCCGGCGGTGACCTTCACGATCAGGGTGCGTGCCATGCCGGCCAGCATAGGATTGGGCGGTCATGGTTACCGAAATCGGGTTCGTCAGCCTGCTGGTCGCCGGCTTCGGCGCCCTCGCCGGCGGCCTGATCTACCTGGCCGTCAAGATCAGTCGCGGCCGCTGGTGACCGGCGGGCCGCCCCCGCCGGCGCCCCGATCGCGCTGCGCGAGAATGGCGCGGTGAGCGACGACAATCCGATGCGGCCGCCGCCGTGGCTGAACGCGCCGCCGGTCGAGCCGTACCCGTACGAGGAGACCTACGACCTGCGGACCGGCCCGGACCTGCACCCTTCGCTGCTGGGGCTGCTGCCGTACGTCGGGCTGTGGCGCGGCCGGGGGCGGGGCGGCTACCCGACGATCGAGGACTTCGACTACGCGCAGGAGATCCGGATCACCCACGACGGGCGGCCGTTCCTGCACTACGAGTCCCGGGCCTGGCTGCTGGACGGGCAGAGCCGGCCGGTCCGCCCGGCCGGGCGGGAGGTGGGCTGGTGGCGGCCGGTGTTCGACGGTGACCGGCCGACCGACGACCTGGAGGTCACGCTGACCACGCCGACCGGCGTGCTGGAGCTGTATCTCGGCCGGGTGACCGGCACCCAGGTGGAGATCGCCACGGACGCCGTGGTGCGCAGCCCCACCGCGAAGGAGGTCACCGGCGGGCGCCGGCTGTTCGGCATCGTCGAGGGGGCGCTGCTGTACGCGCAGGAGATGTCCGCGATGGGCCACCCGCTTGCCCCGCACCTGTCGGCGCGACTCATCCGCGTCGGCGGCTGAAGCGGAGGCCGCCGCGCATGTGGGGGCCGCCGCTCGCGCGACGGCCCCCGAGGTGGGTGCGAGGGCCGCCGCCGGGGCGGCCCCCGCGGCGGTCAGATCCCGCCGACCCTGCCGGCGCAGGCCCGCACCGGTTCCAGGCCGAAGTCCAGGGTCGCGGTGATGCCCGCCTCGATCTTCAGCGTCTGCACCTCCGGGATCCAGCCGTCCTTCGCCACGATCACCTGGTACCGGCCCTTCGGGACCCAGTAGGCGTACCGGCCGTTCTGGTCGGCCATCAGCGTGTACCCGCCGTACGGGACGGACGCCAGGTTGACCCGCACCGCCGCCGGCACCGGGACGATGACCCCGTTGCAGCTCACCCCCGTCACCGTCCCCTGGATCTTGCCCCAGCTCGGCGGCGGCGAGACGACCATCGTCACGCCGATCGCCGGCGTCCGGTACGGCGTGTCCGACCGCACCGCGACGGACGCGGTGTAGGTGCCGGGCTGCTCGATGCCCGCGTCCGGGGTGGCGGTCAGCGTGACCTTGACCGACCTGGACGCGCCGGCCGCGAGGGTGAAGCTGGCCGGGTTGCTGCTCAGCCAATCCGCGTCCGCGCCCTCGCCGCACAGGTCCAGCCCGCCGAGGCGCTCGACGGTCGCCTGGGCGGCGTTGCCCGCCCCGCGTCCGCCGATCTTGTAGGCGCCGCACGCGCCCGCGCCCCGGTAGGCCGGGGCCGCCGCGTTCGGCAGGTCGCTCCAGGTGTCGGTCTCCGGGTCGTACGCCACCGCCCGGTTGGTGACCGTGGCGAACCCGTCGGTGACGCCGCCGGCCAGGATCAGCAGGCCGCTCGCCGCCGTGTACTGCGACGCCCACAGGTCCAGCGGCATGTCCGCCAGCCGGGTCCAGGCGTCGCCGCGCGGGTCGTACGAGTACGCGTCGCTGAACGACTCGGTGGTCGAGCCGCCGGCGCAGTACACCTGGCCGCCGATGCCGCCGCAGCCGATGTACGAGCCGAGGTGCGGGTACTTCGCGCCGGCGCGGAAGGTGCCCGTCGCCGGGTTGAAGATCACCACGTCGTCGGAGTCCGGGCAGGCCCCGGTGACGCAGCCGCCGACCAGGTAGATCTGGCCGTCGGCGACGGCGGTGCCGGCCGCCGCCCGCGGCGCCGGGTTGGTGGCGCCGGCGACGGTGTGCCACGCCCCCTGCTCCGGGTCGAACGCGTCCACCGAGGCGACCGGCTCGGTCGAGTCGCCCCAGCCGCCGATCGCGTAGATCATCCCGTTCACCGCCGCCACGGACGGCTGCGACCGCCCGTTCGGCATGTCCGGCAGCGCGGACCAGGTGTCCGTGCCCGGGTCGTAGACGTACGCCTTGCGGCTGGTGGCCGAGGTGGCCCCGCCGAGCGAGTACACCTTGCCGTTCAGCGTGGCGGCCTGGTTGTCGTAGCTCGCCGTCGGGTACTCCCGCACCGGCTTCCAGGACGAGTCGGCCGACGGCGCGGCGGTCACCGCGGCGCCGGACCCGTCGCCGCGCGCCTTGCTGGCGCCGCCCGGCAGCTTGTGCTCGGCCAGCGGGGCCCCCGGCTGGCGGGTCAGTTCGTAGGTGCCGGCCCGCCCGACCAGGTCCACCTCGGCCGGCGCGCTGCCGGTGTTGGTGATCTTGATCGTGGTGTTGCGGGTCGTGCCGAACGGCTGGTGCGACTCCACCGAGGTGGCCGTGACCGCGATCCGGCCGGCACCGAGCGTGAAGTCCGCCCGGGTGGCGCCGTTCGCGGCCACCTTCACGGTCTTCGAGGTCGCCTGGTACGGCGCCTTGGTGGCGGTGAACGGGTGCCCGCCGGACAGCGTGGAGAACAGCCAGTAGAAGCCGTCCGCCAGGGCGTCGTCGTCCGGCGTGCCGGCCGAGACGGCCGCCTCGCCCGGCGCGTCCGGGCTCGTCACGGCGACGCCGTTGAGCGCGGCGCCGGTGTTCTTGTCCGTGGTAAGGCCCACCACCAGGCCACCCGGCCGTGGTGTACAGACCTTCTCCAGGACCTGGACGTTGTCCACCTGCCACCACCAGGCGAAGTTGCCCTGGTACCGGAAGCGGACCCGCGCCGCCGGCGCGCCCGCCGCCGCCGCGAGCGGCACCTCCTCGACCACCGGCCCGCGCCGGCTCTGCGTGGTGTAGTGCCACACCGTGGTCCAGGTGGCGCCGCCGTCCGTGGTCAGGTCCACGTCGGCCGAGCCGTTGGAGAAGGCCCGGTAGTCGCTGTTGAACCGCAGCGTCGGCGCGGTGGTGCCGGACAGGTCCATCGGCGGGGTGATCAGGTCCGTGTCCAGCGCGTTCGAGGAGCCGAGGCGGTCGCTGTCCACGATCGCGAAGCCGCCGCTGCCGCCGGTCAGGTTGCCCCGGTTGCCGTCGTCGGTGAACTGCCAGCCACCGGTGCCGCTCCGGTTCACCACGCTCCAACCGCTGGGCGTGGTGGTGCCGTCGAACGGCTGGGACAGCAGCGTGCCGAACCCGTACCCCGGCGCCGTGCACTCGGGCAGGACGGGTACCGCGATGTCCTGCGTCCGGTCCTCGGTGCCGACCGGCACGTCGACGGTCACGGCCTGGTAGCCCGGGTACTGGGCGGTCACCGTCACGCGGTAACCGGCCCCGCCGGGCACCTTGAACGAGTACCGGCCGGTGGCGGGGTCGGTGAACACCGGTCCGCCGGGCCGGTCGCCGACCGCCAGCTTCGCGTACAGCGGCCAGCCGTGCCCGGAGCCGTCCGACACCCGGCCGGAGACGGTCACCATCGGCACCGCGACCAGGGCGAAGTCGCGGGTGACCGCGCCGCCCTCGGTCACCGTCACGGTGGCGCTCAGCGTGGCGTACCCGTATCTGGTGGCCGTCACGGTGTGCTCGCCCGGGGGCAGCACCAGGGTGTACCGGCCGTCCGGCCCGGTGGTCACGGACCGCTCACCGGCCGCCACGGTGACGCCGGCGATCGGGTTGCCGCCGCCGGAGTCGGTCACCGCGCCGGTGATCCGGCCCACCGGGCCGCGCGGGGCTGCCTCCACCGCGGCGAACGCGTTCAGCCGGCCCTCGCCGTACACCTGGTTGTCGTCGGTGGTGCCGCCGCAGGACAGGTCCTCGGTGTCGGTGGCGGTGTCGTCCAGCAGTTGCCGGGTCGCGGCGATGTCGCCCTTGAGCGACGGCGCCGCCGACCACATCAGCGCGACCGCGCCGGAGACGTGTGGCGCCGCCATGGACGTGCCGTTGAACGTGGCGTACCCGTCCGGCACGCTGGAGCGCACCGCGACGCCCGGCGCCGAGATGTTGGGCTTGATCTCGCTGGCCGAGGCGGAGCCCCGGCTGGAGAAGCTCGCCACGCGGTTGGTCGAGTCGTAGGCGCCCACCGAGTACGCGCCGGCGAAGTCGCCCGGCGACTCGGCGCTGCCGCAGCGGGGGCCCGAGTTGCCGCTGGCGAACACCGGGAAGATCCCGGCCGCCAGCCAGGCGTTCACGATGTCGTCGTACCAGCGGTCGCCGCCGGGGCCGCCCCACGAGTTGTTCACCACGTCGGGGTGCAGGTCCGGCCGGGGGGTGAGGTTGTTCAGGTCGGTCGGTGCCACCATCCACTGGCCCGAGGCCAGCAGGGCGGCGTCGCTGCAGGTGTCCGTCTCGCAGCCGCGGGCGGTGATCCACTTGGCGCCGGGCGCGACGCCGATCTGGTTGCCGGCGCCGTCGTCACCGATCATCGTGCCCATGGTGTGCGTGCCGTGCCCGTCCGGGGCGTCGCACGGCGCGGCCGTGGCGCACTGGTGGGACGGGTCGAACCAGTTGTAGTTGTGGTCGAAGCTGCCGTCGCCCAGGTTCCCCCGGTACTTGCCGACCAGCGCCGGGTGCTGGTACTGCACCCCGCCGTCGATGCTGGCGACCACGATCCCCTCGCCGCGCACCCCGAAGTCGGACCACACCTTTGGCGCCTGGACGTTCGTCAGGCCCCACTCGATCGCGTCCTTGCCGGCGGCCGGCGCGGTGCTCACCGGCTGCACCCGCGGCACCGTCCGGCTCGGCACGACCTTCTCCACCTCGGCGTGCCCGGTCACCAGGTCCAGGGTGGAGCGGTCGCCGTCCACCCAGATCGCGTTGCTGATCCAGAACGGGCGGTACGACGCCTTCTTCGCGTCCAGGTCGGCCCGCAGGTCGCGCTGGCTGGAGTCGGCGGTGGCGGTCAGGGTGCGGTACACCTGGGTCGCCTTGGCGTCCGCGTCCCGCATCTTCTTCGTACCGCTCAGGTCCGCCCGGTCCCGTAGGTACACCAGGAACCCGGCGTGGCCGTTGGCCGCCAACTCGGCCAGAACCTGTCTGTCCACTTCGGGCTTGGGATCCGCGGCGCCGGCCGCCCCCGGTGTCGCCGTCACCGCCGTCGCGGCAACGAGCGCCGCGGCGGCTACCGCGATCGTTCTGCGTAGCATTGACGTCCTCCCCACATCCCCCACCTGGCCGCCGGGGGACTCCGGCGGCACCGGCGGGGTCTGGAAGTCATGCTCCGGTCATCCGTCCATGGTCATCAATGGCGCTCGGCGGGCAGTTTCCGGGCAGGTTGCGGGCCGCCGGACAGCAAACTGTGCACACGTAGTTGACGACGTCGATGGCGCGGGGTTGGCTGAGCGGAGCATGCCGTCCTGGGGAGGCTCGGTGCTGGAATCGACCCTACCGCTCGTCGTCTGCGTATCGACCGATCCCGACTTGCGCGAACGCGTCGTCCGGCAGCTCGACGGCCGCGGCGCCGTGCTGCTGTGCGCCGACCTCGCCGAACTGCGCGCCGCCCTCGGCACGCCGCCGCCACCGCCCCCACCGTCCGACCCGGACGCGGCCGGCCTCGGCGACCTCGCCGTCGACCCGGCCGCCCACGCCGTCACCTGGCGCGGCGCCCGGCTCCCGCTCACCCGCATCGAGCGCGACCTGCTGGCCCGCCTCGCCAGCCGACCGGTCGGCGTCTGGACCTACCAGCGCCTGTTCGACGCCGTCTGGGGCGGCTCCTACCTGGGCGACTCGTCGATCCTGCACTCCGCGGTGAAGCGCCTGCGCCGCAAGCTGCGCGCGATCGGCGCCGACGCCGAGTCCCTGCCCGCGGGTAGCGCCACCGGCGGCCCGACGCCGGCCATCGAGACCGTCCGCGGCGTCGGCTACCGGCTCACCACCCGTTCGTAGGGCCGGTCGCCCGCCCCGGCGGGCGCGCCGGGTCAGGGAACGTCCGTCGGTCCCTCGTCGTCGGTGGCGGCTTCGACCGGCGGAGCGACGGCGGGCGACGCGACGGCGGTCGGCGCGGCCGCGGGCTCCTCGGCCGCGGCCGGTACTCCGAAGCCGAGCAGATCCTGGATCCGGGCGGTGTGCTCGGACGGCGGCAGGTCCGTGCCGTCCAGGGTGCGGATCTCGGCGAGCCCCCGCACCGAGGAGGCGAGCCACGCGGCGTCGGCGAGGAACAGGTCGGCCGGGCGGGCCATCCGCTCCTCCGCCTGCCAGCCGAGCTTCTCGGCGTGCTCGCAGAGCCACCGCGCGGTGGTGCCGGGCAGGATACCGGTCGCCTCGGCCGGGACGGTGCAGAGCGTGTCGCCGTCCAGCCACACGAGGCTCGCGGTCGGGGCTTCGAGCAGGTAGCCGTCGCCGGAGACCCAGAGGACGTCGTCGGCACCGGACTCGGTGGCCCAGCGCAGGGACGCCATGTTGACCGCGTAGGAGAGGGACTTGACCCCGCCGAGCAGCCACGGCGCCTGCGACCGGGCGGCGGCGGCCAGGCCGAGGGACGCGGTCAGGACCCGGATGCCGTCCCGGCGGGCGCGCCGGCTCGCCTCGCCGACCGGGTTGAGGGTCGCGTACAGGGTGGGCGTGCCGTCGCCGTGCTCCGCTCCGCGGGTGCAGACCAGGCGCAGGGCGCCCTCGTCGGCGCCCCAGCCCGTGCACGCCTGCTCGGCGAGCGCGGTCAGGTCGGCGGCCGGGGGGAGCGGGATGCCGAGTCGGGCGGCCGAGCGGGACATCCGGTCCAGGTGCTCGTCCAGCAGCCAGGGACGGCCGCCGCGCACGTGCACGGTCTCGAAGAGCCCGTCGCCGCGCAGGACGCCGAGGTCGTCGGCGCGCAGCACCGGGGTGTCGGCCGGGACCACGCCCCGGCCCGGGATGGCGAGTACGCGATCAGGCACGCCGGGGAGCGTAAACCACTGCGGGGCGCCCGCGGCAACCCCCGCGAGACGCGCCCGGAACCTGGGCGGGGGCATCCCCGGAACCCCCCGGCCCCGCACCAGGGCGGCGCGACCTCGCCGGTCGCCCCCGGCCGGGCCGGCCCGCATATGATCGGACGGTGCCGGAAACGTCGCTGGCGGCCGTGCTCCGCTCGCGCGGACTGCGGATGACCGCCCCTCGCCAACTGGTCCTCGACGCCGTCCGGGCGTTGGGCCACGCCACGCCGGAGCAGGTGCACGTCGCGGTCGGCCGGATCGCGCCCGGCGTCAACATCACCACCGTGTACCGGACACTGGAGCTGCTCGAGGAGCTCGGCCTGGTGACCCACACGCACCTGTCGCACGGGGCGCCGACGTACCACGCCGCGGATGACGACCAGCACGTGCACCTGGTCTGCCGGGGCTGCGGGGGAATACAGGAGCTGCCGCCGGAGCTGTTGCAGCCGTTGGCGTCGGCGCTGCGCCGGCAGCACGGCTTCCTGGTCGACATCGGCCACGTCGCCCTGTTCGGCCGGTGCGGCGGCTGCGGGAGCGGCGAGGGGGACGAATGATCGAGATTCCGGGTGCGGTGCCGGTGGCGGCCGTGGACCCCGCCTCGCGGGACGCGGGCGTCGCCGCGCACTACGGCGACCCGCTGCGCGAGCAGCGCCTGCTGGCCACGGAGGCGGCCCTGGTCGACCGGTCGCACCGGGGGGTGCTCGCGGTGCCGGGGCCGGAGCGGGCGGCCTGGCTGCACAGCCTCACCAGCCAGCACCTGTCCGACCTGCGCGCCGGGCAGGGCACCGAACTGCTGGTGCTCTCGCCGCACGGGCACGTCGAGCAGCACGCGATGGTGGCCGAGGACGGCGAGACGACCTGGCTGGACGTGGAGCCGGCCAGCGCCGGCGAGCTGCTGGCGTTCCTGGCGAAGATGCGCTTCCTGACCCGGGTCGAGCCCCGCGACGCCACCGCGGACTGGGCGCTGCTCACCCTCGCCGGCCCGCGCGCCGCCGAGGCGCTCGGCCTGGAGCTGGCCGAGCCCGACGCGCTCCCGGTGCCGGGCCCGAAGTTCCCCGCCGGCGCCGTGCCGGCCCGGCCCAGCATCCTGTACCCGGTGCGCCAGCTCGACTCCGGCGGCTGGGCGCGCCGCACCCGCCTGGGCGTGGACCTGCTCGTCCCGCGCGCCAGCGTGGCCGCCGTGTACGAGCGGCTGGGCGTGCCCCCGGCGGGCCTGTGGGCGTACGAGGCGCTGCGCGTGGCGGCCCGGGTACCCCGCCAGGGCTTCGAGACCGATCACCGGACCATCCCCGCCGAGGTGGAGTGGCCCCGGTCCGCCGTGCACCTGGACAAGGGCTGCTACCGCGGCCAGGAGACGGTGGCCCGGGTGCACAACCTGGGCCGACCGCCGCGGCGCCTGGTCCTGCTGCACTTGGACGGCGTGGCGACCGACCGCCCGCCGGCGCCGGGCACGGCCGTGCACACGGCGGACGGGCGCGCGGTCGGCTTCGTCGGCACGGCGGTGACCCACTTCGAGCTGGGCCCGATCGCGCTGGCCCTGGTCAAGCGCAACGTGCCCGACGACGCCGACCTGCGCATCGGCGACAGCGTGGCGGCCATCGAACCGTAGGCGGGCGTAAGGTGCCGGCATGAGCGCCGGAACCCTGATCACGGTCGCCCCCACCGGGGCGGAGTCCAGCAAGGCCGACGTGCCCGCGCTGCCGGTCACCCTGGACGAGCTCGTCGCCACCGCCAAGGAGTGCGAGGCGCTCGGCGCCGCCGTCATCCACGTGCACATCCGCGACGACCAGGCCCGGCCCACGCTGGACCAGGGCCGGCTGCGCGAGACGGTCGCCGCGCTGCGCGCCGCCACCGGGCTGATCGTGCAGCTGTCCAGCGGCGGCGCGGTCACCGATCCGGAGGCGGACCGGTTGGCGGTGCTCGACGCGGGGCCGGACATGGCGTCCTGCACGATGGGGACGGTCAACTTCGGCGACGGCGTGTTCGCCAACCGCTGGGAGTTCATCGTCGACCTGCACACCCGGATGCGGGAGCGGCGGATCGTCCCCGAGTACGAGATCTTCGACCTGGGCCACCTGACCTCGCTCCAGCGCCTGCTGGACCGGTACGGGCTGCCGTTCGGCGGCCACGTCCACGTGGACCTGGTGATGGGCGTCCCGGGCGGCATGCCGGGTACCGCGCAGGCGCTGGTGGCGTGCCGGCAGGCCATGCGCGACCTGCCGGAGGGCACCACGTTCTCGGCGACCGGCATCGGGCGCAGCACCATCCCGGTGCTGCTCGCGTCGCTGGCCACCGGCGGGCACCTGCGGGTCGGGATGGAGGACACCATCACGTACGCCAAGGGTCAGCCGGTCGACTCGAACATGCAGCTCGTGGCGCGTGCCGTCGGCTTCGCCCAGCTCGCCCAGCGCCCGCCGATGGGGGCGGACGCGGCCAGGTCACTGCTCGGCATCCCGGCCACCGGGGCGCGCTGACCGGCGGGTAGCTTCGCCCGCATGGGCAAGATCTACGCGGGTGGCGTCCCGCTGGCCGAGGTGGTCCGCTCCGGCTTCACCGAGGGCGTGCACCGGGGGTCGCTGGTGGTGCTGGACGCGTCCGGCGCGCCGGTGTTCACGGCCGGCGACGTGCAGGGGCCGATCTTCCCGCGCAGTTCCAACAAGCCCATGCAGGCGGTCGGCATGCTCCGCGCCGGCCTGCGGCTGTGTGACGCGGCGGACCTGGCCATGGTGGCGGCCAGCCACCGGGGCGAGCCGGTGCACCTGGAGCGGGTCGCGGCCCTGCTGCGCAGCGGCGGGCTCACCGAGGACGCCCTCGCCTGCCCGCCGGATCTGCCGGGCGGGCAGGAGGCGCGGGAGGCGTACCTGGCCGCTGGCGGCACCCGGGCCCGGATCGCGATGAACTGCTCCGGCAAGCACGCCGGCATGCTGCTGACCTGCCTCGGCGCCGGCTGGCCCACGGAGGGGTACGCCGATCCGGGGCACCCGCTCCAGCGCCTGCTGGTCGAGACGGTCGCGGAGTTCACCGGCGCCCCCGGCGAGCCGCCGTGCGGCGTGGACGGCTGCGGCGCGGTGGTCACCGCCGCGTCCCTGACCGGGCTGGCGACCGCGTTCCTGCGTCTGGTGGGCGCCGAGCCCGGCTCCGCGGAGCGCACCGTCGTGGACGCGATGCGGGGGTACCCGGTACTGGTTTCCGGCACCGGCGAGCCGGACGCCGTGCTGATGGCCGGTGTGCCGGGCGCGCTGGCCAAGGGCGGTGCCGAGGGTGTGTGGGTGGTCGCGGTGCCGGGCGCCGGCGCGGTCGCCGTGAAGATCGACGACGGCGCGCACCGGGCGAGCGTGCCGGTGACCGCCGCCGCCCTGTCCCGCCTGGGCGTCGAGGCGCCCGAGGGGCTGCGCGAGACGCCCGTCCACGGCGGTGGGCGCCGGGTCGGCGCGGTCCGCCCGATCGCGCTGTAGGGACGCCGCTCGCCCGCGCGGGTGATCTGTGTGGGACGCCACGCTAGCTCCCGCTAGCGAACTGCTTGCAGGAGCTAGCAGTCGGGGTTAGCGTCGAGGCGTGGCCACATCCAAGGATCTGCCCCGCGACATCGGCGCGTTCATCCGGGACATGCGCCGCAACGCGCGCATCTCGCTGCGCCAGCTCGCCGAGCAGGCCGGGGTCAGCAACCCGTACCTGAGCCAGATCGAGCGGGGGCTGCGCAAGCCCAGCGCCGAGGTGCTCCAGCAGCTCGCCAGCGCGCTGCGGGTCTCCACCCCGGTCATGTACCTGCGTGCCGGCCTGCTGGACCCGAAGGAGGGTCAGGAGGTGCCGGCCGCCATCGCGGCCGACCCGCACCTGACCCTCGCGCAGAAGCAGTCGCTGACCCAGATCTACGAGACGTTCCGGCGGGAGAACGCCCGCGTGGAACAGGAGGCCGCCGACGCGGCCGAGGAGGAGAAGAAGCCATGACCGAGCCGAAGAACCGAATCCCCGCCCCGCTGTACGCCGCCGCCGGCGTCGGTGACCTGGCCTACCAGCAGCTGCGCAAGCTGCCGGCGCTGGTCGACGAGCTGAGCGGCCGGGCCGTCGAGAACGGCGCCGAGCTGCGCGGGCGCGGCGCACACCTGCGCGAGCGCGGCGTCCAGCTGCGCGAGCGGGCCCGCGAGCGGGCCGCCGGGTTGCGCCAGCGCGCTGCCGAGACCGATTGGGACCTCGACGTGGACGTGGACCGGCTGCGGGCGCTGGCCCGGCGCAATGCCGCCGCGGTCACCGCCGCCGCGCAGGCCGCCCAGGCCAAGGCCGCCGCCGTGTACGGCGACCTGGTCGCCCGGGGCGCGCTGGTGATCGGCGACGCCGCCGAGACGGTGACCGACGACACGGTGGCCGAGGTGGACGCCGCGACGGCCCCCGCCGAACTGCCCGCTGCCGAGCGGCCCGCGGTCGAGCAGCCCGCCACCGCCCCGGCCGCGACCGCCGGCGAGGCGCCGGCCAAGCCGGCGAAGTCCAGTGCCGCCAAGAAGAGCAAGCCGGCCGAGAGCTGAGCCCACGCCGGGCCCGACGCCGCACCCCGGCGCCGGGCCCGGCCGGCATAAGCTTGCTGGCATGGCTGCGCCAATCTTCGCCCCGGTGGTCGTGTACTACGTCAGCTGGCTGCTGTTCCTGTGCGCGGTCGTCCTCGGCATCACGGCGTTCGTGCACGCGCTCACCCAGCGCGCCGAGGCGTTCCCCGCGATCGGCACCCTGCCCAAGCCGGCCTGGCTGGCCATCATCGGCATCTGCACGCTGCTCGGCTTCCCGTACCTGTTCGGCACGATCAGCGTGTTCGGCCTGATCGGCATCGCCGCGGCGCTCATCTACCTGCTGGACGTCCGGCCGGGCCTGCGCGACATCGCCGACGGCCGCGGGATGTGGTGAGGGACTTCCGCTGGCCGCCGCCGCCCGACGGCGGGCCGCGGACGTACGGGCCGGGTCCCAGCGGCCCGCGCTCGGGCCGCCCGGTGCTCCCCGAGCCGCCCACCGACCTGCTCGCCACCCCGCACGGGGTCGCGCTGGAGCGGCTGGTCACCGGCGGCGGCGAACCGGTGACCGTGTTCGCGCACGGGCTGGCCGGCGGCATCGCCGACACCCGCCCGCTGGGCAGCGCGGTCGGTGGTCGCAAGGTCTTCTTCGCCTTCCGGGGGCACGGCCGCTCCGCCGCTCCGCCCGGCCCCTGGAGCTACGCGGACCTCGCGCGGGACCTGCGCGCGGTCGCTGACCTCTCCGGCGCCACCCGCGCGGTGGGGGTCAGCATGGGCGCGGGCGCGCTGTGCCGGTTGTTGGTGGACAGTCCGGACCGGTTCGACCGGCTGGTGTTCTTCCTGCCCGCCGTGCTGGACCAGCCCCGCCCCACGGCGTCCCGGGCCCGGCTGGCCGCGCTGCTGGCGGCCACCCGCGAGGGTGACATTTCGGCGCTGGCCGACGCGGTCACGCTGGAGGCGCCGCCCCAGGTGCGCAACACCCCGGCCGGCTGGGCCTACCTGCGCCAGCGCCTCGACCAGCTCACCCGGGACGGCCTCGCCGAGGCGCTGGCCGACCTGCCGGACCAGGTGGCGGTCGCCGACCCGGCGCCGCTGGCCGCCGTCCGGGCGCCGGCGCTGGTGATCGCCTGTGCGGGTGACGACCTGCACCCGCTTCCGGTGGCCGAGCGGCTCGCCGCCGCGCTGCCCGCCGCGACGCTGGTCGTCTACGACCGGCCCGGCGTGGTCTGGACCCACCGGGCCGACCTGCGCGAGCGGATCTCGGGTTTCCTCAACGAGTAGGGTGCCCGCCATGGGCGTGACGCAGCATGGCCGCACGCAGCGGCTCGACCTGGCCGACCCGACGGTGCGCGAGTGGCCGTGCACGGTGCTGGAGGTCGACCCGGAGCGGGGCATCGTGCTCGATCGGTCGGCGTTCTACCCGGGCGGCGGCGGCCAGCCCCCGGACCACGGCGTGCTGCTCTGGCAGGGCGTGCAGACCCGCGTCGCCGGCACCCGCAAGGGCGACGACCTGTACCTCATCCCGGTGGAGGGTGACCCGCTGCCGCCGGTCGGCGCCCAGGTGACCGGCGCCGTCGAGGACGCCCGCCGGACGCTGCTCATGCGTACCCACTCGGGGCTGCACGTCCTGTGTGGCGTGGTGTTCCGGGACTTCGGCGCGCTGGTCACCGGCGGCAACATGGAACCCGGCGAGGCCCGGATGGACTTCAACCTGCCGCAGGTGCCGGCGGACTTCAAGGCCCGCCTGGAGGAGTTGGTGAACACCGAGGTCGCCGCCGACCGCTCGGTGGCGGTGCGGGTGTTGCCGCGGACCGAGGCGCTGGCCATCCCGGACATCATCCGCACCCAGGCCAACCTGATCCCGCCGGCGGAGCAGGAGATCCGCATCGTCGACATCGTCGGCCTGGACGTGCAGGCGGACGGCGGCACGCACGTCGGGTCCACGGCGCAGATCGGCAAGGTCCGGGTGGTCAAGGTGGAGAGCAAGGGGCGGGCCAACCGGCGGGTCCGGGTGCGGCTGGCGGACTGAGCGGTCCGCCGTCCGTGGTACCCGAAGCCCGTCCCGGGGCCGTTCGCGAGTTCGCCGCCGGGATCCGTCTGCTCGCCCAGGGCGTGCGCGCCTACGGTGGCACCCCCCCGGCTGCTCCTGCTCGGCATCCTCCCGACCGTCATCTCCACCGCGCTGTTCCGCACCGCTTTCAGCGTCCTCGTCGCGTACGCGGACGACCTGGCCGCCCTGGTCACCCGGTTCGCCGACGACTGGTCCACCGGTTGGCGCGGCACGGTACGGGTGGCCGCCGGCGTGGCCCTGCCCGGCGTCGGCGCCCTGCTCGCGGTGCTCGCGTTCACGGCGGTCACGCTGCTGGTCGGCGACCCGTTCTACGCGAAGATCAGCGAGGTGGTGGAGGACTGGCACGGCGGCGTCCCCGCCGCGGTCGAGGTGCCCTGGTACCGCTCGCTCGGGCGCAGCCTCGGCGCTGCGCTGCGCCGGGGTCGCCGGGTGGCTGCTGGCCGTCGAACTGGTCGACCTGCCGTTCCAGCGCCGCGGGCTGCGCCTGGCCGATCGCCGCCGCGCGTTGCGCGCCCACCGCCCGGTCGCCCTCGGCTTCGGCGTCGCCGTGTTCCTGTGCCTCCTCGTCCCGTTCGGCGCCCTCCTGCTGCCCCCTGCCGCCGTGGCCGGCGGGACGCTGCTCGCGCGCCGGCTCCTCACCGCGGACGCGTAGCCTTCCGCGAGTGGAGATCACCCTGGTCGAGGGCGACATCACCGTCCAGCACGTCGACGCGGTCGTCAACGCCGCCAACTCGTCCCTGCTCGGCGGGGGCGGCGTGGACGGCGCCATCCACGCGGCCGGCGGCCCGGTCATCCTCGCCGAGACGCGCGCCCTGCGGGCCGGGAAGTACGCCCGCGGTCTGCCGGTCGGGGAGGCCGTCGCCACCACGGCCGGCAACCTGCCCGCCCGCTGGGTCATCCACACCGTCGGTCCCGTGTGGACGGATCGGGAGGACCGCTCGGCCCTGCTGCGATCCTGCTACCGGCGCTCGCTGGCGGTGGCGAACGACCTTGGCGCCGAGACGGTCGCCTTCCCGCTGGTCTCCGCCGGCATCTACGGCTGGCCAATGGCGGACGCGGTCCGGCAGGCCCTCGCCGGCCTGCGCTCGGCCGAACCGGGCAGCGTGCGCGAGGCCCGCCTGGTCCTGCACGGGCGCGCGGCCTACGAGACCGCCCGCCGGGTAGCCCCGGCATGACCGGCTGACGGTGCTGCTTGGCGGCGCCGCGTGACCGCTCACCTGGCGGCGCCGTGGGTCAGGTGGTGTCGCGGAGGATGAGTTCGGTGGGGAGGATGACCTCCCGGTCGACCTCCTCGCCGGCGGCCAGCCACAGCAGTTGGCGGGCGATCCGGCGACCGATCTCCACAATCGGCTGGCGGACCGTGGACAGCGGCGGGTCGGTGTAGCGGGCCAGCTCGATGTCGTCGAAGCCGATCACCGCGACGTCCTCCGGTATCCGGCGCCCGGCCGCCTTCAGGGCGCGCAGGGCGCCGTGCGCCATCAGGTCGGAGGCGATGAAGACCGCGTCCAGGTCGGGGTCGTCGACGAGCAGCTGGCGCATGGCGGTGTGCCCGGACTCGCGGGTGAAGTCCCCGCTGGCGACCAGGCAGCGCAGCCCCGCCTCGGCCAGCGCCTCCCGGTACCCGGTGAGCCGGTCCACGCCGGCGACCATGTCGAGCGGGCCGGCGATGGTGGCGATCCGGCGGCGGCCGCTGGCGATCAGGTGGCCGACCGCGGTGCGCACGCCGCCGACGTGGTCCACGTCCACGTACGGGACCGTGTCCCGGCCGAGCGGCCGGCCGCTGCACACGACCGGCATGCCCATCCGGGCGAGGGTGCCCGGGAGCGGGTCGATGCCGTGCATGGAGGCGAACAGGACGCCGTCCACGTGGCGGGCCAGCGCGTACCGCTCGACCCGGCCGTGGCTGGCGGTGGAGCCGGCCATCATGAGCACGAGTTGCTTGTCCACGGCCTCCAGTTCCTGGCTGACGCCGCGGATGATGCCGGGGAAGAACTGGTCGTCGGAGAAGACCCGGTTGGGGGTCTCCGGCAGGATCAGGGCGACCGAGTCGGTGCGCTGGGTGACCAGGCTGCGGGCGGCCTGGTTGGGCACGTAGCCGAGTTCCTCGACGGCGCGCAGCACCGCATCGCGGATGGGTTCGGCGACCGTGGTCGAGCCGTTGACGACCCGGGAGACGGTGGCCCGGGACACGCCGGCGCGCAGCGCCACCTCTTCCAGGGTTGGCCGGCCCCCGAGCATCGCCATGCCATGACCTTACGGCCAGCCGCCCGCCGTTTGGTGCCGCCCGGCGGGGGGTATCGGCCGATATGACCGATCGGCGGCCGGGAAAGGCCCGATCACCCCGTGCGCAGCGCCTCCAGCAGGCCGGCCTGCCCGGCCACCGTGAGCACCTCGAACGGCACCCGGCCGTAGAGGGCGAGCAGCAGGTCGCTGGCGGTGCCGGCGGCATGGGCGCGCGGGTGCGGGTCGTCGGTGTCCAGCAGGGTGCCGGTGTCCAGCAGCGCGACGCCCGCGCCGCGCAGCCGCACGAACCACTCCTCGCTGGCATCCGTGGCGACGAGGTGGATCACGCCGTGCACTCCGGCCGGCGCCCGGCGGCGCCCGGCGGGCAGCCAGGTGTCGAGCACCTCGCTGACCCCGTCGGCGGCGAGCTTGGCCTCCACCGGCTCCGCCTGACCGGCCGCCATCTGGGCGTCCCAGCGGTGTACCGCCGTCTCGTGCGCCATCCGGCGGTGCCAGAACGCGGCCTTCTTGGTCTGCGGCGCCCAGTTCCAGGCGGGCAGTTCGGGGTCGAGGCCGTCCAGCAGGCGCAGCAGCGCCACGAACTCCGCGTCGAACCACTCGATGGGGTCACCGGAGGCGTCCTCGGGTGGCTGATCCGAGCGCTCCTCCGGCGGGCGGCTGACCTCCCCCCGGGTGACGTGCTGCCCGACCCATCGGTAGCAGCCGGCCACGTGCCGGATCAGGTGATCAATCGTCCAACCGGGACAGGTTGGTACGGCTGTCTGCGCTCCGGCGGCCGTCGCCGCCGCGCGCAGCACCGGCCCTTCGGCGCGCAGGCCGGCCAGCCAGAAGTCCTTGGCGCCGTGCAACCTGGTCATCGCGTTCCTCCCGCCGCTGCCGGACCCGCCGAGGGCGGGCTCGCCACCGCACCAGCCTAGGGTGAGTGGCGTGTCCGACGTTAGTGCCGAAAGGCCCGCCGCCGCCGACCCGTATGCGCCCGTTCCGCTGTCCCGGTACACGACACTGCGCCTGGGCGGCCCGGCCGCAGGGCTCGTGACCGCCGCCGACGAGGCCGCGATCGTGCGCGCCGTCGCCGCCGAGGACCCGGTGCTCGTGCTGGCCGGCGGGAGCAACGTGGTGATCGGCGACGCCGGCTTCCCGGGCACGGTGGTGCTGGTCCGCTCGCGGGGGATCGAGGTCGTCGAGGAGTCCGCCGGCCGGGTGACCGTCGAGGTGGCCGCCGGCGAGCCGTGGGACGACGTGGTACACACCGCCGTGCGGCGGGGCTGGTCGGGCGTGGAGTGCCTGTCCGGCGTCCCCGGTTCGGCCGGTGCCACCCCGATCCAGAACGTCGGCGCGTACGGGCAGGAGGTCGCGGAGACGATCGCCTCGGTCCGGGCGTACGACCGGGTGCTCGGCGACGTGGTGACGATGACCCCCGCGGAGTGCGGCTTCGGGTACCGGGCCAGCGTGTTCAAGCGCAGCAGCCGGTGGGTGGTGCTGTCGGTGCGGTTCCGGCTGGCGGTGGACGGGCGCTCGGCCCCCGTCCGGTACGCGGAACTGGCCCGTGTCCTGGGTGTGGCGGTCGGCGATCGGGTCCCGCTGGAGGACGCCCGCCGGGCGGTACTCGCGCTGCGCGCCGGCAAGGGCATGGTGCTGGACCCGGACGATCGGGACACCTGGTCGGTGGGGTCGTTCTTCACCAACCCGGTGCTGGACGCGGCGGCCTTCGCGGCGTTCCGGGAGCGGACCGGCGACGAGGAGCCCACCTCCTGGCCGGCGCCGGACGGGGTGGTGAAGGTCAGCGCCGCCTGGCTGATCGACCGGGCCGGGTTCACGAAGGGCTACCTGGGCGCGGACGGCGGCGCCGGCGGCGTGGCCGTCTCCGGCAAGCACGCGCTCGCGCTCACCAACCGGGGTGCGGGCTCGACCGCCGCGCTGCTGCGGCTGGCCCGGGAGATCCGGGACGGCGTTCGCGACCGGTTCGGCGTCACCCTGCACCCGGAACCGGTGCTGATCGGCTGCGGGGTGTAGCGCGCGGTCGCCGGGTCGCGAAGGCAGCCCGCTAAAATACACCGATACGGGCAAACCCGGCGATAATCCATAAGAGTCCCATCGTGGGGGCGACAGACCCGTGGATTCATGGCGCCGCGATTCGGGCTCCGGCCCGCGGGCCCGGCTGAGCCGGCCGGGCCCGGAGAAGGCTGCCGGAGGGGAGCTGGCCACGTGAGCCACCTGCTGCTGGTCGAGGACGATCCGGACCTCACGCTCGCGCTGCGGATGCTGTTCACCCGGGCGGGGTACGACGTGTCCCACGCCGGCAACGGCCGTGCGGGGCTGCGGGAGGCGTACGCCGAGCACCCGGACCTGGTCGTGCTGGACGTCGGTCTGCCCGAAATGGACGGCTGGCAGGTGCTGGAGCGGCTGCGCGACCTCAGCGACGTGCCGGTCCTGATGCTGACCGCGCACGGCCAGGAGACGGAGAAGGTGCGCGGGCTGCGCGCCGGCGCCGACGACTACCTGACCAAGCCGTTCGCCAACGCGGAGCTGCTGGCCCGGGTCGAGGCGCTGCTGCGCCGGTCCGGCAGCTCGGCCACCTGGGCCAGTCAGATCTACGACGACGGGCTGGTGCACCTGGACCCGACCCAGCGCCGGGTGTACGTCTCCGGGCGCGAGGTGCGCCTGACGCCGACCGAGTTCCGGCTGCTCAACGCGCTGCTCCGGCACGCCGGGGCGGTGCTGTCGCCGAACCAGCTGCTGACCCAGGCGTGGGACGACCCGACCGGCATCGGCCAGGAGCGGGTCAAGTTCGCGGTGCTGCGGCTGCGGCGCAAGCTCGGCTGGTCCGACCCGGAGGACTCGCCGGTCGAGTCGGTGCGCGGCTTCGGGTACCGGTACCGGCGCCCGCCGAACCAGCCGTCCGGCCGGGCCGCGCGGGCCTGAGCCCGGCACGCAACGGGCTGGTGGGCGGGTGGGGATCGGGCGGGCGAAAGGGTCAAGGGCAGCGATGCTTGTGTATGGGAGCCCTCCCATGCAAGACTCTTTGACGTCGCATCCGGGAGCCATGCGAGTGGGGTTTGCCAGGGCATGCGGTCGGCTCAGCCGCCCGTAGTGCGAGCCCTTCGCGGCGCGGTCCGCCACCGTGGACCGTGTCGATCGGACTCTTCCAGCCTGCCGTCCGGGTAGGGCGGGCTACTTCTTCGGTGTGCCGGTGGCGCGATTCGTCCAGATCCGCGTCCGAGTGCCGGCTTGCCTGGGCGTCCGCCCCGGCGTAAGCGACGAAACAGGAGAAAGAAGCATGAGACTCGTCTCGAGTCGCACCCGGCGAGGAAAGCTCGCCATTACCGCGGCGGCTGCCGCGCTAGGTGCGGGTGGGTTGGCGGTGCTCCCGGCACTGCCGGCCGCCGCTGCCACGGGGTGCAGCGTCACCTACACGATTACGAACTCCTGGCAGGGCGGCTTCCAGGGCGACGTGACGATCAGGAACGTCGGCGACGCGTGGACGTCCTGGCAGCTCAAGTGGACCTGGTCCGGTAGCCAGCAGGTTACCCAGGGCTGGAGCGGCAAGTGGTCGCAGAGCGGGACCACGGTCACGGTCGGCAATGAGTCGTGGAACGGCAGCGTCCCCAACGGCGGCTCGGTCACCGGCGTCGGCTTCCTGGCCAACGGCTCGGCGGTCACCCCGAGTTCGTTCAGTGTGAACGGCGTGACCTGCAACGGCAGCACGCCGACCACCGGGCCGACCACGCGGCCGCCGACCACGAACCCGCCCACGAGTGGCCCGACCACGAGGCCGCCGACGGGTGGCCCGACCACCAACCCGCCCACGGGTGGCCCCACCACCAACCCGCCGCAGGGCACCCACGTCGACAACCCGTACGCCGGTGCCAAGGGCTACGTGAACCCCGACTGGAAGGCCAAGGCGGACGCGGAGACGGGCGGCAGCCGGGTCTCCAACACCCCGACCGGCGTGTGGATGGACCGGATCGCCGCGATCAACGGCACCCCGGGTGCCCGCGGCATGCGGGCGCACCTGGACGAGGCCGTCGCCCAGGGTGCCGGCTACATCCAGTTCGTGATCTACGACCTGCCGAACCGGGACTGCTCGGCGCTGGCCTCGAACGGCGAGCTGAAGGTCTCTGAGAACGGCATCAACCGGTACAAGACCGAGTACATCGACCCGATCGCCGCGATCCAGGCGGACTCGAAGTACCGGAACATCCGGATCATCAACATCATCGAGATCGACTCGCTGCCGAACCTGATCACGAACACCAACGTGGCGGCGTGTGCCGAGGCGCAGAGCTCCGGTGCGTACGTGCAGGGCGTCCAGTACGCGCTGAGCAAGCTGCACGCGGCCGGCTCCAACATCTACAACTACATCGACGCGGCGCACCACGGCTGGATCGGCTGGAGCGACAACTTCGGCCCGTCCGCCGACCTGTTCGCCTCGACGGTCCGCGGCGCCACCGGTGGCTTCGCCACGGTGGACGGCTTCATCACCGACACCGCGAACTACTCGGCGCTCACCGAGCCGTACTTCAACATCAACACCCAGGTCAACGGCCAGTCCGTGCGGCAGTCGAAGTGGGTTGACTGGAACGACTACGTGGACGAGCTGACGTTCGCGCAGGCGTTCCGGACGAAGCTGACGAACGTGGGCTTCCCGCAGAGCATCGGCATGCTGATCGACACCTCGCGCAACGGCTGGGGCGGCCCGAACCGGCCCACCAAGGCGAGCACGGCGACCACCGTGGACCAGTTCGTCAACGAGTCCCGCGTCGACCGGCGGATCCACGCCGGTAACTGGTGCAACCAGAGCGG
This sequence comes from Rhizomonospora bruguierae, assembly GCF_018397995.1. GTDB lineage: Bacteria > Actinomycetota > Actinomycetes > Mycobacteriales > Micromonosporaceae > Rhizomonospora > Rhizomonospora bruguierae. The sequence continues at coordinate 33,240 of NZ_BBQH01000029.1, forward strand.
TGCGGGCCTGGGCGAGCGGCCGCGGGCGAACCCGGCCACCGGCATCGACGCGTACGTCTGGATCAAGCCTCCGGGCGAGTCGGACGGCTCCAGCTCGGCCATCGCGAACGACGAGGGCAAGGGCTTCGACCGGATGTGCGACCCGACCTACGGTGGCAACGAGCGCAACGGCAACAACCAGAGCGGCGCGATGGCCAACGCTCCGGTTTCGGGCCACTGGTTCTCGGCCCAGTTCCAGGAGCTCATGCGGAACGCGTACCCGGCGCTCTGATCATCTGATCAGTCGACGGCACGCGAGCGGGGCCCGGTGCGCGAGCACCGGGCCCCGTCCCCTGTGCCGGTCGAGGAGGTCGGCGACGAGGCGGTGTCGCCGCGTCGTAGCCGGGTCTGCGCGTCGATCTCGCTCAGCGTGCCGTTCGCGCGTCAGGCCGCGACCGGCAGGCCCAACTGGTCCGTCATGGCCAGCCGGGAGCGCAAGGTGCCCCGCGCGGCGACCCGGGCGTAGTAGGCGGTGCGGCGGCGGGCCACGCAGCCGTCCGGGCGCTCGGTCGCCGTGACCAGCTCCGGGTCGAGTTGGGCGTTGAGGCCGTCCCGGAGCAGGGCGAGGGCCTCGGCGCGCAATTGCGAGACGCGGGACTCGGTGACCCCGAGCTCCTCGGCGATCCGGGCCATCGGGCGCTCCTCGAGGAAGTACCGGGTGACCACCATCCGGAGCCGCTCCGGCAGTACCTGGATGGCGTCGTGCAGGTAGCCGATCCGCTCCCGGCGCAGCAGCGTCTCCTCCGGACCGGGTGCGCGCTCGGTGACCAGGTCCTCGGCCGCGCCGGCGGTGAAACCCTGGAGGCTGAGCACCACGGCCCGCTGCACGTCCTCCTCCACCGCGTCCAGTTCGTCGGCGCCGACGCCCAGGTACCCGGCCAGCTCGGCGGTGGTCGGGGTGCGCCCCAGCGCCCCGGTCAGCTCCTGCCGGGCGGTGTCGGTGCGCCGGGCCCGGTGCCGTACCGAGCGGCTGGCCCAGTCCAGGCTGCGCAGCTCGTCCAGCAGCGCGCCCCGGAGGCGGGCAGTGGCGAACCGGGCGAACGGGATCCCGCGCCCCGCGTCGAACGAGCGCGCCGCGCCGACCAGCGCCATCAGGCCGGCGGAGGTCAGGTCGTCCCGGTTGACGTGCGCGGGGACCCGGCCGATCAGCTCCCGGACCAGGTGCCCGACGAGCGCCACGTTGTTTTGGATCAGGTCCTCCTGCGGGCGGCCGATCGGAGTGGCGGCGGTCCTCACGGTCATGCGTTCCCCTTTGCGGCGGCGGGCCCGCGTCGAGCGGGCCGAGCCGGATGAGAGAACGTTCCGTGACCGTGGGTGTGGCGTCTGGTCATGAACGGTTGCGCGACGGTTGCGGCCGCCGTTCCGGCCCCGCACCCGCTCCGCCGACCCGCGGGCGGGCCGCCACCGGGTGCGACCCGCCCGTTTCCGCGCGCGATGTCAGACCCGGCGCCTAGCCTGCTGGGGTCAGTCCGCACGGCAAAGCACGGACCAAGGAGGTTCCGATGGCTACCCGGCTCAACCCCTACCTCAGCTTCGGCGACGAGGCGCGCCAGGCGATGGAGTTCTACCAGGGCATCTTCGGCGGCGAGCTGCGCATGAGCACGTTCGGCGAGGTCGGCAGCCCCGAACCGGGGATCGCCGACAACATCATGCACGCGCAGTTGGCGACGGAGAACGGCTTCACGCTGATGGCCTCGGATACGCCGCCCGGCATGTCCCGCACGATCGGGGACAACATCACGGTCAGCCTCAGCGGCGACGACGGCGACCTGCTCCGCGGGTACTGGGAGCGGCTGTCCGACGGCGGGACGGTGATGGTGCCGCTGGAGAAGCAGGTGTGGGGCGACGAGTTCGGTGCCTGCGTCGATCGCTTCGGCATCCCGTGGATGGTCAACATCAGCCAGTCCCAACCCTGAGCCGGGCACATGATGTGATGCCGTGCCGGGAGCCGATCACCATATCCGGTCCGCAACCGTTTCTCCTCCGGGGGGCACAACCGCTCGCCCGTGGACGGGCGGCGGACCAGAGAGGTGGCACGGTGTCTCGATTCCTGCTGTTCACGGCGCGGGCCGAGGCGCTCGCCGTCTCCACCGCGCCGACCGGCGCCGTGCTGGACCGGTCCCGCGCCGACGCCGCGATCCGGGACGCGGTCCGGGCATACGGCGTACGAGGGTGCAGCGCAGCGGTCGCGTACGAGTACGGCGAGCATCCGGACGTGGCGGCGCGGCGGATGCGATGGGCGCTGGGGATCGTCGCCGAGTTGTACGGCAACCCGTAGCCGGTCAGGCGGGCCTGCGGGGCAGCCGGACGCGCACACACGCGCCCCGCGGCTCGCCCGGCTCGTACCCGACCGTGCCGCCGTTGGCCTCGGCCAGGTGCCGTGCGATGTGGAGCCCCAGCCCGCCGCCGTGCGCGAACCGGTCGAACAGGCCGGCCAGCCGCTCCGGCGGGATGCCCGCGCCGTGGTCGCGGACCGTGATGACCACGCCCGCCCGGTCCTCCCGCGCCTCGACCCCGACCGGCGGCTCGCCGTGCCGGACCGCGTTCGCCAGCAGGTTGCGCAGGATCTGCGCCAGGTGGTCCCGGTCGACCAGCGCGTACAGGTCCCCGGCCACGCCGTTGTGGACCGGGGTGACCGGCTCGGGCAGCGCGTCGATGACCGACTGCGCCACCTCGGCCACCGGCACCGGCGCGGGCCGGGTGGTGACCTTGCCGGCGGCCAGCCGGAACAGCAGGGTGAGGTCGCGCATCATCGCGGCCAGCCGGCGGGTGTTCCGGTCGATCTTCGTGGCCAGTTCCCGCCGCGCGCCGTCCGGCAGCTCCGCCCAGTCGCTGACGAGCAGCTCGGCCAGGCTGGCGCTGGAGCTGAGCGGTTGGGACATCTGGTGCGAGACGTGGACCATCAGGTCGCTCGTGAGCGGGCCGGCCCGCTCCGGCGCGTCGGCCCGGGCGGCCTGCCCCTCCTTGGCGCACCGGTGCGAGCGGGCGAGGTCCCGCTCCGCGCGCACCCGGGCGAGCAGGGCCTCCTGGTGCGCGCCCTCGGCGTTGAGCCGCCGTACGGCGGCCCCGAAGACCCCGGCCAGCGCGAGCGCGGCCAGCACGGTGCCGGCGGCGATCGCGGTGGCCGGGTCAAGCAGGCCGGTCCGGGTGCCTGCGGCGCTCAGACCGGCGGCGGCGAACGGCAGGAGCAGCAGGGCGGGCGCGAGCCGGCGGGCCATCGCGGTACCCGGACCGCCGCCGGTGAAGGCACTGGCCGACCCGCGTTCGGTCCGCGCGAGCGTGGCGCCCACCGCGAGCACCAGCGCGCCGGCGGCCGTGGGCAGCGGCATGAGCAGCAGGGGTGCGCGGCGGTGCGGGTCGGCCGCGCCGAAGGCGAAGCCGGCGAACGCGACCAGCGCCACCGTGGCGGCGGCCGAACCGAGCGCGCCGGACAGGTGGCCCAGCCGGCCGGCTGGGCCGGCCAGGGCGGCGACGGCGCCGGTGGCGAGCAGCACGGCCAGCGAGCGGCCGAGGTTACGGGTGTCGCCGCCCGCCAGCACGCCGGCGACCGCGGTCACGAGCGCGGCCAGGGCGGCGGCCTGCCCGGCGAGGCGGCGGTACCGGCCGGGGTCACCGGGCGCGAGCAGGTACAGGGCGGTGCCGCCGAGGGTCAGAGCGAGCGTGCCGGCGGGTCCGGGCGCCGGGGGCCGGGCAGCGTCGGCCGCCGCCTGGTGCTTCTGCCACCAGGCGCCGAGGACGAGCAGGCCGGCGGCGGCGATCGCCGCGCCCGCCGCGACGGCGAGCAGGGCGGATAGCCGGCGCGGCCGGTGGCCGAGTTCCAGCGCGGCCCCTCCTGAACCGGGGTAGGCGCCCCACCCTGAGCGCCTAAATCGGGGCGAAAGGAGCGTACCAGTCGATCCGAGGTCTGCTGTGGAGCCCCACCGCGCCGCGGCGCTGCGCACCGGTGGTACCCGAGGGATGGTGGGGCCGGGCCCGTCCCGACCGGCAAGGCGCGATAGGCCGCACATACCACAGTGATCCCCTCGTACCCGGCTAATCCGCAATTTGCCCGCGAATCCTCATGATCCGCTCTAGCCTCGGAGTCGTCGGGAAGGAGGGTCGGGATGATCGAGGCGGCGACCCGGGCCACCGTGCTGCTGGTGGACGACGAGGAGGACCTGCGCGAGGCGATGCGCCGGATGCTCGAGCGGCGGGGCTTCGCGACCCTGCAGGCCGCCGGGCCGGACCAGGCGGTGTCGCTCGCGGCCAGCCACGCCGGCCGGATCGACCTGCTGCTGACCGACCTCGGCCTGGCCGGCCGCAGCGGCGGGGACCTGGCCCGTTCGGTGACCGGCCTGAGCCCGCAGACCCGGATCCTGTTCGTCTCGGGGCTGCCCCGGGAGGTGGCCGTCGACAAGGGACTGGTCGGCGTCGACGCCCGCCTGCTGGAAAAGCCGTTCACGTCGCAGGCGCTGGTCGCCGCGGTGGCCGAATCGCTGGCCGGATGAGCGGCCGCTAGGCGTCCGCCCCGGGCTCCGGCGCCTCCGCCCCGGGCTCCGGCTCCTCGTCGGCGGCCGGGATCAGCACGCTGACCGTGCTGCCCTGCCCCGGCATCGAGGCGATCCGCGTGTGCCCGCCCGCCTGGGCGACGATCCCGTGCACGGTGGCGAGGCCGAGCCCGGTCCCCTCGCCCCTGGGTTTGGTGGTGTAGAACGGCTCGAACGCCCGGCTGACCACCTCGGGCCGCATGCCGACGCCCGTGTCGCTGACCCGGAGCAGCACGTACCGCCCGGGCGGGACGGGGTCCGCGTCGCCGGCCACCCGGTTGCCGGTGGAGATGGTCAGCGTCCCGCCGGAGGGCATCGCGTCCCGCGCGTTCACCGCCAGGTTCACCAGAACCTGTTCGAGCTGCCCCGGGTCCGCCTTGACCAGCCACAGCCCCTCGGCGGGCGCGGTGGTGAGCCGCACCCGCTCCCCGATCGCGCGGGTGAGCAGGGCCCGTACGCCGGCGACGACCCGGTTGAGGTCCAGCACCTCGGGGTGGACCACCTCCTGCCGGCCGAACGCGAGCAACCGGTGGGTCAGCGCGATGGCCCGGTGCGCCGCGCGCTCGATCTGGGCCACGTCCCGGGCGACCGGCAGCCACCGGTCCGGGTCCTCGCGCTCGGCGTCGGCGATCTCCTCGGCGACGAACGCCGTGTAGTTCAGGATCACGGCGAGCAGGTTGTTGTAGTCGTGTGCCACCGCGCCCGCGAGCTGGCTCAGGCTCTCCAGCCGCCGGGGCCGCTCCGGCCGGGGGCACGGCCGTTCCCGTTCGACCTGCGCCATCAGCCGTTCCCGTTCGGCCTGCCCGGCCCGCCGAACTGCGCGTTGGCCAGCGCGATCGTGCCGCCCGCCGTGATTGCGGCGGTCGCGTCCGGTGGCAAGTTCCGCGCCAACGCCCACCGCCCCACGAGAAATTGACCGTCCGGATGGCGATTCTCGCATGCAAAGCCCATAATTCCGGGTAATCTTCGCCATTCGCCACGCGGTCGCTCGCGTCGTGGGCGATGGCACCCCGACCGCACCTGTTCGGCCGGTCCCGCCGCACTCCGCGTACCGGACCGTCGATTCCGGGCGGTCGACCGTGGCCGTCCGGAGGGGGAACGGTCTTGACTCGCGCTCGCCGGTGGACGGCGGCCGGACTGGCCGCGGTCACTGCCACACTGGGCGCCGGCACGGTCCTGCACGCCGTCCCCGCCGCGTGGCGCACCACGACGGCGCGGGTGGACCTCGGCGCGACCGGTGACCCATACCCGTCCCCGCCGCCCACGACCTCCCCGGCAACGACCGCGCCCGCCTCGCCGGCCCCCTCGCCGACCGGCTCCACCTGCACGGTGGACGCGAAGCTCGTACCCTCCTGCAACCTGCTGTGGGGAGCGGCCGCCGGCGGGTTCGGCAGCGTCCCGCGGGACCGGGCGCTGCGGGACTGGGAGGTGCTCAGCGGCCGCGCCGCGACCATCTTCCACGCCTACCACCGGGGCGACGAGCTGTTCCCGACGAAGGCCGAGATCGCGATGGCCCGGGACGCCGCGAACCCGCGCGTGCTGATGCTGAACTGGAAGGTCGCCAACGGCAGTACCTGGGCCGGGGTGGCCGCCGGGGAGCAGGACGCCCGGATCGACCGCTGGGCCGCCCACGTCAGGGCGAACTTCCCGGAGACGTTCTTCCTCGTGCCGCACCACGAGCCGGAGAACGACGTGGTGCCCGCCGCCGGGTCCGGCATGACCGCGACGGACTACGCCGCCATGTACCGGCACGTCGTCACCAGGCTGCGCGCGGCGGGGCTGACCAACGTGGTCACGGTGCTCGCCTACCTGGGCAACGAGAAGTGGCTCGGGCAGGGCTGGTGGCCGGACTTGTACCCCGGTGACTCCTACGTGGACTGGATCGGCCTGGACTCGTACGTCAGCGTCCAGCCCGGCGCCTACCACTACGGCGCCTTCGCCGACCTGCTGGACCGCAAGGGCGCCGGCACCGGCAACCTCGGCTTCTACGCCTGGGCCACGAGCCGGCATCCGGACAAGCCGATCATCGTGGCCGAGTGGGGCGCGTACCACCCGGTCGCCACGGTGCTCGACAAGGCGCTGGTGTACGGCGGCGTCGCGGCGGAGCTGCGGAAGCGCCCGGCGATCAAGGGAATCGTGTACTTCGACACCAAGGCCGACGGCGCCGGCGACCGGGACATCAGCATCGACAGCAGCGCCACCGCCCTGGCGGCGTTCCGCCGGCTCGCCGCCGACCCGATGTTCACGGTTACCCTGAAGTAGCGGCGCCGAAAGAGCGTTCCCACCCCTCCGGCGGGCCTGCCGGCCCCGTTCAGGGGGCCCCTGCCGCGGTGCCCGGGTAGGGCACGGTCACCTCGCCCAGGCGCCACCGGCGCGGGCCGTCCACCACCGGCCAGCCCGCGTCCCGCAGCGCCGCCACCGCCCGCTGCCATCGCTGGCGCGGCCCGAACGCGGCGTACGGGACCGCGTCCCGCCAGGCGCCGTCGAGCGCCCGGATCAGCGCGTGCACCGGCTCGCCCGGCACGTTGCGGTGGATCAGCGACTTGGGCAGCCGCTCGGCCAGCTCGGCCGGGGAGTCCAGGGTGGACAGCCGGGCGGCGAGGGTCAGCGTGCGCGGCCCGGCCGCGTCCAGCAGCACCCAGCAGGCCAGCCGGCCCACCTCGTCGCAGGTGCCCTCGACCACCGCGCCGCCGGGTGCCAGGCCGCCGGTCATCGCCGCCCACGCGTCCGGCACCGCCGGTTCGTCGTACTGGCGCAGCACGTTGAACGCGCGGACCAGCACCGGGCGCAGCCCGGCCAGTTCGAAGCCGCCCCGGGCGAAGGTGAGGGCGGGTGGGTCGGCGGCCGGCTCGGCGGCGGCCACCCGCTCGGGGTCGATCTCCAGGCCGACCACCCGCACGTCCGGCCGGACCGCGGCCAGCCGGGCCCGCAGTTCGACCGCCGTGACCGGGGTGGCCCCGAAGCCCAGGTCCACGACCAGCGGGTCGGCGGCGGCGCGGAGCCGGCCCGCGCAGGTGGCGACCAGCCATCGGTCCACCCGGCGCAGCCGGTTCGGGTGCGTGGTACCGCGGGTCACCATGCCCCGCGGCCGGCCGGTCACGGGGTGACCCGGTGCACCTTGTGCTGGGCGGCCTGGGCCAGCGGCCGGACCACGAGCCGGTCCACGTTCACGTGGTGCGGGCGGGTGGCGCACCAGGCGACGCAGTCCGCGATGTCCTCGGCGGTCAGCGGCTCGGCCACGCCCGCGTAGACGCCCGCCGCCCGCTCCGCGTCCCCGCCGAACCGCACCAGCCCGAACTCCTCGGTCCGCACCATGCCTGGGTCGATCTCGACCACCCGGACCGGCTGGCCGCACAGTTCCAGGCGCAGCGTCTCGGCCAGCGCGGTCTGGGCGTGCTTGGCGGCCGCGTAGCCGCCGCCGCCCTCGTACACGATGAGGCCGGCGGTGGAGGAGAGCACGATCACCGTGCCGGCGCCCGACCGCTCCAGCGCCGGCAGCAGCGCCTGGGTGACCCGCAGGGTGCCCAGCACGTTCACGTCGTACATCCACTGCCAGTCGGCGACCGGGCCGGTCGCGACCGGGTCCAGCCCGCGGGCGCCGCCGGCGTTGTTCACCAGCAGCGTGACCGGCGCGGCGAGCCCGGCCACGGCGGCGGCCAGCCCCGCCACGGAGGCGTCCGAGGTCACGTCGCAGGGCACCGCGGTCGCCCGCCCGCCCGACATCATGATCTCCTTGACGAGCGCCTCGAGCCGGTCCGCCCGGCGGGCGGCGGCGACCACGTGGAAACCTTCGGCGGCCAGTCGGCGGGCGGTGGCGGCGCCGATACCGCTGGAGGCGCCGGTGACGACGGCGACGGACGCGACGGATGCCATGCCGCGATCCTCGCGCACGGCACCGAGCGGGGGCAAACCGCGCCCCGGGCGTTCGAGCGCGCCCCGGTCGGGGAAGATGAACGGCGGTCGCTCGGTTGTTGCAGAGGCGTTTCGTCACCGTCGAAGGGAGCACCGAGGTGGAGCCGCAGTATCCGAGCGGACCCGCTTGGCCGACGCCGAGGCGCATCGCGACCCTCTCGGTGCACACCTCCCCCCTGCACCAGCCGGGCACCGGGGACGCCGGCGGGATGAACGTGTACATCGTCGAGGTGGCCCGGCGGCTCGCGGCGGCCGGCGTCGAGGTGGAGATCTTCACCCGGGCCACGGCCAGCGACCTGCCGCCCGCGGTCGAGATGGCGCCCGGGGTCACTGTGCGGCACGTCACATCCGGACCGTTCGAGGGGCTGGCGAAGGAGGAGCTGCCGGCGCAGATGTGCGCGTTCACCACGGGCGTGCTGCGCGCCGAGGCGGCCCGCGCCCCCGGCTGGTACGACCTGGTCCACTCGCACTACTGGCTCAGCGGGCAGGTGGGCTGGCTGGCGAAGGAGCGCTGGGGGGTGCCGCTGGTGCACACCGCGCACACCCTCGCGAAGGTCAAGAACGCCCAGCTCGCGGCCGGCGACCGGCCGGAGCCGAAGGCCCGGGTGGTCGGCGAGGAGCAGGTGATCGCCGAGGCGGACCGGCTGGTCGCCAACACCCCGGCCGAGGCGCGGGACCTGACCGACCGGTACGCCGCCGCCCCGGAGCGGGTCGCGGTCGTCGAGCCGGGTGTGGACCTGGAGCGATTCCGCCCCGCCGAGCCCGGCCGGGTGGAGGCGGGCCGGCTCGCCGGCCGGCGCCGGCTGGGCCTGCCCGAGCGTGGCCACGTGGTCGCGTTCGTCGGCCGGATCCAGCCGCTGAAGGCGCCGGACGTGCTGCTGCGCGCGGTCGCCGAGTTGTGGTCCCGGCAGCCCGAGGTGGCCGCCCGGCTGACCGTGGCGGTCGTCGGTGGCCCCAGCGGCAGCGGTCTGGACAAGCCGCACGCGCTGATGGAACTGGCCGCCTCACTCGGCATCACCGGCGCGGTGCGGTTCCTGCCGCCCCAGTCCGGCGACGACCTGGCCGCCGTGTACCGGGCCGCTGACCTGGTGGCGGTGCCCTCGTACAACGAGTCCTTCGGGCTGGTGGCGCTGGAGGCGCAGGCGTGCGGGACGCCGGTGGTGGCGGCCGCGGTCGGCGGCCTGGCGACCGCGGTGCGCGACGGCGGCAGCGGTGTGCTGATCGACGGCCACGCCCCCCAGGACTGGGCCCGGGTGTTGGGCCGGCTGCTCGCCTCGCCCGGGCGGCGCGCGCAACTGGCCCGGGGCGCCGTGGCCCACGCCCGCCACTTCTCCTGGGACCGCACGGCCGCCGGCCTGCTCGGCGTGTACCGGGGTGCGGTCGCCGAGTACCGGGCCCGGGTCGCCGCCGAGCTGGCCGGCGAGGCCGCCGCCCTGGGGGCCGGTGCCTGGTGAGCGTCAACGAACTGATTGAGCGGGTCTGCGCCGAGCGCGAGCTGCCCTGCGAGCGGACCGGCGAGAACTCGTACGCGGTCACGCTGCCCGGTACGCACAAGCTCAGGACGGTGTGCAACCTGATCGTCGGCGAGCACGCGCTGCGGGTCGAGGCGTTCGTGATGCGCCAGCCGGACGAGCGCCGCGAGGAGCTGTGGGCCTGGCTGCTGCGGCGCAATGCCCGCCTGTACGGGGTCGCGTTCTCCATCGACGCCAACGGCGACGTGTACCTGACCGGCCGGGTCGGCCTGGCGGCGGTCACCGAGGAGGAGCTCGACCGGCTGCTCGGCGCGGTGCTCACCTACGCGGACGAGTCGTTCGACACGATGCTGGAGATCGGCTTCGGCGCGGCGATCCGGCGGGAGTGGGAGTGGCGGGTCAAGCGCGGCGAGTCGCTGGCGAACCTGCGGGCCTTCGCCCACCTGTTCCCCACCGGGTCCCCCGGGTCCGAACCTCCACAGTAGACATCTCGTGTGACCATCGTCGCAGGCTGTGACGGGCGAAACAGGGTAATCGGCTTGTCGGCGGCAGCGGTGCCGAATAACGTCATCGGCACCGCGCCGTGCTGGGAGGCGTTCGGGGGAACGGGTGGCACTTACGCCGTTGGGGGACGGCGCCACCTGACCGGCGGCGACAGCGGACGACGCTTACGGGGGTGAGTGTCGTCCGCGGCCGCCGGCTCGCGGCCCCTATCGTTCTCGGTCATGACGGGTGTGCTCGCCGGACTTTCCGTGGTCGAGTTGGCCGGCATCGGCCCGGCACCGTTCGCCGGCATGCTCCTGGCGGACCTGGGTGCCGATGTCCTGCGGGTGGACCGCGCCGGGCCGGCCGGCATCGGCCCCAGCGGCCGCGAGGATCTGCTCGGCCGGGGCAAGCGCTCGGCCGCCCTGGATCTCAAGGACCCGCGCGCCACCGCCGCCGTGCGCGCCCTCGCCGCCCGGGCCGACGTGCTGATCGAGGGCTTCCGCCCGGGCGTCGCCGAGCGCCTCGGCGTCGGCCCCGCCGATCTGCACGCGGTCAACCCGGCCCTGGTCTACGGGCGGATGACCGGGTGGGGCCAGGCCGGCCCGCTGGCGCACACCGCCGGCCACGACCTCACGTACCTGGCGCTGAGCGGGGTGCTGCACGCCATCGGCCCGGCGGGCGACCCGCCACCGCCGCCGCTGAACCTGCTCGGCGACTACGGCGGCGGGGGGTTGCTGCTGTTCGGCGGAGTCCTCGCGGCGCTGTGGCGGTCGGCGCGCACCGGCGCCGGCGCGGTCGTCGACGCGGCCGTCCTGGACGGGGCCGCGCTGCTGGCCACCCAGGTACACGGGTTGCTCCACGCCGGACTGTGGCGGGACGAGCGCGGCGCCAACCTGCTCGACGGCGGCGCGCCCTGGTACCGCACGTACCGCACCGCGGACGGCGGGTACCTCGCGGTCGGCCCGTTGGAGCCCCGGTTCTACGCGGAGTTCGCCACCCGTCTCGGCCTGCCGGACGACGCACCCGACCAGTACGACACCGCCAACTGGCCGCGCCTGGCCGAACTGATCGGCGAGCGCGTCGCCACCCGCACCCGGGACGAGTGGGTGGCGGCGTTCGAGGGCGGCGACGCCTGCGTGGCGCCGGTCCTGAGCCTGACGGAGGCGCCCCGGCACCCGCACAACGCGGCGCGCGGCGTGTTCGTCGCACCCGACGGGGTGACCCAGCCCGCCCCGGCGCCCCGCTTCGACGGCGCGCCGCCGCGGGTCCCGGCGCTGCCCCCGCCGATGCCCGGTGAGCACACCCGGGCGGCGCTGACGGAGTGGGGCGTCCCCGACGTGGAGTCCCTCATCGCGGACGGTGTCGCCGTCCAACTCGGGGACGCCTGAGGGCGGGGCCCGGCCGGCGGCCCGGAGCGCCCGCACCGATTTCCACGTGGTGGTCGTCACCGTGGGTGCGGCGCGGCGGAGCGCCGGTTCCGGCAGGATGGGTGGCATGAGTCTGGGTACTTTGGTGCTGCTCCGGCACGGCGAGAGCGAGTGGAACGCGAAGAACCTGTTCACCGGGTGGGTCGACGTGGACCTCACCGCACAGGGCGAGGCCGAGGCGCGCCGCGGCGGCGAGCTGCTGCGCGAGCACGGCCTGCTGCCGGACGTGGTGCACACCAGCGTGCTGCGCCGCGCCATCCGCACGGCCGAGCTGGCCCTGCACGCCTGCGACCGGCACTGGATCGCGGTGCGCCGGTCCTGGCGAGTGAACGAGCGCCACTACGGCGCCCTCCAGGGCAAGAACAAGAAGCAGACCCTGGAGGAGTACGGCGAGGAGCAGTTCATGCTCTGGCGCCGCTCGTACGACACCCCGCCGCCGCCGATCGCCGCCGACGACGAGTGGTCGCAGGTCGGCGACCCCCGGTACGCGCTGCTCCCGCCCGAGCTGGCGCCGCGCACCGAATGCCTGAAGGACGTGCTGAACCGGGCGCTGCCCTACTGGTACGACGAGATCGTGCCGGACCTGATGGCGGGTCGGACGGTGCTGGTGGCCGCGCACGGCAACTCGCTGCGGGCGCTGGTCAAGCACCTGGACGGGATCAGCGACGAGTCGATCGCCAAGCTGAACATCCCGACCGGCATCCCGCTGCGCTACGACCTGGACCCGGCCACCCTGCGGCCCACCGTCACCGGCGGCGCCTACCTCGACCCCGAGGCGGCCAAGGAGGCGGCGGCCGCGGTGGCGAACCAGGGCCGCTGAGCCGCCCCACCGGCGGGGCGCCCGGGCTAACCGCCCAGCGCCTCGCCGGTGATCAGGTAGACCACGTGCTGGCCGGCGTTGACCGCGTGGTCGGCGTAGCGCTCGTAGTACCGGCCCAGCAGGGCGGCGTCCACGGCCGCCTCGACGCCGTGCGTCCAGTGGTCGTCCAGCAGCGTGCCGAAGAGCTGGCGCTGCAACTCGTCCACCGCGTCGTCGTCGTGCTCCAGCGAGCTGGCGACGGAGACGGTGGGGCCGGAGAGGACCAGTGTGATCTTGCCGGCTATCCGGTCCGCCCGCTCGGCCATCTCGCCGATCACGTCCCGCAACTCGGCCGGGACGGCGCAGGCCGGGTACCGGCGCAGCGCCGTCTTCGCCACGTGCCCCGCCAGGTCGCCCATCCGCTCCAGGTCGGTCGCGACGTGCAGCGAGGTGACGGTCAGGCGCAGGTCCGAGGCGACCGGCGCCTGCCGGGCCAGCACCGCGTAGACCAGCTCCTCGATCCGGTGGTACAACTCGTCCACCTCGTCGTCGCGGCTGATCACCGCCAGGGCCGCCTCCCGGTCCGCGCGCAGCAGCGCGGTCGTGGCCAGCCGCATGGCGGTGCGGACCGCCTCGCCCATGGAGACCAGCAGCCTGCCGATCTCCAGTAGGTCGGCTCGGAACTCTTCCCGCATCGCCACGTCACGTCTCCGTACTGAATGTTCCTGTCCGCTGCACGCGCTGTCGCTGAGAACGACCGTAGGACCCGGCCGGACTCCCCCAGGTTAACGGGGATGAACGGGGCCCGGCTGAGCGGTGAACACTCGGAATTGGTCGCCGGTTATGTCCCGATTTGAGCAATCGTCGGGTTAACAACCGTCCTACGATCGCGGCGTGGACTGGGCGGGTGGAGCCGGGGTGCTGGCCGGGGTGCTGATCGGCATCCTCGCCGGGCTGCTGGCCGCCGCCCTCCGGACGAGACCCCGCCGGCCGGGTGCCCCGGCCGGCCGACCGTGGCAAGGGAGGCGTGTCATCGGCGAGGAGCAGCAGCCCGCCAGCGGGCTCGGCCGCAAGAGCCTGGACTCGCTGCGGGTCGGCGTCATCGTGCTGGACCCCGCCGACGAGCCGGTCCTGGTCAACCCGTCCGCCCGGGCGATGGGGCTGCTCCGCGCCGGCGCCAAGCCCGGCACGATGGCCGCCCACCCGATCATCCGGACCCTGGCCGGCCAGGTCCGCCGGACCGGCGTGCGCCGCGAGGTCGAACTGGACCTGCCCCGCGGCCGCGAGGGCGGCACGCAGGCCCCGCTCGGGGTGCACCTGCGCGCGGTCGCGCTGAGCAACGGCTACATCGCCGTCGAGGCCGCCGACGTGACCGACGCGCACCGCGTCGCCCGGGTCCGGCGGGACTTCGTCGCCAACGTCAGCCACGAGCTCAAGACCCCGATAGGGGCGCTCCAGCTACTCGCCGAGGCGCTGCTGGACGCCACCGACCCGAGCAGCGCCGGGGTCAGCCCCGACCCCGCCGAGGACGTGGCCGCCGCCCGCCGCTTCGCCGAGCGCATCCAGCACGAGTCCACCCGGCTGGGCCGACTGGTCAGTGAGCTGATCGAGCTGACCCGGCTGCAGGGCGCGGACCCGCTGCCCACCCCCGAGCCGGTCTCCGTGGACTGGGTGCTCGCCGAGGTGGTGGACCGCACCCGCACCGCCGCCAGCGCCAAGCGCATCGAGTTGACAGTGGGCGGCGAGCGCGGCCGGACCGTCTACGGCAGCGACAGCCAGGTCGCCACCGCGGTGGTTAATCTTGTGGAGAACGCGATCGCGTACTCGCCGGAGGAGACCACGGTCACGGTCATCGTCGGCGGCGACGAGGAGATGGTTGCGATCGCGGTCACCGACCAGGGCATCGGCATCGCCCCCGGTGACGTCGATCGGATCTTCGAGCGCTTCTACCGCGCCGACCAGGCCCGCTCGCGTGCCACCGGCGGGACCGGCCTGGGTCTCGCGATCGTCAAACACATCGCCACCAACCACAGCGGCCGGGTGGACGTATCCAGCTCGGTCGGCGCCGGTTCGACGTTCACTCTGCGGCTGCCGGCCCGCCCACCGGATGCAGCCCTGCCGCTACCACCCTCGGTTGAGATCGAATCCGACTCGGCCGCGGCCGTGCCGGGTACTTAGGAAGGAACGCACGTGGCCCGTGTGCTCGTCGTCGAGGATGAGGAATCGTTCTCGGACGCGCTGTCGTACATGCTGCGCAAGGAGGGGTTCGAGGTCTCCGTCGCGGCGACCGGTACCGCGGCGCTGACCGAGTTCGACCGGACCGGCGCCGACATCGTGCTGCTCGACCTCATGCTGCCGGAGATGTCCGGCACCGAGGTCTGCCGGCAACTGCGGCAGCGCTCGTACGTGCCGATCATCATGGTCACCGCCCGGGACAGCGAGATCGACAAGGTGGTCGGCCTGGAGATCGGGGCCGACGACTACGTCACCAAGCCCTACTCGCCCCGCGAACTGGTCGCCCGCATCCGCGCGGTGCTGCGCCGGCAGGGCGGCGAGGTGGCCGAGGTGACCACGCCGACGCTGTCCGCCGGGCCGGTCCGGATGGACGTCGAACGGCACGTGGTGACCGTCGGCGGCGCCCCGGTGCAGTTGCCGCTCAAGGAGTTCGAGCTGCTCGAACTGCTGCTGCGCAACGCCGGCCGGGTGCTGACCCGCGGCCAGCTCATCGACCGGGTCTGGGGCGCCGACTACGTCGGTGACACCAAGACGCTGGACGTGCACGTGAAGCGGCTGCGCTCGAAGGTGGAGCCGGAGCCCTCCGCGCCGCGGTTCATCGTCACGGTCCGCGGCCTCGGGTACAAGTTCGAGCCGTAGCCCGGCTGGTCGCTCAGGCCGCCGCCGCGGCGGGTCGCCGCCGGCCGGTGGTGATCGCTTCGCGGTACCCGCAGTAGCACTCCACCTCCAGCACGATGCCGGCGTCGGTGTTGCGCAGGCTGCGGATGCGCCGCTCGGTCAGGAGCATCCTGGCCCCGTGCGTGGGGCAGTCAATGGTGAACATGCCTCGATGCTCGCGCCGTGCGGGCGGCCGCACGAGTGGCAGTCGGGCCGACCATCGCAAGTTTCCTGCCAACGGCGTACGCTGCCGTCCATGGCGCCCTTCCGGTCGGTCGCGGCCTACGTGCACACCCGCACGGGCGGGTTCGGTGTGGGGATCGTCAGCGAGGTGTTCGGCTACGACCGCACCGACCACGGCATCCCCGCGTTCGACTTCACCGTGTGCGCCGAGACCCCCGGCCCGGTCCGCACGGACACCGGCCTCACCCTGATCGTCGACCACGGCCTGGACCGCCTCGCCGCCGCCGACCTGGTCATGATCATGTCCTGGGACGACTTCGGCCGCGAGCCGTCGCCCCCGGTCCTGGCGGCCATCCGCGCCGCGTACGACAACGGCGCCACCATCGCCACCCACTGCACCGGCACCTTCGTCCTGGCCGCGACCGGCCTGCTCGACGGCAGGCGCGCCACCACCCACTGGCGCTGGGCGGACGCCCTCGCGCGCCGGTTCCCCGCCGTCGAGGTACTCCCCGAGGTGCTCTACATCGACGAGGGTCGTCTGGTCACCGGCGCGGGCGCCGCCGCCGGCGTCGACCTGTGCCTCTACCTGGTCCGCCGGGAGTACGGCGCCGCCGTGGCGACCGCCATCGCCCGCGACATGGTCGTCCCGCCGCACCGCGACGGCGGCCAGGCCCAGTTCGTCACCTCGCCCGTCCCCGCCGACTGCGACGACGACCGCCTCTCCGACGTCATCAACTGGGCCCGCGGCAACCTCCACGAACCCCTCACCGTGGAGACCCTCGCCGCCCGCGCGCTGATGAGCCCCCGCTCCTTCGCCCGCCATTTCAAGGCCGCCACCGGCGCCACCCCGCACGCCTGGCTGCTCGGCCAGCGCCTGCACCGCGCCGAGGAACTGCTCGAGACCGCCGACGTGCCGATCGAGCAGATCGCCCGCCGGGTCGGCTTCGGCACCGCCGCCGCGCTGCGCGAGCAGTTCATCCGCCGCCGCGGCATCCCGCCCCGCGACTACCGCCGCACCTTCTCCCACACCCGCTAGGCCCGTATTCTGCGGGTTTCCCGGCCATGCCGCTGGGATCTTCGACTCCTGCTGACCTGGCCACCGGCGGACGCGCGAGGTGACCCATCGTCGGCTAGCCGACGATGGGTCACCGATCGTAGCTCACGGTCCGACAAACCGGCCCCGACCAGGTTTTTCATCGCGAGTCTTTACAGCCTCGCCGGACCGGGCTACGTTGCGTGCAATCGTTTGGCGCGGTGGGAAGGAACTCCATGGGCTACATAACCGGACTCGATATCGGCGGAACGTTCACCGACGTGTCCGCAGTCTCGGTAGAGACCGGAGCCATCTACACGGCGAAGGCTCGTTCCACCCCGTGGGACCTCGTCGAGGGGCTGGTGGAGGGCCTGGGTCTCGTTGCCGAGCAGGCCGGGCTGACCACGGAGGAACTGCTCGCCGACACGGTGAAGTTCGCCCATGGAACGACCCAGACCTCCAATGTCATCTTCACCTGGGTGGGTGCGAAGACCGGCCTGATCACCACGCGGGGATTCGCCGACGAGATCCTCATCATGCGGGCCCGCGGCCGGGTCGCCGGGCTCGGGCTGGCCGATCGCCGCAAGCTGCGCGAGACGCAGAAGCCGCCGCAGATCGTGCCCAGGCACCTCATCGCCGAGGCCGCCGAGCGGATCGACCACCGCGGCCGGGTCCTGACCGGACTCACCCGGGAAGAGGCCACCCGGGTCGTCACCGAACTGCTGGACAAGGGCGTCGAGTCGATCGCCGTCTCGCTGCTGTGGGCGCAGGAGAACTCGGCGCACGAACTGCTCATCAAAGAGATCATCAACGAGCTGGCCCCCGGTATGCACGTCAGCCTCGGTCACGAACTGGCCCGCGTGGCCGGCGAGTACGAGCGGGCCTCAACGGCAGTCATCAACGCATTCGTCGCTCCGACCGTCGAGCACTACCTAGACCGGCTCGTGGGGCGCATGACCGACCTGAAACTTCAGGCGCCCCTTCTCGTGCTCCAGGCCAGCGGCGGCGTCAACAGCGCCGAGGAGACCGTGCCGATCAAGACGATCGAAAGCGGCCCCGCCGCCGGCATGGTCGGCGTCAAGGCGCTGATGGACAACGTGGGCTACGACAACGTGATCGCCACCGACGTGGGGGGCACCACGTTCAAGGTCGGCCTGCTCGTCAACGGCCAGTGGTCGGTGACCCAAGAGACCATCATCAACCAGTACAGCCTGCTCATCCCCATGATCGACCTGGTCTCGATCGGAGCCGGCGGCGGCAGCATCGCCTGGGTCGACGACACGCGTCTGCGGATCGGCCCGCTGAGCGCGGGCGGCGATCCGGGCCCGGCCTGCTACGGCTGGGGCGGCACCCAGCCCACGGTTACCGATGCCGACCTGGTGCTCGGCTTCCTCAACCCCGACCGGTTCCTCGCCGGCCGGCTCTCGCTCAGCCGCGAGAAGGCGGAAGCCGCCATCAAGGAGCAGGTGGCCGACCGGTTGTTCGGCGGTGACGTGGTCAAGGCCGCGGCCGGGATCCGGCACATCGTCGACTCCCAGATGGGCGACCTGGTTCGCAAGGCCACGATCGAACGCGGCCACGACCCGCGAGGCTTCGTCCTGGTCGCCTACGGCGGGGCGGGGCCGTTGCACGCCAGCGGGTATTCCCGGGGTATCGGCGTCAAGACGATTCTGGTTCCCCAGGCCGCCACCGGATTCTCCGCCTACGGCGCCGCGGCCAGCGACATCCAGCACTCCATCCATCGTTCGGTTCGCGCCGACCTGCTGGACGACCCCGCCGCGCTCGACCGGGCATACCTCGACATCGAAGAAGAGGCCCGCGCGCTCGTCGAGAAGCAGAACGTCTCCCGGTCGGACATCAGCTCTTCCCGGTGGGCGGAAATGCGCTACGAGCGGCAACTCCACGACGTGCGCGTCGATGCCAAGGACGCCGTCGGTGAGCAGGTCTCCGCTGGGCTGCGGGAGGCATTCATCGAACGCTATGAGGCGCTTTACGGCAGCAGCGCCACCCTGCCGAACGCCTCGCCGCAACTGCTGCGGATCGGCGTCGACGTCGTCGGGGCGATCACCAAGCCCACCGTTCACGAGCTCGAGCTGGAGGGCGAAGACGCCGGCGCAGCCCGGTCAGGTACCCGGCAGGTGTTCTGGCCCGAGCTCATGGAATGGGCGGAGACGCCGATCTACGACGGAACTTTGCTGCGGCCAGGCAACGTTTTTGCCGGCGCCGCGATTATCGAGCAGCCCGGTACCACCATCGTTGTGCCGCCCGGCGCCACCTCCACGGTCGACCGTTTCGGAAACAACGTCATCCACCTGGCCGTAGGAGGCAGCAAGTGAGCGAGAACCTTGACCCCGTCACCTTCGAGGTGATCTGGCACCGGCTGCTGGACACCACGGAGGAAATGGGCATCAAGTACATGCGCACCTCCGGATCGCCCATCCTCGTCGGCGCGTACGACGCCAGTACCGGAATCTGCCTGCCCGACGGCCAGCTCGTCGCCATGGGGCCCTACATCACCACGCAGGCGCACGTCCTCCGGCTGATCATCGACTCGGTGATCAAGAAGCGCCAGGCGGCTCCCGGTCTCGGCCCCGGCGACATGTACATCTGCAACGACCCCTACCTGGGTGCCACCCACCAGCCGGACGTCGCCACCGTGGCGCCGTTCTTCGTCGGCGACCAGCTCAGCGCCTGGGTCGGCTCCTCCGGACACTGGCTCGACATCGGCGGATCCGAGCCCGGTGGCTTCAACATGAACGCGACGAGCGTCTTCGACGAGGGGCTGCGCCTGCCGCCGACCCGGATCGTCGAGAACGGCTCCGTCCGCGAGGACCTCGTTGAACTGATCATGAGCCAGGTGCGTGAGCCGCTGGTGGAGTTGGACCTGCGCGGCCAGATCGTCTCCAACGAGGCCGGAATCCAGCGCCTCACCGAGATTTTCGACGACTACGGCAGCGACGCGGTCACCGCGGTGATGAAGGAGGGAATCTCGCATGTGGAGCGCCGGCTGCGCGCCCGGCTGCGCTCCCTGCCCGACGGCGTCTGGCGCGAGGTGCAGTTCCTCGACCACGACGGCCACAAGCCGAACCTGCGCCGCATCGTCTGCACGATCACCAAGCGCGGCGACCGGCTGAGTATCGACTTTACCGGCACCGATCCCCAGGTCGAGGGCTTCGCGAACGCCGCGTACGGCGGCCTGCGCGCCTCCACCCTCAGCGCCGTGTGCATCCTGCTCGGCTACGACCTCACCTGGAACGACGGCATCGCCCGCTGCGTGGACATCGTGGCGCCGCCGGGCACCGCGATGACCGCGGAATACCCCACTCCGGTGTCGATGGCCACCATCTCGGCGATCATCGTCAACCTCAACCTGGTGTTCGCGGCCCTGTCGAAGATGCTGCTCTCCAGCCCCAAGCACCACGACGAGGCCATGGCCAACTGGTGCGGTACCTCGCTCGGCGTCTCGATGCTCGGGTACAACGACCGCGGCCTGATGACCGTGGCCCCCGAATCCAGTCACTTCGCCGCCGGCGGCGGGGCCCGCACCTATGCCGACGGCGTCGACACCGGCGGCATCATCATCAACACCACGGCCAACATCCCCTCGATCGAGCAGACCGAGGCCGAGTACCCGTTGCTCTATCTCTTCCGGCGGCAGCTTCGGGACTCGGGCGGCCCCGGCAAGTACCGCGGCGGCATGTCGGCCGGAGTGGCCATCGCCCCGTACGGGGCGATGGGGGACATGCACACGACCTTCGCCGGTGTCGGCGCCGACACCCCGAACGCCTTCGGCCTGGGCGGCGGCCTGCCGGGTGCGGCGGTGCGGTTCGTGCGCTACGTGGATTCTGGCCTGCCCGACCTCCTCGCGGCGGGCGCGGAACTGCCGGGCTCCGAGGAGACCCTGCCGGGTGACGCCCGGGTCACGGGCATCAACCGCGCGCTCGCGCTGTTCGAGACCGACACCATCGAGTACCACAACTGGCAGGGCGGCGGCGGGTACGGCGACCCCATCGAACGCTCCGCCGACCGGGTGGCGGCCGACGTCCTGGCCCAGGCCGTTTCGGTGCGGGTGGCGCTGGACGTCTACGGAGTGGTCGTGACCGACGGCGGCGAGGTCGACGTCGAAGCGACGGCCGCCGCGCGGGACGCGATCGTGAGCGGGCGCCTGGCCACGGCAAAGCCCGCCCGCGATGTCCTCGGGCGGCCGGATCCGATCCTGGACGCGGCAACCGGCGAGCCCCGGGTGGCCGGTGCGACCGGCCGGTCGAGCTACGGCGACCTCGTGGACTTCGACTTCGCCGCCAACGAGGCCCGGTGCGCGCGTTGCTCCTGGAACCTGGGCAGCGCGGACGCCGACTTCAAGTACGGATGCCTGGTGGAGGTGAGCCCGGTCGCCGTGGCCGGACCCGCCCGCGGCCAGGACTACGGACGCGACGCCGTCATGCTCCGCCGGTTCTACTGCCCCGGCTGTGCCCGCCAGATCGAGGCGGAGGTGGCCGCCCCCGAGGGTCCGCACGCTCTGTTCCACCTGCGGTCCCCGGCGGGGCAGGACTGACCGGGCGGCGGTGGGTGACATGGCACGCAACGTCGTACATCCGGACTACGCGCCCTGGTCGGACATCCCGTCGTCCGTCGCGTCGGATTGCCTGGATCGCTTCGCGGCGATGTCCTCGGCGATCCGCCCGTTGACCGGGATGGGGGTCGTCGGCCCGGCGCACACGCTGCGAACGGTGGTCGGCGACAACGCCTCCATCCACCGGGAGCTCACCTCGGTCGCCGCGGGCAGCGTGCTCGTCATCGATGCCGGCGGGTACGACGACCGTGCCGTCTGGGGTGACGTGCTGGCCCTCGCCGCCACCATGCGTGGCATCCTGGGCGTGGTGATCGACGGGGCCGTTCGCGACGTCGACGACATGACCGCCGCGGGGTTCCCGGTCTTCGCCCGGGGAACCTCCCCGGCCGGGCCGCACAAGAGCGGCGGCGGCGTTTCCGCCACCCGCATCAGTTGCGGCGGGGTGCCGGTGAATCCGGGCGACCTGATTGTCGGCGACTCCGACGGGGTCACCGTGGTGCCCGGCGACCTCGTGGATGCCACCTATCAGCGTGCCCGGGCCCGACTCGAGCTCGAGCACACTTGGAAAGAAAAGATCAGGGCCGGAATCCCCAGCAGTGTCGTTATGGGATTAGCCGATCCGGACGAGAGTTGAGGAACCAATCGTGCAGATTTCACGGCTGAGGCAGTGCGGTGTCACCCAGTTCGCCGCCCGGTTGAGCGAACAGGACGCGTGGGTGCCGGTGCCGAACCTGGGCGTCGAAGCACGCACCACGGCTGACGTCATCGAACAGTCGGCCACAATTCGGGCGCGTCTGGCGCAGGGCAATGCCTCGACGCTTGCCGATGGCCAGCCGGCGCTGGAGTGCCCCGTCGTCGCCCCGTCGAAGATTCTTGCCATCGGCCTGAACTACCTGGACCACATCAAGGAAACCGGGGCCACCCAGCCGGAACGGCCGATCCTGTTCGCGAAGTACGCCAACGCGCTCGCCGGGCCGACGGACCCGACGATCCTCGACCCGCGCCTGACCAGCGAGCTCGACTACGAGGCCGAACTCGCCGTGATCATCGGCCGGGCGGCTCGCCGCCTCACCGATGAGAACGCGCTGGACAGCGTCTTTGGCTACGCGGTGGCCAACGATGTCTCGGCCCGCGACTGGCAGCGCACCGACGCGCAATTCTCCCGCTCGAAGAGCTACGACACCTTCTGCCCCATCGGTCCCTGGCTCACCTCCGCCGACGAGATCGCCGATCCGCAGGATCTGCGGATCACCTCGCGGGTCAACGGCGAGGTCCGACAGGACTCCACGACGGCGCAGATGCTCTTTTCCGTTCGGGAGCTTCTCGTGTACCTGAGTTCGACCATGACCCTGTATCCGGGTGACGTCATTCTCACCGGCACCCCGCCCGGAGTGGGCCTGGGCTTCCGCCCGCCGGTCTTCCTCCAGCCCGGCGACACCGTGGAGTGCGAAATCGCCGGGCTGGGCCGGATCGGTAACACCGTCGAGCTCGACCCCGCCTACCGGAACGATGGCCGCTAGGAAGTGACCAGGAACGGTCGGGAGGAGCAAGAAATGAGGGCAGGGACAAGGGCGGCGCAGGTCGAGCTGCGCGACGTCGGGATGCGGTTCGGCGAGCGCGAGGTCACCCGCGGCATCGACCTGGTTGTCCCGGCCGGGCAGGTGCTCTCCATCGTCGGACCATCGGGCTGCGGCAAGACCACGCTCCTGCGGGCCATCGCCGGGCTGCTGACGCCGGCGCGGGGTGCCGTCGTTGTCGACGGCGAGACGGTTCAGGCGACTCCCGACGGCGTGGCCATGGTTTTCCAGCAGTTCGGGCTGTTCCCGTGGAAGACCGTGGAGGCCAACGTCGCGTACGGCGTGCGGGTGCGCGGCGCGTCGAAGCGCAGCGCGTTGCAGCAGACCAGGCACTTGATCGACATGGTCGGGCTGGGCGGGTTCGAGAAGGCGTACCCGCATCAGCTCTCGGGTGGAATGCAGCAGCGGGCGGGGCTCGCCAGGGCGCTGGCCGTGCAACCGCGTGTGCTGTTGATGGACGAGCCGTTCGGCGCTCTCGACGCGCAGACCCGGGAGGTGCTCCAGTACGAGATGCTCCGGCTCCGGCAGGAGTACTCGGCAACGATGATCTTCGTTACCCACTCGATCGACGAGGCGGTGCTCTTCGGCGACCGGGTTGCCGTGCTCGGCGGCCGCCCGAGCAGCGTCCTGGAGTTGATCGACATCGGCCTGCCGAAGCCGCGCGATCGGGCCGTCTCCCGGTCGCCGGAATTCCTCGACCTGCGTGAGCACATCTGGGGCCTCGTCATGGGCGATGGGGCCAAGGAACCGGAAGGAGCCTGACCAACCACATTCCCCGGACGGGGGTGCCGGATCAACGTTCCGGAACCCGTTTCCGGATCCCGTGCGCCAGATAGAAGAAGGAGCTGTGAAAGATGAAAGCTACACGTTTACGGGCGGCCGCCGGAGCAATCGCGGTTGCGCTGCTACTGACCGCCTGCGGCGGCGGTGACGGCGCGAAATCGGGGTCCGGCAAGAGTCTGACCCTGGGGATCGCCGGCATACCGCCGATCTACCTGATGTCCGTCGCTTACGTCGCGGAAGAGCAGGGCTACTTCTCCGACCTGGGCGTCGACGTGAAGTTGCGGCAGTTCGCGACGTCGAACGACGTCGGCCGTGCGGTCACCTCGGGCGAAATTCCCGCCGGCTTCGTCGGGACGCCGCTGGCGCTCTCGATGCGGTCCTCGGGCAGCCCGATCGCCGGCGTTCTCGGCTTCGAGGCGTCCAGTTACCTCGTCGGCTCCGCCGACGCGGCGGTCGCCACCTGCGAAGACCTCAAGGGTAAGACCATCGCCATCGACGCGGCCGGAGCGCCGAAGGCGATCGCGCTGTCGGCGATGCTGACGTCCTGCGGCCTGAAGGACAGCGACGTCAGTGCCGTCGGCGTCGGTGGAACGCAGTCACCCGATGTCATGATCGCCAAGCAGGTCGACACGGCGGTCCTGCACCCGGACGAACTGGCCATGGTACAGGAGAAGCGGGAAACGAAGATCGTCACCCGCATCACCGACGCCGACCCGCTCATGCACTTCTTCATGATGATCGCCAACGAGAAGGTTATCGCCGACGCGGACGGCAAGAACGGTCTGGCCGCAGCGGTCGCCGCCCTTCGCAAGGCCATCGTCTTCATCAGCGACCCGGCCAACAGCGACAAGGTCGCGGACGTCGCCGCGAAGATGAGCGGTCGTACCCCGACGGTCGCCAAATCCGCGCTGGCCGACTACCTGAAGATCGGCTACTGGCCGACCGACGGCGCCGGGCTCAGCAGGGACCGCATCGAGCACGTGCTCCAGCAGCAGGTGGAAGCCGGCAACATCAAGGCCGACAAGCAGCCGAAGTACGACGAGGTCGTGGATCCGAGCATCTTCGAGGCGGCGACCGCGCTGCTGGACAAGTAACGGTAGCTGGGGGCATTCAGGCTGTTAGAGGTGTGCTCATGATGACATTCGGTGCGGTACGCAAGATCGTCCTGCCGTTGCTCGCGTTCGGACTCGGACTGGTCGCCTGGCAGCTCGCCGGCCAGCAGAATCCGGTGTTGTTCGCCACGCCGGGCCAGTCGGCCGGCGCATTGGTCGAGTTCGCTGCCGACGGCAGCCTGGGCGAGGCCCTGTGGCAATCCGCACAGCTCTATGTAATCGGTCTGAGTGCCGCCATCTTTGTCGGCGTCGTCTACGGGTTCCTGCTCAGCCGGGTGCGGCTCATGCGGGAAGGTACGGAGTGGCTGATCTACTTCGTTCAAGCCATTCCCGTGGTGGCCCTGACGCCGTTCATCCTCTCCGGGTTGGGCTTCGGGCTTGCCGCCAAGTCCCTTGTGGTCTTCATCGTGACGGTGTTCCCGATTCTCATCAACACATCCGAGGGCGCCCGGCAGGTGCCGTCCGTACTGGCGGAGGTGGCGAAGATCTACGGTTCGAACGAGCGTAGATTCTGGATCGACGTTCTCATTCCGCATTCCATGCCGTACGTGATGACCGGGGTCAGGCAGGGGATCGCCATCGCCTTCGTCGGCACCGTCGCCGCGGAGTTCTTCCTCAACCCCACGGGGCTCGGCGGGATGCTGCTGCTCGCCGGAAACCGGTTCGATTCCGCCGCGGCACTGGGGCTGACACTTCTGATCGCCGTGCTCGCGGCGGTACTGGTGGCACTGGGCGGCGTGGTGGAGAAGAAGTTTTCGCCGTGGCGACAGGAGACCGCGAAATGACCACGGTCATGCGACCACGGAGCATGCGGGCGGCCAAGCCGTCCGCGGCGGCGCCCGCTCGCCGGTCGTGGAACGTGCGGAGCATCCTGGCCAAGGCCGTCGTGATCGTCGTGTTCCTGTTCGCGTGGCACTTCACGGTGGCCCTGTGGCTGCCGTCGTACCTGCCGACGCCGCTCGGCGTCCTCGGGGCGGTCGTGCCCACGGTGCTGTCGGAGGAGTTCGGCTCCGCCGTCCGGGAGTCGGTGGTCGCCATCGTCGTCGGGCTGGCCGTCGGCTCCTTCCTGGGGACCGCCCTCGGGCTGGTCAGCGGCCGCCTGCTCTGGCTGCGGCAACTGCTCTCGCCGTACCTCAACGGCCTTTACGCGCTGCCCCTGCTGGCCATCGTGCCGCCGACGACCATCTGGCTGGGGTACACCGGCGACGCCCGACTGGCTTTGATCGTCGTCGCCGCTTTCCTGCCCTGCGCGGTGAGCACGGCCGACGGAGCCAGCGCCGTTCCCTCGAGCCTGAACGACGTGGTGGAGGTCTACCGGGTCTCGTCCGTGCGGCGCATCTTTGACCTCGTTCTGCCGTCGAGCCTGCCGTTCGTCATCGCCGGCCTGCATGTCGCCGTCGGCCGGGCGATCATCGCCGCCGTCTCGGTGGAGTTCATCGCCGGCCTCAACGGCCTGGGCACCTTCGTGCTGTTGAACGCGCGGTCGTTCCACCAGAACACCGCGTTCGTGGGTGTGCTCGTGCTCGCGCTGTTCGGCGGACTGGCACGCCTGGCGATCGTCTGGGTACTGCGCAAGGCCGCCCCCTGGCATACGCGGTGACCGGCGCCAGCCCGCTCGGCGGCGCGGCCCGGTACGCGGCCGCCGCCCGTCAGCTCCGGCTGTCGCCAAGCAGGGACGGACCCCGGCGATACTCGCTGGAGGCCCGGACGCGCAGTTGGGGGGTGAAGACCTCCGACTCGATGGGGCGGCCCTCGATCAGGTCGATCAGCGACTCCACGGCGCGGGTGCCCATGGCCGTCAGCGGAATGGAGACGCTCGTCAGGGGTACCCACAGGGCCTCACCGATGCGGGTGTCGTTGTACCCGACGATGGCGACATCCTCGGGTACGCGCAGGCCGAGATCGCGGGCCGCCGCCATCAGCCCGATCGCGATGTAGTCGTTGGCGGCGAAGATCGCGGTAGGAGCGCCGGCGCGGGTCAGCAACGCCCGCCCCGATTCGATGCCGCTGTCGATCCCCAGCTCGGAATCGAGGATCAGGCTCCCGTCCTCCGCGATGCCGGCACTGTTCAGCGCCCGCAGGTAACCGGCACGACGGTCCGCGGCCGTGGAGGTTCCCCGGATTCCGGCGACGTGCGCGATGCGGTGGTGCCCGCGCTCCAGCAGGTGACGGGTGGCCAGGTAGGCCCCCAGCTCATCGTCGGCCCGGTAGCACGGATGGGTACCGTTGCCCCGGTTCAGCAGCACGAACGCCATGTTGCGCTCGGTGAGGTCGTCGATGGTCGGGTCGTTCAGGTGCGCGGTCGCCACGATGAGGCCGTCGACGCGGCGTTCCCTGAGTACGCGCAGGCCGTTCCTTGTCCGGGCCGGATCGTCCCCGGTGCTCACCGTGATCGCCTGGTACCCCAGGCGGAGCGCCGTGGACTCGGCCGCTTCGAATATGACGGTCAACACGTTGTCCACGAGGCGCGGGATCACCAGGCCGAGCGTTCTCGTTCGGTTCGTCCGCAGGCTCCGGGCCCAGGGATTGGGGTCGTAGCCCAGTTTCCGGGCGATCGCCCGCACCTTCTCCACCGTTTCGGCGCTGACCGGGCGGGTGGGATTCGGGTCCAATGCCCGCGATACCGTCGACACGTGGACATTCGCCTGTTCGGCGATGCTCTGCAGGGTCACATGGCTCTGGCCGTGCTGTCCCGGGGTGTTCGCGGTCGTTGCCATGCTCTCAGTCGTGCCCTTTCCGAGCCTGACGATCATGGACTTGTCCTGATGGATACGTTCCCACTCAGCCGTCACCGTAGGATAGCCAGGTTCATTGGCGAGATGAATCGCGGGACGCGGGGCGCCAAGCCCATGCAAGCGGGGGAACCAGCGGGAGCGCCGCTATGAGGTGCGCTTGGTTCGGGGGCTGGGCGTGCGCCGGGCCGGGGTGGCCGGATGGGGAGCCACCTGGGGGCCGCGCGCCCGGGCCGCGCACAGCTCGGCGAGCCGGTCGTATGCCGCCTGGCCGATGAGGGCGGCCAGCTCCGGGCCGTACGAGACGTACATGGGTTCGCGGCCCACGTGCGCCTCCGGGGAGGAGGTGCACCACCAGTCGAGGTCGTGGCCGCCGGCGCCCCAGCCGCGGCGGTCGAACTCGGTGACGGTGGAGACGAGAACCTTGGTGCCGTCCGGGCGCTTCACCCAGTCCTGCTCCCGGCGGATGGGCAGCTGCCAGCAGACGTCCGGCTTGTACTCCAACGGGTGTACGCCGTCGCGGAGCGCCTGGGCGTGCAGGGCGCAGCCGCCGCCACCGGGGAAGTCGGCGTCGTTGAGGAACACGCACGGGCCGTCGGGACGCTGGGTGGCGGTGCGCCGGGCCGGGCTCTTGCCGTCGATGGTGTCCATCTCGGTGTACTGCTTGAAGCCGCGCCGGTGGT
This sequence comes from Rhizomonospora bruguierae, assembly GCF_018397995.1. Lineage (GTDB taxonomy): Bacteria > Actinomycetota > Actinomycetes > Mycobacteriales > Micromonosporaceae > Rhizomonospora > Rhizomonospora bruguierae. Next base: position 61,469 of record NZ_BBQH01000029.1, read on the forward strand.
GCTGCCAGGTCTCGGGGGTGAGCCGCTTCGCGGCGGCGCGGACCCGGTTCTCGTCGTCCGCGTCGGTGAAGAAGGCGCCGTGCGAGCAGCAGCCGTCGGCCGCCCGGCCGGCGATGATGCCGTGGCAGCCGCGGCCGAAGACACACGTCCAGCGGGACAGCAGCCAGGTCAGGTCGGCGCGGATGACGTGCTCCGCGTCGTCCGGGTCGGGAAACTCGATCCACTCCCGGGGGAAGTCCAGATCGACCTCGCGCGACCGTGGATCGTCCGGAACGTCGACCAGTACGCGCAGCTTGTTACCGCTTGCCACCCGGTCAGCGTACGCCGTGAACCGCGCCGGACCCCGTTTCCGGCCGGCGCGGACACCGTGTCGGTACCGATCGCCGCACGCGGAGCCGGCACCGGGCGGGCCGGGGGCCAGACCTTAAGGTCGACGGCATGCGACTGGGCGTGCTGGACGTCGGCTCGAACACGGTGCACCTGCTGGTGGTGGACGCGCACCGCGGCGCCCACCCGTGGCCGGCGCACTCGGAGAAGGCGGCGCCGCGGCTGGCCGAGCAGATCGGCCCGGACGGCGCGCTGACCCCGGCCGGCGCGGACGCCCTGGTCGGGGCGGTCGCCGACGGCCGGGCGGCCGCGGTGCGGCTGGAGACCGAGGACCTGCTGGCGTTCGCCACGTCGGCGGTCCGGGACGCGACGAACGCGTCGCGGGTGCTCGTCCGGGTCCGCGAGGAGACGGGCGTGGACCTGCGGGTGCTCTCCGGCGAGGACGAGGCGCGGACGACGTTCCTCGCGGTGCGCCGCTGGTTCGGCTGGTCGGCCGGGCGGCTGCTGGTGGTGGACATCGGCGGCGGCTCGCTGGAACTGGCGGCCGGCGTCGACGAGCAGCCGGACCTGGCGCTGTCGCTGCCGCTGGGCGCGGGCCGGCTGACCCGCCGGTTCCTGGGGGTGGACGTGGACGCGACGGCGCCGCCGGCCGCGTACGCGGTGGACGAGTTGCGCGAGTACGTGGAGTCCCGGCTGGCGGGCGCGGTGGAGAAGTTGCGCGGCGCCGGGTGGGACCGGCCCGTGGTCACCTCGAAGACGTTCCGCACGCTGGCCCGGCTGGCGGGCGCGGCCCCGTCGGGCGCGGGGCTGTGGGCGCCGCGGCGGCTGACCCTCACCGGGCTGCGCCAGGTGCTCGGGTTCATCCGGCTGATCCCGCCGGCGGCGTTGGCCGAGTTGGAGGGGGTCAGCGCGGCGCGGGCGCACCAGGTGCTGGCCGGCGCGGTGGTGGCCGAGGTAGCGATGCGCCGGCTGGGTGTGGAGGAGGTCGAACTGTGCCCCTGGGCGCTGCGCGAGGGGGTGATCCTGCGCCGCCTGGACCAGCTGGAAGCCGTCCCGGTTTGACCCGTTTGGCCCCCTCGGCGCGGCGGGGTTGCCGGCGCACTGGCGTTACGCTGGCAACCGTGACAACCGGCGTTCCCGTACTCCTGTCCAGCTCCTCGGTGTTCCCGGAGCCGACGGCCGCCGCGTTTCAGATGGCGGCCAGCCTCGGCTACGACGGCCTGGAGGTGATGGTCTGGACGGACGCGGTCAGCCAGGATTTCGGCGCCCTGCGCGGGCTGGCGGAGCACTACGGCCTGCCGGTGCGTTCGGTGCACGCGCCCTGCCTGCTGGTCACGCAGCGGGTGTGGAGCGCCGACCCGTGGGAGCGGCTGCGCCGCTCCGCCGAGCTGGCCACCGCCCTGGCGGCGCCCACCGTGGTGGTGCACCCACCGTTCACCTGGCAGCGGGAGTACGCCCGCACCTTCGAGGCGGGCCTGCGCCGGCTGCGCAGCCGGTACCCGTCGGTGTCGTTCGCGATCGAGAACATGTACCCGGTGCGGATGGCCGGCCGGGAGTTCGTGCCCTACGCCCCGGGCTGGGACCCGACCCGCGCCGGGTACGACGCCTACACGCTGGACCTGTCCCACTGCGCCGCCGCCCGGGGCGACTCCCTGGCGATGGCGGCGGCGATGGGTGACAAGCTGGCCCACGTGCACCTCGGTGACGGCACCGGCGAGGGGCGCGACGAGCACCTGGTGCCCGGGCGGGGCAGTCAGCCGTGCGTGGAACTGCTCTCCTCGCTGGCCGGGCGCGGCTTCACCGGCTCGGTCGCGGTCGAGGTGGCGACCCGGGGCGCCAAGAGCCGCGACGTGCGCGAGGCGGACCTCGCCGAGGCGCTGGCGTTCGCCCGCCGGTACCTGAAGGCGCCGACCGGGGCGAACGTCTAGGCGCTGGCCGGGGTGAGCGCGTCAGCGGCCCGCTTGCGGGCCCGGTGCGCGGCCACGTGGGAGCGGGTGGCGCACCGCTCGGAGCAGAACCGCCGGCAGTTGTTGGACGAGGTGTCCAGGTAGACGTTGCCGCAGCGGTCGTCGGCGCAGATGCCGAACCGGGCGCTGCCGTACGAGCACAGCCACACCGACAGCCCCCAGACCGCGCCGGCCAGGTACTCGGCGCTGACCGAGGAGCCGCGGCTGGTGACGTGCATGTGCCAGTCGCTGGCGTCGTGGCCGGAGATCCGCGGCTGCACCGGGAACGCCTCCAGCAGCGCGTTCAGCTCGATGACCGCCTCGGCGTCGCGCCCGGAGGTGCCCAGTTCGAAGACGTCCCGCAGCCGCTTCTGGGCCCGCCGGAACAGGGTGACGTCCCGGTCGGTCACCTCGTCGTGCATCCAGGTGCTCTCCGCCTCCAGCAGCACCCGCAGGTCGGCCAGGCTGGCCAGCGGCGCGTTGACGACCTGCACCGCGGTCCGTGCGTAGGCATCGAAGTCCACCCGACAACGGTAGACGACCCGGGGCGGGGCGGGGCACCGGCGGGTAATCCGACCGCGACCAACCGTAGGCGTGAGTGGATCTTCTCTTCCGGCGCCCCCGGCGCGACCGCCCGGGCGCGGCGTTACGCTCGCGGCATGCTGCGTTCGGTGATCCTCGCCGCGTCCCGGTCAGCCCGGTTGGCGCGGCTCGTTGAGACGACCCCGGTCAGCCGGTCGGTCGTCCGCCGGTTCGTCGCCGGCACGGCCACGGACGACGCGCTGCGCGTGACCCGCCAGCTTGTCTCCGACGGCCTCGAGGTCACCCTCGACCACCTGGGGGAGGACACGCTCACCGCCGAGCAGGCGCAGGCCACCCGCGACGAGTACGTTCGGCTGCTCGGCGCGCTGGAGGGGGCCGGGCTCGGCCGCTGCGCGGAGGTCAGCGCGAAGCTCTCGGCGCTCGGCCAGAAGATCGACGTGCGGCTGGCCGTCGAGCACGCCCGCGCCATCTGCGTCGCGGCCGCCGCGGCCGGCACCACGGTCACGCTGGACATGGAGGACCACACCACCACCGACTCCACCCTGGAGATCCTCGCCGACCTGCGCAAGGACCATCCGGACACGGGCGCGGTGCTCCAGGCGTACCTGCGCCGCACCGAGGCGGACTGCCGGGAGCTGGCGACGGCGGGCTCGCGGGTCCGGCTGTGCAAGGGCGCGTACGACGAGCCGGAGTCGGTGGCGTACCAGTCGGCGTTGGACGTCGACAAGTCCTACGTGCGGTGCATGAACATCCTGATGTCCGGCGAGGGCTATCCGATGATCGCCACGCATGATCCGCGGCTGATCGCGATCGCCGAGGACCGGGCCCGCTGGTTCGACCGGGCGCCGAACGAGTTCGAGTTCCAGATGCTGTACGGGGTGCGCCCGGACGAGCAGCGGCGGCTCGCCGGCGACGGGTACCAGATGCGGGTCTACGTGCCGTACGGCACCGAGTGGTACGGGTACCTGATGCGCCGGCTGGCCGAGCGTCCCGCGAACGTGGCGTTCTTCGCCCGCGCCCTCGGGTCGCGCAAGTAGGGCCCCCAGCCGCGCGAGTAGGGCCAACCGTCGGGGTCGGCTGAACGGCGGATCGCGCGCCGGCCGTCCGGGCCTTACTGTCCCGGTTCGTGGCGTACGGGGAGTCTGACCAGCCGGGGCATGATCCGTCCGATCTACCGTCGGGCCCCTCGCAACCCGCGCCCGTGGACGCCCCGTCCCGCCCCTACTACGACACCCCGCATGCGCTGGGTGCCCCGCATGCGCTGGGTGCCCCGCATGCGCTGGGTGCCCCGCACGCGGCGGGCGGGTACCGCCCGCCTGCGCAGTACCAGCCGCCGGGGGAGCAGTGGCCAGGCTATGCGCCACCCGGGGCGCCCACCTGGCCCCCGCCGCCGGCGCCGTATCCAGGCAACCCGTACCCCGGGGCCCAATACCCCGGGGCCGCGTACCCCGGGTCCGCGTATCCGGGAGCCGCGTATCCGGGGGGCTGGCCGGCTCCGGCGCCCGCCCGGCGGCGCCGGACGCTGCCCATCGTGCTGTCCGTGGTCGCCGCGCTGCTGATCTGCACGACCCCGCTGGCGGTGCTGGTGAGGGTGGCCGCGACCCGGGCCGGCGCCACCGGCACCGGCCCCGGGGGCGGCGGCGCGCGGGGCGGCGGCGTCGAGGGCGTCATCACCGACCGGCTCACCGCCCAGTCCGAGGCCCTGATCAAGGGCGACGAGGCCGCCTACCTCGGCGTCGCCGAGCCCACCGCCACCAAGCTGCGGGACGAACTGCGCCTGCGGTACGGGTCGCTGCGCGCCCTGAAGGTGGCCTCGTTCACCCAGAGCGTGGACTCGCTGCACGCCCTCGACGACGCGCGCTCCCGCTGGGAGGCGGACGTCAACGTCTCCCTCTGCTTCGTCGCGCCCGGCTGCTCCCCGCAGCGCATCCAGGTGACCACCCGCTGGTCGACCGCCGGCGACCGGGCCCTGATGACCGCCCTGGACGACTCCGGCCGGGCGTCCAACGGTCCCCGCCCGTGGGAGATGTCCGCGCTGAGCGCCCGCAGCGGCCAACGGACGCTGATCGCCGCGAGCCGCTCGTTCGCCGGGCGGCTGCCGAAGCTCCAGGCGGTGGCGGAGCAGGCCGCCGCGGTCGCCGACCGGTTCGTCATCGGCAAGCGCCCCGACCGGTACGTGATCTTCTTCGGCACCTCCCGGGAGGTCGAGAGCTGGTACGGGGGCGACGTGCCGAAGTGGTCCATCGGCTACGCGCTGCCCTCCGGCCCGCAGACCCTGGACGTGGCGGTCCGGCTGGACGACATCGACAACGACTTCGTGGACGACGTGCTGCGCCACGAGTTGACCCACGTGGCCACCCTCAGCGGCGGCGCCACCGGCACGTCGGGCTACTTCTGGCTGGTGGAGGGGATCGCCGAGTACGCGATGGAGGAGGGCCGGCCGGTCACCAAGTACCCGGACCTGGAGGCGGTGCACCGGTACCTGCGGGACAAGGGCTGGGACGGCAAGCTGGACCGCGTCGAGCCAACGGCGAACACCCCCGAGTCGCAGGTCGCCGCGTTCTACGGCATCGGGTACCTGGCCAGCCGCCGGCTAGGCGACCGGTACGGGCGGGAGAAGCTGCTGGAGTTCTTCCGCCTGGTGATCCACGAGGACAAGCCGGCGGACGCGGCGTCCCGTGCGGCGTTCGGTGCGCCCTGGTCCACGGTGAGCGCCGACTGCGTCGACTACGTCAAGCGCGTCGCCGCCTGACGCGGCGGTATCGGGTAGCGGGCGTGCCGGTGGGGACGGTGCGCGCGCCGGGTGCGGGCATAGCATGACCCCGTGCGCCCCACCTCCCGGCCGCGCGGCGCGCGGACCTTCACGCTGTTCGCCGTCTGCCTGCTCGCCCTCGGGACCACCGCGGCGTCGTGTGGCGACCAGCCGTCGGGCGTCTCGGTCGGCGCGGTGCAGCGCGGCGCGGTCGCGGAGATCGTGGACGCGCCGGCCTCGGTGACCGCGCGGGCGGCGGCGACGCTGACCGCACCGGCCGAGGGGACGCTGCGCTCGCTCCCGGTCGGCCCCGGGGACCGGGTCCGCGCCGGCCAGATCGTCGCGGTGATCGACTCGCCGCCGGCCCGGGAGCGGCTGGCGCAGGCAAGCAAGGCGTTGGCGGCGGCGAAGCGGGCGTCCGGTGGCGTCGGCGGCGTGAACCTGACCGGCGCGAGCCGCCGCACCGACCGGGCGGCGCAGGAGGCGTTCGAGGCGGCGCGCGCGGCGGCGGGCCGCATCGCCGACCCGGCCACTCGGGAGGCGCTGCTGAAGCAGGTGACGGTCGCCGAGCGGCAGTACGACGCCGCGGCCAGGGCGGCCGACGAGGCGATCCGGGCGGTGCAGCGCGGGGTCGCGGGCCTCTCGTCGGCGGTGGGCGCGCTCGGCGCCGCCCAGCGGATGCAGGCGCAGCAGGCGTACGACCTGGCGAAGTCCACGGTGGACGCGCTGACGCTGCGCGCGCCGATCGCGGGCGTCGTCCAGCTCGGCGGGGTGACCGGCGGCGCGCAGACCTCGCTCTCCGACCTGCTGAACGCGGCCGGCGCTGGCGGCGCGGTCCCCGGTCCGGCCCCGGCCGCGGCCGGCGGGGCGAGCGGCGGCGCGCCCCTGCCGGGCGTGGACGGCGCGGTGCCGGTGGGCGGCCAGGTCGGCGCCGGCACGGCGGTACTGACCATCGTGGACACCCGGGAGCTGGGTCTGCTCGCCGAGGTGGACGAGACCGACGTGCTCCTGGTCACGCCCGGCGCCACCGGGACGGTGGAACTGGACGCGGCCACCGGGGCCACGTACGAGACCCGGGTGCGCGCGGTGGACGTCCTGCCCACCCAGTCCAGCCGGGGCGGTGTGGCGTACAAGGTGCGGCTGACCCTGGGCCCCGGAAAGTACCCGGACGGCCGGGCCGCGCCGACGCCCCGGCCCGGCATGAGCGCGGTGGCGCACCTGCGGGTGCGCGAGGCGGCGGACGCGGTGACCGTGCCGGCCGCGGCGGTGTTCAGCGCGGACGGCGGCGACGCGGTGTGGGCGGTCCGGGACGGCCGGGCGACCCGGGTGCCCGTCACGGTGGGCGTGCAGGGGCAGGACGTGGTCCAGATCCTCGCCGGGCTGGGCGCCGGCGAGCGGGTCGTGGTGCGCGGCGCCGACCAGGTGCGCGACGGCCAGTCCCTGTCATGACGGCGGCGATCGAGGCGACCGGCGTCACCCGCACCTACGAGCTTGACGGGGTGCGCGTTCCCGCCCTGCGCGGGGTGTCGCTGACCGTTCCGGAAGGCGACTACGTGGCCCTGGTCGGGCCGTCCGGCTCCGGCAAGTCCACGCTGATGCACCTGCTCGGCGGCCTGGACCGGCCGACCAGCGGCCGACTGGTGATCGGTGGCCGGGACGTCTCCCGGCTGGACCCGGCCGACCTGGCCCGGCTGCGCAACGAGACCATCGGCTTCGTCTTCCAGGCGTTCCACCTGCTCCCGCGCACCTCGGCGGTGGACAACGTGGCGCTGCCGCTGGTGTACCGGGGGCTGGGTGCCCGGCAGCGCCGCGCCCGGGCGGCGGCGATGCTGGAGCGGGTCGGGCTCGGCCACCGGCTGGGACACCGCCCGAACCAGCTGTCCGGTGGCGAGCAGCAGCGGGTGGCGATCGCCCGCGCGCTGGTCACCGACCCGGCGGTGCTGCTCGCGGACGAGCCGACCGGCAACCTGGACTCGGCCACCGGCCAGTCGGTGCTGGCGCTGCTGGAGGCGCTGAACGCCGACTCGGGGGTGGCGGTCGTGCTGGTCACGCACGACCGGGAGGTGGCCGCCCGGGCCCGCCGCCAGATCGTCCTGCGGGACGGCGTGATCGTATGAGGCTGGCCGAGGCGTGGCGGGTCGCGCTGGACGCGCTGCGGGCGAACCGGCTGCGCAGCCTGCTCACCATGCTCGGCGTGGTGATCGGCGTGGCGGCGGTCGTGGTCCTGGTGGCGATCGGCACCGGGACCAAGCGGAAGGTGGAGAGCCAGGTCGAGGGGCTCGGCTCGAACCTGCTGATCGTGGTGCCCGGCCAGGTGACCCTCGGGTCGGCGCCGTCGGTCTCCCGCCTCTCGCTCGCCGACGTGGACGCCGTCTCGCGGGTGGTCGGGGACCGCAGCCGGGTGGCGGTCACGGTCGCGAGCGGCGAACTGGTCCGGGCCGGCAACCGGGAGCGCTTCGCCACCGTGCAGGGGGTGCTGGAGACCACCCCGGCGGTGTTCGTCCGCTCGCTCGGCCGCGGCTCTTACCTGACCCGGTCGGATGTGGACACCGGCCGCCGGGTCGCCGTGCTCGGCGCCGGTGTCGCCCGCGCGGTGTTCGGCGACCGGGACCCGATCGGCCAGCAGGTCACCATCGCCGGCGTCCGGTTCCGGGTGATCGGTGTGTTCGCCCCACTGGGGCAGAGCCTGGGCGTGGACCGGGACGGCGAGGTGCACATCCCGGTCACCACCGCGCACCGGCTGTTCGGCACCACCCGCATCGACGGCATCGCGATCAAGGCGCCGGACCGGGAACGCATCAACCAACTGGGTGACCAGGTCGTCGCCACGCTGCGGGACCGGCACCCGGAGACCGAGTTCAGCGCGGTCACCCAGGAGCAGATCCTCGGCGTGCTCGGTGACATCCTCGGCGTGCTGACCGGGGTGCTGGCCGCCATCGCGGGCATCTCGCTGCTGGTCGGCGGCGTCGGCGTCTCCAACATCATGCTGGTCTCGGTCCGCGAGCGGACCCGCGAGATCGGCCTGCGCAAGGCGGTCGGCGCCCGGCCGCGCGACATCGGGGTGCAGTTTCTGCTTGAGGCGGTGCTGCTGACCTCGATCGGCGGGGCGGCCGGGATGGCGCTGGGGGTGGGCACCGCCCTGGTCGTCCAGGCCCTCTCGCCGATCCCGGCGGCGATCACCTGGTGGTCCCTGGCCCTGGCCTTCGGCGTTTCGGCCGCCGTCGGCATCGTCTTCGGGGTGGTACCCGCCCAGCGCGCCGGCCGGCTCGACCCGGTGGTCGCGCTGCGCAGCGAATGACCGGCCTACCGCCCCGACACGCCCCGTCTGCTGCACCCCCTTTTGGGGTCAAGTGTGGTAAACGCCCCCCGGCGCGCTCAGTCGTCCCGCTACGGTACTGGCAACACACACGCGCGTTCGCGCGGCTTAGAACGCCGCGAACCCGGTCCGCACGCGCAACAGCAGAATGGGTTGGTGCAACCATGACCGGAACACCCGGGGACACCCGGCTCGGTGAGGTCAGGTTCCTCACCGTCGGCGAGGTGGCGACGCTGATGCGGGTGTCGAAGATGACCGTCTACCGGCTCGTCCACTCCGGTGAGCTCACGGCCGTACGGGTAGGACGGTCCTTCCGGGTGCCGGAGCACGCGGTACACACGTATCTGCGGCAGGCGTTTCCCGAATCCGCGTGACCGTGACGGCACGTCCGCATGACGCGCCGGTGAGCCGACCCCGGCGAGCCGGCTGACCCTCCCGAGCACCTCGGTTTCCGCTCGACCGGGCCGGGCGGTTACCCTGGACGGCGACCGCGACCCGCGCGCCTCACGCGCGTGAGCAGGTCGCGAACCGCCGTTCATGATCGGGCCCGCCGCCGCGCGCCCGGGACACGTAGCAATCGAGAGGGCTGCCGTATGGGCTCCGTGGTCAAGAAGCGCCGCAAGCGTATGGCGAAGAAGAAGCACCGCAAGCTGCTGCGCAAGACCCGCGTCCAGCGTCGCCGCCTCGGCAAGTGATCCGGCCGCCCGGGTCGATCGGCCCGGGCGGTACACCGCGAATCGAAAGAGGGCGTCTCGTGCCCGCCGGCTCCGGTAGCGCCGCGCGCGGTGCGCCGGGTGGCGTGCCGCGGGTCGTCGTTGTCACCGGTGTGAGCCGGTTCATCGGCGCCCACGTCGCCGCCCGGCTCGCCGTCGATCCCCGGGTGGCCCGGGTGATCGGTCTGGACGCCGCCGCGCCCCCGCCCGACCTGGCGGCCCTGCTCGGGGACGTCGATGTGATCCGGGTCGACCCGGGCAGCGGCACGTCCGTGCTCGCCGACCTGGGCGCGGAGGCGGTCGTGCACCTGGCGGTCGCGGCCCAGGCCGACCCCGGGGCCGGCGGCCGGGCGGTGCAGAAGGAACTGAACGTCATCGGCACCATGCAGGTGCTCGCCGCCTGCCAGCAGGCGGCCCGGCTGCGCAAGCTGGTGCTGCGCTCGTCCACGGCCGCGTACGGCGCGTCGTTCCGCGACCCGGCGGTGTTCACCGAGGAGACCGAGCCGCGCGAGCTTCCCCGCGGCGGCTTCGCCCGGGACATCCTGGACATCGAGGGGTACCTGCGCGGCTTCCGGCGCCGCCGGCCGGACGTGACCGCCACCGTGCTGCGCTTCGCGCCGCTGATCGGCCCCCGGGCCGACACCACGCTGAGCCGGTACTTCTCCCGGCCGGTGGTGCCCACCGTCCTCGGCCGGGACCCGAGGCTGCAGTTCGTGCACAGCGACGACGCCCTTGAGGTGCTGCACCGGGCGGTCATCGAGGAGCACCCGGGCACCTTCAACGTCGCCGGGGCCGGCGTGCTCACCCTCTCCCAGGCGATCCGCCGGGCCGGCCGGCTGGCGATGCCGGTGATCGAGCCGGGCCTGTCCGCCACCGCCGCGCTCGGGGCGAACGTCGGCCTGCGCAGCTTCGGCCTCGACCAGTTGGACCTGTTCGTGCACGGCCGAGTGGTGGACACCACCCGCCTGGTCACCGAGTTCGGCTTCACCCCGCGGACCACGGCCGAGGCGTTCGACGAGTTCATCCGCGGCCAGGGCGAGGCAACCCGGGTGCTGGACACCGAGCGGCTGGCCCGCGCCGAGCAGGCGGTCCTGGCCGGCATCCGCCAGGTCCGCGAGGCGGTGCGGGAGCACGCCGGCCAGGACCGCGAGTCGGCGCGGGAGCGCGCCCGCCAGGTCCGCGGGGCGGCGCGGGAGCACCCGGGCCAGGTCCGCGCGGGGCGGGAGGGCTCATGAGCGCCGGCGGGTTCGCGGTGCCGCCGCCGGAGGACGCCGGCGACCTGGAGCGCCCGGCGCGCCGCAACGGCCACCCGGTGCCGCCGCCCGCCGAGCCCGCCGTGCCGGACCGCCCCGGCGACGCGTGGGACCGGCGGGTCGCCGCCGGCCTGGCGTTCCTGCGCCAGCGCCTGTCCGGCCAGTACGAGGTCGACGAGTTCGGCTTCGACCGGGAACTGACCGAGCGGGTGTTCCAGCCGGCGCTGAGCCGGATCTTCCACGGCTGGTTCCGTACCGAGGTCACCGGCGCCGCGCACCTGCCCGCCGGGGGCCCCGCGCTGATCGTGGGCAACCACAGCGGCACCCTCGCCCTGGACGCGCTGATGCTCTCGGTCGCCGTGCACGAGCACACGGACCCGGGGCGGCACCTGCGGCTGCTCGGCGCGGACCTGGTGTTCCGGATGCCGTTCGTCTCCGAACTGGCCCGCAAGTCCGGCGGCACCGTCGCCTGCAACCCGGACGCCGAGCGGCTGATGTGCGGCGGCGAACTGGTCGGCGTGTTCCCCGAGGGCTTCAAGGGCGTCGGGAAGCACTTCTCCCAGCGGTACAAGCTCCAGCGCTTCGGCCGGGGCGGCTTCGTCTCGGCGGCCCTGCGCACCGGCACGCCGATCATTCCGGCCGCCATCGTCGGCGCCGAGGAGATCTACCCGATGCTGGCCGACATCAAGCCGCTGGCCCGCCTGCTCGGCGCCCCGTACTTCCCGGTCACCCCGACGTTCCCCGCGCTCGGCCCGCTCGGGCTGATCCCGCTGCCGAGCAAGTGGCTGATCGAGTTCGGCGAGCCCATCCGCACCGCCGACCTGGTCGACTCGGCCGACGACCCGCTGGTCGTCTTCAACCTGGCCGACCAGGTCCGGGAGACCATCCAGCAGACCCTGCACCGGCTCCTGGAGCGCCGCCCGGACCCGTTCGCCAAGTAGGTCGGGCTGGCCAGGTAGGTCAGGCCGGTGGGGTGCGGCGGCGGCGCAGGGCGAGGCCGGCGAGGACGGCGCCGGTGAGGGCGCCGGCGGCCAGGGCGGTCGGGGCGGCGACCTTGGCGGCCTTGCGGCCGGTGCGGAAGTCGCGGACCTCCCACCCCCGCTCGCGCGCCTCGCGGCGCAGGCCGGCGTCCGGGTTCACGGCGACGGCGTGCCCGACGGCGGAGAGCATGGGCAGGTCGTTGCTGGAGTCGCTGTACGCGGTGCAGCGGGCGAGGTCCAGGCCCTCGGCGACGGCGAGCTGGCGGATCGCGTCGGCCTTGGCGGGGCCGTGCATGAGGTCGCCGGCCAGACGGCCGGTGTAGACGCCGTCGCGGACCTCGGCGACGGTGCCGAGCGCACCGGTCAGGTCGAGGCGCTGGGCGATCACCCGGCCGAGTTCGACCGGGGCGGCGGTGACCAGCCAGACCCGCTGGCCGGCGTCCAGGTGGAGCTGGGCGAGGGCGCGGGTGCCGGACCAGATGCGCTCGGCCATCAGCTCGTCGAAGATCTCCTCGCTGAGCCGTTCCAGGTCGGCCACCTGCCAGCCCTCGACGAAGGCGAGCGCCGCCTCCCGGGCGCTGGTCATGTGGCCGGAGTGCTCGGCGGCGACCACCCGGAACCGCAGCTGCTGCCAGCCGAAGCGGAGCAGGTCACCGGTGGTGAAGTAGTTGCGGGCGGCCAGGCCGCGGGCCAGCCAGTAGATCGACGCGCCCTGCATCATGGTGTTGTCGACATCGAAGAACGCGGCGGTCGAGGTGTCCGGCGGGAGCTTCAGGGCGGCCTCGAAGTCGCGGGCCGCCTCGGTGGTGGCCCAGCCGGCGGTGTGCCCCTCGGCGTCGGTCTGGACGGTCAGCGACCGCCCCGCCGGCTGCCTGCGGCTAAGGGCCACGCCGAACCTCCTCTCTCCGGCACCGCCCCGGCGGCGCCCCCGTCTGACGAAGCGTATCCGTGTCGGACGAGCGCCGCCGAAGATCGACTCCCCCACGCGCGAGGGGCCCGGCGCGTCGCCGGGCCCCGAGTACTCGCGTACCTCAGCCGCCGCCGAGCAGGTCGCCCAGGATGCGGCCGACCTGGTCGAGCAGCCCCCCGCCGCTGGATCCGGTGGGTGACTCGCTGGGCTCCACCGGGGATTCGGTGGCGGTGGCACCGACGGTCGGCGAGGCGCTGCCCTGGGTGGGTGTGCCCGGGGCGGACGTCCGCTCGGGCTGGGTGCCCCCGCGGGACTCCTCGGCGGGCGGCTGTACGCCCTGCCGACCCGGGGCGTTGGTGGGGGAGCTGTCCCGGTCCGAAGCGACGACGCCGCAGGTGCGTGGCAGCGGGCCGAGCGAGTCGGTGTTGGCGTCGGGGCTGGCCCCGCAGGCCAGCGTGCGGCGCAGCGCGTCGACCCGGACCCGGACGTCCTCCAGCAGGGTGCGGGACTCGATCGCCCGCTGGCGATCCTCGCCGTCGGCGCGGGTGACGAGCTTCGCCACGCCGGCCTGCTGGCCGGTGAGGAACGCGTCGAGGGACCGCAGCGGCCCGTCGTCCCGCCGGGAGGCGGCGGCCGTGGTGAGCAGCTTCACCCCGGAGCGGGTGTCCGAGTCCATGTCGGCGAGCAGGGTGGGCAGCGTGGCGCCGGCGGTGTTCGCCGCGCTGGCCTCGGTCAGCCGGGTGCGGGCGAAGTCCAGGTGGAGTTGGCCGCGGTTGACGTCGGAGCTGGCCAGCGCGAGCTGGGCCCGCTCGGTGCTCCGCTTGACCCCGTACAGGGCGTCGCCGGGCTGGGCGTCCTCGCTGGCGGTGGAGATGCCGGAGACGGCGATGGCGCCGACCGCGACGCCGGCGAGGATCGCCCCCCGGGTCCGCAGTCGCCGCCCGCGCACGGACAGCCCGCCGCCCTCGACGGTCCGCTGACCGGCCCGGGGGCCGAACCGGGCCAGGGCGGAGACGCTGGCGGCCTTGGTGGCCGGCTCGGGCTCGGCGGCCACGGCGGTCACGCCGATGCCGTCACGCTCCGCGGTGGCCAGCAGCATGGCCCGCAGGCCGGCCTTGAAATCCGGGTCGATCTCGGTGTCGACGGATGGGCGCAGCGCGGCGGTCCGGTGACTCAGGGTGACGAGCTGGCCGACTTCCGTATCGATCCGGGAGCGGGTGTGGTGACGGCGCCCGCCGTTGGCCTCGTCGAGCAGTTGCGCGAAGCGCTCGGCGCGCCAGCGGAAAAACGTCGCAGTAGTCACCGTGGGCACCCCCCTTCGCTGGTCACGACCCTCGGGTCGGCGACCGTTGGTCGCACCCGGACAAACGCCCGGTGGGGACGCCGGGTTACGGGTCCCCCCGGCACACGGCTACGAAGAGTGAAGGCGGTCACGCTGCCCCCGGGCCCGGCTTGAACCCCTCCGGCAGCAGCCGGGCCAGCGCCCGGACCGCCCGGTACTGGAGCGCCTTGATCGCGCCCTCGTTCTTCCCCATCGCCTGCGCGGTCTCGGCCACCGAGAAGCCCTGCAGGAACCGCAGCACGATGCACTCCTGCTGCTCCGGGTTGAGCTGCTTGACCGCGGTCAGCAGGGCGACGTTGGTGATGTGGTCGACGACGGCCGCCTCCGGGCTGCCCTCGGGGCCCCGGTCCTCCCGGTCGGCGTCCAGCACGTCCCCGGTGGTGACCTCCAGCCGGTACCGGCCGGACTTGAAGTGGTCGGCGACCAGGTTCCGGGCGATCGTGACCAGCCAGGCGCCCAGGTCCCGCCCCTGCCAGGTGAAGCTGCCGATCCGCTTCAGCGCGCGCAGGAAGGTGTCGGACGTCAGGTCCTCGGCCAGTTGCCGGTTGCCGACCCGGAAGTAGACGAACCGGAACACGGTGTCCACATACCGGTCGTAGATCAGCCCGAACGCCTCGGCCTCGCCCGCCTGCGCCCGCTCCACCAACGCCCACACCTCGGCGGCGGCGTCGGACGGGTCTGGCCGGCTGGGGTACCGCGGCTCGCCGGACGGCGCCGGCGGCTGCTTGGGCAGTTGCTGGGTCGCGGTGTCGTCCGCGCTGACCGGGGGCCGGAGGATGACGACGGTGTCGTCCTCGGCGCCCTGCGCCCGGCCGGGCTGCGTCGGCATCGGCGGCCGGGGCGGGGACGCGACCCGGCCACCGAGCGGCTTGGCGTTGCCGCCGGGGGTGTGCCGGCTGGGGCCCTCGTTGGTGGGCGGGCGGGTCCGGGTCCGGTCCACGCCGCCGTCGCCCCGGACGGCGAGGCTGACCACCTCGCGCAGTTCGTCGCGCAGCAGGGCCAGCCCGCCGGCGAGGGCCTCGCGCGCCGCGAGCACCTCGCGGCTGACCAGTTGGGAGTTGCTGTAGACGTATGAAGCCGCGGTCACTACCCCTCCTCCGCATACCCGCGCAGCAATGCACCAGCGTGATCCGGCTGCGGGGCCGGTCCCGCGCGCCCGTCCGGGTACCGGATGGGCGACGCCGGTTGCCGACGCTCGCCCTGCAGGGGCGGGTGCGGTGCTTGCACGGGCACAGCGGCCTCCTCGGGGTGAGGGGTGTCGACTCGCGGCAATGAGGCGAGCCGACCCGGACGATCATAGGGCCAACCTCACCCACATGTGTGGAGTCCGTTACAGAGAGAAGTATTGTTTGTCGTGATGCACGGACTGTGTCGCACAGGTTGTGCGCTGTCACCTGACGTGTTGGCCGGTCGATGTGGACTGCCGGCGCCGCGACACGCGGGATCGGCGTGCCGTCGCGCCAGCCGGGGGGCTCATTCCCCGTTCATGCGCGAGTTAAGGACACGATTTCATCTCGGTATCGTTTCCGCCCGATGAATGTGGGCCGGTGTGCCAAACTCGGCGACCGTGCAGGAACCCCGCGACCTCGCCGCCCTGGTACGCGCGGCCGCCCGGTCCGGGCCGGGGCGCCCGGCGCTGATCTGCCCGGACCGGACCGTCTCCTGGGGAGACTTGGACGCCCTGGTGGACGCCGTCGCCGCCGGACTGTCCGCCCTCGACCTGCCCGCCGAGCGGGGCTACCCGGCGCGGGTGGCGATCGCCCTGCCCAACGTGCCGGAGTTCGCCGCCGTCCTGTTCGGCGCGCTGCGCGCCGGCCTGGTCGCCGTGCCGGTCAACCCGGAGTACACCCCCCGCGAGCTGCGCCACGTGCTGGCCGACTCGGGCGCCGCCGTCCTGGTGTCCACCCGGGACGTCGCCGCCGCGGTCGCCGGCATCCGGGCCGACCTGCCGGCGCTGCGGCACGTCCACCCGCTCGGCGGCGACGGCCTGGCGGCGCTGACCGCGCCCCGCCCGGCCACCGTGGAAGCCCCCGGGTGCGGCGGCGAGGATCTCGCGGTGCTGCTCTACACGTCCGGCACCGAGGGCGAGCCGAAGGGCGCCATGCTGTCGCACCGGGCCCTGGTCGCCAACCACGAGCAGCTTGCCCGGGTGACGCCCGCGCCGCTGGGCCGCGACGACCGGGTCCTGCTGGCGCTGCCGCTGTTCCACGCGTACGGGCTGAACTGCGGGCTCGGTGCCGTGGTGTACCACGGCGCCTGCGGCGTGCTGGTGGAGCGCTTCGACCCGGCCGGGACGCTGGAGCTGATCGAGCGGCACCGGCTGACGGCGCTCCTCGGGGTCCCGTCCATGTTTCTCGCCTGGGGGCTGCTGGCGGGCGCCGGTGCGGCGATGGCGTCGGTCCGGCTCGCGGTCAGCGGCGCGGCCCCGCTGGACGGCGCGGCGGCCACCCGCTTCGCCGTCGCCACCGGGCACCCGGTCCTGGTCGGCTACGGGCTCACCGAGACGGCGCCGGTCGTCACGTCCACGCTGGCCAGCCCGGCGCCCAAGCCGGAGTCGATCGGCCGGCCGCTGCCCGGCGTCCAGGTCCGCCTGGTCGGCCCGGCCGGCGAGGTGATCTGGCCGGACGCGGGCGGGGCGGAGCCGGAGCCGGACGACGCCGGCGAGCCGGACCTGCAACTCGGCACGCCCGGCACCGACCCCGGCCAGATCGTGGTGCGCGGCGCGAACCTGTTCTCCGGGTACTGGCCCGACGGGCGGGGCGGGCCGGACGCCGAGGGCTGGTGGGCCACCGGCGACATCGCCTACGCCGGCGCGGACGGCGACCTGTTCCTGGTCGACCGGATCGGCGAGCTGATCCTGGTCAGCGGCTTCAACGTGTACCCGCACGAGGTCGAGCGGGTCCTGGCGGCGCATCCGGCGGTGGCCGAGGCCGCGGTCGTGGCCGCGCCGCACCCGGTCACCGGCCAGACGGTCCGGGCGTACGTGGTGCGCCGGCCCGGCGCCACCGTCGACGTGGCCGGGCTGCTCGGGCACTGCGCCGCCAACCTGGCCCGGTTCAAGTGCCCCACCTCGCTGGAGTTCGTCGCCGAACTGCCACACTCGACCATCGGCAAGGTCCGCAAGAGCCGGTTGCCGGGTCTGGAGGAGGGCGCATGAGCGCGGGGCGGCTGACGCTGATCACCCGGGACGGCTGCCACCTGTGCGACGTGGCGAAGGACGCCATGGACCGGGTGGCCGCCGCGAGCGGCGAGCGCTGGGCGGAGCTGGACGTCGACTCGGACATCGAATTGCGGCGGGAGTACGGCGACCGGGTGCCGGTGGTGCTGCTGGACGGCAGGGAGCACGGCTACTGGCGGGTCGAGGAGGGCCGATTGCTGCGCGACCTGGGCGTCGGCGCCGGCCAGTAGAATCGCCCGATGCACCTGGTCTGGGACTGGAACGGCACCCTGCTCAACGACTTCGACGCGGTGGTGCGCTGCACCAACCTCGCCTTCGCGAGCGTCAACGGCCGGGCGGTCTCCCCCGACGAGCACCGCCGCCAGTTCCGGCGGCCGATCGCCGAGTACTACGCCGAGGTGCTGGACCGGCCGGTGGACGCCGAGGAGTTCGCCCGCCTGGACAAGCTGTTCCACGACGAGTACCGGACGCGGCTTTCGGAGTGCGCCCTGGCGCACGACGCGAGGGCGGCCATCCGCGCCTGGGGCGGCGAGCAGTCCCTGCTGTCCATGTGGTTCCACACGGACCTGGTGCCCACCGTCGACGGGTACGGCCTCACTGAACTGTTCCGCCGGGTGGACGGGCTGCGCACCGGTGCCGAGCCGGGCGGCAACGGGCACGGCGGCACCGGTCGGGGCAGCGCCGATCACAAGGCCGGGCACCTGGCCGCCCACCTGGCCGCGCTCGGGGTGCCCGGCGCGGACGCGGTCCTGATCGGCGACTCGCTCGACGACGCGGACGCTGCCGCGGCGGTCGGCGCCCGCGCCGTGCTCTACACCGGCGGGTTCACCGACGCCGACCGGCTGCGCGGGTACGGCGTGCCGGTCGCGGACACCCTGCTGGAGGCGGTGGCGCTCGCTCAGCCGCGCAGGTAGGCGAGCACGGCCAGGACCCGCCGGTGCTGCTCCTCGTCGGGCGGCAACTGGAGCTTGGTGAAGATGTTGCGGACGTGCTTTTCCACCGCGCCGTCGCTGACCACCAGTGCGCGGGCGATCGCGGTGTTCGAGCGGCCCTCGGCCATCAGGCCCAGCACCTCGCGCTCGCGCGGGGTCAGCTCCCGCAGCGGGTCGTCCCGCCGGCGCCGGACCAGCAGTTGCTGCACCACCTCCGGGTCCAGCACCGTGCCGCCGGCGGCCACCCGGTCCAGCGCGTCGAGGAACTCGGCGATGGCGGCCACCCGGTCCTTGAGCAGGTAACCGACCCCGCCACCGGAGCCGCCCGGGCGGGCCGGCCGGACCGTGGCGAGCAGGTCGTCGGCGTAGGAGACCTCGACGTACTGGGAGAGCACCAGGACCGGGCTGCCCGGCACCAGCCGGCGCGCCTCCACGGCCGCCCGCAGCCCCTCGTCGGTGTGCGAGGGCGGCATCCGCACGTCCACGATCGAGATGTCCGGCTGGTGCTCGACGATCGCCGCCACCAGCGCCGGCCCGTCGCCGACCGCCGCGAGCACGTCGTGTCCCCGCTCGGTGAGCAGCCGGACCAGCCCCTCCCGGAGCAGCACGGCGTCGTCCGCGATCACCACACGCATGCGCCTGTTTAGCACGGCAGCTCGACCCTGATCTCGGTGGGCCCGCCGGCCGGGCTGGTCAGGTCGAGTTGCCCGCCGGTGGCGTGCACCCGGTCGGCCAGGCCGGCCAGGCCGTGCCCCTTGGCCAGGTGCGCCCCGCCCACCCCGTCGTCGATCACGACGATGCGCAGCGCCTTCGGCTCCCGGGTGACGGTCAGCCAGCACTCGCCGGCCCGGCTGTGCTTGTTCACGTTGGCCAGCGTCTCGGCCACCACGAAGTAGGCGGCGTTCTCCACCGCCGCGTCCAACCGGCCCTCGGGGGCACCCAGGGCCGGGTCCACCGACAGTTCGACCGGTACCGCGCTGCGGCCGGCGAGGGCGGCGAGCGCGCTCGGCAGCCCGCGGTCGGTGAGCACCGGCGGCGCGATGCCCCGGGACAGCGCCCGCAACTCGTTCAGCGTCTCCCGGGTCTGGGACAGCGCGTCGTCGATCGTCTGCCGGGCCGCGTCCAGGTCGGTGTGCATCTGCTCCTGGACCCGCCCCAGGTCCATGGCGAGGCGGACCAGCCGCTGCTGCGGACCGTCGTGGATGTCCCGCTCCAGCCGGCGCAGCGCGTTCGCCTCGGCGGAGACGGCGGCCGCCCGGCGCTCCTCCAGGACCGTGATCCGGTCGCGGACCTCGGCGACGCCGGTGAGCAGGCCGCGGGCGAAGCTCGCCTCCAGCAGCGCCATCCCGCGGGCCACCAGCGGCAGGGTCAGCGCGAAGAAGGCGCCGATGGCCAGGTTCAGGCCGATCCGGCTCTGCGGGGTGTCCGACATGCCCAGGATCTCGTGCAGTTGCGTGTTGTCCTCGGTGTGCGGGATGGCCCAGTCGAACAGCGGGTACAGCAGGCCGGCGATCGCGCCGACCCACCAGGTCAGCACGAAGGCGAACGAGAACAGCGACACGATGAGCCGGAGGAAGCCGAACGTGGCGTCCAGCCACGACTGCCCGTCCGCGATCGGGATCAGCACCCGGGCGAAGCGGCCCGCGCCCGGCCTGGGCTCCCGGTACGCCGGCCGGACCCGGGGGCGGCGCAGGATGGCCGGGATGCGCAGCCGCTCCAGGTCGGCGAAGAACCGGGCCAGCCGCAGCGCGCCGGCCAGCACCGGGATGCCGACCACGGTGACCAGCAGCCCGGTGCCGAGGCTGACCCCGGCGACCACCACAACGAAGTTGGCCAGGGCGATGGGCAGCCCGCTGAACACGTACGCCGAGTCGATGAGCAGTTGGCGGGGGACTCCCGGATGCCGGCTGGCGCCTGCGACGGCGGTCGCCGCGGTCGTGGTGGTCATGCCATCGACGCTAGGCATCGTCCCGTCCCCCACCCATCCTGTCGCCCGGTGTCTCAAAGGTAGGGCGGGCACTACCGTCCGGGTGACCGGTTCAAGATCGCGATTTGTGCACATCTTCACAAGCGCCTACCCTGGTGGGACGACGGCATCAGGACCGGAGAGCAACCGCACGGAGCCCAACGGAGCCCCATGAGTCAGCACCGCCCAGGCGGACTGTCGGAACTGCCCGAGGCCACCGTGGCCCGCCTACCGGAATACCTTCGCGCCCTGCACGGCCTCGCCGAGGCGGGGCACGACACCGTGTCCAGCGAGGGCCTCGCCACCGCGGCCGGGGTGAACTCCGCCAAGCTGCGCAAGGACCTGTCGCACCTGGGCTCATACGGTACCCGGGGCGTGGGGTACGACGTGGCCCTGCTGATCGAACAGATCGAGTACGTGCTGGGCCTGACCCAGCACCGGGCGGTCGCCCTGGTCGGCGTCGGTAACCTCGGGCACGCCCTGGCCGGGTACGCCGGCTTCGCCACCCGCGGCTTCCGCATCGCCGCCCTGTTCGACGCGGACCCCGCCCAGATCGGCGAGGTGATCAGCGGGCTCACCGTGCACCACATCCGCGAGCTGCCCCGGATCGCGGCCGAGGAGTCCATCTCGATCGGTGTGATCGCCACCCCGGCCGGCGCCGCCCAGGCGGTCGCGGACCAGCTCGTCGCGGTCGGCGTCACCGGCATCCTGAACTTCGCCCCGTGCGTGCTCTCGGTGCCCGAGGGGGTGGACGTGCGCAAGGTCGACCTCGCGATCGAGCTGCAGATCCTGTCCTTCCACGAACACCGCAAGGCCGCGGCCGGCTCGGCGGGCCCGACCGCATCCCTGACCGCCCTGCCCGGCGGCATGGCCGGCAACGGCGCCTCGGGCGGCAACCAGGAGGCGGTCGGCTCGTGAACCTGCTGGTGGTCGGCGCGTCCTACCGGACCGCCGGGGTCTCGACGCTGGAGCGGCTGGCGGTCTCCCCGGCGGAGCTGCCCGCCGCGCTGACCGGACTGCTGGCCCAGGAGTACGTCGGCGAGGCGCTGATCCTGTCCACCTGCAACCGGGTGGAGGTGTACGCGGCGGTCACCGGCTTCCACGGCGGACTGTCCGACATCTGCGGCCTGCTCGCCGAGCGGGCCGGCGTCTCCCCCGCGGTCCTGGCCGCCAACCTCTACGTGCACTACGACAGCGCCGCCGTCCGGCACGCCTTCCGGGTCGCCACCGGGCTGGACTCGATGGTCGTCGGCGAGGCGCAGATCCTCGGCCAGCTGCGGGACGCGTACCACACCGCCGGCGAGGCGGACTCCGTCGGCCGGCTGCTGCACGAGCTGATGCAGCAGGCGCTGCGGGTCGGCAAGCGGGCGCACACCGAGACCGGGATCGACCGGGCCGGGCGCAGCGTGGTCACCGCCGCCCTGGAGGCCGCCGCCGGCCACCTCGGCGGCGCGCTGGCCGGCCACCCGGCGCTGGTCGTCGGCGCCGGCGCGATGGGCGCGCTCAGCATCGCCACGCTCGCCCGCGCCGGCGCCGGACCGCTGAGGGTCGCGAACCGGGGCGCCGAGCGGGCGGCCCGGCTGGCCGAGGCGTACGGGGCCCAGCCGGTACCGTTCGACGACCTGGCGCCCGCCCTGGCCGAGGCCGACGTGGTGATCAGCGCCACCGCGTCCCGCGGCGCGGTGCTGGACCGCGAGACGGTCGCGGCCGCCGTCGCCGGGCGGGCGAGGCCGCTGGTCCTGCTGGACCTGGCGGTACCCCGGGACGTGGAGCCGGCGATCGGCGAGCTGCCCGAGGTGGTCCTGATCGACATCGAGGCGCTCGCCGGCGAGCTGCGCGCCGACCCCGATCGCGGCCCGTTCGCCGAGGCCGGCGCCGTGGAGCGGATCGTCGCCGCCGAGCTGGAGACGTTCCTCGGCTGGCTGCGCGGGGCGGACGTCGCCCCGACCGTGGCGGCGCTGCGCGCCCGCGCCGACGAGGTGGTCGGCACCGAGCTGCGCCGGCTGCGCCAGCGCCGGCCGGAGCTGAGCGACGACCAGCGCGCCGAGGTGGCGCACACCGTGCACCGGGTGGTCCAGCGGCTGCTGCACCAGCCGACCGTGCGGGTCCGCGAGCTGGCCGCCGAACCGGGCGGCGACCAGTACGCCGCGCTGCTGCGCGAGCTGTTCGACCTGGACGTGCCCGGCGACAGCCAGCCGGCCGCGGACCGGATCCCGGCGATGCAGGGGGAGGATCGATGACCGGCAAGCTGCGCCTGGGCACCCGCGGCAGCGCCCTGGCGATGGCCCAGTCGGGCATGGTCGCGGAGGCGGTGCGCGCGGTCACCGGGCGCGACGTCGAACTGGTCGACATCGTGACCCCCGGCGACCGTTCGGCGGCGCCGGTCCAGCGGCTCGGCGTCGGCGTGTTCGTCTCCGCGCTGCGCGACGCGCTCGCCGCCAAGGAGATCGACTTCGCGGTCCACTCGTACAAGGACCTGCCCACCGCCCAGCCGGAGGGGCTGCACGTCGCCGCCGTGCCCCGCCGGGCCGACCCGCGTGACGCGCTGGTCACCCGCTCCGGCGGCATGCTCACCGAGCTGCCGGCGGGCTCCGTGGTCGGCACCGGCGCGGTCCGCCGGATCGCCCAACTGCACGCGCTGGGGCTGGGCCTGGAGGTCACCCCGATCCGCGGGAACGTGGACACCCGCCTGCGCCGCGTCCTCGGCCCCGAGGCGGACCTGGACGCGATCGTCCTGGCCCGTGCCGGCCTGGCCCGGCTCGGCCGGGAGGCCGTCATCACCGAGACCCTCGACCCGATGCTCATGCTGCCGGCCCCCTCGCAGGGCGCGCTGGCCGTGGAGTGCCGGGCCGACGACACCGACCTGGGCGAGCTGCTGGGGGCGCTCGACCACGCACCGACCCGGTACGCGGTGACCGCGGAACGGGCGCTGCTCGCCGCGCTGGAGGCCGGGTGCAACGTCCCGGTCGCCGGCCTGGCGGACCTCGTCGACGGCGACGACGGCGAGGAGATCTACCTGCGCGGGGCGGTGATCAGCCTGGACGGCAGTCGCTGCATCCGGCTGTCCCGCTCCGGAACGCCCGCCGACGCGGCGAAGATCGGTCTGGCCCTGGCGGCCGACCTCCTCGACGCCGGCGCCGATACAGTACTTGGGAGTAACGCATGACCCGCATCCATAAGCCCGCCGGCCGGATCGCCTTCGTCGGGGCCGGCCCCGGCGACCCGGGCCTGCTGACCCGCCGGGCGCACGCCGCGCTGACCGGCGCCGACCAGGTGATCTACGACCGGGGCGTGCCGGAGGCGCTGCTCGCCTCGGTGCGCGCGCAGGCCAAGCCGGACGCCCAGTTCACCCCCGCCGAGGGTGCCCCGGGCGACGTGGCGAAGGTGCTGCTGTCCGCGGCCCGGTCCGGCCTGTCGGCCGTGCACCTGGTCGGCGGCGACCCGTTCGGGCACGACTCGGTGATCAAGGAGGTGCAGGCGGTTGCCCGGACCGCGGTGCACTTCGAGGTCGTCCCGGGCATCGGGCAGGCCGCGGGCGTGGCCGCCTACGCCGGCGTGCCGATGCCGGGGGTGCGCACGCTCGCCGACGCGGAGGACGTCGCCGCGCTGGACTTCGAGGCCCTCGCCGCCGCCGTGGAGCGCGGCTGTACCGCGGTCGCGGTGGACGCCGGTGACCTCGCCGCCGTCCGGGACGGCCTGCTCGCCGCCGGTGTCGACGGTGCCACCCCGGTCGCCGTCACCGGCGACGGGACGGGGGACACCCAGTACACCACCGCGTCCACCGTCGACAGCTTCGTCGCCGCGGCGCTCGGCTTCACCGGGCGCGTCGTGCTCACCGCCGGTTCGGCGGTCGCCCACCGCGACAAGCTGGGCTGGTGGGAGAACCGCCCGCTGTACGGGTGGAAGGTGCTGGTACCCCGCACCAAGGAGCAGGCCGGGGCGATGAGCGAGCGGCTGCGCGCGTACGGGGCCATCCCGTGCGAGGTGCCGACCATCGCGGTCGAGCCGCCGCGCACCCCCGCCCAGATGGAGCGGGCGATCAAGGGCCTGGTCGACGGCCGGTACGCCTGGGTGGTGTTCACCTCGGTGAACGCGGTCCGCGCGGTGTGGGAGAAGTTCGGCGAGCACGGCCTGGACGCCCGCCACTTCGGCGGCGTGAAGATCGCCTGCATCGGCGAGGCCACAGCCGACGCGGTCCGCGCGTTCGGCATCCAGCCGGAGCTGATCCCGGCCGGCGAGCAGACCTCCGAGGGCCTGCTGGCCGAGTTCTCGCCGCACGACGAGATCCTCGACCCGGTCGGCCGGGTGCTGCTGCCGCGGGCCGACATCGCCACCGAGACCCTCGCCGCCGGCCTGCTGGAGCGCGGCTGGGAGGTGGACGACGTCACCGCCTACCGGACGGTGCGCGCCGCGCCGCCGCCCGCCGAGATCCGGGACGCCATCAAGTCGGGTGGTTTCGACGCGGTTCTGTTCACCTCGTCCTCCACGGTGCGGAACCTGGTGGGGATTGCGGGCAAGCCGCACACGCGTACGGTGGTGGCGGTGATCGGGCCGAAGACGGCGGAGACCGCCACCGAGTTCGGCCTGCGGGTGGACGTGCAGCCCGGCCACGCCTCGGTGCCGGACCTCGTGGAGGCGCTCGCCGCGTACGCGGTGGAGCTGCGCGAGAAGCTTGCCGCCATGCCCGCCAAGCAGCGCCGCGGTTCCAAGGTGCAGGGGCCGACGGCGCTCCGGTTCCGCTAGGAGGAGCGATGACCTACCCCGGCGCCGCATTCCCGCAGGCCCGGCCCCGGCGGTTGCGGCGTACCCCGGCGCTGCGCCGCCTGGTGGAGGAGACCCGGATCGCGCCGGCCGACCTGATCCTGCCGATGTTCGTGAAGGAGGGGCTCACCGAGCCCCGCCCGATCGATTCCCTCCCGGGGGTCGTCCAGCACTCCCGGGAGTCGCTGCGCAAGGCCGCCGTGGAGGCGGTGCGGGCGGGCGTGGGCGGCCTCATGCTGTTCGGCGTGCCGGTCGGGCGCGACGAGCTCGGCTCCGCCGGCTGCGACCCCGAGGGCGTGCTCAACGTCGCCATCCGTGACGTGGTGGCCGAGGTGGGCGACGCCACGGTGGTGATGAGCGACCTGTGCCTGGACGAGTTCACCTCGCACGGCCACTGCGGCGTCCTCGCCGCGGACGGCGGCGTCGACAACGACGCCACCCTGGCCCACTACGGCGAGATAGCGGTCGCCCAGGCCGCCGCCGGCGCGCACGTCCTCGGCCCCTCCGGGATGATGGATGGCCAGGTCGCCGCCGTCCGCCGGGCCCTCGACGCCGCCGGCTTCGCCGACGTGTCGATCCTGGCCTACGCCGCCAAGTACGCCTCCGCCTTCTACGGCCCGTTCCGGGACGCCGTGGAGTCCCCGTTGCAGGGCGACCGCCGCACCTACCAGCAGGATCCGGCCAATGTCCGGGAGGCCCTCCGCGAGGTCGCCCTCGACGTCGCCGAGGGTGCCGACCTGGTCATGGTCAAGCCCGCCCTGCCCTACCTGGACGTCGTCGCCGCCGTCCGCCAGGCCGTGGACCTGCCGGTCGCCGCGTACCAGGTCTCCGGCGAGTACGCGATGATCGAGGCCGCGGCCGGGAAGGGCTGGCTGGACCGCGACCGCGCGATCCTGGAGACGCTGACCTCGATCCGGCGCGCGGGTGCCCAGAACGTCCTCACCTACTGGGCCGTCGAGGCCGCCACCCTCCTTCGCCACCGCTACTGACCCGCTGCCACGGCGGCGGAGCCAGTGGGAGGTGCGGGTGGCGAAGTACCGGGGCGATTCTCCGCCACCCGCGTATGGGCCGGGTACCGAGCCGGCGGCTCAGGCGGCCAGGGTGGCTTCGCCGTACGGGTCGATGAGGGTGAGGCGGTCCAGGCGGTCCAGGCGGTAGCCGACGCCGCGGATGGTGTTGATCTCGGGACCGCGGCCGGCGAGCTTGACGCGCAGGCGGCGGACGTGGACGTCGACGGTGCGCTCGCCGGAGGGGACGGCGTAGCCCCAGACCTGGCGGAGGAGTTGGCCGCGGGTGAAGACCCGCTCGCCGTTGCGGGCGAGGAAGAGCAGCAGGTCGTACTCGCGGCGGGTCATCTCCAGGGGCTCGCCGCGCAGCAGGGCCAGCCGACGCAGCGGCATCAGGACCAGGTCCGCGCGCCGGGCCGGGTTCGGGGCCGGTGCGGCCGGGGCGGGCGGGACGCCGGCGTCCAGGGTGTCGAGCAGGACGGAGACCGTCGTGACGACCTGGGCGTCGGCGGGCCCGCCTGGCAGGTCGCGGCAGGCTTCCCGGAGGCGTTCGGCGACCCGACCGGCGTGGGTGGCGGCGTCGGGGCCGGCCGGGACCGGGACCTGCACCGTGACGAGCAGGTGCGGGCGGTCCGGGTCCGCCTCGGCGACCAGGGATCGGTAGGCGGAGTCGAGGCGCGTGACGGTCATGCGGGGATACCTCCGGCGATCGTCGGGAGGCCGGCCCGGCGCCAGGCGGCGATCCCGCCGGCCAGGTCGGTGGCCCGGTGCAGGCCCAGGTCCTGCAGGGCGGCGGCGGCCAGCGAGGACGTGTAGCCCTCCTGGCAGAACACGATGACCGGCAGGTCGTACCGGTCGGCGATGGGCAGGCGGGCGTCGCTGGCCGGGTCGAAGCGCCACTCCAGGACGTTGCGTTCGATGGCCAGGGCGCCGGGGATCAGGCCGTGCGCGGCGCGCTGCACGGCGGGGCGGATGTCAACCAGGGCGGCGCCCTCGCGCTGGGCGCGGTAGACCTCGTGCGGGTCCAGGCGGCGCAGCCGGGCGCGGGCGGCGGCGAGCACCTCGTCGATGCTGCGCCCCCCGGCGGGGCGGGTGGTCACCGGTGTCACCAGTCGGCCCCCGCGCGCTCGACCGCCACCGGGCGGAGCCCCTCGGCGGACAGCTCATACCGGGTCATCCGGGTGAGGGCGGGGGCGTACACGTGCAGGCTGACGGCCGGCCGGCGGGAGGTGTTGCGGATCAGGTGGACGTGCCGCGAGCCGAAGCGGCGCACCTCGCCCGTGGCGAACTCGCGCCCGCGCAGGTCGGGACCGTCCAGGGTGTACTCCGTGAGGGTGCCGGAGACGATGGTGAACGCCCCGGCGGAGCCGCCGTGGTCGTGCAGGTCGGTCTGCTGGCCGGGCAGCCAGGTCAGCAGCCACGCCTCGTGGTCGTCGGCGGTGGCGACCCGGGCGTACCAGCGGGCGGCCGGGGTGAACCGGGGCGCCATCGGCCACTGCTCCGGTTCGGAGGCGTACCTCAGGGCCAGGGCAGACGGGTCGGTGGGCAGGGTGAGGGTCGAGGTCATGGGTGCTCCCGGGCGGGTGGGTTCGGGCTGGCTTGTGGTCGCTGAGGCGCGGGGAGTGGTCGGCGTCAGCGACAGCGGGCCAGACCGCCGGCGATGTGTGCCGGCAGCAGTCGGGAGCGGATCGACATGCCGGAAGTATAGCCGGTTTTTCCTACCGGGTGGATAGGATAAGTCGGAAAGTGAGCTGCCCGTCACCCCGCGGGGCGAGCCGCGGGGTGTGGTCGCCGGAGCCGAGCGGGCCCCGGCGACTCAGGCCGGGGCGCCCAGGCGCGCCACCACGTCCGCCACGTCCGCGTCGTACTCGCGCCACTCCCGGTCGGGCAGGAAACCCAGCTCCGCGTTGACCTTGAGCATCGGCGCGTTGTCCAGCGCGTTCCAGGTCTGCACCTCGGTCAGCTGCGGCTCGGCCGAGCGCAGCTCGAACAGCATCCGGGCCTTGATCGCCCGGTCGATGCCGTAGCCGCGGTGATCCGGGACGACGATCGTGTCGTACTGGTCCGCCCGGCTCGGGTGCTGCGCCGGGACCACCACCTCGGTCAGCCCGGCCACCTCGCCGGTCTTCTCGTGGATGGCCAGCACGATGTACGGCTTCATGCCGCGCCGGTGCAGCGTGGCGATGCTGTCCCGCAGCCGCTCCGGGTCGTACGAGCTGGGGCGCAGGTCCAGGTCGCCGGGATCGTCCTCGACGTCGCGCACCTCGGCCTTGGCCCGCGCGTACGAGGCGATCAGCTCCTCGGGCGGCCCACCCGGGTAGTACTCGATGCGGTAGCCGGCCCCGATACCGCGCGACATCTCGCCCAGCGCCAACCAGTCCACCGAGGACAGCGGCAGCACGCTGCGGCTCTCCCGGTACGCGCAGGCGAAGCCGATGGACTCGTAGAACGGCACCGCCGGGGTGTCGCCGATGACCTCCACGCCGACCGAGGTGAAGCCCTCGCGGTACGCCCGCCGGGCCGCCTCGCCGATCAGCGACCGGCCCACGCCGGCCCGGCGGTAGTCGGGGTGTACCAACAGGTCCAGCACGCCGATGTCCCCGAGCAGCAGGACGCTGGCCTGCGCCTTCAGCTTGCCCGGGCTGGCCGGCGTGCCCTCCTGCGCGACCCAGCAGATGCGACGCTCACCCTGCATCGTCTCGCCGAGGTACTCACGCAGGTATGCGTTGCGCCACGGCGGGTCCTCCGGCAGATCGGCGGCCAGGGCCGCGTTGAGCGTGCCCAACAGCGACTCGATCTCCTCGTCGGGAGCCGTGAGCGGATCCCACTCGCGCACCATCACCGCACTAGCTTGCCGCTGATCCGCCGCTCAGGGAAGTGGTCCGGCGGGCAAAGTACGGATCCCGTCACGCTCGGTGCCACCTATGTCCCGCCCGTGCGGCTCGCCTCTGATGCCCCTGTGGTTCCCTGCGGCCCCTGAGGCGGCTCAGCCCCGGCTGCGCTGCCCGTAGTCGTTCGCGGCGGCGTAGATCGCCTCCCGGTAGGACTGTGGGGTGTTGTAGGCGCCGATCGCGGCCCACCAGTCGGCCGCAACGGACAGGTCCCGGCCGTTGGAGCAGAGGTAGTTCGCCGCCGCCAGCGCCGCGTCGTCGATGTCGTTCGGGTCCTTCACCCCGTCGTTGTCGGCGTCGACGGCGAACGAGCGCCAGGTGCTGGGGATGAACTGCATCGGGCCGACCGCGCGGTCGTACGTGCTGTCAAAATCCAGTGCCCCGCCGTCGGTGTCCCGCACGACGGCGTTCCCGCCGGTGCCGTTCAGCGGCGGCCCCACGATCGCCGGCAGCGCCCGGCCGTCCGGGCCGAGCGTGGCGCCGTTCGCGCTGCCGTGCCCCGACTCGACCTTGCCGATCGCCGCCAGCGTGGTCCAGCTCAGGTGGCAGCCGGGCGTGGTCTGGGCGAGGACCAGTTCGGCGTACCCGTACGCCTGCAGGGCGACGACCGGGATGCCGGTCCGCTCGGTGAGCTGCGCCGCCCAGCCGACCAGCACGTCGGCCGGGCGCCCGCCGTAGCCGGGGTTCACCGGGGCGTCGGTCGGCCCGGCGGTCGCGGTATCGGTGGGGTAGGCGGTCGGCTCGAACGTCGGCAACCCGATCGGCACGTCGGTCGCGCCCACGCCCGGTGCCGGCGGGGTCGCCTCCGGCGAGGCGGTACCGGCCGCGCCGGCCGCTCTCGACCCGGCGGTCGCCGGGACCACCACGGCGCCACCCACCAGGGCCACCCCGACCAACAGCAGCATCAGCAAGCCGGACGTGGTGGTCCGGCCGGCCGGCCGGCGCGCGTACCCGGCGATCGCGGCCGCGACCCGGCGGGGCGGCGGCAGCCGCCGCAACCGGTGCGCGAACCTGATCCGCCGCCGCCGACCCGGCGGCACGGCGTCCGCGGCCGGCCCGCCGGCCTCCGCCGCCTTCCCGGCCGCGGTGGCCTTCGCGCCTTCGCGCGGTTCCTCCCCTTCGGCCGGTTCCTCCGCCGCCGCTTCCGCGACAGCCGAAATCTGCCCAACGGGCTTCTCGATTACCGCGGTCGCCGCCGGCTTCTCGGCTGCCCTGGCCGCCGTCGCCGGTTCCTCGGCGGCCGTGGTCTGCTCAGCGGGGTTCTCGATCGCCGTGGTCGCCGCCGGCTTCTCGGCGGCTGCGGTCTGCTCCGGGACGACCACTGTGGTCTCGGGGCCGGCGGCGGCCGGTGGGGCCTCAGCTTCGGGCTCGGGTGCGGCCCCGGAACTGCCGAGCGGGCCCGCCCAGGAGGGGATCGAGGAACGCAGCACGGGTCTGGGGGTCTCGCCGGTCACGGGGTCGTCACCGGCGCTCCGGTCCGTCACGTCCGCCACCCGTCGAGTATGGCGCATCGATGCGGGCGGCCCGCTCGCCTATCCTGGGCGCATGCCCAGGTACGACTTCCGTTGCCGCGCCTGCGGCGACACGTTCGAGGTGACCCGTCCGATGAGGGCGGCGGCCGAGCCCGCGACCTGCCCGTCCGGCCATACCGACACGGTCAAGTTACTGACGACGGTGGCCCTCGCGACCGGTGGCCGGGGCGGCCAGCCCGCGTCCGGTCCGGTTGGTGGCGGTTGCTGCGGCGGTGCCTGCGGCTGCGGCTGACCGTCCTGTTTCTCCGGAGTTCCAGCGATTCCGGCTCTTCCATCACCGATCGGCGTGCCCATCCGCGCCCCGGTCACCCGTACGGCCCGTTGGTGCTGGCCCCGTGGG
Source organism: Rhizomonospora bruguierae (assembly GCF_018397995.1). Taxonomy (GTDB): domain Bacteria; phylum Actinomycetota; class Actinomycetes; order Mycobacteriales; family Micromonosporaceae; genus Rhizomonospora; species Rhizomonospora bruguierae. The sequence continues at coordinate 92,158 of NZ_BBQH01000029.1, forward strand.
CCGCAACCGCCGCGCCGACCGGTCGTTACGCCGGCCGAACCGCCCCCGTCGCGTCCGCTCGTTGATCTTCGTCATCGCATCGTCCCTGGTTGAACCGCTTTGGGCGAGGCGTACGCAAGCCGTTTCTACGATGCGCGACCAGTCCGGGGTGCGACAGCATGAACGCGACTTCCAGGGGGGCGGAGGTTCCACGCTTGACTGCACGGACTCACCTGCCGGCGGGGCTGGTGACCTTCATGTTCACCGATATCGAAGGGTCGACGAGGCTGGCCCAGATGCTCGGACCGGGGTACCGCGCGGTCCTGAAGGAGCACCGGCGGGTCCTGCGCCGGACGCTGGCCACGGGCGAAGGTGCCGAGCTGTTCACCGAGGGCGACTCGTTCTTCTTCGCGTTCTCCGACGCCGGGGCGGCGCTGGCGGCCGCCGCGGAGGCGCAGCGGGCGCTCGCCGCGCACGAGTGGCCCACCGCCGCGGCGCGACCCCGGGTACGGATCGGCCTGCACACCGGGTACGCGGAGCCGCTGGGGGGCGAGTACGCGAGCCCGGAGGTGCACCGCGCGGCCCGGGTCGCGGCGGCGGCGCACGGCGGCCAGGTGCTCTGCTCGCGGGCGACCGCCCAGCACGCGGCGCCGCTGAGCGTCGACGCCGAACTGGTGGACCTGGGCCTGCACCGGCTGCGCGGCTTCGACGACCGGGAGCGGCTGTTCCAGCTCGTCGCGCCCGGCCTGGAGCGGCAGTTCCCGCGCCCGCGCACGCTGGACGCCAGCCCGCACAACCTGCCGACACAGATCACCACGTTCGTCGGCCGGGTCCGGGAGCGGGCCGAACTGCGCTCGCTGGTGACCGCGCAGCGGCTGGTGACCGTGGTCGGCGCCGGCGGGGCCGGCAAGACCCGGCTCGCCGTCGAGCTGGCCGGCGACCTGGTGGGCGAGTACCCGGACGGGATCTGGTTCGTGGACGTCGCCACGATCACCGACCCGGGACTGCTGGGCTTCGCGGTCGCGTCGGTGCTGGGGCTGCGCCCGGAGCCGGGGCGCCCGGTGGTCGACACGATCGTCGAGTACGCCGCGAACCGGCGGTTGCTGCTGGTGCTGGACACCTGCGACGCCCAGCTCGCCGCGTCCGTGCAGATCGTTGCGCGGCTGCTCGGCGGCGGCAGCGCCGCGTCGGTGCTGGCCACCAGCCGGGAGCCGTTCGGCCTGCCCGGCGAGGTGGTCTGGCGGATTCCGGCGCTGTCGCTGGAGCCGGCCGGCGAGGGCGAGCCGAGCGAGGCGGTGGCGCTGATGCGGGACCGCACGATGGCGGCCCGGGGCGGGCGCAGCACGGACGCGAACGAGCTGGCCCACCTGGAGCGGGTGGTGTCCCGGCTGGACGGCCTGCCGCTGGCGATCGAGCTGGCCGCCGCCCGGCTGCGGGTGCTCTCCGCGAGTCAGCTCGCCGAGCGCCTGGACGACGTGCTCGGCGCGCTGGACGCCGGCCGGGGCGAGCCCGACCGTGGCGGGGACGCCGGCCGGGGCGAGGATGCCGCCCGGAGCGTGCCGGAGCCGGCCGACGCGCCGGTGGTGGACCGCGGCACGGCACCGCGGCACACCACCATGCAGGCGACGGTCACCTGGTCGTACCGGACCCTGGGGCCCCGCCCCGCCCGGCTGCTGCGCTGGATGTCCGTGTTCGCCGGACCGGTCGACCTGTCCACCGTGGAGTGGCTGCTGGGGGAGGACTGCCTCGACCCGCTGGCGACCCTGGTCGACAAGTCGCTGATCCAGGCGGAGCCGACCGCCGCGGGCACCTCGTACCGGATGCTGGACCCGATCCGCGGGTACGCGGCCCGGCGGCTGGCCGGCGCGGGCGAGGAGCGGGCGGCCCGGGACCGGCACGTCGACTGGTGCCGGCACGCGATCGAGCGGGCGCAGCTGGGCGCCGACGGCCGGCCGGTGACGATGTCGCTGTACGAACTGGACCCGTACGCCGATGAGCTGCGCGCCGCGCTGCGCTGGTCCGCGGTGGGTGGCAGCGCCCGGCCGGGCCTGGGGATGGCCGGCGGCCTGGACCAGTGGTGGCGCGAGCGCGGCCTGGCCCGGGAGGCCCGGCTGTGGCTGTTCCGGCTGTACGGCCGGATCGCCGAGACCGGCGAGCCGATCCCCGAGGCGGAGCTGGCCGTCGCGTACCACATGCACTCGCAGCACGCCGGCGCGGACGGTGAGTTCGCCGAGGAGCTGCGCTTCTCCGAGCGGGCCGAGGCAGCGGCGCGCCTCGCGGACGACCCGGGGCTGCTCGCCCGGGTGCTGGCCGGCCGGGCGGCGACGCTGGTGGACGTGGGGCAGTTCGTGGACGCCGAGCGCGTCTGCCGGGAGGTCCTGGAGTGGGCGCGGGCCCGGGGGGTGACCGGCGACGCGCTGGAGGCGGTCTACACGCTTGCCAAGCTGCTCTGGCGGCGCGGCGCCCTGGACGAGGCGGCGGACCTGCTCGGCGCGGCCCGCGCGGTGGAGTCGGCCCACCCGGCGGACCGGGGCCGGCGGGCGGTGGACATGCTGCTCGGCATGGTCGCGCTGGCCCGCCGGGACCTGGTCGCCGCGCACGACCACCTGACCGTCGCGCTGCGCTCCCGGATGGCCTACGGGTTCCACTCGCGCGCCTGCGACACGCTCAGCGCCCTGGCGGTGCGCTGCGTGCTCGGCGGCGAGCCGGTCACCGCGGCCCGGCTGTTCGGCGCCGCCCAGGCGACCCGCTCGGGGCTGCGTTCCCTGGCCGGGATCTTCGGTCCCTACTGGACGGCCCAGCAGACCCGGGTGCGCGCGTTCATCGGGGACGGCACGTTCGACGCGGCCTACGCCGAGGGCGCGTCGTACTCGCTGGAGGAGGCCGTCGAGGCGGCCCTGGCCGTCGAGTACCCGGACCTGCGGGCGGGCTCACCGCGGTTCGAAAACGTCCCCTGACCGGTGGTGCCGGCGCATTCCGTGGCTGCGCCGGCACCGGTGGGGCGGGGGTCAGCGGGCGGCGGTGGCCAGCCCGGCTGCCTTGAGTTCGGCCGCCCGGTCCAGGTCGGCCTGGCTGACCACCAGGCTGCCGAACGCCTTCACCGCCTGGTAGTACGTCCACGCCAGGCTGGTGCAGGCCGGCCGGACGACGGCGTTGTAGGTGGCGCACTTGCGCTTCAGGTCCTCGTAGAAGGCGCTGTCGATCCGAGACTTGTTCGCCGGGAACTGTCCCATGGCCTTGTAGTTGCGGTAGCCGAAGTCGTGCCGGGCGCACGAGCTCTTGAAGTCGAACCCGAGCGGGTTGTCCGGGCTGGCCGAGCAGTAGTCGGTGGACCAGTCGAACGCGTACCCGGCCCAGGCGCTCTGGTTGGCGCGCGCGGACAGGAACGCGTTCTGGCTGGCGGCGCTGGTCTGGGTCCAGCTGGACAGGACGGCCAGCTTGTCGGCGGCGGTGACGGCCGAGGCGGGGCCGGCGATCCCGAGTGCGAACAGGAGGGCGAGGGCGGTGCTGCCCAGCAGCGTGAGCAGCCGGCGTGCCTGCATGACGAGCCTCCGAGGGGGGTTCGGGGGTTGCGAATGTGGTGATCACCCGGCGGGTCGCCGGGTGATCACCAGTGTCGAGGCATCGTCCGTCATAAATCTGTATCGAGATCGATTTTTGGGCGCCGGCCGGGAAAACGCCCAATTAACGCGCCACTCCCGGATCCGTACCGGCCAGCTTCGGGTGGCGGTCTCTCCACACACGAGCAACGGCCCGGCACACACTCGGTGCACCGGGCCGTTGCGCGACGAAAAGGGGCCACCTGCCGACCCCACCGGACGGTCTTACATGATCGTCCACGTGTCGCCGGCCGTCAGCAGGCCGGCGAGCTGCTCCTCCGGGGCGCCGTTCGCCTTCGCCCTGGCCGTGCTGAGCTGCTCGTTGATGATGCTGTCGTAGGACGGGCGCCGGACCGACCGGAACACCCCCATCGGGGTGTGGCGCAGGTCGGCCTCGGCCAGCCGGGACAGCGCGAACGCGTACGCCGGGTCGGTGACCGTCGCGTCGTGCACGACGATCTCCTCCGGGGACACGCCCGCCGTCTCGCGCACCTCCAGGCCGAACGCCCCCGGCGGGTGGACCACGCAGAACTGCCCGTCCTTGCCGAACGTTATCGGCTGCCCGTGCTCCAGGCGGATCAGGTAATCATCCCGGGTCGCCGGCTCCTTGAGCTGGTCGAACGCGCCGTCGTTGAAGATGTTGCAGTTCTGGTAGATCTCCACGAACGCCGAGCCGTCGTGCTCGGCGGCGGCCCGCAGCACCGACTGGAGGTGCCTGCGGTCCGAGTCCATGGTCCGCGCCACGAACGTCGCCTCCGCGCCCAGCGCCAGCGACAGCGGGTTGAACGGCGAATCCGCCGAGCCCACCGGGGTCGACTTGGTGATCTTGCCGAGCTCGGAGGTGGGCGAGTATTGACCCTTGGTCAGCCCGTAGATCCGGTTGTTGAACAGCAGGATCTTCAGGTTCACGTTCCGGCGCAGCGCGTGGATCAGGTGGTTGCCGCCGATCGAGAGGGCGTCGCCGTCGCCGGTCACCACCCACACCGACAGGTCCGGCCGGGAGACCGACAGGCCCGTCGCGATCGCTGGCGCGCGGCCGTGGATCGAGTGGATGCCGTACGTGTTCATGTAGTACGGGAACCGGGACGAGCAGCCGATGCCGGAGACGAACACGATCCGCTCGCGCGGGATGTTCAGCTCGGGCATGAAGTTCTGCACCGCGGCGAGGATCGCGTAGTCGCCGCAGCCCGGGCACCAGCGGACCTCCTGGTCGGACTTGAAGTCCTTGGCGGTCAGCTTCAAGCTGATCGGCTGCTCAGGCATTCTTGACCACGTCCTCCAGCATCTGCTCCAGCTCCGCGGCGGTGAACGGCAGGCCGCGGACCTTGTTGTAGGGCACCGCGTCGACCAGGTACCGGGCCCGGATCACGTGCGCCAGCTGCCCCAGGTTCATCTCGGGGATCACCACCCGGTCGTACCGGGACAGCACCTCGCCGAGGTTGGCCGGCAGCGGGTTCAGGTGCCGCAGGTGCGCCTGGGCGAGCGTCAGCCCCCGCTGCCGCAGGCCCCGGCAGGCGGCGCCGATCGGCCCGTACGTCGAGCCCCAGCCCAGTACCAGCACCCGGGCGTCGCCGTCCGGGTCCTCCACCTCGACGTCCGGCACGCTGATCGCGTCGATCCGGGCCGCCCGGGTGCGCACCATGAAGTCGTGGTTCTGCGGGTCGTACGAGATGTCGCCGGTCTTGTCCGCCTTCTCCAGGCCGCCGATCCGGTGCTCCAGCCCGGGCGTGCCCGGGATCGCCCACGGGCGGGCCAGCGTCTCCGGGTCACGCAGGTACGGCAGGAACTGCCCCTGCGGGCCGTTCGGCTCGGCGGCGAACTGGACCGACAGGTCCGGCAGGTCGGCCACCTCCGGCAGCAGCCACGGCTCCGAGCCGTTCGCCACGTAGTTGTCCGACAGCAGGATCACCGGCGTGCGGTGGGTCAGCGCGATCCGCGCCGCCTCCAGCGCCGCGAAGAAGCAGTCGGACGGGGAGCGCGGCGCGATCACCGCCACCGGCGCCTCGCCGTGCCGCCCGAACAGCGCCATGTTCAGGTCCGCCTGCTCGGTCTTGGTCGGCATGCCGGTGGACGGCCCGGCCCGCTGCACGTCCACGATCACCAGCGGCAGTTCCAGCGCGACCGCCAGCGAGATCGTCTCGCCCTTCAGCGCCACGCCCGGGCCGCTGGTCGTGGTGATGCCCAGCGCGCCGCCGTACGCGGCGCCCAGCGCCGCACCGACCGCCGCGATCTCGTCCTCGGCCTGCATGGTGGTGATGCCGAAGCGCTTGTGCTTGCTGAGCTCGTGGAGGATGTCGCTGGCCGGTGTGATCGGGTAGGCCCCGAGGAAGACCGGCAGCTTCGAGCGCACGCCCGCGGCGACGATGCCCAGCGCCAGCGCCGCGTTGCCGGTGATGTTCCGGTACGTGCCCGGCTTCATCTTCGCCGGCTTCACCTCGTACCGGACCGAGAAGTCCTCGGTCGTCTCGCCGAAGTTCCAGCCCGCCTTGAACGCGGTGATGTTCGCCAGCACGAGTTCGGGGCGGGCGGCGAACTTGCGCTCCAGGAACGCCAGGGTCGACTCGTACGACCGGGAGTACATCCAGGAGAGCAGGCCGAGGGCGAACATGTTCTTCGCCCGTTCGGCGTCCTTCTTCGAGACCTCCTGCTCGGACAGGGCCCGGATGGTCATCGTGGTCAGCGCCACCGGGTGCACCGAGTACGCCTCCAGCGAGCCGTCCTCCAGCGGGCTCGCCGTATACCCGACCTTGGCCAGGTTGCGCCGGGTGAACTCGTCGGTGTTCACGATGATGTCCGCGCCCCGGGGCAGGTCCCCGAGGTTCGCCTTCAGCGCCGCCGGGTTCATCGCGACCAGCACGTTCGGTGCGTCACCCGGGGTGAGGATGTCGTAGTCGGCGAAGTGCACCTGGAAGCTGGAGACGCCGGGCAGGGTGCCGGCGGGGGCCCGGATCTCGGCCGGGAAGTTGGGCAGCGTGGAGATGTCGTTGCCGAGCTGTGCGGTCTCCGAGGTGAACCGGTCCCCGGTGAGCTGCATGCCATCGCCAGAATCGCCGGCGAACCGGATAACCACCCGGTCCAGTTGGCGGACCTGCTTGGTCACGGAAGATGACCTCCTCGGGATACCGGCGGGGGCGCGCCTGACGGGCCGGACCGCGTCGCTAGTCACTTGGAAGCGTACGTCGCCGGGGGCCTGATCCTCCGCCTCGGGTCCGGCTAGTGGAACCGAACCTTCCCGACTTTCCGGGCAAGCAACCGCTTTCCTAAACCCGAGGAGTCACAGAAGTGACGGCCGTCCCACCCGTCCGTGACGCCATTCCCGCTTCGGTAAGCTGCCCACATGAGCGGGTCCTATCTCGGCTCGTACGCCACCCTGGGCCTCCTGCTGCTCGCCGGCGCCGTCGTCTTCGTCGCCGCCTTCTCCGCCAACCGCCTCCTGCGCCCCGGCGCCCCCGCCAACCCGCCGGGCAAGACCCAGTCCTACGAGTGCGGCCTCGACCCGGTCGGCGGCGACTGGGCGCAGGCCCAGATCCGCTACTACGTCTACGCGTTCCTGTACGTGCTGTTCGCGGTCGAGGCGGTGTTCCTGTTCCCGTGGGCCGTGATCTTCGACCGCCCCGGCTTCGGCGCCGCTACCGTGGTGGAGATGGCGATCTTCGTCGCCGTCCTCGCCCTCGGCATCCTCTACGCCTGGCGCAAGCGCACCCTCCACTGGACCTGACCCGCGGTCCGGGGATCAGGCGAGGGCGCGGCGGGAGACGGCGGGGGCCCGGTCGCCGCGGATCGCGGCCACCATGTCCAGGACGCGCCGGGTGGGGCGCACGTGGTGGGCGCGGAAGACGGTGGCGCCGAGCCACGCGGAGACCGCCGTGGCCGCCAGGGTGCCCTCGAGGCGGTCCGCCACCGGCAGGTCCAGCGTCTCGCCGACGAAGTCCTTGTTTGACAGCGCCACCAGGACCGGCCAGCCGGTGGCGACCAGTTCGTCCAGCCGGCGGGTGATCTCCAGCGAGTGGCGGGTGTTCTTGCCGAAGTCGTGCGCCGGATCGATGAGGACGCCGTCGCGGCGGACCCCGAGCGCGACCGCCCGGTCGGCCAGCCGGGTGACCGTGCCGATCACGTCGGCCACCACGTCGTCGAAGGTGGACCGGTGGGGGCGGGTGCGGGGGCGCAGGCCGCCGGCGTGCGAGCAGACCAGGCCGGCGCCGGTGCGAGCGGCCACCTCGGCGACGTCGGGCTCGGCGCCCGCCCAGGTGTCGTTGATCAGGTCCGCGCCGGCCGCCACCGCCTCGGCGGCCACCCGCGGCCGCCAGGTGTCGATCGAGATGACCACGTCCGGGAACGCGGCGCGCACCGCGGCCACGGTGCCGACCGTGCGGCGGATCTCCTCCGCGACGTCGACCTCGTCGCCCGGGCCAGCCTTCACCCCGCCGATGTCGACGATGTCCGCGCCGTCCGCCACCGCCCGCTCCACCGCGTGCAGGGCCGCGTCGGCGGCGAACGTGGCGCCCCGGTCGAAGAACGAGTCCGGGGTGCGGTTGACGATCGCCATTACCGCGGGGCGGCGCGCGCCGAAGGTGCGTCGCCCGAGCCGCAGGGGCCCGCTCATCTGCGTCTCCCAACAAATCGAGGATCGTGCCAATGGTCGACCGGTGTGCCGGGGTCGCCCCGCCACAGGTTGTCATGCCACGATCGGCGTATGGCCCAGTTCCTCCTCGTGCTCGTCGTCGCGCTGACCGTCGGCGCCATCGTCTTCGGCGTCTCGGTCCTGGTGACCGGCGCCGACCCAGGTCTCGGCGCCGTCGAGCCGGACGGTCGCGCGGTCCCCCTGCCCGGTACCCGCCCCCTGGTGGAGGAGGACGTGCAGCGGGTCCGCTTCGACCTCGCCCTGCGCGGCTACCGGATGGCCCAGGTCGACCAGGCCATGCGCCGGGCCGCCTACGACATCGGGTACAAGGACGAGTTGATCGGCGTGCTGGAGGCGGAGGTCGAGGCGCTGCGCGCCGGTCGTACCGCCGACGCCGACGTGCTGCGAAGGGCCCGCGAGGCGGCGCTCCAGGCCGCCACCGCCACCGCCGAGCCCGGTACCGAGACCGCCCCCGAGCCGACTCCTGCCCCGGCCACCGCCGAGCGGACCAAGCCGGCCCCCACCGCCCAGACGGCCGAGCCGGCCCCCGCCGGCGCCACGGAGCCGGCCACCGAGCCGGTCGCGGTCGAGGCGGTTCCGGCGCAGCCGCCGGTGGACGAGACGGTGCCGGCCGCCGATGAGGCCGCTGATGAGCCCGCCGACAAGGTCGCTGGCGAACCCGCTGACAAGACCGCGGACGAGACCCCTGCCGAGCCCCCTGCCGCGGCCGCCGACGAGGCCGCTGACGAGGCCCCGGGCGGGTCTGAGGAGGCGAGCGCCCCGGCGGAGGTCCCGGCTGCGGAGCCCGCGGCTACGGGGCCCGAGGATCGGAAGGGCGTCGATGAGCCGCGGGACGGCGTGCCGGCGGCGACCGAGCCGAGCGACAACGGTGGTGGTCCGGTGGCCGAACGCCTGCCGGAGGACGGCGGTGAGGGGCCGCACGGGCCGGCGAGCGCCGCGGAGACCGGCGCACCGGCGGCGGGCGGCCGGTGACCGCGGGGGAGCCGGCAGACCCGAACCCGCCCCCGGAGGGGTGGCCCGAGGCGGCGCGTCCCGGCGCCGGCGAGGTGACCGCCACCGTCATCGTGAACGCGCCCGCCGAGCGGGTCTACGCGGCGTTCACCGCCTGGGAGCGGCAGGGCGACTGGATCCCGTTCACCCGGGTGCGGATCGTCGAGGGGGACGGCGGGGAGGGCAGCCTGATCGAGGCGGTGACCGCGGTCGGGCCGGCGGTGCTGCGGGACGAGATGCGGGTGGCCAGCCTCGACCCGCCGTACGAGGTGCGCGTGGTGCACTGCGGGCGGCTGCTGCGCGGCCCGGGCGTGCTGCGGTGCACGCCGATGGAGCGGGAGCGCACCCAGGTGGTCTGGCACGAGTGGTTCCACCTGCCCGGGGGCGGGGCGGGCCGGGTGGCCTGGCCGCTGCTCTGGCCCGGGTCCAAAATCAGCCTGACCCAGGCGCTGAAGCGCTTCGCCCGGCTCGTGGAGGCCGGACGGCTGCCGTGACTGTCGGTGCCCCTGGTTAGGGTCGGCGCGTGGCTGATGTGGTGGTCGGCGCGGACGGGTTGGCCCGGTGCGCCTGGGGCGGCAGCACGCCGGATTACGCGGTCTATCACGACACCGAGTGGGGCCGGCCGGTCCGCACCGACGACGGGCTGTACGAGCGGCTGACCCTGGAGGCGTTCCAGTCCGGCCTGTCCTGGTTGACCATCCTGCGCAAGCGGGCGGCGTTCCGGGCCGCCTTCGACGGGTTCCGCATCCCGAGCGTGGCCGCATACGGCGAGGCGGAGGTGGCCCGGCTGATGGCCGACGCCGGCATCGTCCGCAACCGCGCCAAGATCGAGGCGGCGATCGTCAACGCCCGGGCCGCGCTGGACCTGCCGGCGGGCCTGGCCGCCCTGCTCTGGTCGTTCGCGCCGCCGCCGCGGGAGCGCCGTCCGGCCGGCCTCGCCGACGTGCCGGCGCTCACCCCGGCGTCCACCGCGCTGGCCAAGGCGCTGAAGAAGGCCGGTTTCCGCTTCGTCGGCCCCACCACGGCGTACGCGTTGATGCAGGCCACCGGCATGGTGGACGATCACCTGGTCGGCTGCCACGTGGCCGCTGCGGCCGCCGTGATGGGATGAACCCATGGCGCAGTGGGCTGTGGTGTTGCCGGCGGAGCGGGTCGAGGCGGAGCGGCTGTTCCACCACGACCGGGTCGAGGTGTCCGGGAGGGGCGGCGAGCCTCCGGCCCCCGGCGACGAGGTGGTCTTCCTGACCGAGAACGTCGCGCTGGCGGCGTCGGCGGTGGAAGGTGGCGTGGTCGCGCCGGGCGCCCTGGCCGCGGTGGCGCTCGGCCGGGTGACGCCGGACGGCTCCGTCGCCTACACCCGCCGCGCCTTCGACGCCCCGCAGCCGGCCGGCGGGCTGGCGCTGACCGGCCCGCTCACCCGCCTCGACCCGGCCGACTTCCGGGATCTCGCCGGCCGGCTGGCCCCGCCCGGCGCCCGCCGCGCCTTCCTGGTCAGCGTGGACCTGCCGATCGAGGCGGAGACCCCGGCCGAGGCGGTGGGCCGGTTCTGGTCGTACGTGATGGAGTTGGGGCCGCGCGAGCTGCCGGCGTTCGTCTGGCCGTCCGGCCAGGAGCTGGCGATGCAGGCGTACGTGCTCGGCGTCGAGGCCAATCAGGACCCGGAGGAGGACGATTGACCGCCCGCCAGGCGCCCGTGCCCGGCGAGCCGTTCGCCCGTGCCAGGTAGCCGGGCCGTGGGGTGGCCGGGCCGCTGAGCCCACAGCCGGGCGCCCGCCGCCCCCTGGTCGCCAGCGACGTGCCCGCCGCCCGCCGCCACCTGCCATCAATCGACGACGCTACGGCGCCGCGGCTCGCAGCCGAGCTGCGGCGAGCTGTTCGCCATGCCCGGCCGAGCCGCGGCGAGCCGTTTGCGGTGCCCGGCCGAGCCGGGCGGCTGGGCCGCTGCGGCCGGCCTGCGAGTCGGGGGCGGTCAGCGGCCGGTGAAGGTGGGGCGCTGCTTGGCGACGAAGGCGGCGGTGGCGTTCCGGTGGTCGGCGGTGGCGCCGCAGATCGCCTGGGCCTGCGCCTCGGCGGCGAGGGCGTCGGAGAGCATCGCGCCGTTGCCCAGGGAGAGCTCCCGCTTGATCGCGCCGTAGGCCACCGTCGGCCCGGCAGCGAGGCGCGCGGCGAGTTCCCACGCGGCCGGCAGGACCTGCTCGTCGTCGTCGGTCAGCCGGGTGAGCAGGCCCAGCCGGTCGGCGTCGGCCGCCCGGACCGGCTCGGCGAGGAGCATCAGCTCGGTCGCCTTGGCGTGCCCGACCAGCCGCGGCAGGCTCCACGAGACGCCGGTGTCCCCGGCCAGGCCGACGTTGGCGAACGCCATGAGAAACGTGGTGGACGGTCCGCCGATGCGGAAGTCGGCGAGCAGGGTGAGCGCGGCACCGGCGCCGGCGGCCGTGCCCCGCACGGCGGCGATTACCGGCTTGGGCAGGTTGGCCAGGCGCTGCGCGATCGGGTTGTAGTGCTCCCGCACGGTGTTCAGCCCGCCCCCGCCGGCCAGCACGTCGACGTGCTCGCGCAGGTCCTGTCCGACGCAGAAGGCCCGCCCGGCGCCGGCCAGGACCACCGCCCGGCAGCTGCGGTCCGCCTCCAGTTCGGCCAGGGCGTCTCGGAGTGCCTCCTTGAGTGCGACGTTGAGGGAGTTCAACGACTCCGGCCGGTTCAGGGTCAGGGTGGCGACGGCGTCGGTGCGCTCGACGAGCAGCGGCTCGGTCACGGCGTTCGGGTGCCTCCTCGGTCGGGCCGGCGGGGCGCCGGCGGTCGGGCGTGCGGTCGGGCCGGCGGGGCGCCGGCGGCCGGGCGTGCGGTCGGCCCGGCTGCCGGCTACGTCGGTGCGCCCGGAACCCGG
>NZ_BBQH01000030.1 GCF_018397995.1 Rhizomonospora bruguierae
GGGCTGGGCTGGGCTGGGTGCTGCGGGCCGGGATGGGCGGGGCCGGGATGGGCGGATGACGGCTTTTGGAGTGAGCCGCACCGGTTTATGCCGATTGCTCGTTGAACTCCATGGCCAACCGCACATCCGCCGCGCCCGGCGCGCCGGCCAGGCAGGAGAGTGGGATAACGCATGAACAAGTGGCTCTACCGCACGGTGGGCACCGTGGGGCTCGCCGGCGGCGCGCTCCTGATCGCCGGTCAGGCCGCACAGGCCGACGCCCCCCGGCCCGGCACCGACCCCCAGCAGCTACGCGCCCTTGTGGACGGCCTGTTGGCCCCGATCGGCGACGTCCACCTAGGAGCGGCTCAGTTGGGCCTACCCGCCGACCAGGCCCCGCAGGTCATGTTCGCCTCCCAGGAAGCGTCCACGATCGCCGGCAGCACACTGGAGGCCCCGGCCCTTCCCGGTCTGCCGGATCTTGGAGGGCTTCCCGACCCGCGCGATCTGCCGATCTCGGATCTCACCGCCGCCCTCGGCGCCCTTCCCGCCGGTGGCCTCGGGCTGCTTGCCGCCACCGACGGCAGCGACCACGGGAACGACCGCGGCGGTGTCCGCAGCAGCGGCCTGCACGGCGTCAACCCCGCGGCCGACATCCTGCCGATGCCGGCCGGTCAGCAGGCGGGTCTCACGCCGCTGCCGCTCGACAGCAGCGTGCCGCTCGACACGCTCCCGCTCGCGGACGTGCCGCTCATCGCGGACGAGTTGGCCCAGCCGCTCGGCGGGCTGCTGCCCACCGACGGCCTCCCGAGCCGCGACACCGGCATCACCCCGCTCGACCCGCAGTGGCCGCTTCACGACCTGGTGACCGTGCCACCGGTGAACACGACGGCGCTGCCCTCGGCCAGCCTCCCCCTGCCCAGCGGCGCCGACCTGGGCGACCTACGGACGCCCTCCGCCAGCCCGCCCTCCGCCGGCCATCCCGCCCCGGACCGCACCCTGCCGCGGGGCGCCGAGCGCCCGGTGGCCGGTGAGGACACCCAGTTCACCGAGTCAGGGACGCCCTGGGCGACGATCCTCCCGTTGGATGGTCTTCCCGTCCTCCCCGCGCTGGACGACCCGGGCACCATCAAGCTGATCTGAGCATCGGCGCCCAACGACGTGGCGGGGGTGGCTTGCCGCTCCCGCCACGGTACTTCCGGTCTCGTATGGGCTCTCGTCCACCTGACTCCGCCCCGGCCACGCAGGGGCGGTCAGCGCCGACCGGCGGTCACGCCGCTTCAGGGCAGCGGGTGCGTGTCGATCCAGAAGCGGAGTTCCTCGTCGAGGGTCTGATCCGGCTGTCCGCCGTTGGCGAGGATGACGCGGCGGGACGGCTCGTTGTCCGGGTGGCAGGTGAGCAGGACCCGGGCCAGGCCCAGCCGCCGCGCTTCGACGAGCCCGCTGGCGAGCATGCGGGTGGCGTGCCCCTGGCGGCGCCACGCCGTGACGACGCGGTAACCGATGTGCCCGCCGGCGACCGCGAGTTCCGGCGTGAGTTCGTGCCGGATCACCAGGGTGCCGAGGTAGTGCTCCCCGGCGACGTACCAGTAGATGGACGAGGGCACACCCCACCGGGTGAGGACGCCACGCCGCGCCGCCGCGTGGCCCTCGAAATCCTCGCTGGCCGGGCCGAGCCAGTCGGCGCTGCGCCCGTCCAGCACGCAGTCCGCCTGCTCACCGGTCAGGTAGGAGACCCGGACCGCGGCCGTGGGCGGCACCAGCCTCGGCGGTTCCGGCAGCGTGATCATCGCCCTGATCGTATGCCTCGACGCCGCCACGTTCTGCGCGCGCCGTCCGGTCGCCGGTCACCTGTTCACTAGCTTGGGCCAGCCACGATCCGCCGTCAGCTTGGAAGCCACCACCTGCGAAGCCATCCCTCTGGCCGACCCACCACCCACCGCCGCTCCCGGCCGGCCGCGGGCGCAACATGGGAAGACACGTATTCAAGCTCACCTTCTACGTCGTCGATACCTCCGCGCTGGCGACCGGACGAGCGGTACGGGACGAGTTCATCAACATCGAACGGCCGCCGACCAGCTCACCCGAGGATGATTGCACCTTTTGTACTTTTTAACGACTACAACTCGTCACACCGACGTGTCATGCTGTTCCCACCTATCCTGCGGGTAGAACAAGGGCGACGAGGACGGAGGGCAGCAGAGTTGGCCACGAAGACCGGCGCCGAGTTGATCGAGTTCGGTGAGATTTCCGCCGAGGACCAGCAGGGCATGCTGGAACGTGCAGCACGAAGCCTGCTCAATCTATCGGCGACAGAGTTCCGCCAGCGCTGGGATGCTGGGCTGTACAGGGAAGATGGGGATCCCCGGGTCACGCAGGTGGCAATGCTGCTGCCCTGATGCCTGGCCGGACCCCGTACAACGCTTACAGCGCGTTCGTGACCCCGCTCGCGAGCGCGCTGTCTTGCGTCGCAAGAGCAAAAATCGTGTGCACTAGTGGCGGCAGCAGCCAGCTCGGCAAGGTGCATCTACTCCTGTTGGGCGGCGTCGACGAAGGCGCCTATGTCAGGCCGAAGGGCGGCGCTCGCCTGGAGCTGCGTGCGCGGATGCGATACGAGATCATCGAGGATGACCGCGAAGGCATGGGGCCGTATCGGGTTACCACCCGCTGGTACGAGTACTCACTTCAGGAGTCTGGGGGCCAAGCGGTAATCGAGTACCACTGGCACCCCGGCGGGAAGTCTCATGAGGATCGCCCACATGTGCACCTCGGCACCGCTCAGCTTCGGCCGAACGCTGTCATGACCAAGAAGCAGCACTTGCTGACCGGGAGGGTGACCTTCGAGCAGGTGATCCGCCAAGCCATCGAATACGGCGTCGAGCCGTTGTGTGCTGACTGGGACGACAAGCTGACGGCGGCTGAGACGCCACACGTCCTGCATAGAAGCTGGAGCGTAGCGCCGAGCATGCGTTAGGTGCGACGCAAGACGGCGCTTGGAGAAGCTCCGTCCGACAGCGCTGCTTCGGGAAGCCGTCGGCCCGCCCGGCGTCCGGCTGCACGACCTGCGCTACACCGTCGTCTCGCCGCTCATGGTGCTGGGCGTGCCGCCGCACGTCTGCCGTTGTTGTCTCTGTGGCTGTCACGGCCCGTCTGTCTGATCTTGGCCACCAGGAAACGCCTGGTAGGGCTGGAGCCCCCGGCCGGGCTCGAACCGGCGACATCTCGCTTACAAGGCGAGTGCTCTGGCCAACTGAGCTACAGGGGCATCTCCGTCCGCCCAGCATAGCTACTCGCCGGGCGTCAGGGTCCCAGTGTCGGGTGGCGGCGTTCGTACTACTGGGCGCTTTGTCCCAATCATCCCTGGCACGCCACCGACCAGGGAGGGGTGCACTTGGCAGTGGCGCCGCTGGTGATTACGGTTACGTCACCGGACCCGTGGGGCCCGGCTCTTTCACTCGGATCGTCCGGCACGTTCCTGCCGGTGGAAGGAAGCGCTGCGTCATGGCAACTGTCACGTACAGTAAGGCGACCCGGATCTACCCGGGTACCGAGCGGCCCGCGGTGGACCACCTCGACCTCGAGATCGGCGACGGGGAGTTCCTCGTGCTCGTCGGCCCGTCGGGGTGTGGCAAGTCCACCAGCCTGCGGATGCTCGCCGGCCTGGAGGACGTCGACGAGGGCACGATCTCGATCGACTCGCGGGACGTCACGCACCTGCCGCCGAAGGCCCGCGACATCGCGATGGTCTTCCAGAACTACGCCCTGTACCCGCACATGACGGTGTACGAGAACATGGCGTTCGCGCTGAAGCTGCGCAAGACGAGCAAGGCGGAGATCGACCGGCGGGTCAAGGAGGCGGCGGGGCTGCTCCAGCTGGAGGAGTACCTGAACCGCAAGCCGAAGGCGCTGTCCGGCGGTCAGCGGCAGCGGGTGGCGATGGGCCGCGCGATCGTGCGTGAGCCGCAGGTGTTCCTCATGGACGAGCCGCTGTCGAACCTCGACGCGAAGCTGCGGGTGCAGACCCGTTCGCAGATCGCGACGCTGCAGGCGAACCTCGGCATCACGACGGTGTACGTGACGCACGACCAGACCGAGGCCATGACGATGGGCCACCGGGTGGCGGTCATGCTCGACGGCGTGCTCCAGCAGGTGGACACCCCGCGGGCGCTCTACGACGCCCCGGCGAACGTGTTCGTGGCGGGCTTCATCGGCTCGCCGGCGATGAACATCAAGACGGTGCAGCTGACGGAGCAGGGCGCGGCGTTCGCCGAGATGGTCCTTCCGCTGACCCGGCAGCAGGTGGCGACGGCGCACGCCGACGGCGGCAACGGCAAGGTGACCGTGGGCTTCCGTCCGGAGGACACCGACATCGTGGGCGCCAGCGAGGGCGGCATGCCGATCGTGGTCGAGCTGGTCGAGGACCTGGGCGCGGACGCGAACGTGTACGGCCACGCGGCGATCGGCGGGGCCTCGGAGCGGTTCGTGGTGCGCACCGACCGGCGGCACATGCCGAACATGGGCGACACGGTCTTCATCAAGCCGCGCAGCGAGCACCACCACGCTTTCCACGCCGTCAGCGGCTCCCGCATCTGACCGGCAGCACAGCAGGACGAGGGGGCCCGCCGCCACGGCGGGCCCCTCGTGCTTCGCCTAGATCTTTCCGGTACCCGCACCCGCGGTGACCAGCGACTTGATGTTCGCTGCGGGGTCCACGGAGTAGCCGTACGGGATGCTCGCGACGCTGCCGTTGGTCAGCACCGGACCGGAGTTGACCAGCACGTTGTTGCGGGCGACCAGGTTGCCGCCCGGCGAGGAGCCCTCGCTGGTGTGCGTCGGGTCGGTCAGGTTCTCGAAGTAGTTGCTCTCGACGAGGACGCCCGCGCCGCACGTGGTGGCGACGCCGTAGCTGTAGCTGAGCGCGGTGGTGTTGACGTAGTAGTTGTTGAACACGTGCACCGGGTTGCCGAAGCGGACCCGGGGGTTGCGCTGGGCGCAGTTGCTGAACATGTTGTGGTGGTACGTCACGCGCAGGTGGCCGGTGTCCTCGGACGCGTTGCTGTCGCTGTGCCCGACCAGCGAGCACTTGACGTGGTCGTGCAGCTTGTTCCAGGACACGGTGATGTAGTCCGCGCCGTGCGTGATGTCCAGCAGCCCGTCGTAGTAGTCGGTGCCGTGGGTGGTGTCGCTGGACAGGTCGTTGTGGTCGAGCCACAGCCGGGTGGCGCTGTCGATGTGGATGGCGTCGCCGTTGCCGTTGCCGGCCCGCACGTTCGAGATCTTCAGGTTGCGGACGATCACGTTGCTCACGCCCCGGATGTTCAGGCCGCAGCCGTTGAGGCCGGAGCCGGAGCCGACCCCGAGGATGGTCTTGTTCGCGCCGACCCGCACGTCCGCGGAGCAGGTGAAGTTGCCGTTGACCTGCACGATCGCCGCCGAGTTTCCGGTGACGGCGCTGGTCAGGGCGGCGAGGCTGGTCACGGTGGTGGTGGAGCCGCCGGCACCGCCGGTGGTGCCGCCGCCCTGGGTCGCCCAGCCGATCAGGCCGCCGGCCGGGGGTGGTGGCGGCGTGGTCGAGGTGGGCGGCGTGCTGGTCGGCTGGGTCGTGGTGGGCGGGGTCGTGGTGGGCGGCGAGGTGGTGCCCCCGGTGGTCACGGCCACGTCGTCGAAGGACGCGCTGGCGTACGAGGTGACCAGGGCGATCCGGCCGGCGGTCTGCTGGGTGTTGGTGCCGGCGGCGACCTGCGCGCCGTTGACCAGGCCGCGGATGGTGCTGCCGGACATCTCGATCCGCAGGGTGTACCAGGTGCCGGTGTTGACCGACAGGGCCGCGCCGCCGATGACGGTGATGGAACTGCCGTTGACCGCCTGGAGTTCGGCCCGGCCGGAGTTGAGCAGGGCCAGCCGGTACATCTTGGTGTCGCTGCTGGAGCGGGCGGCGATGGCGACGAGGCGGCCGGAGCCGTTGAACGACAGCGGCTTGACCCGGGCCTGTAGCTGGTAGTCGGTCCAGCCGGTGTCGCCGGCGAAGGCGCGGGCGAGTTCGCTGCCATTGTTGGACTGCTGGTACACCGGGGTGCCGTCGGTGACGACCGTCCAGGTGCCGCCGGACTTGGACCAGCCGTTGGCGTTGCCGTCGTTGAAGTCGTCGGTGAAGGCGGTCGCGGCGTTGGCCACGGCGCCCATGGCGAGCGCCAGCGCCAGCGCGGTCGCGCCGGCACCAGCGGCGGCCAGCAGGCCGCGGCGGTTCGGGTTTCTGATCTGCACGGGTTCCTCCCGGGTGAGATGGGCGGGACGGTCACGTCCTCGGTCAGGCCGGTAGCCGGTTCGGGTCCGCCAGCAGCCCGGCCACGATGGGCACGAGCAGCGCGGGCAGGACCGGTCCGGTGCGCGGGGCGGGCGCCCAGCCGGCGTCGGCGGACAGGTCCGGGGCGGGCGCCGGCAAGAAAGCGACCCGCGAATACGCCGGGTCGACATAATCGGCGCACGACAACGAATTGTTTGCGTGGTCCACGTTGCCGTCGATCCGGCCGCCGGAGTAAATGATCGCGGGCTTGGCGTCCGCCCCGTTGGTGGCGTCGGCACCACCCGGCGCCGCGATCAGTTCGGCGCCGCCCAGGTCGCCGGCGGACGGCGCGGTTGCCATGACGGATGCCAATGTTCTTCTGCGCATCTGCACACCCCCGCACCAGTGGCCGGAAACATATATGAAAGCCGATGCCCCACGGTAGGCATGCGCAATTACGGCAGTCAATGGATTGGGTTTGCAGATAATTTGCAGAATCCCGCGACAATGTCGACCAACCCGGCGCCGAAATCGCCGAGTCCGGGGTGTTGGGCCCGACTTCTAGCGGACCGTCGTCGCCGTTGTTTGCAGGATTCAGCTCACCAACTCGCGATAGGGGTGGGCCGCCCAGGGCACACCGGTTTCGGACAGCAGCGCCAACCGCTCCACGCAGGCGCGCAGCGCCGCATTGATACCCGGGATCCGGTTGACCCGCGCGGGGGGCTCACCGGCCGGGACCACCACGTCGGGGCCGAGCAGGACGGGGTCGCCGGCCGCGCGCACCGCGTCCAGGACGGCGGTGAACGGCGCGGTCCGGGCCAGCGGCGCGACCAGCGGCACATCCCGGTCCGCGCGGTGGTCGAGCAGGTTGGCCAGGAGCGAGACCCGGCCGGGTACCTCGCGCGACGCCGGGTCGCCGGGCAGCCGGAGCCGGTCCGTCGGGTACTCGAGCAGCGCCCGCCCGGCCGTACCGGTGACCGCGATCTCCCCGGCCACGAAATCCTCCCCGGCCAGCGTGACCGCGACCAGCACGGGTGGCCCCTCCCGCGGGGTCAGCCGCAGCGTCGAGGTGTCGTCCACCTCGATCGGTCGGGTGCGGTAGCACTCCACCTCGACCGTGCCGGGGAGCACGCCTCGAGCCGCCCCGGCGTTGCCGGCCACGATGGCGGACTCGGAGACCGCGATCGCCTGCATGACCGCGTGGGCCAGTGGGTTCGCGAGCGCCCCGTCCAGCGAGGGGCGGCCGTCGACGGTGCGCCGGCCCGCCCACGGGGCGCGGGCGTAGTAGGCGTCGTCCCGCTGCCAGCAGGCGAGCGCGCTGACCCCGGTGACCCGGCCGAGCTGGCCGGCGGCGATGGCGCCGGTCAGCTCGGCGAGGGCGGCCGAACCCAGCGCCTGGAAGCCGACCTGGCACGCCCGGCCGGTCTCCGCGACGACGGCCGAGAGCGCCCGGTGCTCCGCCGCCGAGAGCACCGGCGGCTTCTCCAGCAGCAGGTCGGCCCCGGAGCGCAGGACGTCGGTCGCGATCGGCAGGTGGGTGTGCGGCGGGGTGCAGACCACCACGACCTCGGGGGCCGCCTCGCGCAGCAGATCGCGGTGGTCGGTGAAGACCGGCACGCCCGGCGGCGCGTCCCCGACCGGGCGCACATCGGCCAGACCCACCAGGCGTACCCGCCCGGCCGCCGCCAGCTCGGCGATGTGCCGCCGGTGCCAGCGGCCATGCCCGCTCGCCCCGACCAACGCCACCCGCACCGTCACCGGATGCTCACCGCGCGGCCCGGCGGATCGTCTCGGCCACGCCGTGCCGATCGAGGTCCACGAGCCAGCCCACCACCAGGTCGCGGACCACCGGGTCGGCGGCGAGGTCGGGCGGGAAGGTCGCGTCGATGCCGAACAGCGCCGCCACCACCCCCGCGGGGCCGGGGCGGGCCGCGGCCAGCGCCGACCGGATGCGCTCCGCCAGGGGGTCGTTCAGCGGCAGGTCGGCACCGTCGTCGGCCCGGCCGCAGACGAACCGGGCCCAGGCCGCCACCACGAGCGCCGCCCAGCGCGGCGCCGCGCCGGCCGCCCGCCGGTCGGCCAGCGTGTGCAGGACCCGCTGGGGCAGCTTCTGCGTGCCGTCCATCGCGACCTGGAGGGTGCGGTGCTGGATCGCCGGGTTGGCGAACCGTTCCAGCACCTCGTCCCCGTAGGCGACCGGGTCGACACCGGGTGGCGGGGTGAAGCTGGGCGCGATGTCCTCCGCGATGAGCCGGCGCATCGCGTCCGCCATGCCCGGCACGGCGAGCGCCTCGGCGATCGTCTCGCGGCCGGCGAGCGCGCCCAGGTACGCCAGGGCGGAGTGCACGCCGTTGAGCGCCCGCAGCTTGAGCCGCTCCCAGGGGCCCGCGTCACCGGTGAGCACGGCGCCGGCCAACTGCCACGCGGGGCGCCCGGCGGCGAAGTCGTCCTCGATGATCCATTGGCTGTACGGCTCGGCGCCCACCGCCGCCAGGTCCACCACGCCCAGCGCCCGCTCGGCGGCGGCGATCGTCTCCGGGGTACTGGCCGGCACGATCCGGTCCACCATCGTGCCCGGGAACGAGACGTTCTCCGCGACATAGCCCGCCGCGTCGGCGACGCCCGGGTACCGCAGGGCCGCCGTCACCAGGCCGCGCAGGCGGCGCCCGTTGGACGGGAGGTTGTCGCAGCTCAGCAGCGTGATGGGGCCGGCGCCGGCCCGGTTGCGGGCCTGGAGCCCGCGCAGCAGCAGCCCCGGCACGGTGACCGGGGGGCGGTCGGTGCTCAGGTCGGCGACCACGTCGCCGTCCGCCCGCAGCCGCCCGGTCGCCGGGTCGAGCAGGTACGCCTTCTCGGTCACGGTCAGCGTCACCACCCGGATCGCCGGATCCGCGATCAGGGCCACCACCGCGGCCGGGTCGTTGGCGGCGTGCCGCACCCCGGACAGCGCGCCGATGACCCGCGTCCGCGTGCCGCCCGCCGCCAGCGAGGCGACGCTGAACAGGCAGTCCTGCTCGCGCAGCGCGTCGTGCACGGCGATGCTGCGCGGGGCGACGCCGACGATGCCCCAGTCACCGCCGGCCGCCGCCATCGCGTCCTCGGTGAAGACCGCCTGGTGGGCCCGGTGGAACGCGCCGAGTCCCAGGTGGACGATGCCGGGCGCGGGCGGGTCGATCCGCGGGCGGGCCGCGGCCGGCACCCGCGCCAGCGCGGAGCGGGTGAGGCGGTGCGCGGTCACCGCCATGCCGGGCCGTCCGGGAAGGAGAACTCGGCGATCGACTCCGGCCTCATCGTCGCGCTGTACCCGGGCCGCTCGGGCAGTAGGTACCGCCCGTCGCGGGTGCGCACCGGGTCCACGAAGTGCTCGTGCAGGTGGTCCACGTACTCCACCATCCGCCCGTCCAGCGAGGTGCCGACCCGCAGGTAGTCGAAGATCGCCAGGTGCTGCACGTACTCGCAGAGCCCGACGCCGCCCGCGTGCGGGCAGACCGGCACGCCGAACTTGGCCGCCATAAGGATCTCGGCGAGCACCTCGTTGACCCCGCCGACCCGGCAGGCGTCGATCTGCATGACCCCGATCGCCTCGGCCTGGAGCAACTGCTTGAAGATCACCCGGTTGGCGGCGACCTCGCCGGTGGCCACCCGGATCGGCGATACCGCCCGCTGGATGCGGGCGTGGCCGAGCACGTCGTCGGCGTGCGTCGGCTCCTCGATCCAGTACGGCCGGACCTCGGCGAGCAGCCCCATGTTGGCGATCGCCTCGTCCACGTCCCAGACCTGGTTCGCGTCCATCATCAGCAGCGCGTCCGGCCCGATCTCCTCGCGGATGATCCGGGCCCGGCGCACGTCGTCCTCGATCGCGCCGCCGACCTTCATCTTCATCGCCCGCCAGCCCTCGGCGTACGCCTGGCGGGTCAGCGCCCGGACCTTGTCGTCCGGGTACCCCAGCCAGCCGACCGAGGTGGTGTACGAGGGGAAGCCCGCCTCCCGGAGTTCGGCGAGCCGTTCCTGGCTCCCGATCAGTCCTTTGTCGAGGATGGCGGTGGCGTCGTCGGGGGTGAGCGCGTCGGTGATGTGGTGGAAGTCGACGCAGCGCACCAGTTCCTCGGTGGGCAGCTCGGCCAGCAGCCGCCACAGCGGCTTGCCGTCGAGCTTGGCGCGCAGGTCCCACACAGCGTTGACGATGGCACCGGTGGCCATGTGGATGACGCCCTTCTCCGGCCCCAGCCAGCGCAGTTGGACGTCCGCGCTGAGCGAGCGCCAGAACGCGACCGGCGCCGCGAAGATCTCCTCGACCGTGCGCCCGACCACGTGGTGCGCCAGGGCGCGCACCGCCGCGCAGGTGATCTCGTTGCCGCGCCCGTTGGTGAAGGTGAACCCGGCGCCGGTGTGCGGGCCGTCGGTGACCAGTTCCACGTAGGTGGCGGAGTAGTCGCCGCGGTTGATGGCGTCCGAACCGTCGCCCGCGGCCGCGGTCGGGAACCGCACGTCGTGCACGGCGAGGTCGGTGATCGTGGTGACCATCAGCGCTCCAGCTTGAAGATCCGGCGGGGCAGGTGGTACGCGAGGTCGACGATCGTCTCGGCGGCCTCGTCCAGCGGCAGGCGGTGCTCGGCGACCAGGCGGGCCAGGTAGCCCGCGTCGATCCGGCGGGCCACGTCGTGGCGGACCGGGATCGAGCAGAACGCCCGGGTGTCGTCCACGAAGCCGGCGGTGTTGTAGAAGCCGGCCGATTCGGTGACCGCCTCCCGGAACCGGCGCAGCACCTCCGGCGAGTCCAGGAACCACCACGGCGCGCCCAGGTACAGCGCCGCGTACCCGCCGGCCAGCGGGGCCAGTTCCCGGGTGAAGGTGTACTCGTCCAGCGTGTAGAGCACCACCCGCAGGCGCGGATCGTTGCCGTACGCGTCCAGCAGCGGCGTGAGCGCGTGCAGGTACTCGGTCGCCTGCGGAATGTCCCCGCCGACGTCCCGGCCGTGCGTGGCGTGCAGCCACCGGTTGTGGTTGCGGACCGCGCCCGGGTGCAGCTGCATGACCAGCCCGTCGTCGATCGACATGCGGGCGAACTCGACGAGCATGTGCGCCCGGAACGCCTCCGCGTCGGCCGCCGTCGCCTCGCCCCGCAGCCCCTTGGCGTACAGCGCGGACGCCTCCACCGTGTCCAACCGCAGGGTCCGCGCCGTCGGGTGGCCGTGGTCGGACGAGGTGGCGCCGGCCGCGATGAACGCCTCCCGGCGCCGGCGCAGCGCCTCCAGGTACCCGGCGTAGGTGCCCGTGTCGGTGCCGGCCACCTCGCCGAGGCGGCGCACGTTGCCCGCCCAGTTGTCGAACTCCATGTCCACCACGTTGTCCGGCCGGAACGTGGTGATCACCCGGCCGCCGGGGCCGCCCCAGCCGTCCGCGGCCAGCTTGGCGTGCTGGTGCAGGTCGTCCAGCGGGGATTCGGTGGTGGCCAGCACCTCGATGCCGAACCGCTCGAACAGCGCCCGCGGCCGGAACTCCGGCTCGGCCAGCCGGGCGGCGATCGCGTCGTACACCTCGTCGGCGGTCGCCGGCCGCAGCGCCGTCTCGACGCCGAACACGTCCCGGAACGTCTGCTCCAGCCACAGCCGCGACGGCGTGCCGCGGAACAGGTGCCAGTGCTCGGTGAACAGCCGCCAGATGGCCCGACCGTCGGTCTGCACCGGCTCGCCGTTGACCGACGGGACGCCGAGCCGGGCCGGCGGGACGCCCTGGCTGAGCAGCATCCGGGTCAGGTAGTGGTCCGGCACGATGATCAGTTGAGCCGGGTCCGGGAACGGCCGGTCCTCGGCCAGGATCGCCGGGTCCACGTGCCCGTGCGGCGAGATCAGCGGCCGGTCGCGGACCAGGGCGTACAGGTCCCGGGCGATGCTCCGCTGGCTCGGGTCGGAGGGCAGCAGCAGGTCGGTGGGCGGGGGCACGGCGGTCGCTCCTGTCGACGGGTGCGGTCAGGTCAGGTCAGGTCCAGCAGGCCGGCAACGCGAACGGGCCGGCCGGTGGCGAAGGAGGCGTTGGCCGCCAGCCCGGTGAGCAGGGCGAGGGCGCCGTCCCGGGCGGTGGCGCCGCGCCCCATCGGGTCCGTCTCGCCGCCGAACAGCACCGCGGTCATCCGGGCGTCCGCCCCGCCGTGCCCGTCCCGGGCGTACCCGGGCACCGGCACCTCGCGCGGCGGCTCCCAGTACGGGTGGACGGTCAGCCGGGCGTGGCCGAACTCGGCGGCGGCCTCGGCGCCGTGCAGCACGGCGGAGCCACCGGAGCCGGCGGAGCCATCTGAGCCACCGGAGCCGGCGGAGCCCTTGACCGTCCGGGCGGCCGCCGGGCTCACGTAGCCGTTCTCCACCACCTCCAGTTCCAGCCGGCCCCGGCTGCCGTTGAACATCACCCGGTACCCCTCCCACGGCGCGTACGCGGTGAGGTGGTACGACATGGTGGCGCCGGTGGAGTAGCTGGCCAGCACGGCCATGTCGTCCTCGATGGTGACGCCGGGGGCGAACACGTTCCGGTCCCGCTGGTACCCGTCGGCCGCCTCGGCGTCCAGGTACAGCGCCTTGAGCTTGGGCTGCCCGGCGAGGTCCAGGGCGAACGGGTCGTCGGCGGCGGCCGGCGACCCGTGGGCCCGCTCGTAGTCCCGGGCGTACCCCTCGGCGGCGCCGGCGCCGGCGTCCCCGTAGAAGAACAGGCGGCCCTTGGCGTAGACCTCGACCGGCGTGGCGTCCAGCCACCAGTTGACCAGGTCGAAGTGGTGGCTGGCCTTGTGCACCATCAGCCCGCCGGAGTTGGCCTTCTCCCGGTGCCAGCGGCGGAAGTAGTCCGCGCCGTGCCGCACGTCCAGCAGCCACTCGAAGTGCACCGACCCGACGGTGCCGATCTCGCCGCCGGCCAGCGCCCGCTTCACCGCCTCGTGCAGCGGGTTGTACCGGTAGTTGAACGCCACCGACACGTCCCGGCCGGTGCGCCGCACCGCCTCGAGGATCCGCCGGCAGCGGCCCTCGTTGGTGGTCATCGGCTTCTCGGTGACCACGTCGCAGCCGGCGTCCAGGGCCGCCACGATGTACTCGTCGTGGGTGTGGTCGACCGTGGTCACCAGCACCGCGTCCACCCGCTCCTTGGCGAGCATCGCGGTGAACTCGGCGGCCGGGTACGCCGGTACCGGCGCCGCGCCCAACTCGGCCAGCCAGGCGTTGTGGGCCGCCATCCGGCGCGGGTTCACGTCCGCCAGCGCGACCAGTTCGGCCACGTCCGCGTGGTCGCGCACCAGGGCCTGGGCGAACATCTCCGCCCGGGCCCCGGTGCCCACGATCGCGTAGCGGGTGCGTGCGCGGTCGGTCATCCGGTACCGCCTCCCAGGTTCTGCAAAGGTTTGCAGCAGAACGTCCCACGGGCCGCCGCGCGCGTCAACAGGGGGCGACGAAGGCGTCCGATTTGTCGGGCTCATCGCCGGTCTCTCGATCAGGATTGCGCTTTCTTAAGGGGTTCCCGTCACCGAACCGCAATCCGGAACCGTTGACACCGGCGCAACCGTTTGCATTAATTGGGCCTCTCAACCAGCTCAGCGTGACCACCAACACATCGAAGGGCCAGCCGTGCCAGCCACCATCCGAGACGTCGCGCGCGCGTCGGGGGTACACATCTCCACCGTGTCGCGGACCTTCTCGGCTCCGCACCTGGTCAACCCCGAGACCCGGAGCCGGGTGCTGGCCTGCGCGGAGAACCTCGGCTACCGGCCCAACCGGGCCGCCCGGGCGCTGATCACCGGCCGGACGCACAACGTCGGCCTGATCGTCGCCGACCTCGCCAACCCGTTCTTCCCACCGCTGATCAAGGCGGCGGAGAGCCAGGCCCGGCACCGCGACTACCACATCTTCGTCACCGACACCAACGAGGACCCGGCGGTCGAGGAGGAACTGATCCACGCGCTGGCCAAGCAGGTGGACGGCATCCTGCTGTGCAGCCCACGGCTGAACAACAGCCTGATCGAACAGCTCAGCCGGGAGGTGCCGCTCGTACTGATCAACCGGCAGGTGGCGGGCCTGCCGGCCGTGGTGATGGACGTCGGCCAGGGCGCCCGCCTGGCCATCGAACACCTCATCGGCCTCGGCCACCACCAGATCGGCCTGCTGGGCGGCCCCCGGGGGTCGTGGACCAACCGGGAGATCCGCCGGGCGGTCACCGCCGCCGCCCGGTCCGCCGATGCGGTGCTGACCGGCATCGGACCCAACCAACCCACCGAGGCGGGCGGCGCGGCCGTGGCCGAGCAGGTCCGGCGTAGCGGCGTCACCGCGGTGCTCGCCTACAACGATCTGATGGCGATCGGGCTGATCGAGGAGCTCGACGCGCTCGGGGTCCGGGTACCCGCCGACATCAGCGTGGTCGGCATCGACGACATCGCGCTGAGCCGGCGGATCCGGCCCCGCCTGACGACGGTGGCCAACCCGACACCGGCCGCCGGCCGGGCGGCCGTCGACATGCTGCTCCAGCGAGCTGGCGACGACCGCCGCACCACCGCACAGGTAACGCTCCAGACCGAACTGGTCATCCGCGATTCCACGGCGCCACCACCGGCAACCCGCACCGCCGTGGTGCTCGCTTCCCACGTCAAGGAGTGAGACAAGAATGCACCCCACCACACCCACCACCCTCGGCCGGCGGAGATTCCTGCGCGGCATCGCGGCCCTCGCCGTCGCCGCGCCACTGATGTTCGGCGCCGCCGCCTGCGGCGACGACAAGTCCGGCGACGACGGAAAGGTCGAGCTGTCCTTCTTCTGGTGGGGCGGCGACGCCCGCGCCAAGCTCACCGAGCAGGCCCTCGACCTGTACACCACGAAGCACCCGAACGTGACGTTCAAGAAGACCTGGCAGGCCAACCAGGGCTACTTCGACAAGCTGGCGACGCTCACCGCGGGCGGCGACGCGCCGGACATCTTCCAGATCGACGACAACTACCTGACCGAGTACGCCGCCCGCAACGTCACCCTGGACCTCATGTCGTACAAGGACTCGGGCAAGCTGGACGTCTCCAAGTTCCCCGAGAGCCTGTGGAAGTACGGCCTCGTCGACGGCAAGCTGGCCGGCCTGGCGTTCGGCGAGAACACCCAGGGCATGGTCTACAACAAGACCCTGCTGGAGAAGAACGGCCTGCCCGAGCCGACGATCGGCATGAGCTGGCAGGAGCTGATCGACTGGGCGGCGCAGGTGACCGCCAAGACGAAGATCCCCGGCACCCAGGACCCCAGCGCCGACTACAAGGCGTTCTGGATCTGGCTGCGCCAGAACGGCAAGGACATGTACAAGGACGGCGGGCTCGGCTTCACCGCCGAGGACGTCACCGCCTGGTTCCAGATGTGGAAGGACGCGGCCGCCAAGAAGGCCACCCCGACCGCGGACGTCATCCACGAGGGCAACGACACCGACATCACCAAGCAGCTCGTGGTGACCGGCCGGGCCGCCACCTCGTTCGTCTGGGTCAACCAGATGCCGGAGCTGAAGAAGAACACCAAGGACGAACTGGGCGTCGTCTCCTACCCCGGCGACCCGAGCGCCCAGTGGGCCCGCGCCTCGATGTACTTCTCGGTGTTCCGGAACAGCAAGCACAAGGACGCCGCGGTCGACGTCATCAACTTCCTGGCGAACGACCCGGAGGCCGGCGAGATCCTCGGCACCGACCGGGGCCTGCCGTCCAACCAGGACATCCGCAAGACCGTCGCGGACACCACCACCGACCCGGCGATGAAGCAGTCGATCGAGGTGGAGACCGAACTGGCCACGAAGTTCGGCCCGTCGCCGCAGGTCCCGCTCAAGGGGCACAGCAAGGTGCGCAGCGAACTGGTCAAGGCGGCCGAGAACGTCCAGTACGGCCGGCAGACGCCCGCCGAGGCGGCGGAGGCATACCTGAAGACGTGCCAGGCTGCGATCGCCTGACAGCGGCACGGTACCGACGAATGCGGAGAGGAGTCGACTCGTGGCGTTGACCACGACGTCCACCCCGGCCCTTCGCGACCGGCGGCCCCGGCCCGGCCCCGCCACCCGGCGGGGGCGGGCCGGGGCCGCCCGGCGCGGCGAGGGTGCCGCCGGGTACGTCTTCCTGTCGCCCTGGCTCCTGGGGCTGATGGGCATCACGGCGCTGCCCATGCTGCTGTCCCTGTACCTGAGCTTCACCAACTACGACGTGCTCACGCCGTGGTCCGAGGTGGAGTGGGTGGGGCTGGCGAACTACCGCCGGATGTTCACCACGGACCCCACCTTCTGGCACTCCGTGCAGGTGACGCTCAAGTTCGGCCTGATCGCGGTACCCCTGAAGCTGGCCGCCGCGCTCGGCGTGGCGATGCTGCTGCACCGGGCGTGGCGCGGGGTCGGCCTGTTCCGTGGCCTGTTCTACCTGCCGTCGCTGCTCGGCGGCAGCGTGGCGCTGGCCATCGTCTGGGTCAACATGTTCAACCGGGCCGGCGCCTTCAACTCGCTGCTCAGCCTGTTCGGCATCCACGGCAAGGCGTGGGTCAACGACCCGGACTGGGCGCTGCCGACGCTGATGCTGCTGGCCATCTGGCAGTTCGGCGCCCCCATGGTGATCTTCCTGGCCGGACTCAAGCAGGTCCCGGTGGAGTTGTACGAGGCCGCGGCCGTGGACGGGGCCGGCGCCTGGCGCAGGTTCCGCAACGTCACGCTGCCGATGCTCTCCCCGGTCATCTTCTTCAACCTGGTGCTGGAGACCATCCACGGCTTCCAGGGCTTCACCTCCGCCTTCGTGCTCAGCAACGGCAGCGGCGGACCGATCGACTCCACCCTCATGTACACGCTGAACCTGTACATCCACGGCTTCACCGAGTTCGAGATGGGCTACGCGTCCGCCCTGGCCTGGGTGTTCCTGTTGGCCATCGCGCTCATCACGGTGGTGCTGTTCAGCACCGGCCGGTTCTGGGTGCACTACACCGACGGAGACGACCGCTGATGGCCACGCACGTCGCCCGTGGGCCGGCCAACCGCCGTCTGAACACCGGGACGCGCGCCGCGTTCCGGTACGCGATCCTGCTCCTCATCCTGGCGCTGGTCCTGTACCCGCTGGTGTGGATGGTCGGCACGTCGCTGAAGTCCCAGCAGGAGATCGTGAACAACACCGGCCTGTGGCCGGCGGAGTTCACCCCCGGCAACTACGCGCAGGGCTGGGTCAACTTCGACGTCCACTTCGGCCGGTTCTTCGCCAACAGCCTACTGCTGTGCGCGCTGATCGTGATCGGCAACGGCCTGTCCTGCCTGCTGGCCGCGTACGCGTTCGCCCGGCTGAGGTTCCGGCTGCGCGGGTTCTGGTTCGCCGTGATGATCGGCACCCTGCTGCTCCCCGGGCACGTACTGATCATTCCCCAGTACATCCTGTTCAAGACGCTGAACTGGGTCGGCGGGCCGTGGCCGTACCTGCCGCTGGTGGTGCCGCACTTCCTGGCCACCGAGGCGTTCTTCGTCTTCCTGATGGTCCAGTTCATGCGGGGCATCCCCCGCGACCTGGACGAGGCGGCGAAGATCGACGGGGCCAGCCCGTACGGCGTGTTCCGCCACGTGATCCTGCCGCTCAGCCGGCCGGCGCTGGTCACCACGGCGATCTTCTCGTTCATCTGGACCTGGAACGACTTCTTCCGCCAACTCGTCTACCTGTCCGACCTGAAGGACTACACCGTCCCGGTCGCGATGCGCCTGTTCATCGACTCGACCAGCGAAAGCGCGGTCGGGCCGATGTTCGCGATGTCCGTGATGAGCCTGCTGCCGGTCTTCCTGTTCTTCGTCGCCTTCCAGCGCATGCTGGTCGAGGGCATCAACACGAGCGGGCTCAAAGGATGAGACCGGAGGGTCGCGGCGGGGTGGTCGGGGGTGTAGGAGGCGGGTCGAGGCCGTTGGCTGGTGGGCTGGGCGAGACGGGTCCGGCTCGGCCGGCGGCTGGTGGGCTGGGCGAGGCCGGTCCGGCTGGGTCGGTGGTGGGGTGGCCGGAGGAGGCGGGTCCGCCGCCGGGGCGGCGGGAGTGGCGGGAGACCGTCCGCAACGCGGCGGACTTCGCGCTGCTCGGCATCCTCACGGCGGTGGCCGCCGCACCGGTGGTCACCGCCGGCGCGGCGGCGGCCACGGCCAGCGCCGCCGTCCACGACTGGGCCACCACGCAGAGCTTCCCCGACCTGCGCACCTGCGCCCGGCGGTACGTGCGGGCCATCGTCCCCGGGCTGGGGGCGACCGCCGTCGCCGCCGTCACGGTCTGGCTGCTCGCGGTCGACCTCTCCGCCCTGCGCGCCGGGCGGGTACCCGGCGGCACGCCGCTGCTCGTGGCGACCGCCGTCCTCGCGGCCCTGGCCGCCGGCCTGGCCGGGCTGATCATCGTCGCGGTCGGCCGGCGGGGCGGCCAGGGCTGGCGGGCCGCCGCGGCCGAGGGGGTACGCGGCGCGTACGAACGCCCCGCCGCCCTGCTGGCCGCGACCGGGGTCGTCACGCTGGCCACCCTCATCGGGCTCATGGTCCTGCCGCCGCTGATCCCCGTGCTCCTCGGCTACGCCCTGCTGGCCCTGCACGGAGTTACTGCGGCCTCGCGGTGATCAATCACCACATGGCGATTAATCGTCGTCCATCAATTGACCGGTGCAATATCTCATGAAACAGTGACTCGTCATGTCGATGCCGTTACGGGGAGGGCGTAATGGGCAAGACTGGCGAGGCGCTCGCCGCCGACCTCTACCGGCTTCTCGTCGTCGCACGGAATGACCTGCCCAGCGTGGCGGACGCGTACCACGAGTGCGCCAAGCACTCGGGAAGCGCGGGTACCGGCGCCGCGGCGGCCATGACCCGCCCAGTGTACTTCGGCGGCAGGCTCGGTCCGGTACACGACGCATGGGTGGACCTGCACGAAAAAGTGCACAGGCACCTGGCGGTGACAGGGGAGAACCTGGATGACGCAGCCGCCGCCCTCGAACTCGCGGCACGGCAGTACCACGACACCGACGCCACCGCCGGCCAGAAGTTGGACGCGCTGCTGAAGCAGAACGGCGACCCCGCAGGGGAGCGGGGCACGGTATGAGCTACGAGCAGCTCATGGAGCACGCGAACAACATCCGGGCAAAGGCCGTGTGGCGTGCGGTCCAGAAGCACGAGGTGGAGCCGATCTACGCCGCCACCAGTGGCCCGGAGGGCTACTACGCCAACATCCCCGAGTTGTTCCGCCCGTTCTCCGAACTGCCGGACCCGAACGGCTACAGCCCGCTCATCGCCGACTACCGGGTCATCCTGTCCAAGCTGTCCAGCGGAAACCAGGACCAGGACCCGATCGACGGCCATCAGACGTACCTGGCGAACCCGCAACTGGACAAGATGCAGGCGGCGAACAGCAACCTGCTGGACTGGACCGGCCATGCCGCGGTCGCCTTCCGCAGCCGCTTCCTGACCCCGTTCCCGTCCCTGGTGAAGAACCAGTTCATCATCGCGAGCGTGCTCAAAGCCGCACTGGAGGCGCACCAGGCGATGTGGGCCAGCGCACGCCGGGACATCGACGCGCTGGCGGAGACGACGATCAAGGCGCTGGACTCCGATCCCTGCTGCGACCCGACGAAGTGGAGCGTGGAGTTCACGATCGCGGCCTCGATCGCCGCCGTGGCGGCCGTCCCCCTCGCCGCGGTGACCGAGGGCATGAGCGTGCCGCTGACACTGACCGCGGTTGGCGCCGCTGCCCAAGTGGTGGCGGCCAAGCCCCCGGACAGCATCAAGGAGAACAAGTCCGGAAGCACCGCGCTCCAGATCGTCGAGGAGATGAAGAAGGACATCAAGACGATCGAGCAACAGATCACAAAGGCCGAGGAGCGGATCACCATGTCGCTGGCCGCGAACGTCTCCGACATCGGCCGCCATCCGGATCTGTTCGTGGCCGCCCGGCCGGCCCTGGCGAACGCGACCGCCGCCAACGTGCGCAGCGGCGGCTTTCTCGGCGAAGCGCTGTGATGCCATGACCGAGGTCGGGCAGAGCGAGCACGCGCTGCGAGTCGACGCGATCCACCTGCGGGTCCAGGCGGGGCGTGCGGAGATCCGCGCCGACCTGCGGCACCGGGATCAGGTAAGCGTCGCGTTCGGCCCGGGCATCTATCGGTTCCTCAACGAACGCACGCTGGAGGCGCACCTGGCCAATCTCGGGCGGCTGCTGGTGGCGGGGTGGACGCGGGCCTACCTGGAATCCCTGGATGAGGAAATCCGGCAGGCGCAGGGCGTCCACGACCAGCGCGACCGGTCGTACGCGGAGGATCGGAGCCGGATCGCCTCGTACGGCGCCTCGTCTGACGAGAGCGTCATCATCACCGGCCGGGGCATGACTGACATCCGGATATCCATTGAGGACGGCGCCCTGCGCCGGATCGGCGAGCGGGAGTTCGCCGACCGGACCCGCGAGGCGGCCGCCCACCTGATCGGGGACTACATGGACCAGGTCCGCGAGCTTCAGCGCAGGTACTACGGATGAGGCCCCGGGGCCCGTGGCCGCCTGCCGCAGCGGCCCTGCTGGTCCTCGGCACCCTGACCGCCTGCACGTGGACACCTCCGGAGGCGTCGTGCGCACTGCCGTCCAGCGCGCCCACGGCCGCGGCTACGGAAGGCCCGGCCCCGGACGGCAAGTCCGTGAAGGTGGTGCAGCAGGGGTACAGCATCGCCCCGAACAACGAGGTACTGATGGGTGCGATCCTGGCGAACACCAGCACCTTCATCGCCTACCGCACCCGGATCCGATTCCGGCCGTTGGATGCGCAGCACCGGCCGGAGGCCCCCTCGTCGGAGCCGGCGATGGCCTTCCAGGAGATCCCGGTGGTGCTGCCCGGCCAGCGTATCGGCGTGGGCGCGAGGCAGCTGGTGACGCGCAACGACGCGGGTGCGCCGATGCGGGTGACCTCGTTCGAGATCGAGATCGGCCCGATCCATTGGCTGCCGCCCGAGGCGCTGCCCGGCTACCGCCCGGTGACCGCCGCCCTGGTGCGCGTCGAGCGTCCGAGGCCCATGCAGCCGTACTACCGCACGTTCACGTACGACGAGAAGTCGACGAACTGCACGGACCTGACCGACCGGGGCGCCGGGATCGTCCTGCGGAACGGTCACGGCACGATCATTGGGGGCACGCACCCGCTGACGATGGGCAGCAACGCCGGGCGCACCTGCTGGCAGGGTTCGTCGCAGCAGACGGCGCAGCCGCTGCACGAGATCAGGGTGCCGTTCGACGAGGCACGCACGGAAATCTATCCGTACTGCGACGTTGATCGGCCGCCGCACATGGGCGGTTCGGTGGCACCGTTCAACTGACGCGGCTCACCCGGCGTAGCGCCAGATGCGGAACTCGGTGTCGCTCGGGCAGAGGATCACCGACCGGTTCCAGGAGCAGTCGCCGCCCTTGGCCCTGCGCAGCAGCCCCAACTCGACCGGGTCGCCGCCGGACGACACCGCCAGCCCCGCCACGCTCTGGTCCGTTGGGGTGGTCGACAGCGAGGTGGCGAACACGAGGACGTTGCCGCCGTCGATCCGGACCGTGATGCCGGTCCGGTCCATCACCCTGGTGCCCTTGCTGTCGAACAGCAGTGACCGCTGCGGTGTGGCCGCCATGGCGCGGACCAGGACGTGATCGCCGACCGGGGCGAGGCGGTCCATGCCGGCCGCGTCCGCCCGCCAGACCTGGCCGCCGTCACCCGTCGTCTTCAGCGCCGCCAGCTGCGTGGTCTTCTCCTTGTCGGAGGAGACGGCGTCCAGGACGCACAGCCGGTCCTCGCCGCAGGGTGCGAAGTCCACCAGTTCGCGCCGGCCGTCGGTGGCGCGGTAGATGGCGCGCGGGCCGGTCATGGTTTCCAGGTCGTACGAGAGGAACTGGTATCCGGTGCCGGTTGCGGCCACGTAGAGCCGGCCGTCGTACGCCACCAGGTTGTCGTCCGGGTCGGCGACGTTGTCGCGCTCTTCGCGGACCGTGCCCGTTGCGGCGTCGAAGACGCGCACCGACTTGTCCTGGTTCACCTGAACCAGCCTGACGTTGCCCTGGTACTTCGGCGCGTACGCCTTGGTGTTGCCGGCGGGCGCGCCGGTCACCCCGGCGGGCGCGGCGTAATCGGCGGTGGTGTGGACGTACAGGAGCCTCGGCGCACCATACGACTCGGTCTCCACGTCTGGTTCGGAGCGGATGACGGCGCCCGTGGCGGCGTTGAGGAACACCAGTCGTTTACCCGCCCGGTCGTCGCGTACCGCCGTGCCGCCCAGGAACCACAACATGTCGTTGTAGCCGAGCGGGACGCTCCAGCGGTCGCCCTCGCCGCCGCCACGCAGCACCGTGACCGTGGTCGGGGTGGACGACGACCGGTACGGGACGGCCGCCACGCCGTCCTCGAAGCCGATGATGCCGCTCCAGTAGTCGTCGGTGGGCGGGGTGAGCGTGGCGCTCCACCGTTCCTCGCCGCCCGGCAGGGTGATCGAGCGCACCTGGAGCAGATGGCCGTCCTCCTCCCAGGCGACGTACCCGACGTCACCCGAGACGAAGGTCCAGCTGTGGCTGCGGTCGCCGCCCATCTGGACGGTCGCCACCGGGTCCTTCACCGGCTGGAAGGCCAGGGCCGGGTAGGGGTCGCGGAAGGCGACCAGCCAGGTGAGGGAGAGGGCGGCCAGGGCCACCACCACCCCGGCCACGATCCACGGGACCGGGCGCCGGTGGATGGGGCGCCGAGCGGCCGGCGGGGCAGCCGGCGAGACGGGCGGGGGCACGGCCGGCGAGATCGGCGCCGGGACGGCACCCGCACCAACCGGCACGGCGGCGGTTGGCGCGGCGGCGGGCATCGCGGTGGCGAACACCGCGGTCGGGGACGCCGCGGGGAGCGGCACCGGTACCGCCGCGGGTGCGGGCAGTTCGGCGAGGGCCCCCTCGGCGACCGGAAGTTCGGGCTGCTCCAGCACGGTCGGGGCGATCCCCAGCTCGGCGTGGAGCAGCCGGGCCACCAGCGGTACCCGGGACGAGCCGCCGACCAGGAACAACCCGGCGAGCTGACCCGGTTGCAGGCCGCCGGCGGCGATCACGGCGGCCGTCTCGGCGACGCCCCGGCGCAGCAGCGGGGCGATCAGCCCCTCCATCTCGTCCCGGGTCAGGTGGGCGGCCCGCTCCACGCCCGGCACCGCGACCGGGGCGGTGGTCGACCGGGACAGCATCTCCTTCGCGGCGCGGACCTCGTCCCAGAACTGGCGGCGGATCCGCCACTCACCGGTCCCCTCCGGGTGGCTGATCCGGCGCCACACCTGAGGGGCGGAGCCGGCGAGCACGCCACCGAGGTGGTCGACCAGGGCGGCGTCCAGGTCCAGGCCGCCCAGTTCGGCGACGCCACCCGCGCCGGTCACCGCGAACCGGGGGCGCCCGGCCGGGTCCACGCCCTCGTTGCGGACCACCGCCACGTCCAACGTCCCGCCGCCGAAGTCGAAGACGGCGATGCTGGCGCCGACCGGTACCGGGCGCCGCAGCAGGTCGGCGAAGTACCGGGCCGCCGCGACCGGCTCCGGCACCAGGGCCACGGGCGGCCAGCCGGCCCGGGCCACCGCGGCGGTGAGCAGCTCGCGGCGGCGGCCACCCCACGTGGCGGGGTAGGTGAGGACCGCCGGCGGCAGGAAGCCGACCGCCTCCACGGCGGCCCGCGCCACCGCGCCCAGCACCGCCGCGAGCAGGTCGACCGTGGCCACCTCGCGGTCGCCCAGCAGCACGCTCGCCTCGTCCACCCGGCGCTTCGGGTGCGGCTCGTAGCGGGCCGGGTCCGCCTGCGCGAGGCGCTGCGCGTCCCGGCCCAGGTGCCAGTGGCCGGCCGGGTCCAGGTACACGCCGGACGGGGTGACCGGCTGGCCGTCGAACAGCAGCGGCCGGGTCCGGCCGTCCGGCCAGCGCACCACCGCCACCGTGTTCGATGTGCCCAGGTCCACGCCGAGCGCGAAGCCGTGCGGTTCGATCATGCCCTGCCCTCCCGGCCCAGCATGTTACGGGCGCCGGGCTTGGCGGGTGGGTCAGGCGGCCGGTGCGGGCCAACCGGCGGCGGCCCGGCGGCGGGTGATCTCGGCGAGCGTGACCGCGGCGGCGACGCTCGCGTTCAGCGACTCCACCTCCGCCGCCATCGGGATGGACACGCGCAGGTCGCAGGTGCTGCCGACGAGCCGGGACAGGCCCCGGCCCTCCGAGCCGACCACGACCACGACCGGGCCGACCGCGACCTCCAGGTCGTACAGGTCGGTCTCGCCGTCGGCGTCCAGGCCCACCACCACGAAGCCCGCCTGCTGGCACGCCTTGAGGGACCGGGTCAGGTTCGTCACCTGGGCAACCGGCAGCCGGGCCGCGGCGCCGGCGCTGGTGCGCCAGGCGGTGGCGGTGATGCCGGCCGCGCGGCGCTCCGGCACGAACACGCCGTGCGCGCCGAACGCGGCCGCCGAACGGATGACGGCGCCCAGGTTCCGCGGGTCGGTCACCCCGTCCAGCGCCACCAGCAGCGGTGCGGCCTGCTCGCCGGCCGCCGCCAGCAGGTCCTCGAACGGCTCGTACGCGAACGGCGGGACCTGCAACCCGATGCCCTGGTGCAGCACCCCGCCGGTCATCCGGTCCAGTTCGGCGCGGGTCACCTCGAGGATCGCGATGCCCCGGTCGGCGGCGGTCCGCACGCTCTCCGCCACCCGGTCGTCCAAATCGATGCCCTGCGCCACGTACAGCGCCGTGGCCGGCACGTTCGCGCGGAGGCTCTCCAGCACCGGGTTGCGCCCGACGAGCAGCTCCGGCGCGTCCTTGGCCGGCGCGGCCCGGCGCCCGGGTGAGACGCGCGGCCCGCTGCGGGCCGGCGCCGGCCGGCCGCCACCGGTGCCGGCGCGCTTCGAGGTGGTGTCCCGGGTGCCCGGCTTGCCGATCTTCGGCGCGCGGCCCTCGGCCGCCGCGGCCCGGCGCTCCTTCTCCTGCTTCCAGGCGGTGCGCTCGGGCAGCGGCTCGGTGCCCGAGTACCCCTTGTGCCAGGGGCGCTCGTCCGCGGGCAGGGTCCGCCCCTTGCCCTTCAGCCCGGCGCGGTTCTTCCCGCCCGAACCGATCGTCGCGCCCTTCCTGGGCGTGGCGCGCCGACCCCGGCGCTGGGAGTTACCGGCCATCGATCGTCCACCTCGGTCCGTGCGGCGTGTCCTCGACCACGATGCCCGCATATTTGAGTTGGTCGCGCACCGCGTCCGCGGCCGCCCAGTCCTTGCGTGCGCGGGCCTGCGCCCGCTGCTCCAGCGCCAGCCGCACCAGCGAATCGACGGTGGCGTACAGGTCGCCGCCGGCGCCGTCGCCCCGCCACGCCTCGTCCAGCGGGTCCAGCCCGAGGAGGCCCAGCATCGCCCGGACCGCGCCCAGCGCCCCACCGACGCCCGCGTCGTCGGCGGCGTTCAGCGCCGTGTTGCCCTTTCGGACCGCCTCGTGCAGGTACGCGAGGGCGGCCGAGGTGTTCAGGTCGTCGTCCATCGCCTCGACGAAGCCGGGCGGCAACTCGCCGGGGGCGAGCGCACCCACCCGCTCCGCGGCCCGCTGGACGAAGCCCTCCACCCGCCGGTACGCCACGGCGGCCTCGTGCAGCGCCTCGTCCGAGTAGTCGATGCGGGACCGGTAGTGCGGCGCCGCCAGGTAGTAGCGCAGCTCGACCGGGCGGACCCCCTTCGCGGCCACCGCCGGCATGTCGATGACGTTCCCCAGCGACTTGCTCATCTTCGCCTCGCCGAGGTTGAGCAGGCCGTGGTGCACCCAGTACCGGGCGAACGGCAGCCCGGCGGCGCGGGACTGGGCGATCTCGTTCTCGTGGTGCGGGAACACGAGGTCCAGCCCGCCGCCGTGGATGTCGAACTCGGCGCCCAGGTACCGCCGGGCCATCGCGGAGCACTCGATGTGCCAGCCCGGCCGGCCCCGGCCCCACGGGGACGGCCACTCGGCGTCCTCGGGCTCCTCGGGCTTGGCGCCCTTCCACAGCGCGAAGTCGCGCGGGTCGCGCTTGGCCCGCTCCGGGTCCTCCCCGGGGGCCAGCATCTCGGCGCGCTGACCCGACAGGGCGCCGTACTCCGGATACGACGTCACGTCGAAGTACACGTCGCCGGAGCCGTCCGCGGCCGGGTACGCGTGCCCGGCCGCGATGAGCTGCCCGATCAACTCGTGCATCTCCGGGATGTGCCCGGTCGCCCGCGGCTCGTACGTCGGCGGCAGCACGTTCAGCGCCTCGTACACGGCGGCGAGGATGCGCTCGTTCGCGTACGCGATCGACCAGAACGGCCGCCCGCTCTCGACCGCCTTCGCCAGCACCTTGTCGTCGACGTCGGTGATGTTGCGGACGAAGCGCACCGCGTACCCCGAGCGCACCAGCCAGCGGCGCAGCACGTCGTAGTTCACGCCGGAACGAAGGTGGCCGATGTGCGGCGGGGCCTGGACGGTGAGGCCACACAGGTAGACACCGACCTGACCGGGCACACGCGGGACGAAGTCCCGCACCGAGCGGGTCGCGGTGTCGTACAGCCTCAGCGTCACCTTCCCAGGGTAACCGCCGTACCCTGTCCGACTGTGACCGAGCCGGACCGGGTAGCCGAGACGGCGCAGACCCTGGACCGTGGCCTGCGCCTGCTGCGCCTGGTCGCCGAAACGCCGGACGGGCTGACCGTGACCGCGGCCGCCGCCCGCCTCGGCGTCGGACGCGCGGTCGTGTACCGCCTGGTCGGCGCCCTCGTCGCGCACGGCCTGGTACGCCGGGACGACGCCGGGCGGCTGCGCCTGGGCGTGGGCCTGCTGAGCCTGGCCCGGCGGGTCCAGCCGCTGCTGGCCGACGCCGCGCTGCCGCAGCTGCGCCGGCTCGCCGAGCGGGTCGGCGCCACCGCCCACCTGACCGTGGCCGACGGCGCCGAGGCGGTCGCGCTCGCCGTCGTCGAGCCGAGCTGGACCGCCTTCCACGTCGCCTACCGCACCGGCTCCCGCCACCCGATCGAGCGCGGCGCCGCCGGCCAGGCCATCCTCGCCGGCCGCCGCGGCGAGACCGGCTGGACGGTGTCCGCCGGGCAACTCCAGCCCGGCGCGTACGGGGTGGCCGCCCCCGTCGCGGGTATCGAGGGGCTGGAGGCGAGCGTCGGCGTGGTCGCCCTCGCCGAACTGGACCCGTCCGAGGCCGGCCCGGCCGTCGTAGCCGCCGCCGAGACCCTCGCCCGGGTGCTGCGTTGACCCTTCCCGCACGAAGGAGACCGTCATGTGCCACGACACCGACGCCCTGCCGCCCGCACCGCCCGGCCACGGCGCCGTCGCCTCCCGGGAGGAGCCGGTGCTCACCGCCGCGGACGGCAACCGGTTCGCCGCGTACGACGCGGTGCCGGAGCGGCCCACCGGCGCGGGCGTGGTGATCCTGCCCGACATCCGCGGACTGCACCCGTACTACCTGGCGCTGGCGGACCGGTTCGCCGAGGCCGGCGTCCAGGCGGTGGCGATGGATTTCTTCGGCCGCACCGACGGCGCCCGGCGGCGGGACGACTTGTTCGACTACCGGCCCGCCGTCGCCCAGCTCACCCCGGAGCACGTCCACGCGGACGCGGCCGCGTGCGTGGACCGGCTGCGCGAATCGGGCGTCGAGCGGGTCAGCACGGTCGGCTTCTGCTTCGGTGGCGGCCACTCCTGGCGCCTGGCCAGCACCGACCTGGGCATCGACGGCAGCGCCGGCCTCTACGGGCGCGCGGCGCTGCTGGAGGAGGTCGCCGACCGGGTACGCCGACCGCTGCTCATGCTGCTGGCCGGCGCCGACCACACCCCGCCGGAGACGTTCCTCGCCCTCGCCGGCCGGGTGCGAACGGCGGGGGTGAGCGTCGAGACCCACGTGTACGAGGGGGCGCCGCACTCGTTCTTCGACCGTGCGTGCGCCCAGTACCGCGACGCCTGCACCGACGCCTGGCACCGGCTGCTCGCCTTCGCCCGCCCGACCGGCTAGCGCCCGTTGCGGAAGGGTCGGTCGGGCCGCGAAACGGGCAGCTAAGCCGGGCGCGTCATCCGGAGCACGTCCAGGGCCTCGTCGAGCTGCTCGGCGGTGAGTTTGCCCGGCACGTGGCCGCGGTCCAGCACCACCGCCCGGATGGTCCGGTTGCTGGCCAGCGCCTCCTTGGCGACCGCGGCCGCCTCGTCGTACCCGAGGTACCGGTTCAGTGGCGTGACGATCGACGGCGAGCCCTCCGCGTACTCCCGGCACACGTCCTCGTTGGCCGCCATGCCGGCCACGCACCGGTCCGCCAGCAGCCGGGCCGCCGCCGCCAGCAGCCGGATCGACTCCAGCAGGTTGCGGGCCATCACCGGCAGCATCACGGTCAGCTCGAAGTCGCCCTGCGACCCGGCGAACCCGACCGCCGCGTCGTTGCCGATCACCTGCGCGCACACCTGGCGCACCGCCTCGCAGACCACCGGGTTGACCTTCCCCGGCATGATCGACGATCCGGGCTGGAGGTCCGGCAGGCGCACCTCGCGCAGCCCCGCCCGGGGTCCGGAGCCCATCCAGCGGATGTCGTTGGCGATCTTGTACAGCCCGACCGCCACCACCCGCGCCTGCCCGGACGCCTCGACCAGCGCGTCCTGCGCGCCCTGCGCCTCGAAGTGGTTGCGCGCCTCGGTCAGCGGCAGCCCGGTCGCCGCCCGCAGCTTCTCGATCACCCGGGGCGCGAAGCCGGGCGGGGTGTTCACCCCGGTACCGACGGCGGTTCCGCCGAGCGGCAACTCCGCCAGCCGGGGCAGCACGGCCCCGAACCGTTCGACCCCGTACCGCACCTGCGCGGCGTACCCGGAGAACTCCTGCCCCAGCGTGACCGGCGTGGCGTCCATCAGGTGCGTGCGGCCCGCCTTGACCACGGTCCGCCACCGCTCCGCCTTGGCCTCCAGCGCCCCGGCGAGGTGGTCCAGCGCCGGCAGCAGGTCCCCGGTCACGGCCGCGGTGGCCGCCAGGTGGATCGACGAGGGGAACACATCGTTGGACGACTGCGACGCGTTCACGTGGTCGTTCGGGTGGACCGGCCGCCCCAGCTCGCGCCCGGCCAGGGTGGCGATCACCTCGTTCGCGTTCATGTTCGAGGACGTGCCGGAGCCGGTCTGGAACACGTCCACCGGGAACTGGTCGTCGTACCCGCCGTCCGCCACGCGCGCCGCCGCCGCGGCGATCGCCGCGGCCAGGTCGCCGTCGAGCACCCCCAGCTCCGCGTTGACCCGCGCCGCCGCCCCCTTGATCCGTGCCAGTGCGGCGATGTGCGCCGGCTCCAACCCCCGCCCGGAAACCGGGAAGTTCTCCACCGCCCGCTGCGTCTGCGCCCGCCACAGCGCCTCCGCCGGCACCCGCACCTCGCCCATCGTGTCGCGTTCCACGCGGTATTCGTCGCTCACCACCCCATCGTGCCCTTCCCGCCCCGCCTCCGCCCCCGACGCCGCCACTGCGGCCGTGCGCGGATAACCCGGCAGGCTCAGGCCGGCCCGGCCGGGAGGTCGGCGAGGGCGCGCCCGACCGCGTCCCGTTCCGGGAGGCCGAGTTCGGTGAGCAGTTCGACCGCGCGCAGGTAGTAGTTGCGGGCGTGCTCGGGGTCGGCGCTGGCCGTGCAGTGGGCGATACCGGCCAGGGCGAGGGCGATCTGGGTGCGGTGGCCGGCCCGGGCGGCGCGGTCCAGTGCCTCGCGGTGCCGGGCGAGCGCGGCCGCCGGGTCGCCCAGGTCGGCCAGGACGGCGCCGAGGTGGTTGAGGCTCGCGCACTCCCCCGCGCTGTCGGTGCTGCCACGGGTGGCGACCAGGGCCTGGTGGTGGTAGCGCAGGGCGGCCCCCGGATCACCGGCGGCGCGGTGGGCGCGGCCGAGTTCGTTGAGGGTGTCGCCCTCGCCGTACCGCATGCCGTGCTGGCGCTTCATGGCCAGGGCGGCGGTGAGCAGGGCGATGGCGGGGCGGTGGTCGCCGAGCCGGCTGCGGGCCGCGCCGGCGTGCTCCAGGGACTCGGCGCGGGTGAACGAGTCGCCGCGCTGGCGGGTGATGAGCATGATCCGCCGGGCGTACTCCAGCCCGTCCGCGTACCGGCCGGTGAGGATCGAGAGGCGGGCCAGTTCGATGAGGCTGTTCGGCATCGCGGTCAGGTGCGCCGGCACCGGGTCGCGCCGCCACAGCCGCTGGGCCTCCTGGGCGTGCTCGATCGCCTCCGGGTACCGCTCGCCGGCGGTGTAGGCGACCGCGAGGTTCTTGTGGACCCGGGCCTCCCACTCGGTGCTGCGCAGCCTGCGCCACAGGTCGAGGGTGCGGTGCAGGCAGTCGATGCTGTCCTGGGGGCGGCTGAGCCGGAAGTAGCCGGAGGCGAGGTAGTTGAGGCAGACGGCCAGCGCCTGCTCGTCGCCAAGTGCCTCGGCGGCGGCGACCGCCCGGCGCTGGGTTTCGACCAGTTCGTCGATGTGGCCCGAGACGTACAGCGAGCGCCACACCGCCCGGGCGAGCCGCCAGACGTGCTCCAGCAGGTTCCACTCCGCGGCGCAGCGCACGGCGGCGATCAGGTTGCGCCGCTCGGCGGCGAGCCACTCGCGGCCCGAGGTGGCCGCCGCCTTCACCAGGTCGGGGCGGCTCGGCGGGCCGGTCTCGACGCCGCGCTGGCCGGTGTTCTCGATCTCGCGGCGGGCCACGTTCGCGGTGTCGAGGTAGAAGTCGAGCAGGCCGGCGGCGGCCAGCCGGCGATCCGGCTCGCCGTCGGTCGCGGCGACCAGTTGCCTGGCGTACTCGCGCACCAGATCGTGCAGGCGGAACCGGCCGGCGACCGGCTCCTCCACGAGGTGGCCGTCGGCGAGCTCGTCGACCAGGTCCTCGGCCTCGCTGTGGGACAGCCCGGTCAGCGCGGCGACGGCGTACGAGTCGAAGTCCTCGCCCGGGTGCAGGCCGAGCAGCCGGAACATCCGCTGCGCCGCCGGGGTGAGCTGGGCGTACGACAGGTGGAAGGCGCTGGCGACGGTGCGGTGCTCGGCGGCCAGTTCGGGCAGCACGGCGCGGTCGCGGGCGAGCCGGTCGGCCAGGTCGGCGATCCGCCAGCGGGGGCGGTGGGCGAGCCGGGCGCCGGCGAGGCGGATCGCCAGCGGCAGGTACCCGCAGCGCCGGACGACCTCGGCGGCGGCCGCCGGCTCGGCCCGGACCCGGCCCTCCCCGGCGACGGTGGCCAGCAGCCGGACCGCCTCGCCGGCGGACAGCGCCGGCAGCGGCTCCGGCTGCACGCCGTCCAGGCCGAGCAGCCGGCGGCGGCTGGTGACCAGCACCAGCACCCCGGGCGCGGCGGGCAGCAGCGGCGCGACCTGCGCGCTGCTGCCGGCGTTGTCCAGCACCACGAGCAGGCGCCGGGTGGACAGCTCGGCGCGCCAGAGGGCGGCGCGCTCGTCCACGTCGGCGGGTACCCGGTCGCCGGGCACGCCGAGCTGGCGCAGCAGGGTGGTCAGGGCGGTGCCGGGGTCCATCGGGTCCCGCTCGCTGTGCCCGTGCAGGTCGACGAAGAGCTGGCCGTCCGGGTACCGGCCGGCGAGCAGGTGGCCCAGGTGCACGGCGAGGGTGGTTTTGCCGCTGCCGGGCATGCC
Organism: Rhizomonospora bruguierae; assembly: GCF_018397995.1. GTDB lineage: Bacteria > Actinomycetota > Actinomycetes > Mycobacteriales > Micromonosporaceae > Rhizomonospora > Rhizomonospora bruguierae. Next base: position 31,871 of record NZ_BBQH01000030.1, read on the forward strand.
GTCGATCACCCGCACGACGGGGGTACCGGCCGGGGCGCGCTCGATCGCGTCCAGCAGCCGGGTGACGGCGGCGGCCCGGCCGGTGAAGTCGGTGGCGCCGCGGGGCAGGGTGCGTGGCGGCGGCGGGGGCGGCGGATCGGTGCCCGGGGAGAGCCCGGCCGCCAGGGCCCGGTCGCCGCGCAGGATGCGTTGGTGCAGGTGCTGGAGCGCCGGCCCGGGCTCGATGCCCAGCTCGCCGGCGAGCGCCTGGCGGGCCTGCCGGTACGCCGCGAGCGCGTCACCCGCCCGGCCGGCCCGGTACAGGGCGATCATGAGCAGCGCCCGCAGCCGCTCCCGCAGCGGGTACCGCTCGACCAGGTCAGTCAGCTCGGCGACGACCTCGCGTTCCCGGCCGGCGTTCAGCTCCGCCTCGGCGCAGTCCTCGAGGGCGACGGCGCGCTGCTCGTCCAGGGCGGAGGCGCCCTGGCGGATCAGTCGGCTACCCATGCCGGCCAGGGCCGGGCCGCGCCACAGGTCCAGCGCGGAGCGCAGCAGTTCCCGCGCCTCGTCCCAGCGGGCCGCGGCGGCGGCCTCGCCCGCCTGGCCGACCAGCCGGGCGAACACCTCGCTGTCCAGCTCGTGCGGGGAGACCCGCAGCAGGTAGCCGACCGGGTCGGTGAGGATGGCGTCCTCCGGGATGCCGAGCCGGGCGAACGCGCGGCGCAGCCGGGACACGCAGGTCTGCAACTGGCCGCGGGCGGTGGCGGGCGGGTGGTCGCCCCAGACGGCGTCCACGAGCTGGTCCACGTCGACGACGCGGTTGGGGCGCAGCAGCAGGGCGGCGAGCACGATGCGGTCGCGGGCGGCCGTGATGGCCGGCTCGCCCGCACCCGGCCCGAGGTCCGGCCCGCCGGTGTCGGCGGCCACGGCCAGCGGACCCAGGATCCTGAACCGCATGCCAGCCCCCGGTGACCTCCAGTCAGCCGCAATCTAGCCAACCTGACCATGATCCGCGACCCCCCGCCGAGAGCGGGACGACAGCGAAACGAGACCGCAACCCGACATGATCACCAATGCCGGCCCGAACGGGGGCCGCGCGGCGTCGGGTCGCGGGGTTGCGCGGCGTCCGGCCGCGGGACACGCGGTGTCGCGTCGCGCGGTGGGAGGGCATACGCGGCGGGGCGGGCGGCGTCGAGGTGTCGGACGACGCCGCCATGGCTCCGGCATGGCCAAGGCGACCCTCCAGCCGCCCCGATCCCCGCCGTCCGAAGACCTACCCCACCGGCCGGCAGGGCTAGCGGCGCCCGACCGTGAGCACGGGCTGGCTGGTCGCGGCGAAGAAGTCGTTCCCCTTGTCGTCCACCACGATGAACGCCGGGAAGTCCGCCACCTCGATCTTCCAGACCGCCTCCATGCCCAGTTCGGGGTACTCGAGCACCTCGACCTTCTTGATGCAGTCGCGGGCCAGCCGGGCCGCCGGCCCGCCGATCGACCCGAGGTAGAAGCCGCCGAAGCGCTGGCAGGCGTCGGTCACGCCGCGCGACCGGTTGCCCTTGGCCAGCATGACCAGCGAGCCGCCGGCCTCCTGGAACCGGGCCACGTACGCGTCCATCCGCCCGGCCGTGGTGGGGCCGAACGAACCGGAGGCGTACCCGTCCGGCGTCTTGGCCGGGCCGGCGTAGTAGACGGGGTGGTCGCGCAGGTATTGGGGCATCGGCTCGCCCGCTTCCAGCCGCTCGGCGATCTTCGCGTGGGCGATGTCGCGGGCCACCACGAGCGGCCCGGTCAGCGCGAGGCGGGTCTTCACCGGGTACTTGGACAGCTCCGCCCGGATCTCGTCCATCGGGCGGTTGAGGTCCACCCGGACCACGTCCTCGGCGTCGAGCTGGGCGTCGGTGACGTCCGGCAGGAACCGGGCCGGGTCGGTCTCCAGCCGCTCCAGCCAGACGCCGGACGGGGTGATCTTCGCCACGGCCTGCCGGTCCGCGGAGCACGAGACCGCGATCGCGACCGGGCAGGAGGCACCGTGCCGGGGCAGCCGGACCACCCGCACGTCGTGGCAGAAGTACCGGCCGCCGAACTGGGCGCCGATGCCGAACTGCCGGGTCAGTTCCAGCACCTCGGCCTCCAGGTCCAGGTCCCGGAAGCCGTGCGCCAGCATCGAGCCGGCGGTGGGCAGCCCGTCCAGGTACTTGGCGCTGGCCAGCTTGGCGGTCTTCAGCGCGTGCTCGGCCGACGTACCGCCGATCACGATCGCCAGGTGGTACGGCGGGCAGGCGGCGGTGCCGATCAGGCGCAGCTTCTCCTCCAGGAACCCCATCATCCGCTTCGGGTTCAGCAGCGCCTTGGTCTCCTGGTACAGGTAGGACTTGTTGGCCGAGCCGCCGCCCTTGGCCATGAACAGGAACTTGTACGCGTCCGGCTGGCCGGGGTCCTCGGCGTACAACTCGATCTGGGCCGGCAGGTTCGTGCCGGTGTTGCGCTCCTCCCACATGGTCAGCGGGGCGAGCTGCGAGTACCGCAGGTTGAGCCGGGTGTACGCCTGGTAGACGCCGCGGGCGATGGCCTCCTCGTCGCGGCCGTCGGTGAGCACGTGCCGGCCCCGCTTGCCCAGCACGATGGCGGTGCCGGTGTCCTGGCACATCGGCAGCACCCCGCCGGCCGCGATGTTCGCGTTGCGCAGCAGGTCCAGGGCCACGAACCGGTCGTTCGGGGAGGCCGCCGGGTCGTCGATGATCGACCGCAACTGGGCCAGGTGCGCCGGGCGCAGGTAGTGCGCGATGTCGTGCATCGCCTCGGCGGTCAGCAGGGTCAGGGCCTCGGCGGAGACGGTCAGGAAGCTGCGCCCGCCGGGCCCCCGCTCCACGTCCACCCCGTCGTCGGTGACCAGGCGGTACTCGGTGGAGTCCGGTCCGGTGGGCAGCAGGGGTGCGTAGGAGAACTCGGCGGCGCTCATGACGGAAAAGCCTATGCCACGCCGCCCTCCTTCTTTTCGGGGTCCAGACCGGGTGTGGTGCCGGCCGGCGGGCTGAACGGCTGGGGCAGCGGCGTGCCGGTCGGCGGGGTCGACGACACGACGCCCCCGAAGGCGAGGAACGCGAGCTGCCGCGAGTCGCTGACGATCACCCCGGTCGGGCCCACTGCCCGGATCTTCCCCGAGCTCTTGACGGCGAACAGTTCGCCGCCGCCGCGCCGGTCCAGCGCGACGATCCGGTCCGGGTCCCGGTCGGTGAGGATCGCCGCGTACGGGGTGAGGGCCGCCTCCACCCGGTTCTTGACCGTGCGGCTCCACAGCGGCTGGGACCGCCCGTGCGCGTACCCGGAGACCGTCCGCTTGTCCGGCGAGCGCACCAGCACCGCCGCGTCGTCGAGGGCGAGCACCTCCTCGCCGGGGCCGCCGGACCACATGAGCCGCCCGTCGTAGGCGTCCATCGTGGCCTCGCGCCCGTTCGCGGCGAGCACCGACAGCGCGCTTCCGGCCCCCACGGGCCCTTCGCGCTGGGCGCACCCGGCGGCGGCGGTCTTGAAGTTGTACCCGTCCCGCTGCCACACCTCGACGCCGTTGGCGGCATCGACGGCGCGGGCGGTGTAGTAGCAGTTGCCGGCGGCGGAGGTGGCGGTGATCCGCAGCACCCGCCCGACCACCGCGATCCGCTCGTTGCGCTCCGGCTTGATCTGCGGCAGCACCCGGCCCGACGCGGTGTCCACGACGTACGCGCTGCCGTTGATGGGGAAGCCGAGCAGCTGCGGCATCGGGACCGGGCCGCCGGCGCCGTCGTCGACGCGTGGCGAGCCGACCGCCCGGCTGCCGAGCAGTCCGGGGTTGTCGGCGAACAGCACGAAGCCGATGCCGGGCAGTTCGACGCTCCACAGCGGCGTCGCGCCGCGCGGCTCCCAGGCGCGCAGCGTGCAGTCCTCGGCCCCCTCGCAGTACACGTCGAGCAGCGCGTCGCGGTAGGTCCAGACGGCGCTGGCCCGGGTGTCCTTGCGCAGGACGGTGCCGGTGGTCGGGTCGAGCAGCTCGTACCCCTTGACCAGCAGCTTGCCGACGGCCGCGACCGAGCCGGTGCCCTCGCCGGCGACCGCGGACCAGTCCGCGTCGCGCTGCCACAGCTGGCGCCCGTCGGTCAGCGACCGGGCCTCGACGGCGGTCCGGTGCTCCACGACCACGGCCGATCCGGCGATCGTGACGGTCTTCGGCGGCCCACCCAGGCGCACCTGCCAGGCCGCGGCCGGGGCGGCGATCGGGCCGTCGCGGTTTACCAGCGACCAGAGGGCGGGAAAGGGGTTCCAGGTACCGGTGGCGACGAGCACGGTCAGCACGATGACGCCGGCGACCAGCCAGCCAGAACCACCGGCCCTCCCCTTGGCCATGCGGGGACCGTAGCGGCGTGGGCGCCGGGATGGGGCGAGCCTGATCCGCCCGTGTCGATCACGTATCGGCCGCTATGTGGCGATCTTGCCGGAACACCCCGGCGGCTCTCACGCCGAGCGCGGACCGGGCGGCGGGTCGCCGCGCCGCGCCGCCTCCTCGACCAGCGGCAGGGTCCGGTACGGGATCTGCTCGGCCAGCGCGATGATCGTGGCGGCGCGGACCACCCCGTCGTACGCGACCACCTCGTCGATGACCCGCTGGAGGTCGGCGTTGGAGCGGGCGACGATCCGGCAGAGCAGGTCCGCCGAGCCGGTGATCGTGTACGCCTCCAGCACCTCGGGGATCCGGGCCAGGTGCACCGCCGCCGGGTCGTGCCCGCGGCTCTGGCGGATCTCCAGGGTGACGAACGCGGTGACCGTGAAGCCGAGCGCGCCCGGGTCGACGTCCGGGCCGAACCCGCGCACGACGCCCCGGCCGACCAGCTTGTCCAGCCGCGCCTGCACCGTGCCGCGGGCGACCCCGAGCCGGCGGGCCAGGTCCAGCACGCCGACCCGGGGGTGCTCGGACAGCAACCGGAGCAGCCTAGCGTCCAGGTCGTCGACGGTAGTCATAGTGACCAGAGATTCTGCCGTACCGCCTGCCAGATTGTGCAATCTGGCCACGGAACACTGGCACTGTTGCCTAGTCTGACCCGGTGCCCGATTCTCTCGGCATAGCTCAGCGCTGAGCTTGTGTCGAAGGGGGATGAGCGGCAATGACCCAGGCCATCGACCGGCCCGACGTGGCGAGCACCGCGTCCGGGGCCGACCCGTTCCCGGTCCGCGGCGTGGACCACGTCCTGTTCGTGGTGGGCAACGCCCGCCAGGCCGCGCACTACTACTCCACCGCGTTCGGCATGACCTGCCTGGCGTACCGGGGCCCGGAGCAGGGCCACCGGGACTACGCCGAGTACGTGCTGGTCTCCGGCTCCGCGCGGTTCGTGCTCCGTGGCAGCGTCCGCGCCGGCACGCCGGGGGCCGAGCACCACGCCCGGCACGGCGACGGCGTCCTCGACATCGCGCTGGAGGTGCCGGACGTGGACGCGGCGCACGCGTACGCGGTCAAGCAGGGCGCCACCTCGCTGGCCGAGCCGTACGACGTGACCGACGAGCACGGCACCGTCCGGTACGCGTGCATCGCCACCTACGGCGAGACGCGGCACACACTGGTCGACCGGTCCCGGTACTACGGCCCGTTCCTACCCGGCTTCGTCGCCCGCGACCCGATCGTCGACCGCTCCGCGGCGATCGCGGCCGGCACCCAGCCCAAGCGGTTCTTCCAGGCGGTCGACCACATCGTCGGCAACGTGGAACTGGGCCGGATGGACGAGTGGGTCGAGTTCTACCGGCGGGTCATGGGCTTCACCAACATGGCCGAGTTCGTCGGCGACGACATCGCCACGGACTACTCCGCGCTGATGTCGAAGGTGGTCGCGGACGGCACCCGCAAGGTCAAGTTCCCGCTGAACGAGCCGGCGGCCGGCAAGCGCAGGTCGCAGATCGACGAGTACCTGGAGTTCTACGGCGGGCCGGGCGCCCAGCACATCGCCGTGGCCACCAACGACATCCTGGCCAGCGTCGACGCGATGCGGGCGGCCGGCGTGGAGTTCCTCGGCACCCCGGACTCGTACTACGACGACCCCGAACTGCGCGCCCGGATCGGGCCGGTGCGGGTCCCGATCGAGGAGCTGAAGAAGCGGGCCATCCTGGTGGACCGGGACGAGGACGGCTATCTGCTCCAGATCTTCACCAGGCCGGTGCAGGACCGCCCGACCGTCTTCTTCGAGCTGATCGAGCGGCACGGCTCGCTCGGCTTCGGCAAGGGCAACTTCAAGGCCCTGTTCGAGGCGATCGAGCGGGAGCAGGAGCGACGCGGCAACCTCTAGCGCCGTCCCGGCCGGCGGGCGGCCCTGCCACACTGTCCGCGTGACGGAACAGACCCCTCCACGGGTACCGGAGCAGGGCTACGCGCCGCCCGCGCAGCCCTACCCGGGCCACCCCCCACCACCCCCGCGCCACCCCGGGTACGGGCTGCCGCCGGGGTACCAGCCCACGCCGCTCAGCCCCGGCGGGCAACCGCTGGCCAGCTTCTCCGACCGGCTGCTCGCGTACCTGGTCGACGCCGCCGTCGCCGTTGGCGTATCGCTGGTCCTGGTGATACCCGCGGTCATCGTGCTCGTCATGCTCGTCGTGGACTCCGCCTCGCACGGTTCCCCGGACGAGTGGGCGTTCATCCTGTGGTTCCTGCTGATCGAGGGCGCCCTGATCCTGGTGGTGCTCGCCTTCTCGTACCTGTACCACGTCGAGTGGCTCATCCGGCACGACGGGCAGACGTTCGGCAAGAAGGTGATGAAGCTGCGCATCGTGCCGCTGGAGCCCACCACCCGGCTGACCCGGGGTGTGGCGGCCAGGCGGTGGCTGGTCACCCAGGGCTGCGGGCTGCTGCCGGGAGTCAGCTACCTGGACGGGCTCTGGCAGTTGTGGGACAAGCCGTACCAGCAGTGCCTCCACGACAAGTGGCCGAAGACCGTGGTGATTAAGGTTCCGGCGTGAGCATGAACTCGGACGGCGGGGTGAGCGGGGTCGCCCCGGGCTGGTACAAGGACCCGGCGGACCCGACCACCCAGCGCTACTGGGACGGCGAGGGCTGGCTGGGCGAGCCGCTGCCCGCGGACGCACCCACCCCGGAGGGGCCCCCGGAGGTGCCCGCCTCGCCGCCCCCGACCCCCCTCCCCGGCGGCGCCGCGCCCGACGGCCCCTTCCCCGGCGGCTTCTTCCCCGGCGGCGCTCTTCCCGGCAGCCCAGCCGGCGGCAGCCCAGCCGGCGCACCGGACCAGCCGCCGCCGATGCCGCCACCACCACCGGTACCGGGCCTGTCCCAGCCCTACCCTCCGCCGTCCGGCTACGGCACGCCGGGGTACGGGCCGCCGGGGTACGCGTACCCGATGCCGGCGCCGCGCCCGCACGGCCTGCCGCTGGCGCCGCTGGGCGTACGCCTGGTCGCCCGGCTCATCGACATCGGCATCGTGCTGGTGCTGAACGTGGTCGTGAACGGCTGGTTCGTGCTCGCCTACCTGCGCGAGGCGCTGCCGGTCAGCCAGCGGATGGCGGAGACCGGCGACTGGTTCGGCGCGAACAACCAGATCTCGTCCCGGGGCCGCCTGCTGGAGGTGGTCATCTTCCTGGTCGCCACCGCGCTGTGGTTCGCGTACGAGGTCCCGTCGATGGCCAACACCGGCCAGACCATCGGCAAACGTCTGGTCGGCATCCGGGTGGTGGGCATGGAGGGCACGGCCCCGCTGGGCTTCGCCCGGGCGGTGCGGCGATGGTCGCCGCTCGGCCTGCCCACGCTCCTGTGGTGGTGCTGCGTCGGGTTCGTCTGGCAGTTCTTCGACTGCCTGTCCGCCGCCATCGATCAACCTCTGCACCAGGCGATCCACGACAAGTCCGCGCGCACGGTCGTCGTGTACGCCCCGAAACTCCCGGAGGAGCCCCATGACCCGGTTGACCCGAGCTGACCTGGACGCGCTGCCGAGCTACGTGCCCGGGCGCAGCCCCGCCGACCTGGCCCGCGAACTCGGCCTGCCCGAGGCGATCAAGCTGGCGAGCAACGAGGTGCCGTACGGCCCGCTGCCCGGGGTCGCCGAGGCCGCGGCGGAGGCGGTCCGCGAGTCCAACCGGTACCCGGACATGGGCGTGCTGGCGCTGCGAAACGCCCTGGCCGAACTGTACGGCGTGCCGGCCGAGCGGGTGGTGACCGGCTGCGGCTCGGTGGCACTGGCCGAGGCGCTGGTCCGGGCCGCCGCGCTCCCCGGCGACGAGGTGCTGTACTCGTGGCGCTCGTTCGAGGCGTACCCGATCATCGTGGCGGTGTCCGGCGCGACCAGCGTCCGGGTGCCGAACACGGCCGGGCACGCGCACGACCTGGCGGCGATGGCGGCGGCGGTCACCGACCGCACCCGGCTGATCTTCGTGTGCAACCCGAACAACCCGACCGGCACCCCGATCCACCGGGTCGACCTGGACCGGTTCCTCGCCGCCGTGCCGGAATCGGTGCTGGTGGTGATCGACGAGGCGTACCGGGAGTTCGTCACCGACCCGGAGGTGCCGGACGGCCTGGCGACGTACGGGAACCGGCCGAACGTGGTGGTGCTGCGCACGATGTCCAAGGCGTGGGGCCTGGCCGGCCTGCGGATGGGCTACCTGGTCGCCCAGCCGGAGGTGGCGGCGGCGGTGCGCAAGGTGGTCACCCCGTTCTCCACCTCGGCGGTGGCGCAGGCGGCCGCAGTGGCCGCGCTGGCCCAGGAGGACGAGGTCAGACGCCGCTGCGCGCTGGTCGTCGAGGAGCGGGAGCGGCTGCTGCGGGCGGTCCGGGCGCTGGTCCCGGACGTGCCGGACACCCAGGCGAACTTCGTCTGGCTGCCGCTGGGCGAGCGCTCGGCCGAGTTCGGCCGGGGCTGCGAGGCGCGCGGCGTGATCGTCCGTCCGTTCGCCGGTGACGGGGTCCGGGTCACGGTCGGCACCCCGGCGGAGGACGACGCGTTCCTGGGCGCGGCCGAGGCGGCGCTCAAGTAGCCGCCGGTCAGATCGTGCGCGCCAGCACCACCGGCCGCGCGTCGAAGTAGTAGGCACTGTTCGGGTCGTCGGGGCGGGCACCCCAGTGCAGCCGCTCGATGGAGAGGTAGCCGTCCATGGCGGCGACCGCGCCGGCGGCCCAGCGCAGCCCCTGGCCGTACACGGTGCCGTAGAACCGCGTCCGCAGCTTTCCGCTCGCCGCCTCCAGCGTGATCAGGCGCCGGGACGAGGTGAGCAGGTGCACCAGGCCGGGCTCGACGGCGATCACCCGGGCCCGCCGCTCGGTGGAGCGCCACAGTTCGCGGCCGGTGGCGGCGTCCCGGGCGATCAGGTCGCTGCTCATGGCGACGGGTACCACGCTGCCCTCGCCGCTGTCCCCGGTGGTCCTGCCGGCCGGCACCAGCCGGGTGCCCTCCGGGTCGAGGGCCGGCGCCGACCACGGGGCCTCGGTCTGGGGTGGCCAGAGGTAGCCGTGGGGGCCGGCACGCAGCCCGGCGCAGTCGGAGTGGCCCAGGCGGCAGCCCAGCGGGGTGACCGCTCCTGCCACGCTCCAGTCCGGCAGGTGGGCGCCGGTGGTGGCGTCGACCGCGGCGAGGGTGCCCCCGCAGACGCGGGCGAAGCGTGTCGTGGACGTGAAGTCCACCCCGTCCGCGCAGGCCGGCACGGCGGCGCGCCACAGCTCACGCCCGGTGGCCGCGTCGTACCCGCGCGCCTCGCCCATGCCGGCCGCCACGATCGCCGAGCCGGCGGTGTACAGGTGCGGCGGCGAGTACACGGTCTGGGCGCCGGTGCGCCGGCCCCCGTACGCGGTTTCGGGCAGCGCCGGGCCGGGCGCCCGCCAGCGCACCGCGCCCCGGTCGGCGGACAGGCCCACCAGGTACCCGTCCGACCACTGGCTCACCACCGTGCTCCCGGTCGCGGTGACCCCGACGAGCTGCGCCGGCCAGCGCCGGTACGACCAGATGGGGGTCATCTGGGTGCGCTCGTCCACCGGCCCGTCGGCGCGGACCTGGCGCTGGCTCGCGTAGACCCGCACCCGCCCGTCCACCACCAGCGGCGACGCGGTGAACGTGCCGATCACCCCGAGCTTTTTCCCGTGCGGCCCGGGAGGGGCGGCCTTCGCGGGGGTGCTGACCTCCGCGGGGGCCAGCACGCGGTACCCGACGACCACCGCCGCCACGAGCGCGACGGCACCCGCCACCCAACCGATCCACCGGCGACCCCGCATCACGGGCGCCACCCTAGGGGACGGGGTGCATGCGCTCCGCGGCGGCGGCGAGATCGTCCAGGTCCGCGCGGAGCGCACCCTCGGAAACCCGCACCGCCAGACCGCCGAGCACCGCCGCGAGCAGCCGGCCGGACGTGCCGACCGGGCCGGCCTCCTGCACGGCGGTGACGGTGGTCTGCCCGCGCCGCTCGGTGAACGTGTAAGTCATCCGGTACTCGGCGCCGTCGCCCGGTGAGGCGACCACGCAGCACTCCCGCGGCCGGCACTCCAGCACCCGGAACTCCTCGGTGACCCGCAGGCCGTCCGCCATCTCCCGGGTCTCGCGCCAAGCCGTGCCGGCGCCGAACGCCGGCCCCGGCAGCACCTCGACCGATTCCACGGTGGACAGCCAGGCGGCGCGGGCCGGCAGGTCCGTGAAGACCCCCCACACCCGCTCCACCGGTGCCGCCACCGCCCGCGTCACCACGACCGTCGACATCCCCGCCTCCCGGCTCCACGGTACTTGGGGCGACGCCGGCCACGAGCGGGTTTCTCAGCGCGGTGCCAGGATGGATCCGGTCACCGGGGCGAGGGTGATCCGGGTGCCGTCCGGGCCGGGTGCCGTCGCGCCGATCGTGACCGTGTCGCCGTCCGCCAGGAACATGCGGGATTCGCCGCCGGCCAGGGTCACCGGTTCGGCGCCACTCCGGGTCAGTTCCAGGAAGCTGCCGGTCTGCGCCCGCTCCGGTCCGGAGACGGTGCCGGACGCGTACAGGTCGCCGGTCCGCAGGGCGGCGCCGTTGACGGTGAGGTGCGCGAGTTGCTGCGCCGGGGTCCAGTACATGCCGGCGAACGGGGGCCGGGAGACGAGGGTGCCGTTCCACTCCACGGTCAGCGCCAGGTCCAGCCCCCGGCGGTCCTCCTCCCGCAGGTACTCCTGGACGGGTGGCTCCTGCCGGGGCGCGGGTACCCAGGCGGCCCCCAGGGCCTCCAGCGGGGTGATCCAGGCGGCCACGGACGTGGCGAACGACTTGGCCAGGAACGGGCCGAGCGGCTGGTACTCCCACGCCTGGATGTCCCGGGCGGACCAGTCGTTGACCAGCACCACGCCGAACACGTGGTTCGCGAAGGCGCCGGTGGGCACCCGCTCCCCCAGGGCGCTCGGCACGCCCACCACGAAGCCCACCTCGGCCTCGATGTCCAGCCGGGCGGAGGGACCGAAGACCGGCTCCCCGGCGCCCGTGGACCTGCGCTGCCCGCACGGCCGCACCACGGGGGTACCGGAGACGATCAGGGTGCCGGCCCGGCCGTGGTACCCGATGGGCAGGTGCTTCCAGTTGGGCAGCAGCGGCTCCTGGCCCGGGCGGAGGATGCGGCCGACGTTCGTGGCGTGGTACTCGGAGGAGTAGAAGTCGACGTAGTCGCCCGGCGACCAGGCCAGCACCGGCTCCACATCGGACACCGGGGACAGCAGCGGCTCCACCGCCGGCCGGTGCCGCTCGTCGGTGAGCAGGTCGACCAGTCGCGCCCGCACGGCGGTCCACTGTGGGCGCCCCAGGGCCAGGAACGCGTTCAGCGTGGGCGCGCACAGCGACCCGCCCGCCAGGACCAGTTCGGCGCGCTCGGCGGCGGCCAGGTCCAGCACGAAGTCGCCGATCCGCGCGCCGAGGCGGGGCGCCGCGTCGCCGCGGGTGAACGCGCCGTACGGCAGGTGCCGCGCGCCGAAGCCGCCGCCGGCAGCACCCGGTACCCAGGTCATGCGGCCATCATCCCCAACTCGACGAGATCCTGGACCGGTTCGGCCACGCTGCACGAGCCGAAGGACACCAGCAGCGGACGGTGCAGGCCGGTGGCGACCCCGCCGGCCACGGCGCCGGCGGATCCGGCGGCGAGCAGTTCGGCCACCTCGATCACCTCGGCGCCGGCGGCGGCCCGCAGCGCGGCGGCGAGCACGTTGAGGAAGCCGTGGTGCACGAAGCCGGTCTCCGGGTCCGTTCGGCGGATCGCGCGGTGCAGCCCGGCGGTCAACTTGAACGGCAGCGACCGGTCCCGGCAGGCGCAGATCACCGCGGCCAGCTCCATCGGCGTGGGGAACAGCTCGGCGGCCAGCCCGCCGGTGCGGAACTTGGGCGCGATCCAGGCGCCGGCGGCCCGCGCCTCGGCCACCGTGTCCAGCGCGGCGATCAGACCCCGGGCGAGCGGAATCTCCGCGTACCCGATCAGGTCGGGCCAGCCGGAGAGCTGGTCGGCGAGCGTGCGCAGGCCGGGTTGCGGGTCCTCGCCGCGCTTGGCGACCGCGACCTCCACCTGGCGCGGGACCAGCCGGGGCTCGGCCCGCACGGCGGCGACGGCGGCGGGCAGCCCGGCCAGGCCGGTGTCCCCGACCAGGCCCACCTCGAGCCGCTCCTGCGGCCCCAGCAGCGCCGGCAGGTCGCCCAGCCCGGACGCGGGAACCAGCAGCGGACCGACCATCGGCGCGTACCAGGCGGCCCGGTGCTCGCGGTGCGCGGCGACCGCCCGGGGTAGCGGCGTGCCGGCGGGCGGGAACACGGCGGCGTCGTCGACGAGGCCGGTCAGCAGCTCCGGCACGGAAGTTGACACGGCTACCGAACCTAACGGACGCTACGTGTAGCGGACAACAGCGTCCGATTATCGAACGCTTGAGGCCGGACACCGCTACGCGCCGGGAGGGTCGACATGCCGTACTACCGCCGCGTCGGCGAGGTGCCACCGAAGCGCCACACCCAGTTCCGCCAGCCCGACGGCAGCCTGTACGCCGAGGAGTTGATGGGCCAGGAGGGCTTCTCCTCCGACTCCTCCCTGCTCTACCACCGGCACCTGCCGACCGCGATCGTGGCCGCGGAGGAGTACGACCCGCCCGCGTACGCCCGGGTGGCCAACCGGCCGCTCAAGCCCCGGCACTTCGCCACCCACAAACTGGACGCGGGCGGCACCGACCCGATCCTCGGCCGGCAGCCGCTGCTGGCCAACGACGACGTGCACATCTCGTACGTGGCCGCGGACCGCCCCTCCCCGCTGTACCGCAACGCGATCGGCGACGAGTGCGTGTACGTCGAGTCCGGCTCGGTCCGGCTCGAGTCCACGTTCGGCGCGCTGGAGCTGTCCGCCGGCGACTACGCGATCATCCCGACCTCGGTCATCCACCGGTACGTCCCGAGCGGCTCCCCGGCCGAGCCGGTGCGCATGCTCAGCGTGGCGGCGACCGGCCACATCGGACCCCCGAAGCGGTACCTGTCGGCGCGCGGCCAGTTCCTGGAGCACTCCCCGTACTGCGAGCGGGACCTGCGCGGGCCGGCCGCGCCGCTGCTCGCGGACGGCACGGACGTCCCCGTGTACGTGTGGCACCGGCGCGGGTGGAGCCTGCACACGTACGCCCACCACCCGTTCGACGTGGTCGGCTGGGACGGCCACCTCTACCCGTGGGCGTTCTCCATCCACGACTTCGAGCCGATCACCGGGCGGGTGCACCAGCCGCCGCCGGTCCACCAGACGTTCCAGGGCCCCAACTTCGTGATCTGCTCGTTCGTCCCGCGCAAGGTCGACTACCACCCGCTGGCGATCCCGGTGCCGTACAACCACCACAACGTGGACTCGGACGAGGTGCTGTTCTACACCGGCGGCAACTACGAGGCCCGGCGCGGCTCCGGCATCGGCCAGGGCTCGATCTCGCTGCACCCGTCCGGATTCACCCACGGGCCGCAGCCGGGCGCGCCGGAGCGGGCGATCGGCGCCGAGTTCTTCGACGAACTGGCCGTCATGGTCGACACCTTCCGCCCGCTGGACCTGTGCGAGCCGGCCCTGGCCTGCGAGGACGCCGCATACGCCTGGACCTGGGCGCACCGACCCGCACAGTAGCGGCCACCAGCCCGCGCAGTAGTCCCACCGCCCCGTTACCCCCCAGTGCGGCCACCCGGACGCCCGAACAGCGGCTACCGAGCCCCCCACCGGCGGCCGGCGAGCGCGGCGGCCCCCGCCAGGAAGCCCGCCACCAGCGCGAGGACCAGCGGCGTGGGGCCGCCCACGACGGCGAACGCCAGCAGGCAGAGCAGGCCCAGCGGGACCAGGCCGGCGGCCAGGGCCAGCGACCGGTCGGCGCGCAGCAGGGCGGGTACCCGCGCGCGGGGCTCCGCCGGTATCTGCAACCACCGGAGCGACAGCGCGGCGAAGCCGGTCGCCGCGGCGAGCACGGCGATCGTCCGCCAACCCAGAACACCCGTGACGGGCTGGTCCCCGCCCGCGCAGGCGCAGAGGACCGCCGCGACGATCACGTAGCCGGCGCCCAGTTGGAGCATCCGGCGCAGGACGGCGCCCACCGCCGCCGGCCCGCCCGGCTCGGCGGGTCGCGTCTCGGCCGCGCCGGTCAGCCGCTCCAGCGCCTCGTGGTACCGGCGGCGCTCCAGGTGCAGCAGGCCCAGGTCGCGCCGGGCCGTGGCCAGCTCCGGGTCCAGCCGCAGCGCCTCCCGGTACGCCCGCTCGGCCAGGTCGAACAGCTCCATCCGGGCGGCCACCAGGCCCAGGACCAGGTGCCCACCCGGCTCCTCCGGGGACAGTTCCACGCCGCGCCAGGCCGCGTTCAGCGCCGTCTGCCCGTTGCGCACGCCCGCCAGGATCGCCGCGGCGCTGCTCTGCGCGTGCGCGTCCGCGGAGCCCAGCAGCAGGATCCGCTCGGCGGTCGCGGCGGCCTCCGGGCGGCGGTCCAGTTCGGCGAGGGCGGTGCCACGGGCGGCCAGCGCGCCGAGGTCGTCCGGTGCCACGGCGAGCGCCCCGTCGGCGGCGTCGAGCGCCTCCGCGGCCCGGTCCTCGGCCAGCAGGACCCGGGCGAGCAGCGTCAGCGCCGGCACGTGGCCCGGGTCCAGCGTCACCGCGCTGCGCAGCTCGCCGGCCGCCTCGCCGTACCGGCCCAGGTCCGCGAGCAGCTCCGCGCGGGCTACGAAGCCGTCGGGGGTCACCTGTTCCGGTACCGCTCCATCGGGCACGCCACGAGCATACGGCGAGGCCCGCGAGAAACCCGCGCCCCGCCGGCGGCGAGCCTCCCGACGGGGAGGTCGAGGCCGACAGCTGCTTCGAACCGGGCGACCTCCTCGCGTGTCATGAGGATCAGCAGCGCCCGCCCGGGCACCGCCGGTCACGGCGCGGGGCGGCCCCGGCTGCTACGACGGTCCACTGTGATCAAACGCGTGGCGGGTCGGTTCGTCATCCTCGCCCTCGACGCCATCATCGTTGTCGCGCTCGGCCTCCTGGTCTTCGTCATGCATGACGTCCCCGCGCCGCTCGATCAGCCGTACCGGCTGGACGAGGCTGCGGGTCAGCCGTTCACGGCGTACACGAGCGCCACGGCGATGGCGCCCAGCCCCTCCCCACGGCCGGTCAGACCCAGGCCGTCCGTCGTCGTGCCGGCGACCGCCACCGGGGCGCCGGCCGCGGCCGACAGCGCCGCCTCGGCCTCCGCCCGGCGCGGACCGATCTTCGGAGCGACGCCGATCACCTGGACCGACACGTTGCCGACCCGGAACCCCGCGGCCCGGACCCGGCGCGCCGTCTCGGCCAGCAGCGCGACGCCGCCCGCGCCCGCCCACTCGGGTGCGGCGACCCCGTAGTTGCCGCCCAGGTCGCCGAGGCCGGCGGCGGAGAGCAGGGCGTCGCAGGCGGCGTGCGCGGCGACGTCGCCGTCGGAGTGCCCGGCCAGCCCCGGCGCGTCCGGCCAGCGCAGGCCGGCGACCCAGCAGGGCCGCTCGCGGTCGAAGGCGTGCACGTCGGTACCGATGCCGACCCGGGGAACGATCACCGCCGCAGCCTACGGCGGCCGTCAGGCGGGGCGGGGATGCGGGCCGGCGGCGGGCTGCATGCGCAGGAGCGCCTCGGCGAACGCCAGGTCCACGGGACGGGTGATTTTGAGCGCCCATTCGGAGCCGGGTACGCACGCCACCGGTACGCCCAGCTCCTCGACCAGGCCGGCGTCGTCGGTGAGCGCGTCGACGGCGGCGCCGTGCGCGGCGGCGAGCAGCGACCGGCGGAAGCCCTGCGGGGTCTGCACGGCGCGCAGCCCGGACCGGTCGACGGTGCCGACGACCCGCTCCCGCGCGTCCACCTCCTTGATCGTGTCGACGACCGGGAGGACCGGGATGACGGCGTCGTGGCCGGCGCGCACGGCGGCGGCGACGGCCTCGATCAGCGCCGGCGGGGTGAGCGCGCGGGCCGCGTCGTGCACCAGGACGATCTCCAGGGGCGCGGGTACGGCCGCCAGCGCGGCGGCGACCGACTCCTGCCGGGTCGCACCGCCGGGCACCACGGTCACCGGGGCCACGGGGGCGAGCATCCGTCGCACGTCGCTCTCGCCCTCCGGCGGGGCGGCGACCACGATCGTGCCGACGGACGGCGCGGCGGCCAGCCGGCGCACCGCGTGGACCAGGAGCGGCTCGCCGGCCAGGGGGCGCAGCGCCTTGGGCGCGCCCGGGCCGAGGCGCAGTCCCAGGCCGGCCGCGGGAACGAGGACGGCGACGTCACCGCGCGGTTCCGGTACCGCGGTCACGTCGCCGTCCTCGTGGTGGTGTTCAGGGGTGGGCCGAGCCCACCGTTCAGGCCTCGGTCAGCACCTTGTCGAGCAGCGTCTCCGCCTCGTCCTTGGTGCTCTTCTCGGCGAGGGCAACCTCGCCGACCAGGATGTCCCGCGCCTTGGCGAGCATCCGCTTCTCGCCAGCGGAGAGCCCCCGCTCCCGCTCACGACGCCAGAGGTCCCGCACGACCTCGGCCACCTTCAGCGGGTTACCGGAGGCCAGCTTCTCCAGGTTGGCCTTGTAACGCCGCGACCAGTTCGTCGGCTCCTCGGTGTGCGGAGCGCGCAGGACATCGAAGACCTTACCCAGGCCCTCCTCGCCGACCACTTCCCGTACGCCCACGATCTCGGCGTTCTCAGCGGGCACCCGCACCGTCAGGTCACCCTGAGCGACCCTCAGGACGAGGTACTGCTTCTCCTCGCCCTTGACGACCCGAGTCTCGATTGCCTCGATGAGTGCGGCCCCGTGGTGGGGGTAAACAACGGTCTCGCCGACACTGAAAACCATAGGTTCGAAACCCCTTTCGCTGTGTCTAGGGTAACACGGCCGCGCCCCGATGTTCCATCCGGGTCCAGACCGTTATCGCAGCTCAGAGGGGGTGTGAGTCGTGCTGCTCGGGCTTGACAGACGCACTGAGGCGTGTCGCCACCACGGTGAGTGATGGCGCGCGGTCGGTTCAGCCACGAAACCCGAAATACCGGAATTGCCCGACACATGTCTATACCCGCAGTTCGCGGCTCAGCCAGGCCGCCGCCGACTGGCGTCCGGGCGCGGTCTGAGCGAGAGTAGTAGGGCCCGGGGAACACCACTTCGAGGAGCCGTCCATGGGCAGTCTGGGCGGAGGCAACGGCGACAACTGGCCGCCGGATGGCGGTGGTCAGTCCGAGGGCCTACCCGGCCTGCCGCCCGAGTGGGGACAGATCATCATCCCCGACGATCTCGCCGCGCTCGCCGACGAGTCCGCCGCGGTCCGCCGCGAACTGCGCCGCGCCGCGCGGGTTGCGCACCTGCGCCGCCTGGCCGGCCTGCCACCCCCGCCGCGCCCGGGCGTGCCGCCGGCCGCCCCGTCGGTGCGGCTTCCGTTGATCATCATGGTGCTCGCCGTCGTCGCGACCCTGGCCAGCCTCTTCCTGGTCACCTGGAGCGGCCCGGGCCGGCGAAGCGGGGTACCCACCACGCTCCCGCACCAGAGCGGCGCCCGACTGGCCGTGCCCCGGCTCACCCTCACGGATGACCGCGGCGACCCGATCTCGCTGCGCGAACTGCTCCCCGCGGTCCTGCTACTGACCGAGGGGTGCGACTGCGCCACCCTGGTCCGCACGACCGCGGACGCGGCGCCGCCGGGCGTCTCGGTCATCGCCATCGAGCGCACGCCACCCGCCCTGGCCACGGCCCCACCGCCGTTCGTCAGCGGTACGGGCGGGGGTGGCGGCGTTCCCGCCGCACCTGGTGCGTCCGCGCCCGGGGCGGGCCCATCGAGTCCCGGGGTGGGGCCCACGGCCGAGCCGCCGGCGCCCGTCCGCACGCTCGTCGACCAGTCGGACGCGCTGCGCACCCAACTCGACCTGCCCGGCCCCGGCCCCGGGGCGGTGGTGCTGCTCGCCGACCGCGAGGGCACCCTCGTCCGCACGGTCGTCGCGGCCAGTTCGGTCGAGGACTACCGCTCCGACCTGTCAAGGCTCGCCGGGCGCTGACCGGCCCTCCGCCGGTGCCACCAGTCCTGTGTGCGCGTGGCCGGCGGGGCCGCCGAGCACCACCGGGTAGGCCGGCGGCCCGTCACGCGCCACCGCCGGCCGTCCAGCCGAGCAGGGCGGCGTACAGCGTCAGGCCGGGGCCGAAGGCGAGCATGACGACGGTGCGCGGCGGCACCGGCCGGCGGCGCAGCTCGTCCAGGATGAGCAGGACCGTGGGGGACGAGCAGTTGCCGTGCGCCGCGAGCGTCGCCCGGGACTCGGCCAGCGCCTCCGGCGGCAGGCCCAGCTCCTTCTCGACCACGGTGAGGATGCGCGGACCGCCCGGGTGCACCGCCCAGCCGTCCACCTCCGGCAGGGCCAGGTCATGCCGGTCCAGCAGGCCGGCGACCAGCTTCGCGACGTGCTGGGAGAGAACCTGCGGGACCTTCGGGGACAGCCCCATCCGGAAGCCCATGTCGGTGACGTCCCAGGTCATGTGCTCCGCCGTGGCGGTGTCCGTGACCGAGGTGATCTCGTGGACCGCGTACCCCGGCCGGCCGTCGGGGGTGAGGACGACGGCGGCGACGGCGTCCGAGAACAGCGCGTGCGCGACGATCTGCTGGGTGTCCACCGTGGACGGCTGGAGGTGCAGCCCGGTCAGTTCGGCGCAGAGCAGCACGGCCGGCCGGCCCCGGGCGTTGACGAAGTCGCTGGCCACCCCGAGCCCGGGCAGGGCCGCGTAGCAGCCCATGTGGCCGACGAACAGCCGCTGCATGTCGGCCGGCAGGGCGAGATCCCGGGCGAGCAGGATGTCCAGCCCCGGCGTCACGTAACCGGTGCACGAGCAGACGACCAGCAGTCCGACCTCGGCCGGGGCCAACCCGGCGTCGGCGAGGGCGCGGCTGACCGCCTCCTTGCCCAGCGGCAGCGCCTCGGTCAGGTACCGGCGCATCCGGCGCTCGGTCGACCACGCCGAGACGTCCTCCAGCAGCGGGCTGACCGCCGCGTGCCGGGTGGTCACCCCGGAGTTGGCGAAGATGCGCTTGGCGAGCCCGTTCGCGGCGCCCGTGTAGTGCCGGTCGAAGTATCCGGCCCACAGATCGTCCTGGCTGGCGGTGGGTGGCAGCGCCAGGCCGGCGCCGGCGATCGTCACCATCGCGGCGCCGATCCGTCGCGGTTCGGGTCGCCGCCGAGCGCCGCGACCCCGAGGTAGTCCGCGCACACGTCCGAGGTGGCGGGCTGGAGCGACCCGCAGCGGGCGTCCCGGTACAGGCGTTCGAGGGGGTGGCCCCGGCGGGAGGCGGAGGTGCCCGCGGCCTCCAGCATCGACGCGGCCACGTCCGCGGCGGTGGTCCCGGCCAGCAGCTTGGCCCGCCACACCCAGCGGTTGGTCTCCGGGTCGCCGGGCGCCTCGTCGACCCGGCGGGCCGCCTCGAAGACCGCCATCCGGGCGGCGCACACGGCGGCGTCCGCCCGGCCGATGCGGGACCGGACCGCGGGCAACGCGTCCAGCCTGCGGGCCCTGGCGTGCTCGACCGCGGCGTCCACCGCGGCCTGGGCGACGCCCACGTACACGGCCGCGTAGCTGGCGACCATCCAGTGCGGCATCAACGCCGCCACGGCCAGCGCCAGACCCTCCACGCCCCCGAGGAGTGCGCTGGCCGGCACGGTCACGTCCAGGTGCAGGTCGTGCGAGGACGTGGCGCGCATGCCGAGCGAGTCCCAGGCGGGCTCGACGGTCAGGCCGGACGCGTCCCCCGGCACCAGGAACTGCGAGACCACCGACTGGTCCTCGACGCTGCGGGCGGCGACCAGGTAGGCGTCCGCGTGCCCGGCCCCGGAGCAGAACGTCTTCGCACCCTTGATGTGGTACCCGCCCGGCACCGGCGTGTAGGCGGTGCTCAACTGCGACAGCCGCGAGCCCGCGCCCCGCTCGCTCATCGCCACCCCGTAGAACTCCCCCCGGGCCGCGCCGGCCAGGAAACCGTCCCGGGCCTCCAGCGCCTCGTCCGGCACGCCGAGCGTCTCGGCGACCTCCTCGTCCACCGCGTTGAACGCACCGGTCACCGAGGCGTGCATGTTGAACACCAGGGCGGTCGCGCCGTTGCCCCGGGCCAGTTCGTAGGCGACCCGGGCGTACCGGGCGAAGCTCGCGCCCGCCCCGCCGAGCCGGGCGGGAACCATCAGTCCAAAGAGGCGGGCCGCGCGCAGGTCCGCGAAGTCGTCCACCGGGAACGAGCCGTCCCGGTCGTGGTCGGCGGCCCGCGCGGCGAACCGGGGCGCCAGCCGCCGGGCGACCGCCTCGTGCTCCTCGCCCTCCGTCGCACCGCCGGGGTCACGTCCCGCCATCTGCCTCCCCCTCCCCGGCCCCGTGGCCCCTGGTCCCATCCTTGGACCCCCAGCCCTGGTAGCACACGGCCGTCGACCAGGTGGGGACGATGCGGGCGGGCGGCGGTGCGTCCCCCGGACCGGTCGCCACCCGGTAGCGGTGCCGGAGCCAGCGCAGCAGACCACCCGCTGTCGGACGGATACCGCGCACCCGGAGCTTTACCCCGTGCGCGGCGCACTCATCCACAAGCCGGCGGACCGGCACGAACAGCCCGGGGTCATGGAGGCCGCGGGGCACGCCCGGCACCCGCTCCCCGAGCGTCACGATCAGCAACCGGGACAGCCGGGTCGCGTTGAGGGTGTCCAGCACCAGGCGCCCGCCCGGCCGCAGCACCCGGCACAGTTCCGCGACCGCGCGCCCCAGGTCCGGCACGTGCTCCAGGATCTCGCCGGCCACCACCACGTCCGCCGCGCCGGCGGCCAGCGGCAGCGCGGCGGCGTCCCCCCGTAACGGGTGGACGCCGCGCTCCCGGGACGCCCGCGCGCAGGACTCCATCAGGTCCACCCCGAGGTGCCGGTAACCCTTGCCGGCCAGGTAGGGCGCCAGCAGGCCGCCGCCGCAACCCACGTCCACGAGCAGGGCGCCGGGGCGGGGCGCCGGCGGCACCAGCCGGGCCCGCGCCTCGGCCAGCCAGTACAGCGGCGCGAACGGGCCGGCCGGCGCGGACCAGTGCGCCACCAGGTCGTCGTACTGCCTCGGGTCGTTGCGCGGAAGCGTCCGCATGTGCCGAGCCTGGCACGACCGCCCCGGATCGACCAGACTTCCAGAGTTATGCGGCGAACCTTGCTGGGGCTGATCCGGGCGACTCACCCCGAACCGGCGGTCGCGGTCCCGGCCGTGACCGTGCTACTCGGCGCTGCCGTCGGGATCGCCCCGGCGCACCTGGTGCCGCTGGGCGCCGCGATGCTCGCCGCCCACCTGGCCATCGGCTGGGCCAACGACTGGCTGGACGCACCCCGGGACGCGGCGGTCGGGCGCACCGACAAACCGATCGCCACCGGGCAGGTCAGCCGGCGCGCCGTCGGCGTCGCCACCCTGCTGGCGATCGTCGCCACCGTCCTGATCGGACCGCTTAACGGCTGGCGGTCGGGGCTCACGCTGGACATCAGCCTCACCTCCGCCCTGCTGTACAACTGGCCGCTCAAAGCCACCGCCGCCTCGGTCCTGCCGTACCTGGTCTCGTTCGGACTGCTGCCCGCGTACGTGGTGCAGGCGCTGCCCGGCGCGCCGCTGCCACCGGCCTGGATGGTGGCGGCCGGTGCCCTGCTCGGCGCGGGCGCCCACTTCGCGAACGTCCTGCCCGATCTGGACGACGACGAGCGGACCGGGGTGCGGGGCCTGCCGCACCGGCTGGGCCGGACCGGGTCGCTGATCGCCGGCGCGGCGGGCCTGCTCGGGGCCACCGCGGTGCTGGTCTTCGGGCCGCCCGGCGCGCCGTCCCCCCTGGGGATCGCCGGCGCCGCGCTCGCCGTCGCGGTCCTGATCACCGGGTGGTACCTGGCGCGCTCGGCGGTCGCCCGGGGCGGCCGGCCGGTGGCGATCTTCCGCGCGGTGCTGATCCTCGCCGTGATCGACGTGGTGCTGCTGCTGGCCAACGGGAGCGCGCGTTAGGGGGTACCGCACATCGCGGTGACCATGGGCAACTAGGCTGATCCGCGGTCTACGTGCGGGCGTGCGCCCGCACCGGTTGTTCGAGGAGGACCGACGGTGACGCGCTCGATCACGGTGGGCTGGCGGGTTGCCCTGCTGGCGGGTGTCGCGGCGGCCGGGCTCGGGCTGACCGCCTGCAGCGCGGGGCAGTACGCGGAGACCGCGCGGAAGCGGCCGTCGGTCACGGGCAACCAGATCGAGATCCCGCTGCGCACCACGCAGGGCGCGGTCGGCGGGCTGTTCTACGTCCGGAACCTCCAGGTCGCCTACAACGGAACCGAGGGCTACCCGTCCGGCGGTTCCGCGCCGGTCGAGGTGCACCTGGTGAACGAGTCCGCGGTGCCGCTGACCGTGCGGGTCAGCCTGTCCACCGCGAACGGCGGCCCGAGCGCGGACCCGCAACTGGTCGGCGCGGCCGACGTCCGACTGGCCGGCGGCCACAGCGGGCAGGTCGAGCCGCAGCAGACGCTCGGCGGCACCATCTCGCCCTCGCCCGCCACCGGCCAACTGGCCACCCCGGCCGCCGGCTCCACGAACGCCACCGCCGACGCGGGCGCCTCGGCCGCGGCGACCGAACCGACCGCGAGCGCCTCGGCCGGCCCGACGCCCACCGCCCCGGCGGACCAGCCGGCGGAGGTGCAGGTCCCCCCGCGCTCCGTGGTGGTCTTCGACGCCCAGAGCGCGCAACTGCTCCAGGTCCAGGGGCTGAGCGGCAAGCTCGCGCCGGGCGGCGGCGTGCGGCTGCGCTTCGAGGTGGCCGGTGCGGGCCTCGCCCAGGTCGGCCAGGATCTGATCGCCCCCGTCGGGCTGCCGCTGTCGCCGGCGCCACGCGCCACCCCGGTGGCGCCGGGGCCGCACGAGCAGGGCGGCGTCAGCGAGTGAGCAACGCGGGAATCGTCGCACCCGGCCGGTAGCTTCGGGCCGTGACGAATTCGCGGTCCCGATCCGGGGCGGGGGTGCGCGGCGCCAACGGGCAGGCGCGCCCCGCCTTCGAGTGCGATGCCTGCGGCCACCAGCCGCCGAAGTGGGTCGGGCGCTGCCCGGAGTGCGGCGAGTGGGGCTCGGTCGTCGAGTGCACGGTGAGCCCGGCCACGGTCGCCGGCAAGGCGGTCGCCGCCCGGTCGCCGGCGGAGCCGGCCCGCCCGATCGCCACGATCAGCGCCGCGCCCGCCCAGCGCCGCCCCACCGGCGTCGGCGAGTTGGACCGGGTGCTTGGCGGTGGCCTGGTCCCCGGCGCGGTGGCGCTGCTGGCCGGTGAGCCGGGCGTCGGCAAGTCCACCCTCCTGCTGGATGTGGCGCAGCAGTGGGCGGCCGGCTCGGGCTCGCCGGCGCTGGTGGTCAGCGGCGAGGAGTCGGCCAGCCAGGTCCGGCTGCGGGCCGAGCGGATCGGCGCCCTGCACGAGCGGCTGTACCTCGCCGCCGAAACCGACCTCGGCGCGGTCCTCGGCCACCTCGACACCGTCCAGCCCGGCCTGCTCATCCTGGACTCGGTGCAGACCGTCACGTCCCCGGCGGCCGAGGGGGTGGCCGGCGGTGTCACCCAGGTCCGCGCGGTGACGGCCGCACTGGTGGCCGTGGCCAAGGAGCGGGGCATCGCGACCGTGCTGGTCGGCCACGTGACCAAGGACGGCAACGTGGCCGGCCCGCGGGTCCTGGAGCACCTGGTCGACGTGGTGCTGCACTTCGAGGGCGACAAGCACTCGTCGCTGCGCATGGTGCGCGGCATGAAGAACCGGTTCGGTGCCGCGGACGAGGTGGGCTGCTTCGAGATGCACGAGGGCGGCATCACCAGCCTGCCCGACCCGTCCGGCCTGTTCCTCACCCGGTACGCGGAGCCGGTGCCGGGCACCTGCGTGACGGTGGCGATGGAGGGGCGCCGGGCACTGGTCACCGAGGTGCAGGCGCTGATCGGCGCGACGGTCGCCGGCTCGCCCCGCCGCACGGTCTCCGGGCTGGACGGCGCCCGGCTGGCGATGGTGCTGGCGGTCCTGCAGCGCCGCACCGAGCGCCTGACCCTGCACGATCGGGAGGTGTTCGCCGCGACCGTGGGCGGCATCCGGGTCGTGGAGCCGGCCGCCGACCTGGCCGTGGCGCTCGCCGTCGCGTCCGGCGGGCTGAACCTGGCGATGGCCCCGGAACTGGTCGCCATCGGCGAGGTGGGGCTGACCGGCGAGGTCCGGCGGGTGGGTGCGGTGCCGCGGCGGCTGGCCGAGGCGGCCCGGCTGGGCTTCCGGTTCGCCCTGGTACCGCCGGGCTGCGGCCCGGCCGCGACGGGTCCGGCGCCGGCGGGGATGCGGGTACTGGAGGTCGCGGACGTGCGCGCCGCCCTGCACTGGGCCGCCCGCGCGTCCGCCGAGTCGGCGTCGGAGTGACGGGGGGAGTCGAGGATGGGCGAGCCGCAGCGCGCGCTGAGGGCCCCGGGGCCGCGTCCCGGCACCGGCAATGTGATGCAGCCGTACCGTGACCGCACCTGATGGATGACAATCCGTAGACTGTGCGGGTGCCGATCGACCGGGATTCCAACCGAGCCGCCAGCGCCAGCCTGGCCGGCCGTCCTGGCGTGGTCGGCGGAGTTCCCCGGCCGGTGGCGGCGCCCGCGGTGAACGCGGTGGTGAACACCTCCAGCGGCGACCCGTTGCGCGCGAACCTGGCGCTCATGGCGCCGGGCACCGCCCTGCGCGACGGGCTGGAGCGGATCCTGCGTGGCCGCACCGGCGCGCTGATCGTGCTGGGGTACGACAAGGTGGTGGAGTCGCTGTGCACCGGCGGCTTCCCCCTGGACGTGGAGTTCTCCGCCACCCGCCTCCGCGAACTGTGCAAGATGGACGGCGCGGTGGTGCTGTCCAGCGACGGGACCCGGATCGTCCGGGCCGGCGTCCACCTGATGCCGGACCCGTCCATCCCGTCCGAGGAGTCGGGCACCCGGCACCGGACCGCCGAGCGGGTGGCGAAGCAGACCGGGTTCCCCGTGATCTCGGTCAGCCAGTCCATGCGGATCATCGGGCTGTACCTGAACCACCAGCGGCACGTGCTGGACGACTCCGCGGCGATCCTGTCCCGGGCGAACCAGGCGCTGGCCACGCTGGAGCGGTACAAGCTGCGGCTGGACGAGGTCTCCGGGACGCTCTCCGCGCTGGAGATCGAGGATCTGGTCACCGTGCGCGACGCGGTGGCGGTGGTGCAGCGGCTGGAGATGGTCCGCCGGATCGCGGACGAGATCGCCGGCTACGTGGTCGAACTGGGTACCGACGGCCGGCTGCTGGCGCTGCAACTGGACGAGTTGATGGCCGGCGTGGACGCCGATCGCACCCTGGTGATCCGGGACTACCTGCCCACCGGCCGGAAGGCCCGCACGCTGGACGAGGCACTGGTCGAACTGGACCTGCTCAGCGCGGCCGAACTGATCGACCTGGTGGCGGTGGCGAAGGCGCTGGGGTATCCGAGCGCGTCGGACGCGCTGGACGCGGCGGTCAGCCCGCGGGGGTTCCGGCTGCTGGCGAAGGTGCCCCGGCTGCCGGGCGCGGTGGTGGACCGGCTGGTGGACCACTTCGGCAGCCTCCAGCGGCTGCTCGGCGCGACCGTGGAGGACCTGCAGGCGGTGGACGGGGTCGGCGACGCCCGGGCCCGGGGTGTGCGGGAGGGCCTGTCGCGCCTCGCCGAGGCTTCCATCCTCGAGCGCTACGTCTAGCGGGCAAGCCCCGGCGGGGGTTGGGGCGGGCAAGCCCCGGGCGGGTTCGGGCCGTCAGTTCAGGGTCAACGTGACCGGCGCGCTGAGCTTGGAACCGAGGCGGGCGAAGACCTGATAGTCGCCGGCGTCGGCGAGTTTGCCGGTGGCCCGCTTGCCGTCGCAGGTGGTGCTCGTGTGCGTGTTCCAGGTGACCGTGTAGGCCCGCTCGAAGTTCGGCGTGAACGGCAGAACCTCGCTGCCGCGGGTCGCGTCACAGTCGTCCGAGGACCAGACCTTGGCCGAGCCGCCGCCCTTCACGATGCGGATCTCCTGGAAGTCGGCGCCCACGTCGCGCTTGCAGGTCCGCTTGCTCACGTTCTTGATCTTGATGGTGAGCTGGACGCTGCCGCCCCGCGGCGCGTCGGCCGGCGACGGGACCGGGGTGACCAGCATCTCCTGGTCGCTACACATCTGGCTGGTGGCGGCCGGCGGCGCCTGGGCGGTGCCGGGCGGCGAGCTGCTCGGGTGGGCGCTGGGGGTGGCACCCGCCGTCGTCGGGGCGCCGGTGCCCGCCGAGGCGCTGACGGACATCGTGGGGGTCGGTGACTGGCTGGGCAGGGTGTCGTTCTGCGCCGCCTTGTTGTCGTTCGGCCCGTCGCTGCACGCGTAGACAAAGACGAAGATAACGGACAGCACGATGGTGAGCACGATGGCCCGGCGTCGCCAGTAGACGGCGGGAGGTAGGGAACCAACCGTCAGTCGCATGATTGCCTCACGTTAACCGCGCCGGACCAGAACCCCACGGCGACTCGCCGGTGGTATGACCGCTTACCAGCTCCCATACCGGGAGCCTTACAGGTAGACCTTGCGCGGGTAGACGGCGTGCGCGCCGGTCACCCGATCGAGAAAGAGCCGGCCGGCACAGTGGTCGATTTCGTGTTGAATCGCGCGCGCTTCGAACGCATCCGTACTCAGCCGCACCGGTGCGCCACTGCCGGGCAGGACCGCCTCGACCACCACCTTCGTGGCGCGCTTGACATCACCGGTGAGGTCGGGCACCGACATGCAGCCCTCCCGACCCAGCCGCAACCGGCTCGCCTCCACCACCCGCGCGTTGCACAGCACGAACGCGCCGTGCCGGGTAACCGCCTTCGGGTGCCCGGTCACGTCCACCGCGAAGACCTGCGCGGCGACGCCCACCTGAGGCGCGGCCAGCCCGACGCACCCCGGCGAGACACGCATGGTGGCGAGCAGGCCGGCGGCGAGTCGCAGCACCTCGGGGTCGGTCGGGTCCACCTCGGGGCCGGCCGCGGCGAGCACCGGGTCCGGCGCGCGTACCACCTTGAGCACCTCGCCCGGCTCGCCGAGCAGCGCCGCATCCCACCCCGCCAGGGTGTCCGGTTCCGGCTCGGTCACAGCAGATCGGTCTCCACCGGGCGCAGCTTGACCTCCACGCTCAACTCATGGGCGACCTCCGCGAGCCGGGCCTCGACCACGCCGGTCGCGTCCCGTGCCAGGTCCACCTCGGCGACGACCAGGTACAGCGGCCCGGTCAGGCGGGTGGTCAGGTCGGTCACGTTCCCGCCCGCCTCCGCCAGGACCCGGGTCACGGCGGCCACGATGCCGAGCCGGTCCGCGCCGTGCACGGTCAGGACGTGCGGCACGCCGGTGGCGTCCTGCTCCCCGTCCGGCCGCACCCTTCGCACGGTGGCGAGCAGGCGGCCGTCCGCGGTCAGCGAGGCGAGCGCGTCCTCCACCGGCCCGGCGTCCGCCCCGGTGCAGATCAGCGTCATCGCGAAATGGCTGCGCAGCCGGGTCATGGTGGAGTCGCTGAGATTGGCGCCGACCCCGGCCAGCGCCTCCGCGACATCGGCCACGATGCCCGGTCGGTCGTGGCCGATCACGGTGATGGCCAGTTCGGTCATGGCTCGACACTCCGGTCGGATCGTCGGTCCCGCAGAAACAGCAGCGGGACCAGAAGGATGCCCACGAACATCGGGCCCATCATGTACCGGACGAGCTGGGCGGGGTTGTTCGCCAGCACCGGCAACTGGTTGGACACGGCCACCGCCGCGAGCGCCAGCAGCGCGGACTCCCGGCGCCGCCAGGCGAGCAGCCCGACCGCCGCGTACCCGATGTAGCACCAGGTGGCGCCGCGCCACAGCAGCCACATGAAGGTGCGCAGGTCGGTGGCCTCGCGGATCCACTGCGCCACCCCGTGCAGCGCCGGCACCGGCGGGTCCAGGTAGATCACCGACCGGTACGGGTTGTCCGCCATCCGCTCGCCGAAGCCGTGCAGCACACGGCTGCCGGTCAGCGGGGTGAGGATGGTGCCTCCCTCGGGCGGGCCGGCACCGATCTTCCAGGCGATGGCACCCCGGCAGAACCGGGCGTCGAACACCTCGCCCGGCACCCGCTTGAGCAGCCGCGTCCACAGCGCGAACAGGTCGGCGTCGTTGGCCTGGGCGGCGTCCCGGTCGAACTCGCCGCTCGTGGTGGTGTCCGAGGTGTAGCAGTTCGCCGAATCCGACCAGAAGCTCAGCGGGGCGACCCGGGCCATCACCTCGAGGTCGCGGCCCGTGAACTCCTCCGGCCGGTCGCGGTAGACCACCGCGATGTCCGCGTACGCCGGGCCGAGGAGCAGGTCGGACTTTGCCGGTTCCGCGCCCATCGCCGGGAACACCACGACGTTGCACACCAGGCTCAGCGCCGCCGCCACCAGGCCGATGCCGATCAGCCACAGCCGGATGCCGGCCAGCACCACCGCCGCCGCGACGGCGCCGACCACGACCATCAGGATGCCGTTCTGCCGGAACAGGGCCATCAGCAGGAACTCGACGAACAGCCAGCCGAGCAGGGCACGCATCGCCCCGTCCCGGTACCACCGCCCGGTCACCGGTTGCCGCTTGCGGACCACCATTCGGGCCAGCGTGCCGAGCAGGAACACCTGGAGGATGACGAACGGGACATCCTTCCAGACGAAGATCAGGAAGGTGCCGAGCGACGGCACGACCGGGACGATCACCGCCGCGACCCCCAGCCACTTCCCGGGTACCCCGAGGGCCCGCAGCCCGACGACGGCGTACGCCAGGGCGACGGCCGCGGCGACGGTCTGCGCCAGGGTGAGCAGCCACAGCCCGCCGACCGCCTGGATCGACAGCCACACCAGCCCGGTGTAGATGACCGAGTGGTTGGTCATCCAGTTGTCGGTCGTCGCCTGCCACACGTAGGCCACCGAGTCGTAGCTCGTCAGGCCCGGGAAGAAGGCGAGCCACCAGACCAGCAGCACGACCTGGGTGACGGCGTAGACCGCGAACGGCAGCCGCCGGTGCGGCGGAATCCGGTCGACCAGCCGCCGTCGCCCGGCGGCGCGCTCGGTACCGGCACGGCGCTCGTCCGCCCGGGGCGGACCGTCCGGTGGGGTCGGCGGCGTGGGCGGCGCCGGCACGGCGACCGGCTGGGCCGGGGCCAATGCTCGGTCCGTCATCGCAGACTCCATTCGTCGGTCGGGCACACTGGCCTCGGGGTGAGGCGAGAATATCGACCCGAGGTTGTGTGCTTCCTGTCAGGTCTCCTGGCATGATCGGCATACCATGTCCGACCCCCGGTTCGCGGACACCCTCGTCCGCTGGTTCGACGCCGCCGCCCGCCCCCTGCCCTGGCGCGAGCCGGGCACGGGCGCCTGGCCCATTCTCGTCTCCGAGGTCATGCTCCAGCAGACACCGGTGGCGCGTGTCCTGCCGGTCTGGCACGAGTGGGTGGCCCGCTGGCCGGTGCCCGCCGCGCTGGCCGCCGACCCGCCCGCCGAGGCGATCCGGCTGTGGGGCCGGCTCGGGTACCCCCGCCGCGCGCTGCGCCTGCACCAGTGCGCCGTCGCACTGGTCGACCGGCACGGCGGCGCGGTACCCGCCGACCTGGCGGAGTTGCTGGCCCTGCCCGGCATCGGCGCCTACACGGCCCGCGCGGTCGGGGCGTTCGCGTTCGGCCAGCGCCAGCCCGTGGTCGACACGAACGTCCGGCGGGTGGTCGCCCGGGCCATCGCCGGCGCCCCCGACGCCGGACCGGCCACCACCGCCGCCGACCTGACGGCCGTCGCCGCCCTCCTGCCGAAGGAACCCGCGGCGGCGGCACGGGCGAGCGCCGCGTTCATGGAACTGGGTGCGCTGATCTGCACCGCCCGCACCCCCCGCTGCGCGTCCTGCCCGGTCGCCGCGGAGTGCACGTGGCGCGCGATCGGCAGCCCACCCGCCACCGAGCCGACCCGCCGTCCCCAGCGGTACGCGGGCACCGACCGCCAGGTCCGCGGGCTGCTGATGGCCGCGCTGCGGGAGAGCGGGGGCCCGGTGCCGCGCGAACGCCTCGACCTGGTCTGGTCCGACGGGCCGCAGCGCGACCGGGCGCTCGCCGGGCTACTCGAGGACGGCCTGGTCGAGGCCGCCGGCCGGCGCGCCTACCGCCTCCCCGGCGACCACCACGTCCGCTGATCCCGCACCCTCAACCGCCGTGTTGGCTGTGGGCCGGAGGCGCAGTCGTACGACCGCGCCTCCGGCCGTGCCGGTGTTGGGTGGAAGCGGTTACGTGGCGCCGCACTCGGCGGTGACGGGATGAGCGTTACCGTCGCCCCCGGTGCACCGGGCCGCCCGAGTGGCGCAGCTGCGGACGGAGGTCCGTACGATCGGGGCCGCCCGCGGCCGGCGCGCCGTGCCGGGGAGTGAGGCACACCAGCGACCGCACGGTGCGCTCGCCGGCCAGCCCCGCCGCGCGCAGGGCCGCGAGGCCGTTGACGTTGCCGCGCTGGAGGCACGCCACGTCCACCGGTACGGCGGCGAGCGCGGCCCGGAGACGGTCGGGCGGGGGTACCGAGCGCCGGGCGGCGAGGGCGGACAGCAGTTGCCGCTCGCCGGCCGTCCCGTCGCGCAGGGTCGCCAGGTACAACCCGCGCGGGTCGACCACCTTGACCTCGGCCGTGCGCGCGGTCATCGCCCGCATCACGCCCGGCGGGGCGAGCACCAGGTGCGCCGACGGGTAGGCCCGCAGCACGGCGGCGGCGACCCGCCCGCTGGCCGGGTCGCTCTTCCACTGCGGTCGCGACACCAGCGACGCCCGGTTCACGCCGGCCCACACCGGTACCGCCGTGAGCACGAGCAGCAACGCCAGGCTCGCACCCGGCGCGAGGACGGCCACCCGTCCCCGCACCGCCGGGCGGGGCCAGCGCGCCAGGCGGCCCAGTGACGGTACCCGCACCGAGGCCACCAGCCCGACCAGGGCCGGGGCCGGAAGGACCCACAGCATGCGCCACAGCACCGGCGCCGAGCCGGTGAGCAGCGCCGCGAGGTTCATCGCGCCGGGCAGCAGCAGGATCACCGCCACGGCCGCGGCGCCCCAGGCGAAGGCGGCCGGTACCACACCCCGGACCAGCAGCGGTCCGCACCAGACGGCGGCCGCGCCGACCACGCCCGCCGCGCCGACACCCACCACCCACCGCCAGGCCAGCGGCGCGGCCTGCAGGGTGCCGGACTCCCCCGCGGGCGCGCCCAGCGTCAGGCCCACGAGCAGGCCGCCGACCAGCGGGTACGCGGTGACCAGGGCGAGCGGGGGCGTGTCCCGGAGCCGGCCGAGGAGCACGAGGCCGAGCCCGGCGGCGACGGCGGTCAGCGGCACCACGAACGCGGCGGAGGAACTGAACCCGAGGCCGGCCACCCCGGCGGTGACCGCGAGCAGCAGGGCGAGCCGGGACCGGTCCCGGGCCCACTCGGTCAGGTACAGCCAGAGCGCCGGCAGCGCCAGCGACACCAGGATGGCCTTGCCCTGCCAGGCGCGCACCAGGTGGAACGAGCCGAACGAGGCGGCCGAGGCGCCGGACCAGAGCAGAAAGACCAGCGCCAGCAGCAGACCGGCCAGCGGCCGGCGGGGGGCCCACGCCTTCACGAGTTGCCACAGCGCGAGCACGGCCAGGACCGTGACCGCCGGCGGCAGCAGGTACCAGACCACGGAGGCGGCCGGCAGGTGCACCACCCGGGCCACGGAACCGGCGAACGCCTCGATGCTGGAGACCGGGGCCATACCCGGCAGGATCCGGCCCCCGTCGCCGAACAGGACGTCACCGACCGGCAGCCGGCCGTGCTCGGCCACCCAGACCGACCGGTTCACGTAGAACACGTCGTCGGCGTCGGGGCGCACGATGAACACCGACAGCACCCCGAGCCCGACGGCGACGAGCAGCGCAACCCCCTCCTGCCACTGCGGGACCCTGCCCTCCAGCGGCGGCTCGGCGGGCCGGCCCCGACCGGCGGTCCGCAGCCACGGGACGGCGGCCACCACGGCCAGGGCTCCGAACGCGACCAGCATCGGCCACAGCCCGGCCGCGCCCGCCACCGCCGCGAGCACACCCGCCGTGACGATCACCGCGGCCCGGACCCGGGACGGCGAAGTGACCCGCTCCCGCTCCACCTCACCCGACCGCCCGGCTTCCGATTGGTCGGCGGTGCTCCCGGCACCGCGCCCGGCGCGACGGCGGGCGGAAGCGAGGGCCACGGCGCACGGGACCGTGACCACGAGCCAGGCGGCGAGCAGCGGCCGCACCGGCGCACCGAAGGCCAGGCCGAGGTGGTACGCGACGGTCCAGACCGCGGCGGCGGCGATCGCACAGTCCACGACCCACCGGTTCACAGCCCGCATACCGGTCCCTTACCGCGAAAACCAGTCCGTATCCGGGCGAACAACCAGACCGGAGAAAGCGAACGGGCCCGTGGCACTGTGCCACGGGCCCGTCTCGCCGGTTCAGCGACCGGTGTCGACTACTCCTCCGCCGCGCCGGCCGACGCACCGCCGAGGTTCGCCGGAACCGCGTCCGGGACCTCCACCGGCTTGTCCGCGCCGCGGAACACCAGCTTGGACTTCTCGATGTCCTCCGGGTCGCCCTCGCAGTCCACGACCACGATCTGACCCGGCTTGAGCTCGTTGAACAGGATCCGCTCGGACAGGTTGTCCTCGATGTCCCGCTGGATCGTCCGGCGCAGCGGCCGGGCGCCCATGACCGGGTCGAAGCCCTTCTTCGCCAGGTACTTCTTGGCGTTGTCGGTCAGCTCGAGGCCCATGTCCTTGTTCTTCAGCTGGCTCTCGATCCGGGCGATCATGATGTCGACGATCGACAGGATCTCCCGCTCGTTGAGCTGGTGGAACACGATGGTGTCGTCGATCCGGTTCAGGAACTCCGGGCGGAAGTGCTGCTTCAGCTCGTCGTTGACCTTGGTCTTCATCCGCTCGTAGTTGGAGTCGGAGTCGTCCGAGGCCTGGAAGCCGATGGAGACCGCCTTGGCCACGTCCCGGGTGCCCAGGTTCGTGGTCAGTATGATCACCGTGTTCTTGAAGTCCACGATGCGGCCCTGCCCGTCGGTCAACCGCCCATCCTCCAGGATCTGGAGCAGGGTGTTGAACACGTCCGGGTGCGCCTTCTCGATCTCGTCGAACAGCACCACGGAGAACGGCCGGCGGCGCACCTTCTCGGTGAGCTGGCCGCCCTCGTCGTAGCCGACGTACCCCGGAGGGGCACCGACCAGGCGGGACACCGTGTACCGGTCGTGGAACTCGCTCATGTCCAGCTGGATGAGCGAATCCTCGCTGCCGAACAGGAACTCCGCCAGCGCCTTGGACAGCTCGGTCTTACCCACGCCGGACGGGCCGGCGAAGATGAACGAGCCGGACGGCCGCTTCGGGTCCTTCAGCCCGGCGCGGGTACGCCGGATCGCCTTGGACACCGCCTTGACCGCGTCCTCCTGGCCGACGACCCGCTTGTGCAGCTCGTCCTCCATGCGCAGCAGCCGGGTGGTCTCCTCCTCGGTCAGCTTGTAGACCGGGATACCGGTCCAGTTCGCCAGCACCTCGGAGATCTGCTCGTCGTCGACCTCGGACACCACGTCCAGGTCGCCGGCCTTCCACTCCTTCTCCCGCTGCGCCTTCTGGCCGAGCAGCTGCTTCTCCTTGTCCCGCAGCTGGGCGGCCCGCTCGAAGTCCTGCGCGTCGATCGCGGACTCCTTGTCCCGGCGAACCTGGGCGATCCGCTCGTCGAAGTCACGCAGGTCCGGCGGCGCGGTCATCCGGCGGATACGCATCCGGGCGCCGGCCTCGTCGATGAGGTCGATCGCCTTGTCCGGCAGGTACCGGTCGGAGATGTAGCGGTCGGCCAGGGTGGCCGCGGCGACCAGCGCGGCGTCGGTGATCGACACGCGGTGGTGCGCCTCGTACCGGTCGCGCAGGCCCTTGAGGATCTCGATGGTGTGCGCCAGCGATGGCTCACCCACCTGGATCGGCTGGAACCGGCGCTCCAGCGCGGCGTCCTTCTCCAGGTACTTGCGGTATTCGTCGAGCGTGGTCGCGCCGATGGTCTGCAGCTCGCCGCGGGCCAGCATCGGCTTGAGGATGCTTGCCGCGTCGATCGCGCCCTCGGCGGCGCCCGCGCCGACCAGGGTGTGGATCTCGTCGATGAACAGGATGATGTCGCCCCGGGTGCGGATCTCCTTGAGCACCTTCTTCAGGCGCTCCTCGAAGTCACCGCGGTACCGGGAGCCGGCGACCAGGGCGCCGAGGTCGAGCGTGTAGAGCTGCTTGTCCTTCAGCGTCTCGGGCACCTCGCCCTTGACGATCTTCTGGGACAGGCCCTCGACGACGGCGGTCTTGCCGACGCCGGGCTCACCGATCAGGACCGGGTTGTTCTTGGTACGGCGGGAGAGCACCTGCATCACCCGCTCGATCTCCTTCTCGCGCCCGATGACCGGGTCGAGCTTGCCCTCGCGGGCCGCCTGGGTCAGGTTCCGCCCGAACTGGTCGAGCACCAGGCTGGTCGACGGGGCCGCCTCGCCGGTGGCCGCGCCGGCCGCGGCCGGCTCCTTGCCCTGGTAGCCGGAGAGCAGCTGGATGACCTGCTGGCGGACCCGGTTCAGGTCGGCGCCGAGCTTGACCAGCACCTGGGCCGCGACACCCTCGCCCTCACGGATCAGGCCGAGCAGGATGTGCTCCGTGCCGATGTAGTTGTGGCCGAGCTGCAGCGCCTCGCGCAACGACAGCTCGAGGACCTTCTTGGCCCGGGGGGTGAACGGGATGTGCCCGCTCGGCGCCTGCTGGCCCTGGCCGATGATCTCCTCGACCTGCTGCCGGACGCCCTCCAGCGAGATGCCGAGGCTCTCCAGAGCCTTGGCCGCGACGCCCTCGCCCTCGTGGATAAGCCCGAGCAGGATGTGCTCGGTGCCGATGTAGTTGTGGTTGAGCATCCGGGCTTCTTCCTGAGCCAGGACGACAACCCGTCGCGCTCGGTCGGTGAACCGCTCGAACATGCCCTCGTGCTCCTCACGTGCCGTGCGCCAGTGGATCTTGGCGGGGCTCCGCACGGACCCCGACTGGGTATCCGTTCCATCACTCTATCGCCGCGGACTGACTCATCCGACCCTGTGCACCAGGTACCGGCGCCCGTCCGCGCACCTTTTGCCCAACTCCGGAGTGCCCCACGGTGTTCCCGCCACAACCGGCTACGCCGACAGCGAAATCGGTCTCCGGCGGGTCCGGCCCCGGCACGCCGTCCCCAGGGTTGTCCACAGGCCCGGCCACCGTCCTCCACAGCCTGTGGATAACCTCGCGGACGGGAAGCCGACGGTCGCGCGGCGGTCCCGGCGGACCCACCGACGACCTTCCGCTCTTGATCAAGTCCCGGGACGGCGCTCGACGATCAGGCCGGGAGTGCGGCGAGCGCACAAGCAGCGACCGCGGGAAGCGCAGCCACCGCACGGGGCACGCACCGCATGGCGCCCGTCGGGGAGCCGCCGGACCGCGGCGCGGAGCACAGGGTGCGAAACGGTACGACGCGCCGGGGCAACCGCACCGCACGGGAAGCCCCCATGGGGGCGAGGGCCGGCGAGCCTCCAGGCCCGAGGGCAGGCCGGGCCTTGAGCAGGCGGGCGCGCGGCGCGGGCGCAGGCAGGAGGGCGCGCGGCGCAGGCGCTGGAAGGAGCGCGGGCATGGGAAAGGCCCGCGGCGTTGGTGCCGCCGCGGGCCGTCAACCTGCTTCGCCGGCGCCGATCACCGCCCGGCGCTGGCGTGGTACTCCTGCACGATGTCGGCCGGGATCCGGCCCCGGTCGGAGATCTCCTTGCCGGCGCGCTTCGCCCAGGCCCGGATCGCCCGGTTCTGCTCGCGGTCCGCGGCCGCGACGCCGCGACCCCGGGCCGCCCGGCCGCCGACCACCACGCCGCCGCGCCCGACCTTCTGGCCGGCCGCCAGGTACGGGGCCAAAACGTCCCGCAATTTGCCGGCGTTCTTCTTCGACAGATCGATCTCGTACTGAATCCCGTCGAGCGCGAACTTCACGGTCTCTTCGGCATCCCCGCCATCGATGTCGTCAACGAGCTTGTGAATGATCTGCTTCGCCACGCGCGGTTACCCTCCGAGCACATACTTCGCCGCTACTTTAATCGAAACAATAGCGAACCTCGGGCGGCGTGCGTCAACCGCATCCGAAAACTACTCCGGCCGGACCAGCGGGAACAGGATGGTTTCGCGAATCCCGAGCCCGGTCAGCGCCATCAGCAACCTGTCGATTCCCATTCCCATACCGCCGCTGGGCGGCATTCCGTACTCCATCGCGCGGAGGAAGTCCTCGTCCAGCGGCATCGCCTCGTCGTCCCCCCGGGCCGCCTGGCGGGCCTGGGCCACCAGGCGCTGGCGCTGCACCACCGGGTCCACCAGCTCGGAGTAGCCGGTGCCCAGCTCGAAGCCCTGCACGTACAGGTCCCACTTCTCGGCCAGGCCGGGCTCGGTGCGGTGCGCGCGGGTCAGCGGCGAGGTCTCCTCCGGGTAGTCGCGCACGAACGTCGGCGCCCGCAACTCGGGCACCACGAGGTGCTCGAACAACTCCTCGGCCAGCTTGCCGGGGCCCCACTTCGGGTCGACCGGCAGGGCGTGCTTGTCGGCGAGTTCGACCAGCCGGACCATCGGCGTGCGGACCGTGACCTGGTCGCCGACGGCCTCGGAGAGCACACCGAACAGGGTCACCTCGCGCCACTGCCCACCCAGGTCCACCTCGCTACCGTCGTGGTGGACCACGGTGGTGGACCCGGTGAGCGCCGCGGCGGCCGCCTGGACCAGCTCGCGGGTCAGGGTGGCCACCGTGTCGTAGTCCCCATATGCCTGATATGTCTCCAGCATCGCGAATTCCGGCGAGTGCGACGAGTCCATGCCCTCGTTGCGGAAATTCCGGTTGATCTCGAAGACGCGGTCGATGCCGCCCACCACGCAGCGCTTCAGGAATAGTTCCGGAGCGATGCGAAGGTACAGCTGCGTGTCCAGGGCATTGCTATGCGTCACGAAAGGGCGGGCCGCCGCACCGCCGTGCAGCAACTGGAGCATCGGGGTCTCGACCTCGACGAAGCCGCGCGCGTGCAGCGAATCGCGGAGACTGCGTACCACCGTGGCCCGGGTGCGCACGTTGTCCCGGGCCTGCGGCCGGACGATCAGGTCCACGTACCGCTGCCGGACGCGGGCCTCCTCGCTCAACGGCTTGTGCGCGACCGGCAGGGGGCGCAGCGCCTTCGCGGTCATCACCCACTCGTCGGCCAGCACCGACAGCTCACCCCGCCGGCTCGTGATCACCTCGCCGGTGACGCCGACATGGTCCCCGAGGTCGACCAGGTGCTTCCAGCTGTCCAGCGCCGGCGCGCCCACCCGGTCCAGGGA
Source organism: Rhizomonospora bruguierae (assembly GCF_018397995.1). Lineage (GTDB taxonomy): Bacteria > Actinomycetota > Actinomycetes > Mycobacteriales > Micromonosporaceae > Rhizomonospora > Rhizomonospora bruguierae. Next base: position 69,720 of record NZ_BBQH01000030.1, read on the forward strand.
GAGCATGGCCTGCAACTCGGTGCCGTCGCCGTCGCGCAGGGTGGCGAAGCACAGCTTGCCGGTGTTCCGCATGAAGATGACGCGGCCGGCGACCGCGACCCGGTCACCGGTGGCCGTGTCGGTGGGCAGGTCCGCGTACCTGGCGCGCACCTGGGCGAGCGAGGCGGTGCGGGGGAAGGCGACGGGATACGGCTCGCGGCCCTCGGCCAGGATCCGGTCCCGCTTCTCCCGGCGGATCCGCATCTGCTCCGGAAGGTCATCAGCGGCGTCCACGGCGGGGTTCTCGGTCACGGCGGGCTCTCTGGCTCGGTGGGAAACGTCGCGCCAAGCCTACTCAGCGCCCCCGCACCAGCCCCACCCGATATACCGCCCCCATCGGGTACACCGCCGCACGGGAGACGTCAGGCGGACGCCATGTTCTTCTCGTAGACCATCCGCAGCCCGATCAGCGTGATCATCGGCTCGTGCCCGGTCACCGAGCGGCACTCGCCGAGCACCACGGGCGCCAGGCCACCGGTCGCGATCACGGCGCGCAGCGGGCCCAGCTCCTCCGCCATCCGCTCCACGATCCGGTCGATCAGGCCCGCGTACCCGAAGTACATGCCGGACTGGAGGCACTCGACCGTGTTCTTGCCGATGACCGAGCGGGGCCTGGCCGGCTCGACCTTGCGCAACTGGGCGGCGCGGGCGGCGAGCGCGTCGAAGGAGATCTCGATGCCCGGGGTGAAGGCGCCGCCGAGGAACTCGCCGCGCGCGCTGATCACGTCGAACGTGGTGGTGGTACCGATGTCCACCACGATCGACGGGCCGCCGTAGAGGGTGAACGCGGCCAGCGTGTTCACCACCCGGTCGGCGCCCACCTCCTTGGGGTTGTCGATCGCGAGTTGCACGCCGGTCTTCACGCCGGGCTCCACGATCACGGTGGGGAGGTGGCCGTAGTACCGGCCCAGCATGGTCCGCAGCGAGCGCAGCGCGGCGGGAACCGTGGAGCAGGCGGCGACACCGGTGATCTCCACGGCGTCCCCGGCGAGCAGGCCGCGGTAGAGCAGGCCCATCTCGTCGGCGGTGGCCCGGGCGTCCGTCTTGATCCGCCAGTGGTGCACGATCTTGTCGCCCTCGAACGTGGCCAGGACCGTGTTGGTGTTACCGATGTCGATGCACAGCAGCATGCGGCTCAGCTCCGGGGGCGCAGATCCAGGGCGATGTCCAAGATAGGCGAGGAGTGCGTGAGGGCGCCCACCGACAGGTAGTCCACGCCGGTCAGCGCGTACTCGCGGGCCACGTCGAGGGTGAGCCCGCCGGTCGCCTCCAGTTCCGCCCGGCCGCCGACCGCGGCGACCACCTCGGCCAGCAGCGCGGGCGTCATGTTGTCGCAGAGCAGGAAGTCCGCGCCCGCCTCGACCGCCTCGACCGCCTCGACCACATCGGTCACCTCCACCTGCACGGGTACCGCCGGGAAGGCTTCCCTGATCCGGCGGTAGGCGGCGGCGACGCCCCCGGCGGCGAGCTTGTGGTTGTCCTTGACCATCGCCACGTCGTACAGGCCCATGCGCTTGTTGGTGCCCCCGCCGGCCCGCACCGCGTACTTCTCCAGGACGCGCAGCCCCGGCGTGGTCTTGCGGGTGTCCAGCACCGTGGCGCCGGTGCCCTCCAGGGCATCCGCCCAGTCCCGGGTGTGCGTGGCGACGCCGGACATCCGGCAGAGCAGGTTCAGCGCGGTGCGCTCGGCGGTGAGCAGCGCCCGGGTCGGGCCGGTGACCGTGGCGAGCACGTCGCCGCGGGCCACCCGGGTACCGTCCGCGACCTTGAGCTCCACCCGGACGGCCCCGGGCGCGCGGGCGTGGTCGATCGCCGCCCGGAAGACCGCCGCCGCGACCTCCAGCCCGGCCACCACCCCGGCGGCTCGGGCCACCACGTCGGCGGTGTCGGTCTGCTCGGCCGGGATCGTCGCCACGCTGGTCACGTCGACGCCGTCCGGCCCGCCGAGATCCTCCTCCAGGGCGGTCCGCACGATCCGCTCCACGGCGGCCGGGTCCAGGGTCATCACGCCTCCCAGGTGGGTACGAGGTGGCCGGTGGGGTCGATCGCGCCGAGCAGGTGACCGACCCACTCGGGGCGGGCCGACGGGAAGTCCTCGCGCCAGTGGCAGCCGCGCGTCTCCTCCCGGGCATACGCCGCACCGACCAGCGCCGACGCGACGGTCACCAGGTTGGTGGCCTCCCAGCTGGCCATGCGCGGCGTGGACCCGCCCTCGACCAGTCGGCTCAGCCGCGCGCCGGTCTCCGCCAGCGTCTCGGCGGAGCGCAGCACGCCCGCGCCCCGGGTCATGGCCCGCTGCATCGGCACCCGGATGCCGGGATCGGCCACCCAGTCGCCGCCGGCGCCACCGATGGTGACCGGTTCACCCTGATCGGGCAGGGAGCGGGCGATGTCGGCGGCGATCCGGCGGGCGAACACCAACCCCTCCAGCAGCGAGTTGCTGGCCAGCCGGTTCGCGCCGTGCACCCCGGTGCAGGCGACCTCGCCGCACGCGTACAGGCCGGGAATGGAGGTGCGGCCGTGCAGGTCCGTGCGGACACCCCCGGACGCGTAGTGCGCCGCGGGTGCGACCGGGATCAACTCCTCGCCCGGGTCGATGCCGGCCGACCGGCACGAGGCCACGATGGTCGGGAAGCGCCGGGCCAGGAACTCGCCGCCCAGGTGGCGGGCGTCCAGGTAGACGTGCTCGGCACCGGCGGCGAGCAGCACCCGGTGAATGCCCTTCGCGACCACGTCCCGCGGCGCCAACTCGGCCAGCTCGTGCTGACCCACCATGAACCGCTTGCCGTCGGCGTCCACGAGGTACGCGCCCTCGCCGCGCAGCGCCTCGGACACGAGCGGCTGCTGGGGCGAGCCGGTCGCGCCGCCCAGGAACAGCGCCGTGGGGTGGAACTGGACGAACTCCACGTCGGTCACGACCGCGCCGGCCCGCAGGGCGAGGGCCACCCCGTCGCCGGTGGAGACCGAGGGGTTCGTGGTGGCCGCGTAGATCTGGCCCATCCCGCCGGTCGCCAGCACCACGGCGCGCGCCTCGATCGCGCCGACGCCGTCCTCCGTGCCCTCGCCGAGCACGTGCAGGGTGAGCCCGCAGGCCCGCCCGTCGGCCGCCCGGAGCAGGTCCAGGACCAGCGCGTGCTCCACCAGCCGGATCCACGGGTCCCGGCGGACCGCGGCGTGCAGGGCCCGCTGGACCTCCGCGCCGGTCGCGTCGCCGCCCGCGTGGACGATCCGGTCCGCGTGGTGGCCGCCCTCGCGGGTCAGCATCAGCGAGCCGTCCGGGTGCCGGTCGAACTCGGCGCCCAACCGCATCAACTCGCGGACCCGGGTCGGGCCCTCCGCCACCAGCACGCCCACCGCCGCCTCGTCGCACAGGCCCACGCCGGCGACCAGCGTGTCCTGGGCGTGCGCGGCCGGTGTGTCCAGCGGGTCCAGGACGGCGGCGATACCGCCCTGTGCCCAGCGGGTCGACCCGTCGTCGATGCGGACCTTGGTCACGACGGTGACGTGCAGGCCCGCCTCGCGCAGGTGGAGTGCCGCGGTCAGCCCGGCGATCCCGGAGCCGACCACCACCACGTCCGTCCGCTCGGACCAGCCGGGGTCGGGCGCCCGGAGCCGGCGCGGCAGGGAAGGCAAGTGCATCCCGTCAGTCAACCGCGCCGGGGCGCCGCGGTGGGCGGCGCCCCCTGTGATCTAGCCCGCCTGTGATCTGAGCGACCTCAGTTGATGGGCAGCGCGCCCGTGCCGGCGCCCTTCAGCGACTTGGTCTGGTTTTTCTTGTCCAGCCAGATGTGGCACAGCACGCCGCGGTTGCCCCGCTCCCACTCGGTGCGCCCGAGCGGGGTCACGATCGTGCCGTACCGGTAGACCGTGTTCCCGTCGTTCGGGACGTTCGCCCAGCCCGCCACCATCGAGCGGCACGCCTTGTGGTACGCGTCGTAGGTGCCGCTGGTCGGGGCCTTGTAGGCGCCGTCCGGCGCGGTGTAGACGCCCACGAACTCGGCGTTGTGCGTCTTGGTGCAGGCGGTCGGGGTCATCTTGTCGACGCTGTTGTTCTTCAGCGTGACCGCGTAACAGGTGTATCCCAGGGCCCGGCTGCCGCCGAGCGCCCCCTTGATCGAACCTTCGCGGGCGACGAAGTCGCTGTCGTCCTTGCCGACCGTCTCCATCAGGTCGCACCGGAACCAGCGGGCGCCACCGGACCAGGCGTCCGTGGACGGCAGCACCATGCCCAGGTACACGCGCCCGGAGCGCCAGTCGGCACCGAGGTACTCCTTGGCCTTGCCGGCGCACTCCGCGTACGCGGCCTTCATCGCGGCCGAACTGGCGGTGGGCGGGGTGTTCGAGTCCACGTCGCCGTCGGCGAACGTGCCCACGTACGCGGTCTCGGACTCGTGCTTCTTGGCGCAGTCCACCGGCTCGTAGCTGGACAGGTACCCGGTCTCCTTGAAGGTCTCGTGGCACGTGTCCGCGGCCGGGACGAACGGCTTGGGTTCGCCGATCGCGGGCCAGCCGTTGGTGAGCGAACCGTCCACGCCGGCCGGCTTGCCGCAGCCGGCCAGGGTCACGGCCGTCACGACCACCAGCGCCACGGCGGCCAAGCTTCGTCGCATTCCCGCGCACCTCCCCCGGAAGCGGGCTCCGGCCGCTCCGGTTGGGCAGCATACGTCACCCGAACCAGCGGACGCCGACCCTGCACCCCGCCCCCCCCCACCGCCACCACCAGCCGACCTTGGGCTGGTGGCGCCCGGGTTGGGCGGTTACGGAGTGCTTGATCCCGCCACAAATCCAAGATCGACAGAGGCTCCGGTCAGGCGGGGAGGGGGACGGAGCGACCGGAGCGGGCGGGGTCGCCCGCGGTGCCGGGAACGGCGGCGCCGGGGTCGCCACCCAGCTCGATGATCTTGTTCTCGGCGTCCACGTGCACGACGCGCGGCCGGTAGGAGCGGGCCTCCGCGTCGTCCATCTGCCCGTACGAGATGAGAATCACCAGGTCGCCGGGGTGCACCAGGTGGGCGGCGGCCCCGTTGATGCCGATGACGCCGCTGCCCCGCTCGCCCGGGATCACATACGTCTCCAGCCGGGCGCCGTTGGTCACGTCCACGATCGCCACCTGCTCGCCCGCAAGCAGGTCGGCGGCGTCCAGCAGGTCCTGGTCGACCGTGACCGAGCCCACGTAGTGCAGGTCGGCCTGCGTGACCGTGGCCCGATGGATCTTGGACTTGAGCATGGTACGGAACATCAGCGCAACTCCAGCGGTGCGTTGTCGATGAGTCGGGTGGCGCCCACCCAGGCCGCCACGAGCAGCCGCGCCGGGCCGTGCGCCGGCGCCGGGCCGAGCGCGGGATCGGTGAGGACCAGGTAGTCCAGCTTGGCGCCGGGCGCCCCGTCGAGCACAGCCCGGGCGGCGGCGTGCACCGCCTCCGGCCCCTCCCCACCCCCGGCGGCGGCCGCCCCGGCCCGCAGCGCACCGGACAGCGCCAGCGCCGCGCCGCGCTCCTCCGCCGACAGGAACCGGTTGCGGCTGGACAGGGCCAGCCCGTCCGGCTCCCGCACCGTGGGCACCTCCACCACCCGGACCGGCAGGTCCAGGTCGGTGACCATCCGGCGGATCAGGGTGAGCTGCTGATAGTCCTTCGCGCCGAAGAACGCCAGGTCGGGGCGGGTGAGCTGGAACAGCTTCAGCACCACGGTGAGCACACCGTGGAAGAACCCCGGCCGGCTCGCGCCCTCCAGCACCTCGCCCAGCGGCCCCGGTTGCAGCCGCACCTGCGGCTCGCCGGCCGGGTACATCTCCGCGCGGGACGGGACGAACACCGTGTCCACCCCGGTCCGGCGGCAGACCTCCAGGTCCGCGTCCAGCGTCCGGGGGTACCGGTCGAAGTCCTCGTTCGGGCCGAACTGCAGCGGGTTGACGAAGATCGTGACGACCACGTGGTCCGACCGCTCCCGGGCGGCCCGGATCAGCGCCTCGTGCCCCTCGTGCAGGGCACCCATGGTCGGCACCACCCCGACCGTCCCGACCGCGGCTCGGCGGGCGTCCGCCACCTCGGCCCGGGTCCGTACCACCCTCATGCGCTCGCCTCCTCGCGGGTTGCGTCCCCGACCGGGGTCCGCCCGGCACCCGCCGCGTCGGCGAGAACCTCCAGCAGCGGCTCCGCGTCGATCGGGCGGAGCCGGCCGGCGGCGATCGCCCGCGCCGCGGTGCGCCGGGCCAACGCCAGGTAGGCCGGCACCGAGTCGGGCGCCGAGGCGCTGAGCCGGCGCAGGTGGCGGGCGACGGTACCGGCGTCGCCCCGGGACACCGGGCCGGTCAGCGCCTCGTCACCCAGGGCCAACGCGTTCTCCAGCGCCGCGTGCAGCAGCGGGGAGAGCACCTTGGCGGGGTCGGTCACGCCCGCGTCCCGCAGCCGGTCGGCCGCCTCGTTCACCAGCGTGACCAGGTGGTTCGCGCCGTGCGCCAGCGCCGCGTGGTACAGCGGCCGGTCCGCCTCCGCGACCCACTCCACGACCCCACCGAGGTCCGCCACCAGCCGGGTGGCGAACGGGCGCAGGTCCGCCGGCGCGGTCACCCCGAACGACGTCCCGGGCAGCCGCGCCAGGTCGGCGGCGGTACCGGTGAAGGTCATCGCCGGGTGCACGGCCAGCGGGCGGGCGCCGCGCGGCACCACCGGGGCGAGCACGGCCAACCCGTGCGCGCCGGACGTGTGGGCCACGATCTGGCCCGGTCGCAGCGCGCCGGTGGTGGCCAGGCCCGACACCACGCCAGCGAGCGCGTCGTCGGGTACGGCCAGGATCAGCAGATCGGTCGCGGCGCGGGCCACCTCGTCGGCGGGCAGGTGCGCCGCGCCGGGCAGCAGCCGGGAGTTCCGCTCCCGGGAGGCGGTGGAAACGCCGGCCGCGGCCACCACCCGGTGGCCCGCCCGGGCCAGGGCCGCGCCCAGCACGGCGCCGACCCGCCCGGCGCCGACGACGCCAAGGTCAAGGCTCATGTCGTGATCCAGTCCTCGTAGGGGTACCGGTCGTGGTCGAATTATCGCCCGCATCCCGGGATGCTGGGCATGTCTGTGACGATCCTCGCCGGCGGCTGTGCGCGTCGATCAAGGCATCATGGTCAACGCCCGCACCGATCGGCGGCTTCCCCACGCGGGTACCCGCAGGGTCAGGGCCACGTAGGGTCTGAGCCCATGGGAGCGTGGCTGCGCTGGCGGGAGGCGACCGAGCGGGCACTCTACGGTCCCGGTGGTTTCTACCTGCGCCCCGGTGCCGGCCCGGCCGGCGAGTTCCGGACCAGCGCGCACGCGTCCCCGCTGTTCGCCGCCGCCCTGCTCCGCCTGATCGACTCCGTGCTGCCCGGCACCGACCCGCTGCCCGTGGTCGACGTGGGCGCCGGCCGGGGCGAACTGCTCACGGCCCTGGTCGCCGCCTCGCTCCCCGACAGCCGGCTACGCCCGATCGCCGTCGAGCGGGCACCGCGACCGGACCGGCTGCCGGACCGGATCGACTGGCGCGACACCCCGCCCGAGCCGTTCGAGGGCGTCCTGCTCGCCACCGAGTGGCTGGACAACGTGCCGGTCGACGTGTCCGAGGTGGACGAGGCGGGCGAACCGCGGTACGTCGAGGTCGACCCGGCCACCGGCGAGGAGCGCCTCGGCGGGTCGCTGGAGCCCGCCGACGCCACCTGGCTCGACCGGTGGTGGCCGCTGCGCGGGGCGCCACCCGGCACCCGCGCCGAGATCGGCCGCCCCCGCGACGAGGCGTGGGCCGCCGCCCTCCGCGGGCTCCGCCGCGGGCTCGCCCTGGCCGTCGACTACGGGCACACCCGGGCAACCCGGCCGCCGTACGGCAGCCTGACCGGGTACCGGGCCGGGCGGCAGACCCATCCCGTACCCGATGGAAGCGGCGACATCACGGCGCACGTCGCGTTCGACGCGGTGGCGGAGCGCGGCGGGTACCCGTACCGGCTGATCTCCCAGCGGGAGGCGCTGCGGGCGCTCGGGGCCGATGGCGCCCGGCCACCGATCGCGCTGGCCGGCTCCGACCCGGCGGGTTACCTGCGGGCGCTCGCCGCGGCGGCCGCGGCGGCCGAACTGACCGAACCGGCGGGGCTCGGGGCGCACCTCTGGCTGGTCCAGCCGATTGGAATCGACCACCCGCTGGCCGCCGCATCCCCGCCCGTGCGGCCTACCATGACCGGATGACCGCGGAGGCGCTGCGCGAGGTGACGGCCGGCACCGGTACCGGGCTGGACACCGCGGACATGGTGCTGAACATCGGCCCGCAGCACCCGTCGACCCACGGGGTGCTGCGGCTGCGGCTGGTGCTGGACGGCGAGCGGGTGGTCGCCTGCGAGCCGATCGTGGGGTACATGCACCGGGGCGCCGAGAAGCTCTTCGAGGTGCGGGACTACCGGCAGATCATCGTGCTGGCGAACCGGCACGACTGGCTCTCCGCCTTCGCCAGCGAACTGGGCGTGGTGCTGGCGGTCGAGCGGCTGATGGGCATCGAGGTGCCGGAGCGGGCGGTGTGGCTGCGCATGGCGCTGGCCGAACTGAACCGGGTGCTGAACCACCTGATGTTCCTCGGCTCGTACCCGCTGGAGATCGGGGCGATCACCCCGGTGTTCTACGCGTTCCGGGAACGGGAGACGATCCAGGCCGTCCTGGAGGAGGCGTCCGGCGGCCGGATGCACTACATGTTCAACCGGATCGGCGGGCTCAAGGAGGAGGTCCCAGCCGGCTGGACCGACCGGGCCCGGACGGCGGTGGACTCGGTCCGGCGGGGCATGGCGGACCTGGACGCCATCATCCGCCGCAACGACATCTTCCTCGCCCGGACCGTGGGGGTCGGCGTGCTCAGCGCCGCCGACGCCGCCGCCTACGGCGCCTCCGGCCCGGTGGCCCGGGCCAGCGGACTGGACCTGGACCTGCGCCGCGACGAGCCGTACCTGGCGTACGGGGAACTCGACGTGCCGGTGGTCACCCGCACCGCCGGCGACTGCCACGCCCGGTTCGAGGTGCTGCTGGACCAGGTGTACGCCTCGCTCGACCTGGCCCAGGCGTGCCTGGACCGGGTCGACCGGCTCACCGGGCCGGTGAACGTGCGGCTGCCCAAGGTGGTCAAGGCGCCCGAGGGGCACGCCTACGCGTGGACCGAGAACCCGCTCGGCATCAACGGGTACTACCTGGTCTCCCGGGGAGAGAAGACGCCCTGGCGGCTCAAGCTGCGTACCGCCTCGTACGCGAACGTGCAGGCGCTGACCACACTGCTGCCGGGCTGCCTGGTGCCGGACCTGATCGCGATCCTCGGCTCGATGTTCTTCGTGGTCGGCGACATCGACAAGTAGCCGGTACCTACCAGCGCTCGTGCGAGTGCTGGTAGGCGGAGCCGGAGTGCGGCCGATCGTCCTCGTCCCGCCGCCGCCGGCCGCCGGTGGGGCCACCGTCGTGCTCGCTCCATGTCGGCGCGTCGGACCGGCTGGTCAACTCGGGCGCGGTGGGCCCGGTGCGCAGGGCGGAGACCCAGTCGTCGCCCCAACCGCCGGCGTCCGCAGCGGGAGCGGGGGCGGGGACGGGCATCCCGGGGTTGGTGTCGTCGTCGCGCCGTCGGCGGCCCGGGCGCGGCTCCTCGCTTCGCACGCTGGCCCAGCGGTCCTCAACGCGCAGCTCGGCGCCGGTCGCGTCGGCGCGCACGGCGGCGCGCCGCTCGGCCATCCGCACCTCGCTGCCGTGCTCGTCCGCGCGGGCGGTCGCCCACCGGTCGCCGGCCTCGGCCTGCCGGACGCCGCCCCTCGGCCCCTCGGCGGCCGGTGGCTGACCGGGCCGGGGCGTGTTCTGGGCCCACGGACTGCCTTCACCGGCCGGCCGCCCGTACTCGCCGGGCTGCGGGCGCCGCTGGTCCTCGCCCCACGGGGCGTCGCGGCCGTCTCCGTTCGCATCTCGGCCATCGCCCCAGGAGGGGGTACCGGGCTCCGCGGCGCGCCGCCCGCGCGGCGGCGCCGGCGGCGGCCCGTACCCGTTCCCGCCACGCTCGGCGTAGCCGCTCCCGCCGTGGTCGCTGTAGCCGTGCCCCCCGTGCCTGCTCCCGCCATGGTCGGCGTGGCCGCTCGTGCCGTGCTCGGCGTAGCCGTTCCCGCCATGGTCGGCGTGGCCGTTCCCGCCGTGCCCGGCGTAGCCGGGCTGTTCGGGCGGGCGGCCGTAGACCGATGGACCGCCGTAGACGCGGCCGGTGTCGGGCCGCTCGCCGTCGCCGTCGTCCACGATGGTCTCGCGGGTGGTGACCTGCACGGTCTCCGCGTACCGGACCCGGCCACCGCCGCGCTGGCGCGGGATGCCGCCGGCCGCGCGCGGCGGCCCCTCGGGCACGGCGGCAGCGTGCTCGTACCCGTTGGCCGGCTGCCGCCCGTACCGGTCCGGCTGCTGCTCCCGCGCCGGGCCGGTGTAGCCGCTCGGCGGAGCCGGCTCCGCCCACTCCTCGCCGCCGTGCTGGTAGCCGGCGGCGACCGGGGCGACCTCCTCGGGGTGCTGCGCCGGGCGGGCGGGCGGGGCCACCGGCCCGGGTACGGGGACACCGCCACCGGCGCGGACCGCCTGGACCTCCGCGCGCAGCGACTCGACGGACTGGTTCAGGGTCTGCACGCGCTCGCCGAACGCCCGGTGGGTCGCCCGCGCCGCGGTGGTGATGTCCTCGCGGACGTCCTCGCGCAGCGCGTCCACCTCGTCCAGCAGGGTGCCCTCCAGCTCGACCCGGACCGACTCCGGATCGCCGCGCAGGGCGATGGACACCCCGATCAGCACGACGCAGCCGATCGCGGCCACGGCGGCGATGCGTAGCAGGAAACCGCTGTTCGCCACGAGCAGCAGCAACGCGGCGAGGGGCGCGAGGGCCACCCCGGTCCAGAACAGGACCGCCAGCATCCGTCCGCCGCCGCGAGCTTTCCGCTCTGTGTCCGGGCCCGGCATGGGTGTAGAGGCTACCGAGAACCGCCCATTCGGGGAATGCCCCCGCGAAGACGGCATCGGGCGGGCGCCGCGTCACGGCGCCCGCCCGATGTGCGGTGGTGGCTCCCGTCAGCCCGCGGCCAGCGCGCCGTCCGAGGAGAGCACCAGACCGACGCTGATCGTCCCGGTCTTCAGGGCGTTCTTGGTCTGCGGACCGCCCGCGTCCAGCGAGCTGAAGCTGCCGGCCTTGAAGTCGTACGTCTCGACCAGGCCCTTCTGGCACTTGGGCCGCTGCGGGCACTCCGCCGGGCCACCCAGCACCGTGGCCTGCCCCGAGCACTTGCGGGCCAGGTCGGAGAGCGTCTTCAGGCCGTACTTGTCGGCGAAGGCCGTGGTCACCGCGAAGGCGTTCTGGTCCTGCGCCTGCGACGGCTCGCCGAATTCGATGTTCACCCGCTGCCCGGCCGCCTTCAGCCCGGTCATCGTCTGCCCCAGGTCCGGCGAGGAGATCGGGTCGGCGTCCTTGCCGTTCAGCTTCCCGTTGAGGAAGTCCGCCATCGTCGCGGCGTACTCCGGCACGACCTGGATCTGCCCCTTCTCCAGGGCCGGCTCGTACAGTTCGCGGTTGCCGATCTTCTGCACCTTCACCGTGTACCCGGCCGAGGTCAGCGCGATCTTGTACAGCTCCGCGAGAATCTCGCTCTCGGTGAAGTCCGCGGCCCCGATGGTGATGTCGCCGCCGGCGCCCTTCGTGATGCCGGTGGTGAACTGGTTGACGTCGTTGAACTCGTTCGCCGCCACCGGCGCGGTCTTGCGATCCACATCGACGGCCTTGTTGAGCTGGATCAACTTCGCCGTGTCCAGCGAGGCCGAGACCTTGTTCAGCGCGCCCATCAGCTCCGGGCTGGCGACCTTGGCATTGACCGCCGGCAGGACGTTGTCCGTGTTCTGCAGGCTCTTGTCGTCCTCCAGCACCCTCAGCGTGTCGCCGGCGAGCGGCGCGCAGCCGGCGCCCGTGGCGCCCGCGGCCGGGGCCTCGGTACCGGAGGAGCCCTTCTCGCCGCAGCCGGCGGCGAACCCGCCCACCGCGACCAGGCCGACGATTCCTATTGCCAGTCGTGCACGCGCGCGCATCCCTGCCCGCCTTCCGTGTCCCGGCGCGACCCCACCGGGGCCGGCCGCGTGTCTGGCGGGCGTCCCTCAACAGCACCCGCGTCTCTCAGCCAACATTCTCCGCACGGGACCGACAACTTTTGCGGGCGGTTGTGTCCGGATCGTCACTCACGCACCGGCGGTGACCGCACCGTCACCGGACCGGCCGGCGCGACGCAGCGGCCGCGGCGTCAGGACGCGCTGGACCAGCGCCAGCAGCCCCTCGACCGCCAGCGCGAGCAGGGCCACCAGCAACCCGCCGGCCAGCACCTGGCCGCCACCGACGGCGATACTCAACCCGAACCCGGCCGCGATGATCTGGCCCAGGCCGCCGCCGTTGACGAACGCGGCCAGCGCGGCGGTCGCCACCACCTGCACGGCGGCGGTGCGGAAGCCGGCGGCCAGGTACGGGACGGCCAGCGGCAGCTCGACCCGGGTCAACAGCTGCCAGCCGGACAGGCCCATGCCCCGGGCCGCGTCGCGGGTCTGCGGGTCGACCGAGCGCACCCCCGTATACGCGTTGGCCAGCAGCGGCGGTACGGCGAAGACCGACAGCGCCACGATGACCGGGCGCTGGCCGAAGCCGAGGAAGGTGAGCGGCAGGATGGTGAGCAGGGCGAGGGTCGGGATGGCGAGAGTGACGTTCGACACGGCCAGGACCACAGCGCCGCCGCGCCCCGAGTGCCCCAGCCAGACCCCCAGCGGCCAGGCCACCACCGCGCCGAGCAGCACCGCCGCGGCCGAGATGGTCACGTGCTCGGTCAGCCGATCCAGGATGCCGCCGGGGTTGGTCCAGTTCAGCGGGTCGTTGAGCCAGGTGACCGCCTGCCCCACCGCCGTGCCCGGGCTCATCGGCGCCCCCGCCGGGCCCAGGGCGTGACCAGCCGGCCGGCGCCGGCCAACAGCAGGTCCAGGACCAGCGCCAGGGCGACCGCCAGCACCGTGCCGGTGAGGATCGGCGCCCGGTAGAAATTGTTCCGGAAACCGCCGAGGATCAGCTGACCCAGGCCGCCGTGCCCGATCAGCACGCCGACGGTGGTCAGCGCCACGGTGGAGACCGTCGCCAGCCGCAGGCCGGTCAGGATGCCCGGCAGCGCCAGTGGCAACTCGATGCGCAGCAGCCGGGCGAACCGTCCGTAACCCATCCCCTGCGCCGCGTCACGCACCTCCGCCGGCACCTGCCGCAGCCCGGTCAGCGCGTTCCGCACGATCAGCAGCAGGGCGTACATGACCAGGGCGGACAGCACCAGGCCGGTATCGGTGGACAGCGGCGCCAGGAACGCGAACAGCGCCAGCGACGGGATCGTGTAGAGCACGCCGGAGAGTGCAAGAATCGGCCCGGACAGCGGGCGGAACCAGTACGCCACGACGGCCAGCGGAATGGCCACCACGGCGGCCAGCACGACCGCCTCGGCGGTCAGGGTGACGTGCTCGCGCAGCGCGGCGAGGATGGAGTCCGCGTTGTCGTGCACGTACTGCCACGACACCCAGGGATTGGCCGCGTCTTCCAACCGGCGGAGGGACACAGGTGGACGTTACCCCGGACGGTGACCCCGGCGCGCGGCCGGCGGCGGCGCCGATCGCCCTGCAGGGCCTGCGCAAGCAGTACGAGGACGGTACGGTCGCGGTCGCCGGGCTGAGCCTGGAGGTGGCCGCCGGCGAACTGATGGTGCTGATCGGCCCGTCCGGCTGCGGCAAGTCGACCGTGCTGCGGATGGTGAACCGGCTCATCGAACCGACCGCCGGCCGGATCCTGCTGGCCGGCGAGGACGTGACGACCGCGGACCCGGTCCAGTTGCGGCGGCGGATCGGGTACGTCATCCAGCACGTCGGGCTGTTCCCGCACCAGACCATCCGGGCCAACGTGGGTACCGTGCCGAAGCTGCTCGGCTGGCCCAAGGCCCGGATCCGGCAGCGCGCCAACGAACTGCTCGACCTGGTGGGCCTGGACCCCTCCCGGTACGGCCGGCGGTACCCGCACGAACTGTCCGGCGGACAGCGGCAGCGGGTGGGGGTGGCCCGGGCGCTGGCCGCCGACCCGGTCGTGCTCCTGATGGACGAGCCGTTCTCCGCCGTCGACCCGATCGCCCGCGCTCGCCTCCAGGAGGAGTTCCTGCGCCTACAGGCGGACGTGCGCAAGACCATCATCCTGGTGACCCACGACCTGGACGAGGCGGTGCGCCTCGGCGACCGGATCGCCGTGCTCTCCGAGGGCGCGCACCTGGAGCAGTACGCACCGCCCGGCGAGTTGCTGGGCGCCCCGGCGACGCCGTTCGTGGCCGAGTTCGTCGGCGCGGACCGCGGCATCCGCCGGCTCGCCGTGACCCCGCTGAGCCGGGACATGCTGCGGAACGAGTCCGAAGTGGACGTGACGGCGCGGCAGCCCGAGGTGCCCCTGGACGCCTCCCTGTACGACGCGCTCGCCGCGATGCTGACCGCGGACGCGGACTACGCCACCGTCACGGAGGACGGCCGGCCGATCGGCGTGGTCAGCCGGCACCGCGTGCTCAGCGCACCGCGCTAGCTGCCGGTGTCGGCGGGCACCCATGCCGCCGGCGCGGCCGACCAGGCGGGCCGGCCGCGCCATGCGGGGAAGGAGCCGTCAGGAGCGGGTGCCGCGGTGGCCGCCGAGCGCCGCCAGGCCCACGATCCAGCCGACGAACAGCCCGTACGTCGCGCCCGCGCCGGCCGACTGGAACGCGCCGAGCAGGGACGGGTTCGTGTGCACCAGGGTCGTGATCAGCGCGGCGAACCCGCCGGCGAACACGTACGACGACCAGCCGGCGAAGAACTGGGCGACCGTGCCGCGGGCCCGGGCCAACTGAGTGCCCGGCAGCAGGTAGAGGAACAGCGCGGTGAGCACGACGACCAGGATCGCCTTGAGGTCGTCCGAGAAGATGTTCCGCAGCGAGTCCGCGCTGTCGAAGCGCCAGCGGGGCCACGCCAGCAGGCGCAGGAACCAGCCGCCCGCCGTGTCGGGGTTGGTGTGGTGCGCCGCCCAGTCGAAGTACCAGGGGCTGCCGAACACCAGCACCAGGATGAGCGCCGCGAGGGTGCCGGCACCCGTCGCGGACCGGTACCGAGAGGTGAGTGCCATGCACCGGTAATTCCCCAGTGGACCGCCGCCGCGAAACCTTCAGCGGTCGAAGGGGGTCAATCCCGGCGCAGGTAGTCGATGAACGCGGCGCGCAGCAGCGGCTCCGCGTCGCCGTAGCCGCCGCGCCCGGTGAACTCCCGCCACAGGGCGACCGCGTCCTCCACGGTGCCGCCCACCCCGCCCAGGTCGCTCTCCTGCGCCTCGGCGTCGTCGGCGTGCGGCAGGTGCTCCAGCACGGACCAGAAGAACGCCACGTCGCGCCGTTCCCGGGCCCGCTCGAACGCGCGCTCCCGCAACTGCTCGGTGGGCAGCGCGTCCAGCTCGGCCAGGCTCGGGTGGGGCGCCGGTTCGGTCATGCAGCCACCCTAACCGCTGCCCGGCCGCTCCCACCCGTACCGGCGCGAATCAACGACTGGCGGTCCAGCGGTCGCTCTCCCACGGGTCGGACCGGGTGGTCGTGGCGGGCTGCGCGGGCAACGGCGACGACCACGGCTCGGAGCGGGTCGCCGACCATCCGGAGCCGACGGTGTCCGACGGCCAGTCGTCCGCGTCGTCGCGGTCGCGCGGGGACGCCGGCCGGCCGAGCGCCTCCACCAGCCGGGTCACGATCAGGCCGCCGGCGAGCACCGCCGCGCCGATCGCCAGCGGCGCGATCCGCCAGCCGCGCTCGGCCTGGTACGTGATGAACAGCTGGATCGCGAACGCGGCCAGCAGCGTGCCGAAGATCCCGCCGCGCCGGCCGAAGGCGCTGGTGCCGCCGAGCATGGCGGCGCCGAGCGCCAGCACCGTGTAGTCGATGCCGGGGTTGGGCAGGATGCCGGCATCGCCGGGCGCGTTGGCGGCCAGCAGCACGCCGGCGCCCGCGGCGAACGCCATCGACAGGATCAGCGTGCCGGCCGTCACCACGCCGGCCAGGCCGCCCCGGCGCGCGGCCGGGTCGCCGACCGGGCGGAACCGGCCCACCGCGCGGCGAACCGGCTTGATCGCGCCGAGCAGCCCGCCGACCACCGCCAGCGCGGCCACCCCGCCGAACAGGGCCGGGGCGTATTCGGTCGGGTCGAAGTCGCCGTGCAGCGGCTGCCGGCCGGTGAACGTGCCGATCCAGACGATCGCCGCGGCGGCCGCCGCCAGGCTGGCCGCCCACCCGGGCACGTGGAAGCCGACCACGAGGATCGCGACCAACACACCCAGCGCCGCCGCCACGCCCACGGCGATGGCGCCGGCGTGGAGCACGCCGTGGGCTCCGTCGCGGGCGAAGAACAGGCCGGCCGCCATCGCGACCGGGCCGACCGCCAGGTTCGGGGCACCGGCCCGCAGGGTCAGCCCGGCGCCGACCGCGAGCAGGGTCAGCGCGGCGGCGGAGACCAGCAGCGCGTCCAGCCGGTCGCCGCGCACGGCGCCGCCGTTCCACTGGTACAGCAGGAAACCGATGGCGACGGTGGCCAGCAGCAGGACGATCTCGAGCATCACGTGCACGCCCATCCGGTCCCGGCCGGGCTCGCCGTGCGCCGGGTCGTCGAACACGTCGTCCAGGGCCGGCGACGAGGAGCGGCGACCGGCGTTCACATCCGCCGTGTCCGGTTCCCGGGTGGTCGCCCCGGCGTAGCCGCCCGAGGCGAACGATGAGGTCGGCTGCCGGTATCCGGGGTCCTGGCCCGAGTCGTCCCGCGAGAATCCCGCCGCGTCCGGACCGTCCTGGTCCCGCCGCCGAAAGGTCGACTCCTCGTACGCCATGTGCGCGCCTCCTGTGGTCGTTCGGTCGCACCGTACTCGGGCTCGCTGCCATGCGACAGTCCCTCGGACGGGCTCAAGGCACAGGTGGCCACGCTTTAAGCCGCATTTAAGGTCCGTGTCGACATGGTGCCCTCACGGGCCGGGCTCGCCCGGCGGGGGCTCCCGGTCCTCCGGCGGTGGCGGCACCCGGCACGAACGCTCCAGCCACAGCGCCGCCGCGACCAGCGCCAGCGAGGCCACGAAGCCGGCGATCGCGGCCGGCAACTGCTGCCCACCCCAGCGCCGGGTGTCGATCAGCAGGTACGCGCCCAGCCCGCCGTAGAAGCCGGCGAACAGGGCGCCGGCGAGCGACGACGCCTTCGCCAGGACCACGTACCGGGCCACCACGAGCGGCTCCACCCGGGGCCGGCCGGGGCGGCGATCCAGCCGGGTGCGGGTGTTGTACGCGAGCAGAACCTCGAGCACCGCCAGCGCGGCGAAGACGACGATCGGCGCGGTCGGCACCGGGAAGGTCCCGTAGTTCGTGCTGATCAGCAGCCAGGCCAGCGCCGCCGCCGCGAGCCCGGCGACGACCAGGGTGGCCGGCCGGGTGGGTTCCATCCGGGGACGCTCGGGCTCCGTCCGCCGGCTCGGGTCGCTGCGCTCGCTCATCGCCTACGACTGTAACGGCACATCCGGCCGGGCACGGACGCCCGCGACATCGCCGGCGACCGGTTCGGCGCCCAGCAGGTCGGTCAGCCAGCCGCGCCCGGGCAGCCGCCCGTACGGCTCGATGTCGATCCACGGGCGGAGCACGAACGCGCGCAGGTGCGCCCGCGGGTGCGGCAGGGTCAGTTCCGGATCCTCGGTGAGCACCGGCTCGCCGCCGTCGTCCCACACCGAGATCACGTCCACGTCGAGGGTGCGCGGGCCGAACCGGCGCCCCGGCTCCCGCACCCGGCCCTCGGCCGCCTCCAGGGCGCGGGCCCGCTCCAGCCACTCCCGCGGGCCGGCGGCCGGGTCCGCCACGATCACCACGGCGTTCAGGTACGGGGGCTGGTCGTCGTCGCCCCACGGCGCGGTCTCGTACACGCCCGAGACCACCCGCACCGCGTCGCCCAGGCCGGCGACCGCGGCGCGCAGGTGGCCGGCCCGGTCGCCGAGGTTGCTGCCGAGCGACAGGACGGCCCGGGTCACCGCTGCCGCCGCATGGTGACCGCCACGTCGGCGAACTGGAGGTCGATGGGGGCCTGCGGCTTGTGTACGGTGACCGTCGCGGCCGCCACCCGGGGATCCGCCAGGCAGGCGTCCAGCAGCCGGTCCGCCAGCGTCTCGATCAGGTTGACCGGCTCGCCACCGACGATCGCGGCCAGCCGCCCGGCCAGCTCGCCGTAGTGGACGGTCTCCGCCACGTCGTCGCTGCGCGCCGCCGCCGACAGGTCCAGTTCCAACCGCACGTCCACAACGAAGTCCTGGCCCCGCTCGCGCTCGACGGCGTACACGCCGTGCCGGCCGCGCACCCGCAGCCCCGTGAGCGTGATCTGCCCGAGGTTCATTCCTGTTCCTTCGCGATCATCCGCGGACTCCCGGTTGCCCGCCAGACGGCGAGCGCGTCGATCGTCCCGCGCACGTCGTGCACGCGCACCCCCCACGCGCCGGCCGCGACCGCGAGCAGCGAGGTCGCGATGGTCGCCGCCGCCCGCTCCGCCACCGGCCGGGGCCGGCCGTCGGGCGCGGCGAGCAACCGGCCCAGGTACGACTTGCGGCTGGCCGCGAACAGCACCGGGTACCCCAGCGCGACCAGCTCCGGCAGGCGCGCCGAGAGCAGCCAGTTGTGCTCGGCGGTCTTGGCGAAGCCCAGTCCCGGGTCGATGATCAACCGGTCCCCGGCGACCCCGGCGGCGAGCGCCTCCTCGACCCGGGCCAGCAGCTCCCGGCGCACCTCGGCGACCACGTCGTCGTACCTGGCCAACTGGGTCATCGCGCGCGAGTGGCCGCGCCAGTGCATCAGGACCCAGGGGCACCCGGCCTGCGCCACCACCTTGGCCATCGCGGGGTCGGCCAGTCCACCGGAGACGTCGTTCACCACCGCCGCGCCGGCCGCCAGTGCCGCCGCCGCGACGCCGGCCCGGGTGGTGTCGATGCTGACCGACACCCCGGCCGCGACCAGCTCACGGATCACCGGCAGGACCCGCGCGATCTCGGTTTCCGCGTCTACCCGCTCGGCACCCGGACGGGTGGACTCCCCGCCCACGTCCACGAGTTGGGCGCCGTCCTGGAAAAGTCGGACCCCGTGTTCGACCGCGGCGGACAGGTCGGCGTACCGGCCGCCGTCCGAAAAGGAGTCGGGGGTGACGTTGAGGACGCCCATCACCACGGGCGGACGGAAGGGCGGCAGGACCACCGGTAGAGGTTATCTATTCCCAGGTGGAGCCGGGTGACCGGGAACCGGGGTTCACGCCGGGTGGTGATCTGGATTCGAACGTGTGTACGGTAACCCGGGCGTGACTCAGGGGCCCCTCCCGTCCCGACCTTCGCAGCTTGTTCGATAGGGGTCGCCCCCGTACGCTTCTTCAAAGATGATGACGAGGGAGACAGGTTGAAAACCGGATCAAACCGCCCAGAAATCATCACCGTTCGCGATGATCTGGGGTACGCAGAGTCATAACTCGGCGTGGATGACCACAGCCAGCAGGAGCAGTGCGTGGACCTTGCCAGCCACGCACCGGGGAGGTTGATCGATGTTCGCCACAGGGCTCGCCGTTGGTGCTGAGCTCGTCGCCGGGTTGACCAGAGCGGCGCTAGCCAGCACCGCTCGGTTCGCCGACGCGCTGGCGGCCGTCCCGCCGCTCGCCGCACCGAATCCCGGCGGCACGATCGACACCAGCGGCGCGGTCTCCTTCATCGCCAGCAAGGTCGCGCCGATCCTGCTCGCCGTCCTCGGCATCATCTTCATCGGCCGCGCGAGCAAGGGCGAGGTGTCCAAGGTGCTCACCAGCTCGGCGATCGCGATCATCGGGCTGGCCTTCATCGCCGGGGCGGCCACGCTGTTCTTCGTCGGCGAGGCCCTCGTGAACATCCTGTTCAAATAGGTCGCTCGGGGGCATCGGATGCGGCTGCGCACAGACGACGACATCTACCGGGCGCGCCTGGTCTACCTAGGCCCGCCCGGGTACACGCTGCCGATCCACCTGCCCTACGCCCAGTACGGGCTGTTCATCGTGCTCGTGCCGCTGTTCATGTTCATCCACTGGCTCTTCACCTTCAGGGTGGAGCTGTTCCCCGCCTGGGAGATCTCGCTGGCGATGGTCGCCACGTCGTACATCTTCCGGCACGTCGATCCGGACCGGCCGGCCCGCATGGTGATCCGGACCGCACTCACCGACTGGCGCCGCACCCGCGAGCCCGCCGAGGAACAGCGTGACCCCCGCCTGGTCGCCTCCCGGGTCCGGGTCCGGGAGGAGTTGCTGTGACGGCCACCCCACCGCCGGGCCAACCACGCTCGGCCGGCGATCCTGCCGACATCGAACGTAACGGTATGCGATCAACTCGCTACGGCTCGCCGGATCCGGTCGAGGACGAGACCGTCATCGACGGTGAACTGGTCACCAGCCCGGGCCACGGCGCGATCGCCGTCTTCCAGCGCGCCGGCGACGCCAACGGCGTGATCGGCGGACGCCGCCGGCCCGCCAACGCCCGCCCCGCCGGCAACGGCACGCCACCCCACGCCACCGACATCGATTCGCCGTTCCTCGACCTCTTCGGCGCGACGCCGGCGCAACCGGCAACCGGGGAGACCACCGAACCCGCGGTTGGGTCGACCACCGGACCCGCCGCCGAACCGGCGGCAGAGCCGAAGGCGAAGCCGGCGCCTCCGGTCGCCCCGCAGCCGGCTGCCCCCACGTCCGGGCCGCCCGCGCCCAGCGCGCCCACCTCTGCGGCGCCCGCGCCCAGCGCGCCCAACTCCGGGGCACTCATCTCTGGAGCACCCATCTCGGGAGCACCCATCTCGGGAGCACCCATCTCTGGAGCGCCGGTCTCGGGAGCGCCGATCTCGGGGGCACCCGTCTCGGGAGCGCCGATCTCGGGGGCACCCGTCTCGGGAGCGCCGGGGAACCGGCGGGCGGTTCCGTCGCCCCCACCCCCGATGGAGATACCGTCGCCGGTGGACCTGGCTCCGCCACCGCCACCCCGCGGGCGACCGCTCCAGCCGCCGTTGGGTGCGCCTCTGCCGCCCCCCAACGGGGCGGCGGGCGGGCATCCCGGGCGACTCGCCCCGCCGCCACCGCTGCCGGCCGATCCGACCCGACCGGGCAAGCCGGCGCCGGTACAGGATGACGGTGGACCACGACGCGGAGCGCGGCCGCCAGCCGTGCGCGACCGGCGCGCTGCCGGCGCGCTGCCCGGACGCGGCGCGAACCTGCCGGTACCCCGCAAGGAGGACAAGCGCCCGATCCGCGCGGACCACAAGCTGCCGAAGCGGCCGAGGTTCAAGGACCGCGACGCGGCGATCGGGTTGGCGATCACGGAGATCGCCGGGCACCTGACCTTCACCCCGAGCACGGTGACCGCCTGGTACTGGCTGCCCGAGGTGCGCTGGGCGTTCCGCCCGGACGCCGAGCGCGAGGCGCTGCTGTCGGCGATCTCCGAGCAGTACGCGGGCCTGGCCGGCTTCCGGCTGCACCTGCGCCGCACCACCCGCCCGTTCCCCGCCGACGAGTGGGCCCGCGTGGTGGACGCGCACACCCCGCACCCGCTATCCCCGGTGCCCGGCGCGCCCACCTGGTCGGACCACCTGGTCGCGGCGCAACGGCACCTGCTGTCGGTCAACCACGCCGAGGGGCAGACCTACCTGGGCGTCACGTTCGCCCGCCGGGGCCTCGGCGACTCCTTCACCGAGAAGGTGCTGCGCCTGTTCGGCCGGGGCGTCGGCGAGGGCGAACGGCGCAAGCTCGGCCGCACGGTCGAGCAGTTCGACGAGGTGCTCGGCGCGTTCGGCATGCGCGGCCGGCAGGTCACCGCGCACGAACTCGAATGGCTCATGTACCGGTCGGTGGCGCTGTGCATGGCCCCACCGGGCCAGCTCTCGCCGGTCACCGGCGGGGCCTGGGAGAGCGGCGACCTGCTCGCGCTCACCGAACAGATCGAGCGGTACCGCACCCCGTACGGCTCCACCGTCAAGCTCGTCGACCGGATGACCGGCGAGGAACGGCACGTCGCCGTGCTCTCCGTCGGCCGGATGGAACCCCTCGAAATCCCCGAACGGCACGAGCCGTGGCTGCACTTCCACGAACGCATGCCGTTCCCCATGGAACTGTCCTCCCGGGTGGACATCCTCGGCTCGTCGGACAGCTTCCGGAACCTGGAGCACCGGCTCCGGATGATCCGCTCCCAGCAGCTCGACTACGCCGAACACGGCATCGACGCCCCGCCCGAGCTGGAGCGGCTGGCCAAGCGCGCCCTGGTGATCGGCGACGAAATGACCACCGGCCTGCCGGTCGAGTCGGCCCGTGCACACGGCTGGCACCGCATCGCCGTCGGCGGGCGCAGCCGCGAGGAGTGCCTGGAACGGGCCCGCCGCCTCATGCAGTTGTACTCGCGCGAGCTGCGCGTCTCCCTCCAGCACCCGAAGAACCAGGACTGGCTGGCCCGGGAATTCATCCCCGGCGAACCCATCGCGAACACCGGCTACCTGCGCCGCATGCCGGTCAAGCTGCTCGCCGCCGCGCTACCCCAGGCCGCTTCCACCGTCGGCGACCGCCGCGGCGACCTCATCGGCCGCACCGCTGGCACCTGCCGCCGCCCCGTCTTCCTGGACCTGCACTTCCCCATGGAGGTGCGGGAACGCTCCGGCCTGGCGGTCTTCGTCGCCGAACCCGGCGGCGGCAAGTCCACCCTGCTCGGCGCCCTCGGCTACCTCGCCGCCCGGCGCGGCGTCCAGGTCACCCTGCTCGACCCGTCCGGCCCGCTGGCCCGGCTCTGCGCCATGCCCGAACTGCGCCCACACTCCCGGGTCCTCAACCTCACCGGCTCCGAGCAGGGCACCCTGGCGCCGTACTCGCTGATCCCCACCCCGCTGCGCTCCGAATTCCCCGTCGGCGACACCGGCGACCGCGAGTACGAGATCGCCGTCTCCAACGCCCGCGCCGAGCGCCGCATGCTGGTCCAGGACATCTGCATGATGCTGGTCCCCCCGCAGGTCGCCCGGGAAGCCAGCACCGCCACCCTGCTCCGCCACGCGGTCCGCCAGGTCCCCGCCGAGGAGACCTCCACCCTCGACGACATCATCACCGCCCTGCAGGGCACCGACGACGACGGCCGCGAACTGGCCAACCTGCTGCTCGACACCGCCGAGATGCCGCTCGCCATGCTGTTCTTCGGCCGCCCGCCCGAGGGCCTGCTCGGCGCCGACGCCGCCCTCACCGTCATCACCATGGCCGGCCTCCGCCTACCCGACCTGAAGATCGAACGCGAGTACTGGTCGGCCGAGGAGGCCCTCGCCCTGCCGATGCTGCACACCGCGCACCGGCTCGCCGTGCGCCGCTGCTACGGCGGCAGCATGTCCTCCCGCAAGCTCGTCGGCCTCGACGAGGCCCACTTCATGGAGGGCTGGCGCTCCGGCCGCTCCTTCCTGGTCCGACTCGCCCGCGACTCCCGCAAGTGGAACCTCGCCGCCCTGGTCGCCAGCCAGAACCCGCGCGACATCCTCGGCCTGGACGTCCAGAACCTGGTCTCCACCGTCTTCGTCGGCCGCATCGCCGAGGACACCGAAATCGCCTCCGAGGCGCTACGCCTGCTCCGCGTCCCGGTCAACGACGGGTACGAGGCGACACTCGCCTCCCTCTCGGCGGTGGACAGCACCTCCTCCAGCCGGCTCGGCTTCCGCGAGTTCATCATGCGCGACGTGGACGGCCGGGTCCAAAAGCTCCGCGTCGACGTGTCCTACGTGGACGGCCTGCTCGAGTACCTGGACACCACCCCCACGGCGGCGGAGAACCCGCCACCGGCAACCCCCCTGTCGCCCACGCGCGGCGCCACCCGCCGGGAGGTATGACGTGAGAGGTCAGGTCGTCCGCCGACCCGCCGCGTTCGTCCTGGCGCTGTTGGTGGCGGCACTCGCCGTCGTCTGGCCCGTATCCGGTCCGGCCCAGGCCGCGCTACCAGACCGCGCCCCGGGTCCCGGCGACCTTTGCACGACCCAGGAATGGCAGACGGATTTCCGCACGTGCGTGGCCAAGCTGAAAGCGGAGACCGACAATACGGTCCAGTGCCTCAAGCCGCCCGTGCCCAGCGCGCCGGATTCCGGCTTCGCAGGATGGTTCGCCTCGAAGCCCAGCACCGATCCCAAGACCATCGCCTCGGGCAAGTACAGCGACTATGGCTATGCCGGCTACAGCTACACCACATACGACGTCGATGGTGGCTGCGCCTCTGGGCTTCTCCATCCGGAGTACAAGTTTTGGAACACGATCGCCAACGGCGAATTTATGATCGCGACCGGCGTAATAGGTGCGAGCAACGCCCTCCGGGAGCGGGCTTGGAATCCGCAGACAATGTGGGGGTGGGCCGATCCTCTGGTGAAGAACGCGACTCAATCGATCTACAATAAGGTCTTCAGCGTCTTTGGCATCATCACACTCGCCGTGGTCGGCCTCTACCTGATCTGGCGGTCCCGTCAGTCCGACATGAGCAACGCCATGACGACGGCTGGGTGGGCTGTCCTCGTCATGGTCGGTGTGACGGCACTGTCGTTGTGGCCTGTTCGGGCCGCCAACCTCGCCGATTCGACGCTTGTGCACACACTCGACGTCGTGCACAGCGCCGTGGGCCCGCGAGCCTACGAACCTCGTCCCGGCGAATGCCTCGACCCGAACCGCTGCAAGGATCTTCGTGATCCAGCGGTGCGGGCGAGCGACACCGCGACCGAGACCATGCTCTATCGCAACTGGCTTCGCGGCGCGCTCGGCAGCGCGGACAGCGATACCGCGAAAAAGTACGGCGAAGCGCTGTACGACGCCAAATCGCTGACCTGGGGTGAAGCAGCATCTATCAAGGCGAACCCAAATACCCGGGACTCCACGATCGCCGCGAAGCAGCGTCAGTGGGCGACTGTAGCCTCGCAGATCAAGAAGGAAGACCCGGAAGCATACGAATACCTTAAGGGCGTACAGGATCTCGACCGAGTTGGTGCTGGCTTCATCGCGGTCCTCGCGTCGTTGCTGTTCGCCATGTTCGATCTGACCGCATCGGTCCTCGTGCTCCTCGGATTCTTGATCTTCCGCTGGGCGGTCGTGGCCACGCCGATCCTCGGCACGGTCGGGCTGCTGCGCCCGGCGAGCGCCGGCCTGCGCCGCCTCGCCAACGCGGTCGTCGCTGCGGTCTTCAACATCGCCATCTTCGGCACCGGCGCCGCCGTCTACCTGTTCGCCGTGGACCTGATCATGAGTACGCCCAGCCTTGCCGGTTGGTTGCAGGTGGTCCTGGTCTGGCTGTGCGGGGTCGTCGGGTGGCTGTTGCTGCGGCCGTACCGGCGGATCACGCAGCTCGGCGGCAAGGACAGCACCGCGGCGGTGACCGGTTCGTGGCACCGGCGGTTCTTCCGGGACATCCGCGAGGCGGCGAAGCTCAACGTGGTCGAACCGGGCGGCACGGCGGAGCCGGCAATGGGGCGGCGCCGGCAGGTGGTCGCGGAGCAGGGCAATCTGCGGCCGGAGGCGCGGCGGGAGGATGCCGGCTCGTCGGCGGGGCGAGACGGAGCGACGCCACTGTCGCAGCCGGCCCCGGAGCGGTACGAGTCGAGCCCCGAGCGGGTGCCGGTCGGCGCGCCCGAGGTCGATACGGCGCCGGCGCGCGCGACGACCGCGCCCCGGCGTCGGGCGTCCGGGCAGTGGACCTCGCCCGACGTGCCCGACGGGCCGCGCACCTACACGATCTACCGGCCGGACACGGGTGACACCGTCGAGGCTCGGCCCGAGCCACCCCGGATCCGCACCGAGGCGAGGTGATCGCGGGTGCGCGAAGCGGTGGAGGCGTTCGCGAAGGGCTTTCTGCGATCACGGTACGGCGTGGCGGTGGTCCTCGTCGTGATCGTGCTGGCGGTACTGGCCGGCGCGAAGATGTTCGGCAGCGGCAGCGACCGGCGGACACCGCCGGGGCTGGCCACCGGTACACAAGCGCCGATAACCACGGTTGATCCCAGCACCGGCGACGACGGTGTCGACGAGGCGGGTACGACGCCGTCGCCAGTGGTCAAGGCTGGTACACCGGAACCGGTGACGGTCGCGCGAGCGTTCGCTGTGGCGTGGCTGCATCACCGGGGCGTGACGGCCAAGGCGTGGCATGACGCGCTCATTCCCCACTCGACCCCGATCCTCGCCGACAAGCTGGCGGGGGTCGAACCGGAGACGGTCCCAGCCGACCAGATGATCGGCGAACCGACCCAGGTGCCGGAGGCCGACACCCTCGTCGAGGTCGCCTTCCCCGTGGACTCGGGCACGCTGCGCCTGCGCCTGATCGCGCCCGACGGCAAGTGGCTCGTTGACGGCGTCGACTGGGAGCCGGCATGACCGCGCCGATGCGGGCTGCGGCCCGGGCCGGCCGACCAGGCCGCCGGTTCATCCTGCTGATCTCGCTGACCGTGGCGCTCGCGCTGTTGTGCTGCGGCGGCACCGTGGTCGGGTACTTCCTCGGCGGGCTCGGCGGCAGCGACGAGCCCGACCTGGCCAGCACCATGGGCTGCGGCGAGGGCGACCCGATCGACCCGAACGCGAAAATGCCGAGCATCAGCGCGTACGGTCCGGAGCAGATGCGTAACGCTGCCATCATCATCAACGTGGGCAAGCGGATGGGAGTACCACCGCGCGGTTGGGTGGTCGCTGTGGCGACGGCGATGCAGGAGTCGCGGCTGACCAACCTGGGCTTCCTGGGCGCCCGCAACGACCACGACTCCATCGGACTCTTCCAGCAGCGTCCCAGTATGGGTTGGGGCACCGTGGAACAGATCCGCGACCCGGCGTACGCGGCTCGCAAGTTCTACGAGAAGCTCGTGAAGATAAAGGGCTGGGAGTCGATGGCGCTCACCGACGCCGCCCAGCAGGTGCAGCGCTCTGCCTACCCGGACGCGTACGCCAAGCACGAGCCCGTCGCGGCGGAGATCGTGAACCGGCTGGCCAACGGCGCGGCGAAGGCGGTGCAGGTCAACAACCAGATCAAGTGCGCCAGCGGCGGGCAGATCGCGGCCTCGGGTTGGACCATCCCGGCCCGCGCCACGGTCGGCTCCGGCTTCCGCACCGCCGACCGCCCCGGCCACGACGGCGTCGACCTGATCGCCGGCCGGCGCACCCCGATCTTCGCCGCCGCCAGCGGGCGGGTCATCATGGTCCGCTGCAACGCCAGCCGCTCCGGCCGCCTGACCAGCTGCGACGAGGACGGTTCACCCAGCACGCAGGGCTGCGGCTGGTACGTGGACATCCTGCACGCCGGCAACTACATCACCCGGTACTGCCATCAGCTCGTCCGGCCCTTGGTACACATCGGCCAGATGGTCCGGGCCGGCCAGCAGATCGGCATCGTCGGCACCAGCGGCCACTCCTCCGGTCCGCACCTGCACTTCGAGGTGCACATCAACGGCGATCGGTCGCCCCGCGGCGCGATCGACCCGGTACCGTTCATGCGGCAGCAGGGCGCGCCCCTGGAGCAACAGCCGTAAGAGGACCGCCATCGATGAACCCCGAAGGCATACCGGACCCATTCGCCGATTGGGCGCCCCGTCCCCCCGCACCCATCGTTCCGGTACCGGCGGCAAGCCGGCCGGAGCTGCGCGGAAAGCGCCTGGTCATCGGCTTGCCTGGCCTCGGCTGGCGCAACGACCTGCGCGGCGACGATCCCGTCATCCAGGGCAGCCGGACCTACGTGCCGATCGTCGCGGAGCAGGAGTGGTACCGCGCCGAGGCCGAACAGACGGAGGTGTTCGCCCCGCTCGTCCCGATCGAGCGCGTCTGGGTCGAGACCATCGCGTCAACGCCGGGTCCGGGCACGCCGCCGAGCGATGTGCTGTCACGGCTCGTGTCCCTGGACGCGCCGCCGGACCGTGCGCCGCTACCGGCGCTGGACGCCGGCCAGTTAACAGGCCGGCGGGTCGTGGACATGTCGGACGGTGAGCGCCGCGAACTGCGTGCCGTGACGGAGTTGTACGCCAACTCCGAAGGCGATATATCGGTTCGGGTGGCGAGGGAAATCGACTGGTACCGGTGGTCGTGGAGCGGCAAAGCCCCCGAAACCCTCGAAGTCCCTGTACACCTCCTCTGGGTCGAATGACCGATTCAGAGAGGTAAACCACCACACACCCGCCACCCGCCTTCATCGACCAACTCGAGTTGCCACCGGTCAGTCAGGCTCTGCCGAACGCCGTTTGTCGTAACGACGCGCCGCAGGTCGACTAGTGCGATAGCCGTAGTATCACCAGTTCGCTGAACCTGAAGATTTTCTATTTTCACGCTGATGACCGACTGCAGCCTCTGCTCCTGATCTTCGACATCGCGTTCAAACCGGTGAAGATTCACGAGCTTACTCTGGTCTGCACAAGAGAACAATCGCGCCCTGGTGGGATTGCGATCGATCACAAGAGCGATCAGGTAGTTGTTGGCCGCGACGTCGGGCGAGCTTCGATCAGGCATCGCGACGTGTTGGTATGCCAGGAGGGCGACCCCGAGCAACCCGGCACATAGGAGTACAAGCATGCCCCCGCCAACGATCAAATAAAGTCGAAGTCGTCCCAGCCTCTCTGGCCGTGCAGACTCTGACAAGTTGCCTTGCAGGCACCCCGGTTGGCCACCGGCGGAGTCTGATGGCAGGGAAGGCCGAGTGGGAGTCGGCGGCTGCGGCGGCGGCTGGCTCACGGGCAAAGACTATCGACCTCGATGCCCCGTTGGGCAGTTTGATCCCCGCTTATCCACAGACCTGTTGCCGACCGTGGCGAGAAGGTAACCTTCTGCGTGGTGTCCTGGGGAGGTACACAATGGTGAAGCGACCCGCGGAGGACGATCCGGGGCCGACCTCGCGAGCGATCGAGGTCGATCTGGCTGGGCTGCGGGACCTGGCCAACACGGTCCGGCAGGAAAACTGGGCGACGCTGGAGCCGCAGTCCAATCTGGTCCGCTCGGAGTTGAGCAACGGCGTCTGCTTCGGGGCGAGGTCGGCAAGCGGGTCTGTGCTGGAGGCGAAGCAGCGCTACCAGGACAGCCTGCAGCGGGCGATGGAGCAGATGTACGCGCACGTGCGTGCCGCTTCCATCCTGGCCGACACCGCGGACCGGGTGGTCCAGAACTACGCGAACACGGATGCGCTGGCGAGGGCGCGCAGCCAGGAGGTGGAACGGGCGTTGACGGAGGCGATCATCGCCGCCGATCGAGTGGTGGGGCCGCACCTCAGCGCGCAGTAGGGCTCTATCGCTGAGGCACGACCTTCCGACCGGGCCGAGATGAGTCGGCTGCGGCGTTGGAGCCGCAGTCCGCTTTTGCTGCCGCTCACCCGAAGGGAATCGGCAGCAGGCCCGAACCAACCGCGCTCAGACCAACCACGCCCAAAGCAACCACCTCCGGACCCATACCACCCTTGGTCCGGAATCCGCTCCAGGCATCGACGACGGACAGGGCTCGGGGCCGATCCCCTGGGCGCCCTCCTGCGAAAACACCCGCGCCATCCCGTCCGAACCGCCGCCGTCAAGCGGACCAATCCCGCGCAAGACCAACCCGGGCGATGCCAAGAGCGGGCGGCGGCCCCACGACCTGATGTCCTGTCAACGGCCATGGTGATGTCGCCACTGGTGGCCACCGAGTGTCTCCACCGTTGGCCATGTCAGGTCATGATCGACTCCTTGTAGTTCGGGTGCGGGTCTCCCGCATGCGGAAGGACTCGCTTTCGGTGACCACGACGGTGGCGTGGTGCAGCAGCCGGTCGAGCAGGCTGGTGGCGGTGACGTGTTCGGGCAGGAAGCGGCCCCACTGCTCGAACGGCCAGTGCGAGGCGATGCCCAGGGCGCGGCGTTCGTAGGCGGCGGCGACGAACCGGAACAGCAGTTGGGTGCCGGTGTCGTCCAGCGGGGCGAAGCCCACCTCGTCCACGATCACGAAATCGTGGCGCAGCAGGGCATCGATGACGCGGCCGACGGAGTTGTCGGCCAGGCCGCGGTAGAGCTGCTCGACGAGTTCGGCGGCGGTGAGGTAGCGGACTTTGTGCCCGGCGGCGACAGCGGCGTGGCCGAGCGCGACGAGCAGATGCGATTTCCCGGTGCCGGCGGGGCCGACCAGGCAAAGGTTCTCCGCTTTCGGCACCCATTCCAGGCCGGCGAGGTAGTCGAACGTGGCCTGCGGCACCGACGAGGCAGCGACCTTGAACTCCTCCAGGGTCTTGGTGACGGGAAACCCGGCACCGCGCAGCCGGTTGCGGAGGTTGGACTCGTCCCGGGCGGCGACCTCGGCCTCGATGAGGGTGCGCAGCACTTCCTCGGGGGTCCAGCGTTGCACCTTCGCGGTGTGCAGCACCTCGGGCGCCAGCCGGCGCACGGTGGCGAGTTTCAGCCGCCGCAGCGCCTCGGTGAGATCGGCCGGCAGCGACGCCGGCGGGGCGGCCGGTGGGGAGGCCGTGGTGGCGGCGCGTGCCATCACATCACCACCTCCTGCGCCGCGGGTGGGGCCGGGTCGGTGATGGTCCAGACCCGCACCGGGTGCGTGGCGATCGTTGCCTCGGTGCGGATCCACGTGCGCGTGGCGGTGGTGTGCCGGTGCACTGGTGCCGACCAGGACGCGAGCGTAGGCCGCGACCGCGTCCGTCCTGGTCGCCTCGTCCGCGGCGCCGAGGGGGCACCTGGATGCTGATTTCGGCGCCGTCCACGATGATCGACACGTCGGTCACGCCGGTTGCGCCGACCAGTGTCGCGGCGGCGATCAACGCGGTGGTCAGGTCAGGATTGCGCTCGCCCGCCGCAGGGGCGGTGGGGGTGCTCATCAAGCCACCTCCCGCAACCGGTCGGTGCGGTAGGCGTCCAGGCCCCGGGTCGGCACCGCCGGCACCGCTGCGGGCAGTGTGCCGTCGAGGGCGGCGCCGGGTGGCTGCGGGGTCGGGGCGGCCGGCCCGGCGGCCAGGATCGCCCGCACGTCCTCGACGGTGAACCGGCGAAACTGCGTCGCCCGGCGCAGCGCCGCGACCAGCGTGTCGCGGCCGTGCGCGGCTTCGAGGGCGACGATGCCGGCCAGGTGGCTGGTCAGCCGGGTGGTGCCGGCCGCGGCCGCGGCGGGCAGGAACGCCTCCGCCTCTGAGCCCAGGGCCAGGAACGCTCTCTCCGCCGTGGTGCGGGGCCGCACCGCCCGCTGCGGCTTGGCGGGCCGGCCGGTCGTCATGCTCATCCATGATCGAGGTGCCCCCGGGTGGGACGGCGGTGCGAGGCCACCAGCGCCTGCTCGTGCCGGTCCTCGATCCGGTCCTCGATCGTGGCCACCTCGACAGCAGCGCCGACGAGCGTGTGTGGCACCGAGTAGCGGGCCGAGCCGATGCGCACCGTGGCCAGCTTGTCGACCTTGCGGGACACACCGTGGCGCATGGCCGGGCGCAGCGACGGCAACGCCCGCAGCACCCGGACCTCCTCGGCCAGGCGCTGATCCGGGATCGCCTGAATCTCGCTGTGCAGGCGGGCGTTGACCTCGGCGCACCACGCCACCGCCGCCGCGTTCGCCGCGGCGAGGTCCCCGCCGAAGTCCTCCGCCGGCACCACCAGATCCGACTTCGCCAGCCGGACGAGGGCCTCGACAGCCCCCCTTGGACTCGGGGTCCCTGGCCTCGCAGAAGTCTGGCCGGAACCGGTAGTGCGCGGCGAAACGCACGTGCTGCGCGGTGGGCACGACCACGTTGGCGACCACGCCGCCCTTCAGGCAGCCCATCCGGTCGGCGAGGACCTCGGCCGGCACCCCGCCCGCGGCCTCGAAACACTGCGCGAGCAGCCGCAATGTCGTGTCGAGTGATTCGTCACGGGTGAAACGCACGAACCGCCACCGTGACCATGGCAGGATCGCGGTGAACAGCTTCAGGCCGCGGTTCGGGCCCGTGGTGACGGTGCCGTAATCGATGAGCAGATGCCCGCCTGGCTCCGGCGTCCAGGGCCGATACACCCGACGCGCCCGCTTCCATGTGGCTTTCGTGCGCCGTGAGGCGCTGTGTTTCCGAGAGGGGTGCAAGGACCCTCCGCCGGGCTGTCGCAGCAGTTCGGTGAAGCTGGCGGCAGCCTGACCCCGGAGGTGCGGGGAAGGGTGGGAAGCAGCCGCGACAACGACGGGACGTGCCGGCACTACCAGACGGCAGCGGGCCCGGCTAGCGAGGCGGGTAGGTGTAACGCGAGTGAACCAGTGGTTGAACCCCCGTAAGGGTGGAACCGGCTCAAACCTGGTGGATAGGGGCCGGGC
Organism: Rhizomonospora bruguierae; assembly: GCF_018397995.1. Taxonomy (GTDB): domain Bacteria; phylum Actinomycetota; class Actinomycetes; order Mycobacteriales; family Micromonosporaceae; genus Rhizomonospora; species Rhizomonospora bruguierae. The sequence continues at coordinate 102,110 of NZ_BBQH01000030.1, forward strand.
AGTAGTACGCGACGCT
>NZ_BBQH01000031.1:0-60593 GCF_018397995.1 Rhizomonospora bruguierae
AAACACCAAGCACAGCCGGGCCGTGCGCCGCCGGCTGTTCCCCGATACCGCGATCTTCGTGACCGCCCTACCCGCCCGGTAGGGCGGCGAGGTGGGCGACGAGGTCACCGGCCCGGTCGGTGATAATGCCATCCACGCCCGCCTCGCGCAGGACCTGCCACTGCGCCGGGTCGTTCACCGTCCAGACCAGAGTCGCCAGGCCCGCCGCCCGCCAGCGCGCCGGCGCCTCCGGGTCGGCCAGCACCACCGCGGCGTCCGGGTTGTAGGCGATGGCCCCCACCGCCGCGCAGGCCCGCACCGGGTCCTCGTGCGGCTCCTCGCTAAGCAACGCGCGCGGCAACCCGGGCGGGGTCGCGGCCACCAACGCCGGATGGAAACTCTGCACCACCATCCGTCCGGCCAGCCCGTGCGCCGCCGCCATCGCCACCACCCCGGCCACCTGGGCGTCGGTCATCGGCGGCTTGAGTTCCAGCAGCAGGCGGCCGCCGTGCGCGGCCAGGTCCGCGCAGAGCGCCGCGAACGTGGGCACCCGCTCGCCGGCGAAGCCGGGGTCAAACCAGGAGCCCGCGTCCAGGTCACCCAGGGACGCCGCGGTCAGCTCCGCCACGCTCCCCTCGCCGGCGGTGGTGCGGTCGACCGTCCGGTCGTGGATCACCACCGGTACCCCGTCGGCCGTGCAGCGGACGTCCACCTCGATCCAGTCCGCGCCCGCCCGGCGGGCGGCGGCGACCGCGGCCAGGGTGTTCTCCGGAGCCACCGCGGAGTGGCCACGGTGGGCGATCACGGCCGGGGGCTCGCCCCGCGGGCGCCTGAGCGGATGCATCGCGCGACCGGTCAGTGGCCCGCGGCGTTCCAGTCGGTGCCGGCGCCGATGGAGACCTCCAGCGGGACCGACAGCGGGTACGCACCGCCCATCTCGTCGCGGATCAGCCACTCCAGGGCCGCCCGCTCCCCCGGCGCCACCTCGAACACCAACTCGTCGTGCACCTGCAGCAGCATCCGCGAGCGCAGCCCCGCCGCCCCGATCGCCCGCTCCACCCGCAGCATCGCCACCTTGATGATGTCCGCCGCGGAGCCCTGGATCGGCGCGTTCAGCGCCATCCGCTCGGCCATCTCCCGGCGCTGCCGGTTGTCGCTGACCAGGTCCGGCAGGTAGCGCCGGCGACCGAGGATCGTCTGCGTGTACCCGTCCTGCCGGGCCTGCCCGACGATCTCCTGCAGGTAGTCGCGCACCCCGCCGAAGCGGCTGAAGTACTCCTCCATCAGCGCCCGGGACTCCTCGGCCGAGATGCCGAGCTGCTGGGAGAGGCCGAAGGCGCTCAGCCCGTACGCCAGGCCGTAGTTCATCGCCTTGATCCGCCGCCGCTGCTCCGGCACCACCGACTCCAGCGGCACCGAGAACACCGACGAGGCGGTCGCGGCGTGGAAGTCGGCGCCGGAGTTGAACGCGTCGATCAGCGCCCGGTCGCCGGACAGGTGCGCCATGATCCGCATCTCGATCTGGCTGTAGTCGGCGGTCAGCAGCGTCTCGTACCCCTCGCCGACCACGAACGCCCGCCGGATCCGCCGGCCCTCCTCGGTGCGGATCGGCACGTTCTGCAGGTTCGGGTCGGTGCTGGACAGCCGCCCGGTCGCGGCGACCGTCTGGAAGAACGTGGTGTGGATCCGGCCGTCGTCGGAGACCGACTTCAGCAGACCGTCCACCGTCGACTTCAGCTTCGCCACGTCCCGGTGGCGCAGCAGGTGCTCCAGCACCGGGTGCTGCGTCTGCGCGTACAGGCCCTGGAGGGCGTCCGCGTCCGTGGTGTAGCCGGTCTTGATCCGCTTGGTCTTCGGCAGCCCCAGCTCGGTGAACAGGATCTCCTGCAGCTGCTTCGGCGAGCCCAGGTTGAACTCCCGGCCGACCACCGCGTACGCGGCCTGCGCGGCGGCCTTCACCTCGGCGGCGAAGTGCGCCTCCAGCTCCGACAGGTAGTGCGTGTCCGCCGCGATGCCGACCCGCTCCAGCCCCGCCAGCACGAACAGCAGCGGCTGTTCCACCTCCGCCAGCAGGCGGGTGCTCTGCTCGCCGTCCCGGGACAGCTCGGCGTCGATCGCGTCGGCCAGGTCGAGGGTGGCGCGGGCGCGCAGCATCAGGTTCTGCTCCACCTCGCCCTGCGGGCCGAGCCCGTCCAGCGTCAACTGGCCGTCGTCCGGCGCCTCCACCCGCAGCTCGCGGTGCAGGTACCGCAGCGCGAGGTCGGTCAGGTCGTAGGAGCGCTGGTCCGGGCGGGCCAGGTAGGCGGCCAGCGCCGTGTCCCGCGATAGGCCGGACAGCGTCCAGCCGTGCGCCGCGAACGCCAGTACCGCCGGCTTGGCGTCGTGCAGCACCTTGGTGCGCTCCGGGTCGCCCAGCCAGGCGGCGACCGCCGCCTCGTCGGCCTCGTCCAGCGCGGCGGGGTCGAACCAGGCGGCCGGGCCCGCCGCCGATGCCACCGCGACGCCGGTCAGCGCGCCGGTGCCCCGGCCGAACGTGCCGGCGACCGCCACGCCCACCGCCGGACCGCCGGCCGGCACGTGCCGCGCCAGCCAGCCGGCCACCGCGCCGGGGCCCAGCACCGAGCCGTCGAGGTCGAAGCCCGACTCCGCCTCCGGCTCCACCGCCTCCAGGTACTGGTACAGCCGGTCGCGCAGGATGCGGAACTGAAGCGTGTCGAAGACCTGGTGGACCGCCTCCCGGTCCCAGCCCTCCCAGCGGGCGTCCTCGGGGCGCAGCGGCAGCTCCAGGTCGCTCACCAGGCAGTTGAGCTCGTAGTTGCGCAGCACGTCGGCCAGCCGCTCGCGCAGGCTGTCGCCGGCCTTGCCCTTGATCTGGTCGACGCCGGCCACCACGCCGGCCAGGCCGTCGAACTGGTTGATCCACTTCGCCGCGGTCTTCGGGCCGACGCCGGGAACCCCCGGGAGGTTGTCGCTGGACTCGCCCACCAGGGCCGCCAGGTCCCGGTACCGCTCCGGGCCCACGCCGTACCGCTCGCGCACCGCCGCCGGGTCCATCCGGGCCAGGTCGGAGACGCCCTTGCGCGGGTACAGCACGGTCACCCGCTCGCCGACGAGCTGGAAGGCGTCCCGGTCCCCGGTGCAGATCAGCACCTGCATGCCGGCATCCCGGGCCTGGCAGGCCAGCGTGGCGATCACGTCGTCCGCCTCGTAGCCGGGCTTCTCCACGACCGGCACGCGCAGCGCGTCCAGCACCTCCTTGACCAGGCTCACCTGGCCGGCGAAGGGCGCCGGGGTCTCCGCCCGGCCGGCCTTGTACTCCGCGTACTTCTCGGTGCGGAACGAGCGGCGGGACACGTCGAAGGCGACCACGATGTGCGTCGGCTGCTCGTCCCGCAGCACGTTGATGAGCATCGAGGTGAAGCCGTAGACCGCGTTCGTCGGCTGCCCGGTGCTGGTGGAGAAGTTCTCCACGGGCAGCGCGAAGAACGCCCGGTAGGCCAGGGAATGCCCGTCGAGCAGCAGCAGGCGGCCAGGTGCGGAACTCACGGGAACCGACTCTAGCCGGCCGGTACGACAGCCTTCCGCAGCGGCGTGGCGCCCGGGGATCAGCCGCGGTTCACGGCCGGTTAACACGCCCCGGCGACCCCACTGGCCAGGGAAGATTACGACTACGCAACGCTCACCGCGCGATGCCGGGGAAGGCCTAGTGCGACGGCTGTGGGGTCACTAAGTTGGGCGTTCATCAGCGGAACGCCGTGTGCACGTCCGTGCGCACCGACGCTGGACGAAGGAGACAGAATGATCCGCCCTAATACTGCCTGGCGCAGTGCGGTGCTCCTCAGCGCCGCGTGCCTCGCCCTGGCCGCGTGCGGTGGCGGCGGGGACGAGCCGTCGAACGGCTCCTCCGCTAGCGCGGCGACCGGGGGCGACGGGGTGCTCAAGATCGGGACCCTGCTGCCGCAGACGGGGTCGCTGGCCTTCCTCGGCCCGCCGGAGTTCGCCGGCGTCGACCTCGCCGCGAAGGAGATCAACGACGCCGGCGGCGTGCTCGGCAAGCCGGTCGTGGTCAGCCACAGCGACTCCGGCGACACCGCCACGGACATCGCCACCCAGTCGGTGAACAAGCTGCTCACCGAGAAGGTGGACGTGATCGTCGGGGCGGCCTCGTCGTCCGTCTCGCTCGCCGTGATCGACAAGATCACCGGCAGCGGGGTCGTCCAGATCAGCCCGGCGAACACGTCCGACGCGTTCACCACCTACAACGACCACGGCCTGTACTTCCGCACCGCCCCGCCGGACAAGCTGCAGGGCCGGGTGCTGGGCGACCTGGTGCTCCAGGACGGCAACGAGAACGTGGCCATGCTGGTCCTGCAGGACTCGTACGGCACCGGCCTGGCCAAGAACGCCCGTGCCGCGATCGAGAGCGGCGGCGGCAAGGTCGTCGCCGAGGAGACCTACGACCCGAAGGCGGCCGACTTCTCCGCCGAGGTGGGCAAGGTCAAGGCGGCCAACCCGCAGGCCATCATCCTGATCGGCTTCGACGAGACGAAGAAGATCGTGCCGAAGCTGGTCGAGGCCGGCCTGACCGCGCAGAAGACCCACTGGTACTTCGTGGACGGCAACCTGTCCAACTACGGCTCCGAGTTCCCGAAGGGCACGTTCGCCGGCGCCAAGGGCACCCAGCCGGGCGCGAAGGTCACCGACGAGTTCCGGCAGCGGATGCTGGGCATCGACCCGAAGCTGAAGGACTTCAACTACGGGCCGGAGTCCTACGACGCGACGATCCTCGCCGCGCTCGCCGCCGAGGCGGCCAAGTCCGACGCCCCCGCCGACATCGCCAAGAAGCTGGCCGAGGTCAGCAAGGGCGGCGAAAAGTGCACCAGCTTCAAGCAGTGCAAGGACCTGCTGGCGGCCGGCAAGGACATCGACTACGACGGCGTCAGCGGCCCGATCGAGTTCGACGACGCCGGTGACCCGGCCGAGGCGACCATCGGCATCTACCAGTACGGCGCCGACAACACGAACACGAACCTGACCTACATCACCGGCAAGATCAGCGGCTGACGCGCGGGCAGAACCAAAGGGGGCCCGGCCACCATGGCCGGGCCCCCTTCGCGTTGTCCCGATGTGTCCTGCCCGATGGTCCGCCCGGCCGCGGTGCGGGCCGCGCCGGACGCGGCCCGCACCGGCCGTCAGGCGCGGGCGAGGGTGCCGAGGTACAACTCGATGACCTTCGGGTCGTGGATCAGATCCTGCCCGGAGGCGGTGTACGCGTTGCGGCCCTGGTCGAGGACGTAGCCGCGGTCGCAGATCTGCAGGCAGCGGCGGGCGTTCTGCTCGACCATCACGACCGTGACGCCGGTCGAGTTGATCTGCTTGGTGCGGTAGAAGACCTCGTCCTGCATGGCCGGGGACAGGCCGGCGGAGGGCTCGTCCAGCAGCAGCACCCGCGGCTCCATCATCAGTGCCCGGGACATCGCCACCATCTGCCGCTCGCCGCCGGAGAGAGAGCCGGCGCGCTGCTTGCGGCGCTGCGCGAGGGTGGGGAACAGGCTGGCGACGAACTCGAAGCGCTCCTTGAAGCGCCGGGGCCGCAGGAACGTGCCCATCTCCAGGTTCTCCTCGATGGTGAGGGTCCCGAAGACGTTGTTGGTCTGCGGCACGAAGCCGATGCCCCGGCCGACCAGCACGTGCGCCTTGAGGTTGGTGATGTCCGCTCCGCCGAGGGTCACCGTGCCGGAGCGGACGGCCACCAGCCCGAACATCGCCTTCAGCAGGGTGGACTTGCCGGCGCCGTTCGGGCCGATGATGCCGACCAGTTCGCCCTCGCGCGCGTACAGGTCGGTGCCGTTGAGGATGTTCACGCCGGGCAGGTAGCCGGCGACGAGGTTGTCGGCGCGCAGCACCGCGCCCTCGGCGGCGGCCAGGTGCTCCCGGCGGTCGACGGTCTCGACGCCGGCGGTGTCGTCGGCCAGCGCCTCGGTGAGCTCCACCTCTGGCTCGTCGGTCATGCCTTCGCCTCGCCTTCGCTACGCCGCTCGCCCGCCGGGTCCTCGGCGGTTGGGGCGGACCGGGGAGCGCCATCGACGTCGGCCGGGCCGGTCTCGGCCGGTTCGCCGTCGACGGCCGCCTCGGCCACCTCGGGCGCGTCGCCGGTCGCCGCCGCGCCGTCGTGGTGCGCACCCAGGTACGCGTCGATGACCCGCTCGTCGGCCATCACCTCGTCCGGGGTGCCCTCGGCGATGACCCGGCCCTGACCCATGACCACGACCCAGTCGCTGATGTCCCGGACCATGTCCATGTCGTGCTCGACGAACAGCACGGTCATGCCGTCGTCGCGCAGACCCTTCACGTGACCGAGCAGGGACTGGGTCAGCGCCGGGTTCACGCCGGCCATCGGCTCGTCGAGCATGACCATCTCGGGGCCGACCATGAGCGCGCGGGCCATCTCCAGCAGCTTGCGCTGGCCGCCGGAGAGGCTGCCGGCGAAATCGCCGCGCTTGGCGTCCAGCTTGAACCGGACGAGCAGTTCCTCGGCCCGCTCGGTGATCAGCCGCTCCTGGTCCCGCCAGACCGCCGGGATCAGCCCCGGCCAGAACCGCTCGCCGCGCTGGCCGGTGGCGCCGAGCCGCATGTTGTCCAGCACGGTGAGCCGGGACAGCGCCTTGGTGAGCTGGAACGTGCGGACCATGCCGCGCCGGGCCACCAGGTGCGGGGCCACGCCGGCCAGCGGCTGCCCGTTGAACTGCCAGTTGCCGGCGTCCGGGCGGTCGAAGCCGGTGAGCAGGTTGAAGAAGGTGGTCTTGCCGGCACCGTTCGGGCCGATCAGCGCGGTGATCGAGCCGCGCTGGATCTCCAGGTGGGCGACGTCCACCGCGGTGAGGCCGCCGAACCGGCGGACCACGCCGTCGGCGACCAGGATCGGGTCCGGCTTGGCGGCGCCGGGCTGGCGGGGGACGTTCGAGAAGTCCCGGGCGGCGGCCACGGTGGGCGGGGCGTCAGCGGGCATCGAGCATGACCTCCCTCTTGTCGCCGAGGATGCCCTGCGGCCGGAAGATCAGCAGCAGGATCAGGATGGCGCCGACCAGGATGTACCCGACGGCACCCGCCTGGTTGGCGTCCATGACCCAGCGGGGGATGAGGCCGTCGCTGATCATCGCCGGCAGCAGTGCGTTGATGAAGTTCAGCAGCACCCAGAACAGCGCCGCGCCGAGGATCGGGCCGAGCACCCGGGCCGCGCCGCCGAGGATGACGATCGCGTACATGTAGAAGGTGAACTCGGTGCCGAACGTGTCCGGCTGCACCGCCGCGCGGCTCAGGGCGAACACGAAGCCGCCCAGGCTGCCGAGCACGCCGCCGAGGACCAGCGACTGCATCTTGTACGAGAACACGTTCTTGCCCAGGCTGCGCACCGCGTCCTCGTCCTCGCGGATGGCCTTGATGACGCGCCCCCACGGGCTGCGCATCGCCAGGAACACCACGAGCGAGGCGATCAGCACCAGGGTCCAGCCGACCACCATCACCCACAGTTCGCGGCGGTCGAAGCTGAACAGCCAGAGGTTGACGCCCGTCGTGAACGGGTTGCGGGAGTAGAAGTCGTCGGAGAACCGCTGGAGGCCGTCCGAGCCGCCGGTCCACTTGCTGAGGCTGACCGACCGGAACAGCAGGCGGACGATCTCCGCCGCGGCGATCGTGACGATGGCCAGGTAGTCGGCGCGCAGGCGCAGGGTGGGCACGCCGAGCAGCAGGGCCAGCACGACCGCACCGGCCAGGCCGACGAGGATACCGACGAAGAACGGCAGCCCGTACGTGGCGACCGACATCGCCAGCCCGTACGCGGCGACGCCGAGGAACGCCGACTGGCCGAAGTTCAGCAGGCCGGTGTACCCGAAGTGCACGTTCAGGCCGATCGCGGCCAGCGCGTAGACGATCGTCGTCGGGTTGATCAGCGACTCGACGGTCACACTGAAGATGGTGTTCCAGTCCACGGCGCCTCCCCTCAGCCGATCCGCTCCCGGCGACCCAGGATGCCCTGGGGCCGGAACAGGATGATGATGATCAGTACGGCGAGCGCGCCGACGTTCTTCAACTCCACCGGGATCCACAGCGTGGACAGTTGGGTGGCGATGCCGACCACGAGGCTGCCGATCAGGGCGCCGAACGCGGTGCCCAGGCCGCCGAGGGTGACCGCGGCGAACACCAGCAGGAGCATCTGGAAGCCCATCTGGTAGTTGATGCCCTGGAAGATGCCGAGCATCACGCCGCTGAGCGCGGCGAGGGCGCCGCCGATCGTCCAGACCAGCCGGATGATGCGGTCCACGTTGATGCCGGACGCGGCGGCGAGCGCCGGGTTGGTGGCGACCGCCCGGGTGGCCTTGCCGAGCCGGGTCAGCACCAGCGCCAGCGAGACCGCGACCAGGACCAGGATGGCCACGCCGTCCATGATGAGGTTCTTCGGCGCGATCGACAGCGGGCCGATATCCATGCCGGGCTGCGCCACGTACTCCCGGAACTGCTGGGTGGAGCCGCGGAACATGAACAGGTAGATGTAGCGCAGCATCAGCGCCAGCCCGATCGAGATGATCATCATGCCGATGATCCCGGTTCGGCGTCGTCGCAACCAACCCCAGAAGACCAGGTCCTGCAGGTAGCCGAAGAGCCCGCCGAGCGCGACGGCGACCACCGCCGCGAGCACCAGCGGCAGGCCGACGATCCAGTTGAAGAGGAACGCCATCAGCGCGCCGAAGGTGACCAGTTCACCGTGGGAGAAGTTGGTCAGCCCCATCGTGCCGAAGATCAGCGAGAGCCCGAGCGCCGCCAGCGCGATGGTGAGCCCGAAGTGCACGCCGGTGTAGAGCAGGTCGAGGGTGCGGTCCCAGAAGCTCACGCCGCTGTCCGGCGGCGGGCCGCTGCTGGTTCCCTTCGGGCCGAGCGGAAAGATCACGTTCCGGACGTTGTCGGCGAACACGGTGACCGTCAGGCTCGGCCGGCCGTTCGTCACGCTCAGCCCGTCCGGGAGCGTGCTGACGTCCAGGTCGACCTTGTAGGTGCCGCCGGCCGGGACCGGGACGCTCCACTTGCCGTCGGCCGCGGACGTCGCCGACCCGATCGCCGTGCCGTCCTGCGCGGTCACGGCGATCGTCACGCCGGCGACCGGATCTCCGTTGTTGCGCAACGTTCCCTGCACCGCCTGGCCCGCGGCGGACGCACCCGTCGCACTGAGCCCGAGCGAGACGAACAGGCAGCCCAGAAAGGCCGTGAGCATGACCACGGCTCTACGCAATGGTGCTCCTCGTGGGGGGCGGCGGGTTCGGTTGGAACCACCGATGTTTCAGGTCAGGACTGCGGGATCATAACGTGCGTCACAACCCGCGGAACGACCGTTACCGAACCGTTGTTCCCGGACAACACCGCTGCTCAGGACGGCGAGGGGGCGGTGCCCCCGGGCGACTCGGCGAGGATCCGGTCGGCTACCTCCCGCATCGTCATCCGGTGGTCCATCGCGGTGCGTTGGATCCACTTGAACGCCTGCGGCTCGCTCATCCCGTATGTGGTCATCAGCGTGCCCTTGGCCCGCTCAACCGCTTTGCGCGTCGCCAGCCGGTCGGTCAGCGACGCCACCTCGGCCTCCAGCGCGGACACCTCGGAGAACCGGGACAGCGCGATCTCGATCGCCGGCACCAGGTCGCTCTTCTGGAACGGCTTGACCAGGTACGCCATCGCCCCCGCCGCGCGGGCCCGCTCGACCAGATCCCGCTGGCTGAACGCGGTCAGGATCACCACCGGGGCGAGCCGCTTCTCGGCGATCTTCTCCGCCGCGGCCAGGCCGTCCATGACCGGCATCTTGATGTCCATGATCACCAGGTCCGGGCGCAACTCCTCGGCCAGCGCGCAGGCGGCCTCCCCGTCGGCGGCCTCGCCGACCACCGCGTAGCCCTCCTCGACGAGCATCTCGGCCAGGTCCAGGCGGATCAGCGCCTCGTCCTCCGCGATCAGCACCCGGCGCTGGACGCCCGGCTCAGTCTCGGCCACCAACCCTTACCCCCAACATGCTCGGTCCGCGTACCGCAGCCCTCAGCGTAGTGGGTATCCTGGTGCGATCCTGAACCGCTGCGGCACCGTTGCGGCCGGGAGCGCGTGAGTGAACGTGAAGCCCCTGTATCCCAATCGGCAGAGGAACGGAGCTCAAACCTCCGACAGTGTGGGTTCGAGTCCCACCGGGGGCACCACCGGGCCGTCAGCCCGTATTTCAATAGCGCAGCGTATCAACACGCGTCGCGTTCGGTATCGGCGACCGCCGACGCATTTCACATTTCCCGACGCATAGGCTGGTCATGGTTGCCGTCGCAACCACCGATGAGCCATGCTGTCGATCAAGCGAAACGCGCTGTGCGCAGAAAGCCGGGGAAAGATGGCGAAGCAGGTAATCACCAGCCTGATCGATGACATCGACGGAAAGCCCGCCGATCACACGATCGAGTTCGGGCTCGACGGCGTGGGCTACACGATCGACCTGTCCGACAAGAACGCGGACAAGTTGCGCGCCGCGCTGCACCCGTACATCGAGGCGGGCAACCGGGTCGGCCGGGTCGGCGGCAGCAACCGCCCCGTCGCCCGCAGCCGGGGCGCCGCCACCACCCGGGCGAACCGGGACCAGACCGCGGCGATCCGCGAGTGGGCGGTCAACAACGGTTACGAGGTGTCGCACCGCGGCCGGATCCCGGCCAAGGTGGTCGAGGCGTACGAGGAGGCACACCGGCGCTGACCACTGCCGTCGGAGCGCATTACGAAGGGGACCCGCAAATTACGTCGGGTCCCCTCCGCCGTGCGCCACCGGGCGCGGCCCGGGTAACCGCCGGCGCCCGCCCATTGAGTATCGGACGGGTTCGCCAAAAGCCCTTGGCAGCCATTGTCCGGGCTGCATGTCGCGGCACCCGGCCCGCCGCCGACCCATTGCCGGGCATTGACGGCCCCCACCGCTGGCACCGATGCTGGGACGACACCGGGCAGGACGGGGGGTGGGCGTGACGAGTCTCGGCGACGGCGAGGGCGTCCCGCGGGTCCGCGGCCCCGTCGCCACCCACCTGCGCCGGCTCTGGCGCCGCCGCCGGTTCGTCGCCGCCCTCGCCGCCGTCCTGGTCGTCTCGGTGGCGCTGCTCCAGGCCTCGTTCGTGCCCGCCCTCGACCGGTACGCGGAGATCCTGGTCAACCTCGGCGCCAGCTTCCTCGGCGTGGTCGCCACGGTGCTGGTGCTGGAGCCGCTGATCGAGCGCTCCCGCACCCCCGAGGAGGTGATCCACTCCGAGTTCCCGTACAAGATGTTCCTCACCGGCGTCGACACGGCCGCCTACCACCTGCGCATCCTCGGCGCCTGGCCGTACGTCATGGACCACCCGTGGCGGGCCCGCTTCCTCGACGGGCTGCGCGCCGCCGCCGAGCGGGGGGTGCGCATCCAGATCCTCGTCCTCGACCCGGACAGCAAGGCCGCCGAGCAGCGCTCCCGGGACCTGGACAACCAGTTCGACGTGGCCCGGGTCATCAGCGAGGTACTCCAGGAATTCTGGCGGCTGCGCGCCGGCCTGCCCGACCGCGTCGCGGCGCACCTGGAGATCCGCGTCTACTCGCTGCTCCCGCCGGCCCGCATGTACCGCTGGGACGCCCGGGCGATCAGCTCGTTCTTCCCGATGGGCAACTGGGTCGGCAGCGACATCAAGCACTACGAGACCAACATGAGCTCGCGCCTGGCCCAGTTCGTTGACGAGCAGTTCGAGCTGATCTGGCACGACGTGGACACCGTCTCGCTGGACGAGTACTTCCGGCTCTCGCTCGACCTGGCCGTGCCGGACTTCGGCTTCCTCTCCACCTCGCAGGAGTACGTGGTGCACGACGGCGTGCTGTACGTGGCCGCCCGGGAGATCGTCGAGGAGCTGTACCGGTTGCAGACCGCCGACCCGCTGCTGCGCCTGTGCAGCCGGGTCCGCGGCTTCGACCGGGGCGAGGACCGGCTCGCCATGGAGGTCATCCCGCAGAGCCGGGCCCCGCGCGTGCGCGACCTGTTCCGCCGCAAGTACGGCCCGGCCAGCCCGCTGGACGGCGGCGGCTCGCTGCTCGCCCTGGCCACCCGCCCGCGCGCCGGGCAACCGTGACCGGTGCCCGCGCCGGCGGGGTCACGGGTCCCCGGGGCGGTGGATGGTGAAGATCAGGTCGACGACGAGGGCGGTCCACCCGGTCTGGTGCCAGGCGCCGAGGCCGGCACCGTTGTCGCCGTGGAAGTACTCGGGGAAGGCGATCAGGTCGCGCCAGTCCGGGTGGGTCTGGAACAGGTCGCAGATGCCGTAGATGGGGCGCCAGCCCCACCGGTTGGGCAGGAACATCGAGACCAGGCGGCGGGACAGGTCGTCGGCGACCTCGGTGAGGGTGTGCTTCTGGCCGGAGCGGGCCGGGTACTCGACGGTGAGGTCGTCGCCGAAGAACCCGGCGAACCGGCGCAACGCCTCGATGAGCAGGTAGTTGACCGGCATCCAGATCGGACCGCGCCAGTTGGAGTTGCCCCCGAACAGGCCGCTGGTGGACTCCGCCGGCTCGTACCCGACGGTGAAGTCGGCGCCGCCGAGGTGCACGGTGAACGGCTTGTCCAGGTGGCGGCGGGAGAGGGTGCGCAGCCCGTACGGTGAGAGGAACTCGTCCTTGTCCAGCATGCGGGCGAGGATCCGCACCAGTTGCTCCGGGCCGACCATGGCCAGCAGGCGCTGGGTCCAGCCCTGCGCCGAGACCCGGCGGGCGCCGATGACGTCCCGGTACTCGGGCTTGTTGGTGAGCAACCAGCGCAGCCGGGCGGCCAGTTCCGGCATCCGGGCCAGTTGCCGGGAGGACAGCGTGGTGGTGGCACACAGCGGGAGCAGGCCCACCACGGAACGGACCTTCAGCGGGACCCTGCTGCCGTCGGGCAGGCGCAGCACGTCGTGGAAGAAGGCGTCCTCGGGGTCCCACAGGCCCTGCTCGTACGCGGCGGCGGCGATGTAGCTGAAGTGCTCGAGGAACTTCGTCGCCAGGTCCGTGTAGGTGTGGTCGTGCTGGGCCAGGGTCACCGCCATGTCCAGCATGTTCAGCGCGTACATGGCCATCCAACCGGTGCCGTCGGACTGCTCCAGCACGCCGGCGACGGGCAGGGCGGCGGACCGGTCGAACGGGCCGACGTTGTCCAGCCCGAGGAAGCCGCCCTCGAAGACGTTGTTGCCGCCGGTGTCCTTGCGGTTGACCCACCAGGTGAAGTTCAGCAGCAGCTTGTGCATGACCCGCTTGAGGAAGTCGTGGTCGCCGCCGCCGTCGATCTCGAAGACCCGCAGCGCCGCCCAGGCGTGCACCGGCGGGTTCACGTCGCCGAACGCCCACTCGTACGCCGGGATCTGCCCGTTGGGGTGCAGGTACCACTCGCGCAGCAGCAACAGCAGTTGCGCCTTGGCGAAGCCGGGGTCCACCCGGGCGATGGTCACGCAGTGGAACGCCAGGTCCCAGGCGGCGTACCAGGGGTACTCCCACGGGTCCGGCATGGAGATGACGTCGAAGCTGTTCATGTGCCACCAGGCGCTGTTGCGCCCGTGCCGGCGGCCGGCGGGGGGTGGCGCGCCGGCCGGGTCGCCGTCCAGCCAGCGCGCCACGTCGAAGTGGTAGAACTGCTTGCCCCACATCAGCCCGGCGATGGCCTGGCGGGCCACCAGGCGTTCCTGCTCGCTGGCGGCGGCGGGGATGAGGTCGGCGAAGAACTCGTCCGCGTCGGCGCGGCGGTCGGCCACGACCCGGGCGAAGCCGTCGCCGAGGTCGAGGGCGGGCGCCTGCCCGGTGCCCGGCGGCGGGCTGGTGACCGCGAGCCGCAGCCGGATCTTGACACTGTCGCCGCCGGGCACGGTAAGGCGGTAGTGCAGCGCCCCCTTGGTGCCCACGCCCGCCGGGTTGACCGTGTCGGCACCGTTCACGACGTGGTCGTTGATGCCGTCCTTCGGGTACGGGGCGCCGCCGTCGTATCCCCAGAGGCGCCTGGCGTTGGACTCGTTGTCGCAGACCAGCGGGGTGGGCGCTCCCTCCGCCGCTCCCCCCGCGTCATCGCCTTGGAGGACCAACTGGCCGAGCACCCGGTGCTGCCCCACCAGCCGGCCACCCTCGGCGGTCAGCACCGGCTTCCGCTCCCACCCGGGCAGACCCCAGGACCACGTGTTGCGGAACCACAGCGTGGGCAGCACGTGCAGGGTGGCCGCCCCGGGCGCCCGGTTCGCCACGGTGATCTCGACGCACAGGTCGGTCGGGCCCGCCTTGGCGTAGTCGACCGTCACCGCCCAGTACCGGTCGTCGTCGAACGCGCCGGTGTCCACCAGTTCGTACTCGGGCTCGTCGCGCCCCCGCGCGGCGTTGACCGCGACCAGTTCGTCGTACGGGAAGGCGCGCTGCGGGTAGTGGTACCGCCAGGTCATCCACGAGTGGGTGGGCGTGGAGTCGAGGTACCACCAGTACTCCTTGGCGTCCTCGCCGTGGTTGCCGCCGTCGCCGCCCAGGCCGAACATGCGTTCCTTGAGGATGGGGTCCTGACCGTTCCACAGCGCCAGCCCGAAGCAGAACGTCTGCCGGTCGTCGCAGACGCCCGCCATGCCGTCCTCGTTCCACCGGTAGGCCCGGGAGCGGGCGTGGTCGTGCGGGAAGTAGTCCCAGGCGGTGCCGTACTCGCTGTAGTCCTCGCGAACCGTGCCCCAGGCCCGCTCGGCGACGTACGGGCCCCACGAGCGCCAGGGCGTCCCGCCGGCATCCGCCTCGGCCAGCCGCGCCCGCTCGGCGCCCCCGACCGGCGCGGCAGACCGCTCCATTCCGCCTGTCGCCCCCGTCCCGCGCGCCCGATCCACCACACTGACATTCTGCGTCGGCACTGGTCGCGCCGGCCTGTCTGTACGAAGGGTAGCCATGATCCCAATCAGCTTCGGCCCGCAGGTATGCGGGGACCTCGCCGCGAGCGCCGCGCGGGAATGGCTCGTGCCGGACGGCTGCGGCGGGTACGCCATGGGCACGGTCGGCGGGCTGCTCTCCCGCCGGTACCACGGGCTGCTGGTCGCGGCCGGTGACGTGCCGGCGCGGCGGCACGTGGGGCTGGTCGCCCTGGACCCGGTGCTGCGCCTGCCCTCGGGCACCCAGGTGCGCCTCGGCGTGCACGAGTGGCGGGACGGCGTGGTCGAGCCGCGGGGCCACATCCACCTGGAGCGCTTCGACCTGGTGGACGGGCTGCCCCGGTGGCGCTGGCGGGTCGGCGACGTGGTGCTGGAGCGGGAACTGGCGACGGTGCACGGGCGGCCGGCGGTCGCGGTGGTGCACCGCCTGCTGGCCGGCGGCCAGGTTCGGCTGGGCTTGGACGCCCTGTGCACCTGGCGGGACGCGCACGGCGAGCGCACCGCGGGCGGGCCACCCCCGGTGGTCACCCCCGCCGCCGGGGGCGTCACCGTGGAGGACGCCTACCGGATCAGCGGGCCGGGGTGGGAACCGACCGGGCAGTGGTGGTACGGCGCGTACCACCGGGCGGAGGCGGAGCGTGGGCTGAACCCGGTCGAGGACCTGTGGTACGCGGGCCGGTTCACCGCCACCCTCGACGAGCCCGGCGCGACGGTCGAGGTGGTGGCCTGGGCGGGCGACCTGACCGACCCACCCCCGCCCGCCACCCGGGTCGTCGCCGCCGCGCAGGAACGCAACCGGACGGTGGTGGCGGCCGTCCGGCCCGCCGACCCGGTGGACGCCACCCTCGCCCTGGCCGCCGACGCGTTCGTGGTCACCACGCCGGCCGGGCCGGACGTCGTCGCCGGGTACCCGTGGTTCGGCGCCTGGTCGCGGGACACGATGATCGCGTACGAGGGGCTGTTCCTGACCACGGGGCGCGCCGCCCAGGGGCGGGAACTGCTGCGCGGGTACGCGGCCACGCTGTCGGAGGGGATGCTGGCCAACACGGCGGATACGGGGCACACCGAGTACAACACCGTGGACGCGACGCTGTGGTTCGTGCACGCGGTGGAGCGGCACGTGGCGGCCACCGGCGACACGGACCTGGCCGCCGACCTGCTGCCCGCCCTGCGGAGGGTGGTCGACGCGCACCTCAAGGGCACCCGGTACGGCATCCAGGTGGACCCGGCCGACGGCCTGCTCGACTCCGGCGCCGCCGGCGTGGCGCTCACCTGGATGGACGCCCGGGTCAACGGGGTGCCGGTGACGCCCCGGGCGGGCAAACCGGTCGAGGTCAACGCGCTGTGGGTGAACGCGCTGGCGGCGGTGGGCGCGCTCGCCGAGCGGGTCGGCGGGGAGCCCGGCGCCGCCGTGGACGCGCACCGCGCCGCCCGCGCCGCCTTCCGGCGCCGCTTCCCGGCGCCCTCGGGCTGGCTGTACGACGTGCTCGACGCGCCACCGCAGCCGTACCCGCTCGGCGGCGGGGACGAGCGGCACCCGGACGACTCGCTGCGCCCCAACCAGCTACTCGCCTGGTCGCTGCCGTACGCGCCGCTGCCCCCCGAACCGGCCGCCCTGCGGGCCGTCGAGGCCGGCCTGCTGACGCCGCTCGGCCCGCGCAGCCTGGCCCCCGGCGAGCCCGGATACCTGGGCAGCCACCGGGGCGCCCCGGCGGAACGGGACGCCGCCTACCACATGGGCACGGTGTGGCCCTGGTTGGTCGGCCCGTACGCGGACGTCCGACGGAAGGCCGGCCTGGCGCCCGGCGAGCCGTTCGCCGGGCTCGAAGCGCATCTCGGCGAGTTCGGCCTGGGCTCGATCTCCGAGACGGCGGACGGCCGGCCGCCGCACTCCGCCACCGGATGCCCCTTCCAGGCGTGGTCGGTCGGCGAACTGCTACGCGTCCGCCGGGGCTGATCCGACGGCGCGGTCAGACCCAGGCATCGGGGTCGGCGGCGAGGGTACGGACCCGCTCGGGGAGATCGTTGGCGGCCACGTCGGCGACCGTGACCAGTTCGAGGATCTCCCGCTCGCTCGCGCGCAGGGCGATCCACACGTCCTGGAGGGCGGTGGCGGCGCCGCGGTAGCCGAGATCCTCGGGGCGCTGGCCCCGGACGTTGGCGAGCGGGCCGTCCACGACCCGGATGATGTCGGCGAGCGTGATCTCGGCCGGCGGGCGGGCCAGCCAGTACCCGCCCTCCGGGCCGCGCTGGGCCTGGACGATGCCGCCCCGGCGCAGTTGCAACAGGATGCTCTCGAGAAACTTCGGCGGGACGTCCTGGGCGCGGGCGATCTGCTCGGCGGTCATCGGCGCGCGCCGCGGCCCACCGCCGGCCGGGGCGCCCGGCGCCGCCGCCGAGGCGCCGGCGGCGGCGAGTTCCACGACGGCACGCAGGGCATAGTCGACCCGGGCGGAGAGACGCATGCGGTCAGTATCTCCCGGAGATCACCGCTCCGGTCCGGCACCCACCTTGCGCAGCAGGCCCTCCTGCACCGCGCTGGCGATGTGCCGGCCGTCGCGGGTAAGCATGCGGCCGGTGGCCAGGCCCCGCGCCCCGGACGCCGACGGGCTCCAACAGTCGTAGAGGAACCACTCGTCGGCGCGGAACGGGCGGTGGAACCACAGCGCGTGGTCGAGGCTGGCGCCGACGACGCCGCCCGGACCCCACACCTCGCCGTGCACCGACAGCACCGAGTCGAGCAGGGTCAGGTCGGAGGCGTAGGTGAGCGCGCAGGCGTGCAGCAGCGGGTCGTCGGGGAGCTTGCCGTCGATGCGCATCCACACCCGCTGGTGCGCCTGGGCGGGCCGGTCGCCGGGCGCGACCCAGCCGGGCTCGCCGACGTAGCGGGCGTCGATGGGGCGCGGAATGATCGCCCAGAGACCCAGCCGCTCCGGGTACCGGGCGAGCCGGTCGGCCATCGTGGGGACGTCCTCGGGCGGGGGCACGTCCCGCGGGGTCGGCGCCTGGTGGTCCAGGCCCTGCTCGGCCCGGTGGAACGAGGCCGACATGAAGAAGATCGGCTTGCCCTGCTGGAGCGCCACCGAGCGGCGCACCGAGAAGGAGTGGCCGTCCCGGACCCGCTCCACCGCGTACTCGATCGGCTCGCTGGGATCGCCGCCGCGCACGAAGTACCCGTGCAGCGAGTGGACGTGGCGCTCCGGGTCGACCGTGCGACCGGCGGCGACCAGCGCCTGCCCGGCGACCTGGCCGCCGAAGACCCGCTGCGGGCCGATCTCCGGGCTGATCCCGACGAACGTCATCGCCCCGATCTGCCGCAGGTCCAGCACCTCCAGGAGCTGGTCGACGGCGGCCTGACCGACCACCGGACCGGGGGCGCCGGGACCGCTACGGCTCACGCGCTCAGCGGGCGGACCGACGCCGGGTCCACCAGCGAGCCGAGCTGGTGGACGCGCAGGGTGTTGGTGGAGCCGGGGGCGTTCGGCGGGCTGCCCGCCACCACGACCACGTAGTCGCCGGGCTTGCCGCGGCCCAGGCCCAGCATCGCGTGGTCCACCTGGCGGAACATGTCGTCGGTGTGCTGCACGAACGGCACCAGGAACGCCTCGGTACCCCAGGAGAGCGCGAGCTGGTCGCGGACCTCGGCGACCGGGGTGAACGCCAGCAGCGGCAGCTCGCAGTGCAGCCGGGACAGGCGGCGCACGGTGTCGCCGGTCTGCGAGAACGCCACCAGCGCGATCGCGCCGGTGTTGCGGGCGATCTGGGACGCGGCCACGGTCAGCGCGCCGCCCCGGGTGCGGGGGTCGTGCTGGAGCCGGGGCACGTGCAGCGAGCCCGCCTCGGTCGTCTCGACGATCTTCGCCATCGTGCTGACCGTGAGGATCGGATACTTGCCGACGCTGGTCTCCCCGGACAGCATCACCGCGTCCGCGCCGTCCAGCACCGCGTTCGCCACGTCGGACGCCTCGGCGCGGGTCGGGCGGGAGTTCTCGATCATCGAGTCGAGCATCTGGGTCGCCACGATGACCGGCTTCGCGTAGTCCCGGGAGAGCTGGACGGCTCGCTTCTGCACCAGCGGAACCTGGTCCAGCGGCAGCTCGACGCCCAGGTCGCCGCGGGCCACCATGATGCCGTCGAAGGCGTCGACGATCGACTCCAGGGCCTCGACCGCCTCCGGCTTCTCGATCTTCGCCAGGACCGGGCGGCGCCGCTCCTCCTCGTCCATGACCGCGTGCACCTGCTTGATGTCCTCCGGCGAGCGGACGAACGACAGGGCCACCAGGTCCACGCCCAGGCGCAGCGCGAAACGCAGGTCCTCGGTGTCCTTATCGGACATGGCGGGCACGCTCACCGCCACGTTCGGCAGCGAGACGCCCTTGTTGTTGGAGACCGGGCCGCCCTCGATGACCAGGCACCGGATGTCCGGGCCGTCGACCTCGGTGACCTCGACCGCCACCTTGCCGTCGTCGATCAGCAGGCGGTCGCCGACCTTCACCTCCTGCGGCAGCTTCTTGTACGTGCAGGAGACGCGCTCGGCGGTGCCGACGACCTCCTCGCTCGTGATGACCACCGAATCGCCGGTGCGCCAGTCGACGGGCCCGTTCGCGAACCGGCCCAACCGGATCTTCGGGCCCTGCAGGTCGGCCAGGATGCCGACGGCGCGACCGGTCGCCTGGGCGGCGGCGCGAACCCCCCGGTACACCTGCTCGTGGTCGGCGTGGGAGCCGTGGCTGAAGTTCAGCCGGGCCACATCCATGCCCGCTTCGACCAGGGCGCGCAGGCGTTCCGGGGAGGACGTCGCGGGGCCGATGGTGCAGACGATTTTCGCGCGCCGTGTCACGCCCATCAGGCTAGTCTCCTCCGGGCCGGCGCCGGGGCCGACCCCTCTCATCCACCAGGGCCCGGGCGGGCATCGTCGGCCGCTCGCGAGACAGCTTAACCAGGGCGGTGTGAGCCGGGGACCTCCCGGGCGAAGGCGCCGTGCCGGACGCGCGACCGCCCGCCCCGGCCGGGGCGGGCGGTCATGGAACCGCGGCTATCCGACGGCGGCGGTCAGGGCGGCCAGATAGCCCGAACGCTGCCCGGTGGCGTTCGGGTGGAAGGCTCCGGTCAGCGCGGTGATCCCATTGATCCACGGGGACGAGCCGCACACCCCGTGGCCGGCGAAAATCGAGCGCACGTCCACGAACGTCGCGCCGGCCGCCGCGGCCCGGGACCGGATCACCGTGGCGAGCGTGTCCGCGCCGGTGTTCAGCGCCTGCCGCTTGGCCACGCTCATCCCGAGCAGGCCGCAACCGGCGCTGCCCGTCTCGAACAGCCGCGGGTACCCGAGCACCACCAGCCGGGCGCCCGGCGCGCGGCTCTTGACGGCCGCGTACGTGCGGTCGAGCCGGCCGGGCAGGATCGTGCTGGCGTACGCCGTGCTGGTCGCCACGGCGGCCCGGCAGGCGTCGTCGGTGGCCAGTTGGCAGGTGCCGACGACGGCCACGAAGCCGGCGTCGTTGCCGCCGATCGTGATGGTGACGAGGGTGGTGGCCGACGTGATCGAGGAGAGCTGGCCGGCGAGCACGTCGTCGGTCGTCGCCCCGCTGCACGCGGCGAACGCGAACGACGGCGAGCTGTGGTTCGCGGCCCACAGCGGGCCGTACGCGACCGAACTGCGCGTGCAGCCCGACCCGTCGTACGAGCCGGCGCCGACGCCGGAGGAGTAGGAGTCGCCGAGGGCGACGTAGCGGTCGGCCAGGGCGGCCTGCGCGGGTGCGGTGGTAACCAGGACGGCGGCGAGGCTGCCGGCGGCGGTCAGGGTCAGCGCGAGGACGGCGCGGACCAGCGGGCGAAGCGGCATGGACCACCTCCACGAGGGGCGACGGGGATCGCCTCGTGGCCGCGCGCGTGGCCGAGAGGGTGCGGGGGTTACTGCCGGGTAATGCTATCGAAACAATTAAATCTATGGAAGTACTTGGGCGAATCGGCGGCGGGCGCGGGCGCGGGCAGCGGGCGCGGGCCAGCGCAGCACGCGGGCCCGGGGGCCCGGGTGCCGCCGCCGCGCGGCGCCCCGCCCCGCGGTCGCCGGGCGGGGCGGCCGAGCCGATCAGCAGGTCGCGGTGAGCGGGCGGGCGGACGGGTCCAGCGGGGTGGGGAGCGAACCCACCCCGCCCAGGTACGAGTGGATCGCCGCCGCGGCGGCGCGCCCCTCCGCGATCGCCCACACGATCAGCGACGCGCCGCGGTGCATGTCCCCCGCGACGAACACGCCGTCGGCGGCCCGCCAGTCCGGGGCGGCGTCCACCGCGCCCGCCCGGTTGCGGACCACACCGAGCTGGGCCAGCAGCGGCTGGTCCTCGGTGCCCTCGAAGCCGATGGCCAGCAGCACCAGGTCCGCCGGGAGCTCCCGCTCGGTACCCGGTGCCACGGTGACGACCCGGCGCCCGGCCACCTTCTCGACGCCGACCTCGGCGACGCGCACGGCCCGGACCCGGCCGGTGCCGTCATCCACGAACTCCCGCACCGCGACGGCGAACAGGCGGTCGCCGCCCTCCTCGTGCGCCGGGTAGGTGCGCAGCACCCAGGGCCAGGTGGGCCACGGGTCGCGGGCGCCGTCCCGGGCCTGCGGCGGCTCCGGGTACAGGTCGAGCTGGTGGATGCCGGCGGCGCCCTGGCGGTGCGCGACGCCGAGGCAGTCCGCCGCCGTGTCGCCGCCGCCGATGATGACCACGTGCCGGCCGGCCGCGTCGATGGCCGGCGGGCCGGCGGCGCGCCCGCTCACCGCCCGGTTCGCCGCCACCAGGTGCGCCATCGCCAGGTGCACGCCGCGCAGCGAGCGCCCCGGCGTCTCGGGCGCGTCCCGGCCGGCGAGCGCGCCGCAGGCCAGCAGCACCGCGTCGTGGTCGGCGCGCAGCTGCTCGCCGGTGACGTCCACGCCGACGTTCACGGACGTGCGGAACACCACGCCCTCCGCGGCCAACTGGTCGAGGCGCCGGTCGATGTGCTGCTTCTCCAGCTTGAAGTCGGGGATGCCGTACCGCATGAGCCCGCCGATCGCGTCGTCGCGCTCGTACACGGTCACGGCGTGACCGGCGCGGGCGAGCTGCTGGGCGGCGGCCAACCCGGCGGGGCCGGAACCGACCACCGCCACCGACCGGCCGGAACGCTCCGGCGCCGGCCGCGGCCGGACGTACCCGCGGGCGAACGCCCGGTTGCTGATCTCCACCTCGACCTGCTTGATGGCGACCGGGTCGGACCCGATGCCGAGCACGCAGGCGGCCTCGCACGGCGCCGGGCACAGCCGGCCGGTGAACTCCGGGAAGTTGTTCGTCGCGTGCAGGGCCTCGCTGGCGAACGCCCACGCGTCCGTGCGGACCAGGTCGTTCCAGTCCGGGATCCGGTTGCCGAGCGGGCAGCCCTCGTGGCAGAACGGGATGCCGCAGTCCATGCAGCGGGTGGCCTGCTCGCGGATCAACTCGTCGGTGGCCGCCGGGTACACCTCCTTCCAGTCCCGGATGCGCACCGGGACCGGCCGGCGGGCCGGCAGGCGCCGGGGATACCGCAGGAAGCCGTTCGGGTCAGGCACGTGCCGCCTCCATCACTGCCGTGTCGACGTCCCGGCCGGCGGCTTCGGCGGCCCGCATCGCCTCCATGACTCGCTTGTAATCCCGCGGTACCACCGCGGTGAACTCGGTGACCGCCGCCGGCCACCGGGTGAGCAGCCGCTCGGCCACCGCCGAGCCGGTCTCGGCGAAATGCCGCTCGACCAGCGCGCGCAGGGTCACCGCGTCCTGCTCCGAGACCGGCTCCAGGCCGACCAGTTCGGTGTTCACCCGGTGCGGGTCGAGCCGCCAGACGAACGCCGTCCCGCCGGACATGCCGGCGGCGAAGTTGCGCCCGGTCGGGCCGAGCACCGCCACCGTGCCGCCGGTCATGTACTCGCAGCCGTGGTCACCGACCCCCTCCACGACCGCGACCGCGCCCGAGTTGCGCACCGCGAAGCGCTCGCCGACCCGCCCCCGCAGGAACAGCTCGCCGCCGGTCGCCCCGTACAGGATGGTGTTGCCGGCGATGATCTGGTCCTCGGCGGCGAACGGCGCGGCGGCGGCCGGGCGGACCACCAGCCGCCCGCCGGACAGGCCCTTGCCGACGTAGTCGTTGGCGTCACCGTGCAGCCGCAGCGTGACCCCGCCCGGCAGGAAGGCGCCGAACGACTGGCCGGCGGTGCCGTTGAGGGTCACCTCGATCGTGCCGTCGGGCAGGCCCGCCCCGCCGTAGCGGCGGGCCACCTCGCCGCCGAGCATCGCGCCGACGCTGCGGTGCTCGTTGCGCACCGCGACCGCGGCGCGCACCGGTGTGCCGTCGGCCAGCGCCGGCGCGGCGATCTCCAGCAGCTCGTTGTCCAGCGCGAAGCGCAGTCCGTGGTCCTGCTCCCGCACCTTGCGCAGGGCCGCCCCTTCGGGCAGTTCCGGCAGGTGCAGCACCGGGGACAGGTCCATGCCCCGGGCCTTCCAGTGCTCCACCGCCGGCCGGGTGTCCAGCAGGTCGACCCGGCCCACCGCCTCGTCGATGCCGCGCAGGCCCAACCGGGCCAGGTACTCCCGCACCTCCTCGGCCAGGAACAGGAAGAAGTTCTCCACGAACTCGGGCCGCCCGGTGAACCGCTCACGCAGCACCGGGTTCTGCGTGGCGATGCCGACCGGGCAGGTGTCCAGGTGGCAGACCCGCATCATGACGCAGCCGGAGACGATCAGCGGCGCGGTGGCGAAGCCGAACTCCTCCGCGCCGAGCAGCGCGGCGATCACCACGTCCCGGCCGGTCTTGAGCTGCCCGTCCACCTGCACCGTGATCCGGTCCCGCAGCCCGTTCAGCAGCAGCGTCTGCTGCGTCTCGGCCAGGCCCAGCTCCCACGGCGTGCCGGCGTGCTTGAGCGAGTTCAGCGGGGAGGCGCCGGTGCCCCCGTCGTGCCCGGAGATCAGGACCACGTCCGCGCGCAGCTTCGCCACGCCGGCCGCCACCGTGCCCACGCCGACCTCGGAGACCAGCTTCACGTGCACCCGCGAGCGCGGGTTCACGCACTTCAGGTCGTGCACCAGCTGGGCCAGGTCCTCAATGGAGTAGATGTCGTGGTGCGGCGGCGGCGAGATCAGCCCGACCCCCGGCGTGGCGTGCCGGGTCCGGGCGATCCACGGCCAGACCTTGTAGCCCGGCAACTGGCCGCCCTCGCCGGGCTTGGCACCCTGGGCCATCTTGATCTGCAGGTCGTCCGCGTTCACCAGGTACTCGGCGGTGACGCCGAACCGCCCGCTGGCGATCTGCTTGACCGACGAGCGCCGGTGCGGGTCGTACAGCCGCTCCGGGTCCTCGCCGCCCTCGCCGGTGTTGGACCGGCCGCCCAGCCGGTTCATCGCGATCGCGAGCGTCTCGTGCGCCTCCGCCGAGATCGACCCGTACGACATGGCACCGGTCGCGAACCGGCGCACGATCGACCCGGCGGGCTCCACCTCGTCCAGCGGGATCGGCTTTTGCCCCCGGGTGCGGAACTCGAACAGACCGCGCAGCGAGCCGGCCGCCGCGGCCAGCGCGTCCGCCTTCGCCGTGTACCTGCGGAACACGTCGTACTGGCCGCTGCGGGTGGCGTGCTGGAGCAGGAACACCGTCTCGGGGTTGAACAGGTGCAGTTCGCCCTCGCGGCGCCACTGGTACTCGCCGCCCACCTCCAGCCGGCGGTGGCTGCGCTCGGCGTCGTTGGCCGGGTACGCCTTGGCGTGCCGGGCGGCGATCTCGGCGTGCACGCCGTCCAGCCCCACCCCGCCGATCTTGCTGGAGGTGCCGGCGAAGTACCGCTCGACGAGCTGCGGGTCCAGGCCGACCGCCTCGAACACCTGCGCCCCGCGATACGACGAGACGGTCGAGATGCCCATCTTGGACATGATCTTCAGAACGCCCTTGCCGAGCGCCTTCACGTAGTTGCGGATCGCCGTCGCCGGCTCGACGCCCGGCAGGGCGCCGGTGGCGATCAGATCCTCCACCGACTCGAACGCCAGGTACGGGTTCACCGCCGCCGCGCCGTACCCGAGCAGCACCGCCGCGTGGTGCACCTCCCGGCAGTCGCCGGACTCCACGATCAGGGCGACCTGGGTGCGGGTCTGCTCCCGGATCAGGTGCTGGTGCACCGCCGCGGTCAGCAGCAGCGACGGGATCGGCGCCAGGTCGGCGGTGGAATCCCGGTCGGACAGGACCAGGATCCGCACCCCGTCCTCGATCGCCTCGGAGACGTGCCGGCAGATCTCGACCAGCCGGGCGCGCAGCCCCGCCCCGCCGTCGCGCAGCCGGTACAGGCCGGAGACCCGGACCGCCTTGAAGCCGGGCAGGTCGCCGTCCTCGTCGATCGAGAGGATCTTGGCCAGCTCGTCGTTGTCGATGACCGGGTACGGCAGCAGGATCTGCCGGCAGCTGGCCGGACCCGGCTTCAGCAGGTTCCCCTCCGGGCCGATCGTGCTGGCCAGGCTGGTGATCAGCTCCTCCCGGATGGCGTCCAGCGGCGGGTTGGTCACCTGCGCGAACAGCTGGTGGAAGTAGTCGTACAGCAGCCGCGGGCGGCGGGACAGCGGCGAGATCGGCGTGTCGGTACCCATCGAACCGATCGGCTCCGCGCCGGTGCGCGCCATCGGCTCGACGAAGATCTTCAGCTCCTCCTCGGTGTACCCGAAGGTCTGCTGCCGGCGCTGCACCGAGTCGTGCGGGTAGCCGATGTGCTCGCGCTCGGGCAGGTCGGCCAGGTGGATCAGCCCGGCGCGCAGCCAGTCCCCGTACGGCTCGGCGGCGGCCAGTTCCGCCTTGATCTCGTCGTCCTCGACGATCCGGCCGGTTGCCGTGTCGGCCAGGAACATCCGGCCCGGCTGGAGGCGGCCCTTGCGCACCACGGTCGCCGGGTCCAGGTCCAGCACGCCGGCCTCGCTGCCCAGCACGACCAGGCCGTCCGCGGTCAGCCACCAGCGGCCCGGGCGCAGGCCGTTGCGGTCCAGCACCGCGCCGACGATCGAGCCGTCGGAGAACGCCACCGACGCCGGCCCGTCCCACGGCTCCATCAGGCTGGCATGGAAGCGGTAGAACGCCCGCTTCGCCGGCTCCATGTGCGGGTCGTTCTCCCACGCCTGCGGGATCATCATGAGGACCGCGTGCGGCAGGCCGCGCCCGGCCAGGTGCAGCAACTCCAGGACCTCGTCGAAGTTCGCCGAGTCGGAGGCGTCCGGCGTGCAGACCGGCAGGATCCGCCGGAGGCTGCCCGGGATGGTCGCCGACGCGAGCAGCGCCTCCCGGGCGTTCATCCAGTTCCGGTTGCCGCGGATCGTGTTGATCTCGCCGTTGTGCGCGATCAGCCGGTACGGGTGGGCCAGCGGCCAGGACGGGAACGTGTTCGTGGAGAACCGGGAATGCACCAGCGCGATCGCGCTCGCCACCCGCTCGTCCCGCAGGTCGGGGAAGAAGCCGGGAAGCTGGTCCGGGGTCAGCATGCCCTTGTAGACCATGGTCCGGCCGGACAGCGACGGGAAGTACAGCGGCACACCCCGCTCGCGGGTCTCCCGCTCGGCCTGCTTGCGCACGCAGAAGGCCACCCGCTCCAGTGCGATGCCCTCCAGCGGCTCCCCGGTGGCCAGGTCGCACGCGGCCAGGAACACCTGGCGGATCAGCGGGCGGGCCCGCTCGGCGGTCTCGCCCAGCCCCGCCGGCTCGACCGGCACGTCCCGCCAGCCCAGGATCTCGGCGCCCTCCACCAGCGCGTACTTCTCCAGCACCCGGACCGCGCGGCCGCGCCGCGCCGCGTCGCCGGGCAGGAACGCCAGGCCCGTCACGTACCGCCCCGCCGGCGGCAGCGGGAAGGGCACGACCGAGCGGTAGAACGCGTCCGGAACCTGAATCAGGATGCCGGCGCCGTCGCCGGTGTCCGGCTCGGCGCCCCGCGCGCCCCGGTGGTCCAGCCGGCGCAGCGCGGCCAGCCCCTTGGCGACCACGTCGTGCGAGCGCCGGCCGTGCAGGTCGGCGACGAAGGCGACGCCGCAGGCGTCGCGTTCGGTCGCCGGGTCGTACAGCCCCTGGGGATACGGGAAAGCCACCTGGCCTCCTGACGTCGATTTGTGACTACGGGGGGTCGGGACGACGTCGGCCCTGGGGGGTACTGAGTGTACGTTAAGGCTGCGGGTGGCCCGCCACCACGAAAGAATCACATGGACCCGGCACCCACCCGGCGGCCCGAATCGGCCCGGTATCCTCGCGCGATGAGCGACTCGGGCACGACGGGTGCGCTACTTTCGCGACTGGAGACCTTCTACGACGCGGCACCGCGGGACCGCGCGCGGGTGGAGGACTTCGGCTCGCTGCTGCTGTTCGTGAACGAAGGACCGAGCTGGCCGTTCTACGCCCGACCAGCGAGCCGAACGGCCATACCTGATGCGGCGGACATTATGGCAGTCCGCGCCCGGCAGCGCGAACTGGGCCTGCCCGAGGCGTTCGAATGGGTCCACGACCTGCACCCCGACCTGCTCGCCGTGGCCCGCTCCGCCGGCCTGGTCGTGCTCGAGGCCCCGCTGCTGGTGCTCGACCCGGACGCCCTGCCCGCCGCGACGGACGTTCCGGTGCGCCTGCTGGACCCGGCCGCCCCGGCGTTCCCCGCCGACGTGGCCGCGCGCCGCGCTGTGGCGGCCGTCGGCTTCGCCGCACCCGGCACCGCCCGCGCCGCCGAGGGCCCCGACGAGCGCGACGCCGCGCTCGCCGAGCCCACCGGGGCCGGCCTGGCCCACGAACGCCAACGCCATCTCGACGGGCGCGCCGTCTCCGCGCTCGTCGAGGTGCCCGGCGAGGGCGCCGTCGCCAGCGGCTACGCCCAAGCCCTCGACAGCGCCGCCGAGATCGTCGGCGTCGCCACCCTCCCCGCCGCCCGCCGCCGCGGCTACGCCGCCACCCTCACCGCCGCCCTGGCCCGCCGCCTGCTCGCCGACGGCGTCACCACCGTCTTCCTCTCCGCCGGCAGCGACGACATCGCCCGCGTCTACGCCCGCGTCGGCTTCCGCCGGGTCGGCACCGCCTGCATCGCCGAACCCACCGCCTGATCCGAACTGGTCCAGCTCCGCGCCGCAGAAAGTCCCCCGCCATAAAGGCGGGGGACTTTCTGCTTCTGGCTCAGTGGTTTGCCTTGACGTCCTCAATGAACTCCCGCCAGACCTCGCGAGAGAACGTCAGGGCAGGCCCGGCCGGGTCCTTACTGTCGCGCACGCCGACCACGTTGGGCAGGTTGTCGGCAACCTCGACGCAGTTACCGCCGTTACCACCGCTCCGCGTGCTCTTGCGCCAGATGGCGCCCGTGAGATCACTCATGGTGACCGCTCCCCCTGATCGACTGCATCACTTTCTCCGATTCTCTCTCATCCAGCGCCAGAGCTTCTAGCGACTTCCAGGCCCGTTCGTACGCGGCGACCTCGGCCGGCTTGTCCAGGTACAACGCACCGGTCAGTGACTCGCAGTAAACGGTCGTTGGCTCTCGATCGCCGTTGCCGTTGCGGGCCGGGAAGCCCAGGATTACGAACGAGCCAGCCGGCGAGGCCAGGTGTGGGCCGGTCGCCGCCGGCAGCACGCGGATCGCGGCCGTCCCGGCCCTGCCTACACCAATCAGGTGGTCAAGCTGCTCCGCCATCGCCTGCCCCGGTAGGCGGGCCCGCAAGACGTGCTCGGCGATGATCGCCGTCAGCTCTGGGGCGGACGGGAGGTAACGCGCCAGCAGCTTCTGGCGCTCCAGCCGCATGGCGACGGCCTTCTCCACGTCCTCGGGTCGCCGGCCGGGCTCGGTTCGCATGACGGCCGCCACGTAGGCGGGAGTCTGGAGCAGGCCCGGGATGAGGTTCAGTTCGTAATGCCGCAGGGTGTCGGCTGCGGCCTCCAGCCCCACGTACAGTTCGAACCAGGTGGGCACGGCGTCCCCGTAGGACTGCCACCAGCCCCGCGAGTTGGTCTCCCGGGCAAGGCTCATCAGGGCCTGGGTCAGCTCGTCCGTGCAGCCGTACAGCCGGCACATGTTGGCCACGTTCATGGCCCGGACGGCGTTCTTGCCCTGCTCGATCCGGTACAGCGTCGTGCGGTGCACCTCCAGTTGCCCCGCCGCCGCCTCGAAGGTGATCCCGGCCGCCTCGCGGGCCTGGCGAAGGTACCGCCCAAGCTGCCGGCGCGGGACGCTGGACCCCGCATCGCTCATTGGCTCCCCCAATGGGTGTAGGTGTTGCATCCCGCACGCCTGAATGTCGCACTGTGCCGCACCCTAGCAAAAGTGGTGCGACTTGCACTGCACCATATTGCACCACAGTCCAGTGTGGCCGATGCTACCCGCAGGGCGCGGCGCCAACCTGCTGTGCAGTTACCGCTCCCCGGCGATACAGCACTACCACGCGGTTGGCGTCGCGCCCACACACTCACCGAGGGGAGAGCGCCATGCCTGACCGCGCCGCGTGGTACTTCCGCGACCACCACCGCAACCAGCCCATCGAGTACGACCGGCACCGGCCGCTCGTCCAGGTTGGACAGGTGGTCGAGCTTGACCGGGCCGACTACCTGAACGGTCGCGGCAACCTCAAGCTCCGCATCACCCACGTCCCACCCGAAGCGAGTCATCCGTCAATCGAATGGGTGCGCCTGCTCGGCGTCGAAGTGCTGGCCGACAAGGACGGCGCGCACCAGAACGTCGTCGTCCGCGCGGACGCACTGCGCCAGCAACAGCCTCCCGCCCCGGCCGCTCGGCCCGAGTCGCTCGCGGATGAGGACGAAGCGTGATCGTTGTTGACTGGAGCCCGCGCCAGATACAGGCGCTGCGACTCGCGCACCGGATGTCGATGACCGACTTCGGTCGGACGCTGGGGCTCTCGCACGGCTCGGCCGGTCAGTGGGAACTGGGGGCTCGGCGTCCCACCCTGTTCAATCGGGCACTGCTTGACGAGCTTCTGCGCCGGGCGGACCGGGAAACGCAGGAGCGCTTCCTGGCCATGGTGCAGGGCACGATCCCCCGGGATTGCTGGGGAAGACCCGCACCACCCCGGCGAGTGCAGCGCCCACCGTGCGCCTAGAAACACAGAAAGGCCCCCGCGCCTGTCGTTCGATCATCGGGCACCGGCGGGCGCGCGTCGTGGGTCAGAAGTAGGCGTACGTGGGGTTGGCGCGGTCCGCGAGGATGCCGTCGAGCGGGGTGTCGCGGCCGGCGTCCAAGGCGGCGTCGAAGGCGGCGTCGCCGAGCACGGCGCGCAGGGCGGCCTCGGTACCCAGCACGTCGGCGCGCTCGCAGGCCGGGATGGGGGTGCCGATCTCGGCGTGGATGCGGGCCGCGGCACCGAGGAGGCGGGCCGCGCGGCGGGGGGCGCCCTCCTGGCGGGCGACCTCGGCGAGGGCGCACAGCACGCTGGCGGTGCGCCAGCGGTCGCCGACCTGCCGGTGCACGCGCAGGCTCTCGGTGAGCAACTCGCCCGCGCGGGCGGTGTGCCCGGCCGCCAACTCGACCAGGCCGCGCAGGTTGTGCGCCCACGCCACGCCCTCCGGGAAGCCGAGCGACGCGTACCGCTCCAGCGACGCGTCCAGCAGCGCGGCGGCCCGGTCGCCGTCGCCCCGGTAGTGGGCGACCGCGCCCAGGTGGGTCAGGGCGTCGGCCATCGCCTCGCCGTCGCCGAGCCGCTCGAAGCGGCGCAGGCAGGCGCGCAGGCGGGGCTCGGCACGGTCGAGGTCGCCGCGCAGCCAGGCGGTGAAGCCGCGCAACTGCGTCATCCGCGCCTCGCCGGACTCGTCGCCCAGTTCGGCGTACTCGACGGCGGCCAGGTCGAGGTGCTCGGCGGAGGCGGCGTACTCGCCCCGCTCGCGGGCGATCGAACCGAGGATCGACTCGGCCCGGGCGCGGCCGCGCCGGTCGCCGATGCGCTCGCAGTCCGCGCGGGCCCGCTCGGCGTGCCCGGCGGCGGCCGGGTAGTCGCACAGCAGCATCGCCAGCATGGCCGCGCCGATCGCGGCCGGGGCGCGCAGCGCCGGCGGCGCTGCGCGGTTGCGGTCCAGCGCCGCGGCCAGCCATCCGCGCCCGTCACGGTAATGGCCGCGCAGCCGGCAGTACGAGGCGAGCGCCGTCGCCAGGCGCAGGTCGCCGTACCCGCCGCCGGCCTGCTCGGCGGCGAACCAGGCGGTGGCGGCCAGCAGGTTGGGCCACTCGGTACCGAGCACCGCCAGCGCGCGGGGCAACTCGGGGCCGGCGAGTTCGGCGTCGCAACGCTCGGCGACGGCCAGGTAATGCCCGGCGTGGGCGGACCGGGCGGCCGGCTCGTCCCCGGCGGCGAACAGCGCCAGCTGGGCCACCCGGCGGACCGTGCCCAGCAGCCGGTACCGGGTCTCGTGGCCGCCGGCGGGCTCCACCAGCGAGGCGCGGACCAACTCGTCCAGCGCCTCGGACGGGTCAGGCGGCGCTCCGGGCGAGCCGAGCGCCACCGCGGCGGCCCGGTCGAAGGTGCCCGGGAAGACGGCGAGCCGCGCGAACAGGGCGCGGGACGGCGGGCTGAGCAGGTCGACGCTGGACTCGACCGCGGCGGTCAGCGTGCGGTGCCGCTCCGGGGCGGTCGGGTCGCTGCTGCTGAGCAACCGCAGATCGGCCCGGACCCGGGCGGCGATCTGCGGCACGTCCAGCACCGAGGTGCGGGCGGCGGCCAGTTCGATGGCCAGCGGCAGGCCGTCCAGTTCGGCGCAGAGCGCGGCGACCGCCGCCGCGGCGGATTCGGGCAGCGGCCGCCCGGTGCGGTCGCGGGCCCGGTCGAGGAACAGCCGGCTCGCCGGGTACTCGGCGAGCCCGTCGAGGGTGTGCCCCTGACCCGGGTGGGGCGTGGACAGCGGCGGGACGGCGACCACCTTCTCGCCGCGGATACGCAGCGGGCTGCGGCTCGTGGCCAGGACCCGCACCCCCGGGCACCGGTCCAGCAGCCGGTCGACCAGGTCCGCGCAGGCGCCCAGCAGGTGCTCGCAGTTGTCCAGCACCACCAGCGGTGCCGGCCCGGACGAGTACCGGGCGACGATGCCGCTGACCGGGTCCAGGCCGGGCTCGTCGCGGACCGCGAGCGCGGTGGCGACCGCCGCGGGTACCCGGTCGGCGCGGTCCACGGCGGCGAGGTCCACGAACGCGGCGGACCGGCGGGAGGACGGGTCGTCAACGGCCCGACGGGCGGCCGCGACGGCCAGCCGGGTCTTGCCGCAGCCGCCCGGTCCGGTGAGCGTCACCAGGCGGGCGTCACCGAGCGCGCCGGCCACCTCGGACAGCAGCCGCTCCCGGCCGATCAGGCTGGTCAGCGGGATCGGCAGCGGGGCCAGCGAGGGGTACTCCCCGGAGGCGGGCTCGGCCGGCGCGGCGCCGCTCGGCTCCGGCCGGGCCGCGGGCCGGGCCGCCGGCTCACCCAGACGCCAGTCGGCGCCCAGTTCGCCCCGCTCCGCGGCCAGCGCCAGCTCCCGCAGCCGGGCACCGGGCGGCACGCCGAGCTGGTCGGCATAGGCGGCGGTGGCGCGCTCGTACGCCTCGGCAGCGGCCCGCCGACCGCCGGTCAGGTACGCCGCGACGACGACCAGTTCCCAGAGCCGCTCCCGCACCGGGTGCGCGACCAGGACCGGCGCCAACCCGTCCACGTCGGCCCGGGCGGCGGCGAGCGCCGCGTCCGCGATGTGCGCGCTGTCCGGCGGGGCGACCGGCGCGCCCGACGCGTCCACGGCGGCCCAGGCCAGCCGCAGCGAGCAGGCGACCCGCTCCTCGATGGCGCTCAGGCGCAGCTCGCGCAGGCGGGTGACCTGCGCGGCGGCCCACCCGTGCACGGCGACGCCGGACAGCGCCTCCACGGCCGGGTCGCGGGGCCACAGCCGCAGCGCCCGCTCGAAGCCGTCGAGGGCGGCGAACAGGTCACCGGCGCGCAGGTGGGCAAGCGCCCGGGACACGCCGCGCTGGAACCGCGCCACGTCCACCCGGTCGCCGTGGACGAGCCGGAAGTCGTCCGGCGCGAGGAACGCCGACAGCCCCGCCTCCGCGAACGCCGACCGCAGCGCGCCCGCGGCGGGCCGGACCGGCAGCTGCGGCAGCGCGGCCCGGATCTCGGCCGGCGCCACCCGCTCGCCCGCGCGCAACGCGAGCACACCGAGCAGTTCCCGCGCAGGCCCCGCGGCGAGCCGCGCGTCGGCCACCGGGTCCGCCAGCCGGACCGGGCCCAGCGCACACACCACCAGTCCCGCGTGCGGCGCGGATCTGCTGGTCTGGCCACCGGGCACGGCTCACCCCCTCGGCGAATACCGGTCAGTGTGCGCAATGCCGGGCCGCTCCGACAGCACCCGTTCGGATCGGCTCGGTCGGATTCCGGGCCAAACCCGCACGCCCGATGGGCCTCCCCCACCCGAGCGCCAGCACCGCGAGGCCGGCGCCACGGGGTCGGCGCTGCTGGGCCAGCGCTGCGAGGCCCGGCGCTGCGAGGCAACGCCGCGGGGTCAACGCCGCGAGACCAGCGCCGCCGGGGCCGGCGCTGCGGGGCAACGCCGCGGGGTCAACGCCGCGGGGGGCGCCAACTCGCGGCGGTGGTGGCGGCGCGGTCGAGTAGGCGCGGGGACAGCGAGCCCAGCGCCGCGTCCCGGGCCCGCAGCGCCAACCGGCCGCGGGCCTGGACGACCGCGC
The DNA here is from genome assembly GCF_018397995.1 of Rhizomonospora bruguierae. Lineage (GTDB taxonomy): Bacteria > Actinomycetota > Actinomycetes > Mycobacteriales > Micromonosporaceae > Rhizomonospora > Rhizomonospora bruguierae. The sequence goes on from NZ_BBQH01000031.1 coordinate 33,598, forward strand.
CCATGCGGCGGGTCTGCCGCACGATGCGCGCCGCGCGGGGCCGGCGCACCCGGTTGTACGCGTCGACCGCCGAGCGCAGGGCCTCCCCCGGCACCGCGTCGTGGACGACGGTGGCGAGCGTGGCGGCGTCCTCGAACGCCAGGCAGGCGCCCTGGCCGAGGTGGTGCGGCATGGCGTGGGCGGCATCGCCGAGCAGCACGAAGCCGCCGGTGCCGGCCGGGAAGCCGTACCCGCGGGGCAGTGGACGCAACTCGCGGACCGCGTGCTGGACCACGTCCTCCGGGTCGGTGGCGGCCAGCAGCTCCCCGATGGGGGCGTGCCAGCCGGCGAACCAGCGCCGCAGCAGGACCAGCTGGGTGGCCGGCGGCTCCGGGCGGGGCGCGCCGGTGGCGGTGGCGATCCAGTAGATGCCGCCGCGCACGGAGCCGCCGGACGAGCCCCGCTCGCCGAGCGACGCGGCGATGAAGCGGTACCCGGCGCCGAGGGTCTCGCCGCCGACGGGCTGGTCCTCGGGCAGGCGCGGCGCCCGGTACCAGGGGATGACCGCGCGCCAGGCGGTGCACCCGGCGCTGACGGCGAGCGACTCGGGGGCGAGCCGGCGCCGGACCATGCTGTCGATGCCGTCGGCGCCGACGACCAGGTCGGCCTCCCAGGTGGTGCGCCCGTCGCTGACGGCGGGGCGCTCGCCGGCGTTGGCCCGCACCGAGCGCACCGCGACACCGGTGTGGATCTCGATGTCGGCGCCGAGGCCGGCCACCAGCGTGTCGTGCAGATCCTCGCGGTGCACCACGACCGGCAGGTCCGCCTCGCGGGCGGGGTCGACGCCGGGCTGCGCGAGCCACTGGCCGTCCGGGCGGCGCACCCCGCCGTGCCGCACCGGGGTCGCGATCGCCGACAGGCCGGCGTGCAGCCCGAGGGCGCGCAGCGCGCGGAGCCCGTTGGGCCAGACGAGCAGGGCGGCCTTGTCGACCCGGATCCGGTCGGCGCGCTCCAGCAGCGTCACCTGCCAGCCGGAGCGGGCCAACGCACCGGCCGCCGCCAGGCCGCCGATCCCCGCGCCCACCACCACGGCCGACCGCATCTGGCTGCTCCTCTCACCCGGTACTACTTCGCCGACGGTTCCTCGTCCGCGCGCTCCGGCCCGCCCTCGGGCGGGTCGTCGGGGCCCTCGTCGGGGATCTGGACCTCGTCGTCCGAGTCGTCGGCGAACTCGTCCAGGGGCGGCCGATCGGGGTCGATCAGGTCGGCGCCGTCGTCCTCGTCGTCGGGCGGCACCACCCCGCTGGCCTGGTACCGGTGGAACTGCGCCTCGCTGACCACCCGGTACCCCGGGCCCTCCCCGCCGGTCGGCGGCGGCTCCCCCTCGCCCTCGGCCGGGGTCGCCGCGCCGGTCGCCCCGCCGGCGGCGACCGCCGCCGGCACCGCGGCGGGCGCGGCCGTGATGGCGCTCGCGGGCACCAGGTACTCCCGGGCGCCGCGCACTCGCAGGAAGTAGATCAGCGCGCCGATGAAGACCAGCAGCGCCGTCCAGACATTCAGCCGGACGCCGAGGATGTGGTTGGCCGGGTCGGTGCGCATCGCCTCGATCCACGCCCGGCCGGCGGTGTAACCCATCACGTAGAGGGCGAACGCCCGCCCCCGGCCGAACTTGAACCGCCGGTCCAGCGCGAAGACCAGCACCGCCACCCCGACGTCCCAGATCGCCTCGTAGAGGAAGGTGGGGTGGTAGAGGCCCTCGAGCAGGATGGGCTTGCCGTCGGCGTCGGTGGCGGCGTGCCCCGGGTTGTTCGGGTCCATGTCGTGGATCTGAAGACCCCAGGGCAGGGTCGTGCGCCCGCCGTACAACTCGTTGTTGAACCAGTTGCCGACCCGGCCGACCGCCTGGGCCAGCGGCAGCCCGGGGGCGAACGAGTCGGCCAGCACAGACAGCGGGATGCCCAGTTGCCGGCAGCCGAGCCAGGCGCCCACCGCGCCGCCGGCCACCGCGCCCCAGATGCCGAGGCCGCCCTCCCAGATGAACAGCGCCTTCAGCGGCTCACGGCCCGCGCCGAAGTAGTCCTGCCAGGAGGTGGCGATGTGGTAGATCCGGGCGCCGACGATGCCGAACGGCACCGCCCAGACCGCGAGATCCAGCACCGCCCAGGGCTGAACGCCGCGGCGGCGCATCCGCCGCTCGGTCACCACGCACGCGACCACGATGCCGGCGATGATGCACAGCGCGTAGGCGCGCAGCGGAAGCACCCCGACGTGCCAGACGGCGGTGGTGGGGCTCGGTATCGACGCGATCGTCACGGATGAACACGCTACCGCTGTCGCCGGCACCCGTGGGAACCGGCGCCCGGGCAATCTTCCGGCCGCCCCGGCGCGGCCGCGCGGGTCAGCGCTGGGCTCGGCGCACGCCCGCGGCCAGGTCGGCGGCCACCGCCCGGACCCCGGCCAGCCCGCTGGCCTCGTCCGGGGCGTCCAGCAGGGCGCTGACCAGGGCGCTGCCCACGATCACCCCGTCCGCGTAGGAGCCGACCCGCGCCGCCTGATCGCCGTCGCGCACCCCGAGACCCACGCCGACCGGCAGCCCGGTGACCGCCTTGACCCGGGCCACCAGCGCCGGTGCCGCCTCGGATGTCCGCTCCCGGGCGCCGGTGACGCCCATGACCGCGGTCGCGTAGACGAAGCCGCGGCACTGGGCGGTGGTCATCGCGATCCGGGCGTCGGTGGAGGACGGGGAGACCAGGAAGATCCGGTCCAGCCGGTGGGCGTCGGAGGCGGCCAGCCACTCGTCCGCCTCGTCCGGGACCAGGTCCGGCGTGATCAGCCCGCTGCCCCCGGCGGCGGCCAGGTCGCGGGCGAAGGCGTCCACGCCGTACCGCTCGACCGGGTTCCAGTACGTCATCACGACCACCGGCGCGCCCGCGCCGGCGACCGCCTCCACGGTGCGCAGCACATCGCCGACGCGCACCCCGGCGGCGAGCGCCCGGTCGCTGGCCGCCTGGATGACCGGGCCGTCCATCACCGGATCGGAGTAGGGCAGCCCCACCTCGACCAGGTCGACGCCGGCCTCGACGATCGCCCGGATCGCGGCCACGCCACCCGCCACCGAGGGGAACCCGGCCGGCAGGTAGCCGACCAGCGCGGCCCGGCCCTCGGCCCTGGCCTTCTCGTACGCGACCGAGACGCTCATAGCTGTCAGTCCTTCAGGATGCCGAAGTACTCGCCGGCCTGCTCGACGTCCTTGTCGCCGCGGCCGGACAGGTTCACCACGATCACCGGGTCCCGGCCCAGCTCGCCGCGCAGCGCCGGGACGACCCGCAGCGCCCCGGCCAGGCCGTGCGCGCTCTCGATCGCCGGGATGATGCCCTCGGTGCGGCAGAGCAGCTTGAACGCGGCCATCGCCTCGGCGTCGGTCACCGGCTCGTACCGGGCCCGCCCGGTGTCGTGCAGCCAGGCGTGCTCCGGCCCGACCGCCGGGTAGTCCAGGCCGGCCGAGATGGAGTGCGACTCGACCGTCTGCCCGTCCTCGTCCTGGAGCACGTAGGTGCGGGCGCCGTGCAGCACCCCGCTCGACCCGCCCGTGATCGACGAGGCGTGCCGGCCGGTCTCGATCCCGTCGCCGCCGGCCTCGAACCCGTACAGCCGCACGTCCGCGTCGCCGATGAAGGCGTGGAAGACGCCGATCGCGTTCGAGCCGCCGCCCACGCAGGCCGCGACCGCGTCCGGCAGCGCGCCGGTCAGGGCCAGCGCCTGCTCGCGCGCCTCCACACCGATGCCGCGCACGAAGTCGCGGACCATCGCCGGGAACGGGTGCGGACCGGCGGCGGTACCGAGCAGGTAATGGGTGTGCTCAACGTTGGTGACCCAGTCCCGCAGCGCCTCGTTGATCGCGTCCTTGAGGGTCCGGGAACCCGTGGTGACCGGGATGACCGTGGCGCCCAGCATCCGCATCCGGGCCACGTTCAGCGCCTGCCGCCGGGTGTCCACCTCACCCATGTAGACCACGCACTCGAGGTCCAGGTACGCGGCGGCGGTGGCGCTGGCCACGCCGTGCTGGCCGGCCCCGGTCTCGGCGATCACCCGGGACTTGCCCATCCGCTTCGTCAGCAGCGCCTGGCCCAGCACGTTGCGCACCTTGTGCGCACCGGTGTGGTTCAGGTCCTCCCGCTTGAGCAGGATCGTCGCGCCCACCTCGGCGGAGAGCCGGGTGGCCCGGTACAGCGGGGACGGGGTGTTCGCGTAATCCCGCAGCAGCGCGCCGAACTCGGTCTGGAACGCCTCGTCGGCCATCGCGTGCCGGTACGCCGCGTCGAGTTGCTCCAGCGCGGCGATCAGCGCCTCGGGCACGAACCGCCCACCGTACCGCCCGAAGTGCCCCGCCACGTCCGGCATCAGCCCCGCCGCGCTCACGGTGCCTGCCTTCCGTTCGCGACTGCGGTGCTTCCTCCACGGCGGCAAGCCCCGCTCCGGGCGCTCCTCACGCTCACCACGCCTGCCTTCCGTTCGCGACTGCGGTGCTTCCTCCACGGCGGCAAGCCCCGCTCCGGGCGCTCACCGTGCCGGCCTCGGGGTTGCCGGGTGGTTGCCCGCATTCACCAGTTCGGCGACCGCGTCGCGGGGGCTCTTCTGGGTCACCAGGCCCTCGCCGACCAGCACCGCGTCCGCGCCGACCGACGCGTACCGGATGAGGTCGTGCGGTCCGCGCACGCCCGACTCGGCGATCTTCACGACCGTGTTCGGCAGCCCGGGGGCGATCCGCTCGAAGACCGAGCGGTCCACCTCGAGGGTGCGCAGGTTGCGGGCATTCACGCCGATCACCCGCGCGCCGGCCTCCAACGCCCGGTCCGCCTCCTCCTCGGTGTGCACCTCGACCAGCGCGGTCATGCCCAGCGACTCGATTCGCTCCAGCAGCCCGGTGAGCGCGTTCTGCTCCAGCGCCGCGACGATCAGCAGCACCAGGTCCGTCCCGAAGGCCCGGGCCTCGTGCACCTGGTACGCGGAGACCACGAAGTCCTTGCGCAGGACCGGCACGTCCACCGCGGCCCGCACGGCGGCCAGATCCTCCAGCGACCCGCCGAACCATCGGCCCTCGGTGAGCACGCTGACGCACCGGGCGCCGCCGGCGGCGTACTCACCGGCCAGTTCGGCCGGGTTCGGGATCTCGGCCAGCGGGCCCTTCGACGGCGACGACCGCTTCACCTCCGCGATCACGCCGACCCCCGGCCGGCGCAGCACCTCGAAGGCGTCCAGGGCCGGGGGCGCCGCCGCCGCGCGCGCCTTGACCTCTTCCAGCGGGACCCGCTGCTGGCGGCGCTCCACATCCGCCCGCACGCCGTCGAGGATCTCGTCCAGCACGCTGCCCGTCGAAGAATGCGGGTTGGGCTGCCCTACGCTCACTCACGGACTCCCCTCTGGTCGACCCCCGCCGCCGACTCCCGCCCGCATCCCCACGCGGACGGCCGGCCTGCGGCACGGGTCGTCATGGGGCGATGCTATGGCTGGTCGCGGGATGGGCCGAGTCCGGGGTATGGCGTGCCTCACGGGATGGACTGCGTCATAATGCCGCGCCCTCACCCGGGCCTACCCTGGAGTGCGGTCGCACGTCACGAACCGTTCACCCGACGCCCGGGAATCATCCGGAAGCCGGAATGCCATGGTCACGAGCCCGTAACACCGCGTGTCCAGGATTGGCGTGCCCGTTGTGGAACCAGGAGGTGTGACATGAGCCGGAACCGGCCGCGCCTTGGCGCCGACGGGGTGGACATCACGGACATCCCCCGCGCCTTCCTGTCGGCCGCCGTCGGCCTGGCGCACACGGTCGAGGTGGCCGTGGTCGGCAACCGCCGCACCGCCCGGGACAACGCGTGGGAAGCCGTCCAGGCCGACCGCCGCCGGGCCACCCTGCGCGCCGAGGTCAACCAGCTCGTGGCGACCCGCGCCAAGCGCTCCTAGGAGTCCTCGGGCGCGCGCCGGTCGACCGCCCGCGGCGGCTCGCGCAGGGTCGGGTCCTCGCCCCGGTCCAGCGAGTTCCACATGTCCTGCGATGTTGCCGACCATGCCGCGGGCCTCGTCTCGGCGCGGCGCTCGTACCGCCCGCCCATGGTCGGCCAGGCACGCCCCCGGACCACGGCCAGCGCGCCGGCGGCGGCGACCAGCAGCCCACCGAGCGCCGCGACCACCGGCCAGGCCGGGCGGTCGGCGCGGGTCAGCCCGGAGCCGCCCGCCGCGACGATCGCGAGGCCCTCCAGGACCAGCAGCCCGCCGACCAGCCCCCGCCCGCGGCGCCCGGTGGCGAACAGCGCGCCCGCCCCGGCGATCGCCACCACCGCCAGCGGCGCAAGCCAGCCGACCAGGGCACCGCCGGTGCGCTCGGTGCGCAGCGGGGTCAACGGCTCCGGGCGGGCCACCACCTCGACCGTCCAGACCCGGCCGGCCGCCCACAGCGCGAGCGCGCCGCCGACCGCGCACGCCAGCACCGCGTACACCCGTTGCCGCCGCGGATCCATCGCGCGGACACCCTCGTCGCGCGGCTGCGCATCGCGGGGGCCGGTCATCGCGCGGGCCGCAGGGTCTCGGCCGCCGCGATGGCGGCGAGCACGGCGGCGGCCTTGCTGCGCGTCTCCTGCTCCTCGGCGGCCGGATCCGAGTCGGCCACGATGCCGGCACCCGCCTGCACATACGCCATCCCGCCGCGCAGCAGCGCCGTGCGGATCGCGATCGCCATGTCCATGTCCCCGCCGAAGCCGAAGTACCCGACGGTGCCGCCGTAGAGGCCACGCCGGGTCGGCTCCAGCTCGTCGATGATCTCCATGGCCCGGACCTTCGGCGCGCCGGAGAGCGTCCCGGCCGGGAACGTCGCCGCCAGCGCGTCGAACGCCGTACAGCCGTCCCGCAACTGCCCGACCACCGTCGAGACGATGTGCATGACGTGGCTGTACCGCTCGATCGTGGCGAACTCCGGCACCGTCACCGTGCCCGGCCGACTCACCCGGCCCAGGTCGTTGCGGCCCAGGTCGACCAGCATCACGTGCTCGGAGCGCTCTTTCGGGTCACCGAGCAGTTCGTGCGCCAGGCCGCTGTCCTCCGCCGGGGTGCTCCCCCGCGGCCGCGTCCCCGCGATCGGGTGCAGCATCGCCCGGCGGCCGGTCACCTTCAGGTGCGCCTCCGGTGACGAGCCGACGATGTCGAAGTCGTCGAAGCGCAGCAGATACATGTACGGGCTCGGGTTCGTGGTGCGCAGCACCCGGTACACGTCCAGCGGGTCGGCCCCGGTCGGCCGCTCGAACCGCTGCGCCACCACGATCTGGAAGCACTCGCCGGCCCGGATCGCCTCCTTGGCCGCCTCCACCGCCTTCGGGTACGCGCCCGGCTCGGTGCGGCTCACCACGTCCCCCACCGGCGCCGGCTCCACCGTCGAGATCATCGGCGGGGTCGGCCGGGACAGGGCGGTGGTCATGGCGTCCAGCCGCCCCACCGCGTGGTGGTACGCCGCCGCCACCTCGGCCGGCCCCGGCTCCGCCGGCAGCACCGCGTTCGCCACCAGGATCGCCGAGCCCGCGTAGTGGTCCAGCACCACCAGGTCGGTGGCGAGCATCATGCCCAGCTCCGGCAGGCGCAGGTCATCCTCGGCCCGGCTCGGCAGCCGCTCGAACCGGCGCACCAGGTCGTACCCCAGGTACCCGACCATGCCCCCGGTCAGGGGCAGGTGCTCGCCGCCGTCCAGCGGCTCGGCCGCGCTGAGCGCCACGATCGTCTCCCGCAGCACGTGCACGGGATCGCCGCCCACCGGCACACCGGGCGGCGGGCTACCCAACCAGTGCGCCTCACCGTCCCGCTCCATCAGCGTCGCCGCGCTGCGCACCCCCACGAACGAGTACCGCGACCAGGCCGTACCCGCCGCTCCGCCGCCCTGCTCCGCCGACTCCAGCAGGAACGTCCCCGGCCCGCCGGCCAGCTTCCGGTACACCCCGACCGGCGTCTCCCCGTCCGCGAGCAGCCGCCGGATCACCGGCACCACGCGCCGCCCCCGCACCCGCTGGCCAAACTCCCGCTCGCTCGGCTCCACCGCTCCCGTCGTCATGTCGTGGCTCCCTCCGTGCTACCGCGCCCGCTGCCGGCCTCGTCTTGGGCGGCCTCGCCTCGCGTGCCCCCGCCCGGGGCGGCCCCGCCCGGGGCGGCCCCGCCCGGGGCGGCCCCGCCGGCGGGGCGGGTCACCGGGAGGTCGTTGGTGAAGCAGGTGTAGGTGCCGGTGTGGCAGGCGGCGCCCACCTGCTCCACGTCCACGAGCACCGCGTCGCCGTCGCAGTCCAGCCGCACCGCCCGCACATACTGGTGGTGGCCGGACGTCGCCCCCTTCACCCAGTACTCGCGCCGGCTGCGCGACCAGTACGTCGCCCGGCCCGTGGTCAGCGTGCGGTGCAGCGCCTCGTCGTCCATCCACGCCAGCATCAGCACCTCGCCGCTGTCGTGCGCCCGCACGACCGCCGCCACCAGCCCGTCCGCCGTCCGCCGCAACCGCGCGGCGATCGCCGGGTCAAGGTCACTTCCGGGGACCGAGGGAGCCCTCACCTCGTTCGACGCAGCCACAGTGCCCGATTGTCCCGTACCCGACGAGTTCCCGGGCGGGGGGTATCGATCGCCGGGTCGCCTTCGGCTCCGCTGGCGTGGCCGATCCGGGCCGGGCGGTCGTGCCGCGAGGTTACGGCAATACGAAGATGCGCGTTGCCGGCATCGCCCACCGGCCGGGGCAGGTTGTCTCGTCACGGCGCTTTGCTCTGCTTCCGCAGAGGAAACACCACCCCTCACGCGGCGCCGCACGCCCGGCCAGAGGTCTTGGTACGGATTTGCCCGAAAATCGCCGCATCTGTACCAAGATTCGTGTCCGGCCCGATCAGTGGATGCGCACCGCGCCGCCCCGGACCCCGCCGGTGGACATTTGGGCGGTCTTGTCGGCGCTTGCTCGGGGGTCGTGCGGAGTGGAAGACGACGGTAGGTTGACGGGTGCGTTGGCGGGTCCTCGTGGGGACCGTCGCCCCCGCCGGACGGTCCCGGGCGCCGCGATGGCCCGTACGCGCGGTTTCCCGACTTCCGGACGCACCGCCCCCGCCGGGCGACCCCCATCGGACGGAGGATACGTCATGCACTACTCCCCCAACCCCGCATCGCCTCAGCCCGGCCAGCCGGCGGGCAACTCGCAGGCGACCCAGAACAGCCACATACCGGAGCAGCGCGAGCCCGGGGCGCTGCCGCCCTCCCCGGAGGGCACAACGCCCGAGAAGGTCGCCCTGTACGAGGCCACCCGCGAGTTGCCGTTCATCGTTCCGGTCGCGCCACCGGGCGAGGTTGCGGCGCAATCCACTGAAGAGTCGCCGGAGGAGCCGGCCGACCAGGCCCCGGTCGAGTCCACTGAGGATGATGAGCCGACCCAGCACCTGGGCTGGGAGCCGGTGCCGCCCGCGGCGGCCGCTCCGGAGATACGGCCGGAGGAGGCGACCCCCGACGCCGAGGCGGCGGAGGCATCGTCCGCACCGACCAATGGCGAGGCGGCCGACGAGAACTCCATTGAGGACAGCACGACCGAGGTGAGCGCAACCGAGGCCGGCACCGCCGGGGCCGGGGCCACCGAGGCCGGGGCCACCGAGGCCGGGGCCACCGAGGCCGGGGCCACCGAGGCCGGGGCCACCGAGGCCGGGGCCACCGAGGCCGGGGCCACCGAGGCCGGGGCCACCGGAGACGAGGGCACCGGAGACGAGGCCGCCGAGGCTGGGGCCACCGAGGGCGGGGCCGCCGAGGCCGGCGGCGTTGACGGGCTGGCGGTCGCGGGCAGCCCGTGGGCGCAGGCACCCGCCGGGTACGCCGTCGTCGCCGCCGAGCAGGACGATGAGGCTGACGACCAGGCTCCCGAGGTACCGCAGGTAGCACAGGACCAGTCGGCGGTGACCGACGAGGCCGATGTGGACGAGCCGCCGGCGCTGGTTGGCGAGGCGGACGAGGTGATCCCCGCCGCCGAGGCCCCCCAACTCGACCCGACGACGGACACCGACGCCGGCGTGGAACCGGCCGACGCCGAGGGGGCGCCAGCGAACGCGGTGGCAGCGGGGACGCTGAGCGCTGAGGTGTCCACGCCAGACGGACCCGGCCCTGCTGACGCCACAGACGCTGAGGCACTCGAAGCGGCCGAGGCCACGGCTCCGCCAACAGACGCCGAGGCCGAGGCCACGACCGCAACGGACGGGGCGGCCGAGGCCGCCGCCGCAGCCGACGAGGTACGGACCGACGCCACCGACGACCTAGACACCGACGACACCGCAGCCGACGAGGGACCCCAGGCCGAAACCCAAGCCACCGGCAACGCGGCGCACACCAACAACGAGGCCACCACCGACACCACAACCGACGAGGTACAGGCCGAGGCCGCCGACGACCCGGACACCGACGACACCGCAGCCGATGACGAGCCCGCGGCCGAAACCCAAGCCACCAACGACGCCGACGGCAGCGACACCGCCGCCGACGAGGAGCCCGAGACCCAAGCCGCCAGCGACACGGCGCACACCGACAACGAGGCCACAGCCGACACCACCGCCGGCGAGGTGCAGACCGACGCCGCCGACGAGGCGGCCACCGGCGACACGGCAGTCGATGAGGCGCCCGAAGTCGAGGCCACCGCCGACCCGGACCCGCACCGCGAAGTCGACCAGGAGGTCGAGGCCGAGGCCGATGTGACCGGCGCCGCACGGGACTCCGACGGGGCCACCGACGTCGCGACACCCGACGAGATGCCTCAGGCCGAGGCCGGGGACATCACCGACACTGCACCGGCCACCGACGACGAGGCCGCCATCGATGCGGCGACAGACGCCGAGACCGCGACCGACGCCGACGAGGTGGCCACCGACGCCGAGTCCCGCGCCGCCGAGGAGGCCATCGTGGCGGTCGGTGCGACGGCGACGGCCGACGGCGAGGCCATCAGCGACATCACACAGGACGCCCTCGACGAGTACGCGGCCGAGACCCTCCCTGACAGTGCGCCCGGCACCAGTGTGGAGGCGGCCACCGCTGTCGACGACGAGTCCGACGTGGACGATGCCCCGGCGACCGGGATCGACGCGGCGAACGGAGACGCGGCTGAAGCCTCTGCGGTAGCCATGTCCGATGTGGATGGCGCGGTGTTCGAGGTGGACGAGGAATTCGACGCGCCCGCCGAGATCACCGGTAGCAGCGAGGACGCCGGAGCCGAGGCGACCGCCGGGCAAGCGGGCGAGGACGGTGACGGCGAGCAGGACGACGCAGTCGGCGCGGACGACACGGACGACACGCTCGGCGGGGACGACCTCGACGGCGTGGCGGCCGAGGCCGCGCCGCACGGCGCGGCGGCCATCGACGTCACGCCGGCGGCTTACGGGGCGAGCGACGACGATGAGGTCGGGGGCGACAGCGAGAACGCCCCCGATGACGAGGATCTGGGTCAGGACCTCGGCCAGGTCCCCGGCGAAGGCGTCACCGCGGCGGAGGCGCTGCCCGGGGACGGCGAGCCGGCGGTCGCCACGCCGGCGGAGGCGTGGGCCCGTTACGAGGAGCAGGAGCCCGGGCAGCCGTTGGCGTCGCTCCAGCCCGCCGAGCAGCTTGCCACCCTGGAGGCATGGGCCAGCGCCGCGCCCGAGGGTGAGGAGAGCGTGCCGGCGACGGAGGCACCGATCGTCGCGGAGGCCGGCACCGTCTGGCAGCCGGCCGCCGGCGAGAACGCCGCCGAGGAGGGCCACACGGCCGAAACCGGCGACGACGAAACCGCCCACGACGGCCCCACGGCCGAGGCCGGGCGCGACGAAACCGCCACCACCACCGACGAAAGCGCGAACGACGTAACCGCCACGGTGGACGCCACCAACGCCGAAGGCTTCACGGCCGAGACCACCACCGATGAGGCCGACGCCGAGGACGACGAAGCCGACGCCAACGCGGAGGGTGCCGAGGCTGCCACCGCCGAGGACGACGATGAAGCCGACGACGTGGACTGGTTCGCACCGTCGGCGGAGGTCGTGGTGCAGCCGGAGGAGGAGGCGCTGCCGGTAGCATCCTCGCGGCCCGGGGAGGTGCCGGAGACGCGGATCGCGGTGTGGTCGGTGGACGCGGTGGAGCGGTTCCGGGACCAGTGGCGGGACGTGGCCGCCCGGTTCGTGGAGGAGCCGGACGAGGCGTTGCGCGAGGCGCAGGCGCTGGTGGCGCGGGCCGTGCACGGGTTGGCGGACGCGCTGCTGGCCGAGCAGGTGGACCTGGACCCGCGGCGGTACAGCGAGGAGCCGGACACGGAGGAGATGCGGGTGGCGATGCGCCGCTACCGCGACTTCCTCGATCGGGTGCTGGCCCTCTAGCAGCCCGCGGGCGCGAACGCGACAGGGGCCTCCGCCGGTGAAACGGGCGGCGGCCCCTGTTGCGGTCCCAGGATTTCATCTAGCGTTGAGTTCAACGCCTGATGACTTCTTTGAGGGAGGACCGATGACAGCCGCGATCGAGGTGCGTGACCTCGTGGTCGAGCGGGGCAAGCGGCGGGTCCTGAACAGCATCAGCACGACCGTGCCGCGCGGCAGCGTGACCGGGTTGCTGGGGCCGAGCGGGAGCGGGAAGACGACGCTGATGCGCGCGATAGTCGGCGTGCAGATCGTGCGGTCGGGCAGCGTGCTGGTGCTGGGGCAGCCGGCCGGCGCGGCGGCGCTGCGGCGCAAGGTGGGGTACCTGACGCAGGCGCCCAGCGTGTACGACGACCTGACGGTCCGGGAGAACGCGCGGTACTTCGCCGCGCTGTACGGGTATGGCGCCACGGCGGCGGACGCCGCGATCCGGGACGTGGGGCTGGCGGACGCGGCCGGGCAACTCGTGGCGTCGCTGTCCGGCGGGCAGCGCAGCCGGGCGTCGCTGGCGTGCGCGCTGCTGGGCGAGCCGGAACTGCTGATCCTGGACGAGCCGACCGTGGGCCAGGACCCGGTGCTGCGCGCCGAGTTGTGGGACCGGTTCCACGCGCTGGCGGCGGCCGGCACCACGCTGCTGGTATCCAGCCACGTGATGGACGAGGCGGGCAGGTGCGACCGGCTGATCCTGATCCGCGAGGGCGCGATCATCGCCGACGACAGCCCGGCGGACGTGCGGGCGGCGGCGGGCACCACCGATCTGGAGGAGGCGTTCCTGCGCCTCATCCAGGAACGCGAGGAGGCGGTGGCCACACCCGGCGACCGCGCGGGAAGCACCGCAGTCGCGAACGAAAGGCAAACACCGTGAGCGCGAGGAGCGCCCGCAGCGCGCCGGGCCGAAGGACCAGCGACCGCGCGGGAAGCACCGCAGTCGCGAACGAAAGGCAAACACCGTGAGCGCGAGGAGCGCCCGCAGCGCGCCGGGCCGAAGGACCAGCGACCGCGCGGGAAGCACCGCAGTCGCGAACGAAAGGCAAACACCGTGAGCGCGCGTATTCTGGCCGCCACGACGCGGCGGATCCTGACCCAGTTGCGGCACGACCGGCGCACGATCGCGTTGCTGGTCGTGATGCCGACCGCGCTGCTGACACTGATTTATTACATGTACCAGAATCTGCCGGCGCCGCCGGGTGCGCCACGGCCGTTCGACCGGATCGCGCTGGTCGTGCTGGGGCTGTTCCCGTTCACGATCATGTTTCTGGTGACCAGTATCGCGATGCTCCGGGAGCGCACCTCCGGCACCCTGGAGCGGCTGCTCACCACGCCGTTGAACAAGCTCGACCTGCTGTTCGGGTACGGGATCGCGTTCGGCTTGGCCGCGGCGGTGCAGGCGGCGATCGCCTCGGCGGTGGCGTACTGGGTGTTCGGGCTGGATACCGCCGGGCCGCTCGGCCTGGTCATCCTGATCGCGGTGACCAACGCGGTGCTCGGGGTGGCGCTGGGGCTGTTCTGCAGCGCCTTCGCCCGCACCGAGTTCCAGGCCGTACAGTTCATGCCGGTTGTGGTGATCCCGCAGTCGCTGCTGTGCGGGCTGTTCGTGGCCCGCGACCAGATGGCGGGGTGGCTGCAGGGGCTGAGCCGGGCGCTGCCGCTGACGTACGCCGTCGAGGCGCTGCAGGAGGTGGGTGCGCACACCGACGCCACCGGGCGGATGTGGCGGGATCTGGCGATCGTCGCGGGCGCGGTGATCGTGACCCTGGTCCTGGCCGCGGCCACCCTGCGCCGACGCAGCGGCTGAGGCACCACATCGGCTAAGCCACGCACTGGCTGAAGCACCTCAGCGGCTGAGGCACCGCACTGGCTGAAGCACCACAACGGCGGAGGCGCCAGGCGCCGCGGGAGTTGCGCGAGGCGACGGCCGGAACGGCGCCGGGGCGCCTGGGCGGCCACGGCTACACGAGTGGAGAGGGGACGGATGGCGCGGCGCAGTGGGCGGCGGCCCGGCAACCCGGACACGCGGCAGGCGATCCTGGCCACCGCCCGGGAGGTGTTCGCCGAGAAGGGGTACGACGCCGCGTCCATCCGCGCGATCGCGACCGGCGCCGGGGTCGACCCGGCGCTGGTCCACCACTACTTCGGTACCAAGGAGCAGTTGTTCCTGACCGCCCTGGAGGTGCCGCTGCGCCCGGCGGAACTGCTGCCGCAGGTGCTCGCGGGCGGCCCGGACGAGTTCGGCGAGCGGCTGGTCCGCACGTTCCTGCGGGTGTGGGACTCCCCCGCCGGCACCGCCGGGGCCGCGTTGTTCCGCACGGCGGTGAACAACGAATGGACCGCCCGGTTGCTGCGCGAGTTCGTCATCGTGCACGTGCTGCGCCAGGCGCTTCAGCACCTCGACCTGGAGCCGGACGAGGCGCCGCTGCGCGCGTCGCTGGTCGCGTCCCAGCTGTCCGGCCTGGTGATGACCAGGTACCTCCTGAAGATCGAGCCGCTGGCGTCGGCGCCGGCCGAGACGGTGGTGGCCGCGGTGGCGCCGACGATCCAGCGGTACATCAGGGGGACGATCGGTCCGGTTGCCCGCCCGTAGCTCAGCGGGTCTGTTCGAGCCAGCTCGCGTAGAGCAGGCCGTAGATCGACTCGGGGTCGCGCACCAACCGGTCGTGCGGGCCGCGCTGCACCACCCGGCCCTTGTCCACCACGATCACCTCGTCGGCGGCCTGGGCGGTGGCGAGCCGGTGCGCGATCGCGACCGTGGTGCGGCTGCGGGTGACCGCGTCCAGGGTGCGCTGGAGGCGTACCTCGGTCGCCGGGTCCACCGCGCTGGTCGCCTCGTCGAGCACGAGCAGGTCGGGGTCGGCGACGTAGGCGCGGGCCAGGGCCACGAGCTGCCGCTCCCCCACGCTCAGCGCCTCGCCCCGCTCCCCGACCGGCGTGTTCAGCCCGTCGGGGAGGCCGGCGACCCAGTCCGCGAGGCCCAGTTCGGTGAAGGCGAGCGCGAGTTGCTCGTCGGTCAGGTCCGGGCGGGCGAAGCGCACGTTGGCGGCCACCGTGTCGTCGAAGAGGAACCCGTCCTGCGGCACCATCACGACCCGGGAGCGCAGCGACGCGAACCGCACGTCGCGCAGCGGCACGCCGGAGAGCAGCACGTCGCCGCGGGCCGGGTCCATCAGCCGGGTGAGCAGCTTGGCGAACGTGGTCTTGCCGCTGCCGGTCTCGCCGACCACGGCCACCCGGGTCTTCGCCGGGATCGTCAGGTCCACGTCGGAGAGCACCTCGGGGCCGCCCGGGTAGGCGAAGCCGACGTCCGCGAAGCGCACGTCCAGCGGTCCGGGCGGCAGGTCCCGGCCCCGCTCTCCCGGGTCCGCCACGTCCGGGGCGACGGCCAGCACGTCCAGTACCCGGCGCCAGCCGGCCACCGCGTTCTGCGCCTCGTTGAGCACCTCGGTGGCGATCTGCACCGGTTGGATGAACAGCGTGACCAGGAACAGGAACGCGGTGAGCTGGCCGATCGTGAGTTGGCCGGCCACGCCCAGCAGCACGCCGACCACCACGACGGCGGCCAGCGCCAGGCCGGCCGCGATCTCGCCGGTGGAGAAGCCGATCACGCTGGTCCGCAGGGCCCGCTGCTGCGCCCGCCGCTGCGCCTCGATCGCCTCGTCGAGCCGGGCCGCGGTGCGGTCCGAGACGCCGTACGCCCGGATCACCCCGGCGCCCACCACGCTCTCCGCGATCGCCGCGAGCAGTGCGCCGAGGCGGCGCCGCACCAGGCCGTACGCCCCGGCCAGGCGCTTCTGGAACCGGCGGATCACCAGGACGGCGGGGACGAAGCAGGCGAACACCACGAGGGTGAGCTGCCACGAGTACACCGCCATCACGATCGCCGTGACCGCCAACTGGCCGCCGTTGACCAGCAGGATCACCCCGCCCCACTGGAGGAACTGGGTGATCTGGTCCACGTCGCTGGTGACCCGGGAGACCAGCGAACCGCGCCGCTCGGACTGCTGGTGCAGCATCGACAGGTCGTGCACGTGCCGGAAGGCGCGGGCCCGCACCGCCGCCAGCGCGCTCTCGCTGACCGTGAACAGCCGGCGCATCATGAGGTACCCGCAGGCCGTGGTTGCCACCAGCACCGCCACGGTGATCGCCACGACCGTGCCGATGACGCCCAGGTCCGGCCCGCCCTTCGCGGCCAGGCCGTGGTCGATGCCCTGCTGGATCGCGACCGGGATGGCGGCCCGCCCGACCATCGAGACGGCGGCGAGCGCGATCGTGCCGGCCAGCCCGGTGCGCAGCTCCGGGGAGAGCGCCAGTCCGCGCCGCAGCGTCCGCCAGGCCGACTCCTCCGACTCGACCAGCGCGCTCTCGGCGGTCACGCCGGCACCTCCTCGTCGTACGCGTCTTTCCGGTACCCGTCCTTGTCGTACGGGTCTTCGTCGTACGCGTGCTCGCGTTCCCGCTCGGCCTCGGCCTTCTCGTAGGCGGTCACCAGGTCGGCGTAGGCGGGCACGGTGGCCAGCAGCTCGGTGTGGGTGCCGCGGGCGACCACCCGGCCGTGCTCCACGAACACGACCTCGTCGGCGAGCGCGATGGTGGCCCGGCGGTAGGCGACCACGAGGATGGACGCGCTCGCGTCCGCTCCCCGCAGCGCGGCCAGGATCGCCGCCTCGACCCGCGGGTCCACGGCGCTGGTGGCGTCGTCCATGACCAGCAGCCGGGGCCGGCCGACCAGCGCCCGGGCCAGCGTGAGCCGCTGCCGCTGCCCGCCGGACAGCGACGTGCCCCGCTCGCCGACCATCGTGTCCAGCGCGTCCGGCAGGTGCGCGACGAAGCCGTCCGCCTGCGCCAGCCGCAGCGCCGCCCACACCTGCTCGTCGCCGAGCGGGCGGCCGTCCGGGTCCGCCCGGTCCAGGGTGACATTGGCCCGGACGGAGTCGTCGAACACGAACGGCACCTGCGGGACCAGCGACGCGGTGCCGGCCAGCGACGCGGCGGTCAGCTCCCGGGCGTCCACCCCGTCGAGGCGGACCGTGCCGGACCCGGGGTCGACCAGGCGCACCGCCAGCGACGCGATCGTGGACTTGCCCGCTCCGGTCGGCCCGACCAGGGCCACCGTCCGCCCGGGCTGGACGGTGAACGACACGTCGTGCAGAACCGGCAGGTTCCGCTCGTACGCGAAGGTGACGCCGGCGAACTCCAGCCCGGCCGGCGCGCCGCCGCGGCGGTCCAGGGGGCGCTCGCCGTAGGGCATGGAGCCGGGCGCGCCGAGCACGCTCTGTAGCCGGTCCCAGCCGGCGACGCTGCGCGGCACCTCGGCCAGCACCCAGCCGATCGCCCGCACCGGGAACGCCAGCACCGTGAACAGGAACATCACGCTGACCAGTTCGGCCACGCTGACCGCGCCCTGGTGCAGCCGGTACGCGCCGACCAGCAGCACGACCAGGGTGCCGATGCTCGGCAGGGTATCCAGCAGCGGGTCGAACAGGCCGCGGAGCCGGCCCACGGAGATCAGCGCGTCGCGCAGCTCGTTGGCCCGGACGGCGAACCGGCCGGTCTCCTCGGCCTCCCGACCCATCGTCTTGACCACCAGCGCGCCGTCGAAGCTCTCGTGCGCGATCGCGCTGACCTCGGCCCGCAACCGCTGGGCGCGGATCTGCCGGGGCGCCATCCGCCGGGAGTAGAACACGTTCAGCGCGCCGAGCGCCGGGAAGATCGCCAGGCCGACCAGGGCCAGCGCCCAGTCGGTGACGAACAGCGACGCCATCGCGACCACGATCATCACGACCGTGCCGGCGGCGAACGGCAGCGGCGCGATCGGGAACCAGGTCGCCTCCACGTCCGAGTTGGCGTTGGACAGCAGCGTGCCGGTGGCGTGCCGCTGGTGCCACGACAGCGGCAGTTCGAGGTACCGGCGGGTGACCCGGCGCCGGTAGGCGGCCTGGAGCCGGAACTGCATGTACCCGGCGCCGAGCCGGCGGCCGAAGATGCCGATCACCCGCAGCCCGGTGATCGCCAGCAGGGCGGCGGCGGCCAGCGCCAGCGCGCCAGCGTCGTACCGCTGGTCACGCAGCGCGGGCACGGCGATCCGGCCGACGATCGCCCCCACCACGAAGGAGTTGGCGATGATCAGTACGCCGAACAGGACGCTACCGGTGAGCGCCAGCGTGAAGATCCTCGGCTGCTCGCGGATGGCCAGGCCGAGCACCCGCATACCCCGGGCGATGACTTCCTTGCTGGTACCGCCCGCCACGTCGCCCCCGTCTCCGCTCGCCGGCACAATGCGCCCGCCGAAATGGTAAGTGTGTTTGCAGGTTCCCATCCTTACCGAGGTGAGCGGCGAGGGCAGCACGATATTCGCTGTGCGCGCAGTCACAGGTAGTTTGTCGCGCCAGCGGGCGAAACGCCCGAACCGGGCCTACGATCGGCTTCCATGAGCCGGTACGCGCAAGCCGAGCGCCGGGCGCTCGCCGACCTGCTGCTCGAACTCGGACCGGAGGCGCCGACCCTGTGCGAGGGCTGGACCGCGCGGGATCTCGCCGCACACCTGGTGACCCGGGAGCGCCGGCCCGACGCCGGCCTGGGCGTGCTGTTCCCGCCGCTGCGCCGGCACGGGGAGGCGGTCCGGACCGCGGTGGCGGCGCGGCCCTACCCGCGGGTGGTGGCGGAACTGCGGCACCCGCCGGTGTGGAGCCCGGTCAGCAACCCGCTGGTGGAGGGGGTGACCAACGTCGCCGAGATGTTCATCCACCACGAGGATCTGCGCCGCGGCCAGCCGGCCTGGCAGCCGCGGTCGCTGGGGCGCGACTTCGAGGCGGCCCTGTGGTCCCGGACGAGGACCCTGGCCCGGCTGCGGCTGCGCCGCTTCCCCGGCTCGGTCCTGGTGCAGGCGCCCGGGCTGGGCGACGCCCGCGCCGGGGCGGGCGGCCCGGCGCTGCGCCTGGTCGGCGCGCCCGGCGAACTGCTGATGTTCCTGACCGGCCGGCAGCGGGCCGCCCGCGTCCAGCTGGACGGCGCGGCCGAGGTCGCCGCGAAGCTGCGCGGCCGGGACCTGCGGATGTGATCCGGGCGGATCCTGGGCCGGGGGTTTCGCCCAGGGTCCGCGCGCTGGCGCATCGGCCGTCCGGACGAGGGTCGTGCGCCGAACGGGGGAAGCGTACCCACGAACGCGCAAGCCTTTAAATATCGGATCATCCATACCGCGGTACCGGACCGGTGGGCACTCTGGCCACCGAGGTACGTTTTGTCTACTCTCTGGTAACACCGCCGTCGCGTGACGGCGATCACCCTGCCCAATCGCGGGAGGCTGCACCCCCCATGGCCCTCGACGTCCCCTACCAGTCGATCCCGGACCTGTTCCTGACCCGGGTGGCGAAAACCCCCGACGCCCCCGCGTTCGCCCACCCGGCGGCCGACGGCTCCAGCCCGGTATGGCTCACCTGGGCCCAGGTCGCGCAGCGGGCGAAGGCGCTCGCCGCCGGCCTGCGCGAGCTGGGCGCCGGCACCGAGGACCGGGTGGCGATCGTCGCCAACACCCGCCTGGACTGGGTGATCGCCGACCTCGCCGTGATGTGCGCCGGCGGCGCCACCACCACGGTCTACCCCACCACCGAACCCGAGGACGCCTGCTACATCGTCCGCGACTCCGGCTCCAAGATCGCGGTGGTGGAGAACCAGGCGCAGGCCGCCAAGCTCACCGCGGCCGACCTGCCCGACCTCACGCACGTGGTGCTGATGGCCGGCCCAGCCGACGAGTCCGCCGCGCCGGCCCAGCTCACCATGGCCGAGGTGGAGCGCCGCGGCGCCGCCGCGCTGGCGGCCGAGCCGACGATGATCGAGCGGATCGTCTCGGGCATCCAGCCGGACCAGCTCGCCACGCTCATCTACACCTCCGGCACCACCGGCCGGCCCAAGGGGGTCGAACTGCTGCACAGGGGCTGGGTCTGGGAGGGTGTCGCCCAGGCCGAACTGGGCCTCATGCGCGCGGACGACCTGCAGTACCTGTGGCTGCCGCTGTCCCACTCGTTCGGCAAGACCCTGCTCTGCGGGATCATGCACGTCGGCATGCCCACCTACGTGGACGGCCGGGTGGACAAGCTGGTCCAGATGCTCACCGTGGTGCGGCCCACGCTGATGTGCGGGGCGCCCCGGATCTTCGAGAAGGTGTACAACCGGGCGGTCACCACCGCGCAGGAGGGCGGCGGCGCGAAGGCGAAGATCTTCGCCTGGGCGGTGCGCACCGGCAAGGCGAAGGTGGCCCTGGAGCAGGCGGGCCGGCCGGTACCGGCGGGGCTGAGGCTGCGGCACGCCGTGGCGGACCGGCTGGTCTTCACCAAGCTGCGCGCCCGGCTCGGCGGCCGGATCCGGGTCCTGGTCTCCGGCTCGGCGCCGCTGTCCGTGCCGATCGCCGAGTTCTTCGCCGCGGCCGGCATGCCCATCATGGAGGGGTACGGGCTCACCGAGAGCAGCGCCGGCAACTTCGTGAACCGGCCCGGGCACCTGAAGATCGGCACGGTCGGCGTCCCGCTGGGCGACCTGGAGTGCCGGATCGCCGAGGACGGCGAGGTGCTGCTGCGCGGGGCGCCGGTCATGCGCGGGTACCACAACCTGCCGGAGGCCACCGCGGAGGCGTTCACCGAGGACGGGTTCTTCCGCACCGGCGACATCGGGGAACTGGACGACGAGGGGTTCCTGCGGATCACCGACCGCAAGAAGGACCTGGTCAAGACGTCCGGCGGCAAGTACATCGCCCCCTCGCACATCGAGGGCCTGTTCAAGGCGCTGTGCCCGTACACCTCGCAGGCGGTGGTGGTGGGGCAGGCCCGCAACTACTGCACGATGCTGGTCACGCTCGACCCGGAGGCGATCGTCGCCTGGGCCGCGGGCGGCCCGCTCGACGGCAGGGACTACGCCGAGATCGTCGCGTCGCCGCGGGCGCACGAGATGGTCGCCGGCTACGTCGAGGAGCTGAACCGGAAGCTCAACCGCTGGGAGACGATCAAGAAGTTCACCATCCTGCCCCGGGACCTGACCATCGAGGACGGCGAGGTCACCCCGTCCATGAAGATCAGGCGGCGGAGCGTGGAGCAGAACTTCGCGGACGAGATCGAGGGGATGTACACCGGCGTGCTCGCCGAGCTCGGCTAGCCTAGCCGGCCTGCGTCACGATGTCGTTGAGGATCTTCTGGACCACGTCCCTGGTCTCCGGCGGCGACTTGATGAACACGCCGACCTGCCAGCGCAGGGCCCGGTCCGCCGGGTCCTCGCTGCCGCTGAAGAAGTGGCTGCCGTCCACCGTGTACATGCCCTCGCCGTTGGTGCGGGTCTCCACGTAGTACGTGCGCTGGCGCAGCACCTCGGCCTTCTCCGGCTCGTCCAGCCAGACCCGGTTCATCGCCACCTGCTCGGCCGCGGTGCAGGTGGTCGGGCAGGGGCGCAGCAGCACGTTGACCTTCTGCTTGGCGTCGGTGTTCCGCTCGTCCACGCAGACCCACGCCTTCGCGTTCGGGATCGTGGTCTTGCCGCCGAGGCAGCCCCACGACCCGGGCGTCCGGAAGGCGAACGGCCAGCCGTCGAAACGCATCGTGTACGTCTCCTCGCCGGCCGCGAACGACGGGCCGACCACGGTCACCGGCGACACGTTCCGCAGCACCGGCCGGCCGGGCGACCCGGTACCGCCGGAGCCGGTGGCGGGCGGCGGGACGGGCGCCCCCGTACCGTGCGACGGCTTGACGACCGGCGGGGTGCTCCGCTCGGCCTGCGGCTTACCGCCGGCCAGCGACCCGCCGAGGTAGAACACGCCCACCGCGGCCGCCATCAACAGCACCACCCCGGCGGCGATCAGGGCGGCCCGGGCACCCGTCGACATGCCCGCCGGGGCGGGCTGGACCGGCGGCGGGGTGTAGGCCGCGGGAACGGGGACGACCGGGCCGCCGGGCAGCCCGGCCAGCAGCCGCTCCGCGCCCGCCTGGCCGGAGCGGGCGTACGTGGCCGCCCACGGCCGGGTGCTGGCGAGGTCCGCCGCGTGCACCGGCACGTCGCCCGGCTGCTGGGCGAAGCTGTTGTGGCTGACCGCGGCCGCGAACGCGGCGCGCAGCGCCGGGTCGGCCGCGGCCTGCTCGCGAAGCACCACCACGGTCACCGGCGCGCCGGAGGCGTCGGCGCCCGAGTACAACTGCGCCATCGGGTTCTGGCCGACCTGCCGCAGCGCACTGAACCGCAGGTACAGCGTGTCCAGCGGGCCGGGTTGAGGGCCGGAGGGGGAACCGGGATGCGCCACGAGTGCCGACCCTATCGCCCCCGGTCAAACCGCGCCGTTCCCCGACCGGCCGCACCCTGACCCGCCGCACGCCCGACCGGCGGCAGCCCTGACCGGCGACCAAGGTGCGGCCGGCAGGCCGGGCGTGCGGGCGATGCTCGGTCAGGCGATCATCGCCGGCTCGCTCCACCGCGGGCGGGGCACCCGGTCCAGGTCATAGCGGACCGCGGCCAGCCGTCGGACCGCCTCCGCGAGGTCCTCCGGGGGCAGCGCGAACGGCAGCCGCAGGAACCGCTCCAGGGTGCCGTCCGCGCCGAACCGGGGGCCGGGCGCCAGCCGGACGCCGAGATCCTCCGCCGCCCGGGCCAGCGCGCTGGAGACCGGGCCGTCCAGCTCCGCCCAGAGCGACATGCCGCCGCGCGGCACCGCGAACCGCCACTCCGGCAACTCCGCGCGCAGGGCGGCGACCAGCGCGTCCCGCTGCCGGACCAGCTGCGCCCGCCGCGCCGGCACCACCGTGTCCGCGCGCTCCAGCAGCCGCACCGCCACCAACTGGTCCAGAACCGGGCTGGACATGTCCATCCCGACCCGCACCGCCGCCAGCCGCTGCACCACCGGCGCCGCCGCCCGCACCCAGCCGATGCGCAGGCCACCCCAGTACGGCTTGCTCATGCCGCCGATCGTCAACACCCGGGAGTGCCGGTCGTAGCTGGCCAGCGGCGGTGGCGGCGCGACCCCGTCCAGCGCCAGGTCCACGAAGGACTCGTCGGCGACCAGGTCGGTGCCGGCGCTGTGCACGGCGGCGGGCAGCCGCTCCCGCAGCCCGACCGGCATCAGGTGCCCGGTCGGGTTGTGGAACTCCGGGATCAGGTACGCCAGCCGGGGTCGGGTCTGCCGCACCGCGCCCAGCAGCAGCTCCGCGTCCCACCCCGCCCGGCCCAGGCCGTGGGTGGCGATCCGGGCGCGGCGCGCGGCCAGCGAGGCCAGCGCGTTCGGGTACGTCGGCGTCTCCACCAGGACCGGGGAACCGGCCGGCACGAGCAGGCGCAGCACCAGGTCCAGCGCGTGCTGCACGCCGCTAGTGATCATGATCTGCTCGGCGCTGGTCGGCAGCCCCCGCCGGGTGAACCCGGCGGCCACCGCGTCCCGCAGGTCGGGCAGGCCCGCCGGGTGGTACCCCGCGCCGGACAGGTACCGGGACAGGTCCGCCACGGCTTCCTCGGCCGCCGCGGGCAGCTCCGCTGGCGCCGGCATCGCCGCGGAACCCAGGTCGATCCCGTCGAGGTCGTCCAGCGGGGCCCACAGCCCGTGGCTGCCGACCCGGTGCCCGCCGGGCAGCGTGGTCCAGCTCCCGGCGCCGCGCCGGCTGGTCAGGTGGCCGGAGGCGCGCAGTTCCCGGTACGCGGCGGAGACCGTGGTGCGGCTGATCGCCAGCGCCTGCGCCAGCTCGCGCTCGGCCGGCAGCCGCACGCCCAGCGCCAGCCGGCCGTCCGTCAGCAGCCCCCGGACCGCGCCGGCCAGCGCCGCGTAGTCGGGGCTGCGCCGCCGCCCCGGCAGCGCGTGCCACTGACCGAGCAGGCGGGCCAGTTGCGCCCCGCGGACCGTGCTGACCAAGGCCACCCCCCGAGAATTGGCTCTATCTCGCCGCGCGATTGGCCTTCAGAGTGGCACGCATGGTCACGCCGGGCAATCCCTCGTCCCTGCCGCTGCGGCACCGCCTGCCGCGCCGGCTCACCCAGCTCGCGGTGGGCCTGATCGGGTATGGCGTGAGCATGGCCCTGATGATCGAGGCGAACCTCGGCCTGGACCCGTGGGACGTGTTCCATCAGGGCCTGTCCAAGCGCACCGGCCTGTCCATCGGCACCATCACGATCATCGTCGGCGCGCTGGTCCTGCTGCTGTGGATCCCGCTGCGCCAGCGGCCGGGGATCGGCACCGTGAGCAACGTGGTGGTCATCGGCCTGGCCGTGGACGCCGGACTGGCCCTGCTACCGACCCCACACCCGATGGCCGCGCGCATCGGGTTCCTGGTCGCCGGCATCGTGCTGAACGGGGTGGCCACCGGCCTCTACATCGGCGCTGCCCTCGGCCCCGGCCCCCGCGACGGCCTGATGACCGGCTACGTGGCGCTCCGCCCCGGCCGCTCCATCCGGGTGGTACGCACGGTCATCGAACTGGCCGTGCTGGCGACCGGCTTCCTGCTCGGCGGCAAGGTCGGCGTCGGCACGGTCGCGTACGCCCTGGCGATCGGACCGCTGGCGCACTACCTCATCCCGCTGTTCACCCCGGCGTCGCTCAGCGGACCGGGTGCCCGGCCGCGTGCAGAGACCGCTTGACCTGGCCGATCGTCAGCTCGCCGAAGTGGAACACGCTGGCCGCCAGCACGGCGTCGGCGCCGGCCGCCACCGCGGGCGGGAAGTGGTCCACCCGGCCCGCCCCGCCGCTGGCGATCACCGGGATGTCCACCGCCGCCCGGACCGCCTCGATCAGCGGCAGGTCGAATCCAGCCTTGGTGCCGTCCGCGTCCATCGAGTTCAGCAGGATCTCCCCGGCGCCCAGGTCCGCACCGCGCCGCGCCCACCACACCGCGTCGATGCCGGTGCCGCGCCGGCCGCCGTGCGTGGTCACCTCGAACCCGCTCGGCGTGGCCGGCTCGCCCACCGGCACCCGGCGCGCGTCCAGCGAGAGCACCAGCACCTGGCGGCCGAACCGCTGCGCGATCTCGGAGATCAGCTCGGGGCGAGCGATCGCCGCCGTGTTCACGCCGACCTTGTCCGCCCCAGCGCGCAGCAACACGTCCACGTTCGCCACCGAGCGGACCCCGCCGCCCACGGTCAGCGGGATGAACACGGACTCGGCGGTGCGCCGCACGACCTCCAGCATCGTGGCCCGGTCATCCGACGAGGCCGTCACGTCGAGGAACGTCAACTCGTCCGCCCCCGCCGCGTCGTAGGCGGCGGCCAGCTCCACCGGGTCCCCCGCGTCCCGCAGGTCCACGAAGTTGACGCCCTTCACCACCCGGCCGGCGTCCACGTCCAGACAGGGGATCACCCGCACCGCCACCGTCATGCGCCAAGCCTATCGGCCGGCGGTTCACCCGGCACCGAGCGCGGCGCCCTACTCTGCTTCCCGAGAGCAGCCCGGGGCGAGATCTTGGGTACGACACGCCGTAACGGGTGGCGGATCCGTACCACGATTTCCCACTCCACGGGCGCCGACACGGCCGGCAGCGGCCGCCCGGTAAGGGGTGGTGCCACCACAAGTCCAAGATCGGCGCGGTGACCCACGCAACGCGGCGCGGGCCGAGGCGAGGGCGGGTGGGTCAGGGAGTGGGGGTGCGGAGGGTGTCGAGGGCCTGGGCGACGGTGAACGCGCCCGCGTAGAGGGCCTTGCCGGCGATGACGCCCTCGACGCCGTGGGGTTCGAGGGTCGCCAGGGCGCGCAGGTCGTCCAGCGTGGAGACGCCACCGGAGGCGATCACCGGCGCGGCGGTGGCGGCGCAGACGTCGCGCAGCAGGTCCAGGTTGGGGCCGCGCATCGTGCCGTCCTTGGTGATGTCGGTGACGACGTAGCGGGCGGCGCCGGCCTTGTCCAGGCGGGCGAGGACCTCGTACAGGTCGCCGCCGTCGCGGGTCCAGCCGCGGGCGGCCAGGGTGCGGCCGCGCACGTCCAGGCCGATCGCGACCCGGTCGCCGTACTCGCCGGCGATCCGGTCGCACCACTCGGGGTCCTCCAGAGCGGCGGTGCCGATGTTGACCCGGGCGGCGCCGGTGGCCAGGGCGGCGGTCAGCGACGCGTCGTCGCGGATGCCACCGGACAGTTCCACCTTCACGTCGAGGCGGCCCACCACGCTGGCCAGCAGGGCGGCGTTGGAGCCGCGGCCGAAGGCAGCGTCCAGGTCGACCAGGTGGATCCACTCGGCGCCGTCGGCCTGCCAGGCCAGCGCGGCCTCGAGCGGGTCGCCGTAGCTGGTCTCGCTGCCGGCGGCGCCCTGGACCAGGCGGACCGCCTGGCCGTCGGCCACGTCGACGGCGGGGAGCAGGGTGAGCGTCACGGGTAGATCCTCCGCAGGTCAGGTCCGCCGGCCGAGCAGCACCACGACGATGGCCGGCAGCGCGAGGATGAGCAGGGCGAACAAGGCCAGACGCAGGGCGATCGGCTCGACCAGGAGCCAGATCACCAGCAGCGCGGCCAGGACGAGGCCGACCACGGCCGCCCGCTCGCCGCGGCTGCGGCGGGCGTACAGGCGGCCGGTGCGGCGGTCGGGCAGCCGGGGCGTGAGGCGGCGGACCAGGGCGCGGCGGCGCTGGCGGCGGGCGACCTTGCGGGCGCGGCGGGCCCGCAGGCGCTCCGCC
>NZ_BBQH01000031.1:60799-79592 GCF_018397995.1 Rhizomonospora bruguierae
CAGGCGCTCCGCCTCCGCGAGCCGCTCGGCCCGCCGCCGGGCCCGTTCCTTACTCACGCGCGCACGCGCCCACGTCGGCGTGCAGGCCGGCGACCCAGGTACGCAGGATGGTGGCGCCCGCGTCGCCGGACTTCTCCGGGTGGAACTGGGTGGCCGAGAGCGGGCCGCACTCCACCGCCGCCACGAACGGCTCCTCATGGGTGCAGGTGATCACGGTCGCGCCGGCGGCCGCCAGCACCGACGTGTCGCGGGCGGCGTACGAGTGCACGAAGTACGCGCGGCTGGCCGGACGCAGATCGGCGAACAGCCGGCTCCCGGCGGGGACGTCCAGAGTGTTCCAGCCCATGTGCGGTACCCGCCGGGCCGGCAGCCGGGTCACGCCGCCGGGCAGCAGACCGAGCCCCTTCGTGACGAGCCCGTGCTCCTCCCCGTACTCGAAGAGGATCTGCATGCCGACGCAGATGCCGAGCACGGGGCGCCCGGCCGCCACCCGCTCGGCGATGACCGGGCCGGCGTTGAGCCGCTCGATGCCGGCCAGGCACGCGGCGAACGCGCCGACGCCGGGGACGACCAGGCCGTCCGCCTCGGCGGCGGCGTCCAGGTCCGCGGTGACGGTCACGTCGGCGCCCGTCCGGGCCACCGCCCGCTCCGCGGAGCGCAGGTTGCCCGACCCGTAGTCGAGCACCACCACGGACGTCACCGACCCTGCCTTCCGCTCCGGGCGCTCCTCGCGCTCACAGAGCCAGCCTTTCGCTCGCGACTGCGGTGCTTCCTGCGCAACACGGCGCGCTCCGGGCACTCCTCGCGCTCACAGAGCCAGCCTTTCGCTCGCGACTGCGGTGCTTCCTGCGCAACACGGCGCGCTCCGGGCGCTCCTCGCGCTCACAGAGCCAGCCTTTCGCTCGCGACTGCGGTGCTTCCTGCGCAACACGGCGCGCTCCGGGCGCTCCTCGCGCTCACAGAGCACCCTTGGTGCTTGGCACGACGCCCGCCGAGCGGGCGTCCAGCGAGACGGCCTCGCGCAGCGCCCGGGCGACCGCCTTGAACTGTGCCTCCACCACGTGGTGCGCGTCCGGGGTGGCGCCGGGGCGGGCGGCGCGCAGCACGGTCACGTGCAGCGTCAGCCGGGCCGAGTACCCGAACGACTCCCAGATGTGGCGGGTCATGCTGGTCGGGTAGACCGGGCCGATGTACGGGGCGAGCGCCGGCTCGTCGTGCACCACGTACGGGCGGCCGGACAGGTCCACGGCGGCCTGCACGAGCACCTCGTCCATCGGGATGGTGGCGGAGCCGTACCGCCGGATGCCGGCCTTGTCGCCCAGCGCCTCGGCGAACGCGGCGCCCAGGGCGAGCCCGGTGTCCTCCATCGTGTGGTGGGCGTCGATCTCCAGGTCACCGACGGTCCGCACGGTCAGGTCGAAGCCGCCGTGCCGGGCGATCTGGTTCAGCATGTGGTCGTAGAAGCCCACGCCGGTGCCGATCTCGCCCTTGCCGGTGCCGTCGAGGTCCACCTCGACCAGCACCTTGGTCTCGGCGGTGGTGCGCTCCACCCGGGCGGTCCTGCTCATGCTTTTCGCTCCAACCAGGCGTCGATGGCGGACAGGAACGCGTCGGTCTCCGCCGGCGTGCCGGCGGTGACCCGCAGCCAGCCGGCGAGGCCGACATCGCGGATCAGCACCCCCCGCTCCAGCAGGATCCGCCACGGCTCGCGCTGGTCGCCACCGGTTTCGAACAGCACGAAGTTGGCGTCGCTGGCCGCGACGGTCAGGCCGCGCCGGCGCAGTTCCGCGACGATCCGGTCCCGCTCCTGCTTGATCGCCTCGACGGTGGCCAGCAGGGTATCCCGGTGCGCCAGGGCGGCGCGGGCGGCGGCCTGGGTCAACGCCGACAGGTGGTACGGCAGGCGGACCAGGTGCACGGCCGCCACCACGGCCGGGTCGGCGGCCAGGTAGCCGAGGCGCCCGCCGGCGAAGGCGAACGCCTTGCTCATCGTGCGGGTCACCACCAGGCGCGGGTGCCCGGGGAGCACGCTCAGCGCGCTGGGTGTGCCGGGGCGGGCGAACTCGGCGTACGCCTCGTCGATCACCACCATGCCGGGCGCCTCGGCCAGGACGGCGGTGATCACGGCCGGTTCCAGCGCGGTGCCGGTGGGGTTGTTCGGGGAGCACAGGAACACCACGTCCGGCCGGTGCTCGCGCACCTGGGCCACCGCGTGCTCGGCGGTGAGCCCGAAGTCGGCCCCGCGGCGCCCGTCGACCCAGGTCGTGCCGGTGCCGAGCGCGAGCAGGGGGTGCATCGAGTACCCCGGGGTGAAGCCCAGCGCTGTGCGGCCCGGACCGCCGAACGCCTGGAGCAGCTGCTGCTGGATCTCGTTGGACCCGTTCGCCGCCCACACCTGCTCGGCGCGCAGCCCGTGCCCGAGGTACTCGGCGAGATCGGCGCGCAGGGCCGCGGCCTCCCTGTCCGGGTACCGGTTGAGGTCGCGCAACTCCGCCTGGACCGCCCTGCCGACGGCGGCGACCACCGACTCGGGTACCGGGTAGGAGTTCTCGTTCGTGTTGAGCCGGACCGGCACCTCCACCTGCGGCGCGCCGTACGGCGAGCGGCCGCGCAGGTCGTCGCGGAGCGGCAGGTCGTCCAGCGTGGTCATCCGCCGACCCTCGCCCGCACCGCGTCGCCGTGCGCCGGCAGATCCTCCACCGTGGCCAGCGTGACCACGTGGTGCGCGACGTCCCGCAGGGCGGCCTCGTCGTACTCGACGAGGTGGATGCCGCGCAGGAAGGTCTGCACCGACAGGCCGGACGAGTGCCGGGCGCAGCCGCCGGTAGGAAGCACATGGTTGGACCCGGCGCAGTAGTCACCGAGCGAGACCGGCGAGTACGGGCCGACGAAGACCGCGCCCGCGTTGCGGACCCGCAGGGCCACCTCCCGGGCGCCCTCGGTCTGGATCTCCAGGTGCTCGGCGGCGTACGCGTCCACCACCCGCAGCCCCTGCTCCAGGTCGTCGACGAGCACCACGCCCGACTGCGGGCCGCTCAGCGCCTGGGCGACCCGTTCGCTGTGCTTGGTCGCGGGCACCAACCGGGCCAGCGCCTCGTCGACGGCGTCGGCCAGGCGCACCGACGGGGTGACCAGCACGCTCGCCGCGAGCGGGTCGTGCTCGGCCTGGCTGATCAGGTCGGCGGCGACGTGCACCGGGTCGGCGGTGTCGTCGGCGAGCACGGCGATCTCGGTCGGGCCGGCCTCGGCGTCGATGCCGACCCGGCCGCGCAGCAGCCGCTTCGCGGCGGTCACCCAGATGTTGCCCGGACCGGTGATCATGTCGACCGGCACACAGCCGTCGCCCGCGTCGGCGCCCTCGCTGCCGTACCCGAGCATCGCGATCGCCTGCGCGCCGCCGACGGAGTACACCTCATCCACGCCGAGCAGCGCGCAGGCGGCCAGCACGCGGGAATCCGGCAGGCCGGTCTCCTTCTGCGGGGGGCTCGCCACCACCAGCGCCGCCACGCCGGCGATCTGCGCCGGCACCGCGTTCATCACCACCGTCGACGGGTACATCGCCAGGCCGCCCGGCACGTACAGGCCCACCCGGGACACCGGGACCCAGCGCTCGGTGACCGTGCCGCCCGGCACCACCTGGGTGGTGACGTCGGCCCGCCGCTGGTCGGCGTGCACCTTGCGCGCCCGGCGGATGCTCTCCTCCAGGGCAGCGCGCACCTGTAGGTCCAGCGCCTCGGCGGCGGCCGCGATCGCCGCCCGGGGCACCCGCAGCCGCTCCAGCCGCACCCCGTCGAACCGCTCGGTCGCCGCCCGGATCGCCGCGAAGCCGCGCGCATGCACCGACTCGACGATCGGCCGGATCGCCTCGGCGGCGGCCGTCACGTCGAGCTGGGCGCGGGGCAGCAGTCCGCGCGGGTCGCGTGAGCTCCCGCGCAGGTCGATCCGGGTCAGCACCCGTCGAGTCTAGGTCGCCGCCAGGCCCGCCGGCCGCGCCCGTCCAGGCAGTGAGACCGGCCGCACCTCGGCGGTACGCTCAATCGATGACGCCGCGGTTGCCGCTGTTCCCCCTGGGCACCGTCCTGTTCCCCGGCCTGGTGCTGCCGCTGCACGTGTTCGAGGATCGGTACCGCGAGCTGGTCCGCCACCTGATGGCGCTGCCGGAGGGCCAGAACCGGGAGTTCGGCGTGGTGGCGATCCGGCACGGCTGGGAGGTGCAGACCCCCGGGGACGGGCCGGGTACCCGCGCCACGGTCAGCCTGCACGAGGTGGGCTGCACCGCCGAGCTGCGGCAGGTCACCGAGCACCCGGACGGCCGGTTCGACATCGTGACCGTGGGCCGGCGCCGGTTCCGGATCTCCAACGTCGATGACGGGGCCGCGCCGTACCTGACGGCCGAGGTGGAGTGGCTGCCCGAGCCGGCCGGCGGTGCCGACCTGGCCGACGCGCTGGCGCCCCGGGTCCTGGCCACGTTCCGGCGGTACCTGACGCTGATGCGCACCGACGACGGCGAGGTGGGCGAGCAACTGCCGGAGGACCCGACGGTGCTGTCCCACCTGGTTGCCGCGACCGCCGCGCTGACCCTCGCCGACCGGCAGCGGCTGCTCGCCGCGCCGGACACCGCCAGCCGGCTGCGCGCCGAGCTGCGGCTGCTCAGCCGCGAGGCGGCTCTGCTGCGCCGGATCCGGGCTGTCCCGGTCCCGTTGTCGGAGCTGTCCAGTCCGCCGAGCCCCAACTGAGCTCCGGGGGCGGGTAGACCGGCGGTTCCGTCTCCGGGCGCAGCGTCATGTACCGGGACCAGCCGGCCAGCATCGTGTAGGTGGCCGCCGCCGCGAACGCGGGCACCAGCAGCGCACCGCGAATCCACGGGATGAAGCCGTACACCAGCCGGAACTGTTCGGCGCGCAGGTCCGGCGGCTTGCCGAACCGGGTACCGACGGGCGCCGACCCGAGCAGGCGGTGGTATTCGGCCAGCCCGATGTGCCGGCCCACGTACCAGCCCAGCAGTGCGGCGCCGATCCCACCCAGCACCACCGACAGCAGCCCGACCGGCCCCCGCAGCCGGCGCGGCGCGAACCACACGACCACGGCCACCAGCAGGCCGAACGCCAGCCCGAGCAGCGTGAACCAGCCGTCGGCCGCGAAGTACTGCTCCGGTTGGGGGTCGGCGAGGACCGGGCCGTTCGTGGTCATCTCCACCGGGACGTCCGGGGCGAGCGTCGACCACAGCCAGCCCAGCGGCGCACCCAGCCCGGTCACGACGGCCACGGTGAGCAGCGCCAACCCGGCGGTCAGGGCGGGCCGCTTGCGTTCCGGCACGAACGGCGGCGGATACGGCTCGACGCCCACCCAGGGCGGCCCGACCGGAGGCTGCGGATGCGGCTCGTCCGGCCGCGGCTCACTCACCCACCGATCCTCTCAGGTGAGCGACAGATGGGTGCGGAGGGCGTCATCAATGCGGCGGGCGTACTCCGTTTCCAGGTCAGCCGCGCGAAGCAGGGCAATGGCCTGGTGCGGCACGGCCGGGCGGGTGGCGCCGCCGGTCCGGGCGGCGTAGGCGTCGACGAACGACACGTCGTCCTCCGGCAGGCTCATGCTGAGTTTCACGGCACCCGTACTACCCATGACGCCCTCCAAGTGGTGCCACCCTTGGTGTACCGGCGGTGTGACTCAGCTGGCGATGGCGCTGGGGCCAAGGAGGGCCTTGAGGTCGGCCATCAGTGCCGTGGTCGGGGCCACCCGCACCGGACCCAACCGCAACAGCGTGGCCCGTGACCCGTTCACCAGGCGCAGGTGCACCTCCGCGGCGCCCGGGTGGCTGGCCAGAACCTCCTGGAGGCGATCCACCAGCGGGGGCGTGCACCGGACAGCGGCAGCGCCAGTACCACCGGCTTCACCTCGTCCTTGGCGGTGATGTCGGGCGTCGACCTTGCGCAGGTAGTCGTAGAAGTCGGTGTAGGCGCCCTTCTCCCGGCGGCAGCGGCGTCGGCGGCCAGCATCGTCATGTGGGTGTACGTGCCGCCGCCGGAGACGTCGTTCTCGCCGCCGTCGGCCCAGCGCACGCGGGTACGGTCGGAGCGGTGGGTACCCGGCGTAAGGTACGCCTTCAGGCCGATGATCGGCTTGACCCCGGCCGCGGTCGCCTGCTTGAAAAAGTCGTACGCGCCGTACAGGTTGCCGTGGTCGGTCATCGCCCCCTCCCGCTCGCGAACCGCACCGCCACACGCGACCAGGGTCACGTCTGCTGGCCGGCCTCAGCGGCCGAAGGGCTCCATCATCACGGCGGTCGCGCGCAGCCAGGCGAGCCGGGTGTTCTGGTGCAGGTAGCCGTACTCGATGGACGAGCCGGTCTCCAGCGCCGGGTCGTACGGCACCACCACGACCGCGCGGGTGCGGGTGGCGAAGTGCCGGCTCAGGTCGTCCAGCAGCGGCGAGTGCCCCGGCGTCGGGCAGGACAGCAGGGTCACCGCGTTGTCGGCGAGCTGGCCGAGGCCGATCTCGTGCAGCAGGTCGAGCATCCAGTCGGCGGTGAACGCGGCGTCCTCCCGCGGCACCGTGGTGATCACGAGCTGGTCCGCCGCCTGGAGCACGGTCTGCCAGTTCGCGCTCTCCACGTTGTTGCCGGTGTCCACGCAGATCACGTCGTGGGTGCGGCGCAGCAACTCGAGCACCCGGCGCACCGTGTACTTGTCCAGCCGCTGGGCGAAGCGCGGGTTCTCCTCGCCGGCCAGCACGTCGTAGGTGGCGTCCTGGCCGTGCCGCAGGTAGTCGTCCAGCCGCTCCAGCAGGGCGGCCCCGTGCTGGTTCTCCACCTCCATCAGGTCCGCGATCAGGTGGCGGATCGTGCGGGCGTGCCGGGCGCTGCCGGCGCGCAGCCCGAGGGTGCCGCGCAGTTCGTTGTCGTCCCAGGCGAGCACGCCCCGGCCGCGGGCCTGCCCGATGGTCGCGGCGGCCAGCACCGTCGCCGTGGTCTTGTGCACGCCACCCTTGGGGTTGGCGAACGCCAGCACCTTCGGGCCGCCCAGTTCCCGGCGCAGGACCGCGAACGCCGGGTCCTCCACGCCCTCGCGGGCCTGCGGGTCGCGCCAGGCGTCGCCGGGCGAGAAGGTGGCCGCCAGCCGGGCGCCCAGCCCGGTCGGCGCGCCGCTCCTGCCGCCCGTGGTCGGGCTGCCCGGTGGCACGGTGCCCGTGGTCATGCTGCCCGTGGTCATGCCGGTCACCGGGGTGCCGGTCGGCGGGGTCGGGGGGCGCAGCGGGTGCGCCAGGACGGGGCGCGCCGAGGCGCTGGCCGCCGGGTGTGGCGGTACCGGCGCGGTGCCCGGCCGCGGCGCGGTCGGCCCGTATGCCGCCCCGGGGTGGTTGGGGCCACCGCCCGGCGGCTCCGGCGCGGCACGCCCGCGGCGCGACCCGCCCGGCTGCGGCGCGGGCGGCGGCGACACCGGCGTCGGCCCCAGCGGCTCCGGCGGGCTGACCACCGGCACGCCGGCCACCTGCTCCTGTTCACCGGTGCGGCCGAGCAGCGCCCGGTCCAGCAGTGCGCGCCAGCGTGGTCCCGGTTCCGCAGGCCGGCCCCAGCCGGTCTCGGTGCCCTCCACGCTCACCCTCCCGACGCCGCTCCACCCCGCCCTGACAGGCTACGGAGGAAAGTCCTTCCGGACCACACCACGCGGCCGATCGCCGCCCGGTTCGCCCGGCACGATCCGCCTTTGCCGGATCAACGCCCCAGGTCGGGGCCTGGGAACGCCCGGTCCGCCGCGGTGGACCCGCCCCGCGTCGCTCCTCGACAGGTGGGACGGCCGACCCGCCGGGCGTCGGGCGACGGGGTTCGCTAGGGGCCGCCGGCCGGGGCGTCCGCGCTGGGGGTCGCGGTCGGCGCCTGGCCGGACGGTCCCTCGGTCGGGCCGGACTCGATGGGCTCCCCGGTCCCGGGCGAAGCACCGGCGGTGGACTGTGGTGCCGGCGAACCCGGCGTTCCGGACGGCGACGGGGATTCCTCGGGGGCCGTGGGCAGTGGCACCTCGTCGGTGGTCTCGGGCGTCGCCGTCACCGTCCCGCGCTGCTCGGGCAGCGGTGGAACGAACACCGCCTCGTCCAGCCGGGTCACCTCGGGCGCCGGGTCCACCGCGCGCACCTCGGGGCGGTCCAAGATCACGTTCAGCGCCGCCGGGCGGGCGCGCACGACCGCGGCGTACAGGCAGGCGCAGTGCTCCCGGTACGCGGTCGCCTCCGCGCGGGCGGTCGCGGCGCTCAGCTCGTACTGGTTGCCGGCGCCCCGCACGCCGGTGGTCAGCGCGTCCAACTGGCCGGCCCTGCTCTCCCGCTCGCCGGCCGCCCGTTCCATGCCCCGCGTCACGTCGTCCGGCAACCGGGTGGCGGAGATGCGGACCGCCCTGGCGTCCGGGCCGGCGCCCTGCGCGCGGGCGAACACGGCGGCGACCGAGGCGCCGGTCAGCACCGGTGCCAGCCGCTCCGGCGGCAGGTAGGCGCCGAACGCCACCAGGGCGTACGTCTCGCCGTGGCGCACCGGGGGACGGTCGGTCAGCATCGCCTTCAGTTCGGAGCGGCTGCTGTCCACGTACGCCGGGATGGTGTCGCCGGCGGTGACCCCGACCCGGACCACGCCCGGCCGGGACCGGCCCGGACCGGGCTGCTGCGCGACCACCCACGCGGCGGCGAACAGGACCGCGCTCGCCGAGACCGCCGCCGCGCCGGCCAGCACCGGCATCCGCACGGGTGCGCGGCCGAGCCGCACGAGCCGCGCCGCCAGCGGCGGCAGCAGCCTGCGGTCCAGTTGTCGCAGCAGGTCCGCCGCGCGCGCGCCAAGCACCCCGTCTCCTGCCCACCCGTCGTTGTGTTGCGCCGCGCCAGGCCCGGATGAGGACTATCCGGCGGCCTCGCGCAGCAGCGCCAGAGCACGTTCCAGGTCGTCAGGGTAGTCGCTGGTGAAGCAGACCTCCTCCTGCCTGTACGGGTGCAAAAAGCTCAACCTCCGGGCGTGCAACCACTGCCGGGACAGCCCCAACCGGCCGGCGAGCGTCGGATCCGCCCCATACGTAAGGTCCCCGACGCACGGGTGACGCAGGGCCGAAAAGTGCACCCTGATCTGGTGCGTGCGGCCGGTCTCGAGACGCACGTCGACCAGGCTCGCCGCCGGGAACGCCTCCAGGGTGTCGTAGTGGGTGACGCTGGGCTTGCCCCCGGAGACCACCGCCCACTTGTAGTCGTGGGTCGGGTGCCGGTCGATCGGGGCGTCCACGGTGCCGCTGAGCGGGTCGAGGTGCCCCTGCACCACGGCGTGGTAGCGCTTGTCCACCTCGCGCGCCTTGAACGCCCGCTTCAGCACGCTGTACGCCAGTTCGCTCTTGGCGACGACCATCAGCCCGGTCGTGCCCACGTCCAGGCGGTGCACCACGCCCTGCCGCTCGGGGGCGCCGCTGGTGGCGATCGTCTGCCCCATCGCGGCCAGCCCGCCGGTCACGGTCGGGCCGGTCCAGCCCGGGCTGGGGTGCGCCGCCACCCCGACCGGCTTGTCCACCACCACGATGTCGTCATCGCTGTGCACGATCTCCAGGCCGGGCACCGGCCGCGCCGGCTCGGGCGCCGCGGACGGTGGCGCGGGCAGCGTCACCTCCAGCCACGAGCCGCCGGCGACCTTGTCCGACTTCGGTCGCGGTACCCCGTCCACCAGCGCGTCGCCCGCCTCCACCAGGGCCGCGGCTGCCGTCCGGGACAGCCCGAACAGCCGCGACACCGCCTGGTCCAGGCGCATCCCGTGCAGACCGTCCGGCACCGGCAGCGACCGCCGGTCACCCATCGCTGTGTTCACCCTTCGATTCTCTCCGGGGACCCGGTGGACCGGGCGGCGGAGGTCCGCTCCCGTTCCGCGGGTTCCCCGTCCGCCCACCCCGGACCGGCCTCTTCCCGGGTGGCGGCCTGCTCCTCGCGAGTGGCCCGCCGGACGCGGGTGCCGTCCCGTTGCCGGCCGGTGATCTCCAGCAGCACCGCCAGGGTCACGCCGACCACCAGGCTGCTGTCCGCGAGGTTGAACACCGGCCAGACGTTGCCGGCCGGGTCGAACAGGCTCACCATGTCCACCACGTGGCCGACCAGCGGCCCGGGCGCCCGGAACAACCTATCCGCCAGGTTGCCCAGCGCGCCGCCGAGGACCAGCCCGAGCGCCACCGCCCAGGGCAGCGAACGCAGCCGCAGGCTCATCCAGACGATCCACGCGACCACGGCCGCGGCGATCAACGGGAACACGAACGTGTGGTCCCGGCCGAGGCTGAACGCGGCGCCGCTGTTGCGGGTGAGGGTCAGGTACACCGCGCCGCCGAACAGCCGCGTCGGCGGGTGCCCGTCCAGCGTGCGCAGCGCCAGATGCTTGGTGAGCTGGTCGGCCAGGACGATCAGCGCGGCCGCCAGGGCCAGCGCGCCGACCGACCGGCGCCGGCCGGGAGCCTGCGGGGGGTTCAGCGTCTCTCCTCCAACTGCTTGCAGGTCACGCACAGCGTCGCGGACGGGAACGCCGCGAGCCGCTCCACCGGGATCGGGTTCCCGCACCGCTCGCACATGCCGTACCCGCCCTCGTCCAGCCGCTCCAGCGCCCGCTCCACCTGGTTGATCCGGTCCAGCAGGTTGTTGGCCAGCGAGATTTCCTGCTCCCGCTCCAGCGTCTTGGTCCCGGTGTCCGCCTGGTCGTCGCCGGACGAGTCGATCAGCCGGTCCCGCTGGAGTTCGGCGATCTCCGACAGGTGCTGGTCGTACTCCTCGCGCAGTTCCGACTGCCGTTCGGCCAGCGCGCTGCGGATCTTCTCCGTCTCCGCCGCCGGCCGGGCCCGCGGCACGGCGCGCTTGCCCGCCGCCTTCGTGGCGGCTGCCTTCACCGGCTTCGTGTCTGCCATCGTCGCTCCCTCGGCCGCGGTCGCCGCGGCGGTCGACGGTACCTGGGTGGGTGCTGCCTGGCCACCCTGCGCACGCCCGGTAGCCCGCGCGGGCGCGGACGCCCGACCGGCCATGGCGCCCCCCATAACTGATGCAGATAACAAAACGGCGCGCGGCGGGCGCGCCGCGCACTGTCGAGGGTGGCAAGGATACGGAACGTAGACACCGTCGACAACACTGTGCTCTCGCCGTGCCGCCAACAGCGTGATTCCCCTCCGCCACGATCCGGGCAAAAGGAACTTATCACGGCATAGGCCCGTCACTGCCGTTCTCCGCGAACCAGCGGGCGAGCCGGCCGCGCCGACTCACCGCGCGCAGGCGGCGCTCCGCGGCGTCCCGGACCTCCGGGCTGGTGACCACGAGCAGGCTGTCGCCGGTCCGCAGCCGGGTGTCCGGGCCCGGCACGAACCCGGTGCCGTCCCGCTCGACCAGCGTGACCTGCGCGCCGACCGGCAGGCGCAACTCGTCCACGTGCACGCCGGCCAGCCGGGAACCGGCGGGCACCTCCACCTGGAGCAGGTCGGCGTGCATCCGCTCCAGCGGGGCCGTCTCCACCAGCAACTCGGTGGCCTCGGCCGGCGCGGTCACCCCGAGCCGGCGCGCGACCGGGGCCAGCGTGCCGCCCTGGACCAGCGTGAAGACCACCACCAGCACGAAAACGGTGTCGAACAGCCCGGTCGCGCCCGGTACCGCGGCGGAGAGCGGAATCGTGGCCAGCACGATCGGCACCGCCCCGCGCAGCCCACCCCAGGACAGGAACGCCTGGTCGGCCGGGCAGACCCGGAACGGCAGCACGCTGACCAGCACCGCGAGCGGGCGGGCGAACACCACCAGGGCGAGCCCCACGAGCAGGGCGGGGAGCACGGCGCCGGCCAGCCGGTCGGGCGAGGCGAGCAGGCCCAGCAGCACGAACAGGCCGATCTGGGCGAGCCAGGCCAGGCCGTCGGCGAAGCCGAGGATGGCCTGGCGGTGCGGCAGCCGGCCGTTGCCGAGCAGCACGCCGGCCACGTACACGGCGAGGAAACCGGAGGCGTACGCCACCGTCCCGGCCGCGTACGCCAGCACGGTCAGACCCACGGCGGCCAGCGGGTACAGGCCGGCGGCGGGCAGGGCGGCGCGGCGCAGGGTCCACACCCCGGCCAGGCCGACCGCGAAGCCGACCAACGCGCCGCCGGCCAGCTCGTACCCGACGATCAGAACCTCGTACCACCAGGGGTGGCTGCCCGCCGAGGCGGCGCTGAGCAGAATGACCAGCAGGACCGCCGGGGCGTCGTTCATGCCCGACTCAGCCTCGAGGGTGGCGGACAGGCGGGGGCGCAGGCGCAGCCGGCGCAGGGTGGAGAAGATCGCCGCCGCGTCGGTGGAGGAAAGCACCGCGCCGTAGAGCAGGGCCAGGCGCCACGGCAGGCCGAGCGCCAGGTGCACGACCGCGCCGACGACCAGCACCGAGACGAGGACCCCGACGGTGGCCAGCGACACCGACACGCCAAGCACCGGTCGCACCGCCGACCAGCGCGAGGTGAGCCCACCCTCGGCGATGATCACGATGAGCGCGCAGCTGCCCAGCACCCGGGTCAGCTGGGCGTTCTCGAAGGTGATGCCGAGACCGGACTCGCCGATCGCCACCCCGAGCGCCAGGTAGACCAGCAGGCTGGGCAGGCCGAGGCGGCTGGACAGCCGCACGGCGGCGACCGCGACCAGCAGCACCGCCGCCCCGACCAGGAGCGCGAGGTCGAACCGGCCGGTCATTTCGCGTCGCGCAGCGCGCTGACCCGCTCGGCCAGGTCCGCGGGCGGGTCGGTGATGGTGAAGAGCTTGTCCCTACTGGCCGCGCCGGTGCGCAGCAGCACCTGCGCCGGGCGCAGGGACAGCGCCGTGGCGAGCGCGCGCCGGGCGGCCTCGGTGGCCCGGCCGTCGACGGCCTTCTCGCGCACCGCGACGACGAGTTCGGGACCGTGTGGACCGTCGTGCCGCCCGCCGACCCGAGGTCGGGAAACGCCCGGTTTGACCCGAACGGCGACGGTCGCCGGTGTTGCGGCGGGAGTGGACCCCCGCCTCACACCCGTCGGGCGTCGGCGAGCAGGGCGCTGTCCGGCTCACAGAGGCCGCAGGGGGTGAAGCCGAGTTCGACCGCCTCGCTGACCGGCAGCGGTTCGGCGGCCCGGCCCAGCAGGTGCACGCAGCCGCCCACGTGGTACCGGGGCCGGCCGTCGACGACCAGCACCTCGGTGCTCATCCGGGCGACCCGGGCGGCGTCACCCGCCGGCACCTGCTGCGGCTCCGGCTCGTCGGCCGGGTCGGCCTCCTCGGCGGGCGCCTCCTGCGCGGGGATCGTGGCCGTGCCGCGCTGCTCCCCGGCCGCCGCCGGGTACCCGGCCCGCTGCGCCTCCGGCTGGCTGCCGGACCGCTCGAAGCCACGCCCGTTCAGGTACGCCTCGGCCTGATCCCCGATCGACGGCTCGCCGGTATCGCCGACCGGCTGGGTGCTCCGCGACGGTCCGGCGGGCTGGACCACCGGGCCGTCCGCGTCCTCGTCCTCCGGCGCGTGCCCGCCGGGGAACGGCTCGTCGCGGGCGCCGGCCCGGGCCGCGGCCGCCTGCCGGGCGCCGACGACCAGGGCGACCGCGGCCAGCAGGCTGGCCACGATCGAGCCGACCAGCAGCGCGCTGGAGCCCTGTGCCAGGCCGAACACGAGCAGTCCGACGGCCACCAGGATGAGTAACAGGCTTCCGACGATCACGACTCACCCCTGTGGCACATCGAACTGCGACGCATCCAGCTATGACGCTGCGCTGTGGCGCAGACCTGTGACGCTCAACGAGGGACGGG
Source organism: Rhizomonospora bruguierae (assembly GCF_018397995.1). Classification (GTDB taxonomy): domain Bacteria; phylum Actinomycetota; class Actinomycetes; order Mycobacteriales; family Micromonosporaceae; genus Rhizomonospora; species Rhizomonospora bruguierae. The sequence goes on from NZ_BBQH01000031.1 coordinate 74,567, forward strand.
CGGAGCCGTTGCGGTCAGCGCGCGGGCTCGATACCCGCCCGGCCGCCGCCGTAGGAGGCGCCGATGCCCGCCGTGGCCAGGCCACCGCCGGCGCCGCCGGCCCGGTTGCCCTCCACCCGGCTCATCTCGGCCTCCAGGCCCTCGCCGCGGCCGACCAGGTCGCGCAGCTGGCTCTCCAGGTACGCCTTGAGCCGGGTCCGGTACTCGCGCTCGAACTGCTTCAGCTCCTCGATGTGCTTCTGCAGCGCGGTGCGCTTGGCGTCCAGGCCGCCCATGGCCTCCTGGTGCCGCTGGCGGGCGTCCCGCTCCAGCGCGTCGGCCTTGGCGCGCGCCTCGCGGGTGACCTCCTCGGCCTTGGTCCGCGCATCGGAGAGCAGCTTGTCGGCCTCGCGGCGGGCGTCCGACACGTGGTCGTCGGCCGTCCGCTGGGCCATCATCAGCACCCGCAGGGCCTGCTGCTCGCCGTCGCCGCCGGTGACCGGGCCGCCCTGGGCGCGCACCTGGTCCAGCTCGGACTGCATGGCCCGGGCCGCCTGCTCGGCGGAGGCCTTCTCCCGCTGGACGCGGTCCAGCTGGGCCTTGAGGTCGGACAGCTCGGCCGCGAGCCGGGGGTCGGCGCCGGGGCCGGCCGGTGCCGCGACCCGCCCGCCGCCACGCTCCACCTGCGCGCGCAGCTCGTTGTTCTCCTCGATCAGACGGGCGAGCTCGCGCTCCACCTCGTCAAGGAAGGCGTCGACCTCCTCCTCGTCGTACCCCCGCTTGCCGATCGGGGGCTTCTTGAACGCGACGTTGTGCACGTCGGCCGGGGTCAGCGGCATCGAAACTCCTCGGGTCAGTTGAGGCCGCGTCGTTGGTTCGCCCGCGGGCGGGTGGTGTGCCCGCTACTCCTAGAAGAACTGCGGTAGTACGAAGCGCAACAGCACGAACAGGATAACCAGCAGCAGAATAGAGGCCAGGTCGATGCTCACGGTACCAATACGAAGTGGTGGGATCACCCGCCTCAACGCTCTGAGGGGCGGATCAGTGACGCTCCACACGACTTCGAGTGATGCCGCTGCGCCCCGACCGGGCTGCCAGCGTCTTCCGTACTGCAGGACCGCGCTCATCACGAACCGACCCAGCAACGTCAGCAGGAAGCCATAGACCACCAGGTAAAGGGTCTGGATGACGATCGATACCACGCTCGGCGACAGTCCTTAGTCCGGTCAACTCTGGTCGAAGAACCCACCCTCGGCGATCTTGGCCTTGTCCTCCGCGGTGACCTGGACATTGGCCGGCGAGAGCAGGAACACGCGGTTGGTCACGCGCTCGATCGTACCCCGCAGCCCGAACGCGAGCCCGGCGGCGAAATCCACCAGACGGCGGGCGTCCGCCTCATCCATTTCGGTGAGGTTGATGATCACTGGTACCCCGTCGCGGAAGTGCTCGCCGATCGTGCGGGCCTCACGGTACGTGGTCGGGTGCAGCGTGGTGATCTGGTAGCGCTGCTCCTCCTCCTCGGCCACGACCATCCGCTCGCGCGGCTGCGCGTGCGGGGCGAGGGCGAGATTGTCCCGGGTCGGAAAGCCGACGGACGCGTCCGCGCCCGAGGCCGAGCGGGTGATCGAGCGCACGCTGGAGCGGCTCGACCGGGCGTCCAGGCGGTCCGCGGCGAACCGCTCGGCGCGCTCGGAACGCGAGCGGGGCACGACCGCGCCCGGGTCGTCGTCCTCGTCGTCGGCGAACTCCTCGGCGTACCGGCTCTCCCGGTAGGCCGGTTCCGGCCGGTACGTGGCCTGGCGGTCCCGGTCGCGGTCGCGGTCGCGCTCGCGGTAGCCGTGGTCGGCGTACCCGCGGTCGTCGTCGTAGCCCCGGTCGTCGTCGTCCTCGATCAGACCGAGCCACACGCCCGCCTTGCGCAGTGTGCTCATCTCGCCCCCTCGCCGCCTGTGCCGCGCGGCACGCACCCCGCTCATCGGGGCCCGGGCTCGCGTCACCCGGGCTTCGCGGCCCACCGCACACAAAGTCGCGGTTCCCTTGCCCACAGTGGGCCGTGTTAAAACAACACCGATGTAGTTTGCGCCGTCCGGCCAGGCTACCGCAGCGGTGCACGCGCACCGAGCAACGCGCTACCGACGCGGACGTGTGTCGCGCCGTGCTCGATCGCCGCCTCCAGATCGCCGCTCATGCCCGCGGACAGGGCCGTGGCCTCGGGATATGCGGCGCGGACCGCGGCCACGACCCGGGACAGCCGGGCGAACGCGGCGGCCGGCTCCTCCTCGGCGGGGGCCACCGCCATCAGACCGCGCAGCCGCAGGGCGGGCTCGGCCGCCACCGCCGCGAGGACGCTGTCAAGTACCCGATCCTCCTCGGCCACCCCGCCGCCCGGCACCGCGCCCCCGCGCGCCGGGTCGCCGTCCAGGCTCACCTGGACCAGCACGTCCAGCGGGCGTTCCCGCAGCCGCTCGGCGGCCCGGCCGAGGGCGCCGGCCAGGCGGACGCCGGCCACGGACTGCACCACGTCCGCGTACCGGACCACCGACTTGGCCTTGTTGCGCTGCAACTGCCCGATGAAGTGCCACCGCACCGCCGGGCCGGGCAGGCCGCCCACCTCGGCGGCCTTCGGCGCCGCCTCCTGGTCCCGGTTCTCGCCCACGTCGGTGAGGCCCAGCGCGGCCAGGTGCCGCACGTCAGCCGCCGGGTAGGTCTTGGTGACCGCGACCAGGGTGACCTCGGCCGGCGACCGCCCGGCCGCCGCACACGCGCGGGCCAGACGGTCGCGGACCCGTTCCAGGTTGCCGGCCAGTTCGGCGCGGCGGTCGATACCGGTCAGGGTCAGGACCCGTTCTTGAGGAAGTCGGGCACGTCCACGTCGTCGAAGAGCACCCGCCGGGCGGGCTGGCTGGGCGCCGGCACCGCCGGGGGCGCCGACACAGCGGGTGCGCCGGAGTCCACGGCCGGGTGATGGCCACCCGCCCCGGGCGGGGTCTTGCGCGGCGCCTCCGCCGCCGGCCGGTACGACGGGGCACCGCCGTCGAAACCGGCCGCGATCACGGTCACCCGCACCTCATCGCCGAGCGCGTCGTCGATGACCGCACCGAAGATGATGTTCGCGTCCGGGTGGGCCGCGTCGGTGACCAGCTGGGCGGCGTCGTTGATCTCGAACAGACCCAGGTCGGACCCGCCCGCGATGGACAGCAGCACGCCGCGCGCCCCGTCCATGCTCTGCTCCAGCAGCGGGCTGGAGATGGCCGCCTCGGCCGCCTCGACGGCGCGGTTGTCGCCCCGGGCGCTGCCGATGCCCATGAGCGCGCTGCCCGCCCCGCTCATCACGCTCTTGACGTCGGCGAAGTCCAGGTTGATCAGTCCGGGGGTGGTGATCAGGTCGGTGATGCCCTGGACACCGGAGAGCAGCACCTGGTCCGCCTGGCGGAAGGCGTCCATCATGCTGATGCCGCGGTCGCCGAGGGCGAGCAGCCGGTCGTTGGGGATCACGATGAGCGTGTCGCACTGGTTGCGCAGTTCCTCGATGCCGGCCTCGGCCTGCACCTGGCGGCGCTTGCCCTCGAAGGAGAACGGCCGGGTGACCACGCCGATGGTCAGGGCGCCCAGCTTGCGGGCGATGTTGGCCACCACCGGGGCGCCGCCGGTGCCGGTACCGCCGCCCTCGCCGCAGGTGACGAAGACCATGTCGGCGCCCTTGAGCACCTCCTCGATCTCGTCGCGGTGGTCCTCGGCCGCGTTCTTGCCCACGTCCGGGTTGGCGCCCGCGCCCAGCCCGCGGGTCAGCTCCCGGCCCACGTCCAGCTTGACGTCGGCGTCGCTCATCAGCAGCGCCTGCGCGTCCGTGTTGATCGCGATGAACTCGACGCCCTTGAGGCCGACCTCGATCATCCGGTTCACGGCGTTGACTCCGCCGCCACCGATGCCGACGACCTTGATGACCGCGAGGTAGTTGTGCGGAGGTGTCATCGGACAGCCTTCCCTTCCGAGGTCGGCGCCGTCGGCGTGCCGCCCGGGCGCGGCGTACGGCCCGGCCAGACCGCCGTCGACGGCGCTTCGTACACGGGAGGGCGAGGGGTAAACCCTCACCCTCTACTAGAGGCTTAGAGTTATGTCAACCATGGGCCTCTCTCCGGCAACGTAAGGGCACCTAGTCCGTGATCCAAGGACCGGCGCGGCGTGTCGGCGGGAAACCCGTCACCGGACGGTGACCACGTCCGGAGCGCTGACGTCGATGATGGCGCCCTTCTTCGTCTTCTCCCGGGCGAGCAGGGCGGACGCCGCCCGGGCCTTGGCCGGCAGTTCGGTCGCGTCGCCCCAGATCACCTGCCGCCCGTCGCGCAGGTCCAGCCGGATCCGCGCCGGCCCGGTCACCTCGATGGCGGTCAGTTCGGCCCGCAGGTCGGCGTCGAGCGCGCCGAGCACCCGCACCGCGGCCTGGGTGTTGGGGTCGCCGGCACCCGGCGAGGCCACCTTCGCCAACGGCAGGTCGGCGGGCTTCTCCCCGACCGTCCGGAACGCCACCCCCGCCGCGTCCACCAGGACGAAGGTCTCGCCCTGCGGCACCGCGGCGACCGGGGTCCGCTCGGTCACCGAGACGGTCAGCCCGCGGGGCCAGTCCCGGGCCACCGTCGCCCGCTCCACCGGCGGCAGCGTCTCGATCCGGCGCGCCACCTCACCCAGGTCCAGGCGGGCCAGCGGTGCGCCGGGCGGCACCGCGGCCGCCGCGCGCACCTGGTCCGGCGTGACGATGGCGACGCCGGTCACCGACACCTCCCGCACCCCGAACGCCGACGTGGCCAGCAGCACCCACGCGGCCAGCCCGGCCAGCGCGACCAGGCCGGTGGCGGCCGCCCAGGGCGCCGCGGCACGCATGCGCCGCCGCCGGGAACGCTGCATGAACCGGCGCACCGAACTGGGCACCGCGTCCCCGCGGGCGCGCACCAGCCGCCAGCGCCGGGTGGAACCACCCGCGCCGGGCCGGCCGTGGCCGCCCGGGCCGCCCGCGCCGCCGCCGCGACCGCCCCGGCCACCGGCGCGCGGG
>NZ_BBQH01000031.1:79948-91909 GCF_018397995.1 Rhizomonospora bruguierae
CGGTGCCGCCGGGCCCCGGCCACCGGTCGACGGGCGACCGTCACCGGGCGGCGTCACCGCGGCTCATCCCTCCTCCGGCCGGGCGTGCCGGCCCACGTACCCGGAGTCGCCGTTCGCGCCGGCGTCCACGGCGGACGACTCGGCGCGGGCGGTCAACGCGGCGATCAACTCGTCGCCCATCAGCGAGATCGGCGGCGCGCCCATGGTCACCACCACATCACCGGCCCGCGCCCGGCGGACCACCTCGCCCGGCACGTCCGACCAGGACGGCGTGAACGCCTTCGCCCCGGCCGGCAGGTCGACCGCGGCGGTCAGGGCCGCACCGCCCTCGCCCGGCTCGCGCACCTCGCCCGGGCCGAACACCTCCAGGATCACCGCCTCGTCCGCGATGGCCAGCGAGGTGGCCATCTCGGCCAGCAGGTCGCGGGTGCGGTACACCCGGTAGGGCTGGAAGACGACGAGCAGACGCCCGTCGCCGGCCACCTCGCGCAGGGTCTCCAGCGCGGCGGTCATCGACGTCGGGTGGTAGGCGTACTCGTCGTACACCCGGATCCCGTCCACCACGCCCTTGAGCTCGAACCGGCGCCGCACCCCGGGGAACGAGGCGAGCGCCTCGGTCACCTTCTCCAGCGGCACCCCGAGCCGCAGGGCGGTGACCACGGCCGCCGCGCTGTTGAGGCCCAGGTGCCGGCCGGGCACCGGAAGGGTGATCTCACCGAGCGAGGCGCCGTCCAGCATCGCCAGGTAGCGCACCCCCCGCCCGGTCGACCGGATCTCGGTCAACCGCAGGTCCGCGTCCTGCGCCTCGCCGTACGTGTAGACCGTGCGCCCCTCGGCGCGCAGCGACTCGGCCAGCGCCCGGGTGGCCGGCGCGTCGGCCCAGGTCACCACGAACCCGTCCGGCGGGGTGAGCCGGGCGAACTCACCGAACGTGGCGGCCAGCCCGGCCAGGTCCCCGAAGTTGTTGAGGTGGTCGGCGTCGATGTTCGTGATGAGCGCGACGTCCGGCTGGTAGACCAGGAACGAGCGGTCGTGCTCGTCCGCCTCGGCCACGAAGTGCTCGCCGCTGCCGTGGTGGGCGTTGGAGCCCACCTCGGAGATCTCGCCACCGATCACGAACGACGGGTCCCGCCCGGCGTGCTGGAGGATCACGGTGATCATCGAGGTGGTGGTGGTCTTGCCGTGCGTGCCGGCGACCGCGATCGTGCGCCGCCCGGCCATCGCCGCCGCGAGCGCCTGCGAGCGGTGCAGCACCCGCAGCCCGCGGGCCCGCGCCTCGACCAGTTCCAGGTGGTCCTGCGGGATCGCCGAGGAGTAGACGACCGTGTCCACGTCGTCCAGGTTGGACACTTCGTGGGTCATGTGCACCACGCCGCCCAGCGCGCGCAGGCCGGCCAGGTGCGGCCAGTCCCGCAGCTCGCTGCCGGAGACCGGGATGCCCCGGGTCAGCAGAAGCCGGGCCAGGCCGCTCATGCCGACGCCACCGACACCGACCAGGTGCACCCGGCCCAACTGCTCGGCGGTCAGGTCCCCGATCGGGGTCAGGTCGACCGCGCTCACAGCACTGGCCTTTCGTTCGCGACTGCGGTGCTTCCTCCGCGGCCGCCGACCCTGCGGCCCAGCGCGCTCCGGGCACTCCTCGCGCTCACAGCACTGGCCTTTCGTTCGCGACTGCGGTGCTTCCTCCGCGGCCGCCGACCCTGCGGCCCAGCGCGCTCCGGGCACTCCTCGCGCTCACAGCACTGGCCTTTCGTTCGCGACTGCGGTGCTTCCTCCGCGGCCGCCGACCCTGCGGCCCAGCGCGCTCCGGGCACTCCTCGCGCTCACGCCCCCACCGCCTCGTACACGAAGTCGAGCAGCATCGCGTCGCCGTCGCGCCGGCCGTAGGCGGCCGCCGCGGCGCTCATCGCGCCGAGCCGGGCGGAATCCCGGACCAGCGGGATGACGTTGCGCTCCACCCAGGCCGGGCTGATCTCGGCGTCGTCCACCAGCAGCCCGCCGCCGGCGTCCACCACCGGCTGCGCGTTGCGCTTCTGCTCCTGGTTGCTGTGCGGGTACGGCACGTACACCGCGGGCAGCCCGACCGCCGCCACCTCGGCGCAGGTCATCGCGCCGCTGCGGCACAGGATCAGGTCCGCCGCCGCGTAGCCGAGCTCCATCTGCTCCAGGTACGGCAGGGTCACGTACCGCACCGGCAGGTCCTCCGGTACCGAGATCGGCTCGTTGCGGGCGCCCATCACGTGCAGCACCTGCACGCCGTTGGCCGCCAGTTCCTTGGCGGCACCGGAGACCGCCAGATTGATCGTGCGGGCGCCCTGCGAGCCGCCGAACACCAGCAGGGTCGGCAGCGCCGGGTCCAGGCCGAAGTGGATCCGGGCGGCGTTGCGGCTGGCGACCCGGTCCAGGCCGGTGATGCTGCGCCGCAGCGGCACCCCGACCACCCGGGCGTCGCGCAGCGACTCGGCCTGCTGCGGCTGGTGCGGGAAGCCGACCGCCACGTTCCTGGTGAACTTCATGCCCATCCGGTTGGCCACCCCGGGCGGCACGTTCACCTCGTGGATCACGATGGGCAGCTCCCGCCGCCACGCCGCCAGGTACGCCGGCACGGCCACGTACCCGCCGAAGCCCACCACGGCGTCGGCCGCCACGTCGTCGAGCACCTTGCCGGCGGCCTTGGCGGCCCGGTACATCCGGTCCGGGGTGCGCAGCAGGTTCATGTTGATCGACCGGGGCAGCTGGTACGCGGGCACGTGCCGCAGCTGGTAGCCGTGCGGCGGGATCAGCTCGTTCTCCAGCCCGCGCGGGGTGCCGACGCAGGTGATGCGCACCGACGGATCGTGTCGTCTCAGGCAGTCGGCGAAGGCCAGCAAGGGGTAGATGTGTCCGCCGGTACCGCCGCCGGCCAGCACCACCGACCGCAGAGCCATCACCGTCTCCTTTTCTCGTCCCGTACCGTCCCGCCACCGCGGGCCGGGCGGGCGGGGGTACGCGCGGCTGCTCCCGCGGAGCCTCCCGCGGTGGATTTCGCGCGCGACCGCTCCGGCGGCAGCGGTGGCAACGGGGCCCAGAGTAGCCGTACCCATTTCGCGGGCGGACGCGCGTGCAGTGCCCGCGCGGCATCCGGTTCGGCCCGGGCGAAGGAGGCGAGCATGCCCACCGCGGCGAGCGTGACCACGAGCGCGCTGCCGCCGTCGGAGATGAACGGCAGCGGCAGGCCGGTGATCGGCAGCAGGCCGACCACCCCGCCGATGTTGATGACCGCCTGCCCGACCAGCCAGGTGGTCGCCGAGGCGGCGGCCAGCCGGCGGAACGGGTCGCCGACCCGGCGGGCGATCCGGAACCCGGTGTAGGTGAGCACCGCCAGCAGCGCCAGCACCACCGCGCAGCCGACCACCCCCAACTCCTCGGCGATGACCGCGAAGATGAAGTCGTTGTGCGCCTCGGGCAGGTAGTCCCACTTGAGGCTGCCCCGGCCCAGGCCGGCGCCGAACCAGCCGCCATCCGCGATCGCGTACTTGGCCTGCGTCGCCTGGTAGCAGTCGAACTGCTTGCAGTCCGGGCCCGGGTTGAGGAACGCGGTGAGCCGGGCCAGCCGGTAGTTGGCGGGCGGATCGCCACCGGACGCGTCGCTCTCCTGGGTGGCGGCGACCAGCAGGGCGACGCCGCCGGCCGCGACCAGGCCCAGCACGCCGAAGACCCGCAGCCGCACGCCGGCCGCCCAGAGCAGGCCGACCAGCAGCGAGAGCAGGATCAGCATGGTGCCCAGGTCGTCGTATCCGACCAGCAGGAACACCATCGCCACCACCGGGAACAGCGGGCTCAGCAGCTCCCGCCACCAGCCCAGCTCCGCGCCCTTGCGGGCCAGCACGTCGGCGCCCCACAGCACCAGCCCGAACTTGGCCAGCTCGGAGGGCTGGAGCTGGAACGGCCCGATGAACAGCCACGACCCGCTCGCCTCGAACGGCCCGAGCCGAGCCACCTTCAGGTCCCGCAGCGTCTGGTACATGATCAGGCCGTTGACCAGCAGCAGCAGGACCACGGCGGCGCCGAGCACCAGCGGGGCGACCTGCCGGAACGTGCGCCCCGGCAACCGCTGGCAGATCCAGAACGCGACCAGGCCGATCACCGCGAACAGCGCCTGCCTGGTGAGCGCCGCGTACGGGTTGCCCTCGGACTTGAAGTCCCGCACGCTGGTCGCCGAGAAGACCATCGTCAGGCCGATCACCAGCAGCAGACCGGAGCTGGAGACCAGCAGGTAGTACGAGGACATCGGGCGGGCCAGCAGGCCGCGCAGCGCGGCGACGGCGCCGCCGGGGCCACCACCGCGGCCACCGCCCGGGCCGGCGGTGCGCGACCGCGGGGCGGCGGGGGGCCGCTCGGCCGTGGCGGTGGCCGACTGCGGGGCCGGGGTGCGGATCGGCCTCGGCTCTACCACGTCGCCTCCCGCGGTCACTGTGCCAGCCTTTCGTCCACGACTGCGGTGCTTCCTCCGCGGCCGCCGGTCCTCCGGCCCGGCGCGCTCCGGGCGCTCCTCGCGCTCACTGGTCCGCGCCGGGCTCCCCCGGCGCCCGGCGGGCGCGCACGGCCTCGGCGAACAGCTCGCCCCGCCGGGCGTAGCTGGCGAACATGTCCTTGGACGCGGCCGCCGGCGCGAGCAGCACCGTGTCGCCCGGCGCGGCAAGCTCCGCGGCGGCCCGCACGACCTCACCCATCGCACCATCATGGGTGCTCGCCACGCTCACCACGGGCAGGTGCGGGGCGTGTCGCGCGAGTGCCTCGGCCAACCGGTGCCGGTCGACGCCGAGCAGGACCGCGCCGGCCAGCCGGTCGGCGACCCGGGCCACCAGGTCGTCCACCGGCACGTCCTTGAGCTGGCCCCCGGCGATCCACACCACCCGGGGGTACGCGGTGAGCGAGGCGAGCGCGGCGTGCGGGTTCGTGGCCTTGCTGTCGTCCACGTACCCGACCCCGTCCACTGTGGCCACGTACGCGTTGCGGTGCGGCTCCGGCCGGTACGCCAGCAGCCCCTCGCGCACCGCCTCCGGGGGAACGCCGTGGAACCGGGCCAGCGCGGCGGCGGCCAGCGCGTTGGCGACGTTGTGCTCCCCGGCCGGGCGGATCGCGGCCGCCTCGATCAGCGGGACGTCGCCGTGCACCAGCGCGCCGGCCCGCACGCCGAACTCGTCCGGGCCGCCGGGCTCGCCCAGCGTGAAGCCGGCCGTACCACCCGGCACGGCCGCCAGCAGGGCGGCGACCTGCGCGTCGTCCCGGTTACCCAGGGCCAGCCCGCCGGTGTCCGGGGCTCCCCCGGCGCCCGCCGCGCGCCAGATCGTGGTCTTCGCGCCCGCGTAGGCGTCGAACGTGCCGTGCCACTCCAGGTGGTCGTCGGCCAGGTTCAGGATGACGCCGGCCGGCGGCGCGAGCGTGGACGACCAGTGCAGCTGGAAGCTGGACAGCTCCACCGCAAGCACGTCGTACCCGGTCTGCGCGTCGACCAGCGGCGCGCCGATGTTGCCGAGCGCGGCGGTGCGCAGCCCGGCGGCGGTGAGCATCGCGGCGAGCATGGTCACCGTCGTGGTCTTGCCGTTCGTGCCGGTGACCGCCAGCCAGGCGGGGGCGTCCGGCCCGCGCAGCCGCCAGGCCAGCTCCGGCTCGCTGTACACCGCCAGCCCGGCGCCGAGCGCGGCGGCGACCAGCGGGTGCCCCGGCGGGAAGCCGGGCGAGACGACCAGTTCGTCCGCGCCGTCCAGCAGGTCCGGCGGGAGCGGGTCGGCGATCGCCACCCGGGCGCCGTGCGCCGCCAGCTCCTCGGTGCGCGGGGTGGCCGCCCGGTCCGCGACGGTCACCCGCGCGCCCAGCCGCAGCAGGGCGTGTGCGGCGGCGGCGCCGGCCACGGCGGCGCCGGCGACCAGGATCCGGCGGCCCGCGTACCCGCCGGCCGCCGGCTCGCCCGCCGCTGGTCCGCTCACCCGTCAGCCGGCCTTCGCCAGGAAGTCGCTGTAGAAGATGCCGAGGCCGATCGCCACGCCGATCCCCGCGATGATCCAGAACCGGACGACGATGTTCACCTCGCTCCACCCGGCCAGCTCGAAGTGGTGCTGTAGCGGCGACATGCGGAACACCCGCTTGCCGGTGGTGCGGAACGAGATGATCTGGATGACCACCGACATCGTGATGATGACGAACAGCAGCCCGATGATCGGCAGCAGCAGCACGGTCCGGGTGGCCAGCGCGAAGCCCGCGATCAGCGCGCCCAGTCCGAGCGCGCCGGTGTCGCCCATGAAGATCCGGGCGGGGGACGTGTTCCACCACAGGAAGCCCACACAGGCACCGGCCGCGGCGCCGGCGATCAGCGCCACCTCGAGCGGGTCGCGCACCTGGTAGCAGTACGGGTTGGTGTACGCGTAGTCGGCGCACCAGTGCCGGTACTGCCAGAACGCGATCAGTCCGTACCCGCTGATCACCATGATCGAGGCGCCGGTGGCCAGGCCGTCCAGCCCGTCGGTGAGGTTCACCCCGTTGCTGGCGCCCATCACGATCACGACGAAGATGATCACGGAGCCGACCTTGCCCACGTCCAGCAGGCTGATGTCGCGGACGAACGACAGGTTCGTACTCGCGACCGTCTGGCCGTTGGTGCTCGGGAAGTACAGCGCGATGACGCCGAACGTGGCGCCCACCAGCAACTGGCCGATCAGCTTGCCGCGCTTGTTCAGGCCGCCCGAGTGCCGCCGCCGGACCTTCAGGAAGTCGTCCAGAAAGCCGACCGCGCCGGCGAAGACGAACAGCCCCAGCAGCACCAGGCCGGTGATGGTCGGGCTGGCCTGCGCGATCTGCTGCTCGGGCAGGGTGTTCAGGGCCAGGTGGCCGGCCACGTAGGCGATCACGGTGGCGACGATGAACACCACCCCACCCATCGTGGGTGTGCCCTTCTTGCCCATGTGCATCTGCGGGCCGTCGGCCCGGATCGGCTGGCCGGCCTTGAGCCGGGTGAACACCTTGATCGCCAGGGGGGTGCCGAACAGCGAGACCAGGAAGGCCACCGCCACGGCGACGATGACGGCCCTCATCCGGCGGCACCGTCCCGCCCGGCGGAGCCGGCCGGCTCCCCCTCCCGCGCGCGCAGGAAATCCGCGACGTCCCAGGTTCGGTACCGGGAGCCCTTCACCAGGACCACGTCGCCGGGGCGCAGGTCCGCGCGCAGCCGCGCGATCGCCGCGTCCTGATCCGTCACCAGCACCGACTCTCCCTCCCACGAACCGTCGGCGGTGGCCCCGGCGTGGATGCCGGCGGCCGGCTCGCCGACCACGACCAGCCGGTCCACCCGCAGCTCGGCCGCCAGCCGGCCGACCTGCTCGTGGCCGGCGCGCTCCTGCGGCCCCAGCTCGGCCTGGTAGCCGAGCACAGCGATGGTACGGCGCTCCCGACCGATCGCCGACAGGGCGCGCAGCGCGGCGGCCGTCGACGCCGGGTTGGCGTTGTACGAGTCGTCGATCACCGTGACGCCGTCCGTGCGGTCGAACACGTCCATCCGGCGGGTGGAGACCAGGCGCAGCTCGCCCAGGGCGGCCGGCAGGTCGGCGGGCGGGAAGCCGAGCCGCAGCGCCACGGCGGCGGCCAGCAGGCTGTTGCCGACCTGGTGCCCGCCGGAGACGGACAGCGCCACCGGCCGCCGCCGGCCGCCGGCCACCAGCGTGTACCGGGCGCGCCCGCGCTCGTCCAGGGTCACGTCCTCGGCGCGCACCCCGGCGTCCGGGGCGGTGCCGGCGAGCACCACCGCCGCGCCGGTGCGTCCGGCCATCGCCCGAACCCGCTCGTCGTCGGCGTTCAGGACCGCCGCGCCGTCCGCCGGCAGCGCCTCGACCAGTTCGCCCTTGGCCGCCGCGATCCCGTCCACGCTGCCGAACTCGCCGATGTGCGCCACCCCGACGTTCACCTCGACGCCGATCCGGGGCGGGGCGATCTCGCAGAGGTACCGGATGTGCGCCGGCCCCCGGGCGCCCATCTCCAGCACCAGGAACCGGGTCTCCCGGTCGGCCTGGAGGACGGTGTGCGGCAACCCCAGTTCGTTGTTGAACGAGCCGGCCGGCGCCACCGTGGGGCCGAGCCGGGCGGCCAACTGGGCGATCAGGTCCTTGGTGGTGGTCTTGCCGGACGAGCCGGTGATGCCGACGACGGTGAGCCCGGGCAGCCGGTCCAGCACCGCGCGGGCGAGCCGGCCCATCGCGGCCAGCGCGTCGCCGACCAGCACGGTGGGGACGCCCTCGACGGCGCGGGTGCCCATGACCGCGACCGCGCCCGCGGCCACCGCCGGGGCGGCGAAGTCGTGCCCGTCCACCTTCTCGCCCGGGAACGCCACGAACAGGCCGCCCGGGGCGACCTTGCGGGAGTCGTACTCCACCGGCCCGGTCACCCGGGTGCCCGGCTCCGCGGCCGCCAGGCTGCCGCCGGTCGCCGCCGCGATCTCGGCCAGGGTCATCTCGATCATGCCGGCCGCTCCCGCCCGACGGCCCGGTCGGCCGCCTCCCCGGCGCCCGCGGCAGCAGCCGCGAGGGCCGCCGCCAGTTCGATCCGGTCGTCGAACGGGTGCACCACCCCGCCCACCTCCTGCCCGCGCTCGTGCCCCTTACCCAGCAGCGCCACCACGTCGCCCGGCGCCGCCGCCCGCACCGCCGCCGCGATCGCCGCCCGGCGCCCGTCGACCTCCGTCACCTCGGCGCCGCCGGCCGACCGCGCGCCCGCGGCGACGGCCGCCCGGATCGCCGCCGGCTCCTCGCTGCGCGGGTTGTCGTCGGTGACCACGACCAGGTCGGCACCGTTGGCGGCGGCCGCCCCCATCAGCGGGCGCTTGGCGGCGTCCCGGTCCCCGCCGGCGCCGAGCACGCAGATCAGCCGCGCGTCCCGGGAGTCGGCGAGCGCGCGCAGCGCGACCAGCGCGGCCTCCACCGCGTTCGGGGTGTGCGCGAAGTCGACCACCCCGAGCACCGGCCCCGCAGCGGTCACCCGCTCCAGCCGACCGGGCACGCCGGGGCACTCCGCCACGCCACGCACCGCCACCTCCGGGTCGATACCCCCGGCGACCAGGACCGCAATCGCCAGCATGGCGTTCGCCACGTTATGCCGACCCGGCAGCAGAACCGCGCCGGGCAGCCGCACAGTCGCCGGGCCCAGCACCGTGAACCGCTGCGCGTACCCGTCGTCGCGCACGTCCTCGGCGCGCCAGGTGGCCGACCGGTCCCCGCCCGCCGAGTACGTGACGGTGGCCGGCTTGCGCAGCGGCACCAGCGCCGGGTCGTCCGCGTTCAGCACCTCGGCGGCGCACCGGCCGTCGAACAGCCGCGCCTTGGCCGCGAAGTACGCCTGGGCGTCGCCGTGGAAATCCAGGTGGTCCGAGCCGAAGTTGGTGTACCCGCCGACGGTGAAGCGCACCCCGCCGACCCGCCCCATCACCAGCGCGTGGCTGGAGACCTCCATCGCCACGTCGGTGACGCCCCACTCCAGCGCGACGGCGAACAGGGCGTGCAGATCGGTCGCCTCGGGCGTGGTCCGGACACTGTCGATGGTCTGCTCGCCGATCCGGGTCTCCACCGTGCCGATCAGCCCGGTGACCCGCCCGGCCGCCCGCAGCCCGGACTCGATCAGGTACGCGGTCGAGGTCTTCCCCGCGGTACCGGTGATGCCGGTGACCCGCAGCCGGGCGGTCGGCTCGCCGTAGACCGCCGACGCGACGGTGCCCAGCACCGCGCGGGGGTCCGGGGCCACCAGGGCGGGCAGGCCGGCGGCGACCGCCGCGGGGGCGCCGTCGGCGTCGGTCAGGATGGCGACCGCCCCCGCCGCGGCGGCGGCCGGGACGAACTCGGCGCCGTGCCGCCGCGCGCCGGGCAGGGCCGCGTACAGGTCGCCCGGGCGCACCGAGTCGCTGGCGTGCGTGACGCCGCCGACCCGGACGGCCGGCTCTCCCGCACCGCCGATCGCGGCGTTGAGCTGGGCGGCGAGGTCGGACACGGCGCGCGGGGCGACCGTGCGGGGACGCGGATAGCCGGGCACGGCGCTAGACCCTACCCGGCGCGCCGGAGTTTGTTCAGCAGGGCCACGACCACCGACCACCTCACCGGTTTCCACCTCACCAGCCGGCTCGCCTCACCACTTGGACAGCTCGAACTTGGGCGGCCGGGTGCCGGTGGGCGGCACCTTGTAGTGGGCCAGCGTGGCGGCCATGACCTCGCGGAACGCCGGACCGCAGATCGCGCCACCGCCGCCCGGTGTGTACGCCATCACCGCGACCACGTAGCGCGGGTTCTCCGCCGGGGCCATGCCGATGAACGAGGCCACGTCGCCGCCCACGTACTTGCCGTTGACCACCCGCTTGCCCGTACCCGTTTTGGCCGCGACCCGATACCCGCGGATCGCGCCGGTGATGCCGGTGGCGTTCGGGACGGTGGTGACCGCCTCCATCGCCAGGCGCAGTTCCCGCGCGGCGGTCGGGCTGATCACCTGCCGGGTGGTCGGCTGGGTGACCTTGTTGGTGGAGCCGTCCTGGTTCAGCAGCGCCTGCACCAGGTGCGGTTGCACGTACTTCCCGTCGTTGGCGATGGTCGCGAAGACGGCCGCCATCTGGATCAGCGTGGTGGACACGCCGTGCCCGATCGGGATCGAACCGTACGAGGAGCCGCTCCAGTTCTTGGGCGGCTGCACCAGGCCCGCCGCCTCGCCGGGCACGCCCTCGCCGGTCGGCGCGCCGAGGCCGAACTCGCGCTGGTACTCGTACAGCTTGTCGGCGCCGAGCCGGTCCGCGATCTGGATGGTGCCGAGGTTCGACGAGAACGCCAGCAGTTCGGGCAGTTTGATCTTCGTGCCCGGCGGGTGGTAGTGGGTGTCCCGGTAGACGGCGTCGCCCTTGGTGACCGGGGCGGTCATGGTGAACTCGGTGTCCGGCGTGATCACACCGGCGTCCAGGGCGGCGCCGATCGTCAGCGCCTTGTGCACCGAGCCCGGGTCGACGACCACGCTGCTGGCGACGTCCACCCGTTCCCGGCTGGGGTCGTACTTCTGCCAGTCGGCCGCGTTGTACGTCGGGTAGCTGGCCTGGGCCACCACCTCGCCGGTGCGCACGTCGAGCACCACGGCGGCGCCGAACTCGGCGCGCACCTGCTTCAACTGCTGGGTCAGCGTCTGCTGGGTGAGGAACTGCAGGTCCCGGTCGACCGTCAGGCGCATCGAGCGGCCCGGCTGGGCGGGCGTCTCCTTGCGGTAGCCGCCGGGGATCTCGGCGTTCAGGTCGCCCCTGCCCACCTCGTAGACGAGCTTGCCGTCGACGCCGCGCAGCACGTCGTCGTACCGGGCCTCCATGCCCTCCAACCCGAGCATGCCGGTGCCGGTGAACCCGATCAGGTTCGCCGCCAGGTCGTGCCCGGGGACGTCCCGGCGCTCGTCGCGGCCCGCGTAGATGCCCGGCAGGTTCAGCGCCAGGATCCGGTTCGCCCGGTCGACGTCCACGCCGCGCCTGAGGTACTCGAACTGGGCGGCGCCGCCGCCGGGCCGCTTGTGCGGCTTGATCTTCGGCAGCAGGTCGGACTTGGCCATCCCGAGCAGCGGCGAGAGCACCTCGGCCACGTGCTCCGGGTCCTTGACCTGGGTCGGGTCCACGTAGATGAACCGGGCGTCCACGCTGTGCGCCAGCACGTTGCCGTCCCGGTCCAGGATCGCGCCGCGCGGCGCCGGCAGTTGGACGGGCCGTAGCCGGGTCTCCAACCCCTCCTTGGCGTACGCCGGCGCGTCGGTGACCTGGAGCGCGATCAGGCGCAGGCCGATGACGGCGAACATGGTGAGGGCCAGCACGGTGGCGACCCGCAGGCGGCGGCGGGGGTTGCCCAACCTGGGTGGGCCGGCGGGGCGGCGCGGCGCCGGCCGGGGCGGCTTGCGGGGGGCGGCGCGCTCCCGCGACGCGGGCACGGACCGCCG
>NZ_BBQH01000032.1:0-51415 GCF_018397995.1 Rhizomonospora bruguierae
TCGCACCGAACCGCCGGGCCCGCGCCGCGTCCGGTCCGTTGTCGGCGTTGCTGCGCACGGCGAGCCGCCGCACCTCGTCGGCGTGGCGCACGATCCGGTCCACGGCCGCCACCAGCGGGTCGTCCTGCGGGCCCGCCTCGCCCTCGAAGTACCGCACCACCGGGGACGGGCAGACCGGCACCTCCCCCAGGTACACCCGCCCGGTACCGCCGTCGATGGAGATGACATCGCCCTCGCGGACGGTCCTGCCGTCGATGGTGAACGTCCCGCCCCGCGGGTCGATGTCCAGCGAGTCGGCGCCGCACACGCAGGTCTTCCCCATGCCGCGGGCGACCACGGCGGCGTGGCTGGTCTTGCCGCCCCGCGAGGTCAGGATGCCCTGGGCGGCGATCATGCCGGGCAGGTCGTCCGGGTTGGTCTCCCGGCGCACCAGGATCACCGGCTCCCCGGCCGCGACCGCGCTGGCCGAGTCGAACACCACCCTGCCCACCGCCGCGCCGGGCGAGGCCGCGACGCCGTAGGCCAGCACCCGGGGCGAGGAGGACAGGTCGAACCGGGGGAACATCAACTGGGCCAGTTGGTCGCCCGTGACCCGGCGCAGCGCCTCGTCCAGGTCGATCACGCCCTCGTCCACGAGGTGGCTGGCGATGGTGAAGGCGGCGGCCGCGGTGCGCTTGCCGACCCGGGTCTGCAACATCCACAGGGTGCCGCGCTCGATCGTGAACTCGATGTCGCACAGGTCCCGGTAGTGCGCCTCCAGCCTGTCCATGATGGACGTGAGCCGGTCGTAGCTGACCTTGTCCAGCCGCTCCAGCTCCTGCAGCGGCACCGTGTTGCGGATGCCGGCCACCACGTCCTCGCCCTGCGCGTTGGCCAGGTAGTCGCCGTAGACGCCGCGCTCACCGGTACCCGGGTCGCGGGTGAACGCCACGCCGGTGCCCGAATCCGGCCCCATGTTGCCGAACACCATGGACACCACGCTGACCGCCGTGCCCAGGTCCGCCGGGATCCGCTCCTGCCGCCGGTACAGCACCGCCCGGTGCGAGTTCCACGACCGGAACACCGCCAGGATCGCCAGGTCCAGTTGCTCGCGCGGGTCCTGCGGGAACTCGCGGCCCGCGTGCTGCGAGAAGATCGTCTTGTACCGGTCGACCAGCTTCTTCAGGTGGTCGACGCCCAGTTCCGCGTCGGTACGCACCCCGGCCGAACTCCGGGCCTCGTCCAGCGCCCACTCGAACTCGTCGCCGGGCACGTCGCAGACGGTCTTGCCGAACATCTGGATCAGCCGCCGGTACGAGTCCCAGGCGAAGCGCTCGTCGCCGGACTGCCCGGCCAGCCCGGCCACGCTCGCGTCGTTCAGCCCCACGTTGAGGACGGTCTCCAGCATCCCGGGCATCGACATCGGTGCACCCGAACGCACCGACACCAGCAACGGGTCCCGCTCGTCGCCGAGCCGCTTGCCGCGCGCCCGCTCCAGCCGGCGCAGGTGCTCGTCCACCTCCGCCCGCAGCGTCACCGGCTCGGCGCCACCCTCCAGGTAGGACCGGCAGGCCGCGGTACTGATCGTGAAACCGGGTGGGACGGGCAGCCCCAGGCGGGTCATCTCGGCCAGGTTGGCCCCTTTGCCGCCGAGCAGGTCCGCCATGTCGCGATTGCCCTCGGCAAAGTCGTACACGAACTTGGGATCCGGCACTGACCACTCCTTATCCGCTGCTGCGCGCTGCCCGCTACGCCGATGTATCCACTGAGCCGCATCGCTAGACGGTGGTTAAGGACGGAGGGTAAGTGGGGGCGGTGACGCTTCGCGACCTTCCGGTGACGAATGGCACAATGCCCAGTTCGATGGGGTTTCTGGGAGCGATACCACGCGCAGTTTCCGTCAAAAAACACCGCCGCAGCGCGCCGCGGGAGCCCGGTACGCCGGCCCAATTACAGATCTTGGTACGGATCATCCGCTTTCCGCCATATTCGTACCAAGATCTCGAATCGGCGGGCGCGCACGCGGCGGGTGCGCGATCAAGGTTGCGAGGCCGGAGGCGGGGGCGCCGGGGGCGGGTGTGGCATTGTCGGAGGGTGGTGTTGCAACTGGGTGGGGTGGCGGTCCGGCCGCCGGTGGTGCTCGCGCCGATGGCGGGGATCACCAACGTGGCGTTCCGGCAACTCTGCCGCGAGCAGGGGGCCGGCGTTTACGTCTGCGAGATGATCACCACCCGGGCCCTGGTCGAGCGGAACCCCCGTACGCTGCGCATGATCGCCTTCGGGGCGGGCGAGCGGCCGCGGAGCCTCCAGTTGTACGGGGTGGACCCGCAGACCGTGCGCCAGGCGGTCCGCATGATCGTGGCGGAGGACCTGGCGGACCACGTCGACCTGAACTTCGGGTGCAGCGTGCCGAAGGTGACCCGCAAGGGCGGCGGCTCGGCGATCCCGTGGAAGCGGCGGCTGTTCGGCCAGATCGTGGACGCGGCGGTCGGGGCGGCGGAGGGGCTGCCGGTCACGGTGAAGATGCGCAAGGGGATCGACGACGACCACCTGACGTTCGTGGCGGCCGGGCGCATCGCGCAGGACTGCGGCGCCGCGTGGGTCGCCCTGCACGCCAGGACCGCCGCGCAGCGGTACTCGGGGCGCGCCGACTGGGCCGCGATCGGCGAGCTGAAGGCGGCACTGCGCGTACCGGTGCTGGGCAACGGCGACATCTGGGAGGCCGACGACGCGCTGCGGATGGTGGCCGGGACGGGCTGCGACGGCGTCGTGGTGGGCCGCGGGTGCCTGGGGCGCCCGTGGCTGTTCGCGGACCTGGCGGCCGCGTTCGCCGGGCGACCCGAGCGGGTGCTGCCGAGCCTGGGCACGGTGGCCGGGGTCATGCGCCGGCACGCCGAGTTGCTGACGGAGTGGCTGGGCAGCGAGCAGGACGGCGTGGTGGACTTCCGCAAGCACGTCGCCTGGTACCTGAAGGGCTTCCCGGTCGGCTCGGAACTGCGCCGGTCCATGGCGATGGCAGCCAGCCTGGCGGAACTGGAGGACCTGCTCGGCAAGCTGGACGCGCAGGCGCCGTTCCCGGCGGAGGTGCTGGGCCGGCCCCGCGGCCGCACCAACTCCCCCGGCCGGGTCATCCTCCCGCAGGGTTGGCTCGCCGACCGCGACGCGGTGGCGGTCCCCGAGGGCGCCGAACTGGACGACTCCGGCGGCTGACCAAGACGATCTTGGTGTGGTGGTCCGGCGAGAACACCGGCGAGGGCGATCGGGGCTGACCGCCCGTGGCCAACATGTAGCACAAGTGCTACGTTTGCCGCGTGAGCGAGGTCGGGCTACGGGAACTGCGGCAGAACGCGAGCGACCTGGTTCGCCGCGCGGAAGCCGGCGAGCGCGTGACGGTGACCGTCGCGGGGCGCCCGGCGGCGGTCCTCGGTCCGGTGAGCCCGCGGGCCTGGCGCCGTTGGGAGGACCTGGCGGATGTCTTCAGGGGTCCGGCGGACGCGGAGTGGGCCGCGGACCGCGCCCTGATCGATGGCTCTCTCGCCGACCCGTGGGAGCCGCGGTGAGCCGGGGCGTCCTCGACACCAGCGTGCTGGTCGCCACGGATGTCGAACCCATCCCGGGCGAGCTGGCCATCAGCGTCGCCAGCCTGGCGGAGCTGCATTTCGGGGTTCTCGTCGCCAAGACCCCCGAGGTGCGGGCCGTTCGGCTGAGTCGCCTCACCGCGCTCCAGCGGCGGTTCGACCCGCTACCGGTGGACGAGGCGGTGGCGGACAGCTACGGGCAATTGGCCGCTCGGGTCGTCGAGACCGGGCGGCAGCCTCGAGCGCGGGTCGTGGACCTGCTGATCGCCGCGACGGCGCACGCGCACGGCGCGGCCGTCTACACCCGAAACGCCGATGACCTGGCGGGCCTGGAGGATCTGGTCACCGTCATCACTATCTAGCCCCGGAGGCGGCCGGACTGGGCCTCAGGGCGTCCCGGAGTTCACGGGCGGCGGCCCGGCCGGCCCGGTTCGCGCCGACCGTGCTCGCCGAGGGGCCGTAGCCGACCAGGTGCAGGCGCGGCGCGGCCACCACCCGGGTCCCGTCGACGCGGATGCCGCCGCCGCGTTCGCGCAGGTTGAGGGGCGCGAGGTGGGACAGGGCCGCCCGGAATCCGGTGCACCAGACGATGGCGTCGGCGGGCCACGCGTCGCCGCCGGCCCACTCGACGCCGGTGTGGGTGAGCCGGGCGAACATCGGGCGGCGGTCCAGGGTGCCCGTCTCCATCGCGCGGCGGACCGTCGCCGAGTACGTGAGGCCGGTGACGCTCACGACGCTCTGCGGCGGCAGGCCGGCCCGGACCCGCTCGTCCACCTTGGCGACGACCGCCCGGCCCTCCTCGGGGCCGAACGGGCCCTCGCGGAAGACGGGTGGGCGGCGGGTGACCCAGAGCGTGTCGGCGGCGACGCCGCCCAGGTCGGCGAGGACGTGCGCCGCCGAGGCGCCGCCACCCACGACCACGACGCGCCGGCCGGCGAACTCGCCCGGGCCCCGGTACTGGGCGTAGTGCAGTTGCCGGCCGCCGAAGCGGCCCGGGTAGTACGGCCAGTACGGGCGCCGCCAGGTGCCGGTCGCGTTGATGACCGCGCGGGTCCGCCACGTGCCGTGGTCGGTGGCGACGATGAGGCGGTCGTCGCCGCGCGACACCGACTCCACCCGTACCGGGCGGTGGATCGGCAGGTCGTACTGCTTCTCGTAGGCGGCGAAGTAGGCGGGCACGGCGACGTTGGCGGGGCGGTCGGTGGAGCCGGCGAACTGCGCCCGGGGCAGGTCGAAGATGCCGTGCACCTCGGCCATCGTCAACGACGGCGAGCGGTGCTGCCAGGCGCCGCCGGGCGCCCGCTCGGCGTCGAGGACGACGAACGACCCGAAGCCCGACCCGGAGCCCGACCCGAAGCCGTAGTGCCGCAGGAAGTAGGCGCTGGACAGGCCCGCCTGTCCAGCGCCGATCACCACGACGTCGACATCCATGTGGGGCACAACCACGCCCGCGCGAATGTCGATCTCAGGCTGTGCCGCCGGTCACGCGCGAGGGCCACCCGCCGAGCGCCGAGATCGGCGGTAGCGGCGACCGGCGGTCGGTGGCAGAGTCGGCGTCGTGGCCGACCCGCATCTCGATCCCGCCTGCGCCGTCGCGCACGGCGCCGCGCCGCCCGGGCCCACCACCCGGGCCCTCGTCGCCGTCTTCGCCTCGCCCGTGGCCCGGCACCTGCTGCACTTCGCCGCGGACGCCGGCTACGCCACCACGCTCGTCGAGCCCGTCTGGGAGCGGGCCGACGGTGCGGCGCACCGGGTGGCGTCCGCGCTCGACCCGTCCTTCCTGGACGGCGACACCGACGTCGTCGTCACCGACCACCACCGGCCCGAGCTGGGCGTGGTGCTGCGCGACGCGCTGGCCTACCGCAGCCGGTGGATCGGCGTGATCGGCAATGTCCGGCACGTCGGGCCGCACGTCGCCGCGCTGCGCGAGCTGGGCGTCCCGGACGCCGAGGTCGCCCGGATCCACCGGCCGATCGGGCTGGACATCGGCTCGAAGACGCCCGCGGAGATCGCGATCGCCACGCTGGCCGGCCTGATCGCCGACCGCAACGGCCGCCCCGGCGGATTCGCCTGGGGGACGCCCGCCGCTGCCGGCGGCCGAGGCGGTCAGCAGCCGGGCAGCCGCTCGATCAGGTAGCGCTCCACCTGGTCCAGGGCGATGCGCTCCTGGGCCATGGTGTCGCGGTTCCGGATGGTCACCGCATCGTCCTGCAGGGTGTCGAAGTCGACCGTCACACAGAACGGGGTGCCGATCTCGTCCTGCCGGCGGTAGCGGCGGCCGATCGCCTGCGAGTCGTCGAACTCGACGATCCACCGCTTGCGCAGGTCCGCGGCGAGCCCGCGGGCCTTCGGGGACAGCTCCGGGTTGCGGGACAGCGGCAGCACCGCCACCTTCACCGGCGCCAGCCGCGGGTCGAACCGCATGACCGTGCGCTTGTCCACGCCGCCCTTGGTGTTCGGTGCCTCGTCCTCGTCGTACGCCTCAAGCAGGAACGCCAGCACCGCGCGGGTGAGGCCGGCGGCCGGCTCGATCACGTACGGGATCCAGCGCTCGCCCTTCTCCTGATCGAAGTAGGACAGGTCGACGCCGGAGTGCTTGCTGTGCGTGGACAGGTCGAAGTCGGTGCGGTTGGCGACGCCCTCCAACTCGGCGAACTCGGTGCCGCCGAACCGGAAGCGGTACTCGATGTCGACCGTGCGCTTCGCGTAGTGGGAGAGCTTCTCCTTCGGGTGCTCGTAGTAGCGCAGGTTCGCCTCGGTCAGGCCCAGGCCGGTGTACCAGTTCCAGCGCTCGGTGAGCCAGTACTCGTGCCACTTCTCGTCGGTGCCGGGCTCGACGAAGAACTCCATCTCCATCTGCTCGAACTCGCGGGTCCGGAAGATGAAGTTGCCCGGGGTGATCTCGTTGCGGAAGCTCTTGCCGACCTGGGCGATGCCGAACGGCGGCTTCTTGCGGGCCGAGGTCTCCACGTTCTTGTAGTTGACGAAGATGCCCTGCGCGGTCTCGGGCCGCAGGTAGTGCAGGCCCTCCTCGCTCTCCACCGGGCCCAGGTACGTCTTCATCAGGCCGTTGAACATCTTCGGCTCGGTGAACGTGCCCTTGTTGCCGCAGTTCGGGCAGTTGATCTCGGTAAGCGAGGCCGGCGGGCGGCCGTGCCTGGCCTCGTACGCCTCCTCCAGGTGGTCCGCCCGGAACCGCTTGTGGCACGCCTGGCATTCGGTCAGCGGGTCGACGAACTCGGCGAGGTGGCCGGAGGCCGCCCACACCTCCCGGGCCAGGATCACGGCGGAGTCGATGCCCACCACGTCGTCGCGCTGCTGGACCATCGCCCGCCACCACTGGCGGCGCACGTTCTCCTTCAACTCCACGCCCAGCGGCCCGTAGTCCCAGGCGGAACGGGTACCCCCGTAGATCTCGCTGGACGGGTAGACGAAGCCCCGGCGCTTGGCCAGGCTGACGACGGCGTCGATACGGTCTGCGGGCATGCGGTCGGCTCCTCCTACGCCGGCTGGCGGCCGGCGGGGATGTCAGGGTGTTGGAACGGTAAGCGTACGGTGACTGGTTTGCCAGCGCACCAGGTTACCTGTCGACTCCGCACACCTCTAAGGTGGCCGTCCGCGAGTCCTGCTCCAGCACGTAGTTGATCGTCGTGCGGCTGCCGGTGTCGTACGAGACCTGGGCCGGCACCTCGATCGGCGTCCGGTTGATGTCGACGTTGCCGAGTTGGTAGGCGGTGACCCGCGGCTCGTTGCGGTGCCGCTCGACGAAGTGCTCCCGGGTCTCCACCCGCCGGGCCCGCGCGCACAGCTGGTCGTAGGCGGCGCCGTAGTCGCCCTGCTGGAGCGCGCCGAGGTACTTGCGGACGGCGGCGTGCGCCTGCTCGTTCACCGCTCCGGGGGTGGTGACCACGAGCCCGACCAGGGCCGCGATGCCGCCGCCGCAGCACAGCAGCACGGCCAGCGCGCCGGCGCCGAGGGCCAACCACAGCCGGGTGGACCGGCCCTCGGTGGGCGGGGCCGGGAACGGCGGCACCACACCCGGGCCGGGTGGCGGTGGTGGCGCGGGCGGCTGCTCGGGGGGTGGCGCGTCGGCGGGGTGGGCCGGTGCCCACGGGTGGGCCGGCGATCCGGGCGCCCAGGGTCCGCCCGGCGAGCCGTACGGGCCGGGTGCGCTCATTCCGCGATCGTAGTTCGCGCGTCGCCGCCGCGCCGACCGTCTTCGGAGCCGGCCCGGTCGCTGGCCATGACGGTCACCGCGCCGCCGGGCGGCGCGGTGGCCAGCTCCTCGAACGCGGACGGCCCCGCCAGCGACTCGGCCAGCAGCGGGGTCGCGGAGACCTTCACCTCGAAGGCGCCCAGCGCCCGCCGGTACGCGCCGACCGATTCCCACTCGGTGAGCAGGCACCACTGCTCCGGCTCGTCCAGCGCCCGGGTCAGCCGGCCGCTCAGGTACCCCGGTCGGGCGGCGAGCGCGGCGAGGGCGGTGTGCGCCCGGCCCACGAACGCCTCCTCGTCGGCGACGACGAAGCGGTTCACCACGAGCACGGCCGGCCCCTCCGGTGCGGTTGAATGTGTTCTCCACTGTACGGATGGGGGCGAGGCCGATGTTGGCGAGGCTGGCCCGGGTCAACCGGGTCGTCGCGTTCGGGGTGACCGTGCTGCTGGTGCTGCTCGGGCTGTTCCTGCCGGGGATCGTGGGTGGCCTGGTGCTCGTGGTGCTCATGGGCGCCCTGCTCGCCCTGATGACCCGGACGTGGCCGGTGACCCCGCCGCAGACCCGCGTGCTGCGGGTGGTGATCCTCGCCGTACTCGCGCTGGTCACCCTGGCGAAGGTCATGTAGACACATGCGCTTTTGACAATCATTCTCATTATCGTCGACAGTTGTCGGCATGCCGAACCGTTCCCTGCGCGCCGCCGCGCTCGCCCTGCTCACCGCCGCCGGCCTGGCCGGCTGCACCGCCACCGCGTCGGTCACGGGCGACCGGGTCGCCGTGATCACCGCGTTCTACCCGCTCCAGTTCGTGACCGAGCGGGTCGGCGGGGACGCCGTGTCGGTGGACAACCTCACCAAGCCCGGCGCCGAGCCGCACGACCTGGAGTTGAGCCCCAAGCAGGTGGCCCAGGTCACCGACGCCGACCTGGCCGTCTACCTCAAGGGCTTCCAGCCGGCGGTGGACGACGCGGTGGGCCAGCGCGACGCCGGCAAGAACCTGGACGTCGCCTCGGTCCAGCCCCTGAACGCCGCCCCGCCCGGCGAGGAGGGCGGGTTGGACCCGCACGTGTGGCTCGACCCGGTGCGGCTCGGCGCCATCGCCGACGCGGTCGCCACCCGGCTCGGCGAGGTCGACCCCACCCATGCCGCCGACTACACCGGCCGCGCCGCGGCGCTGCGCGCCGATCTGGGCAAGCTCGACGCCGAGTACGCCGCGGGGCTGGCGAACTGCGAGCGGCACGAGATCGTGACCAGCCACGCCGCGTTCGGGTACCTGGCCGCCCGGTACCACCTGACGCAGGTCGCTCTCTCCGGGCTGACCCCCGAGCAGGAGCCCTCGTCCCAGCGGCTGGCCACCGTCGTCGAGCAGGCCCGCGCCCACCACGCCACCACGATCTTCTTCGAGACCCTGGTCAGCCCGAAGGTGGCCGAGGTGATCGCCAAGGAGGTGGGCGCCAAGACGGCGGTGCTGGACCCCATCGAGGGCCTGGAGCCGGGTGACTCGGGCGATTACCTTTCGGTGATGCGCAGCAACCTGTCCACCCTCCGCACCGCACTGGGCTGTTCATGAGCGTTTTAGCGGTCCGCGCCGGCGTCGTCGGGTACGGCGACCGGGCGGTCCTGCACGGTGCGCACCTGAGCGTCGAGGCCGGCGAGGTGGTGGCGCTGCTCGGGGCGAACGGGTCCGGCAAGTCCACGCTGATCCGCGCCTGCCTCGGGCTGGTGCCGCTGGCCAGCGGCGAGATCCGCCTGTTCGGCACGCCGCTGCGCCGGTTCCGGCAGTGGCGCCGCATCGGGTACGTGCCGCAGCGGCTGGGCGCGGGCGGCGGCGTCCCCGCGACGGTGGCGGAGGTGGTCGCCTCCGGCCGCCTGGCCCGCCGGGGGCTGCTGCGCCCGCCGCGCGGCGCCGATCGCGCCGCGGTCGGCGCCGCGCTCGCCGCGGTCGGCCTGGCCGACCGGTCCGGGGAGCCGGTGAGCACGCTCTCCGGGGGGCAGCAGCAGCGCACGCTGATCGCCCGGGCGCTGGCCGCCGAGCCGGAACTGCTGATCCTGGACGAGCCGACCGCCGGGGTGGACGCCGGCAGTCAGGCCGCGTTCGCCGGAGCGCTGGGCGAGTTCGTCGCGGGCGGGGGCACGGTGCTGCTGGTCGCGCACGAACTCGGTCCGCTGAAGCCGCTGATCACCCGGGCGGTGGTGGTGCACGAGGGGCGCCTGGTGCACTGCGCCGAGGTGCCCGACCCCGCCGGCCACCACGCCGACCCGGCGCACGAGCACGTCCACCCGCACGCGCCAGCCGAGGCCTCCGGGATGTGGGGGGCGTGACGATCTTCCAGTACGACTTCATGATCCGCGCCGTGATCGGCGCCGCGATCACCGGACTGGCCGCCCCGGCGCTCGGCGTCTACCTGGTCCAGCGGCGGATGTCGCTGATCGGGGACGGCATCGGGCACATCGCGCTGACCGGCGTCGGCGTCGGCCTGCTGACCGGCAACTCCCCGGTGCTGACCGCCGTCGTGGTGGCCGCGCTCGGCGCGGTCGCCGTGGAACTGGTCCGCCAGCGCGGGCGCACCTCCGGGGACATCGCCCTGGCGCTGCTGTTCTACGGCGGCATCTCCGGCGGCGTGTTCCTGGTCGGCCTGTCCGGCAGCAAGACCAGCACCAACCTCATCGCGTACCTGTTCGGCTCGCCGATGACCACCTCCCGGTCGGACCTGACGGTGATGGCGGTGCTCGGTGCGGCGGTGCTCGCCGTCGCCCTGCTGCTGCGCCCGTGGCTGTTCGCCCTCTGCCAGGACGAGGAGTACGCCCGGGTCAGCGGGCTGCCGGTGCGGTCGCTGAACCTGCTGCTCGCGGTCGCCACCGCGGTCACCGTCACGGTGGCGATGCGGGCGGTCGGCCTGCTGCTGGTCAGCGCGCTCATGGTGGTACCGGTGGCGACGGCGCAACTGGTGGCGCGCGGGTTCCGGCAGACCATGCACCTGGCCATGCTGCTCGGGCTGGCGGCGGGCGTGCTGGGCATCACCGTCGCGGGGCAGTACGACACGGCGCCCGGAGCCACCGTCGTCCTGGTCGCCATCGCCGGCTTCGCGCTGGTGAGCCTGGCCGGCGGCGCGCTGCGCGCGCTGCGCCGGGTGCGGGTGCCCACACCCGACCCGGTCGCCCAGGTGGAGCCGCCCGACGTGCTGCTGTAGCGCCGGCGGGTCGGTCGCCTCGCCGGTTGGCTACGGTTGCGGGTATGAGACCCGGTGGATTCCAGGCGTACGAGGCCGCGAGCGACCTGCTGCGCGCGCTCTCCGCGCCGATCCGGGTCGCGATCGTGACCGAACTGGCCAGCGGCGAGCGCTGCGTGCACGAACTGGTGGAGGCGCTCGGCGCCCCCCAGCCGCTGGTCTCCCAGCACCTGCGGGTGCTGCGCGGCGCCGGCGTGGTGCGGGGCACCCGGCGCGGCCGGGAGATCGCCTACGTGCTGGTCGACGAGCACGTGGCGCACATCGTCGCGGACGCGGTGAGCCACGCCGGTGAGGCGCCCGCCCCCACGGCCGCGGCCGTGGGGGCTACTGTCCCCGGCCGGGAGGTGCGGTGACGAACGAGAGCACGGTACGCAACACCCGCCAGCGCAGCGCGGTGAGTTCCCTGCTGGGCGAGGTCGCCGGCTTCCACAGCGCCCAGGAACTGCACGCGATGCTGCGGGAGCGGGGTGAGCGGGTCGGCCTCACCACGGTGTACCGGACCCTCCAGGGCCTCGCGGACGCCGGTGAGGTCGACGTGATGCGCCCGCCCGGCGGCGAGCACCTCTACCGGCGGTGCAGCGAGGGTCACCACCACCACCTGGTCTGCCGCGGCTGCGGCCGGACCGTCGAGGTGGCCGGCCCGGCGGTGGAGAACTGGGCGGAGAAGATGGCCGCCCAGCACGGCTTCGTCCAGGTCAGCCACACCATGGAGATCTTCGGCACCTGCCCGGAGTGCGCCGCGGGTGCGGGACCGGGAGCGGTTCAGCCGCCCGGCTGAGCCTCGCCCGGCGTCGCACCGCCACTCTCCGCCGGTGGCGGGATCCGGCGACGCATATCCGGGACGGTGGCGGGGCCCGGCTCCCAGTGCGCCACCCACGGCGCGTCGTCCGCCGGGATGACCACGCCGTCCTCGAGCCACGCGTACCGGCCGGCGAGGATGTCCTTCGCGGCGGCCGAGTCCGCGGCGTCGGTGTTGCGGAACAGGTGGGCGAACAGGTCGTCGGCGCGCTCGCGGGCCTGGCGGCAGAACAGGTCGGCCAGGTCGACCCCGTCGGGACGGGTGTGCCGCTCGGCGCGGGCCCGGACGCAGACCGCGGAGATGGCGAACAGTTCCGCGCCGATGTCCACGATGCGCCCGAGGAACGCCTGCTTGCGCTCCAGCCGGCCCTGCCAACGGCTCATCGCGTAGAAGGTGGAGCGGGCGAGCCTGCGGGAGGCGCGCTCCGCGTACCGCAGGTGGGTGGCGAGCGGGCCGAACTCGCCGAAGCCCATCGGCGTCTGCCCCCTGCCGACGGCGAGGGTGGGCAGCCACCTGGCGTAGAACGCGCCGGCCCGGGCGCCCGCCCGGGCCCTGCGGCCCGGTCCGGCGTCCGGGTCGATGATGTCGCCGGCGACGGCGAGGTGGGCGTCGACGGCCTCCCGGGCGATCAGCAGATGCATGATCTCGGTGGAGCCCTCGAAGATCCGGTTGATCCGCAGGTCGCGGAGGATCTGCTCGACGCTCGCGGCGCGCTCGCCGCGGTCGGTCAGGGAGGCGGCGGTCTCGTAGCCGCGGCCGCCGCGGATCTGCACCAGTTCGTCGGCGACCCGCCAGGCCAGTTCGCTGGCGTACAGCTTGACCAGCGCCGCCTCGATCCGGATGTCGTTGCGGTCGTCGTCGGCGAGCAGGCAGCACAGGTCCAGCATGGACTCCATGCCGTAGGTGGACGCGGCGATGAAGGCGATCTTCTTGGCGACCGCCTCGTGCCGGCCGACCGGGCGCCCCCACTGGACCCGGTCGGCGGCCCAGCCGCGGGCCACGTTCAGCGCGAACTTGCCGGCGCCGACACACATCGCGGGCAGCGAGAGCCGGCCGGTGTTCAGGGTGGTGAGCGCGATCCGCAGGCCGCGCCCCTCGGCGCCGATGACGTTCTCGTTCGGCACGAACACGTCGTGGAACCGGGTGACGCTGTTCTCCAGCCCGCGCAGCCCCATGAACGCGTTGCGCCGCTCGACGGTGATGCCCTCGGACTCGCCCTCCACCACGAACGCGGTGATGCCGCCCCGGCGCCCCGCCCCCTCCGGCACCCGGGCCATGACGACCAGCAGCGAGGCGACCGTGCCGTTGGTGGCCCACAGCTTCACGCCGTTCAGCAGGTAGCCCCGCCCGTCGGGGGTGGGCGTGGCGGTGGTGTGCAGGCGTGCCGGGTCGGAGCCGACGTCGGGCTCGGTGAGCAGGAACGCGGAGACCTCGCCGGCGGCGAGCCGGGGCAGGTAGGTGCGCTTCTGCTCGTCGGTGCCGAACAGCT
The DNA here is from genome assembly GCF_018397995.1 of Rhizomonospora bruguierae. Taxonomy (GTDB): domain Bacteria; phylum Actinomycetota; class Actinomycetes; order Mycobacteriales; family Micromonosporaceae; genus Rhizomonospora; species Rhizomonospora bruguierae. Next base: position 13,290 of record NZ_BBQH01000032.1, read on the forward strand.
TGAGCGGCTGGGGCACGCCGATTGACTGGTGCGCGGACAGCAGCGCGCCGATCGCCGGGCTGGCCGAGCCGACCAGCATCAGGGCGCGGCAGTAGTCGCGGTTGCCGAGGCCGACGCCGCCGTACCTCGGGTCGATCTTCATGCCGAACGCGCCGAGCCGGGCCAGGCCCTGGAACACCTCGTCCGGAATGCGGGCGTCCCGCTCGATCGCCGCACCGTCCACCTCGGAGCGGGCGAACGCGCCGAGCCGGTCGAGGAAGTCCTCCGCGTCCGGGACCGGCGGGCGGGCCGGCCAGGGGTCGATCAGGTCGAGGTGGAACCGGCCGAGGAACAGTTCCTTGCCGAAGCTGGGCTTGCGCCACTCGGATTCGCGGGCCGCCTCGGCCACCTGCCGGGCCTCCTTTTCGGAGACCTGCGCGCCCGCGCCGGGGTTCTGGCTACCGGGACTCCGGGTCGTGGTCATGGCAACCCCCAATGACACCGCTGACCCCTCCAAGTTACCGAAAGGTAATACCCGGCGACAGGGGTCTCCACCGCCCGGGTCGTGCTCGCCGGCGGACCAGACGGTCGGGCGCGCGGAACGGGGCGGCGCAGGCGCCCGCGGGCAAAGCGTGCCGCGGATCACGGCGCCGCGGGGTTGCGGGATGTTAGCGTCCGGGGAACAACTTCATATCCGACAGGGGAGCGCACAGCGCTGAGAGTGCGGCGGCAGCCGCAGACCCTCGAACCTGATCTGGGTAATGCCAGCGCAGGGAGTTCGGTCGATCTCACAGCCGCGCCGCCGTCCGCCGAGCGGGCGCGGCGCCGCGTCTCTTCCTGGTTCGCGCGAGCTGGGAGGAACAGCCATGACACCACCCTTATCCAACCGCTGGCGGACCGTCGACATCGTGGTCGCGTCCGTGCTGGCCGTCGCCTTCGGCGTCATCTTCTGGGCCTGGGGCCTGCTCTGGAACGGTCCGGCGGACGCGATCCCGCTGCCCGGCCGGGCCCTGATCTACGGCGCGTGGCTGGTGCCGGGCGTGCTCGGCGCGCTGGTCATCCGCAAGCCCGGTGCCGCGTTCTACACCGAGACGCTCGCCGCGATCGTCTCGGTCGCGCTGGGCACGAGCTGGGGCTGGACGCTGGTGATCCAGGGTCCGATCGAGGCGCTCGCCGCCGAACTGGCCTTCGCCATCTTCGCGTACCGGTCGTACCGGGCACCCGTGGCGCTGCTGGCCGCCGCCCTGTCCGGGTTCGCCGCCGCCCTGTACGACAAGGTCGTCTGGTACTCGGAGTACGCCTGGGGCAGCTTCGGGATCCCCTACATCCTGCTGACCGTGGTCAGTTCCGTGGTCGTCGCGGGCTTCGGCGCGCTGGCGCTGATCCGGGCGCTGGCCCAGACCGGGGTGCTGGACCGGTTCCCGGCCGGGCGCGAACGCGCCGCCATCTGAGCGTGGCCGAGGTACGCCTGGCCGGCTTCGGCTGGCGGCACGCCGGCCGGCGTGCCTGGGCGCTGCGCGGGGTGGACCTGCGGATCGGCGCCGGCGAGCGGGTGCTGCTGCTCGGCCCGTCCGGCGCCGGCAAGTCCACCCTGCTGGCCGCCCTGGCCGGCCTGCTCCCCGAGGACTCGGGTGAGCGGGCCGGCACGGTCGAGGTGGACGGCCTGGAGCCGCGCAAGGCCCGGGAGCGGGTCGGCATCGTCTTCCAGGATCCGCAGACCCAGCTCGTCATGGCCCGGGCCGGCGACGACGTGGCGTTCGGGCTGGAGAACCGGGGCGTCCCGGCGGAGGAGATCTGGCACCGGGTCGACGCCGCGCTGGACCTGGTGGGCTTCCCCTACGGCCGGGCCCGGGACACGTCCGCGCTCTCCGGCGGCGAGCAGCAGCGGCTGGCCCTGGCCGGTGCGCTGGCCCTGCGCCCGGGGCTGCTCCTGCTGGACGAGCCGACCGCGAACCTGGACCCGGCCGGCGCGGACCTGGTCCGCGCGGCGCTGAGCCGGGCGACCGGTTCGGGCGGCACCACGATGGTCCTGGTGGAGCACCGGGTGGCCGAGGCGCTGCCGCTCGTCGACCGGGTGGTCGTGCTGGAGCCCGGCGGCGGGGTGCGCGCGGACGGCCCACCGGAGCGGGTGTTCGCCGAGCACGGCGACCGGCTGGCCGCCGAGGGCGTCTGGGTGCCGGGTCGCCCGCTCCCCCGGCGTCCGCCTTCCGGCACCCCGGGCGAGGTCGTGCTGACCACCACCGGGGTCGGCTACACCTACCCCGGCGCCCCGGCGCCGGCGCTGTCCGATGTGGACCTCGAACTGCGGTCCGGCGAGGCGCTGGCGGTGCTCGGTCCGAACGGGGCCGGCAAGTCGACCCTGGCGCTGCTGCTGGGCGGGCTCGCCGCCCCCACCCGGGGGCGCGTGGCGGCGCTGGGCGAGCCCCGGCCCCCGCACCGCTGGCCGGCCCGCGCGCTGACCGCCCGCATCGGTTCGGTCTTCCAGGACCCGGAGAACCAGTTCGTCACCGCCCGGGTCGCGGACGAACTGGCCCTCGGCCCGCGCCGGTTGGGGCGCCCCGCCGCCGAGGTCAGCGCCATGGTCGACGAGTTGCTGGCCCGGCTGCGGCTGGAGAAGCTGGCCGGCGCCAACCCGTACACACTGTCCGGGGGCGAGGCGCGGCGGCTGAGCGTGGCGACGGCGCTGGCGACGGCGCCCCGGGTCATCGTGCTGGACGAGCCCACCTTCGGCCAGGACCGGCGCACCTGGAGCGAACTGCTGCACCTGCTCGCCGACCTGCGCGACCAGGGCCACGCCCTGGCCGTCGTCACCCACGACGCCCCCCTGGTCGCCGCCCTCCACGCCCGCCGATCTTGGACTTGTGGTGGGTGACGACCGCCCCGAACCGGGGCACGGCGGGCAGCAGGACGCCAGGATCGGCGGGCCGTTGGGGCAGCGGAATGCGCTGGCGAAGGTTGGGGCGGCGGTGCTGTTCTCGGCGCCGCTGCTGGCCACCGTGGACCCGGTCACGCCCGCCCTGGGGATCGCCGTCGAACTGGCCGTGGTGCCGCTGTTCGGCGTCCGCTACCGCACGCTGGCCCGGCGCGCCTGGCCGCTGCTGCTCAGCGCGGTCGGCGTGGTCACCACGCTGGTGCTGTTCGCCGCCGAGCGGACCGGTGCGGTGCTGGTCCACCTCGGCCCGCTCGCGGTCACCACGGGGGTGCTCATCACGGCGCTGGGCCTGGCCCTGCGGATCGTGGCGGTGGCGTTGCCCGGCGTCCTCGTCTTCGCCACCATCGACCCGACCGAACTGGCCGACGCGCTGACCCAGCACGCCCGCGCCCCCCACCGCTTCGCGATCGGGGCGCTGGCCGCGTTCCGCCTGGTCCCGCTGATGGGGCGGCGCTGGCAGGCGCTGACCCTGGCCCGGCGGGCGCGCGGGATCGAGGCCGGGCGCAACCCGGTCGCCGCCGTGCGGCTGTTCGCCTCGACGGCGTTCGCGCTGCTGGTCGGCGCGATCCGGCAGGGCACCCGACTGGCCGTGGCGATGGACGCCCGGGGCTTCGACGCCGGCACCCCGCGCACCAGCGCCCGGCGGTCCCGGTTCGGCGGCGCGGACGTCGCGCTGCTGCTCGCCGCGGCGCTGGCCGGGGCGCTGGCGCTCGCGGTCAGCGTGCTACTGGGGACGTTCCGCCCGTTGATCGGCTGACCACACCCGAGCCCCGGCGGGCGCGGCGCGGCGCCACCGCCGATGACCCATGCGATTTCCCGCATCGGACGCCCGCGCGTCACCCGCGGTTCGCGCGGCGCCGCGAGATTGGCGGCATGGGTCACGATCATCACCACCATCACCACCCGCACCCCCATCCCCACGAGATCGACGCGGATCTCCCCCCGGCGCTCGACACCTCGGTACCGGACTCCGAACTGTCGCCGTCGGACGTCTCCCGGCGTGGCTTCCTGCGCGGCGCCGGGCTCCTCGGCGCCGGGGCCGCGGCCGGCATGACCGGCGTCTTCTCCGTCCCGGACGTCGCGCACGCGCAGGGGCCCGCCGTGCAGGCCGGCAAGCTGCAGTGGCTCGCCGGTGACCACCACATCCACACCCAGTACAGCTCCGACGCGATGTACCGGGTCGTCGACCAGGCCCGGCACGCGCGGGCGTACGGGCTGGACTGGATGGTCATCACCGACCACGGCAGCGCCACCCACGCGAAGATCGGCGTGGACAAGGTCCGCCCGGACATCCTCGCCGCCCGCGACGACCTGCGGGAGCTGCTGATCTTCCAGGGCCTGGAGTGGAACATCCCGGCCGCCGAGCACGGCACGGTCTTCGTCCACCCGGGCAAGAACGAACTCGCCGTACTGAAGGAGTTCGAGAACGCGTACGACGGCGCGGTCACCAACACCACCGACCCGGGCGCGGCGAACGAGGCGCTGGCGGTGGCCGGCATCAAGTGGCTGGGCGAGGCGGTCCGGCGCCGGCGCATCGACGGGGCGCTGTTCCTGGCCAACCACCCGGCGCGCCGGGGCGTGGACTCGCCGCACGAGATCCGCGCCTGGCGGGACGCCGACCCACAGGTCGCGGTCGGCATGGAGGGCGCCCCCGGTCACCAGGCCGCCGGCATCCCCAAGCCGCTCGGCCCCGGCGGCGGGCGCGGCGCGTACGACAACAGCCCGTCCGCGGCGAGCTTCCCCGGGTACCCCCTGGAGAGCTACCGGACCTGGGGCGGCTTCGACTGGATGACCTCGACGGTCGGCGGCCTCTGGGACAGCCTGCTGGCCGAGGGCAAGCCGTGGTGGATCAGCGCCAACTCGGACTCGCACACCGTCTGGCTGGAGAGCGCCGTGCGCGGGCCGGGCGACTTCGCCACCGACGGCCGGTACGGGGACCCGGTGCACGGCACCAGCCTGAACACCGGCGCCAGCGACTTCTGGCCGGGGTACTACAGCCGCACCCACGTCGGCGCGACGACCGCCACGTACCGGGCCGTGATGGACGCCATCCGGGACGGCCGGGTCTGGGTGGACCACGGCGGGCTCATCAAGTCCCTGGACGTGCGGGCCCGCGAGGCCGGCAACAAGGGCCGCAACTCGGACACTCCGCTCGGCGGCGTGCTGACCGTGCGCCGGGGCACCGCGGTCGAGGTCACCATCGAGATCGACCTCGCGGACCAGCCGAACTGGGCCCAGTTCGTCCCGGCGCTGGCCCGGGTGGACGTGATCGCCGGCGCGGTCACCGGCCCGGTCAGCGACCCGGACGCGTTCACCACGCCGCGCACCAGGGTGGTCAAGTCGTTCGAGGTCTCCGCCCACACCGGCCGGGTCTCGTTCACCCACAACTTCGGCCGCGTGGACGAGCCCTTCTACCTGCGGGTGCGGGGCACGGACGGCAACCGCGGCCAGGCCGGGCTGATGGGCGCGGCGGTGGACCCGTTCGGACCGGCCATGGACCTGTCCGGCGACGCCGACCCGTGGCAGGACCTCTGGTTCTACGCCAACCCGATCTGGGTGCTGCCGACCACATGACCGTTCTCGGCATCAGCCGCGGGCACGCCACGCCGGCCGCGGCCGAGCACTGGGTGTACGACCTCGTATCCCCGGCCGGCCGCGGCGGCGTGGTCGCCTGCACGCACCTCGTCCGCGCGCCCCACCCGCACGTGGCCGTCAGCATCGAGGGCCTGGCCGGCGCACCGGCCGAAGCCGGCGACCCGGCGCTGGCCGAGGCGGCGGAGCTGGCCGCCGCCGCGCACACGGCCCGCACCGGCGGCCGGGCGGTGCTCTACCCGGGCGTGGAGCTCCTGGTCGGCACCCTGACCGTCGCGGACCTGCTGGCGGCCAGCGCCATCGAGCGGGTCACCGTCATCGGCGGGCCACCCGCCGCCCCGGACTCCCCCGTGCGCACCCGGGACTTCGTCCGCCCGCAGTGGATGGACGGGCGGCTGACGCTGGTCACCACGCCGGTGGCCGGCGGCGGCATCGCGCCGTTCGAGGTGCCGAACCCGACGCCCTGCTGCGCCGACCACGCCTGACCCGGGTCACGCGGTGATGTTGCGGACCGTGATGTCGCCGCTGCTCGTGCTCAGGTCGAGCAGGTAGGGGCTGGTCGAGTCGATCGGCACGTCGATGGACTTGGTGCCGCTGTCCGCGCTCGCCTGCACCCGGTACCCCTGCCGGCCGACCGGGATGTCCAGCGTGATCCCGCCGCTGTCGACGACCGCCTGCACGTTGCCCGCGGCGGCCAGGCGCACCTCGATCCGCCCCGAGGACGCGTGCAGGACCGTGCGCGGCGAGCGCACCGCCCGGGCGGTGATGTTGCCCGAATCCACCCGGATATCGAGATCCTTCTCGGTGCCGTTCACCTCGACGTCGCCGGACGAGGCGGTCACCCGCACCACCCCGGTCGACCCGTCGACCAGCACGCTGCCCGAGTCCACCCGCAGATCCACATCGGACACGTTGGTCAGGCGCACGTTGCCGGAGCTGCTCTCGCCGGTCACCCGCACACCCTGCGGCGCACGGATGTCGTACGAGATCCCGCACCGCCAGCCGCAGTCCGTGGAGACCACGAGGATCGAACCCTCCAGGTGGAACGGGGTGGTGTCGTTGCGATCCCCCGCGTAGTGCACCTCGCGGTGGATGTGCGTCTTGCCGTCCTCGGATGGCAGGACGGTCACGTTGCCGCTGCCCCCGCCGCTCAGCCGGATCTCGGTGACCGTCGCCGATTCGGTGCTGTCGACGCTGAACTGGGCGTTCTGAAAGGCGCACCCGGCGAGGCCGGCGACCCCGGCGGCGAGAACGACGGTCATGACTGCGGCGCGGCGAGCTCTCGGCATGGACCGCACGTTACGGCCCGGCCGCCACACGCGTATCCGGACTCACCACCGAGCCGCCCCGGATACGCGACCCTGAGCGCTATCAGGGTCGGTGCCGCGCTGGGGGTCGGTGCCGCTCCGGGTCAGTGCCGCCCCCAAGGTCGGGCATGATGGGAGGGTGCCCGGGATGCGCCGACCCCTCTACCGCGACGACGCGGTGGTGCTGCGCGTGCAGAAGCTGGGCGAGTCCGACCGGATCATCACGCTGCTCACCCGCCGGCACGGCCGGGTCCGGGCGGTCGCCCGGGGGGTCCGGCGCACGATGTCCCGGTTCGGGGCCCGGCTGGAGCCGTTCGGCCACGTCGACCTCCAACTCGCCGGCGACCCGCGAACCCCCGGCCTGCACACGGTCAGCCAGGTCGAGGGCATCGACCTGTACGGCGGAAGCTTCCTCGCCGACTACCCGCGGTACACGTCCGCCTCCGCGATCGCGGAGACCGCCGAGCGGCTCACCCCGGTCGAACAGGAGCCGTCCCTGCGCCTGTTCCTGCTCACGCTCGGTGCGCTGCGGGCGCTCTCGCTCGGCGAGCACGCGCCGACCCTGGTGCTGGACGCGTACCTGCTGCGCGCCATGGGCATCGCCGGCTGGGCGCCCGCCCTGCGCGAGTGCGCGGTCTGCGGCACCCCCGGCCGGCACGGCGCGTTCTCGGTACCGGCCGGCGGCTCCGTCTGCCCCGACTGCCGCCCGCCCGGCGCCGCCCACCCCGCCCCCGACACGGTCGAGTTGATGGCCGCGCTCGCCGGCGGCGACTGGACCGTCGCGGACTCCTCCGCCACCGGAGTCCGCCGGGAGTGCAGCGGCCTGGTCGCGGCGCATCTGCAATGGCACCTGGAGCGCGCGCTACGCTCGCTGCCGCTGGTCGACCGTGCCTGAACCGGGGGTCCGTAACTGATGAAGCGTCGTCAACCCGTGGCGCCCACGCCCCACCCCTCCGGCGCCCGGCCGCCGCAACTGCCCGCCGGCGCACTCCCCCGCCACGTGGCGATCGTGATGGACGGCAACGGCCGCTGGGCCAAGGAACGCGGGCTGCCCCGCACCAAGGGGCACGAACAGGGCGAATACTCCCTGTTCGACACCGTCGAGGGCGCCATCGAACTGGGCGTCCCGTACCTGTCCGCGTACGCGTTCTCCACCGAGAACTGGCGCCGCTCGCCGGAGGAGGTCCGCTTCCTCATGGGCTTCAACCGGGACGTCATCCGCCGCCGCCGCGACCAGCTCATCGACCTGGGCGTGCGGGTGGTCTGGTCCGGCCGGCCCGGGCGGCTGTGGAAGTCGGTGATCAGCGAGTTGACCACCGCCGAGGAGATGTCCCGCGGCAACAGCACCCTCACGCTCCAGTTCTGCGTGAACTACGGCGGCCACGCCGAGATCGCCGACGCCACCGCCGCCATCGCCCGCGACGTCGCCGCTGGCCGCCTGCACCCCGACCGGATCAGCGAGAAGACCATCGCCCGGTACCTGTACCACCCCGAGGTCCCCGACGTGGACCTGTTCCTGCGCCCCTCCGGCGAGCAGCGCACCTCCAACTTCCTGCTCTGGCAGTCCGCCTACGCCGAACTGGTCTTCCTCGACACCCTCTGGCCCGACTTCGACCGCCGCCACCTCTGGTACGCCTGCGAGCTGTACGCGCAGCGCGACCGCCGGTTCGGTGGTGCCCTGCCGAACCCGGTGGCCCCGCCCGCCTCCTGACGCGTCAGCGCCGCATCGGCTCGCCGAGCGGGTGGGTGCAGAACGTCTTGCCGATCAGGCCGTCGGTCTGCGCGCTCTCGGCGTCCGTGGGCGGGACCAGCCCCTCGTACCGGGCCGCGTCGTCCCGCGGGTCGAAGCCGACGGCGGCGGCCTCCGCCAGCGACCACCAGCGATCCGCGTTGCGGCTGACCCCCCAGATGACGTGGAAGCCGGAGGCGTCCGTGGTGAGGAAGGACTCCACGAGGCGCCCGCAGTCGTCCGGCGACAGCCAGGTGTCCAACGCCCACTCGGCCTTCGGCTCCGGGAAGCAGGCGCCGATCCGGACCGCCACCACGGTCATGCCGAAACGGTCGGCGTACAGGCTGCCCAGGGCCTCCAGGCCGCCCCCGTGATCAGCACGGTCGACACCGCGCTAGAACCCCAGCTTGCGCAGTTGCCGCGGATCCCGCTGCCAGTCCTTGGCGACCCGCACGTGCAGGTCCAGGTACACCCGGCCGCCGACCAGCTTCTCCACCTCCTGCCGCGCCCGGGTGCCGACCTCCTTGAGGCGGCTGCCCCGGTGCCCGATGACGATGGCCTTCTGGCTGGGCCGCTCCACGTAGACATCGGCGTAGATCTTCGTCAGGTTCCCCTCCGGCACGATCTCCTCGACCAGCACCGCGATCGAGTGCGGCAACTCGTCCCGCACCCCCTCCAGGGCGGACTCGCGGATCAGCTCCGCGATCAGCACCTGCTCCGGTTCGTCGGTGAGCATGTCGTCCGGGTACAGCTGCGGCGAGGGCGGCAGATACCCGGTCATCACGTCGACCAGGGTGCCGACCTGGAAGCCGGAGACCGCGCTGACCGGTACCACATCGGCGAACTCACCGAGCTCGCTGACCGCCACGAGCTGCTCGGCGAGCCGGTCCCGGGGCACCAGATCGGTCTTGGTGACGACCGCGACGACGGTGGCCTTCAGCTCGGCGATCTCGCCGGTGATGAACCGGTCGCCGCGCCCGACCGGCTCGTCCGCCGGAATGCACAGCCCGATCACGTCGACCTCGCTCCAGGTCTGCCGGACCAGGTCGTTCAGGCGCTCGCCGAGCAGGGTGCGCGGCCGGTGCAGGCCGGGCGTGTCCACCAACACGAGCTGGGCGTCCGGGCGGTGCAGGACCGCCCGGATCACGTGCCGGGTGGTCTGCGGCTTGCTGGACGTGATGGCGATCTTCTGGCCGACGATGGCGTTGGTGAGCGTCGACTTGCCGGCGTTGGGACGCCCCACGAAGCAGGCGAACCCCGCCCGGTAACCGTCGGTCATCCCAGCACGGTACCCAGCACCTCGCCGCCGGGCGCGGCCAGGTGGATGGGCGCGTCCACGGCGAGATCGCGCACGGCGGCCCGCCCGGCCTCCTCCACCGCGGCGGCCTCGGTGACCACCGCGGCGGCCTCCAGGCTCCGGGCGCCCGCCGCGGCGGCGGAGGCGACCGCCAGTTGCAGGGCGGTCAGCCCCAGCGACGGCAGCGCGACCGTGGCCGCGGCATACGTGCGCCCATCCTGGTCCCGGACCGCGGCGCCCTCGGCCGCACCGACCCGGGCGCGCGCGCCCCGGGCCAGGACGACGAGCTTGCTGTCCTCGGCGTCCAACTCAGACATCGGCGTGCTGCCTCTCCTCGGGGGTGGGTGCGGCCTCGGCGGGCGCACCGTCGCCGGCCGCGACCCGGCGGACCAGGACGGTGTCGATGCGGTTGCGCCGCCCGGTGGTGCCCTCCGCGAGCAGGCGCAGCCCGGCCACATCGGCGGTAGCGCCCGGGATCGGCACCCGGCCCAGCGCCTGGGCCAGCAGCCCCCCGACGGTCTCCACCTCGTCCGCGGGCAGTTCGGTGTCGAACAGCTCGCCGAGATCCTCGACGGGCAGCCGGGCCGCCACCCGCACCGCCTCCCCGTCGAGCCGCTCGATCGGCGGGCGCTCCACGTCGTACTCGTCGGTGATCTCGCCGACGATCTCCTCCAGGATGTCCTCGATCGTGACCAGCCCGGCGGTACCGCCGTACTCGTCCACCACGATCGCCACGTGGATGCGGGCCGCCTGCATCTCCGACAGCAGATCGTCCACCGGCTTCGACTCGGGCACGAAGCTGGCCGCCCGCATCACGTCGGCGACCGGGATGTCCGGGGCGGCCGGGTCGTCGCTCTGGGTGCGGCGCACCACGTCCTTGAGGTAGAGCACGCCGAGCACGTCATCGACGCTCTCCCCGACCACCGGGATGCGGGAGAAGCCGGAGCGCAGGAACAGCACCAGGGCCTGGCGCAGCGCCTTGCCGGACTCGATCCACACCATCTCGGTCCGCGGGACCATGACCTCGCGGGCGATGGTGTCGCCGAGCGCGAACACCGAGTGGATCATCTGCCGCTCGCCGTGCTCCACCACCCCCCGCTGCTCCGCCAGGTCAACCAGCTCGCGCAGTTCGATCTGGGTGGCGAACGGGCCGCCGCGGAAGCCGCGCCCCGGGGTGACCGCGTTGCCGATCAGGATCAGCAGCGAGGCGAGCGGGCCGAGCGCCCGGCCCAGCCACCGGACCAGCCCCGCCGTGCTGCGCCCGACCGTGTACGCGTGCTGCCGGCCGATCGTGCGCGGGAACACCCCGACGACCACGAAACTGACCACGGTCATCGCGCCGGCGGTGACCAGCGCGGCCGTCCAGCCGGCGCCGAACGTGTCCACCGCGACCAGGGCGACCAGGGTGGTGGCGGTCAACTCGGAGAGCAACCGCAACAGCAGCAACAGGTTGATGTGCCGGACCGCGTCGGCGGCGACCGCCTGCAGCGCCTTCGCACCGCGCAGCCCGTCCCGGGCCAGCTCCGCGGCGCGGGCGGCGCTGACCGAGTTCAGCGCCGAATCGATCATCGCGAACAGGCCGGCCAGAACGACCAGGCCGGCCGCGAACACCAGCAGGGTGAAGTCCGGTAGCCCGGAGCTCATTTCTGCCCGGCCCGCCAGCTGTCCAGCAGCCGCGCCTGGAGCCCGAACATCTCGCGCTCCTCCTCCGGCTCGGCGTGGTCGTAGCCCAACAGGTGCAGGACGCCGTGGACCGTGAGCAGGTGCAGTTCGTCCGCGGCGGGGTGCCCGGCGGTGCCGGCCTGCTTGGCCGCCACCTCCGGGCAGAGCACGATGTCGCCGAGCAGCGCCGGCTCGGGGCCGGACGGCTCGCCCGGCCCGTGGTCGACGCTGCTCTCATCCATCGGGAAGGCGAGCACGTCGGTGGGGCCCTCCGAGCCCATCCACCGGTGGTTCAGCTCGGCCATGTAGTCCGCCTCGACGAGCAGGATGGACAGCTCGGCGAGCGGGTTCACCCCCATCTGGTCCAGCGCGTGCCGCGCCACCGCCAGGATCGAGTCGGTCTCGACCTCGACCCCGGACTCGTTGGCGATCTCGATGGACACGTGTCTCCCGTCCCTCAGCGACGCCGGCCGGCGCCGCGGCCCGCCGCCCGGCCACCCACCGGCCGGACCGCCTGGTTCTGCTGCTGCTCCGCGTCGTACCGGGCGTACGCGTCCACGATGTCGCTGACCAGCCGGTGGCGGACCACGTCGGAGCTGGACAACTGGGCGAAGTGCACGTCCTCGACGCCGTCGAGGATCTGCCGGACCACCCGCAGGCCGCTGGTCGTGCCGCCGGGCAGGTCCACCTGGGTGACGTCGCCGGTCACCACGACCTTGGAGCCGAAGCCGAGCCGGGTCAGGAACATCTTCATCTGCTCCGGCGTGGTGTTCTGCGCCTCGTCCAGGATGATGAACGCGTCATTGAGCGTGTTGTGCGTGACGATCAGGTCGTCGGTCACGTACAGCGAGTCGGCGGCCGCGACCTGGATGCACACGGTCTCCATCTCGCCCGCCGGCTCGATCCGGTGGACGAACCGCATCGGGCGGCCGCCGCCGGTGGCGTCGTAGCGGACCCGCTTGCGCTCCAGCCGGAACGGCTGCGTCCCGGCCGGCAGCCGGATGTCCATCACGAAGGCGTCGCTGCGGTAAAGCACGGCCAGGCCCGGCTTGCGACCCGCGGCCGGCCGGTGCCGCCAGTACGCCACCCCGCCGAGTGACCGGACCAGAAACAGCACATCGTCACGGAGCCGCTCGGAGCAGGTCGTGTACTGGATGCGGCAGCTCCGGCCGCGCTGCGTCACCGGGCCGCCGTCGCTGTCGAACAGGCCCTGGAGCAGCGCGAGGCGGACCTCGGCGCTGTTGCGCAGGTAGACCTCGGGCACGAACCTCGTCCCGGACCGGGTTCCGGCGAGCCCCAGTTCCCGCAGCGCGGCCATGACGGGGTTGACCGTGATGACGCCGCCGCGTGAGCCGTTGGCGTTGCGCAGGACGTAGTCCACCTCGCTCTTGCGGTACAACTCGATGCCGGGCAGCGCCGCCTCCAGCGCCTCGGCCAACTCGGCGTCGGCGGTGCAGAAGGCAGGGGTGGTGGTACCGGTCAGGCAGCCGTCACCGAGCATCAGGCCCAGCGCGTACGGGTCCATCGGCACGTCCTGCGGCACGAACTGGACCGGAGCGACCAGCGGCAACTCGTACCGGTGGACGCCGCCCCGGCGCAGGTTGCCGATCATGTCCTGGGTCTGGACGACCCGGGCGCCGCGGTCGTGGCTGCGGTCGTCCGGGGTCCGCACCGTCCACAGGTGCTCACCGCAGGCGAGTGTCTCCGCGCCGTCCTGGGTAACCACCCGGTAGACCTGCCTGCGGCCCTGCGGATATACGCCGAGCACCGGCGTCGGCAGGCCGTTCGACCCGACCACCAGATCCCCCACGGCGAGATCGCCGATCTGCCGCCAGCCGTCGGGCGTGAGCACCTTCGCGGTCAGCGGCTGCGCGCGGCCCCGCATGTAGGCCAACGGAGCCACTTCGATGGTTCCGGCCTGCATCAGGCGGGGAATCGTCTCCGGGTCCAGCATGTCGTGCAGCGCGTCGTACAGCGGGCGCAGGTACGGGTCGATCTTCTCGTAGAGCGTGCCGGGCAGGAAGCCCAGCCGCTCGCCCGCCTCGACCGCCGGCCGGGTCAGGATGATCCGGTTGACCTGCTTGGCCTGCAGCGCCTGCACGGCCTTGGCCATCGCCAGGTAGGTCTTGCCGGTACCGGCGGGGCCGATCCCGAAGACGATCGTGTGCGCGTCGATCGCGTCCACGTACCGCTTCTGGTTCAGCGTCTTGGGGCGTATGGTGCGCCCGCGCCGGGACAGGATGTTGAGCGTGAGCACGTCGGCGGGGCGTTCGGTGGTGTCCTGCTCGAGCATGCCGACGGTGCGCCGGACGGCATCGGTGGTCAGCGTCTCCCCATTGTCGATCAACTCGATCAGCTCGGCGAACAGCCGCTCGGCCCGCGCGTTCTCGGCCGGCGGCCCGGTCACCGTGATCTCGTTGCCGCGCACGTGCACGTCGCTGGCGACCGAGCGCTCGACCAACCGCAGGATCTCGTCGCCCGGTCCGAGCAGGTTCACCATGATCCGCGGGTCGGCGACGGTGATGCGCGTCTGTACCCGGGTCTGTCCCGGCGCGTGGCCGGTGGCCTGTGGCGTATCGGTCATAGCGCGGCCTTCGGCCCCTGCACCTGCTCTCGCTCTCGTGCCCCGCCCTCGGTAGGGCGATGGTTGCGGCATTCCATGGTATCCGTCCAAGGCCGGGACCAGCGCGCCCAATTTCGGGCCGCGCTCACCCGCCACCGAACGACTCCTGCCCCCGGGTGAACCGGTATGTCGCCCAGTGCAGGCGGACAACCGTTCCGTCCGCGTCCCGGGTGAGGCGCAGCAGTTCACCGACCTCCCGCCCGGTCACGCTACGCAGCCGGTCCGGCTCGCCCGCCACCGGCTCGAAGACGGTGGACGGGGCGTCCGCCGGGTCGCTCGCGCCGCGGGCCTGCAACGCGCCGTCGCGCCACAGGAACACGTACTCGTACCCCTCGCCCCACCAGCGACCCAGCACCGAGGCGTACTCCGGCGGCACCGGCTCCCCGGGCAGCCAGGGGGCGATGTCGGCCGGATCGTCCTCGACGGCCACCGTGAGCAGGTCGTTGACCAGGTCCAGGGCGTGCGCGGCGGTACCCGAGGAGAGCAGCATCGCGCAGCCGAGGCCGCGGGGGGTGTCCCGGCCGCCGCCCCGCCGGCCGTAGGCGGTGGCGAGGAACCCCGGCATGGCGCCGTCGTGCCCCACGTGCATCACCCGGCCGCCGCGCGGCGAGAGCAGCAGCCCGAGGCCGACGCCGCCGCTCCACACCGTCTCGTCCCGGACCGTCGCCGGCCAGCGCATCTCGTCCAGCGTCGACGGGCGCAGCACCCGGGCCTGCGGGTCCACCATCTCCGGGTCGGCCAGGAACGCCGCCCACCGCGCCAGGTCCGTCGCGGTACCCCACAACTGCGCGGCGGGGGCGACGGCGCCGAAGTCCGTCGGCGGCTCGGGGCGGGCGTGGTCCGAGAAGGCGTCGACCAGGTACCCCTGCGCGGCGGTGGGACCGGGCTCGGCCCCGGTGCCGGTCAGCCCCAGCGGGGTGAGGATCCGGTCCGCGACCACCTCCGCCCACGGCCCGCCGCGCAGCCGGGCGGCGGCGTGCCCGAGCAGGGCGAACGCCAGGTTCGAGTAGTGGAACCGCCGGCCCGGCGGGAGCACCTGCTCGGCCCCGGCCAGGTCCGCCAGCAGCCCCGGCAGGTCCGGCGCCCGCAGCGTGTCCCACACGTCGCCGTGCGGCTCCCGTTGCAGGCCGGACGTGTGCGACAGCAGCCGCCGGATGGTCAACTCGCCGTGCGACGGCACCTCCAGGTGCGCGTCGACCGGGTCGTCCAGGTCCAGCAGGCCGTCGTCGCGGCACTGCATGACCAGCACGGCGGTGAAGGTCTTGGTGATCGACCCGATCCGGAACCGGGTGTCGTCGTCCAGCGGCCGTTCGGTGCCGGAGCCGCCGACGGTGAGGGTCCAGAGCGGCCGGTCGACGCGGGTCAGCGCGGCCGCCAGCCCCGGTACCCGGTGGTCGGCCTGCGCCGCCCGCACCATGCGGGCGAGCCGGTCGGTGCCGCTCACCCGGTCACCAGCATCGGGCCGAGCGGGCGCCCGCCGAGCAGGTGCGCGTGCACGTGGTCGACCTCCTGGCCGCCGTACTCGCCGGTGTTGAACATCAGCCGGAAGCCGTCGCCGCGCAGCCCTTCCCGCTCCGCCACGTCCGCCGCCGCCGCCAGCAGGTCGCCGGCCAGCGCGGGGTCCGCGTGGCCCAGCGTCGCCACGTCCGGGTGGTGCGCCTTGGTGATCACCAGGATGTGCACCGGCGCCTTCGGCGCGATGTCGCGGAAGGCCAGGGTGGTATCGGTCTCCCGGACCACGGTCGCGGGGATCTCGCCGGCAACGATGCGGCAGAAGATGCAGGTGTCGTTCACCCAGCGGATGCTAACGGTCGGAGCCGGCCATCGAGGCGCCGCCAGGCCGGCTGGCGACCGTTCGCTCACCGCTCCGGCTCCCACCCGGCACCGCTGGCAGCTCTGCTGGAGGCGTGGGGGTATGGCGGTCGGCGGGTGGTGGGTTAGCGTTCGCTGATCGATGGGCACCAGTCGGGAGGCGGGCATGGGGTCGGATCGGGAGCGGTACCGGGAGGTCATCGAGCGGGCGATCGCGGCCCTGGACCTACCGACCAAGGTGCACCTGCTGACCGGCCAGGACACGTGGAGCCTGCCGCCCATCCCGGCGATCGGGCTGCGTTCGCTGGTGATGTCGGACGGGCCGATCGGCGTGCGGGGCGTGCAGTGGACCCCGGACGATCCCGCCGTGGCGCTGCCCAGCCCGACCGCGCTGGCCGCCACGTGGGAGCCGGACCTGGCGCGCCTGGCCGGGCGGGTGCTCGGGCAGGAGGCCCGGCGCAAGGGGGTGCACGTCCTGCTCGCGCCGACCGTGAACCTGCACCGCAGCCCGCTCGGCGGCCGGCACTTCGAGGCGTACTCGGAGGACCCGCTGCTCACGGCGCGGATCGCGGTCGGGTACGTGCGCGGGGTGCAGGAGCAGGGGGTCGGCACGACGGTCAAGCACTACGTCGCCAACGACTTCGAGACGCAGCGGTTCACCGCGAACGTGCTGGTCTCCGAGCGGGCGCTGCGGGAGCTTTACCTGCTCCCGTTCGAGGCGGTCGTGCTGGAGGCCGGCGGGTGGGGCGTGATGGCCGCGTACAACTCGGTGAACGGCACGACGATGACCGAGCACCGCGAGCTTGAGCACGGGCTCCTGAAGGGAGAGTGGGACTTCGACGGCGCGGTGGTGTCGGACTGGACCGCGGCCCGCAGCGTCGCCGCGGCGCCCGGCGGCACGGACATAGCGATGCCGGGCCCGCGTGGGCCGTGGGGTGCGGCGCTGGTCGCGGCGGTCCGCGCCGGTGAGGTCCCCGAATCGGTGGTCGACGACCAGGTGCGCCGGGTGCTGCTGCTCGCCGCCCGCACCGGCGCGCTGGAGGGGGTGTCACCGGTGGTGGCACAGCCGCCGGCCCCCGTCGACCCGGACGCGGTGGCCCGCGAGCTGGCCGCCCGCTCGTTCGTGCTGGCCCGCAACGACGGGGTACTGCCGGTCGGCGGCACCGAGACGGTCGCCCTGATCGGCGCCGCCGCCCGGGACGCCCGCGAGCAGGGCGGCGGCTCGGCGCAGGTGTTCCCCGGGCACGTGGTCTCCCCGCTGGAGGCGCTCACCGCGGCCCTGGGCGACCGGCTCACGTACGCGCTCGGCGCCGACCCGGCGGCCACCCTGCCACCGGCCGGCGGTCCTCAGTGGACGAATCTGGACGGCGAGCCCGGCGTCTCCGTGGTGCTGCGCGCCGCGGGCGGTGCCGTGCTGCACACCGGGAAGCTGCCCGTGGCCACCGCCCGGTACCAGGGGCACCTGCCCGGCGACGCGCCGCTGGCGGAGGTGTCCACGGTGGAGTTGGTGGGGCGGTTCACGCCGGAGGTGACCGGGCGGCACGAACTGTCGGTGCGCGGGGTCGGCACGTACACGCTGACCGTGGACGGGCAGTCGTTGTACGCGGGCCCGCTGGCACCGGAGAACGACGACCTGGGCGTGGCGTTCCTGGCCCCGCCGGAGCACCGGGTCGGCGTGGAGCTGACCGCCGGCCGGCCGGTCCGGGTGGTGCTGGGCCGGGAGATGGGCAACGTCGAGGCATTCGACACGGCCGTGCTCCACCTCGGGCACCGCGCCCCGATGGCCGCGCCGGACGAGCTGATCGAGGAGGCCGTCGCCGCCGCGGCCGCCGCGGACGTGGCCGTGGTCGTGGTCGCCACCACCGAGGAGGTGGAGTCCGAGGGCTTCGACCGCACCCATCTGGCCCTGCCGGGCCGGCAGGACGAGTTGGTGGCCCGGGTCGCCGCCGCCAACCCGCGCACGGTCGTGGTGGTGAACGCCGGCTCACCGGTGCTGATGCCGTGGGCGGACGACGTGGCGGCGATCCTGCTCGTGTGGTTCCCCGGCCAGCAGGGCGGCGCCGCGCTCGCGGACGTCCTGCTCGGCGCCGCCGAACCGGGTGGCCGGCTGCCGACCACCTGGCCGGGCGCGACCGAGGACTGCCCGGTGCTGTCGGTCACGCCGAAGAACGGGGAGGTCGCCTACGACGAGGGCGTGTTCATCGGGTACCGGGCGTGGGAGCGGTCCGGAAGGGCGCCGCTGTTCCCCTTTGGGCACGGCTTCGGGTACACGACCTGGGCGTACGAATCGGTGCGGGTGACCGGCGCGCGGCAGGCCGTGGTGCGGCTACGCAACTCCGGTGGGCGGCGCGGCCGGGAGGTCGTGCAGCTCTACATCGGCCCGACCGCCCCGGACGGGGACCGGCCCGCCCGGTGGCTCGCCGGCTTCGCGACGGTCGAGGCGGCGCCCGGCGAAACCGTGGCGGTCACCATCCCGATCCCGGAACGGGCGTTGCAGGTCTGGGCCGGCGGCTGGCGCACGGTGGCCGGCACGTACCGGGCCGAGGCGTCGCACAGCCTCACCGACCCGCGGGTGAGCTGCACCTTCGACGCGGGTTAGGGCGGCGGGCCCAGGGGGTACCCGTAGCTATGGCCATGAGATCACAGCCGAGCGGCCGGCGCGGCACGATCGGCCACCCGTACAGCGCGCTCAACCTGCGCCTGGTCCTGGCCCTGTTCGGCGCCGTGAGCTGCGCCGTGCTCGGCGTCTTCGCCGCGCTGGGCGGCATCATCTGGGCGGCCGTCATCCTGAGCCTGCTGGCCGTCGTCGCCATTGTCGATACGGTGGTGGTGTTCCGGCGGCGGGCCGCGCGGCACCGGGAACAGCCGGGGCGCCGGTTCAGCCTCTTCGAGTAGCCTCCAGCCGCGGCGGCGGTCACCAGCGACCCAGCCGGGCGGAGAGGACCGCGATCGCCGCCACCCCCGCGGTCGACGTGCGCAGGACGCTCGCCCCGAGCCGGACGGTGCGGCCGCCCGCCTCGCGGAACGCGTCCACCTCGTCGTGGCTGATGCCGCCCTCGGGGCCGACGACGAGGGTGATCTCGCCGGTCGCGGGTAGCTCCACACCGGACAGGCGGTCGGTCGCCTCCTCGTGGAGGACGAGCAGGTTCGGCCGCTTGACCACGTGTCTGGTGGCCGCCTGCTCGGTCACCGGCGGCACCCAGGCCCGGCGCGCCTGCTTCGCCGCCTCCCGGGCGGTCGCCGCCCACTTCTCGCGGGACCGTTCGCCGCGCTCCCCGCGCCACAGCGCGACCGAGCGGCTCGCCGCCCAGGGGACGATCTCGTCGACGCCGGCCTCGGTCATCGCCTGCACGGCGAGTTCTCCCCGCTCCCCCTTGGCGATGCCCTGCACCACCACGAGCCGGGGATCGGGCGGCTCCTCGTACCGCCGGCCGGTGACGCTGAGGGCCAGGGCGCCCTTGCCGCCCCTGCCGGGGGCGACGACCGTCGCGTCGGCCGTGCCTCCCCGGCCGTCGGCGAGCACCACGACCTCGCCGGGGCGCAGCCGCTGCACGGAGGCGGCGTGGTGCCCCTCCGGACCGGTGAGCGTGTACGTGGGCCCGTCCGGCAGGGCCGGGACGAGGAACAGCGGAGCTGACACCCGTTAGGCGTGCCCGTTGAAGGCGTCCCGCATGCGGGAGAAGAAGCCCGCCTGCTTGGACAGCTCGGCGACCTCCTCACCCCGGGACGTGGCGAACTCCCGCAGCACCCGCTCCTGCTCCGCGTCCAGCTTCGTCGGCGTGCGCACGTCCAGGTGCACGTACAGGTCGCCGCGGCCCTGACCGCGCAGGTGCGGTACGCCCTTGCCACGGATGCGCAGCGTCGAACCGGGCTGGGTGCCGGCCTTGACGTCGACCTGCTCCTCGCTGTCCAGCGTCTTGATGGTCAGCCGGGTGCCCAGGGCGGCCGCGGTCATCGGCACCGTCACCCGGCAGTGCAGGTCGTCGGCCTTGCGGGAGTACACGTCGTGCGGGCGCTCGTGGATCTCCACGTACAGGTCGCCGGGCGGGCCGCCGCCCGGGCCCACCTCGCCCTGCTGGGCCAGCCGGATGCGCATGGCGTCCTCGACGCCGGCGGGGATCTTCACGGTCAGCGACCGGCGGGTGCGGACCCGGCCGTCGCCCCCGCAGGTGGAACACGGGTGCGGAATGGTGGTGCCGTAGCCCTGGCAGGCGGCGCACGGGCGGGACGAGACGACCTGCCCCAGGAAGGTGCGCTGCACCGACTGCACCTCGCCCCGGCCGCCGCACACCTCGCAGGTGGCCAGGTGGGTACCCGCGGCGGTACCGGCCCCCGTGCAGGTGGTGCACAGCACGGCGGTGTCGACCGTGATCGGGGCCTCGACGCCGAACGCGGTCTCGGCCAGGTCCAGGTCGAGGCGGAGGATCGCGTCGGCACCCGGCCGGGTGCGCGGGCGGGGGCCGCGGGTCGCGCCGCCGCTCGCGCCGAAGAACGCGTCCATGATGTCCTGGAAGCCGACGAACGGGCCGCCCGCGCCGGCGCCGGGGCCGCCACCGCCGCCCGGGGCGAGCGGGTCGCCGCCGAGGTCCACGATCTGGCGCTTCTGGTCGTCGGAGAGGACCTCATACGCGGCGTTGATGTCCTTGAACTTCTCCTGCGCCACCGGGTCTGGGTTCACGTCCGGGTGGTACTGGCGGGCCAGCTTGCGGTAGGCCCGCTTGATGTCGTCGGCGGTCGCGTCCCGGGGCACCCCCAGGATCCCGTAGTAGTCCTTGGCCACTGCGTCCGGTGTCCTCATGTCTCTCTTCGCACCGTTGGAAGCTTGTAGGGGAGAAGAATCAGTTCTGTGCCAACAGGTCGCCCACGTAGCGTGCCACGGCGCGGACCGTGGCGATGGTTCCGGGGTAGTCCATGCGCGTCGGGCCCAGCACCCCCAGGCCACCGACGATCACCGGGCCGGGGCCGTACCCGGTGCTGACCACCGATGTGGACCGCAGGTCCTCGAACTCGTTCTCGTCGCCGATGCGTACCCGAAGGGTACTCGTCGGCTCCACCTCCCCGATCAGCTTGAGGAGGATGACCTCCTCCTCGAGCGCCTCGAGGATCGGGCGCAGCGAACCCTGGAAGTCCAGCAGCCCGCCGCGGGTGAGGTTCGCGGTGCCGGCCAGGGCGATCCGCTCGTCCCGCCGCTCGACCAGGGTCTCCAGCAGGACCGTCGAGAGCATGGTCATGGCCCCGCGCAGGACCGGCGGGGACTCCTCGACCAGGGCCTCGACCAGCGGCGGCGTCTCGGCCATCCGCGCGCCGGCCAGCTTCTCGTTGACCATGCGGCGCAGGTCGGTGACGTCGTCGGCGGTGATCGGGGTGGGCAGCTCCACCAGGCGCTGCTCGACCCGGCCGGTGTCGGCGATCATCACCAGCATCAGCCGGGTGGTGGAGATCGGCACCAGTTCCAGGTGGCGCACCGACGAGCGGGACAGGCTCGGGTACTGCACCACGGCGACCTGCCGGGTGAGCTGGGCGAGCAGGCGGACCGTGCGGTGCACCACGTCGTCCAGGTCCAGCGCGCCGACCAGGAACCGCTCGATCGCCCGGCGCTCGGCCGGGGACAGCGGCTTGACCCTGGACAGCCGGTCCACGAACAGCCGGTACCCGCGGTCGGTGGGCACCCGGCCGGCGCTGGTGTGCGGCTGGCGGATGTAGCCCTCCTCCTCCAGCACCGCCATGTCGTTGCGCACGGTGGCCGGGGAGACGCCCAGGTGGTGCCGCTCGACCAGGGCCTTGCTGCCGACCGGCTCCTGGGTGGCGACGTAGTCCTCGACGATGGCCCGCAGAACGTCCAACTTCCGGTCGTCGAGGCTCATCGCCACCTCCCTCCGCTACCCGCTGGCACTCGCCCGTAGTGAGTGCCAGTCTAAGTCCTGGTACCCCGGTTCGACCATGACCGTGCGCACCCTGACCGGCGTCCACCATGACCGATTGCACCGTGACCGCTCAGCACCATGACCGCTACGCGCCCATGAGCACCAGAGTGTCGACAAATAGCCAGAGTGGCGTCTGGCGCGGGTTGATCTGGCCACTTACGGTGGCGGGCATGACCGAACCACCTCGCCCCCCGGGAGAGGATCCGACCTCCCCGCCACAACCCCCGTCCCCGTCATCGACGTCGGGCGAGGCGCCCGCGTCCGGCTACGCTCCCCCGCCGTCGACCGGGCCACAGTACGACGCCCCGTCCTACCCGCCGCCCCCGTCGTCGGGGCCGCCCGGCGGCTACCAGCCGCCGCCACCCGGTGGGTACGGGGGGCCCGGCTACGCGGGTGCCCCGCCGGCCGGTTACGCCACGAACGACGACAAGACGTGGGCGCTGATCGCCCACTTCGGCGGCGCCCTGGGCGCCTTCATCAGCTTCGGGCCGCTCGGCTTCGTCGGCCCGCTGATCAGCTACGTGGCCAAGGGCCAGCAGTCGCCGGCCGTGCGCGCGCACGCCGTCGCGGCGCTGAACTTCCAGATCCTCTGGTCGATCATCGCCTTCGTGCTGCTGTTCGTGAGCTGGTGCATGCTGTTCATCCCGAGCCTCATCGTGTTCGCGATCCAGATCATCTTCGGGATCATCGCGGGCGTGAAGGCCAACGAGGGGCAGCTGTACAAGTACCCGATGTCGGTGTCCTTCATCAAGTGAGGCGTGCCCCGGCGCTCCCGCGTCGGGGCCGCCCTCCGAGCGCGGGCCGCCTCTCCCCGGGCCCGCGGGCCGCCTCCTGAGCGTGGGCCGCCTTCCCGGGCTGCGGGTCACCCGCGCAGAGCGGGTCGCCTGTTTAGAGCAGGTCGCGGACGACCGCGTCGGCGAGCAGCCGGCCGCGCAGCGTCAGCACCGCCCGGCCGGCGGCGAACGCGTCGCCGGCCAGCAGGCCGTCGGCCCGGGCGCGGGCGGCAGCCGCCCGCCCCGCCGGGTTCAGCACGCCCAGCGGCAGCCCCTCGGCCAGCCGCAGCCGGAGCATGACCTCCTCCATGTGCCGCTCGCCCGCGGTGAGGATCTCCCGCGCGTGCCCCGGCGACTCGCCACCGGCCAGCCGCGCCGCGTAGGCGCGCGGGTGGCGCACGTTCCACCAGCGGACCCCGCCCACGTGGCTGTGCGCGCCCGGGCCGAGGCCCCACCAGTCACCGCCGGTCCAGTAGAGCAGGTTGTGCCGGCAGCGGTCCGCCCCGGAGCGGGCCCAGTTCGACACCTCGTACCAGCTCAGCCCCGCCGCCGTCAGCGCCGCCTCGGCCGCGAGGTACCGGTCGGCGGCCACGTCGTCCGACGGCTGGGGGATCTCGCCCCGCCGGACCCGCGCCGCCAGCCGCGTCCCCTCCTCCACGATCAGGGCGTACGCGCTGACGTGGTCCACGCCCGCGGCCAGCACCGCGGCCAGCGACGCGGCGAAGTCCTCGGCGCGCTCGCCCGGCGTCCCGTAGATCAGGTCGAGGTTCACGTGGTCGAAGCCCGCGTCCCGGGCCTCCAGCGCGGCGGCGACCGCCCGGCCGGGCGTGTGCCGGCGGTCCAGCAGCGCCAGCACGTGCGGGGCCGCCGACTGCATGCCCAGCGACACCCGGGTGTACCCGGCGGAGCGCAGCGCCTTGAGCGAGGCGATCGACACCGACTCGGGGTTGGCCTCGGTGGTGACCTCGGCGTCCGGCGCCAGGCCCCAGGCGTCGTCGATCGCGGCGAGCAGCCGGGCCAGGTCGTCGGGGGGCAGCAGGGTGGGCGTCCCGCCGCCGACGAAGACCGTCTCCACCCGGGGCGGCGGGTTCCCGGCGAGCACCCGGGTCGCCAGCCGCACCTCGGCCAGCACCGCCTCCACGTAGCCGGCCTGCGCCTCCCCGCCGCCCAACTCGCCGGCCGTGTACGTGTTGAAGTCGCAGTACCCGCAGCGGCTGGCGCAGAAGGGCACGTGCAGGTACACGCCGAAGCCCCGGCCACCGGTGGTGGTCAGGGCGGACGCGGGCAGCGAGCCGTCGCGGGGTACGGGCTCGCCCTCGGGGGGCAGACCTGGCACGCCCTCTAGTCTGCCGGCATGACCAGTCCCACTCTCACCACGGCCACCGCCGCCGGCGTGGCGACGCTCACGCTCAACCGGCCGGAGCGGCGCAACGCCCTGTCCCTCGCCCTGATCGAGGAGGTGGCGGACGCGCTCGCCGCGGCCGCCGGCGACGACGCGGTACGGGTGATCGTGCTGTCCCACGCCGGCTCCGTCTTCTGCTCGGGGGTGGACCTCGCCGAGACCGCCGCGCAGGGTCGGACGCTCCCGGCCGACCGGCTCGGTGGCCTGCTGGCCGCCGTGTGGGAGTGCCCGAAGCCGGTGGTCGCCCGGATCGGCGGTCTGGCCCGCGCCGGTGGCCTCGGCCTGATCGCCGCCGCCGACCTCGCCGTGTGCGCCGAGGACGCCACGTTCGCGTTCTCCGAGGTGCGGCTGGGCGTCATCCCCGCGGTCATCTCCAGCACCGTGCTGCGCCGGGTCGCGCCCCGGGCGGCCGCCGAGCTGTACCTGACCGGCGAGGTCTTCGACGGTCGCCGGGCGGCCGAGATCGGGCTGGTCACGGCCGCCGTGCCGGCCGGGGAGGTGGACGCGGCCGTGGACCGGTACTGCGCGGCCCTGGCACGCGGCGGGCCGAAGGCGCTCGCCGGCACCAAGGACCTACTGCGCCGCCGACCCGCCGATACTGTCCGTGACGACGCGGCGGTATTGACCTCCCTGTCGAGCGGGTACTTCCGCTCCGTGGAGGGGCGCGAAGGGGTGGCCGCGTTCCGCGAGCGGCGGGACCCGTCCTGGATTCCGTGACGCCCGAATCGTGGCCGGTGAGGCGCTGTGAACGCCGTTGGGCGGGCGGTACATTGGTTGACCAAATCTGGTGGGGGTGACGGTGCGTAAGGGTGTGGTCGGTGGGGTCGCCGCGCTGGCCGCCGTGGCGGCGCTGGGCGTCTGGGCCGGCAGGACCTGGGTGAGCGACCTGCCCCTCCCGCGGACCCCGTCGTGCACCGTGCGGGCCGGCGGCCAGGTGACCCTGGACGTCACGCAGATGGCCAACGCGGCCACGATCACCGCGATCGGGGTCCGCGACGGCATGCCCGAGCGGGCGGTGGTGATCGCGCTGGCCACCGCGTACCAGGAGTCGCGGCTGGAGAACCTGCGCCACGGCGACCGCGACTCGCTCGGCCTGTTCCAGCAGCGGCCCAGCAAGGGCTGGGGCACCCCGGAGCAGATCAACGATCCCCGGTACTCGGCCGCGACGTTCTACGCCGCCCTGAAGAAGGTCAAGGGCTGGGAGAAGATGCGGGTCACCGACGCGGCCCAGCGGGTGCAGCGCTCGGCCTACCCGGAGGCGTACGAGCGCTGGGCCGACCAGTCGGTGGTGCTGGCCGAGGCGCTGCTCGGCAAGGCCACCGGCGCGGTCGCCTGCGAGTTGGGCAACACCCCGAAGGTGCGCGGCGGCGCGGCGGCGCGCGCGGTCGCCGAGGCCCTGCGACTCGACTGGGGCGACCTGCCCGCGGTGGCCCAGCCGGACGCGCTGGGCCTGAGCGTCGGCGCGCCCGACGCGCGGGCGGGCTGGCAGTACGCGCACTGGCTGGTCGCGCACGCCGAGGACCACGGGGTGCGCCGGGTCCGCTTCGGCACCCTCCAGTGGACCGCCGGCAAGGGCGTCTGGAACACGGCGAAGGACTCGGAGGCCGCCGGTGACGGGTCGGTTCTGGCCGAGGTCTACGCCGATGCGTGACGGGCCGTGCACGTTGTCCCGTTAACCCGCAGTGATCGCACAAACCGGCATACCTCCCCATTCCCGGCGCCGGACGGCCGCCGTCCGCGCGGATCGTCACCGTTCGCGCCCGTCGCCTGACCGGCCGTGAAAGATCGAATCCGCCGCCGTGAAGTTCCGAGGATGATCCCGTCAAGGCGCCATCGTGATCGCGGATGGACGAGCGTCTCGCGTTACGATCGCTGCTGGCGTGCCCTCCGAGGGCTTCGCTACACCACGTACGAGGCCCGTTCAAAGGGGAGGAAGATGACCGCCACCGCCGACCAAGGCGCCCTCACCGGCTACGAGCCGATCGGCGAAGTCGAGCGCAAGGAATTCCACGAGCAGGGGTTCCTGCTGCTGCGCAACGTCCTCACCGACGACCACCGCGCCCGCCTGGAAGAGGCGGTCGACCGGGTCTACGCGGAGGAGATCGCGGCCGGCAGGGGCACCAAGGACGGCACCGTCCACCTGCTCGGCTTCCTGACCCGCGACGAGCTGTTCGGCGAGCTGCTGACCCACCCGACCACGTTCCCGTACCTGTGGGGCCTGGCCGGCTGGAACATCTACACGCACCACAACCACCTGGACGTGACGCCGCCCGCGCTGGAGCCGGAGAAGCCCTACTGGGGCTGGCACCAGGACGGGTACCGGCAGAACTCGGACCCGGAGACGATGGACCCGAACCTCCCGCGGCCGATGTTCTCGCTGAAGGTGGCGTACGTGCTGTCGGACCTGTCCACCACTGGCCGGGGCGCGACGAAGGTGATCCCGGGCAGCCACCTGTGGAACTCGCTGGACCGGCCGAAGGACCTGACCGTCCAGAACCCGGACCCGGAGGGCACGGTGGAGATCACCGCCAACCCGGGCGACGCGTTCGTCTTCGACCGGCGGCTGTGGCACTCGCGCTCCACGAACCTGTCGGACGTGACCCGCAAGATGCTGTTCGTCGGGTACACCTACCGCTGGATCCGCCAGTTGGACGACATGCCGGTCAACCGCGAGAGCGAGTGGTACGCCAACCGCACGCCGGTACAGCGCCAGCTGCTGGGCGAGGGCACGCACACGGCGAACTACTGGGGCATCAACTGGGACGGGTACATCGACGACGAGATCCCGCTGCGCAAGGAGCTGAAGCAGCGCGGCCTGCTGGACCGCTCCATCCCCTGGCTCCGCTGAACCCGCTGGTGACGGGCCCCCGGTACGCCGGGGGCCCTATCCTTTGACGGCCCCGGAGACCAAGCCCGACACCATCCGCCGCTGCACGACCAGGAAGAACACCATCACCGGCAGCGTGAGCAGGGTGGACGCCGCCATCACGGCGCCCCAGGCGGTGTCGTCCCGGCCGAAGAAGAACGTCATCGCCACGGGCAGCGTGTACTTCCCCTCGTCGCTGAGGAACGTGAGCGCGAAGATCAACTCGTTCCATGCCGTGATGAACGAGAAGATGCTGGTGGCGACCAGCCCCGGCGCGACCAGCGGGAGCAGCACCCGCCAGAAGGTCTGCCAGCGGCTGGCCCCGTCCATCTCGGCGGCCTCCTCCAGGTCCCGCGGGACCGCCGCCACGAAGCCGCGCAGCATCCAGACCGCGAACGGCAGCGAGAACGCCAGATACACCAGGATCAGGCTGGCCAGGGTGTCGTAGAGGCCGAGCCGGCGAATCATCAGGAACAGCGGGATGACCAGCGCCTCCAGCGGCACCATCTGCACCACCAGCAGCATGACCAGGAACGCCGTGCGGAACCGGAACCGGTAGCGGGCGACCGCGGTCGCGGCGAGCAGGGCGACCAGCGAGCCGGCGAGCACCGTGGCGACCGCGACGATCGCGCTGTTGCGGAAGAAGCTGCCGAACCCGACCCCCGGCAGCAGATCGCCGCCGAGCACGTCCCGGTAGTGCTGGAGGGTGGGGTGGTGCGGCACCGGCTGCGGCGTGGCGGAGAAGATCTCCCGGTTGGGCTTGAGCGAGGTGGAGACCATCCAGAACACCGGGAACACGGCGAACAGGGCGACCAGCACCCCGGCCGCGTTGGCCGCCGCCCGCGACCACCACCGGCGCCTCACAGCGCCTGCCTTTCGTTCGCGAGTGCGCGCCGGGCGCTCCTCCCGCTCACGCTCCCTCCTCCTGGCGCAGCACCATGCGCACGTAGACGGCGGTCACGGCGAGCAGGATCAGCGTGAGGATCACCGCGATCGCCGAGCCCAGCCCGTACTTGGGCGGCGGCGAGAAGGCCACCGCGTACGAGTAGATGGCCAGCATGTAGGTGGACCGGTCCTGGGTGCCGCCGGCGAGCACGAACTGCTGGGTGAAGACCTTGAAGTCCCAGATCGTGGAGAGCACGACGAGGATGCCGAAGACCGGGCGCAGCAGCGGGAACGTGATCTGCCAGAACGTGCGCCAGGGGCCGGCCCCGTCGACCCGGGCCGCCTCCAGCAGTTCCGCCGGGACGCTCTTGAGCCCGGCCAGGACGCTCACCGCGACGAACGGGAACGAGTGCCAGACCACCACCAGGGTCAGGATCGTGAAGAAGGTCAACGGCGAGTTGAACCAGCCGTAGCCGGTCCAGTCGGCGTGGCCGAACAGGGCCCGGGAAAGTCCGTCGGGCAGCGCGTTGAACAGCCAGGTGACCAGCCCGCTGGTGTCGTCGAACAGCCACTTCCAGACGATCGCGCCGGTGATCGCGGGGGTGGCCCAGGCGAGCAGCACGGCGCTTGCGACAACGGTCGCCATCCGCCGGCCGAGCCGGTTCAGCAGCAGCCCGACGAGCGTGCCGAGGACCATCGTGAGCAGCACGTTCGCCGCCGCGAACAGGACCGTGTTGCGCAGCACCGTCCGGAAGAACGGGTCCCCGAGGATCTCGAGGTAGTTGTCCGCGCCCGCCCACGGCCACGGCTGGTCGCCGCGTAGCTGGCGCAGGCCCAGGTCGTGCAGGGACATCCAGGCGACCTGGGCCAGCGGCCACAGCAGCAGCCCGCCGATGATCACCAGGCCGGGCAGCAGGAGCAGGTAGGGCAGCCGGCCCGCCCCGCGCCGCCGGCGTCAGCGTGGGTGGTGCCGTCATTTCTTGTTGAGGAGCTGGTCCATCTCGGTGGCCGCCTCCTTGACCGCCTGGTCCACCGTCTTCTGGCCCTTCATGACCGAGCTGTTCATGGTCTGGGTGACGCTCCGGTTCCGGCTCACCTCCACCCACTGCGGGGTGATCGGGGTCAGCCGGGTGTTCTGCATGGCGGTGGCGAACGCCGCCATGATCTTGTCGCTGGTGTACGTGCCGCCGCTGACCAGGTCGCCGTGCACGGGGAAGAACTTGAGGCTGTCCGCCCACTTCTGGTTGTTCTGCTTGTTCAGCAGGATGGTCAGGTAGTCCCAGGCGAGTTCCTGGCGCTTGCTGTCCTTCCAGATGGCGATGTCGGAGCCGCCGGCGAAGGCGGGCGCGGCGCCGCCGGCCTCGCCCGGGATCGGCACGGTGCCCCAGGACTTGTCGATGTCCGGGTTCGCCTTGAGCATCGAGGTCTGCGACCAGCTACCGGCGATGGTCATGGCCGCCGTGCCGGTGGCGAACTGCTTCTGCGCGTCCACTTCGGTCCAGGTGGCGGCGGCCGGGGGCGCGACCTTCTCGCGGGTCACCAGGCCGGTCCAGAAGTCGACCGCCTTGCGCGCGGCCGGGGTGTCGTACCCGGACTTCCAGGTGTCGCCGTCCCTGGTGGCGATCTCGCCGCCGGCGCCCCAGAGGAACGAGTAGAACGGCAGTTCCGAGTTGCCCGGCACGGCGAAGCCGTAGACGCCCTTCTTCTTCTCCTGCACGGTGCGGGCGGCGGTGACCAGTTCGGCCCAGGTCGTCGGCGGCTTGACGTCCAGTTCGCCGAACCAGTCGGCCCGGTAGTAGATGGCGCGCACCCCGGCGTACCAGGGGATGCCGTACTGCTTGCCGTCCAGTTGGGCGTTCTTGACCAGGTTCGGCAGCAGATCCTTGCCCTCGGACCAGCCGGCCAGCTTGTCGGTGAGGTCGGCGAGCGCGTCCTGCGCCGCCCAGCCCTGGGTCTCGGTGTTGCCCAGTTCGGTGATGTCCGGTCCGCCGGAGCCGCCGGCCAGCGCGGTGGCGAACTTCTTCGGCGCCTCCAGCCACGGGATGTACTGGACGTCCACCTCGGTGTCCGGGTGCTTGGTCGTGAACTCGGCCTTCACCGAGTCCAGGAAGCTGTTCTGGGCCGCACCACCCTCGCCCATCATCCACACGGTGAGCTTGCCGGTGTCCGCGCCGGCCCCGTCGCCGCCTGAGCCGCCGCCGCAGCCGGCGAGCAGGGCCAGGGCCGACGCCGCGGCCAACCACCTCAACGTCCTCACGGTTGTCTCCCTCGCCGCTCGCACGGAACTTACCTACTGCGGCGAACGATAGTAGGAAAACTTCCTTCACCGGAAGATCCCGCGACGGTATCGATACCTGACCGGCCTCCCGCCGGCCGGCTCACCCGGACAGCCTACGGGCTCCTGACCGATCGGTCAGGAGCCCGTGAAGCACCGGTTTGCGCGGTTACCGGGTGATGCTGCGCCGCCCGGCCGCGCCGGCCACCAGGGCGACGCCCACGGCGGCCAGGACGACCTGGATGAAGAACTCGATCCAGTCGAACCCGGCGGTGTCCGCGATGCCCGCGGCCCGCGCGATCACGGTGCCCAGCAGGGCCGCGCCGATACCGATCAGGATCGTCATCCACACCGGGATGTTCTGACGGCCGGGCACGACCAGGCGCCCCAGGGCGCCGATGATGAGGCCCACGATCAGGGCCGAAATTATGCCGGCGACAGTCACGATTCCTCCTCAGTCAGGGGGTGTTTCGGTGCTGCCGGCTAAGTGCCCGGGCGTCCGAGAAGCCAAACTCCCGCTACCGGACCTTGGCCGCGTCGCGCAATGCCCGATCCATCGACTCGAAGGCCATCGGCGGCGGATCCGCCAGGTCAAACCAGGCCATATCAGATACTTCGGCCGCGTTCAGAGTGATCGTCGGCTCGGCCGCGTGGCCGATAAAGTATGCGTCCAGAACCGGGAGCAGCTCATTCTGGTACTCGTAGCTGCCTATGTAGAGGCCGACCAGCTCCCCCAGTTCGACGTCAATGCCGAGTTCCTCGCGGGCCTCCCGGACGGCGGCGTCGGCCGGATGCTCCCAACCGTCGCAGAAACCGCCGGGCAGTTCCCACAACCCGGCCCGCGGCGGAATCGCGCGGCGCACGCTGAGGAACCGCCCGTCGCCGTCCAGCAGGATCAGGTTCGCCGTGGGCCGGGCATTGACGAACATCGCGTACCCGCAGTGCGGGCAGGCCGTGGGCGGCGGGCCGGCGAGCGCGCCACCGCAGCGCGGGCAGAAGCGGGCGCCGGTGGTCACTTCTTGCCGGACTTGTCGGCGGGCCCCTCCGAGGTGGACAGGGCGGCGATGAACGCCTCCTGCGGCACCTCCACCCGGCCGACCATCTTCATCCGCTTCTTGCCCTCCTTCTGCTTCTCCAGCAGCTTGCGCTTGCGGCTGATGTCGCCGCCGTAGCACTTGGCGAGCACGTCCTTGCGGATCGCCCGGATCGTCTCCCGGGCAATGATCCGGCTGCCGATGGCCGCCTGGATCGGCACCTCGAACTGCTGGCGCGGGATCAGCGCGCGCAGCTTGCCGGCGATCGACACGCCGTAGTTGTACGCCTTGTCCTTGTGCACGATCGCCGAGAACGCGTCCACCGGCTCGCCGTGCAGCAGGATGTCCACCTTGACCAGATCGGACCGCTGCTCGCCGCTGGGCTCGTAGTCCAGGCTCGCGTACCCCTTGGTGCGACTCTTGAGCTGGTCGAAGAAGTCGAAGATGATCTCCGCGAGGGGCAGCGTGTAGCGCAACTCGACCCGGTCGGTGGACAGGTAGTCCATGCCGAGCAGGGTGCCGCGGCGGCCCTGGCACAGCTCCATCACCGCACCGACGAAGTCGTTCGGGGTCAGCACGGTCGCCCGCACCACCGGCTCGTGGATCTCACCGATCTTGCCGGCCGGGAACTCGCTCGGGTTGGTGACCACGTGCTCCACGCCGTCCTCCATGATCACCCGGTACACGACGTTCGGGGCGGTGGAGATCAGGTCGAGGTTGAACTCGCGCTCCAGCCGCTCCCGGATGATCTCCAGGTGGAGCAGGCCGAGGAAGCCGCAGCGGAAGCCGAAGCCCAACGCGCCGCTCGTCTCCGGCTCGTACGACAGGGCCGCGTCGTTCAGCTTGAGCTTGTCCAGCGCGTCCCGCAGGGCCGGGTAGTCCGAGCCGTCGATCGGATACAGGCCCGAGTACACCATCGGCTTCGGATCCTTGTACCCGCCCAGCGCGTCGGCCGCTGGCCGGGCGTTGATGGTCACCGTGTCGCCGACCCGGGACTGGCGCACGTCCTTCACGCCGGTGATCAGGTAGCCCACCTCGCCCACACCCAGCGCCGGCGCCTTGACCATCTCGGGCGAGATCACACCGAGTTCCAGCAGCTCGTGCACGGCACCGGTGGACATCATCTTGATCCGGTCCCGGGCCTCGATCTTTCCGTCGATCACCCGGACATAGGTGACCACGCCCCGGTACACGTCGTAGACCGAGTCGAAGATCATCGCGCGGGCCGGCGAACCCGCCTCCCCGGTGGGCGCCGGGAACTGCCGGACGATCTCGTCCAGCAGGTGCGACACGCCCTCGCCGGTCTTGCCGGACACCCGCAGGCAGTCCTCCGGCTCGCCGCCGATCAGGCGGGCCAACTCCTCGGCGTACTTCTCCGGCTGCGCGGCCGGCAGGTCGATCTTGTTGAGCACCGGGATGACGTGCAGGTCGTTCTCTAGCGCCAGGTACAGGTTGGCGAGGGTCTGCGCCTCGATCCCCTGCGCCGCGTCGACCAGCAGCACCGCGCCCTCGCACGCGGCCAGGCTCCGGGAGACCTCGTAGGTGAAGTCCACGTGCCCGGGCGTGTCGATCATGTTGAGGACCGCGCTGTCGCCCGCGTTCGCGCCCTCCCGCACGGTCCACGGCATCCGGACCGCCTGGCTCTTGATGGTGATCCCGCGCTCGCGCTCGATGTCCATCCGGTCCAGGTACTGCGCCCGCATCTGCCGGGCGTCCACCACCTCGGTCAGCTGCAGCATCCGGTCGGCCAGCGTCGACTTGCCGTGGTCGATGTGGGCGATGATGCAGAAGTTCCGGATGCGGCCCGGATCCGTGGCACCGGGAGTGTTCACGCTCGTCCTTCGTCTCGGCGCTGCTCGGGGACGGTCCCCAGATAAATCATGGCGCCTGGGGGCGGGCGCCTGCCCTCAATGCTCCCATGCCCGCCATCGCGCTGCCCCCGGCGCCGCCCCGGACGCCGCGCCGGCGCGCGCTGCGACCCGGCGGACACCCCGGAGGGGGTGGTGGGCCCGTGC
The DNA here is from genome assembly GCF_018397995.1 of Rhizomonospora bruguierae. Taxonomy (GTDB): domain Bacteria; phylum Actinomycetota; class Actinomycetes; order Mycobacteriales; family Micromonosporaceae; genus Rhizomonospora; species Rhizomonospora bruguierae. The sequence goes on from NZ_BBQH01000032.1 coordinate 46,397, forward strand.
CCGGAGCGCTAACTTCGGCGGCCATGACGGGATACGCGGACTATCGACCCGACCGGCGCTTCGCCCCCACCGTGGCGATCTCGCCCGACGGCGCGCGGGTGGCTTACTCCGACAACGCCTCGGGGCAGTTCAACCTGGTGGTGCAGGACGCGTCCGAGGGCGGCGCGGCGGTGCGGCTGACCGACTACACGGAAAGCACCGTGCGCGTGTTCGCCTGGACCCCGGACGGCACCGCGCTGCTGTTCTCCGCCGACACCCACGGCGACGAGTTCCACCAGGTACGCCGGGTCCCGGCCGGCGGCGGCGAGGTGGTCACGGTGACCGACCACCCCAGGGTGCAACACCACCTCGGCGAGGTCTCCCCGGACGGCCGCTGGGTCTCCTACGGCGCCAACGACCGCGACCCGGCGCACCAGGACGTCCTCGTGCGGGACCTGACCACCGGCGAGACCCACCGCGTGTACGCCGGCGGCGGCTTCGTCTTCGCCGGCCCGTTCTCGCCGGACGGCAAGCGGATGACCGCCGTCGTCATGCGCAGCAACACCGACCAGGTGGTCTACCTGTGCGGGGTGGCGGACGGCGCCGAGCCCACCCGGATCTTCCCGCTGGACGCGGCCGCGCCGGCCAAGGTCGAGCCGGGCCCCTGGGCGGCCGACGGGAGCGGCTTCTTCCTGCTCACCGACGCCGGCCGGGACTTCGTCGGGCTGGCCCGGTACGACGTGCCGGACGGCAACCTGCACTGGGTCGAGACCCCGGAGTGGGACGTCGAGCACGTTGACCTGTCCGCGGACGGCCGGGTACTGGTCTGGTCCGTGAACGCCGGTGGCGCCTCCGAACTGCACGCCCGCGACCTCGTCACCGGCGCCGACCTGCCGGTACCGCCGCTGCCGCCGTGCCAGGCCCTGGCCGTGTCCGTCGACGCCGCCGGCCGCCGGGTGGCCGTGCTCGTCGCCACCGGCGCCAACCCGACCAACGTCGCCGTCCTCGACATCGAGGGCGCCGGCAGCGGGGGCGGCACGGTGCGCTGGGTGACCGACACGGCGCCGGTCGGTGGTGACCTGCCCCGCGTCGAGCCCACCGCCGTCTCCTACCCCACCGCCGACGGCCGGCAGATCCCCGCCTGGCTCTACCGCCCGGCCGGGGACGGCCCCTTCCCGGTGCTGCTGTCCATCCACGGTGGTCCGGAGGCGCAGGAGCGCCCCTCGTACAGCTACTCCGGCCTCTACCAGTACCTGCTCTCCCGCGGCATCGCCGTCTTCGCGCCGAACGTGCGCGGCTCCAGCGGCTACGGCCGGGCGTACCAGAGCCTCATCCACCGCGACTGGGGCGGCGCCGAACTGCTCGACTTCGCCGCCGCGGCCGACCACCTGCGCACCCTGCCCTGGGTGGACACGGCCCGCGTCGGCGTGTTCGGCGCCTCGTTCGGCGGCTTCGCCGTGCTCTCCTGCCTGAGCCGGCTCCCCGACCGCGACTGGGCCTGCGGGGTCGACATCGTCGGCCCCAGCAACCTGGTCACCCTCACCCGCTCCTGCCCGCCCACCTGGCGCGCCCAGATGGGCGTCATGATCGGGGACCCGGAGACCGAGGCCGACTTCCTGCTCTCCCGCTCCCCCGTCACCTACGCCGACGCGATCACCGCGCCGCTGTTCGTCATCCAGGGCGCGAACGACCCCCGCGTCCCGCAGGCCGAGAGCGACCAGGTGGTGGCCCGGCTGCGCGAGCGCGGCGTCGAGGTGCGCTACGACGTCTACCCGGACGAGGGGCACGGCTTCACCAAGCGGGAGAACGAGGCCCGGGCCATGGGCGACACCGCCGAGTTCCTGGTCAGGCACCTCGTTTTGGAGCGCGACTGACGGGCTGGTACCCTGGCAAATCGCGTGTGGAGGCGCTGATATCGCCGTCCCCCGCACCCGCAAATCGAACCCGAGCTTTAGGACGAGGCTGTCGCGTGGCGAACATCAAGTCCCAGATCAAGCGCAACCGGCAGAACGAGAAGGCCCGGCTGCGCAACAAGTCGGTCAAGTCGTCGCTGAAGACCGCCATCCGCAAGTTCCACGAGGCGGCCGCGGCCGGCGACGCCGAGCAGGCCGTCGCCCTCCAGCGCGCCGCCGCCCGCGCCCTCGACAAGGCCGCCAGCAAGGGCGTCATCCACGCGAACCAGGCCGCGAACCGCAAGTCCGCGATCGCCAAGAAGCTGGGGTCGCTCAGCGCCTGACCGCGGCGCGAACTCCTCGGCCACCGAGGGTTCCGCCCCGGCCCCGGACGGGTACTGCCCGGACCGTTCACGGTCCGCGCGGTACCCGTTTTTCGTTGCCCTCACCCGCCGCGCCGTTCGTTGAGCGCGCTCGGACTCGTCGCGGGCGCGCGGCGCAGCCCTGAACCGGGGCGTTGGCGAGCAACTTTCGGGTTATTGGTTCGGTATGTCGACTGTTTGGAGGCTGCCATGACGCCTGCCCGCATCGCACCCCTGGACCTGAGCGACCGGGTGACCGACGCCGTCGCCGTCATGGCCGCCGCCTTCGGTCTCAGCACCCGCGACTCCCGCGAGCGCGGCGTCATCTTCGACCGCCACGCCCAGCGCCCCGGCCTCGTCGCCTACGGCGCCTTCGACACCGGCGACCGGCTCACCGGCTTCTGCTACGGCTTCCCCGGTCAGGACGGAGGCTGGTGGGCCAACCAGATCGAACCCCACCTCGCCGCCGCCGGCCACGCCGACTGGCTGCGCGACGCGTTCGAGCTGACCGAACTGCACGTCCACCCGGACCACCAGCGCCGCGGCCTCGGCCGCACCCTGATCACCACGGTCTGCGGCGAGGCCACCGAGCCGCGCGTCCTGCTCAGCGCCAAGGCGGGCGAGACCCCCGCCCGCCACCTCTACCGCACGCTCGGCTTCGTCGACCTCACCGGCCCCTTCCGCTTCGTCGGCTTCGACACCCCGTACCGGGTGATGGGCGCCTCACTGCCGCTGCCTGGCTAGCGGGCGCTGCCGGCGTCGAGCCGCGCCTAGCCCTTCGGGTACCGGTGGGTGCTGCCGTTCTTCCCCGGCTGCCCGTGCCGCCCGGTCGCTGCGGTACGGCGCCCGGTTGGCTCGCTTGCGTTCGCGACCGCTCCGGGCCGGCGCCGGTGGGCGTCCCCCGCGGCCCCGGTCGCTCCCGGCCGGCGCCCGTGGGCGTCACCGGCACTGGTAGCCGCTCCAGGCCGGCGGCCGTGGGCGTCACCGGCGCTGGTAGCTGCTCCGGGCCGGCGGCCGTGGGCGTCGATGCCGGGCAGGCGGCGGGCGACGATCGGGCTGGCGGTATGCCCCTCCACCGCGGCCCGCACGCTCGCCGCGAACTGCCGCAGGTTCTCCTCCGGCCCTGGTTCGGGAGCGGGCGCCGCCGGCTCGGGAGCCGGCTCCGCCGTCGTATACCCGACCGGGGCGGGCGGCACGGCATCGGCCGTCCATTCGTCCTCGTCCGCCCGCGGCTCCGACGGCACCGCATGGCTCAGCGCCGGATAGCTCGGCACGGCATGGCTCGGCGGCACGGCGTGGTCGGGCGCTGAGTAGGTGGGTTCGGCGGGTGGCGGCCAGGCATGCCCTGGGCTGGCAGCGGTTTCCGCGGCGTGTCCGGCGTCGGCGGCGGGCGGCGGCTGGGCGGCGGCAGGCTGAGCGGCGGGCCAGGCGCCTGCGGCGGGCGGCTCGGCGGCGGATGGCTGGGCTGCGGGCCAAGCGTCAGCGGCGGGCGGCTCGGTGGCGGCAGGCTGGGCGCCGTGCCAAGCATCGGGTGGCTGGGCGGCGGCAGGCTGGGCACCGTGCCCGGCTTCGCCAGCAGGCGGCTGGGCGGCGGGCCAAGCATCGGCGGCGGGTGGCTGGGCGGCGGGCCAAACGTCGCCAGCGGGTGGCTGGGCGGCGGGCCAAGCGTCAGCTGCGGGCGGCTCGGCGGGGGGCCAGGCATCCGGGGCGTAGCGGTCACCGCTTGGGTCCGGCATGGCGGTCTGCCACTCGCCGGTCGCTTCACGATCAACGCCCGCAGCGCCCGGGACGTGCCAGGCGTCGGTCGGGTCGTGGTCGGTCGTTGGGTGTTGCCAGCGGTGTGCGCCACCCGACGCGTCCGCTGGCTCCGCGAACTGGGGCCATGGGGGCGCTTCGCCGCGCGGGGCGCCGGGTTGCCGGAGTTCCTCGACGCGGTGCGCCTCTGCCGGCCGAAGGGCCGCGTCGAGCGCGTGCGCATCGCCCCCGGAACCCCGAGCCTCGGAACCCCGAAGCTCGGAATCCGGGGCATCCGTGCGGTGGTGTCCCGCCGGCCAGGTGTCGCGTTCCATCCATCCGTGCCGGTCGGCGCCCCGATCGTCCGCCGGGCCGGTGCCCGGGGCGTCGTCCCGGGCGGCGCCGCGAGCGCCCGCCCAGGTGTCGCCGATCGGCCAGTTCTCGCGCGAGGTCCGCCACCGCCCGGTATCCGCGGTCTCGTGGCCGTGCGGGCCGCCGAAGCGGGTCGCGCTGGAGGCTGTCGAGTTGCCGTAGCGCTGCCCGGACGGCGGTGAGTCGTAGCGGGCGGCGGTGGTGGCGGCGCGGGCCTGGGCGAGGCCCGCCGGGGTGCCCGGGCCGGCCGCTTCCTCCGCCGACACGGCCGACACAGCCGACACAGCCGCGGCGACGGGCGCACCCGGGGCGGCCGGGGTGAGCGGCGCGGGCGGCGACCCCGCCACGACGGCCCGGCCGACCGCGGTCATCTGGCGGGACGCCGGCGCCTGGCGCCCCCGGCCGGTGGCCGGCGCGGTCCCGGCCAGCGGTCCGGCGATCAGGTCGTTGATCTTGACCATGGCGGCGACGATCGCGGGCAGCACGAGGATGCCCCACCACGGGATGACCTCGACGAGCGCCAGCAGGATGCCGACCGCCAGGGAGCCCTCGAAGTACAGGAAGCAGAGCAGCCCGCCGGGCCTGAGGTGGCGCAGGTTGAGGACCCGGGCGTAGAGCGGGCGGTGCGTGTTCCGCCGCCGCGCGAGGCCCGCACGGGAGCCGGTCCGGACGTTCACCGG
>NZ_BBQH01000032.1:51435-88901 GCF_018397995.1 Rhizomonospora bruguierae
GGCGCCCGCCAGCGCCGCCGCCGCGCCCGGCGCCGGCCCGCGGGCGACCGCGCTCGCCGCCGCTCCGCTCGGCCTCCGCCCGGGTGCCGCCGCTGTCGCCGCCCGAGCGCGCCGCGGCGACGGCGAAGACGGCTCGTTCCAGGGCGTACCCGCGGTCGTCGGCGCCCCCCTTGACGGCGGCGTTGCACTCGGCCGCGGCCTGCATCGCGTCCACCAGCCCCTCCGGGGACCAGCCCCGGCCCTGCCGCTGCGCGCGCTCGATCTTCCAGGCCGGCATCCCCAGCGACGATGCCAACTGGTACGGGTTGCCCCGCCCGGCGGACGCCACCCGCGCCACGGTGCGCACCCCGTCCGCGATCGCGTCGGCGATCGGCACCGGGTCGACGCCCACGTGCAGTGCCCACCGCAGCGCTTCGAGCGCGCCGGGCACGTCGCCGACCATGGCCGCGTCCGCGACGGTGAAGCCGCTGACCTCGGCCCGCCCCCGGTAGTACCGGGCGATGGTCTCCGCGCTGATCCGCCCGTCGGTGTCGACCATGAGCTGCGAGCAGGCCGAGGCCAGGTCGCGCAGGTCGTTGCCGACCGCCGCGATCAGCGCCTCCGCCGCGTCCTCCGCGCACCGCCCGCCGAGGCGGCGCACCTCGTCCCGGACGAACTCCACCCGCTCGCGCGGCCGGGTGATCCTGCCGGCCGGCACCACGGTGGCGCCCGCCCCGCGCAGCCCCTCGGCGAGGGCCTTGCCCTTGGCGCCGCCCGCGTGCGCCACCACGAGGGTCACGTCCGGGTCGGGGTTGCTCGCGTACGCCAGCAGGGCCGCGATGAGGTCCTTCTTCGCGTCCTGCCCGGACCGGACGGCGAGCACCCGCCGGCCGCCGAACAGCGAGGGGCTGAGCATCTCGGCCACCTCGCCGGGCACCAGCGTGCCCGCGTCGTACTCGCGGATGTCGGCGCCGGGGTCGGCGGCGCGGGCTGCCTCGATGGTGCGCGCCACGGCCCGGGAGGCGAGGAACTCGTCATCGCCCAGGACGAGCACGAGCGCGGCTGGATGTGCGGGGGTCACCGGGCCATATTCGCACGATCACCCGACAGGGTATGGCGCGTCGCTCGATCGGTATCAGGACAGATCATGACGCGCAGAAACGGACGAATCGCCGTAACCTTTCGGCGGCGGTCGCGATGAACCTGGCCCGCTAGCTGCCGTTACGATGATGCGCCACGCTCCGCTATCGCAATGCCACGCTCCGTGAACAGCACCGCCACGTCGCCGTCCCGGTCGGTTCGCAGCACCCGCGCCCCGCCCCGCGCGAGGCGGGCCAGCAGCGACGGGTTCGGGTGCCCGTAGTCGTTGCCCAACCCGACCGACACGAGCGCGACGGTCGGGTCGACGGCGTCGAGAAACGCCGGCTCCTGGTACGCGCTGCCGTGGTGGGCCACCTTCAGGACGGGCGCCCGCAGCGGCCCCGCGCCGTACCGCTCCAGCAGCGCCCGCTGTTCCTCCTCTTCCGCGTCCCCCGCGAGCAGGATGTCGACGCCACGTACCCGGGCGCGCAGGACCAGTGAGTTGTTGTTCGGATCGGAGCGCGTGCCCCGTAGCACGTCCGCCGGTGCGAGCACGGTGAGGCTGAGCGGGCCCGCCGCGTAGGACCAGCCCGCCCCCGGCACGCTGATCGGCGCCCCCTGTGCGGCGGCCTGCTCCTGCACGGCCCGCCGCCCGCCGGCCGGCTCGGGCCACGCCGGTACCGCGACCGCCGCCACCCGCCGCCCCCGGAACACCCCCGCCACACCGCCCACGTGGTCCGCGTGGAAGTGGCTGACCACGAGCAGCGGTACCGCGCGCACGCCGAGCCGGCGCAGGCAGCGGTCCGTGGCCGCCGGCTCCGGACCGGCGTCGACGACGACCGCCCGGCCGGCCCCGACGGGCAGCACCACCGCGTCGCCCTGGCCGACGTCGCAGGCCACCATGATCCAGCCGGCCGGCGGCCAGCCGGAGGCCACCCACCGCACCGGGAGCGCGCCCACCACGGCCGCCGCCGCCACGACCGCCACCAGCCGGCGCACCACCGGCCGCCGGGCGGCGAGCAGCAGCGCGACCGTCACCCCGCCGAGCAGCAACGCCCCCACCACCCCGGCGGGCCAGGGCAGCACGCCGGCGGGCAGTTCCGCCCCGTACCGGGCGACGGCCACCAGCCAGCGCGCGGGCCACCCGGCCAGCCACGCCAGCGCCGCCGCCCCCGCGGGCAGGACCGGGGACACCGCGGCCGCCGCCACTCCCAGCACGGTCGCCGGGGCGATCGCGGGCGCCACCAACAGGTTCGCCGGCAGCGCGACGATGCTCACCTGCCCGGACAGCCCGGCGATGACCGGCGCGCAGGCCACCTGGGCCGCGGCCGGGATCGCCAGGGCCTCGGCGAACCCCACCGGCACGCCGAGCCGGCGCAGCCCGTCCCGCCAGCGGGCGCCGAGCAGGAGCAACCCACCGGTCGCCAGCACGGAGAGCGCGAACCCGGCGTCCACGGCAAGCCCCGGGTCGGCCACGATCAGGACCATGATCGTGGCGCAGAGCGCCGGCAGCGCCGCCCGCGACCGCCCGGACACCAGAGCCAGCAGCCCCACCGCACCCATCGCTGCGGCCCGCACCACGCTCGGCGACGGCCGGGCGAGGATCACGAAGCCCACGAGCGCTACCGCGCACGCCACCACCGCCACCCGCGGACCGGCCCGGCACCAGCGGGCGAGGAGCAGCACCGCACCCAACACGATCGCGACGTTGCTGCCACTGACGGCCGTTAAATGGGTCATACCGGTCGTCACGAAGTCCGCCCGGACCGCCGGGTCCAGGCGGCTCACATCCCCAACGACCAGGCCCGGCAGCAGGCCACCGGGCTCGTCCGGCAGCGGCGCGCAGGCCCGCTGTAACCCGGCCCGCAGCACCCCGGCCGCCCGCTGCACCCATGGTGCGCGGCCGATCGGGCGGGGCGCCCCGGTCACCGAGAGCGCGGCGGCCCGCAGGTCGCCGCCCCGCGGTGGCATGAGCCGCCCCGACGCGGCGAGCCGCTGCCCCGGCAGGAATCCCGGCCAACCGGGGTCGCTGCCGAGGACCACGATGCCAGCGGACGTGCTGAGGGCGCTCGGCGGATCGTCGGCGGTGATCCGGACCAGCCGGGCGGGGGCGACGAAGGACGGCGGGCGCCCGACCGACCCCCGCGTCCGGGTCGGGTCGCCGGTCAGCACGAACACCGCCTCGACCCGCGCCCCGTCGTGGGCGAGACGGGCCAGCGATGGGGCGTCCCTGGCCACCAACCGGGCGGCGGTGGCGGCCGTACCGCAGGCGGTACCGACCAGCAGCCCGGCCACGATCCACCGCATCCGGCCCGCGGACCGGAACCAACCCCGCGCCCGCCCGGCGGCGAGGGTGGGGGCGGCGGCGGTGAGGACCGCGCCGACGGTGGCGCCGAGGGCCACCAGGGCGGCGGTGGGCGCCGTGCCGTGTATGGCGGCCAGGGCGCTCAACCACGCCGCCACGGCCGGGCCGGCGAGCCGTAGGTCGGGTGCCTCGGGTGGGGCCGTGGCACCGTCTTCCCGGCTCGTGAAGCGGCGCAGGGCCGCCGCGACGGTCACACCGTCACCAGTGACTTCAGGTCGTCGTACCGGGCGTTGCCGATGCCCTGGACCTGGCGCAGTTCGCTGACCGAGCGGAAACCGCCGTGCGCCTCGCGATAGTCGAGGATCCGTTGGGCCAGCACCGGGCCGACGCCGGGAAGGGCGTCCAGCTGGGCGAGGGTGGCGGTGTTGAGGTTGAGCGGCCCGCCGCCACCCGCCGCCGGCACGCCGGTCGCGCCGCCGCCAGCCTCGGCCCCGGGCGGGGCGGTGATCCCGACGGCGATGAGTTCGCCGTCGGTGACCTTGCGGGCGAGGTTCAGCAGGGCGATGTCGGTGCCGGGCAGCAGGCCGCCGGCGGCCTCGATCGCGTCGGCCACGCGCGCGCCGGCCGGCAGCCGGACCAGGCCGGGGCGGCGGACCTTGCCGACCACCGCCACCACCACCTCCGCCGCCGGGGCCGAGGACGGCGGGTCGGCCGGCTGCCCGGCGGGCTGGGCGGTGGCGGCGGCCGGCTCCGCCACCGGGTCGGCGTGCGGGCGCGCCCGCCAGGCCAGGACGGCGGCGATCAGCACGACGACGACGCCCACCGCGACGAGCGCCCGGACTCCACGCCGGCCGGGGTCGAAGGCGCCCGCGCTCAGGCTCGCCGGCGCCAGCCCCGGCACCGCCGCACCCGCCGCCGCTTCTGCCGTCGAGGCCGGCGACGAGGGCGGCGGCGAGGACGGCGGCGGCGCCGGATCGGTCGTCGCCGGGCGCTCGGTGCCGAAGGCCGGACGGATCCGCGTCACGGTGCCCGGCACCACCGTCATCAGGCGGCGGCGTACCGCCTCCTCGTCATCCCCCGTCTCGCGCACGCCGCCAAGCTAGGACCGGCCCCGACCCGCCGTCTCCCACCCGACCATCAACCTGGGGACAACCCGTCGGCTGTGGACAACTGCACCAGTCCAAGATGGATCTGTTACGGGCGGCGGTGGGTGACGATGCTGAGCAGGCCCGGACCGGTGTGCGCGGCCACCGCGGCGCCGATCTGAAGGACGAACCGTTCGCGCAGGCGGGCGCCGAGGCGCTCGGTGAGGGCGGCGACGAGCGCGGCCGCCCGCTCGGGCGCGTCGAGGTGGTGGACCGCGACATCGACCGGGCCGTCGCCGGCGGACTCCACGGCGAGGTCGACCAGGCGGGCCAGGGCGCGGGTGGCGGTGCGGACCCGGTCGCGGACGACGATCGCGCCGTTGCCCATGCGCAGGATCGGCTTCACCGACAGCGCCGTCCCGAGCAGCGCGGACGCCGCGCCGATGCGGCCGCCGCGGCGCAGGAAGTCCAGCGTGTCCACGTAGAACAGGGTGGTCGTGCGCTCGGCCGCGGCCACCGCCGCCGCCTCGACCCGGGGCAGGTCCGCGCCGGCGGCGGCCGCCTCCGCCGCGGCCAGAACCGGAAAGCCCAGACCCATTCCGGTGGACCGGGAGTCGACCACCGCCGAGGGTACGGGCAGCTCAGCGGCGGCGTGCGCGGCGCTGTCGTACGTGCCGGACAGGTTCGCCGACAGGTGCACCGAGAGGATGCCGGTGGCCCCGTCGGCGATCAGCCGGCGGTACTCGGACCGGAACTCCTCGGGCGCCGGACGGGAGGTGCTGACCGTCGCGCGGCGGGTGGCGAGCGCCCCGGCGACGTGCTCCGGGGTGACGTCGCGGCCCTCGTGGCCGGCGGCGCCGTCGATGACGACCGTGAGCGGGACGACCGTCACCCCGCGCTCACGGCACAGCTCGGGAGGCAGGTCGGCCGTGGAGTCGGTCACCACCGCGACAGGCATGCCGGCACGCTAACCGATGAGCGCCGCTCCGCGGCACTGCGCCGCTACCGCAATCCGATCTCCGACCCGCACGCCGACGCGGGCGGCGCCCCCACGGCCGCTTCGCGAACCCGCGGTCAGGCGGGGACGACGGCGGTCACCTCGAAGGGCGTGCCCTGCTGGCAGGTCGTCATCAGGGTGGGGCGGGGGTGGCCGCGCAGGGTGACCGGGTCGCCGGCCCGCTCGATCTGGCGCTTCAGGTCGGCCGTGAGCACCAGCAGGTAGGTGGTGCCGGTCCGGGCCCGGATGACGCGGCAGCCGGCCTCGACGCCGTCCGCGACGTGGCCGGTGATGACGATTTCGCCGGCCGCGGTGGGCTGGCCGGCGCGGGGCGGGGCGGCGGGCGGCGGGACCGACGGGTCGGCGGGGAGTCGCGGCGTGGGCCCGGTGGTCACCTCCGGGGCGTCGGCCCCGGCCGGCGACGAGGCCCCGGTGGTGCCGGAGTCGATCGGGGCCGGCGGGGTCGCGGACGAGCCGGGGGCCGCGCCGCAGGCCGTCGCGCCGGCCATGGCGACGGCGGCGACGAGGAGCACGGCGGCGGAACGCGGGTTCATGACCTCTGGGACGCTACCGCCCGGCGGCCGGTTCCTTCGAGTGATGGTGCCGGCTCGACTTTCGGACCTTCCAGCGGGTCAAGGGTTGGACCGCGGTGGATCGGCGGTCGTGGCGGCCGCCGGGTGGGAGATCTTGGTACCGCTCTGGCCAGAAATGCGGCGTGTCGTACCAAGATCTCGGCCCCGGCTGCTACAGCGTCGAGACCGACGAGCAAAACGATGCGCTACGACGCGTTGTACGTGACCAGGCGCCAGCCGCCCCGGCGGTCGTCCTGCTCCAGGACGCTCCAGTGACAGTTGGCCATGCCGACCAGGGTCCGCGCCACGCCCGGCGGCCACTCCAGCAGCTCGGCGACGGCCTGTTTGGCGGTACCGCCATGACAGGTGACCACGACCGTGCCGGACCGGGCGGCGGCGTCCTGGAGCGCTTCGCGGGCGCGTTTGGCCAGCTCCTCGGTGCTTTCGACGCCGTGCGCGTCGACCGGGTGCCCCTGGCGCCAGCGCAGGTACGCCTCCGGGTACCGGTCGGCGATCTGGAGGAGGGTCAGGCCCTGCCACTCGCCGTAGTAGCGCTCGCGGAGCCGGGCGTCGGCGCGGACCGGCACGTCCACCAGGGCGGACAGCGCGGCGGCGGTGTCGGCGGCGCGGCGCAGGTCGCTGGCGAGGATGTGGTCGGGGCGCAGGGCGGCGAGCTTCCGCGCGGCGACGGCCGCCTGCTCCCGGCCGAGCGGGCTCAGCGGGATGTCCGCGTGGCCCTGCACCCGCTGGCTCGCGTTCCACTCCGTGTTGCCGTGCCGCCAGATGATCAGCCGGTCGCTCACGGTGTTGGCCTTTCGTTCCCGACTGCGGTGCTTCCTCCGCGGCCACCGGCCTCTCGGCGCTGCGTGCCGGGAGGGACGCTCCTCGCGCCCGCCATCACCGCCAGGCGTGCCCGGGTCAGCACGGCGGTCAGGCCGCGCCGTTGCCGCGGGACTCCGCCTCGACCAGCGCCCGGTCGTCGAACGGGATGATCGGGCAGTCCTTCCAGAGCCGGTCGAGGGCGTAGAACTCGCGCTCCTCGGTGTGCTGGACATGCACCACCACGTCGACGTAGTCCAGCAGGACCCAGCGGCCGCTGCGCTGGCCCTCGCGGCGGACCGGCTTGGCCTTCTCGGGCAGGTGGAGCAGCTGCTCCTCGATCGCGTCCACGATCGCCTGCACCTGCCGCTCGTTGGGCGCGGAGGCGAGCACGAACGCGTCAGTGATGACGAGCTGGTCGCCGACGTCGATGACGACGATGTCCTGCGCCTTCTTGTCGGCGGCGGCCTGGGCGGCGCAGAGCGCCAGCTCACGGGCGCGCTCGGATGCGGGCACCGCACTCCCTTCCTCGACACCGGACCGGAATCGACCGACGGACCACGCGGTCGTCGGCGACGACTCCCAGCCTCTCACAGCATGCCCGCCGACCACCCGCGGGTTAACCCGCCGCCACCCCCGAAAAACCGGACTCAGCGGTACAAGTTACGCTTTGCGATGTACTGGACCACGCCGTCCGGGACGAGATACCAGACCGGTTTGCCGGCGGCCACCCGGGCGCGGCAGTCGGTGGACGAGATCGCCATGGCGGGCACCTCCACGAGGTGGACCGTGTCGGCGGGCAGGTGCTCGTCGGAGAGCACGAACCCGGGGCGGGTGACGCCGATGAACTTGGCCAGCGCGAACATCGCGTCCGGGTCCTTCCAGGACAGGATCTTCTCCAGCGCGTCGGCTCCCGTGATGAAGAACAACTCCGAGTCCGCGCCGTACACGGCGTGCAGGTCGCGCAGGGTGTCAACGGTGTACGTGGGGCCGCGGCGGTCGATGTCGACGCGGCTGACCTGGAAGCGCGGGTTGGAGGCGGTGGCGACCACGGTCATCAGGTACCGGTCCTCGGGTGAGCTGACCGAGTCCATGCCCTTCTGCCACGGCTGGCCGGTCGGCACGAAGACGACCTCGTCCAGCTCGAACAGGTCCGCGACCTCGCTGGCCGCGACGAGGTGCCCGTGGTGGATCGGGTCGAAGGTGCCGCCCATGATGCCGATTCGCCGCTTGTCCGCCGCCACCGGCGCATCCTAAGCCGATCACCCCGCCGCCCCGCCGTCGGTGGCCAGGGCGCGGGCGGCGAGGGCCCGGCCCAGCTCGTCGTCCAGGTCGACGACCGAGCGCCGCAGGCCCGGTTCCACGTCGTCGCGGGCGAGCAGTTCGACCGCCGCCGCCCGGGTGGACTCGGCCACCGCGAACCGGGGGAAGGCGAACCGGCTGAGCCATTCGGCGAGCCAGCCCCTGCGCCGGGTGGCCATCGCGTTCGCCTCGGCGAAGAAGCGGGGTACGTAGGCCGCGGTCAGCCCCTCCTGGCCGGGCTGCCAGAAGCCCTCGGCGGCCGCCTCCAGCAGCCGGTTGGAGCGGGTGTCGTCGTTCATGATGGCGTCCCAGGCGCGGGCCTTGGCGTCCGCGTCGGGGCGGGCGGCATGGCAGCGGGCGGCCTGCTGCTCGCCGGTGGCGCTGCGGTCGGCGGCGAGTTCGGCGTCGATGCGGTCGGGGCCCACGGCGTCGAGCACGGTCAGCCGCAGCAGGATGGCCCAGCGCAGGTCGGCGTCGACCGACAGCCCGCCGGGGACCCCGGTGCCGGCCAGCCAGTCTTCGAGCAGCGCGATGTCGCGGGTGGTGGCGATCAGGCCGCGGGCGGCGGCGAGCCGGTGGGAGTCGTCGGGGGCCGCGTCCAGTACGGCGGCGCAGGTGGCCGCGAGGGCGGTCTCGGCGGTGGCGTACCGCTCGGGCGGCAGGAAGCGCGGCGCGGCCGGCAGGACCAGTGACAGCACGTCCTGCACGACGGTGACCAGCGGCTCCGCCGGGAGCGTGGCGCCCAGCAGGTCGATCATCCGGGTGATCGGCAGCTCCGCGTCGCGCACGGCGGCCCAGACCGAGCCCCAGATCACCGCGCGGGTCAGCGGGTCGGCGAGCCCGGGCAGGGCGGTCGGCAGCGCGGCCAGGCCGCGCTCGTCCAGCCTGACCTTGGCGAAGGTGAGGTCGCCGTCGTTGAGCACCAGCAGGTCGCCCCGGCGGCCCGCCAGCCCCGGTACCGGGGTGCGCCCGTCGTCGGTGGCCGGGTCCAGGTCCACCTCGACCCGGTGCAGGGGCGCCCCGGCGGCGGCGTAGAGGCCGATGCCGATGCGGTGCGGGCGCAGCGTCGGGTACCCCGGCGGCGCCTCCTGGACGACGGTGACCGACCCGTACGAGCCGTCGCCGGCGACCTCGACGAGCGGACGGAGCGTGTTCACCTGGGGCCGGCGCAGCCACAGCTCGGCCCAGCCGGTGAGGTCCCGCCCGCTGGCCGCGCCGAGCGCGCCGAGCAGGTCCGCCAGGGTGGCGTTGCCGTAGGCGTGCGCGGCGAAGTGGGCGTTGAGGCCGGCCAGGAACGCCTCGTCGCCGACCCAGGCGACGAGTTGGCGCAGCACCGAGGCGCCCTTGGCGTACGAGATGCCGTCGAACGCCAGCAGCGCCTGCGCCGTGTCGGTGACCTCCTCGGGCGCGACCGGGTGGGTGGACGGGCGCTGGTCGGCCGCGTACCCCCAGCCCTTGCGGACCATCGCGAACGTGGTCCAGGTCTCGCGGAAGGCGGTGGCGGCGCCGGTGACCCGGTAGCCCAGGTACTCGGCGAACGACTCGTTCAGCCACAGGTCGTCCCACCAGCGCATGGTGACCAGGTCGCCGAACCACATGTGCGCCATCTCGTGCGCGATCACGGCGGCACGCTGCTCCCGCTCACTCTCGGTGACCGCCGAGCGGAACACGAACTCGTCCCGGAGGGTGACCAGGCCCGGGTTCTCCATCGCGCCGGCGTTGAACTCGGGCACGAACAGCTGGTCGTACTTGCCGAACGGGTACGGCACGGCGAACAGCCGGTGGTACTCGTCCAGGCAGCCGCGGGTGATCTCCATCAGCTCGTCCGCGTGCCGGTCCAGGTGCTCGGCGAGGCTGGCCCGGCAGTAGAGGCCGAGCGGGATCGGCCCCTCGGGGCCGGAGTGTTCCGCGTGCACGCCGTGGTATGGCCCGCCGGCCACCACGATCAGGTACGGCGAGAGTCGTCTGGTGCGCTCGAACTCCCAGCGCCCCGGCCCGACCCGCTCGCCGGGCGCGTTGCCGAGCACGGTCCAGGCGGGATCGGCGGTCACCCGGACCGTGAACTCGGCCTTCAGGTCCGGCTGGTCGAAGCAGGCGAAGGTGCGCTGCGCGTCGTCCAGGAACGACTGGGCGTAGACGTAGGTGGCGCCGTCGGCGGGGTCGGTGAAGCGGTGCAGCCCCTCCCCGGTGCGCGAGTACGCCATGTCGGCGTCCACGACCAGTTCGTTCTCGGCGGCCAGATCCGGCAGCGGCAGGCGGTTGCCGGCCAGGGTGGCCGGGTCCAGCTCCGCGCCGTTGAGCCGGGCGGAGCGCAGCCGCACCGGTTTGAGTTCCACGAATGCCGTCGCGCCCGGGCGGGCCGCGCGGAAGCGGATTACCGTGCGCGACCGGAACGACTCCGGGCCGGTCAGGTCCAGATCGATGTCGTACTCGCGCGGGTCGAGCAGCGCGGCGCGCTCGTCCGCCTCGGCCCGGGTCAGGCTGTGGTACCGGGAGTGGTCCTGGGTGTCGCCCTGGCTGTGCATGCGACCATCCTGCCCGAACGCGCCCGGTCGGGTTACCCTACGGGCGACCGACCATCCTCGTCCCGACCCTCGGAGAGCCCTACCGTGAGCACCAGCACGCCACACCCGAAGGGCGCCTTCGACGCCGCCACCGCCCAGTGGCAGCGGGCCGAGGGCAGCACCGTGGAGGTCGCCTTCTCCGCCGATCTGATCGGGCTGCGCAACGCCGCGCAGCCGGACGGCCCGGTGCTGGTGTTCACCCAGGGCGAGTGGGAGGCGTTCGTCGATGGCGCCCGGGACGGCGAGTTCGACCTCGACTGACGGCCCGTCGCGGGCGAGCCCCGCGACCGGAAGCCCCGCGATGAGAAGTCCACGGTGGGAGCCGCTCGACCGGGCGCGGGATCGCGCGCTACCGTGGTCGCGTGCGGATGAGTCCGATCTTCCTCGGCTGGTGGCGCTCCGACGGGCGGCCACCCTTTTCCGCATAGGCAACCACTACCGCGGCCGCCCGATCCGGGCGGCCGTCTCCGTGTGGGGTGGGCCGGCCCGTCGGGCGCTCCGACCCACCGGAGGCACCCTTGTCCACCACCCTCACCCGGACCCGCCGGCTGACCGGCTTCAAGCCGACCGGCCACTTCACGCTGGGTAACCTGCTCGGCGCGATCCGCCCGATCGTGGCCCCGCAGTACGGCTCGGAGTGCGTCGCGTTCCTGGCGGACCTGCACGCGATGACGAAGGAGCACGATCCGGCGGCGCTGCGGGCGCTGACCCTGGAGCAGGCGACCGTGCTGCTCGCCGCCGGCGTCGACCCGGACCGCACGCTGCTGTACGTGCAGTCCCAGCTGCCGCAGCACACCGAACTGCACTACCTGCTGGAGTGCGCCACCGGGTACGGCGAGGCCCAGCGGATGATCCAGTTCAAGGAGGAGTCCACCCGGCAGGCGCAGGTGCGGCTCAGCCTGCTCACGTACCCGGTGCTGATGGCCGCCGACGTGCTGCTGCACGACACGGACGAGGTCCCGGTCGGCGACGACCAGACGCAGCACATGGAACTGACCCGCGGCATCGCCACCCGCTTCAACCACCGGTACGGGCCCACGTTCACTGTGCCGCGGGTGGTGAACCCCGAGGTCGCGGCGCGGGTCATGGACCTGTCGGACCCCCGGGCCAAGATGGGCAAGTCGACCGGGTCGGTGGCGGGCACGCTGTTCGTCCTCGACCCGCCGGCGGCGGTGCGGCGCAAGGTCTCCCGCGCGGTCACCGACGGCGAGTCCCGGGTGCGGCACGACCCGGAGCGCAAGCCGGGGGTGTCCAACCTGCTGGAGATCCTCGCGGCGTGCACCGACCGGCCGCTGGCCGACCTGGCCGGCGAGTTCGACTCGTACGGGCGGCTGAAGGCGGCGGTGACCGAGGCGGTGGTGGCGTTGACGCATCCGATCCAGGTGCGGTATGCGGAGTTGTCCCGCGACCCGGGGTACGTGCGCCGGGTGCTCGAGGAGGGGGCCGAACGGGCACGGGAGCGCGCCGAACAGACGGTGTTCCGGGCCAGGCGCGCGATGGGGCTGCTCTGAGGCGCCCCTCGGGTCTTCGCCGGGGCGGCACCGGGTGTAATACTCCACGTGGAGTAACCAATGCGGAGTACACGACGCGGGGCGCTGACCCCGCTGGCACTCACCGTCCTGCGGTTGTTGACGCAGGGCGGCCCCATGCACCCGTACGAGATGCACCAGCGCATCCGCGAGCAGCACACCGACCACGTGATCAAGTTGCGCGCCGGCTCGCTGTACCACACGGTGGAGCGGTTGCACCGGGCCGACCTGGTCGAGCCGGTGGAGACCGGTCGCGAGGGGCGGCGCCCGGAGCGGACCGTCTACGCGATCACCGAGGCCGGCGCGGAGGAGTTCAGCGCCGGCCTACACGACCTGCTGCGCGCGCCCCGGGACGAGTACCCGGTGTTCGCGGCCGCCGTGGAGATGCTGCACGCCCTGCCGCCCGCGGACGCGGCCCGCCTGCTCGGCGAGCGGCTGATCGCGCTGGAGGGGCACCTGGCCCGGGTCGAGCGGATCCGCGTCGGGCTGCTGCGCGACCGCGACCTGGACCGGGTCCTGCTCGTGGAGCTGGAGTACAAGGAGGCGATGTGCCGGGCCGAGGTGGCCTGGGTACGCGGGCTCCTGGACGAGATCGCCAGCGGCCGGCTGAGCTGGCCGGCACCGGAGGAGAACAGATGACCACACCGGCACCCGGTGCCCAGCGCGAGCGCAGCCCCTGGCTGGTGCTGTTCGTGCTCTGCCTGGGCTTCTTCATGATCCTGCTGGACACCACGATCGTGAACATCGCGATCCCCGACATGGGCACCGATCTGGACGCCTCGCTGGACCAGATCCTGTGGGTGATCAACGCCTACGTGCTGGTCTACGCGGTGCTGCTGATCACCGCCGGCCGGCTGGGTGACCTGTGGGGGCCGAAGCGGATGTTCATCGCCGGCCTGGTGGTGTTCACGCTCGCCTCGGCGGCGTGCGGCTTCGCCCGCAACCCGGAGCAACTGATCATCGGCCGGATCGTGCAGGGCGTCGGCGGCGCGCTACTCACCCCGCAGACGCTGTCGGTACTCACGGTGATCTTCCCGCCGGAGAAGCGCGGCGCGGCGTTCGGCATCTGGGGCGGGGTGGCCGGCGTCGCCACGATCGCCGGGCCGACGCTGGGCGGCTTCCTGGTCACCAACTTCGGCTGGGAAATGATCTTCTTCGTGAACCTGCCGGTCGGCATCCTCACGGTGGCACTCGCCGCCTGGGCGATGCCCGGCCTCAAGCTCAACCGCCGGCACCGGCTGGACACGCTCGGCACGCTGCTGGCCACGGTGGGCCTGTTCCTGGTCGTCTACGGGCTGATCGAGGGCGAGCCGCACCACTGGGGCAAGGTCTGGGGCCCGGTCACGATCCCCGAGGTGATCGGCGCCGGGGTGCTGGTGCTCATCGCGTTCGGGTGGCACCAGTACGCGACCCGGGGCGGCGAGCCGCTGGTCCCGTTCTCGATCTTCGCGGACCGCAACTACTCGCTGATGAACTGGGTCAGCGCGGCGATCGCGTTCGGCATGCTGGGCCTGTTCCTGCCGCTGGTGATCTTCCTACAGTCGGTGGTCGGGCTGAGCGCGTTCCACGCCGGGGTGGCGACCGCGCCGATGTCGCTGGTCTCCATGGTCATCGCGCCGGTCGCCGGCCGGCTGGCGGACCGGCTGGGCGGCAAGTGGATCCTGTTCGCCGGCCTGAGCCTGTGGACCGCCGGCATGGGGATGGTGGTCTGGCTGTCGCGCCAGGACGCCGGCCAATGGACGCTCCTGCCCGGCCTGCTGGTCGCCGGCTTCGGCCTCGGCTTCACGTTCGCGCCGCTGTCCACCATCGCGATGCGCAACATCGCCCCGCGGGTGGCCGGCGCGGCGTCCGGCGTGCTGAACACCACCCGGCAACTCGGCGGGGTGATCGGCTCGGCGGCGGTCGGCGCGCTGCTACAGGTCCAGCTCTCGGACCACCTGCGCGACTCGGCGCGGGAGCACGCCGCCGCCCTGCCGCCGCAGGTGCGGGACCAGTTCGTGGCCGGGTTCAGCAACGCGGCCAGCGGCAGCCTGCACATCGGCGCCGGGCAGACCGGGGTGCAGCTCCCGCCGGACGTGCCGGCGCAGGTGCGGCCGGCGATCGAGGCGGCCGCCGCGGCCACGTTCCACGAGGCGTTCACCGCGGCGATGCGCACCACGCTGATCCTGCCGCTCGCGGTGCTGGCGGTCGCCGCGCTGTCCTGCCTGCTCATCCGGCGCCGCCGGCTCGACCTGGGCGTGCCGGGCACCGCCGAGCCCGAGCCGGCCGCCGCAGCGGCGCGCTGACCGGCGGCTACGCCGGAACCGGCAGCCGCTTCTCGAAGCAGACGCTGTACGGGTTGCTCGCGTACTCCCCGTAGGTGGGGATCCGCTGGTACCCCGCCGACGTGTAGAGAGCCAGGGCGACGGGCAGGTAGCTGCCCGTCGCCAGGCGCAGCACCGTGTACCCGCCGCGGGTCGCCAGCTCCTCCAGCGCCACGAGGAGCTGGCGCGCCAGCCCTCGGCCCCGGTACGCCGGGCGCACGTACATCCGCGTGATCTCCGCGGCCCCGTCCGGCAGCTCCTGGAACCCGCCGCAGGCGACCACCCGGCCGTCCACGATGCCGACCAGGAAGGTGCCGACCAGGGCCCGGAGGTTGGCACGCGGCGGGAAGATCCGGCGGTCCGGCCCCGCGTCGTTCTCGCGCAGCTCCCGCTGCTGTGCCGTGGCCAGAGTGACGAGTTCCGGGTCGGTGGTGGGCCGGTGTTCGATCAGCACCGCGCGAGGCTACCCGGTGCGAATTGCGCGGAGGTTTCCGACATGTGGCCGCCGGAAGCGGCTACTCCCCGTCGTCGTCGTCCTCGGGGTCGCCGGGCCGGGGCGAGACATCCACCTCGTCCGCCGGGCGCTGGCGGCGCGCCTTGCGGGCGGCCAAGCGCTCGGCGGCGGTGGCGCGGGTGCTCACCTCGGCCAGGCGCAGGTCCTCGCCGCGAGCGGTGGGCACGAACTCCTCGATCACCGTGGGCTGCCAGTCGAACTCGCGGTCGCCGATCCGGACCGTGGCGCCCGGCGTCGCCCCCATCTTCGCCAGCACCTCCTCGACGCCGAGCCGGGCCAGCCGGTCCGCGAGGAAGCCGACGGCCTCGTCGTTGTCGAAGTTCGTCTGCCGGACCCAGCGCTCCGGGCGCGGCCCGCGCACCACGAACGCGCCGTCCGCGGCGGGTTCCACGGTGAACCCGGCATCGTCCACGGCCGGCGGGCGCAGCACGATCCGGGTGCGCTCCGGCGCCGGTGCGGCCGCCCGGCGCCGCTCGACCTGCTCCGCCACCGCGTACGACAGTTCGCGCAGCCCCTCCCGGGTGACCGCGCTGACCTCGTACACGGGCAGGCCGCGCGCCTCCAGGTCGGGGCGGACGATCTCGGCGAGGTCCCGGGCGTCCGACACGTCGATCTTGTTCAGCGCCACCAGCCGGGGCCGGTCCGCCAGCCCGCCGTACGCGGCCAACTCGGCCTCGATCGCGTCGATGTCACCGACCGGGTCGCGCTCGGTCTCCAGGGCGGCGCAGTCCACCACGTGCACCAGCACCGCGGTGCGCTCGATGTGCCGCAGAAACTCCAGCCCGAGCCCCTTGCCGGTGGCCGCGCCGGGGATCAGGCCCGGCACGTCCGCGATGGTGAACGTGTGGTCGTCCACCCGCACGACGCCCAGGTTCGGGGTGAGCGTGGTGAACGGGTAGTCCGCGATCTTGGGCTTGGCGGCGGAGAGCACCGAGATCAGCGAGGACTTGCCGGCGGACGGGAAGCCCACCAGCCCCACGTCGGCGACGCTCTTGAGTTCCAGGACCACGTCCAGGCGGTCTCCGGGCTCGCCCAGTTCCGCGAAGCCGGGCGCCTTGCGGCGGGCGCTGGCCAGGGACGCGTTGCCCCGGCCGCCGCGGCCGCCCCGGCCCACCTCGAAGGTGGTACCCGCACCGACCAGGTCGGCGAGCACGTCGCCGGCGAGGGTCTGCACGACCGTGCCGTCCGGCACCTTGAGGATCAGATCCTGACCGTTGGCGCCGTCCCGGTTGGAGCCCTGCCCGCCCTTGCCGTTCTCGGCGTGCACCCGCGGCCGGAAGTGGAAGTCGAGCAGCGTGTGCACGCTCGGGTCGACGACGAGCAGGATGTCGCCGCCGTGCCCGCCGTTGCCGCCGTCCGGCCCGCCGAACGGCTTGAACTTCTCCCGGTGGATCGACACGCACCCGTGCCCGCCGTCGCCGGCCCGCAGGTGCAGCGTCACCCGGTCGACAAACGACGTCACCGGCCCATCCTCTCCCACACCGGCCCGTGCGGGGCCGCAACGCGACGGCGGGCCGCGACCGAGGTCGCGGCCCGCCGTCGAAGATCCTGCGTTACTGCTGCGGCACCACGCTGACGATCTTGCGGCCGCGCCGGGTGCCGAACTGCACCGCGCCGGCCGACAGGGCGAACAGCGTGTCGTCGCCGCCCCGGCCGACCAGGTCGCCCGGGTGGAACTTGGTGCCGCGCTGGCGGAGGATGATCTCCCCCGCCCGGACGACCTGGCCGCCGAAGCGCTTCACGCCGAGGCGCTTGGCCTCCGAGTCCCGACCGTTGCGGGAGCTGGAGGCACCCTTCTTGTGAGCCATGAGTGTTACCCCTACTTCCCGGTCGAGATACCGGTGACCTTCACCTGGGTCAGCGGCTGGCGGTGACCCTGGCGCTTGTGGTAGCCGGTCTTGTTCTTGAACTTGTGGATCCGGATCTTCGGACCCTTGGTGTGCGCCACGACCTCGCCCGAGACGGCCACCTCGGCCAGCTTGGCGGCGTCGGTGACCAGGTCGTCACCGTCGACGAGGAGCACCGCGGAGAGCGAGACCGCCTCGCCGGGCTGGCCGGCCAGCTTCTCGACCTCGATCACGTCGCCCTCGGCGACCCTGTACTGCTTGCCGCCGGTCTTGACGATCGCGTACATGAGACGCGGACTCCCTGTCGCTCCGTGCCGCAGCGCGGCTGCTGGCGGATTCCCTAACCCCGCGGCATGGGACACGCGGGTACGAGCGCCGTAAAGAGCGCCGCCGGAAAGCATACTTCAGCCCACCCGCCGCACCCAAACCGGGCTGCCCGCACTACCCGCAGAGCGCACCCAGCCGCTGGTCCACCCGGTCCAGCGCGGTGTCGTCGACGGCGTCCAGGTTCCGCTTGAGCCCGGCGACCGACGCGGCCGCGTCGGAGAGCGCGGACCGCAGGTCGGCGCCGACGGCCCGGCCGGCCTGCTCACGCAGGGCACTCTCCCAGCGGTCCAGCGCGGCGGTGGCGTTCTGCCGCGCCGTGGTCGCCGCGGCC
The DNA here is from genome assembly GCF_018397995.1 of Rhizomonospora bruguierae. GTDB lineage: Bacteria > Actinomycetota > Actinomycetes > Mycobacteriales > Micromonosporaceae > Rhizomonospora > Rhizomonospora bruguierae. The sequence goes on from NZ_BBQH01000032.1 coordinate 68,990, forward strand.
TCGTCGCCGCCCGCCGCCGCCTGCACCGCCTTGCCGTACTCGGTGACGAACGTGTGCATGGCCGCACTGCGCGCCTGGCGGGCCGCCGCGCAGACCGTCGCGTCGGCGCCCGTGGCGGAGCCGACCGCGCCGTTCGCCCCCGGTGCGTCGGGGGCGCCGGGGCCCGCGGTGCCCGCCGCGCCGCCGGCCGCCGGCGCGGGGGTGGCGGCGGACGGCCGACCGGCCGGATCGTCGGAGCAGCCGGCCAGCAGCAGCGACGCACAGGCGAGGGCCACCAGAGTGCGTTTCACGGCACCCAGCATGCCAGCGTCCGGCGGCGGACGCCGGGACCGTTCGGGGCGGGCCGCCGCTCGGGAGCCGGCGCGCACCGGTCCACCGCCCGCGAACTCCCCGACACGTGGGGCGTCAGCCGCAGATCGACTCCAGCTTCTGGCTGGCCGCCTGGATCTGCGGCGAGTCCATGTACTCGGTCGCCTTCTCGGTGTCCTTGAACGACTTGAACTTCGCCCCGGCCGTCGCGAACCCGTCGGACATGTCCGACAACGCCTCCTTGAGCGCGGGGTCGACGGCCTTGCCGGCCTGCTCCTTGAGCCCGGTCGACCAGTCGGTGATGAGCCGCTTCAACTCGGTCACGGCGGTCTTCTCGGGCTCCCCACGGCCGGTCGCCGCGGCCACCGCGATCTGCGCCATCTGCTTGCTGAACGCCGCGCTCGAATCCGTGATGACCTTGCGAGCGTCGGCGCAGACCTGCTGGGTGTTGGCGTCGGGGCCGGGCGACGCGCTCGAGTTGGCCGAGGGAGTCGAATCGGTGCCGCAACCGGCGGCGGTGAGGGCCAGGGCGGCGAACAGGGCGGCGGCCATCAGGCGGCGCATGGCGGGGGCTCCGATCGTGACGGTTGTCGATTCCTGGGGAACGGTAGCCCGTCGGAGCCCGGCGCCGCGACCCACCCCGCCACTTCCCTTCGCGACCCGGGCCGCGACTTCACGCCGCGGCCCGGGCCCGCCTACCCGTCAGGGGCGGGTGCGGCGCCGCGTGCCACCCCGCCGGGAGCGGCGCCGGCCGTTCGACACCGTCACGCCATCCTCCATGGCGTCGTCGTCGCCGTCCTCGTCGCCGTGCTCGTCCGCCTCGTCCGCGCCGGGCTCCGCGGCCTCCGACATCTCGTACCGGGACAGGTCGTAGCCCATCGTGTCCTCGTAGTCATCGGGGACGGGCCGCTCGGTCGGCGTCTCGGCGGCGGGCTCCGGTTCATCGGCCCGCTCGGCGGTCCGCTCCGTGGCCGGCTCGGCGACGGCGACCCCGTTGCCACCGCCCCGGCGGCCCCGCTTGCGCCCGGTGGGCTCGGCGCCGTTGGCCTGCGCGCCCGCGGACGCGACCGCCTTGACCTTGTCCCCGGCGCCCTGCTTGGGCTTCTCCCCCACCGGCTCCGGGTGAATGATCACACCCCGGCCCTTGCAGCACTCGCAGGTCTCGCTGAACGCCTCCAGCAGGCCGGCGCCGATCCGCTTGCGGGTCATCTGGACCAGGCCCAGCGATGTGATCTCGGTGACCTGGTGCTTGGTCCGGTCCCGGCCCAGGCACTCGGTCAGCCGGCGCAGCACCAACTCCCGGTTCGACTCCAGCACCATGTCGATGAAGTCGATCACGACGATGCCGCCCAGGTCGCGCAGCCGCAGTTGGCGCACGATCTCCTCGGCGGCCTCCAGGTTGTTCCGGGTGACCGTCTCCTCCAGGTTGCCGCCCGCCCCGGTGTACTTGCCGGTGTTCACGTCGACCACGGTCATCGCCTCGGTGCGGTCGATCACCAGGTGGCCACCCGAGGGCAGGAACACCTTGCGGTCCAGCGCCTTGAGGATCTGCTCGTCGATGCGCAGCGAGGCGAACACGTCGCCGGTGCCGGTGTACCGGTGCAGCCGGTCCACCAGGTCCGGCGAGACGTGCGCCAGGTACGCCTCGACCATCCCGTACGCGTCCTCGCCCTGCACGACGAGCTCGCGGAAGTCCTCGTTGAACAGGTCACGGACGACCCGGATCACCAGGTCCGGCTCCTCCGAGAGCATTGCCGGGGCGTTGCCCTGCGCCGCCTTGGCCTGGATGTCGTCCCACTGCGTCTGGAGCCGCTTGACGTCCCGGGCCAGTTCGTCCTCGCTGGCGCCCTCGGCGGCGGTCCGCACGATCACGCCGGCGCCGTCCGGGACCAGCTTCTTCAGCACGTCCCGCAGCCGCTTGCGCTCGGTGTCCGGCAGCTTGCGGCTGATGCCCGAGGCGTTGCCGTTCGGCACGTAGACCAGGTGCCGGCCGGAGAGCGCGATGTGGCTGGTCAGCCGGGCGCCCTTGTGCCCGATCGGGTCCTTGGTGACCTGCACCAGCACCGAGTCGCCGGAGCGCAGCGCCTGCTCGATCGAGCGGGAACGCCCCTCCAGGCCGGTCGCGTCCCAGTTCACCTCGCCGGCGTAGAGCACCGCGTTGCGGCCCCGACCGATGTCGACGAACGCCGCCTCCATGCTGGGCAGCACGTTCTGCACCTTGCCCAGGTACACGTTGCCGGCCATGGTGCCGCTCGAGGAGCGGCTCACGTAGTGCTCGACCAGCACGCCGTCCTCAAGCACCGCGACCTGGGTCCGGTCGCCGCGCTGGCGGATCACCATCTGCCGGTCCACCGCCTCGCGGCGGGCCAGGAACTCCGACTCGGTCAGGATCGGCGGGCGGGTCCGGCGCTGCTCGCGGCCATCCCGGCGGCGCTGCCGCTTGGCCTCCAGGCGGGTCGAGCCGGAGACGCCCTGCACCTCGTCGGCGGGGCGGCGCGGCTCACGGATCTTGACGACCGTGGGTACGCCGTCGTCGACCGCCTCGGTCTCCGCGGCGCCCTTGCGCCGCCGGCGCCGGCGGCGCCGGGTCAGCGGCTCGTCCTCCTCGCCCTCGGCCTCGGGTTCCTCCTCCTCCGCCTCGGCGGCAGCCGGCTCCTCGTCCAGCTCCTCCTCGGCGCCGCCCCGGCCCCGCCCGCGACCCCGGCGGCCCCGCCGGCGGCGGCGCCGGCCCGCGGCGTCCTCGTCCTCGTACTCCTCGGCCTCCTCGGCGGCCTCCGCCTCCTCCGCCTCGGCGGCGGGCTCGGCCTCCTCGGGCGCCTCGACCTCGGGCGTCTCGACCTCGGCCTCGGCGGGCTCGGCCGCGCCGCGCCGCGCGCGCCGCCGCCGGCGGCCGGTCTCCGCCGGCTCGGCATCCTCGGCGGTACCGGCGACCGCCGCCTCGGTGACCTCGGTCTCCTCGGGCGGCGCCGCGGCGGCCTTACGGGAACGGCGGCGCACCGGCGCCGGCTCCTCGCCCGCCTCGGGGGCCATGAACAGCACGGTCGGCGGGGTGGCGGCCCGACGGCGGCCGGCGGGCCGCTCGGCGATCGGCTCGGCCGGGCCGGCCAGGTCGGTGGCGTCCGCCACCTCGTCCTCGTCCCCGCCGGCGGCGACCGCGGCGGCCTCGGCCAGCACCGCTTCCTCGTCCTCCGCCGCCGCGATCTCGCCGGGCGCGGGTACCGGCGGCGCGGGCGCGGCCTCGGTGACGATCTCGGCGGCGGGCTCGGCGGCGGCTTTGCGGCGGCGGGCGCGGGTGGTCTTCGCCGGCGCCGGCTCCCCGGCCGGGGCGACGGCCGGCGGCACCGCGAGCTGAGGTGGCGTTTGCGCAGACTCGCCGTTGATGTCCGAAACGTCGGGCTGAGCGGCGGCCGGGGCGGCCTTCTTCCGCCGGGTCCGCTTCACGGGCGGAGCGGGCTCGGCCACCTCGGCCGGGACACCCTCGCCGGTCGCCTCCGCGACCATCTCCCCCGGCGCGGCGGCCTGACCGGCGCCCGCGGCGGCCCCGGTCGTCACGGCCTCGCCGACCGGCGCCTCGCCGGTGGCGGGCCCGGCGGTGCGGCGCCGGCTGACGCGGGCACGCCGGACCGGCGCCTCGTTCGGTGCCTCCACCGCCCCCGCGCGCTGCGCGACCGGCTCGGCAGCCGCGCCAGCGGCAGCGGGGTCCGTGCCCGCACCGCCGGCAGCGGGGGAAGCGGCCGCGACGGCGCTCGCACCGGCCTCCTCGTCAGGGTGACCCGGGTACCTGTCGGCGGCGGGCGGGGTCAGTGCCCCGCCGCCGGTGGCGCTGCCTTCGGCGGCATCACCGGCCGGCGCGGTGCCGGTCGGTTCGCCGCCCACGGGCTCGTTGTCATCGAGCATGGACGTATCTCCAGTTCTGGCCACCCCGGGCGCGGGTGAGCGCTGCCACGCAGGGTTGCCGCAAATGTGTTTCCGCCAGCGCGTCCCGGCGTCTCCGACCATGCGGGCCGGACGGGCCCGGGAACGGGCCGTGCGAAGTCTGCCGTCGGGGCGCCGACCGGGTGCCCCCGGCTAGCGTTCCGCGATGGCGACCTGGTCGCGGTCCGCGGCGAGCGGATCGACGATCTCCCCCGACGCGGTCAGCGTGCCCTGCACCAGCCGGGTCACCCGAGGCGGCACCGGCGGCTCCAGGTCGGCCACCACACGAAGGCCGGACAGGACGTCATCGGGTCGTACGGCCGGATTGGTCTGCCGCACAACCAGGTCAAGTATCGCACACGGCACCCCCGTGACCTCGGAAGGTGCCGGAACGCCCGCGGCCTCCCCCGCGGTACCCCCCGCGCCGACCGTGAGCCGGACCACCGCGCCCCGGGCGTCGAACGAGCGCCGGCCCTGCTTGGTCAGGCGCTCCACGGGCACCTCGGGGGTGGCCAGAAAGGCGGCCACGGCGGCGGCCGCCGCCTCCGTGGGCACCCCGGGAAGCTCGATCCGCCACGCGGAGGCGTCGATCCGGTCGGCGAGACCCGGGCCGGGGCCGGCGACCACGGCGTCCAGCACGTCCAGCCCCGGGGACAGGGCCGCGTCCAGCGCCTTCACCAGGTCGCCCGGGTCGACCTCGGTCTGCACCCCGATCTCCAGGTACTCCGCCTCGCTGGCCGTACCGGTCGGCGCGGCGCTCGCGTACGAGATCTTGGGGTGTGGCGTGAACCCCTGGGAGTAGGCGATCGGCACGCCGGCCCGGCGCACGGCCCGCTCGAACGCCCGGGCGAAGTCGCGGTGCGAGGTGAACCGGAGCGGACCGCGCTTGGCGTAGCGGATCCGGATCCGCTGCACCACCGGGGCCTGGCCGCCCTCCGGCTGTAACTTCCTGCTGATGGGGGTACTCCCGTTCCTCGACGCCTCAGACGGGAACCCTGAGACCGCTGTTCACCGGCGTAAGCGGCAGCAACTTCCGGCCCGTCGGCCCGATCTGGATCTCCGTGTCCATGCTCGGGCAGACGCCGCAGTCGAAGCACGGCGTCCACCGGCAGTCCTCCTGCTCGTACTCGCCGAGCGCGTCCTGCCAGTCCTGCCAGAGCCAGTCCTTGTCCAGGCCGGAGTCCAGGTGGTCCCAGGGCAGAACCTCCGACTGCTCCCGCTCCCGGGTGGTGTACCAGTCCAGGTCGACGCCGTACCCGGGCAGCACCGCCGCGGCGGCGTCCACCCAGCGACGGTACGAGAAGTGCTCGCTCCACCCGTCGAACCGGCCGCCGTCCTCCCAGACCCGGCGGATGACGGCACCCACCCGGCGGTCGCCGCGGGAGAGCAGCCCCTCGATCAGGGACGGCTCCCCGTCGTGGTACCGGTACCCGATGGCCCGGCCCAGCGACCGGTCACCGTTGATGGCCTGCTTGAGCTGGCGCAGCCGCTCGTCGATGACCTCCGGGCGCTCCATCCGCGCCCACTGGAACGGCGTATGCGGCTTCGGCACGAACCCGCCGATCGAGACCGTGCAACGGATGTCCCGGCTGCCGGACGCCTCCCGGCCGGACCGGATCACCTCGTGCGCGAGCCGGGCGATCTGGAGCACGTCCGCGTCGGTCTCGGTGGGCAGGCCGCACATGAAGTACAGCTTCACCTGCCGCCAGCCGTTGGTGTACGCGGTGACGACGGTGCGGATGAGGTCCTCCTCCGACACCATCTTGTTGATCACCCGGCGGATCCGTTCGGAGCCGCCCTCCGGCGCGAAGGTGAGCCCGGTGCGCCGGCCGTTGCGCGAAAGCTCCTGGGCGAGCGTCACGTTGAACGCGTCCACCCGGGTGGACGGCAGCGACAGCGAGACGTTCGTCCCCTCGTACTGCTCCGCCAGCCCCGAGCAGATGTCACCGATCTCCGAGTGGTCGGCGCTGGACAGCGAGAGCAGGCCCACCTCCGAGAAGCCGGAGAACTTCAGCCCCTCCCGCACCATCTGCCCGACCGTCTCGATGGACCGCTCCCGCACCGGCCGGGTGATCATGCCGGCCTGGCAGAACCGGCAGCCCCGGGTGCAGCCCCGGAAGATCTCCACCGCGTACCGCTCGTGCACCGTCTCGGCCAGCGGCACCAGCGGCTTCTTCGGGTACGGCCACTGGTCCAGGTCCGTGGTGGTGCGCTTGTGCACCCGGAACGGCACGCCCGGCCGGTTCGGCACCACCCGCTGGATGCGCCCGTCCGGCAGGTAGTCCACGTCGTAGAAGCGCGGCACGTAGACCGACTCGGTGCGGGCCAGGCGCAGCAGCACCTCGTCCCGGCCGCCGGGCGAGCCCTCGGCCTTCCAGTCCCGGACGATCCCGGTGATCTCCAGGACCGCCTCCTCGCCGTCGCCCAGCACGGCGGCGTCGACGAAGTCGGCGATCGGCTCCGGGTTGAACGCGGCGTGCCCGCCGGCCACCACGATCGGGTGGGCGTCGGTGCGCTCGGCCGAGTCCAGCGGGATGCCGGCCAGGTCCAGCGCGGTGAGCAGGTTCGTGTACCCCAACTCCGTGGAGAACGACACCCCGAACAGGTCGAACGCGCCCACCGGGCGGTGCGCGTCGACCGTGAACTGCGGCACCCCGTGCTCGCGCATCAGGCTCTCCAGGTCCGGCCAGACCGCATAGGTGCGCTCGGCCAGCACATCGGGCCGCTCGTTGAGCACCTCGTACAGGATCTGGACGCCCTGGTTGGGCAGGCCGACCTCGTACGCGTCCGGATACATCAGCGCCCACCGCACGGTCGCGGACTCCCACGGCTTGACCACCGCGCCGAGCTCACCACCCACGTACTGGATGGGCTTGCTGACCCGCGGCAGGAGCTGCTCCAACCGCGGAAAGACGGACGCAACGCTCATAGGGCCTCCCTGGAATCCAACCAACCAGGGTACGCGCGCCGCGCGGCGCGGGCGGACGGGGCGGCCGGCTCGCGCACGCCGGAGCTGGTGAGGCGGTATTAGCGTGGGGAGGGCGCGGACGCGGCACGGGGCTCAGGCCGGTTCGGTTTGCGACTTCGCCGCCCGAGGAGACGCTGCGCGAAGGGAGATTTCCGTCATGCCGGACGCCGACCCGGCGCTCACCCCGGCGGGCGAGCCGGTGGCCCGCTCGACCGAGCCCGCCGAACCCGCGGAGGAGGAGACCGCGCAGGTGTCGGCCACGCAGGCCGGCTACGGCGGCGCGGGCGACCGCGACGCGGCGGCCGCAGGCGGCGCGGCGAGCGACGGCGGCGCGGCGAGCGACGATATGGCGGTCGAACCGGCTACCGCGCCGATACCGCGGCGCTGGAGCGGGTCAGCGGCGGTGCCGGAGGGTGGGCGGCGCAAACGGCGGCGCTGGCTGGGCCGCAACCGGTCCGCGCCGCCGGCGGTGGTTCCCCCGCCGCGCACCGTCCCGCCGACACTGCTCTCCCCGGTGCCGCCCGCCAGCCCCACCGAACCGACGCTGGCGATGCCGGTGAGCGAGCAGGACGCCTTCGCCGCCGGCGCGCCCGTGGACCCCTGGGCGGACGCCGACCCGCTGATCGTCTCCGACTACCGGATGGCCGACTACCCGCCGCCCTCCGGACTGGTCCCCGAGCGGCTGCCGCCGCCGACCCGCGCCATCCCGCAGCCCCCGGCGCCGCAGCCGCCCCCGCCGCCCGCTCCCGCCGCCCAGCCCGGCCACACCGGGTTGCCGCCGACCCGGGCCTGGAACCTCCCGGCCCGGCGCCAGCCCTCGCCGCCGCTGCCCGTTCCGCACCCGCAGTGGCACCGGCCCGGTCCCCCGGCGCAGCGCCGGCCGGTGGTGGGGCAGCCGCCACCCGGGTACGCGCCCGTGCGGCCGCGCCGCCGCCGGCGCTTCCCGATCAAGACGCTGCTGTTCACGCTCGCCACCGTCGGCTGCTGCTGCGGCCTGCCCTGGTACGTGGTGAAGCCGATCTCTGCGCAGTACCCGGCCAGCGCCGCGCTCCCCGACCGGGTCGCGGACCTGCGCCTGCGGGACGCCGACAGCGCCGCCACCCGCCGCCTGGAAATCGACATGCGGGTGGCGCACCTGGTCGCGGACGGCACCTTCGCGGGCGTCTACGGCGACGGCACCGGCAAGCGGGTCACCGTGTTCGGCGCGACCGGCTTCCGGCTCAGCCCGGACCGGGCCATCGTCGCCGAGGTCACCCGGCTGACCGACCGGTACCGGCTCCGTGACGTCCGCGATGTCGACCCGGGTGTGCGGGGGCTCTACGTGCGCTGCGGCACCGGCCGGGACGGCGACACCGCCGTGGCCGTCTGCACCTGGGTCGACCACGGCAGCCTCGGGACCGGCGTGTTCACCCGCCGCTCGGTCGACGACAGCGCCGACCTGCTGCTGCGGCTGCGCGCCGCCGTCATCACGGCAGGGCGGTAACCGCCGGGCAGCGGCTAGCTCTCCCGGCGCGGGGCGTACCGGGGCACGTACTCCTGCCCGCTCAGCTTCTGGATCTCGCTCATCACCTCGTCGGTGATGGCGCGCAGCCCGGCGGAGTCGGCGGCGCGGCCGGTGAAGTCCATCGGCTTGCCGAAGCGGACCTCCGGGCGCGGGCCGGGCTTCGGCATCAGTTTGCCGATCGGCTGGATCTTGTCGGTGCCGACCACGCCGACCGGGATCACCGGCACGCCCGCGGCCACGGCGAGCCGGGCGACGCCGGTGCGGCCCCGGTAGAGCCGGCCGTCCGGCGAGCGGGTGCCCTCCGGGTACAGGGCGACCAGGCCGCCGGCCTTGAGCACCGGGATGGCGCCGTCGAACGCGGCGAGGGCGGCCCGGCCGCCGCCCCGGTCCACCCGGATGGCGCCGAGCCCCTCGAGCACGGTGCGGGTGAACCAGCCCCGCAGGCCGTCGCCGATGAAGTACTCGGCCTTCGCCCAGAAGGCGATGTGCCGGCTGACCGCCGCGCCGAGGAACAGTTCGTCGGCGACCGAGAGGTGGTTGCCGGCCAGGATGGCCCCGCCCCGGGCCGGGACGTGTTCCAGCCCGTCCACCTTCGGTCGCCAGCCGAGACGCAGTGCCGGGGCCACGGTGTACTGGCCGACGGTGTAGAGCAGGGGCACCGTGCCTCCTCGTAACGCAATCGAGCGACCAACACGGTAGCCGACCGGTCAGGGCCGGCGCACCGTCACCGAGACCACGTCATCGTCACCAACGTCACCCCGGAAGCCGCCGCCCGCCCCGTCGCCGGAGAACTCCAGCGACGACGCCAGCACCTCGCGCGCCACGAGGTCCCGGTACCCCTCGACCGCCTCGACCACCGCGGGGCCGGCCGCGACGACGACCTCGACCCGGTCGGAGACGTTCAGGCCGGCCTCCCGGCGGGCCTGCTGGATCACCCGGACCACGTCCCGGGCCAGCCCCTCGGCCGCCAGGTCGGGGGTGACGGTGGTGTCGAGCACCACGACGCCGTCCCCGCCGGGCAGCGGCGCGGAGCGGTCCGCGTCGGCGACGATCTGGCGCAGTTCGTACTCCCCGTCCTGCAGCGTGACGCCGGCGGCGACCGGCCGGCCGTCGACCAGCTCCCACCCGCCGGCCTTCACCGCGCGGATGACCTGCTGCACGGCGCCGCCGATCCGGGGGCCGAGCGCGCGGGGTACCACGGTCAGCACCCGCTCGCTGTGCGCGGCCACGTCGGTGGTGAACCGCACCTCCTTGACGTTCACCTCGTCGGCGACCAGGTCGGCGAACGGGCGCAGCGCGTCGGCCCCGGTCGTGGCGACGGTGAGCGCCGGCAGCGGCAGCCGGACCCGCAGCCCGCGCGCCTTGCGCAGGGACAGCGCCGCCGAGCACACGTCCCGCACGGCGTCCATCGCCGCGACCAGGCCGGGGTCCGCTGGCAGGGCCGCCGCCGTGGGCCAGTCGGTCAGGTGTACCGAGCGCCCGCCGGTCAGCCCGCGCCAGATCTCCTCGGCGGTCAGCGGCGCGAGCGGGGCGATGACCCGGCACAGCGTCTCCAGCACGGTCGCCAGGGTGTCGAACGCGTCCCGGTCCCCGGACCAGAACCGGTCCCGGGAGCGGCGCACGTACCAGTTGGTCAGCGCGTCCAGGTACGACCGGACCGTGCCGCAGGCGCCCGAGATGTCGTACTCGTCCATCTGCCGCTGGACGGTCGAGACAAGCGCGTTGGTCTTGGCCAGCACGTACCGGTCGAGCAGGTGCGGCGAGTCGGTCCGCGGCGACGCCTCGTAGCCGTCCGCGTTCGCGTACAGGGCGAAGAAGTACCAGACGTTCCACAGCGGCAGCAGCACCTGGCGGACCACGTCCCGCACGCCGCCCTCGGTCACCGCCATGTCCCCGCCGCGCAGCACCGGCGACGACATGAGGAACCAGCGCATCGCGTCCGAGCCGTGGCTGTCGAAGACCTGGTACACGTCCGGGTAGTTGCGCAGGCTCTTGGACATCTTGCGGCCGTCCTCGCCGAGCAGGATGCCGTGCACCACGCAGTTGCGGAACGCGGGCCGGTCGAACAGCGCGGTGGCCAGCACGTGCATCGTGTAGAACCAGCCCCGGGTCTGCCCGATGTACTCCACGATGAAGTCGCCCGGGTAGTGGCTCTCGAACCACTCCCGGTTCTCGAACGGGTAGTGCACCTGGGCGAACGGCATCGACCCGGACTCGAACCAGCAGTCCAGCACGTCCGGCACCCGACGCATCATCGACTTCCCGGTCGGGTCGTCCGGGTTCGGGCGCACCAGGTCGTCGACGAACGGCCGGTGCAGGTCGGTGACGGTCACGCCGAAGTCGCGCTCCAGCTCGGCCAGCGAGCCGTACACGTCCACCCGCGGGTACCGCGGGTCATCGGACTTCCAGACCGGGATCGGCGATCCCCAGAACCGGTTCCGGCTGATCGACCAGTCCCGGGCGTTGGCCAGCCACTTGCCGAACGAGCCGTCCCTGACGTGCCCCGGCGTCCAGGTGATCTGCTGGTTCAGCTCGACCATCCGGTCCCGGAACCGCGTGACGGCGACGAACCAGGACGACACCGCCTTGTAGACCAGCGGCGTGTCGCACCGCCAGCAGTGCGGGTACGAGTGGGTGTAGGTGTCGTGGCGGAGCACGACGCCGCGCGCCTTGAGATCCCGCAGGACCGGCTTGTTGGCCTCGAAGACCTGCATGCCCTCGTACGGGGCGACCAGCGACGTGAAGCGGGTGTGCGCGTCCACGGTCACCACGGTCGGGATGCCGGCGGCGGTGCAGGCGTTCTGGTCCTCCTCGCCGAACGCCGGCGCCATGTGCACGGCGCCGGTGCCGTCCTCGGTGGTCACGAAATCGCCGGCGAGCACCCGGAACGCGTTCGGGGTGTCGGCCAGGAAGTCGAACAGCGGCGTGTAGCGGCGCCCGACCAGGTCGCTGCCGCGCAGCGTCCCGCTCCGCACCCACCCGGCCAGTTCCTTCTCGTACGCGGCGAGCCGGGCCGCCCCGACGAGCAGCCTCTCCCCGTCCCTCTCCAGCACGGCGTACTCGATCTCCGGGCCGACCGCGATGGCCAGGTTGGACGGCAGGGTCCACGGCGTGGTGGTCCAGACCGCCAGCTTCTCCCCCGTCTCGAGGGTGAACAGCACCGTGACCGCCGGGTCCTGCCGGTCCCGGTAGACGTCGTCCATCCGGGTCTCGGTGTTCGACAGCGGCGTCTCGCAGCGCCAGCAGTACGCCAGCACCCGGAACCCTTCGTACACCAGGCCCTTGTCGTGCAGGGCCTTGAACGCCCACAGGACGCTCTCCATGTACGTCACGTCGAGCGTCTTGTAGTCGTCGGCGAAGTCCACCCAGCGGGCCTGCCGGGTGACGTACCGCTCCCAGTCCCGGGTGTAGGTCAGCACCGAGTCGCGGCAGGCGGCGTTGAACTTGTCCACGCCCAGGTCCACGATCTCGGCCTTGGTCGAGATGCCGAGCTGCTTCTCCGCCTCGACCTCGGCGGGCAGGCCGTGGCAGTCCCAGCCGAACCGCCGCTCGACCCGCCGGCCGCGCATGGTCTGGTACCGCGGGACGACGTCCTTGACGTACCCGGTGAACAGGTGGCCGTAGTGGGGCAGCCCGTTGGCGAACGGCGGCCCGTCGTAGAACACGTACTCGTCGTCCGCGGGCCGCGCGTCCACGCTGGCCCGGAAGGTGCCGTCGGCGGCCCAGTGCGCCAGGATCCGCCGCTCGACCGCGGGCAGGTCGGGGCTGGCGGGCACGCCGCCGGTCGGATCGGTCTTCGGGTACGCCATCGTCGGTCTTCTCCTCGCACGCCCTGCACACGTCCCGGGGTGCGAGGACGAGCCGGAGCCCGCGGTACCACCTCGCTTGGCGGTGCGATGACCGCGCCGCCCGCTCGTTCGCCGGCTGTCACGGGCCGGACCCGTCCGGTTCTACTGGGGCCCGTTCGCCGGGTGAGAGCGGGGCCGGTTCTTCCGGAGGCTCGCCGGTGATGGCCGGGTCGACGCCTGTGCGGCCCAGAATACCCCGCCGGGCGTCCTGCCGACCGGCCCGGCGGTGGCCCCGCCGGCGCGGCTGCCCACGCCACCGGGGCCACCCGCCGGGTGACCGGGGGTTCAGGCGAGGTCGGGGAACCAGATTTTCAGTTCGCGCTCGGCGCTCTCCGGCGAGTCCGACGCGTGCACCAGGTTCTCCCGGTTGGACAGCGACAGGTCGCCCCGGACCGTCCCCGCGGCCGCCTTGCGCCCGTCGGTGGAGCCGGTCAGCGCCCGCACCACGGCGACCGCGTCGTCACCGCAGAGCACCACCGCGACCAGCGGGCCGCCGGTCATGAACTGCTTCAACGGCGGGTAGAAGGACTTGTCCACGTGCTCGTCGTAGTGCCGGTCGGCCAGCTCGCCGTCCATCGTGCGCAGCACCATCGCCGCCAGGGTCAGGCCCTTGCGCTCGAACCGGCCGAGGATCTCCCCCACCAGGCCGCGCCGGACCGCATCCGGCTTGATCAGTACGAGCGTGCGCTCGCTCACGTGCCCCTCCTTGCCCGCCGATCGCCATTCAGCCGCAGCCTAGCCGTACTCGGGAGGGCGCCCCGCCGCGGCCGGACTTTCGCCGGTGCTGCCGGGCGCATAGCCTTTTAGCGGTGCGAGGGGGGTCCACTGTGGCAAACGGACGAGGCCGGCAGGTACCAGCGCGCCGCGCGGCGATCGCGGTGCCGGTGGGCGCCGCCGGGGTCTTCGTGGCGGTTTTCGGCCTCGGCTTGCGTAGCTGGCAGGTGGCGGCCCTCGGGCTGGCGTTCGTGGTGATCGCCCTGGGGCTGGTGTTCGTGCCGGCGCTGCGCGGCGGCTCCCGGGTCTACGTCTCGGGCACCGGGCACGTGGTGGCCGTCTCCGAGCCGCCCGCCTCGTCGGTCTACGGCCGCTGCGAGATGCAACTGGTCGTCGAGGCCCCCGGGTTGCCACCGGCGGCCGTGCGCGTGCTCGACTCCCAGGTGCCGATCGCCAAGTGGCCGGACCCGGGCGCCACGCTGCCGATCCTGGTGGCCGTGGACGACCTGCGCCGGGTCCGGGTGCAGTGGGACGACGTGCTGACCCACGCCGAACTGGCCGACTACCTCGCCCAGGAGGTCGTCGGAATGGACACGCCGCCCGGCGGCCGGGCCGAGCAGGGCGACCCGGAGGAGCGTCACGGCGCGGCCGCGCGGGCGCGGGCCGGCGCGGACACGGTCTTGCTCTCCGCAGAGGGCGAGCCGGTCATCCCCGCGACCCACCCGGCGGAGCAGCCGCCCGGCGGCGCCGTGCCGCGGCCGCACCGTCCCAGCCCCAGCCCCCGCCCGCAATCCGACGGCCAGCCGGCCGCCCCGGCGGGTGCCACCGCGGCGGTCCACGCCGAGCCCGAGGCGCCCGCGGTCCTCGGCGTCGGCATAACGCTGCTGGTGCAGGATCTGGAGCAGTCGGTGGCCTTCTACCGGGAGACGCTCGGCTTCCACCAGCTCGACACCGGGGACGGCAACACGGTGCTGGCCTCCGGGGAGACCCGCCTGGTGCTGCGCGCGGTGCCGGAGGCCGAACCGGTCAGCCGCCGGGTCTCCCACATCAACCTGGAGGTGGCCGACGTCCAGGTGATGTACGAGGCGCTGCGGGAGAAGGGCGTCCGGTTCACGTACTCGCCGCGGGTGGTGAACCGGGGCGAGCGCCTGGAGTTGTGGGCGGCGGCGTTCCGCGACCCGGACGGCCACGGCATCGCGCTGGCGCAGTGGCACCAGCCACCCCGCCGGGACAGCGCCCCCGCCGAGCAGCCGGAATCGCCCCCGAAGCCGGAGTCGACCTCCGGCGAGGCGGCTGACGACGCCGCGCCGGCACCGGCCGAGGAGCAGGCTCAGCGTGCGACCGGGCGGGGCGAGGCGCCGCCGCCGCGCGGGCCGATCACGAAGCGGTTGAATCCGGAGGAGCGGGCTCAGGCGCAGAGCGACGGCGCCTGAGCCCGAGGATCGTCCGCCGCACGTGCAGGGCGTAGAGCCAGGCCAGCCCGAAGATCACCCCGAGCACGCCCAGCGACCAGTGCAGCAGCCCGGCGGCGATGAGCGCGATCTGGAGCGCGCCGCCCGCGGCCCACGCCCAGCGTCGGCGCATCTGCCCGGCGAGCACCACGGCGAGCACGGCGAGCGTCACGATCACCGCGATCGCCGAGCCGCGCAGCCCGCCGCCGAGCAGCCGGATCGGCTGGATCGCGAGCAGCAGCACGATCGTCTCCAGGATCAGCGTGCCCGAGCCGACGGCCCGCGCCGCCTTGACCGGGTTCTTCAACCCCGACCGCGGCCCGGCCGGCGCCGCCGGCTCCTGCCCGGCTGCCGGCTCGTGGCCCGCCGCCGGCTCCTGGCCCGCCGCCGGCTCCTGCCCAGCCGGCCCCGAGCCCGCGTTGAATTCCGGTCTCATCTCCTCAATAACTTCCTGGCGTCCGCGACGGTGATGACCGAGCCGGTGACAAGCACCCCGGCGCCGGCCAGCGCCACCTCCGCCTCGGCCTCCGCGAGCGACACCGCGGTGGCGATCGCGTCCGGCAGCTCCGCCTCGACGTGTACCCGGTCCTCGCCGAACAGCTCGGTCGCCAGCTCCGCCACCGCCTCCGGGGCGGCGGAGCGGGGTGACGAGTTGCGGGTCACGACCAGCTCGTCGACGGCGGGTTCGAGCAGTTCCAGCACGGCCCGGACGTCCTTGTCGGCGAACATCGCCAGCACCGCGACGACCCGGCGGAAGGAGAACTCCTCCTGGATGGCGGTGATCGTGGCCGCCATCCCCTGCGGGTTGTGCGCCGCGTCCAGCAGGATCGTCGGCGCGTTGCGGACCCGCTCCAGCCGCCCCGGCGAGCTGACCCGGGCGAACCCTTCGCGAACCACCTCCGGGTCCAGCGTGCGGGTGGCGCCGGCACCGAGGAACGCCTCCACCGCGGCGAGCGCCACCGCCGCGTTCTGCGCCTGGTGCGCGCCGTGCAGGGGCAGGAGCACCTCGTCGTAGACGCCGCCCAGGCCCTGGAGGGTCAGCACCTGCCCGCCGACGGCGACCGCCCGGCGCAGCACCCCGAACTCGCCGCCTTCCCGGGCGATGGTCGCCCCAACCTCGGCGCAGCGCTCCAGGATCGGCCGCGCGGCCTCCTCCTCCTGCGCGGCGGTGACGACGGTCGCGCCCTTGTGGATAATGCCGGCCTTGGCGGTGGCGATGTCACTGATCCGGTCGCCGAGCCACTCGGTGTGGTCCAGGCCGATCGGGGTCAGCACGCAGACGCCGGCGTGCAGCACGTTCGTGGCGTCCTCGGCGCCGCCCAGCCCCACCTCCACCACGGCCACGTCCACCGGCGCGTCCGCGAACGCCGCGAACGCCATGGTGGTGGTCAGGTCGAAGTAGGTCAGCGGCTCCACGTGCCGCCCGTCGACCAGCGCCGCCAGGTCGACGACCTCCCGGTACACCGAGACGAACCGCTCCGGCCCGATCGGCTCCCCGTCCAGGCTGATCCGCTCGCGCACCGTCTCCAGGTGCGGGCTGGTGTACCGGCCGGTGTGCAGCCCGTGGGCGCGCAGCAGCCCGTCGATCATCCGGGCCGTGCTGGTTTTGCCGTTGGTGCCGGTCAGGTGGATCGACGGGTACGCCCGCTGCGGGCTGCCCAGCAGGTCCAGCAGCTCACCGATCTTGTCGAGGTCGAACTCCATCCGGGTGAAGCCGCGCTCCAGCAGCTCCGCCTCGGCCTCGGCGAACCGCTCCTCGATGGGCTGGTCGGTCATGCGCCGGGCAGGGCGTCGAGCGCGGCCAGCGCGGCGTCGATCCGGGCCAGGTCCGCGTCCGCGGCGGCCTGCCGCTCGCGGATCTTCGCCACGACCGGCTCGGGCGCCTTGTCGACGAACGCGGGGTTGCCCAGCTTGGCGCGGGTCTGCGCGGCCTCCTTCTCGGCGGCGGCCCGGTCCTTGGTGAGCCGGGCCCGCTCGGCGGCCACGTCGATCGCACCCCGGGTGTCCAGTTCCACCGCGACGCCGCCGCCCACCGCCAGCTTCGCGCTGGCGGCGAACGCCTCGCCGGGCTCGTCCAGCCGGGCCAGCGAGCGGATCAGCGGCTCCTGCGCGCCCAGCCCGGCCGCCTCCAGCCCGCCCAGCCGGGCGGCGACCCGCTGCCCGGGGCGCAGGCCCTGGTCCGCCCGGAAGCGCCGCACCTCGGTGACCACCCGCTGGAGCGCGACCACTTCGGCCTCGGCGGCGTCGTCCACGTACGCGGGGTCGGCGGCCGGCCAGGCGGCGGTCACCACGGTCGGCTCGCCGGTGAGCGCCGTCCACAACTCCTCGGTGACGAACGGGATGACCGGGTGCAGCAGCCGCAGCAGCCGGTCCAGCACGTGCCCGAGCACCCGGCGGGTACGCTCCGCGGCCGGGCCCCCGGCGGCCAGCACCGGCTTGCTCAACTCCACGTACCAGTCGCACACGTCGTCCCATGCGAAGTGGTACAGGGTGTCGCAGACCTTGGCGAACTCGAATGCCTCGAACTGCTCGTCGACCTCGGCGGTGACGTGCTGGAGCCGGGACAGCACCCAGCGGTCGACCGCGCTCAACTCGCCCGGCGCCGCCAGCTCCCCGGTGACGTGCGCCCCGTTCATCAGCGCGAACCGGGTGGCGTTCCACAGCTTGTTGCAGAAGTTCCGGGAGCCCTGGCACCACTCCTCGCTGACCGGCACGTCCGAGCCGGGGTTGGCGCCGCGGGCCAGGGTGAACCGGGTGGCGTCCGCACCGAACCGCTCGATCCAGTCCAGCGGGTCGACCACGTTGCCGAACGACTTGGACATCTTCTTGCCGAACTGGTCCCGGACCATGCCGTGCAGGGCCACCACGTCGAACGGTTGGACGCCGTCCATCGCGTACAGGCCGAACATCATCATCCGGGCGACCCAGAAGAACAGGATGTCGTACCCGGTGACCAGCACGCTGGTCGGGTAGAACTTCGCCAGGTCGGCGGTCTTTTCGGGCCAGCCCAGGGTGGAGAACGGCCACAGCGCGCTGGAGAACCAGGTGTCCAGCACGTCCTCGTCCTGGCGCCAGCCCTCGCCGCTCGGCGGCTGCTCGTCCGGCCCGACGCAGACGACCTCGCCGCCCGGCCCGTACCAGACCGGGATGCGGTGCCCCCACCACAACTGCCGGGAGATGCACCAGTCGTGCATGTTGTCGACCCAGGCGAAGTACCGCTTGGCCAACTCCGCCGGCTCGATCCGCACCCGCCCGTCGCGCACCGCGTCCCCGGCCGCCTTCGCCAGGGGGGACGTGTTGACGAACCACTGGAGCGACAGCCGGGGCTCCACCGTGGTACGGCACCGCGAGCAGTGCCCGACGGCGTGCAGGTACGGCCGCTTCTCGGCGGCGATCCGGCCCTGCGCGCGCAGCGCCGCCACGATCGCCGGGCGCGCCTCGTACCGGTCCAGCCCCTCGAACGGGCCGCGCGCGGTGATGACGCCGCGCTCGTCCATGATGGTCAGCGACGGCAGCGAGTGCCGCTGCCCGATCTCGAAGTCGTTCGGGTCGTGCGCCGGCGTGACCTTCACCGCGCCGGTCCCGAACGCGGGGTCGACGTGCTCGTCCGCCACGATCGGGATGCGCCGCCCGGTCAGCGGCAACTCCACCTCGGTGCCGACCAGGTGCCGGTACCGGTCGTCGTCCGGGTGCACCGCCACCGCGGTGTCGCCGAGCATCGTCTCCGCCCGGGTGGTCGCCACGACGATGGCGTCGTCGCCCTCCCCGTACCGGATCGAGACCAGCTCGCCCTCGTCCTCGGTGTGCTCCACCTCGATGTCGGAGAGGGCGGTCAGGCAGCGCGGGCACCAGTTGATGATCCGCTCGGCCCGGTAGATCAGCCCGTCGTCGTACAGCCGTTTGAAGATCGTCTGGACGGCCCGGGACAGCCCGTCGTCCATCGTGAACCGCTCGCGGCTCCAGTCCACGGAGTCGCCGAGCCGGCGCATCTGGCCGAGGATCGCGCCGCCGCTGTCGGCCTTCCACTCCCAGACCTTCTCGACGAACTTCTCCCGGCCCAGGTCGTGCCGGGACCGCCCGTGCTGCGCGAGCTGCCGCTCCACGACGTTCTGGGTGGCGATGCCGGCGTGGTCCATACCGGGCAGCCACAGCGCCTCGTACCCCTGCAGGCGCCGGCGGCGGACCAGCGCGTCCTGGATCGTGTGGTCCAGCGCGTGCCCGACGTGCAGCGAACCGGTCACGTTGGGCGGCGGAATCACGACGGTGAATGGCGGCCGCTCGCTCGCCGCGTCCGCCCGGAAATACCCGGCCGATACCCAGCCCTCGTACCGCCGCTGCTCTACCTCGCCCGGCTGGTACTGCGCGGACAGGGTGGCACTCCGTTCGGGGCTTCGGTTCTGCGGCGTATCGGTCACCACGCAATCCTACGGACCGCAGGGGGGAGCTTGACACGCACCACCCGCCCGTGCGCCACCCGCGCTGTTACTCTGCGCCGGTGGCCGAGGAGCACATCGACTTGGGCTCGGTCGAGCCCGCCAGCGCACCGCCCGCGTCCGCCGAGCGCCGCCGGCTGCGATCCCGCACGATCGTCCTCGGCACCCTCGGGCTGGTCAGCGCGGTCGCGGTCCTCGCCGGCTGCCTCTTCGGCGCGAGGGTCATCGGCCAGAAGGACCCCAGCCTCACCACGCCCGCGACCATCGGCGCCTTCACCCGCGACACCCGGGGCGGCGCGCAGACCGCTGACGACCTGAGCACCGCGCTCGCCGCCGGCGTCGGCCTCGACCGTACGGTCGGCGCCGTCTACACCGACCCGGCGGCCGCCGACCGCAGTGTTCTGCTCGCCGCCGGTATCGGCCTGACCCTGTCTCCGTCGAGCAAGCTGGACCGCGCGATGGATCTGCTCTCGGACAGCACCGGCGGCGTGACCGGCCGCCGCGGCGTCGACCCGGGCGGGCTGGGCGGCCTGATGAGCTGCGGAACCGTACCCGCCGCCTCGGACGCGCCCGCCATGACGGTCTGCGGCTGGGCCGACTACGGCAGCGTCGCGATCGCCCTGTTCCCCCGCCGCGACATCAGCGAGTCGGCGACCCTCATGCGCCAGTTCCGCCTCGCGATCCAGCACCGCACGTAGGCCGGCGACGCCGTCTGGCAAAAAGGCACCGACCCTGGCGAGGCGCGCCAAAATGACCGATGCACAAATGAG
>NZ_BBQH01000033.1:0-38124 GCF_018397995.1 Rhizomonospora bruguierae
AGGATGTCGGGTTCGGACTGGTAGGTCCTGGGTTTCACCTCGGGTGGGCGGGTCCGGTCGATGGCGGGTCTATCACGCCGCGCTACGGGCACTGCTCGACCTCGTCGGCGCCGAACCCCCGGACGTCAACGAGCCCGACGACTGTCTGTTCTGGCGTCATCGTGCCCGGCGGATGATCGGTGAGACCGTCGCACGCCAGGCCAAGCACCCGACCGGTGCTCGCGGCATGCCCATCGAATGGTTCGAACCGCTGATCGCAGCCGCAGTGTACGAGCCGGATCCGAGCTTCAACCGGCAGCTGGTCGAACCCGCCATCGCCGCGTTCGGCCGCCGTCGCGTCCAGGTTGCGCTGCTTGACTATCTCGACACCGATGCCCCCGCCGGCGCGGCACGCGCCTGGTACTGGGCCTCGATAGGAGTCAGGTACCTACCGGGAACGACGACCATGACCCCGGAAAGCGCCGCCGAATACAAGGAAGTCAGTGACCTGCGCGAGCGGTACCGCCTTACCGCGCTACGCCGCTTCCTGGCCGACGATGACCTGGACCTGCACCGATGCATATTGCCAGGCCTCACCCTGGACCCACAGATGTACCCCAGCCAGATGCGCGACCAAGTTGCTCAGGCCGTGCAGATCGCTCGCACCTCAAACGACGACTACCTCCGGCATCGAGTGGAGATCCAGGTCGTGCCCGAGCGATGACTCGCGACCGGTCGACGCGATCCGGATCTGCCGCGAGTCGCGCGGTATCGCCGACTGATCTGCTGAGAACATGAGTCCTGACTGGTGTGGCCGAAGATTCGCATGGATGGGCAGTGCTTCTTCACGCCATCGAAAGCGCAACACGGCACCCCGGACCATGTCGCCGCATTTGGTCCGGGATTACGTCACATCCACCCAACTGACGGCCGCCGGGACTAACTAACAACATCCGCTCATAGCCGCGATCCGCGCGCTGCGCAGGGTTACATGACCGCTCGCGGCTCGCGGTGCGGATCTGGCCGATGTGCGGACGTTCCAGCCGGTTGCCACTCGCGGCAGGACTCTCCCGATTTAGGAGCAAGGACTGGCGTCGAAGTCCTGATGCCCGCGGCCGGATTGGCATTTGAAGGTCCGCTCACCCGAGGCGAACCGGTACCGACCGTCTCGGCCGCGGGTGAACACGACACGGTACCGCTCAGCATCGACTGAGTCGTCTCCGAGATGGGTGATGGTCGCGGTGACGACGGCCTTGTCCTGCTCGGTCTCCTGAAGCATATAGATCTTGGGTCGACCGTCGAACGGGCCGTTGAGGCCCAGCAGTTCCGCCGCGGCTGTGTCCGTTGCTCCCGCCCAGCTCGGGGACGACCGGTCGATCAGATCGTTGAAACCCGGCGCCGAAATCTTGCCGGTCGCCCGGTCGATCGTGATCTCTCCCGACCACCGTTCGCCCGCTGCCGGGCTGATCGAGATCTCCCACGGTGTCGCGCCGGACTGCTGGATCGGGTCGCCGCAGCCAGCGACGAGGGTCAGCAGAATAACGATCAATGTCCCGGTCCGCCGCATCGCAGGAGCCTACCCGCATAAATCGCGTCGACAGCATCGGCAGGGCCCTCAGCGGACGAGTCTGAAGGGGCTTCTCAGCACCCTGCCAAGAGGTCGGGGCCGCTCCGTCTGCAGCTACGGACGGTGCTTCGTGGCTGGGTGCGCTGAGGGGTTCGTCGATGCCCAGACGCGTTGCTCGCCCGGGTCAGGTATCCGCATCCGCAATCCGCGCATCACGTAGCGTGAGGGTGGAGCCTGCCGCTCGCCGACCGGAACTGCCGATGAGCGCGCACCGTACCGCCCAGGCCGCCCCGCTGAACGTAGGACGCACGTACAAAAGGATCCGGTACCCGCACGTGCCGCGTGCCGAGCGCGCCCGTGGTCAGAACGCCCGGGGACGGCCCGCGCGGAAAACATCAAGCCAGTGGCGTATCTGCTCATCGTCGTGCAGGTACGGGCCGTCCTTAGCGTGGCGCAGGTCGATGCCGTATAGCTGAGTCAGCGCCCACCAGACATCCTCGTCTTCCACACCGCCACCATCCGGATCGGTGACCCACCGAGCAGCCCATCGGTCGACCTCGTCGCGCGACTGGCTTCCGTCCAGGAGCGCCAAGAGTCTTGCCTCGACCTGGTCACGACTCGGCGGCGGGTGAGGACTCGAGGACATCCGACAACCTTGCCACATAGATCCACACGGCGTACCACTCCCGGCGCGACCGCGCGCATCTGCCGCAATCCGGGGCGCCAACCCGGCTCTACTGGTAACGCAGCGTGAGCAGCGGAAGGGAGGCCGCTACGTCCCCAGCCGAAGCGGCAGACAGCCCGGGCCTGTGTACGTCTGGCGTACCTGGCTCTGCACTGGAGCCCGTACGCCGACAGGGGGATCCAAACGAGCTTCATCATGGTCGGCGCTCCCGTCGCCGCTGACGGCGTCGAAGTCCGTCAGGCGGCCGGCAGTCGCGACGGCCGCGGCCAGGCTGACGACGCCCGTCCCGTTGACGCCATCGCCGACATCCGGCGTTTTCTGCGCCCAACAGCGGCCCAACACCACACGGACCTGGGCTGTTGGGTGTCTGCCGGCACGAACTTGGGCGGCCGAGGTTGTTGGGCGTGCAGGGCTGTGACCTGCGCCAACACGGCGTTCCTGCCGATCATGCCGGACGGGCCTGTTGGGTCGACGTGCGCGGATGGGGGTCTCGCGTGGTCGGGTTCGGCAACCCGCGCCAGCCCTATGGCGCGCTCGCCGAGAAGACCGTGGCGCCCAAGGGCGCCTACCTGCCGATCCTGGAGGGTGTCGACCCGGCGATCGCCACCGTGCTGGGCACGGCGATCACCGGCATGTCCGTCAAGACCGCCGCTGGATTCGTGCCGGGCGAGACCGTGCTCGTGCAAGGCGCCACCGGGGTCGCGGGGCGACTCGCGGTGAAGGTGGCCCGGCTGCTCGGCGCCGGACGGATCATCGCGACCGGCCGCGACGACGACCAACTGCGTGAGGTACGAACCCTGGGCGCCGATGCGGTGATCAACACTGCCGTACCGGACGAAGCGCTGGCGCAGGTGTATCTCGATGCCAGGGGCGATGGGTACGACGTCGTGCTCGATTACCTCTGGGGCCGACCCACCGAGATCCTGCTGCGATCGCTGGTCCCGCAGTCGTTCGCGTTCCCGAAGCCGACCCGGCTGATCCAGGTCGGCGAGACCGATCTACGGGGCAGCAGGCTCGTCGTGGTGCCCTGACAGGCACGAGCCCCCATTCGTCGAATGCGTTCTCAGACCGCTCGAACTTCGGCGAGTCGCCTGACCGCGTAGTCGTCGTCCCAGCAGACGGCGGCTTCCCAGGCGGCCGACGCTTGAGCGGCGATGTCGTGCGCGCCGTCGTCGAGGCCGGCGGCGTTGTCGGGCAGCACAAGGTCGAGGTCGGGGACGTCGACGTGCGACTCGTCCCAGTCGATCAGCGCGACCTGATTCGCGGTCATGCGGACGTTGCCAGGGTTGGGGTCGCCGTGCACGACGCACGTCTGCCGTCCGGACAATCGCGCCCATGCTGCCCGGCATCGAGCAACGCCCTCCGGGGGCATCGCGCTCAGGTCGATCTTCGTCCCGGTCTCGGCGTGCAGGAGGTCGGTCGACGATCGCCAGCCCGGGCGCTGCGGCCAGCCCTGCGTCAACCGATGCAGCTCGCGGAGCGTGCCGGCCACGCGACGCCAGTCGGCCTGTGTCTCGGGCGGTCCGCCATCCAGATAGGTCATCACCACCAGGCCGTCGACGAAGAGCCGGCCGTCCGTGGTCGGGATCGGCACCGGCACGGTCAGACCCGCCCGGTCGAGGTAAACGAGGAGCTCGGTCTCCCACGCGAGATCAGCGTCGCTCCTGGCACCCAGACGACCGACCGCAAGCTGCCCGTTGACGCGCACGCTCCACACGTCGTTGGCGACTCCGCCAGCGAGCGGTTCGACGCGAGAGACGTCTTCACCCCACTGCCCAAGTGCCGTCCACCCCATTGACCAGATCCTACGGGTCGAGATAACCGTTCTCGGTAGTTCCGGATGTCGATCATTCCAGTGGCTGTTGTCGGTACACGCCAGTCCGCTCGTCGTCGGCGTGCTTCGCCCACCAGCCGGCCAAGGACCGCACACCGTCCCGGCCCGGGCGTGCGGCAGCGCAGCCGCGCCTCACCGAACGCCGAAACCCCGCGCTCCACTAATCCGTCAACCGGTCACCCAGCAGTAGACCCCGCCGTCCGATTGAACGGCCTCGCGAGCCAGCCCTGCCACGCCGACCAGAATGCCGAGTGCGGCATCTGCGTCGATGTCCTCCCCGTTGCGGAGCAGCTCGGCTCGCCATGCCTCTGCAACGTCCCGCAAGCGGGGCAGGTCTGCCTGGATGAGGCGGGCCACCAACTCGTCCGACAGTGCGAACACCGCGCTGCCGTCGTTGACCATGTCCGCCACCATGCGCGGGTCGTCGATCGTCGCCGCATGCTTGCGGAGGCGGCCGGTCAACAGGTTCTCCCAGGTAACGATTGCGTCGTCGGCCTCGAAGAAGGAGCCGGACACGGTCCTCGTGCGTCGCTTCGGGCCTTGGCCGTGGACGGCCTTGGCCTTCTTGTCGTTCGGCGCCCCGAAGAATTCGACGTACTCGCTCACCCGCCCATTGTGGCTTTCCGCACCTACTGCTGACCCGCCTACCTGCCCATCACGGGCTGGCGGGGCCGCGTTCGCGGAGCATGGCCAGCAGTCCGGGGAATCGTTGTTCCACCTCGTCGTAACGCAGCGTGACCAGCCGGCGGATGCCGTCGACGCGCGTGCGGATCAGGCCAGCCTCGCGCAGCACCTTGATGTGGTGCGACAGGGTGGACTTACCGATGGCGATCCCGGTGTTGCCGAGGACGTCGCTGCCGCAGGTCCAGTCGCCGGCGGCGTCGAGCGCCCGCACGAACGTGAGCCGCACCGGGTCGGCGAGCGCACTGAGGACAGCGTCGATCGGCACGGCGTCGATGGCAGGCTCACGCACCTCGGTCACCAGGCAAGCATAGTCATCGCTTGCGGAAAGTTCGACTCACGTCGTACCGTTCGATACGAATCGAACGGTACGACATGGATCGAACATTGGGGGATCATGAAGGCGATCATCTATCGCGACAACGGCGGCCCCGACGTCCTCCGGCTCGTCGAGCGTGACCGGCCCACGCCAGGACCTGGCGCGGTCCGCGTCCGGGTCGCCGTGTCCGGGGTCAACCCGACCGACTGGCAGGCCCGCTCCGGCGTCGGCCACCAGAAGCGGTTCCCCGAGATCACCCCGCACCACGACGGCGCGGGCGTGATCGACGCCGTCGGCGCCGGCGTGGACGCGGGCCGGGTCGGGCAGCGGGTGTGGCTGTTCATGGCCGCCGCCGGCCGGCCCACCGGCACCGCCGCCGAGCTCACCATCGTCCCCGCCGACCAGGCCGTGCCCCTGCCCGACGAGGTCAGCTTCGACGCCGGCGCGTCGCTCGGCGTGCCCGCGCTCACCGCGCACCGCGCACTGACCGTCGCCGAGGATGGCCCGCCCCGCCTGCACCCCGGCGCCCTTGCCGGCCGGACGGTCCTGGCCGCCGGCGGGGCCGGTGCCGTCGGCCACGCGGTCATCCAGCTCGCCCGATGGGCCGGCGCCACCGTGATCACCACGGTCAGCGGCCCGCGGAAGGCGAAGCTGGCCACCGCGGCCGGCGCGCACCACGTGATCAACTACCGCGCGGCGGACCCGGCCGCCGCCATCCGCGCGGTCGCCCCGGACGGCGTCGACATCATCACCGAGGTGGCGCTGGGCGCGAACCTCGCCCTGGACCTCGCCGTACTGCGTACCCGCGGCACCGTCGCGACCTACGCCAACGAGGGCGGCCAGCCGGTCGAGCTCAACGTGGGGCAGAACATGGTGCTGAACACGCGCCTGCAGTTCCTGGTCCTCTACACGGCCGGCCGACAGGCGCGCACCGCCGCCGTCGAGGACGTCACCGCGGCGGTCAGCGACGGCGCCCTGCCGGTCGGCGAGGAGCACGGCCTGCCACTGGTCCGCTTTCCGCTCGACCGCACCGCTGACGCCCACCGGGCCGTGCAGACCGGGACGGTCGGCAAGGTGCTGGTGGACTGCGCGGAGCGGGATTCGACCCTGCCCCGGGCATCGGGACCCGGCTCCGGCCCTTTGTGGACGCCCACGGCGTGAGCAATCGACGGGGCAGCCGCCCGCCCTGCGGCGCTGCCGACCGCTCGCGGCGGAACACGGCAAGCACGCGCCGGTGACCGCCGCGGAAGCTGCCGACGCGTCGGGTCAGCGGCTTGAGGAGCGCTGCACTGAAGCAACACACCCGGTTTCGGTATCCAATATGACCGTTACGCGCACAATGGCGCTCTCCGGGGGTGGGGCACCTTCTGACCACGCGGCGGCCGGATGGACCAATTCGTGCGCGAGAACGGTCTGCGGTGACTCGCATCGCACGGCAGGGGCGAGATGCACCGGCTCCCCGCTGAGGCAACCAAGCCCGAGTAACGCCAGTGCCGCCAAGAACCGGGGGTTTATCGGCGGCCTTCGACCCGACGGGGTGGGCGGCGGCACACTCAGATCGATGACGGGCATAAAGGCAAGCTATCCGACGGCCGCCCGGACCGCTCGTGCCAGCGCGGGCAACCCGATCCAGCATCACTCGACAATCCGTCGGCAACCTCAAGCATGCCGGGCAGCCGCAGCCATGATCGCCAGGGGAATGCCGCCCGAGCTGTGAACGGACCCCTGACGCGCGCCGGTCCGCGGCCGACAGTCGACCGCGGACCGGGATTCACGTACTGGCTAGAGGCGAGCGCACTGCCCCGTCGCCGGACCGTTCACCTTGTTCGTCCGGCTCTCGTTCACCGGAGCCGGGGTGTTGCCCGAGCAGCCCAGCGGACCGCTGATCGTGTTGGCGGCGACCACCACCGGCTGGCTGCCGGAGTTGCCGGTCAGGGTGACCGGACCGCTGATCGTGACCGTGTCGATCCGGACCCCACCGCTGTTCGAGGTGACCGACACCGGGCCGTTCACCTTGCCCTTGGTGATGGTCAGCCCACCGGTCGCGCCGGACACCGTGACCGGGCCGGAGACGGTGACACCGGTCAGGTCGAACAGGACCGGCCGGGTGGCGTTGATCGGACCGTTGATGCTGCCGCCGGTGACCACCAGGGACGCGCCCGCGTTGACCGTGACGGCGCCGGCGACCGCGGCGTTCTCCAGGCAGGTCACGCCCGCGCTGACCACCAGCGGCTTGCTGTACTTGCCGGTGATCGTCGTGGTGCACCGCGGACCGGCCTTGCCGACCGTCGACCGCGGCTGGGTGTCCGCGGTGACCGGCGAGTTCGCGGCGAAGTAGCTCACCAGCATGGTGAGGTCGTTGTCGCCGGTGGTCGCCGAATTCGTGCCCGCACCGAGGGCGGTGAAGTTGTCGCCGCCGGAGGCGAGGAACGAGTTCACCGTGACCCGGTAGGTGCCCGTCGGGCTGATCGGCGTGCCGTCGAGGGTCATGGAGGTGATCCGCGAGCCCTTGGCGGCCTCGGGGTCGTAGGTGTAGGTGAACCCCTTCGAGACGCCGAGCCACAGCACCGGCCGGGACGCGCCGTCCGGCTGCCACTGCTCCTCCAGCGCCTGCTTGATCTGGGCGCCGGTGTAGGTCTTGGTGACCATGTCGTTGGCGAACGGCTGCACGGCGAACGCGTCCGCGTAGGTCACCGTGCCGTCGGTGCCGTACAGCAGGTCGGCCCGCAGGCCACCGGGGTTCATGAACGCGATCTGCGCCCCGCCCCGGCCGGCGTCCCTGGTGCCGGCGAGTTGGACGTCGGCGATGAGGTTGCCGAGCGCCGACTCCGCGCCGCGGTCCTCGTTGCCGCCGGTGTAGGCCCGCTTGATGTCCGCGCTGATCGAACCGAGCTTCTCCTTGCCCAGCTCGGCGGCCTTGGCCTTGGCTGCGGTCACGATGTCGGCCACCGCCGGGTCCTCCGGCGCACCCAGCACGTCGACCAGTTGCGCGTCGGCATCGGTCACCGAGCCCGTGTTCGGGTCGAAGGTGAGCGTCACCTTGCCCAGCCGCTTGCCGTAGTCCTCGGCCTGCACCACCGGACGCAGCTTGTCCGACCCCGGAACCGGGAGCTTGAAGGCGTACGGCTGGTGGGTGTGGCCGCTGAAGATGGCGTCGATCGTGGCGTCGACCCGGGTGAACTTGCCGAAGACCGGGTCCTTGGCCAGCGCGTCGGCGGAGTCGATGTGCTCCGTCGCCGCGCCCTCGTGGGCGAGCAGCACCACCACGTCGGCCTCGCCGTTGGCCGGATCGCCGTCCTTGAGCTGGCCGGCGACCAGGTTGGCCTCGGCCACCGGGTCGTGGAAGGTCAGGCCGGCGATGCCGTCCGGGCTGACCAGCGACGCGGTCTGCTCGGTCACCACGCCGACGAAGCCGACCCGGACCCCACCGATGACGCTGACGGAGTACGCCGGCAGCACCCGGGTGTCACCGCGGTAGACGTTGGCACCCAGGTACGGGAAGGCGGCGCGGTCGGCCACCCGACCGGTGAGGTCGGCGACGCCCTTGTCGAACTCGTGGTTGCCCACCGCCGAGGCGACGAGGCCCATCCTGTTCAGCGCGTCGATCGTCGGGGTGTCGCCGTCGATGGCCGAGATGAACGTGGACGCGCCGATGTTGTCACCGGCCGAGAAGAACGCGGTGTTCGGGTTCTGCGCCCGCAGCTGGCCGACCAGGCCGGCGAGCTGCGCGGCACCGCCGACCGGCTGGGTGCCCACGCTTTCCGGGGACTCCAGCCGCCCGTGGAAGTCGTTGATGCCCAGCAGTTGCAGGTTGACCGGGTTGGCGCGGGTGCTGATACCCACCACGATCGGGTTGTGGTCGCTGGCCCGGTACGGGTTCGGCTCGTAGAAGGCGGCCAGCCCGTCGTACTCGAAGGCGAACGACTCGACCGCGTTGATCTGCCACACGTCGACCCCGGTGACCCGCGACGCCAGCGACGGCGAGGCGAGCGCGTGGTCGAGCGAGCCGGACTCGCCACCGAAGACGTAGGTGGCCTTGCCGGTGTTGTTCAGATCCTTGTACTTGGCCTGGTAGAGGACCTGCATCGGGTCCTCCTGGGTGTACGCGTTGAAGTCACCCAGCAGCAGCACGTCCTCGGTGCCGCTGTCGGCCTTGACCCGGTCGACGAACGCGGCCAGCGCCGTGGCCTGCCGCACCCGGTCGCCGTTCCAGTTGCCCTGACCGTCACCGGTGTCGGCGTTGTCGCCGGTCCCCGTGCCGCTCTTGGACTTGAGGTGGTTGGCCACCACGATGAACGAGGTCGTTCCGGCGGTGAAGGCCTGCGCGATCGGCTCGCGGGCGTTGAACCAGACCGTCTCGTCGTTGACCGACCGCGCCGGCCCCTTGGGCTGGACCTTCGCCGGCTTGAAGATGATCGCCGTGGTGATGAAGTCCTGCTCGGTCGGGCCGGGCAGGTCGGCCGGGCTGCGGACGTAGTCCCACGTCCCCGCGCCGTCCTTGGCGTTGAGCGCGTCGACCAGGCGCTTGAGCGCCTGCTGCGGGTCGCTCGGGTTGAACCGGATCGAGTTCTCGATCTCCTCCAGCGCCACCACGTCGGCGCCCAGCGCGCGGATCGCCGAGACGATCTTCGCTTCCTGCTTGGCCAGCCCGGCCTCGTCGGCGGCGCCGCGGGCGTCGCCACCGAAGTGCACGAAGTAGTTGAGCACGTTGAAGCTGGCCACCCGCACGTCGCCGCCGACGTTCGCCGGCGCCGGGGTGCGCGGGTTGGTGGCCTTGAAGGTGGTCCGGCCCGCCGGCGGGGTGTCCGCGCTGACCGGGGTGGTCGGCTGCAGGCGCCACTCGTCGAAGCCGTACGACAGCACCGACGGCCCGAACGCCTCGACCGTGTCGCCGACCCGCAGCGGGTTCTCCTTGGACAGGTACGGCGGCAGCAGCCCGACGGTGGACAGGTTGGTGGTCTTGCCGTCGTCGACCAGGATCCGGCCGGCCTTGTTCGCGGCGGCCAACTGCTTGGCGGCGTCCGTGCCCGGGCGGGCCAGGTCGGTCGGGTTCGGGGCGACCTTGTCGCCGGCGGCGAGCACCACCTCGCCGTACCGGTTGGTGTTGTACACCTCGGAGACGGTGAACTGGCCGACCGGCGCCACCAGCATCGACTCGACCGACTCGCGGGCGTCGTCGGACAGCGGCAGGCTGATCGGGACCGGGGTCGGCAGGGTCGCGTTGTGCTCGCAGATCTGCACGTCGGTCTTGGCGGCGGTGTTCAGCTCGGTGAGTCCGTTGTACTCGCTCAGCGTGCCGCTGGCCCGCACCCGGTCACCGATCGCGACCGACGGGTGGTTGGCCGTGTTCGTGCCGACGTAGACGAAGATGCCGTCGGAGGCGGTGCCGGCGGCAACCGGACGGTCGCCACCGCTGCCCGCGGTCTGCACGTAGACGCCGTTGTAGCCACCGGTGCGGTGGTCGGCG
Source organism: Rhizomonospora bruguierae (assembly GCF_018397995.1). Taxonomy (GTDB): domain Bacteria; phylum Actinomycetota; class Actinomycetes; order Mycobacteriales; family Micromonosporaceae; genus Rhizomonospora; species Rhizomonospora bruguierae. The sequence continues at coordinate 10,533 of NZ_BBQH01000033.1, forward strand.
GTCACCACGCCCTCGACGGTCACCCGGGCACCCGGCAGCGGCGTGGCGTTGCCGGTTCCCTGGACCTGGGCGATGGTGTGGTCGACGGCGACGGTGCACCCGACCGGGGGCGGCGGGTCCTCGCCGTCGCCGCCACCGGCGCCGTTGAGGACGCCGAAGGTGTTCGGCGCCGGCGCCCGCCAGGTCCCGTCGATCTTCTGCAGCGAGAAGCCGACCGGGGTGCTCGCCGTCTCCTCGACGCCGATGTCGACGCCGGCCATCCCGTCGGCCGGGCCGCCGACCGCGGTGAAGGTTCCCTCGTAGGTGAGGAACTCCTGGACGGTGCCGCTGGGCGCGACCAGGGCGACGCCGTCGGGCGACCCGTTCTGGATGCCGTCGGTCGGGTAGGACTCGACGACCACGCCGGCCGCCGGCACGACCCCGCTGAGCGTCCTGGTGTTGTACGCCGCGCCGTTGGCGCCGTTGTAGAGGACGATGCGCCAGCCGGTCAGGTCGAACCCGACCGGGGCTTCGACCTCGATCGCCTCGCCGGTGTCGGCACCGACGTTGTCGTAGTGGATTTCACTGATCGCGGGTGCGGCCGCCGCCGGTTCGGCGAATGCGGCCGTACCGCTGGCGAGAGTGAGCGCGCCTGCGGTCAGCAGCACGCCCGGCACGGTCAGTAACCAACTGCTTCTGTTCCTGTACATAAGCTCCGCCCTCGCGGGAATGGACGTCGGGAGAATACGAGGCTTCGGTGGCCGAGCGGGAGCCGCCAGGTGGACAAAGCTTGATAACTGGACCCGCGGACTTGATCAACTGCGCGGGGCGAGATATGGGGCCAACCCTTGGGCATGGTCACCAAGCTGCTCGACGCGCACCGGGTTGAAGAAGTGGTCGTCGTCCGGACCGTCAAACGCCAACCAGAACGGTGCCGGGCCCGCATTGACCATGGGCCGGATCCGGGGGCGACCAGGCAGCCGTCAGACCAGGCGGATGGTGAGGTCTCCGCCTTCCGGGGGCGCCTGGACCATCAGCGAGGCGCCGCCGGTCTTCGCGTTCGTGGCGAACACCGACACCTGGACGAGGTGGCTCTGGCCGCGGGGCAGTTCCGTCGTGAAGCCGGGGTCGAAGTCGGGGTCCTCGAAGGTCACCAGGCGCCAGTTACCCTCGCCGGGCAGCAGCAGCACGTTGAGGTACTCGCGCTGCCCCGGGCGCAGGTCGATGGGCTGGAACGCGCGCGATCGGGGCACCCCGGCCCAGCGCAACTGCACCGGGTCCACGTCGGCGCGGTGGCTGCCCTCGGTGGTCACCGAGATGACCCGGCCCACGCAGCCCACGGCGGCGCTCTTGCCGTGGTTCTCCACGCCGAGCCGCACCCAGACGACCTCCGTGCCGTCGCTGAGCCGGCCCGTCCGGCGCCACGGCTCGGTGCCCTGGAAGGTGATCGCGATGCACGGCGCGCGGAAGCGCTCGAACCACCCCAGCGCGACCAGCGAGGTGGTGGTGACGACCATGAGCGTGGTGATGTCGCCGACCCAGGCCGAATACGGACCCCAGTCCGGCGGGGCTTGCGCGAGCGTGTGCCACCTCCTCACCCCGCGATGTCGCGGGAGGCGAGGGGGCCGCCGGGCCGAGCGTACCTCCGGGCGGCCGCGCCGTGAGCCGGAAGCGGCGGGCCGGATCCGGCGGGCTCACCGGCCGCCGGCCACGTCCAGGATCGCGCCCGTCACGTATGACGCCGCGGGCGACAGCAGCCAGACGATGGCCTCGGCCACCTCCTCCGGGTGCCCGCCCCGACCGAGCGGGATCGTGCCGGCCAGCCGCGCCACCCGGCCGGGTTCGCCGCCGCTGGCGTGGATGTCGGTCTCGATCATCCCCGGCCGGACCCCGTTGACCCGGATGCCGTCCGCGGCCACCTCCTTCGACAGCCCAACGGTCAACGCGTCCACCGCCGCCTTCGTCGCCGCGTAGTCCACGTACTCGAAGGCGGAGCCGAGCACGGCGGACCGGGACGAGACGTTCACGATGGCGCCACCGCCGGTCGCCGCCATCCGGCGCACCGCCTCCCGGGCGCACAGGAACGAGCCCAGCACGTTGACGGCGAAGGTCCGCTCGATGCGGGCCGCGTCCATCCGCGCCACCGTGGTCTGCGGGCCCAGCACGCCCGCGTTGTTGACCAGGCCGCCGATGGGTCCCAGCCCCTCCTCCGCCGACGCGAACAGGCGCAGCGCGTCCGCCTCCACGCTCACGTCGGCCCGCACCGCGAGCGCCGCGGCACCGATGTCCCGGCACTGCGCGACAACCGCCTCCGCGGCCTCCCGCTCGGCGCGGTAGCTCAGGCACACCGACCAGCCCCCGCGCGCCGCGGCGCGCGCCACCGCCGCGCCGATCCCCCGGCTGCCGCCGGTCACCACAACGACCTGATCCATGCGGCCCAGTATCCCTATCGGGTCCGGGCGGCCACGGCCGCCATCAGTCGATGAGGTCGTACGCCGGTCGCAGCCGGCCAGCATTTCGGGTACCCGCGGCCACCGCCCCCAGAACCGGCCCCCGTCCCCGCTGACGCGCTACCGGGGCCACCGCGCACCACCCCGGTCAGTCGCGCAGGCGGGCCACGCTGCGCATCTTGTTCGTCGCGTCGAGCGCGGCGACCTTGTACGACTCGGCCAGCGTGGGGTAGTTGAAGACCGCGTCGACCAGGTAGTCGACGGTGCCGCCGCAGCCCATCACGGTCTGGCCGATGTGCACGAGTTCGGTGGCGTTGGTGCCGAAGATGTGCACCCCGAGCAGGGTCCGGTCGGTGGGCGAGACGAGCAGCTTGAGCATGCCGTACGAGTCGCCGATGATCTGGCCCCGGGCCAGCTCGCGGTACCGGGCGAGCCCCACCTCGAACGGGACCCGGTCCGCGGTCAGCTCGTCCTCGGTACGCCCGACGAAGCTGATCTCCGGGATCGAGTAGATGCCGATGGGATGGATGGCCTGCACCTCGTGCGCGGGCTCGCCGCAGGCGTGGTGCGCGGCGAGCCGGCCCTGCTCCATCGAGGTCGAGGCCAGCGCCGGGAACCCGATGATGTCGCCGACGGCGTAGATGTGCGGCGCGGCGGTGCGGAAGTTCTCGTCCACCGGGATGCGGCCCCGGTCGTCGCAGGTGAGGCCGGCGTTCTCCAGCTCCAGGTGGTCCGCCATGCCCTGCCGGCCGGCGGAGTACATGACGGTGTCCGCGGCGATCTGCTTGCCGCTCTCCAGCAGCGCCAGCGCGCCGCGCGGGTGCCGCTCGACCGAGGCGACGGTCTCGTTGAACCGGAACGTGACCTGCAGGTCCCGCAGGTGGTACTTGAGCGCCTCGACCACCTCGAGGTCGCAGAACTCGAGCATCCGCTCGCGCCGCTCCACCACCGTGACCTTGGTGCCGAGGGCGGCGAACATCGAGGCGTACTCGATGCCGATGACCCCGGCGCCGACCACCACCATCGAGCGGGGGACGTGGTCGAGCCGGAGGATGCCGTCCGAGTCGATGATCGTGCGGTCGTCGAAGTCCACGCTGCCCGGGCGGGCCGGCCGGGTGCCCGCGGCCACGATGATCTTCTCGGCGCTGACCTTGTGGTCGCCGCCCTCCCCCTGCGCGACCACGATCGTGTGCGGGTCGTGGAACCGCCCGGTACCGGTGATCAACTGCACCCGGTTGCGGACCAGTTGGCTGCGGATGACGTCCACCTCGCGGCCGATGACGTGCTGGGTGCGCGCCGCCAGGTCGCCGACGGTGATGTCGTCCTTGAGCCGGTAGCTCTGGCCGTACATCTCCCGCTGGCTGAGGCCGGTGAGGTAGAGGACCGCCTCGCGCAGCGTCTTGGAGGGGATGGTGCCGGTGTTGATGCACACCCCGCCGATCATGTGGCGCCGCTCGACCAGCGCGACCCGCCGATCCAGCTTGGCGGCCGCGATGGCCGCCTTCTGCCCGCCCGGCCCGGAGCCCAGGACCAGCACGTCGAAGTCGTACATCCCACCAGTCTCGCAAGTATTCATTTCGCCCGCCCGCCTTACGTTCGCCCAAGATACGGGCTAACGTTTGCCGGTCCCCTCTCCCCTCCCGGCGAACCCGGAGGCGTTCCCGCGTGGGTCAGCTCTTGCTCCCCAGATGTCCGTGCTGTGGCTACCGAACCGGATGCCGAACCTGCCCGGTGTGTTACTGGACCGACGACGGCCAGGGCGACGCCGACGCGAGCGTGGTGCGCGGCGGTCCGAACGGCGAGTTGAGCCTGAGCGACGCCCGCCTGAACTTCGCCATCTACGGCGCGAGTGACCGGCGGTACCGGGACCTGGTCCGACCGCCCAGAGTGGACGAATACCCGTAGCGGGCCGCCGGGAGGGTCGGCGGCCGCCAACTCGTCGCGGGCCCGGCAGCGGCCCGGCGAGGTGGCCGCAGCCCGGCGCGGGTCCGCGGGCGGGCCGGGCGGTCAGCCGCCGCGCTCGTTCGTCCCGTGCGGCGGACCACCCTCCCCCGGCCTGGGCGGCCAGCGCGTCCGGGGGCCCGGCCGGAGGGCACGACGGTTCGCCCACACCTCGCAGCCGATCGTGCGCAGGATCGACGCGACCGGCATCGCGACCAGCGCACCCAGGATGCCGCCCAGTTCGGCGGCGACCAGCACCACGATCAGCACGGTGAGCGGGCTCAACTGGACCGCCCGGGACATGATCAGCGGCTGGAGCAGGTGGTTCTCGAACTGCTGGTACACGACGAAGAAGACGATCATGATGACGCCGGCGGAGGTCGAGCGCAGGAACGCCGCGCTACACGCGATGACCGCGCCGACCGTCGCCCCGACCAGGGGCAGCAGGTCCAGCAGCGCCACGAGCAGGGCCAGCAGGCTGCTGTACGGCACGTCGAGCAGGGCCAGCGCCACCCAGCTGAGGGCGCCGGCGATCAGGCTGATCAGCAGGTTCCCGCTGACGTACCCGGTCACCGCGTGGGCGCACCGGATGCCGACCCCGCGGACCCACTCCCGCTGCGCCGGCGGCGCCCGGTCCAGGACCGCCGCCTTGACCCGGGGCGCCTGCACCACCATCAGGAACGACAGCACGAACACCGTGATGGTGCCGAACACGGCGCTGGCGGCGCCCAGCAGGATCGAACTGGCCGGGCCGACGATCCGGCCGATCGCGGCCCGCACCTGGTGCTCGTGCCGGACCAGGTAGTCCAGCACCCGGGCCCGGGCGAGCAGGTGACCCAGCGGCCCGTCCCCCTGGCGCACCTGCTGGAGCAGGTGCGGGAAGTGGTCGACCAGCTGGGCCAGTTGCCGCGTCAGGGGCGCCGCGACCGCCGCGGCCAGCGCGGACAGCAGCGCCACGACGGCCAGGTAGACCAGCAGCGTGGCGACGGAGCGGCGCAGCCAGGCGGCCCGCCGCTCCAGCCAGCTGACGACCGGATCCAGGGCGACGGACACGAACACGGCGAGGCCGACCCAGGCCAGCACCCGCCGGGTGAGGTACGCCAGCAGCAGGACGACGGCGGCGGCCAGCGTCACACCGATGACGACCAGGGTCCGGCGGGCGGTGGCCCGGATGTCGTCCGTCCGCACGACGGCCGGTTGCCCTGACCCGGCGGAGCCAAACGGAGTACGGCGTGGGGCCCGGCCAGCGGCTCCCGGAGCTGCACCGACGCATCCGCCAGGCGGACGCGCCCCTGATCCCGGCCCCCGCGCCCGCCGCGCCCGACCTGGCCGCCGTGCTCCGGGCCTTCCTCATCGCGATCCCGCCGTCCTGAGCGCGGGCAGGACGCTGGCCGCCAGCGCCAGCACGAGGCAGGCCGCCACCACCGCCGCGTTCGGACCCACCGGCAGGATCAGATCCACCGGGGCCTGCACGTGCTGCGCCACACCGGCCCGGACGCCGAGCAGCGCCACCACCGCCACCCCCAGCCCGAGCAGCGCACCCACCGCCACCACCACGGCGGACTCGGCGGCGACCGCGCGGAGGATCTGCCGCCGGGTCGCGCCGGCCAGCCGCAGCACGGCGAACTCCCGGCGCCGGTCCACGGTCGCCATCAGCAGCGTGTTCACCACCGCCAGCAGCGTGTACCCGACCGACATGCCGATCAGGACCAGCACGAAGATCCGCACCAACCGGTCCTCCTCGGCGTCGGCACCGCGGGCGTACGAGGGCACGTCCACCAGACGGACGCCCAGCCCGGCCGGCGGAGTGACCACTGTGGACGCGTAGACCAGCTCCGTCAACGCGGCCGGGTCGTGCCCGCGGACCGTGACCCGGTCGAGCAGCAGGGGCGCCGGCAGGCGCAGGTTGTCCGGGAGGAGCCTGGCGACCCGCAGCACGGCGGACTCCCCGTCCGGGAAGGTGACCCGGACGCTCGTACCGGCACGCCAGCCGTGCAGGTCCGACCTAGTGCTGGTACTAGTACGCTGCTTGTCACAACCCGCTGTACCTCAGGCGCGGGCTGTGGCCGGTGACGCCGTTGGCGTCGCCGGAACTGATCCGGTTCGGTGAATGGCTTCCGCAGCACTGGCGGCGGCGCAAGCTGTTGCTACGCCAACGGCTGGAACGGATGGGTATGCCGGCGGAGGTGGTCAATCCACCGGTCAGGGAGAACCTGGCTGGCCTGATGGGCTTGGGCCTGCGCCGTCATGGGCTGCCCTTGCTGGCACGGCTGCTGCGGGACGGGTTGCTCGTGGCCGACCTGGGATACGTCGACCCGCAGAAGCTGAGGCAGGCGTGCCACGACGCCGAGTTGCTGCCTACGGATGATCTGGATCGCCGGTTGTACCCGGTCGTGGCGGTGGAGCGTGCCCTGCGAAGCGTCGCCGGTCGGCCTGTTGCCGTTTCACGTCGTCGACCGCCGGCCTCACGTCATCAAGGAGCGCTGCTTCCGGCGCCTTCGTAGGGTCGCCAACTGCCCCGGACGGGCGGCAACGAACCCCTATTCGGGATTGTTCGGGTCGCGGTGCCACGCCTCGATTTCCCGATCGAGGACGCGCGGATCGACGCCGGTGGGGCGCGGCGCGCTGACCCAGGCACGGACGAGGACGGCGAAGGTGTCCGCGGTGTCCGCGGTGACCTCGCCATGGATGGCGAAGTAGGCCAACAGTCCCTGGCTGGCCGGGTCATGTGCATCGCACCGCGGGCACAGCGCGATCGTTCGGCTGCCAGCGAAGCGCCGGCCGACGGGGCTGTCCCAGCCCGGGTGCGGAATCGTCGCGGTCAGATAGGCGGCCCCGCTACAGCGGGCGCAGGCAACCTCCTCACGCGTGCTGCCCGCCGTGTGCACCGTCCAGTCGGTCACGCCGCACCTCTCCCACACCGACTCACCAAGCACACCCGTGTGCCCGAAGTCGGGCCGCGTCCAGAACCGCGACCGGAGCTCGGCTACCCACCGGCTTACTCGATTCCGCCAGCACCTAGCAGCGCCTTGACCTCGGAGCGGAACGCCTGATCGTTGTTGACCCGGAATTTGTGGCAGGCCAGTTCAATGGAGCCCCCTGTGGGCCGCCGTACCCGCATCTGCACCGGCGCGTCCCCGGGGTGCGACTGCAACACCCGCGCGAGGTCGTCGGCGAACGGCGGTGTGATGCGGTCCAACGGAAGGTTCAACACGACGGGTGGCTCGCCGCCAGCGATCGCCGCGGACACGTCGAGGATTGCCATGTCCTGCCCGAACACGCTGATCGCCCCATCCCGCACGCTGGTGTGCCCCGCGACCCGCACCACCGTGTCCTCGATCAGGTGCTGCCCGAGGAACTCGTACGACTTGGGGAAGAACAGCACCTCGACGCTGCCGGTGAGATCTTCGAGCGTGATGATCGCCCACGGGGCACCCTGTTTGGTGATCCGCCGCGTGACACTGGAGATCATCCCGGCCAATGCCACCGGTTTGCGGTCCGGGGTCTCCTCGCCCAGGATTTCGCTGACCACCTGTTCGCTGTTGGCCTTGAGGATGTGTTCCGTGCCGGCCAGCGGATGATCGGACACGTAGAGCCCGAGCATGTCACGCTCGAAGGCCAGCTTCTCCTTCTTCGGCCACTCCTGCCCGGTGAACACCAGGTCCAAGCCCACGACCTTGGTGTCCTCGTTGGTGCCGGACAGCTCCCCGAACAGATCGAACTGTCCGTTCGCCTCCTGCCGCTTGAGTCCGACCACCGCGTCGATCGCGCTGTCATGGTTGGCCAGCAGGTCACGGCGGGTGTGCCCGAGCCCGTCGAACGCGCCCGCCTTGATCAGGGATTCGATCGCCCTCTTGTTACACACGGCCAACTCAGCCTTGGTGAGGAAGTCCTCGAACGAGGCGTATCTTCCTTTCTGCTCCCGGGTACGCACGACCGACAGAACGACGTTTTCCCCCACGTTCCGGACCGCGCCGAGACCGAACCGGATGTCCTTGCCCACCGGGGTGAACGGCCCCAGGGAGTCGTTGACATCCGGTGGGAGGACTTTGATCCCCATCGCCCGGCACTCGGCCAGGTACAGCGCCATCATGTCTTTCTTGTCGCCCACGGACGTCAGCAGCGCTGCCATGTACTCGGCCGGGAAGTTGGCCTTCAGGTAGGCCGTCCAGTACGACACGAGCCCGTAGCCGGCGGTGTGGGCCTTGTTGAAGGCATAGTCGGCGAACGGGACCAGGATGTCCCACAGCGTCTTGATCGCGTCGTCGGAGTAACCGTTGTCCCGCATGCCCTGCTGGAACGGCACGAACTCCTTGTCCAGAACCTCTTTCTTCTTCTTGCCCATCGCCTTGCGCAACATGTCGGCCTTGCCGAGGCTGTACCCGGCGAGTTTCTGCGCCGCGCGCTGCACCTGCTCCTGGTACACGATCAGGCCGTACGTCGGGCCGAGGATCTCCTCCAACGGCTGTTCCAGCTCGGAGTGGATCGGCACGATGGGCTGCTGGTTGTTCTTGCGCAGCGCGTAGTTGGTATGCGAGTTGGCGCCCATCGGGCCGGGCCGGTACAGCGCGAGCGCGGCGGAGATGTCCTCGAAGTTGTCCGGCCTCATCAGCTTCAGCAGCTGACGCATGCCGCCACCGTCCAACTGGAACACGCCGAGCGTGTCGCCCCGGGCCAGCAGCTCATAGGTGGGCCGGTTGTCCAGCGGCAGGCTCAACAGGTCCAGCGCCTTACCCGTCGTGACCTCGATGTTCTTTAGCGCGTCGTCGATGATCGTCAGGTTGCGCAGGCCCAGGAAGTCCATCTTCAGCAGGCCGAGCGACTCGCACGTCGGGTAGTCGAACTGCGTGATGATGGTGCCGTCGGAGTCACGCTGCAACAGCGGGACGACATCGATCAGCGGCTCGGCGGACATGATGACACCGGCGGCGTGCACGCCGAGTTGGCGGACCAGGCCCTCCAGTCCCTTGGCAACTTTCATGACCGCGGCGACGTCGGGCTCGTTGTCGACAAGGTTGCGGACCTCAGCAGCCTCGCCATACCGAGGATGCGCCGGGTCGAAGATGCCCGCCAGCGGAATGTCCTTACCCATTACCGCCGGCGGCATCGCCTTAGTGATCTTGTCACCGAGGGCGAACGGGTAACCCAGGACCCGGGTCGCGTCCTTGATCGCCGCCTTGGCCTTGATCGTCCCATAGGTCGCGATCTGCGCAACTCGATCCGAGCCGTACTTCTCCGTCGCGTAGCGGATGACCTCACCACGCCGGCGTTCGTCGAAGTCCATGTCGATGTCGGGCATCTGAACGCGCTCGGGGTTGAGGAACCGCTCGAAAATCAGCCCGTGCTGCAGCGGATCCAGGTCTGTGATCCCCAGGGCATACGCGACGATGCTGCCAGCTGCTGATCCACGCCCCGGACCGACCCGGATTCCCTCCCCCTTCGCATACGCCACCAGATCCGCGGTGACCAGGAAGTAGCTGGGAAAGCCCATCTTCAGGATGACGTCGATCTCATACTCGGCCTGCTGCCGCCGGGCGTCGTCGTACCCGGCCGGCCAGCGCCGGTCCATGCCGGCCCAGACCTCCTTGCGGAACCACGACTCCTCGGTCTCCCCCGCCGGAAGCTGGGCCCGCGGCATCAGATTCCGGAACTCGAACATCCCGGCGGTCTCGACCCGCTCCGCGATCAGCAACGTCGTACGGCAGCCCTCCTGCCACACGTCCGAGCCGTCGACTCCGTACATCTCCTGCGCTGACTTGAGGTAATAGCCGGAGCCCTCGAAGCGGAACCGGTTGGTGTCCGACAGGGTGCTGCCGGTCTGCACACACAGCAGCGCGTCGTGCGCCTCGGCCTGCCCGGCATAGGTGTAGTGCGAGTCGTTGGTCACCACGGGACGCAGGTCCAACTTACGGCCAATCTCCAACAGGCCGTCCCGGACACGCTTCTCGATCTCCAGACCGTGGTCCATCAGCTCAAGGAAGTAGTTCTCCTTACCGAAGATCTCCTGGTACCGGGCGGCAGCGTCGTAAGCCTCCTGAACCTGCCCCAACCGCAGCCGGGTCTGCACCTCCCCGGACGGGCACCCCGTCGTTGCCATGATCCCCGAGGCGTACCGCGAGATCAGCTCGGCGTCCATCCGGCCCTTGTTGTAATGTCCCTCGATCGAAGCCAGCGAGTTGAGCCGGAACAGGTTGTGCAGGCCCTCGGCATTGCGCGCCCACATCGTCATATGCGTGAACGCGCCGTTACCCGACACGTCGTCCCGCTTCTGCGCCGGGGTACCCCAGAAGATCCGCTTCTTATCGAACCGTGACGCCGGCGCGATGTATGCCTCGATCCCGATGACGGGCGTGACATCGGCGGCCTTCGCCTTCTGATAGAAGTCGTACGCTCCGTGCATGTTGCCGTGATCAGTCACCGCGACCGCCGGCATCCCCAGCCTGTTCGCCTCCTGGAACATCTCCTTCATCCGAGCAGCGCCGTCCAGCATCGAGTACTCGCTGTGCACATGAAGATGGACGAACTGGTCGGCCACAGGATCCCCCAGATGCTGAGCTGCCCGACGGGTGAACGCCCCCGACCCTAACCTGCCGGTACGACCAGCCGGCCGCAGTCCCGAGCCGTGTCGGCCCGCCACCTAACCGATCACGAACCGGGCGGGAGCGCGTCAGCACTCACACACGGAGAGTAACCACACCACCAGTAGATCTTGCCCCGACGAACCGCGACAAGCTCATCGCCTTCTAGGACCGACGCTGGTGCAGTTGCGCGTACGCCTCGGCCGGCGTGGGGAACGCCTCGAAGATCTTCCTGCGGAAGGTGCTCTGCATCGCCCAGCCCCACATCTGTGTGCCGGTGAAGGTGTGCAGCCCGCCGCTGGTCAGGTCCACCACGACCGGGCGGGTGGTGGCGGCGAACTGCATGCCCGGCTTCGCCGTCGCGGCGGCGATCGCGTCCGGGGTGACCCGTGGCGAGACGAACCCGACGGCCGTCACCAGCGCCGTGCCGAAGCCGAGCGTGCCCATCGTGCTGCGCATGGCGAACTGGTTCGCGTGCGCGGTGAAATCCCGCACCACGAACGCGTTCACGTCGGCCAGCGCCACGGCGACCACGCACAGCCGCAGGTTGCCCATGGCCGCCACGCTCGCTGAGTACACGTCGCCCACCAGCGCCGACAGCGGACCCACCTGCGTCTGCTGGACGGTGCCCTTCTGCGCCTGGATGCGCTGGGCCACCACGGAGAGGTAAGCGTTCGGATCCATCACGTCAGCGATGCTAGGCGGCCGGCGGGAAACCGGTAGACCCTAGTGCTGGGGCTACCGCGCCCCGCCCGGCCCGCCGGTACCGTCGCCTGGTGACCGCGCGCACCGCCTGGCAGGCCCTCACACTGCGGCCGCTGAGCTTCCTCGCCTCGGCCTGGCCCTGGCGCGCGCTGGCGTACCTGCTCTCCGGGATCCTGCTCGGCGCGGCCACGTTCTTCACGCTGCTGGCGATGATCACCGCCGGCGTGCTGCTGGTGATCGTGCTGGTGGGCCTGGTGCTGTTCCTGGGCATCGCGCTCTCCGGCATGGTGGTGGCCCGGTTCGAGCGCTGGCGGCTGCGCCTGGTGGACGCCGACCCCGCCCCGAACCCGCACCGGCGCCCGCGGCGGCGGGGCCTGGCGGCCTGGCTGCGGACCCGGCTCACCGAGCAGGCGACCTGGCGCGAGTTCGGCTACACGATGCTGAGCCTGCTCGCCCTGTGGTGGATCGACCTCGGCATGGTCGGGGTCGCCGTCGGCGTGCCCGCGACGCTGATCGCCACGCCCGTCTGGGGGCCACCGGAGGCCGGCTACTGGTCGCTGCTGTTCGTGCTGTTCGGCCTGCTGCTCCTGCCCGTCGCGGCCTACCCGGTCACGGCGTGGGCCGCCGCCCGGGGCGCGCTCACCCGGGCGGTCCTCGCGCCGCGGGACTCGGAACTGGGCGAGCGGCTCGTGGAGATCGCCCGGTCCCGGGAGCGCCTCGTGGACGCGTTCGAACTGGAGCGGCGGCGCATCGAGCGGGACCTGCACGACGGGGCGCAGCAGCGGCTGGTCGCGCTGACCGTCGCGCTCGGCCTGGCCCGCCTGGACCTGCCCGCCGGCTCGCCCGCCGCCGCCCGGGTCACCGAGGCGCACGAGCAGGCCAAGCTGGCCCTGGCCGACCTGCGTGAACTGATCCGCGGGGTGCACCCGCAGGTGCTCACCGACCGGGGCCTCGCGGCGGCGGTCGGGGACGCCGCGGCCCGCTCCCCGGTGCCGGTCGACGTGGACATCGCGCTGCCCCGCCGGTTGCCGGCGAACGTGGAGGTGACCGCCTACTACGCGGTCTGCGAGGCGCTGGCCAATGTGGCCAAGCACAGCGGGGCGGTCCGGGCGGCGATCCGGGGGCGGCTGTTGGAGGATCTTCTCGTGCTCGAGATCCGCGACGACGGTGCCGGCGGCGCCGACCCGGCCGCCGGTTCCGGCCTGACCGGGCTGGCCGACCGGGTGGCCGTGGCACACGGTCGGCTGCGCCTGTCCAGCCCGCCCGGCGGCCCGACCCTGCTGCGCCTGGAACTGCCGTGCGCCGCCTTCGGATAGTCCTCGCGGAGGACGCGGTGCTGCTGCGGGAGGGGCTGGTCGGCCTGCTCGCCCGGTTCGGGCACGAGGTGGTCGCCGCCGTCGGCGACGCGACCGCGCTCACCGCGGCCGTCGCGGAGCACGCTCCGGACGCCGTCGTCACCGACGTGCGCATGCCGCCCGGGTACTCGGACGAGGGCCTGCGTGCCGCCATCGCCCTGCGCGCCGCCGACCCGGCGCTCGCCGTGCTGGTGCTCAGCCAGTACGTGGAGCAGACCTACGCGGCCGAGTTGCTGGAATCCGGCGGCGCCGGGGTCGGGTACCTGCTCAAGGACCGGGTCGGCGAGGTGGAGGAGTTCGTCGGCACGCTGGAACGGGTCGCCGCCGGCGGCACGGTGGTCGACCCCGAGGTGGTCCGCCACCTGCTCAGCCGCCGCCGGGACCCGGTACAGCGGTTGACCCCGCGCGAGCGCGAGGTGCTGGCGCTGATGGCCGAGGGCCGTTCCAACGCCGCCATCGCCCGCACCCTGGTGGTGACCGAGGCGGCGGTCGCGAAACACATCGCCAATATTTTCGCCAAGCTCGACCTGCCTCCGGCCCCGGACGACCACCGCCGGGTCCTGGCGGTCCTCGCCTACCTGCGCGGCTGAGCCGCATCCCCAGGGTTATCCACAGGGGGCGCAGTTATCCACAGCACTGTGGATAAGCCTCGGCAACGGACCCTGGAGCTAAACGGGGCTGTGTGGGGGGCGATGGTCCGATAGCCTCCCCCGGTGACCCGTACGGGAGGGCGACGGTGAGCGAGTACCAGTACTACGAGTTCGTCGCCATTGACCGACCATTGACCGATCGGCAGGTCGCCGAGTTGCGGGAGCTGTCGCCACCGGCGCGCGTCACCCGCACCAGCTTCATCGGGGCGTACGACTGGGCCGACTTCACCGGCGACGTCCGGCAACTGATCGCCGAGTTGTTCGACGCCCACCTGCACCTGACCAACTGGGGTACCCGGCAGGTGCTCTTCCGGGTCCCGGCCGGCGTGCTGGAGCTGGACACGGCCGTGCGCTACTGCGAGGCGGCCTGGGCGGACGGCGACGGGGTGATCCTCGACTTCACCCAGACGCTGGAGGACACCGGCGAGGACTGGGCGACCGGCGGCGAGGGGCGGCTGGCGCCGATCCTGCCGGTGCGCGCCGAACTGCTCGCCGGCGACCTGCGGGCGCTGTACCTGGGCTGGCTGGTGGCCGTGCAGGCCGACGAGGTGGCCGGGGAGGCGGTGGAGCCGCCGGTGCCGGCTGGCCTGCGGGAGCTGACGCCGGCGCAGCGCAGCCTGGCCGAGTTCCTCTGCCTCGACCCGGACCTGCTGGCAGCGGCCGCCGAGGGCAGCGGCGGACGGGACGGTACGGCGCCGGCTGCCCGGCCGGGCGCACGCACCGCCGGCCAGCTTCGGGCCGCCGCGGCCGCGGGGGCCTGAGCACGGCCCTGGCCTACTTCGGGCCGGCGGTGACCGCGGTCGCGGTGACCGTTCCGTCGCTGCCGGCGGAGCCCTGCACGGTCACGGAGTCGCCGGCCTTGAGGTCGGTCAGCTTGCCGGCCCGGGTGACCCCCACCTTGGTGTTGCCGGTGGTCTTGACCGTGATCACGTCACCGCTGGCGGTCTGCACGTAGACGGTGCCGTGGTCGATCAGCTTCACCGTGCCGGTGGTGCTCCCGCCGCCGGCACCGGCCGCGCCGGGGCCGCCGCCCTGCTGGCCGGGGGCGCCCTGGCGGCCGAAGGCGCCGGCCGCGCCCGCCGGGAAGCTCCCCTCCCCGCGGTTGCCGCCCGGGGACGACCCGTAGCTCTTCTGCACCTGCAAGCCGCTGAGGAAGCCGGCCACCAGCAGCAGGGCGCCCGCGAGGTACAGGGTGGTGCGGTTCCACCAGCGGCGCGGCGCGGCGGTGGCGAGCTGCTCGGTCAGGTCGTCCGGATCGTCGCCGGGGTCATCGACGCCGGGGAGATCATTGACGTCGGCGGAACCGTCGGCCGGATCGCCGGCGCCGGTCGGGGCGGGGCCGGCGGTGCTGTCGTCGGACTCGTACAGCTCCATCGTCGTGGTGTCCCGGTGCACGCCGGGCTCCCGCCGCCAGTGCTCAGCCATTGAGGATCGTCCTGTCACTCGTACCGCAACGCGTCGATGGGGCGCAGCTTGGCGGCCCGGCTGGCCGGGAAGCTGCCGAAGAAGAGGCCGATGGCGACCGAGACGGCCAGCGCCAGCAGCACCGAGCCGGGTACCACGACCGGCCGCACGCCCACGATGGAAAACCGGCTGCCGATCAGCGCGGCGGCGACGCCGAGCCCGCCGCCGACCAGGCTGAGCATGGTCGCCTCGGCCAGGAACTGGGTGAGGATCACCCGGCGCGGGGCGCCGAGCGCCTTGCGGATGCCGATCTCGCGGGTCCGCTCGGTGACCGTGACCAGCATGATGTTCGTGATCCCGATGCCGCCGACCACCAGGCTGATCCCGGCCACGGCGCCGAGCAGCACGGTGAACGTGTCGGCCGTCTGGGTCCGGGTGGCCAGCAGTTGGGACGCGTTCTGGATGCGGTACGGCGGGTTGCTCGGATCCGTCACCTTCAACCGCTCGTTGAGGATCGCGGTCGCCTCGTCCTGGGCGTCGCTGACCTGATCGGCGCTGGCCGCCTCGATGAGGATCGAGGTGAGCGACCCGTACCCGGTGAGCGTCTGGCGCACCGCGGTCACCGGCGCGACCGCCACGTCGTTCGGGTCGTTGAATCCGGCCTCGCTCTTGGCGGCCAGCACACCCACCACTGTGTACAGGGCGCCGCCCGCGGTGACCTGCTTGCCGACCGGGTCCACGGTGCCGAACAACTCATCCGCGACGGTCTGCCCGATCACCAGCACCCGACGCCCCTGCGTCACGTCCTCGTCGGTGAACGCGGCGCCGCGCCCCACCGGGCTGTTCGAGGCCGCGAAGTAGCTCGGCGTGGTACCCGCCAGCTGGTTCACCGCGTGGTCGGTCCCCTCGAACACCAGGGTGGTGGCGGTGGTGACCACCGGCGAGACGCTGGCCACGTGCGGCGCCAGGGACCGGTCGCGCAGCGCGTCGGCGAGGTCGACGGTCAGCGCGTTGCTGCTGCTGGACGGCTGGCCGGCGCCGCCCCCGCCGGCGGTGCCGATGGTGATCGTGTTGGCGCCCAGCGCCTCGATGCTGTCCTGAACCGACTTGCCCGCGCCGTTGCCGACCGCGATCAACAGGATCACCGAGGCGACGCCGATCAGGATGCCGAGCATGGTCAGCGCCGAGCGCAGCTTGTTCGCGGCGAGGCCGCGCACCGCGAAGCGCATGATCTCGCCGAAGCTCACGGCACCTTCCTTAGATTCGCGTCCGCGGTGCTTCCCGCGTGGCCCGCCCCGCGCCGGGCGCCGAGGGCGATCACGCCGCCGCCCCCGCCCGCGCACTGTCCTCGGCGATCTCGCCGTCGAACAGCCGGATCAGCCGGCCGGCGCGGTCCGCCACATCCGGCTCGTGGGTGATCATCACGATGGTGCGACCGGCGGCGTTGAGCTCGGCGAAGACGCCGAGTACGTCCTCGGTGGAGCGGCTGTCCAGATTACCGGTCGGCTCGTCGGCCAGCAGCAGCGCCGGCTCGGTGACCAGCGCGCGGGCCAGCGCGACCCGCTGCTGCTGCCCGCCGGAGAGCTGGTTCGGCTCGTGCCGGGCCCGCCCCTCCAGCCCCACCGCCGAAAGCGCCGCCACGGCACGACGCCGCCGCTCGGCCGCCTTGACCCCGGCGTACGCCAGCGGAAGCTCCACGTTCGCCAACGCCGTGGTGCGCGGGATCAGATTGAAGGACTGGAAAACGAAGCCGATGCGCCGGTTGCGGACCAGCGCGAGCTGCCGATCGGCCAGGCGGCTCACGTCAACACCGTCGAGCAGGTAGCGGCCGCCGGTGGGCACGTCGAGGCAGCCGAGGATGTTCATGAGGGTGGACTTGCCGGAGCCGGACGAGCCCATGATCGCCACGTACTCGCCCCGCTGCACGGTCAGCGAGACGCCCCGCAGGGCGTGCACCGCGGCCTCGCCGGCGCCGTACACCTTGGTCAATCGGCGCACGTCCAGGACGGGTCGCCCGCTCATCGCCCGCCCCGCTGCCCGCCACCCGGCTGACCCTGCCCGCCGGGGACGGCACCGGGGACGCCACCGCCCGGCCCGCCGCCGGGGAACCCGCCGCCGTTGCGGAACGGGTTGCCGGAGCCGGTGGAGGAGTTCATCTGGATGACGACCTCCTCACCCACCTCCACGCCGGAGATGATCTGGGTGAACTGGTCGCCCTCAAGGCCCACCTCCACCTGCCGGACCTGCTGCCCGGTCGCGGTGGCGGCGATGACCGTCCGCCGGCCGCCGGCCGTGCTGACCGCGGCCGCGGGCACGTAGACCGCGTCCGCCACCTGCCCGGTGGTGATCGAGACTTGCACGGTCTGCCCGGGGCGGGACAGGTCGGGCCGGTCGTCCAGGCTCACGGTGACCCCGTACTGGACGACGTTGTTGGTGGTCGTGGCGTTCGGGTCGATCGCGGCCAGCTTCCCGGCGACCTGCGCGTCCGGCAGTGCGTTCCAGGTGACCGTCGCCGGCTGGCCGAGCCGCAGCTTGGTCGCGTCGGCCTCGGCCACCGACGCGTTGACCTCCAGCTTGGTCAGGTCGGCGATCTGGATGAAGCCGCCGCTGCTTCCGGTGCCACCGGAGTTGCCGCCGGCGTTGTTGCCGCCGCCCGAGGTGCCGCCGCTCGCCCCGCCGACCGTGCCGTTGATCGCGACCACGGTGCCGGACATCGGCGCGGTCAGCGTGGTGCCGTCCACCGCCCCCTGCGCCTGCTCGACGTCCAACTCGGCCTGGGTCACCTGGGCCTGCGCGTCGGCCGTCTCGGTGCCCGCGTCCTGCGCCCGGGTCAGCGCGGCCCGCGCGGCCGTCAGGTTCGCCTTCGCGGCGTCGAGTTGCCGCTGGGCCGCCGAGGCGTCCACGGTCGCCAGGACCGCGCCCTTCTTGACCTTGTCGCCCACGTGCACGCGGATCGCGGTCACCGTCCCGGCCGTGACGAACTCGGCCGTCGCGGTCGACGCGCTGGCCACCGAGCCGGAGGCGGTGACCGTGGCGGTGACGGCGCCCTGCTGCACGGCCACCGTCCGGGTGCCGCCCCGGTCGGTGGCGCTCGCCTCCGCCGGCTTCGCCACCAGCGTGTAGGCCCAACCGGCCCCGGCCAGCAGCAGCGCCCCGAGCGCCGCGTTCATCAGCAGCACGGGCCGCGCGGGCACGGCCGGTCGTCGCAGACGCATGGCGGACAGCCTGGTACGGGTGGCTCGGAGGTCACCCGACGTTGGCTCAAAGCGGGCTGGGAATCACCCGATTCAGGTGCCGGGGAGGATGACCCGGAAGGTGGCACCGGGCGCCCGCCCCGGGTCCAGTTCCACCCGGCCGCCGTGCGCCAGGACGATGGCGGCCACGATCGCCAGGCCCAGTCCGGAACCACCGGCGTTGCGGGCGCGGCTGGGATCCACCCGGTAGAGCCGCTCGAAGACCCGCTGGGCGTGCTCGGCCGCCACGCCCGGCCCGGTGTCCGAGACCTCCAGGACCGCCGCCCGCGTGGTCAACCCGTACCCGGGCCCGACCGCCACCACCCGGTCGGCCGAGGTACCGGCGACGCGCGGGTCCAGCCGCCCGACCCGAACCGTGACCTCGGCCGAGTCGGGCGTGTGCTGCAACGCGTTCGCGACCAGGTTCGTCGCCACCTGACGGAGGCGGTGCTCGTCGCCCAGCACGGTGACCGGTTCGAAGGTCTCCGACGACTCGTCCAGCGCGGACAGGCGGATGACGCGGCCGGGCGTCCGGGCGTGCGCGTCCCGGATGGTGTCGGCGGCGATCTCCAGCAGGTCCACCGGCACCCGCCGCTGGGGCCGCTGGAGATCGAGGCGGGCGAGCAGGAGCAGGTCCTCGACGAGCAGGCCCATGCGGGCGGCCTCGTTCTCGATCCGGCCCATCGCCTCGTCCAGCGGCGGGCCGGGCGGTGCGCCGCCGCGCCGGTACAACTCGGCGAAGCCGCGGATCGAGGTGAGCGGGGTGCGCAGTTCGTGCGAGGCGTCGGCGACGAACTGGCGCA
Source organism: Rhizomonospora bruguierae (assembly GCF_018397995.1). Lineage (GTDB taxonomy): Bacteria > Actinomycetota > Actinomycetes > Mycobacteriales > Micromonosporaceae > Rhizomonospora > Rhizomonospora bruguierae. Next base: position 29,631 of record NZ_BBQH01000033.1, read on the forward strand.
GCCGCCGCTCGGAGTCGGCCCGCGCGGCGACCTCGGCCTCGATCCGGGCGAGCATGGCGTTCATGGCGGCGCCGAGCCGGCCCGGCTCGGTGTGCGGGTCGGTGTCCGCCACCCGCAGGGAGAGGTCCCCGGCGGCGATGCCGGCGGTCACGGACTCCATGCTCGTCAGCGGGCGCAGCCCGAGCCGGACCACCCAGGCGGCGACGAGCGCGATCAGCAGCAGCACGCCCAGGATGACCGCGAGGTCGATGACGAGCAGGCCGTCGGCGGTCGCGTCGGACTCGCGCATGGAGACCGCGAGCACGCCGAGTCCTCCGGTGGGACCCCGGTTGAACGCGATGACCCGCCAGCGTTCCGCGCCGTCCAGCGACGGGACGGTGAACGGGCGACCGCCGTCGGCCCGGCGCTTGAGGTCGGCGAACGCGCCGAGGGCGGGCGGGGACAGGTCGGCGGCGGCGCCCGTGTCGCCGCCCGTGGTGATCAGCTCGCCGCTCGGCGAGTACGTGTACCGGAACAGCCCCGGCCCGAACTCTCCCCGGGGGCGTGGCCGGTTGGCCAACCCCTCCCCCGGCTCCACGACCGGCGGCTGGCCGCTCAGCGGCCGGCTGATCGACAGCAACTGCTCGTCGATGCGGTCCTGGAGGTAGCCCCGGTAGAGGAACAGGCCGGCGGCGTTGGCCGCCACGAGCGCCACCGCGGCCAGCGCCGCGATGGACACGGCCAGCCGCGAGCGCAGGGTCCAGTGTCGCCAGCGCCGGGGCCGCAGCCGCGCCGGGCTCATTCGTCCGGGCCGCGCGGCATCCGCAGCGCGTAGCCCACGCCCCGGACGGTCTGGATGAGCGGCGGCTCCCACCGGTCGATCTTCTTGCGCAGGTAGTAGACGTACGATTCCACGATCCGGCCGTCGCCGCCGAAGTCGTAGCTCCACACCCGGTCCAGAATCTGCGCCTTGCTGACCACCCGCCCGGCGTTCACCAGCAGGTACCGGAGCAGGTTGAATTCGGTCGGGGACAGCTCCACGATCCGGCCGCCCCGGCGCACCTCGTGGGCGTCCTCGTCCAGTTCCAGGTCGGCGTAGCGCAGCACGCCGTCCTCCTCGGCCGAGCTCTCGGGTTGGCTGCGCCGCAGGATCGCCCGGATGCGCAGCACGACCTCCTCGAGGCTGAACGGCTTGGTGACGTAGTCGTCCGCGCCGACGGTCAGCCCGGAGATCCGGTCCTCGACCGCGTCCCGGGCGGTCAGGAACAGCACCGGCACCGGACGACCCTCCCGGGCGCGCAACCGCTGGGCGATCTGGAAACCGTCCAGGTCGGGCAACATGACGTCGAGCACCACCAGGTCCGGGTCGAACTCGGTGGCGGCGACAAGCGCGTCCCGCCCGTTGCCGGCGACCCGCACCTCGAACTCGATCAGCCGCAGCGTCGCGGACAGCAGCGCACAGATGTTCGGCTCGTCGTCGACCACGAGCACCCTGGTCGTCCGCCGGGCCGGGTGCCGACCCGACAACAGCGCCTCCTCCTCGACCGTCACCGCCCGCACCCCTTTCTACCCGTACCGGCTTGGAGCCGGCTCGGGGTGCGCTGGGAACGACCTGTGAACAACACTCAGGAGGTCAGAACCGTTTCGCCCTCGCTCACCCCGGACGTGACTTCGACGCTCTGGTCGCCGACCAACCCGACGCCCACCTGCCGGCGCTCCTGCCGGCCGCCGGGCAGCAGCACCGTGACCGTGCCGGCGTTCCCGGTCAGGTCGTGCACCGCCGAGACGGGCACCGACAGCACGTCCGCCGCCGCCGCGACCTGGACCTGGACGCCCGCGCTCTGCCCCACCAGCAGGTCCGCCGGGGCGCTCTTGAAGGCCAGCCGCACCCCGAACGTGACCAGCTTGCCGCTGGCCGTGCCAACCGGGTCGACGCCGGTGACCGTGGCAGGAAGCGGCGTGGGCCGGTCGGCGAGCGTGACCGTGGCGGACTGCCCGGACGCGATCCGGACCGCGTCCGCCTCCGGGAAGCTGGCCTGGACCTGCATCTTGGCCACGTCACTCAACTGGATGAACGCGCCGCCGGCGGTGACCCGGGCACCGACACCGCCGGCCACGGTCAGCACCCGCCCCGCGGCCGGCGCCTTGATCGTGGTCCCTTCGAGTTGGGCCCGGGCCTGGTCGACCTGCAACTGTGCGTTGTTGACCTGCTGCTCGGCCCGGAAGATGCCGTCCACCCCGGAGCCGCTCGACCTCGCCGCGCCGGCGTTGGCCCCGCCACCGTTCGCGCCGCCACCGGAGCAGCCTGACCGGGTGGTTGGCGTCGCGGCGGGGCCCGGGGAGTCGGGGGGCCCGCCGGACGGGCCGGGCGAGGCCGAGGCGGACGGCCGCGGCGAGGCGGAGGCGGATGCGGAGGGTTGGGGCGCCGGGGAGGCGTAGGCGACGCCGCAGGTCGAGGCGAGGTCGGCCGCCTCGTCGGCCTGCGTCCTGGCGGTGTCCAGGCTCTTGGTGGCCGCGGTCAGGGCGTCCTCGGCCCGGGTCACGGCGTCCCGGGCGGCCGCGTCGTCGATCGTCGCGAGCACCTGGCCGGCCGTGACCTGGTCGCCCGGCCGGACCTTCACCGCCGTGACCGTGCCGGCCAGGGAGAATCCCAGGCCCTGCGTCAGCGCCGGCTGGACCGTGCCGGTCGCGGCCACCGCCCGGGTGACCGTCCCCCGGGCGACCGGCGCCGTGGTCCTGGCCGGGCCGCCGCCGCTCTGCGTACCCGCCAGCGCGTACGCGCCGACGCCGCCGGCCGCGAGCAGCAACGCCGCGCCGGCGACCGCCAGCAGCCGCCACCGCCGGCCGGAGCCCAGCCCGATACCCATGAGGGCGCAGTCTGGCGGGGCCGGCTCGGCGTTGCGTCGACCCAACCTGGGAGTTGCGTCAAAGGCGCGCACACCCATCGCTTTTTGAGCCGGCTCCCAGCTTGATCTGACCGGGTCTTGTGGTCCCCGGGGTTGGCTGTGCGCGACCACACTTGAGGAGGACTGTCGGTGAAAAAGGCTGCGCTGGGCGCCGCGGTGCTCGCCGGTTCCGTGGCTCTGCTGCTGGGCGCCTGTGGCGGCTCGGACGGCGACGGGAACGCGGCTGCCAGCGACGGGAACCGGGCCGACGGCTTCGCCGCGTACACGGCCTGCCTGCGGGAGCAGGGTATTTCGATGCCGACCGGGCGGGCGGGCGGCCGGCCCTCCGGCCTCCCCTCGGGCCGGCCCTCCGGTCTCCCCTCGGGTACTCCGTCCCCACGCCCGTCGGGTGAGCCGCGCGGCGGCGGGTTCGGCAACTTCCGCCCGGAGGGCGTGGACGACGCCACCTGGGAGAAGGCGCAGGCGGCCTGCCAGTCCAAGATGCCCACCGGCGGCCCCGAGGGCGGTCCCGGCGGCTGGCCCGGCGGCGGGGCCGATGGGGGCGCCTTCACCGCGTACCGCAACTGCCTGCGGGAGAACGGGGTCGCCGACGACAACATGCGCGACCTGAGCACGGCGGACCCCAAGGTGGCCGCCGCGCTGACCAAGTGCGAGGTGCTGCGCCCCACCGGCATGCCGACCGGCGGGCCCGGCCGGTAGTGATCACCCCGCCCGGGTGATGTCCGGGCACCACGACCGGGGCCACCCTGGGCGGCATGACCTACCCGACGGAGCGTTACCTCCTGGAGCTGAGCCGGCGCGGACACGACGCGCTGCTGGAGAAGGTCCGCGGCACTGTCCGGATCGACGTGGCGCGGGAGGGCGAGACCGACCACTGGCTGCTCACGGTCGCCCGGGGCGACCTGCGCGTGGCCCGGGACGCGGGGCCGGCGGACGCCGTGGTCAGCGGTCGGCAGACGTGCTGGGACGGGCTGGTCTCCGGCTCGGCCCGGGCACTAGACGCCTGGCTGCGCAACGAACTGACCGTCGAGGGCCGCTTCGAACTGCTGACGGTGCTGGACCGGCTGATGCCGGGTTATCCGGGTGCCCGGCACCCGCGGGACGTGGTGCGGGAAGGGGGTCGTGCGGCGTGACGGACGACCAGGTCAAGATCCTCAACGGGACCACGTTCATGGTCAGCGACGGCAGCGGCGACGTCAGCTGCTCGCCGGCCAGCCCGATGGGGCTGTTCGCGTTCGACACCCGGTTCCTGTCCCGCTGGCAGCTCACGGTCAACGGGCAGCCGCTGGCCCCGCTCTCCGTCGACGACCTCCAGTACTTCGAGACCCGCTTCTTCCTGGTGCCCGGTCCGCCGACCCAGTACGTGGACGCGAAGCTGTCCGTGCTGCGCCAGCGCTCGATCGTGACCGACCTGTCCGAGCGGCTCACGCTGATCAACCACGACCAGGTCCCGATCGACCTGACCATCCGGATGGAGGTGGGCAGCGACTTCGCGGACGTGTTCGAGATCCGCGGCGAGGCGGTCAAGAAGGGGCAGTACTACACCCGGGTGGAGGACTCCCACCTGTGCATGGGGTACCGGCGGGACCAGTTCCGCCGGGAGACCCTGGTCATCTGCGAGGACGGCGCGGAGATGGACGACCGGGGGTTCACCTGGCGGGTCACGCTCGCCGCGCAGCAGGAGTGGAGCGCCGCCGTCCAGGTCAAGATGAGCGTACTGGACGGGCACGGCAAGGACGTCCGCAAGGCGCTCGCCGTGGGCCGCCTCACCCGGCAGGACCTGGAGAGCGACCTGGCGGCCTGGCTGGACCGGGCACCGAAGCTCACGACCGACTGGGAGCCGCTGCCCGGCACGTACCACCGGAGCCTGGTGGACCTGGCCGCGCTGCGGTACAGGACGCTCAGCTACCCCAACTCGACCCTGCCCGCCGCCGGGCTGCCCTGGTTCATGGCCCTGGTGGGCCGGGACAGCATCATCACCTGCCTCCAGACGCTGCCGTTCGCCTCGCAGCTGACCACCGCGACGCTGCGCATGCTCAGCGCGTTCCAGGGGACCCAACTCGACGACTTCCGGGACGAGGAGCCCGGCAAGATCCTGCGCGAGTTCCGGTACGGGGAGTCGGCGGCGTTCAACGAGATGCCGCACTCGCCGTACTACGGCAACGCGGACGGGACGCCGCTGTTCGTGATCCTGCTGGACGAGTACGAGCGGTGGACCGGGGACGACCGGCTGGTCCGCGACTACGAGCAGGAGGTGCGGACCGCCCTGCACTGGATCGACGAGTACGGCGATCTGCTCGGCGACGGCTACGTGCGGTACCAGCCGCGCAACCAGACCACCGGGGTGGTCAACCAGGTCTGGAAGGAGTCCATCGACGCGATCTGCTTCCGGGACGGCCGGCTGCCGGCGATGCCCCGGGCCACCTGCGAGGTGCAGGGGTACGCGTACGACGCGAAGATGCGCGGCGCCCGGCTGGCCCGGGAGTTCTGGGACGACCCCGAGTACGCGGACCGGCTGGAGCGGGAGGCCGCCGAGCTGCGGGACCGGTTCAACCGGGACTTCTGGGTGGAGGACGGCCAGTACTACGCCCTCGCGCTGGACTCCGCGGGCAGCCAGGTCGACGCGCTCGCGTCGAACATGGGTCACCTGCTGTGGAGCGGGATCGTCCCGCAGCACCGGGCCGCGCACGTGGTCCGCCACCTGCTCGGCCCCGAGTTGTACTCGGGCTGGGGGGTGCGCACCCTGGCGACCGACCAGGCCCGGTACAACCCGATCGGCTACCACGTGGGCGCGGTCTGGCCGTGGGACAACGCGCTGATCGCCCTCGGGTTGCGGCGCTACGGGTTCCACCGGGAGGCGTGGACGATCGCGGAGGGGATGCTGGAGGCGGCCCAGATGTTCGGCGGCCGGCTGCCGGAGGCGTTCGGCGGATACGAGCGGGAGCTCACCAAGTACCCGGTGGAGTACCCGACCGCCTCCAGCCCGCAGGCGTGGTCCACCGGGGCGCCGCTGATGCTCCTGCGGGCGATCCTCGGGCTGGAGCCGCACGTGGACCACCTGGCGGTGACGCCGGCGCTGCCGGAGAAGGTCGGCCGGATCGAACTGCTGAACATCCGTGGCCGGTGGGGCGTCGCCGACGCCTTCGGACACGGCCGGCCCCCGTACCGCCCGCAGTCCTGATCTCTACGACTCACGCTGCTCGGTCACGGCCGCTCACGGCGGCGCCGCTCGATTTTTGATCTTGTTCCGGTAACGACGAATTTGGGCAGGGCCGCTACGCCGTGAGGACTTCGTGGAGCTGTGCCGTGCCGGGCAGGTTCGGCCAGCGCCGCGTCAACGTCTTGTCGAGGGTGTGCAGTTCCTTGGCGATCCGGGCGGATCCGGTGGTCCGGGCGGTGACGACGCAGCGCAGGCCGAGCTCGGCGGCGCGTTCGGGGTCCGGTGTGGCTGTCGCGAGCACCGTGTTGGCGAGTTTGGCCTGCTGGTGGCCGAGATCGCGCTGCAGATGCTCCGGTGTTGCTTTGATCTTGTCTTCGAGGATCGTGACTGCGGCCTCGGCTTTGCCGCACGCCCGGTACCCGGATGCCGACTGTTCTTCGAGGGTCTCCAGGTCGTAGCGGTGCAGGTAGACCGGCGCGGTTTCGTCGATGTCGCCGGGATGGTCACGCAACAGGTTCGCGGCTAGGTCGATGCGCTGCTGGAACTCGTCCGGGTCGTTGGCCAGCGCCCAGCCGCGGGCTTCCTGCTGCGCGGCCAGGGCGTGCAGCACGGGGCTGACCGGTCCGGGGACCTTGCGGGCGGCGGCAGCGAGGTCGACGACGCTGACGGCGTCGTCGACGAGCAGCGCGATGTTGGACTTGCGCACGAGCATGTAGGCGACCATCTGGTAGTCGCCGATCGCCTGTGCCCATTGGCTGCCGAGGTCGGACCAGTACATCGCTGCGGTGGTGTCACCGCCGTCTTGGTGCAGCCATCCGGCGAATTCGGCGTACTGGGCTAGTAGCCGCAGCACCGGTTCCGCGGTGCCGGGCCGGGTGTGGCGGCGCAGCCCGTCGAGGACTTCGATCTGGGCGAGGACCGGGCCGAGGAGATCGCGGGGGCCGAGCATCTTGTCGGCGGTGAAGTGCTGGGTCAGCATGGTGGAGAAGTAGTCGAGAACCTGCGGGTCGACGCGGCGGGACTCGTCGACGGTCTTGGACACCCGCTCGGCCTGATCCAGGTTGGCCACCCCGGCGGGCAGCAGGCCACGCAGCGCTCCACCGGCAAGGAGCTGGTTGAACTCGCGTCGGGTAAGACTCACTCGCACGATCCTCCCGTCCGGGGTTCGCAGCTCCAACGTGACGCTATCGCCATCATCAACGTGGAGCCCACCGGTCGGTAGGGCCTTCGTCCCCGAAGTGCTCGCGGCGGACTGATCGTGCTCGCCGACGAGGGATCGCAGCAGTCCGAACAGGCCGCCGGTGCCGAGGGCCTTATCGAGGGCGGGCACCAAGGCGGGGTCGATGTCGCGCTGGGCGTACGCGCCGGCGACGAGGTCCTGGTCCCGGCGACCGCGCCGATCCCAACCGCGATGCCGATCCTGACCTGCGGCGCGATCCCGGTCATCGTCGACACCAAACCCGACAGGCTGGCGCTCGACCCGTCCGATGTGGAGGTTAAACTCGCCCCGAGGACCAAGGCTGGACTGGCAACTACGCGCACGTCGTGCGAACGCCGTACGCCTCACCGCCGCGCTGCCCTCAAGCGGACGGCTCCGCGAGTTGGCGTGCGGCACCATGGGCACCCCGAACTACTACAGCCTGGTCCTGTCCGCACCGATCGACGGCGCGGACCACCTTGCGGCCGAGTTCGCTGGTGCTGGGCTGGCACCGGACTCGATCCGCTACGGCTACCAGCCGCTATACCACCGGTCGATCTTCACCCGGTACGCCACTGACTGCCCGAACGCCGAAGCCCTCGCCGCGACGACGTTCCCGCTGCCGGTTCATCCGGGTATGTCCGGGGCGGCCCTAGACTGGGTCGCGGACCGCATTGCCGTCTTCGCGGAAAGGCAGCAGCCATCGTGATCAGCGTGGGGTTGGGCCGACCCTCTCGTCGCAAAGGCAACGACGGCGATCTACGCCAAGGTCATCCGGCACTTCACCGCGTCCGCCGTCGTCCTCAACGACCACGATGAAGTGCTGCTCGTGCACCACAACAAGCTCGGGCAGTGGCTGTACCCCGGCGGGCACGTCGACCCTGACGAGGACCCGGCGCAGGCCGCCGTCCGCGAAGTCGCCGAGGAGACCGGCATCGCGGCCGTCGTCATCGGCGAACCCGCATTCACCCACCCGGCCGTACGCAGCCACGCGGCACCATGGGCAATCATCGAGATGGACGTCAATGACGCCAAGGTCGGCGCCCACCGCCACATCGACCTCGTCTACGTCTGCCGGGCGTCCGGCGGCGAACTCGCCGCGCAGGTCGAAGAGGTCGCGGGCGTGCGCTGGGTGCCCGTGGCGGATCTGGCCGGGCTGCCGACCCCCATCGAAGTGCCCGATTTGGTGGCGACGGCGGCACGATGGGCCAAGGCGCAGCAGTAACCCGATTCCACAGAATCAGGCGGGGG
>NZ_BBQH01000033.1:38514-86957 GCF_018397995.1 Rhizomonospora bruguierae
GCCCCCGCCTGAGCCGCACGTTACCGCCCGGGCTGGCACCTGGCGGCGTTCACCGGACTGCGCCGGATCACTCTGCGACCGAAGCCACGGCGGCGTCCGTTCGGGTACCGCGCTTGGCGGCCTGGATCTGCTCGTAGACGTGCGTGCGCAGGTGGGTGAAGCGGGCGTCCGCGCGGGTGTGCAGCTGGTCGCGCTCGGCCGGCAGGTCGATCGCCAGCCGCTCCTGCACCACGGTCGGCGAGGCGGACAGCATGATGACCTGCTGCCCCAGGTACACCGCCTCGTCGATGTCGTGGGTGACGAACAGGATCGTCACGCCCAGCCGCTTCCACAGCGCCCGGACCAGGTCCTCCAGGTCCGCCCGGGTCTGCGCGTCGACCGCCGCGAACGGCTCGTCCATCAGCAGCACCTCGGGTTCGTACGCGACCGCGCGGGCGATCGCCACCCGCTGCTGCATGCCGCCGGACAGCTGCCACGGGTAGGCCGACTCGGTGCCGGCCAGGCCGACGGCGGCCAGCGCCTCGTCGACCAGTTCGCGGCGGCGCGCCTTCGCCACCCGCTTCTGCTTCAGCGGCAACGCCACGTTGTCCCGCACGCTCATCCACGGGAACAGGCTGCGGCCGTACTCCTGGAACACCACCGCCATGCCGCGTGGCGGGCCGGTGACCGGCCGGCCGTCCAGCAGCACCTCGCCGGCGGTGGGGGCGAGCAGGCCGGCGATGCACTTCAGCAGCGTGGTCTTGCCGCAGCCGGAGGGCCCGACCAGGCAGACCAGGTCGCCGGCGTCGATGGTGAAGGTCAGGTCGCGGACCGCCTCGACCCGGCGCTGGTGCCCCTCGTACACCTTGTTCAGGCCGCGCACCTCGAGCATGGGGGCTCTCCTCTCAGGACTTGCGCTGCGCGCTGCGCAGCCCGTGGTACCAGGCCAGGACGCGGTTCTCGGCGAACCGGAAGAGCGCGGACAGCACGAAGCCGAGCAGCCCGAGCAGGATGATCCCGGTCCACATCTCCGGGATCGCGAAGCTGCGCTGGAACTGCACGATGGTGAAGCCCAGCCCGTTGCTGGCGGCGAACATCTCGCTGATCACCATGAGGATGATCGCGATGGACAGCGCCTGCCGCATGCCGGCCATGATCTGCGGGCTGGCCGAGCGCAGCAGCAGGTGCCGGAGCCGGGCGGGTCCGGTGATCCGGTACGAGCGGGCGGTGTCGGCCAGGACGCCGTCGACCGCGCGCACCCCCTCGACCGTGTTCAGCAGGATCGGCCAGACGCAGCCGGAGACGATCACGATGACCTTCATGCCGTCGCCGATGCCGGCGAACAGCATGATGACCGGGACCAGCACCGGTGGCGGGATCGCCCGGAAGAACTCCAGCACGGGCTCGGCCACCGCGCGCACCCGGCGGTAACTGCCGATCACCACGCCGAGGCCGACGCCGAGGACGGTCGCCAGCGCGTACCCGGCGAGCAGGCGCAGTGCGCTGGGCAGCACGTCGGCCCGCAGCCGCTGGCCGGTCCAGGTGTCGTCGAAGACGGACAGGATGGTCCGCAGCGGCGGCACGTAGAAGCTCTGGCTGTTGTCCGTGGCCACGTACCAGACCGCGAACAGGATCACCGGCAGACCCAGGACCAGCCCGATCCGCTTGAGCGCCGTGGCGGCCATCAGGCTGCCACCTCTCCGCGTACCGACTGGTGCCAGGCCAGGAACCGGCGCTCCACGACCCGGGCGGCCAGGTTGATGAGCACCCCGAGCACGCCCGTGACCACGATGAGCGCGTACATGAGCGGGACGGCGTTGGACGTCTGCGCGACGGCGATCTTCGCGCCCAGCCCGGGCGCGCCGATCACCAACTGGGCGGTGACCGCCAGCACCAGCGCGACGGCGGCGGCGAGCCGGATGCCGGTGAACACGTACGGCATGGCCGCCGGCCACAGGACGTACCGGATGCGGGCCCAGGCACCGAGCCCGTAGCTGCGGGCGGTCTCCTCGGCGACCGGGTCGACGTCCTGCACGCCGTACAGCACCTGGATGAGCACCTGCCAGAACGAGGCGTAGACGACCAGCAGCAGGACCGAGCCGAGGCCGTTGGCGTACAGCAGCACCGCGAGCGGGATCAGCGCGACCGACGGGATCGGCCGCAGGAACTCGATGGTGGACGCCGTGGCCGCGCGCAGCAGCGGCACCGCTCCGATCAGCACGCCCAGCACCACCCCGGCGACCACCGCGATGGCCAGGCCGATGCCCCAGCCGACCAGCGTGTCGCCGATCGCCCGCCAGAACTCGGCGGTGCGCGCCTGGTCGGCCAGCGCCGCGGCGATCCGGCTGGTGGGCGGCAGGAACCGGGCGGAGACCAGCCCCGTGCGGGGCAGCACCTCGATGAGGATCAGCAGGGCGGCGAGCCCGGCCAGCCCGAGCAGGAGCGTCTCGCCCCGCACCGGACCGGACCGGCGCTCGCCGCGGCGGGGGCCGCGACCCGCGGTCGCGGCCCCCGCATCGGGTACGGCGGTCATGGCAGAAGCTTGCCAAGATCCGGGGTTCCGGTGAAGATGCCGTCCTGCTGGCCGAGCCCGGCCAGGGTCTCCAGGGCGGCCCGGTTGATCTCGGTGGGCCACTTCGGGAGGGTCAGCTTGGCCCGCACCGCCGGGTCGATCTCCGTGTACTCGCCGAGCACCGCCCGCACCTCGTCCGGGTGCGCGTCGGCGTACGCCAGCGACTCGTTCATCGCCTCGGTGAACCGCTTGACCAGGTCGGGGTCGTCGGCGAGCAGCTTGGTGGAGGTGAAGTAGACGGCGACGGTCAGGTCCGGTGCCGGGTCGACGTAGTTCCACGCCACCACCCGGCCGCCCGCGCCGGTGATCTCCGACAGCGACGGCTCGACCACCCAGGCCGCGTCGACCTGGCCGTTGGCCACGGCGGCCGGCATGTTGGGGAACGGCATCTCCACGAACTGGATGCCGCTCGGGTCGCCGCCCGCCTTGCGGACCGACTCGCGCACGGTGGTGTCGCCGATGTTCTTCAGCGTGTTGACCGCGACCTTCTTGCCGGCCAGGTCCTTGGCCGTCTTGATCGGGCTGTCGTCCTTGACCGCCACACCGCCGAAGTCCGCGCCTGCCTTGCCGGTCGACGCGACGCCGTTGGCCACGACCTTGATCGGGACGTTCTTGGTCTGGGCGATCATCAGCGAGGTGACGTTGCTGAACCCGAACTGGAACTGGCCGCTGACCACGCCGGGGACGATGGCCGCGCCGCCCTGGCCGGTCTCCATGCTCAGGTCGATGCCGCGGCTGGAGAAGAAGCCCTTGTTCTTGCCGAGGTAGATGGGTGCCACGTCGACGATCGGGATGACACCCACCTTGACCTGGGTGGTCCCGCCGGACGAGGTCGAGCCGCCGGACGAGGGCGACGAGCCGCAGCCGGCCGTTGCGGCAAGCAGCGCGGTGATCGCGGCGATCCCCACGAGTAACCGACGCATGAGACCTCCAGGGGATGGATTGCTATGTTCGCTTACCGAACGTAGGTTCTCATCAAGAACGTATGGCGTGCTCTGGCTCACGTCAACGCCCCATGCCCAAGCTGTTACGGAGGCCGCGATGCACCCGGGGTCCGCTCCGCGACGCGTTACCCCGGGACCGGGTCGCATGAGCTATCGTTCGCTTAACGCACTCCCGTTCGCCAAACGCACGAGGAACCCGCATGGCTGAGATCACCTCGCTGTCCGACGCCGTGGCCGAGCTGGTGCGCGACGGGGACACCGTCGCGCTGGAGGGCTTCACGCACCTCATCCCGGTCGCCGCCGGACACGAGATCATCCGGCAGCGGCGCCGCGGGCTCACCCTGGTCCGGATGACCCCGGACATCGTGTACGACCAGCTCATCGGCGCCGGCTGCGCGGCCCGGCTGGTCTTCTCCTGGGCGGGCAACCCCGGCGTCGGTTCGCTGCACCGGTTCCGGGACGCGGTGCGGAAGGGCTGGCCGGCCCCGCTGGAGATCGAGGAGCACAGCCACGCCGGCATGGCCAACCGGTACGTGGCCGGCGCGTCCGGCCTGCCGTTCGCGGTGCTGCGCGGGTACACCGGCACCGACCTGGCCGCCCAGACCGCCACGATCAAGCCGATCGCCTGCCCGTTCACCGGCGAGTTGCTGGCCGCCGTGCCGGCGTTGAACCCGGACGTGGGCATCGTCCACGCCCAGCGCGCGGATCGCGCCGGCAACGTGCAGTTCTGGGGCATCACGGGCGTGCAGAAGGAGGTCGTGCTGGCCTCGCGGCGCAGCCTGGTGACGGTGGAGGAGATCGTGGACGAACTGGCGCCGCGCCCCGGCGCGGTGGTTCTTCCGCAGTGGACGGTCACCCGGGTGGCCCGGGTGCCCGGCGGCGCCCACCCCTCGTACGCGATGGGCTTCAGCGAGCGGGACAACGACTACTACCGGGAGTGGGACGCGATCAGCCGGGACCGGGACGCGTTCACCCGGTGGCTGGAGGAGAGTGTGCTGGCGGCATGACCGAGTGGACCTCCGACGAGATGATGACCGTGGCGGCGGCCCGCGCGCTGCGCGACGGGACCCGCTGCTTCGTCGGCATCGGGCTCCCCAGCACCGCCGCCAACCTGGCCCGCCGCACCCACGCGCCCGGGCTGGTGCTGGTCTACGAGTCCGGCACCATCGGCGCCAAGCCGGACCGGCTACCACTGTCCATCGGGGACGGTGTGCTCGCCGAGACCGCGGACGCCGTGGTCTCCGTGCCCGAGGTGTTCAACTACTGGCTCCAGCCCGGCCGGATCGACGTCGGCTTCCTCGGCGCCGCCCAGATCGACCGGTACGGCAACATCAACACCACGATCATCGGGGACGACTACCGGGACCCCACGGTGCGGCTGCCCGGGGCCGGCGGGGCGCCGGAGATCGCCGCGTCCTGCCGGGAGGTCATCGTGATCGTCCGGCAGAGCCCGCGCACGTTCGTGGACCGGGTCGACTTCGTCACCTCTGTCGGCTACGGCTCCGGCCCCGGCGACCGGCAGCGGCTGAACCTGCCCGGCCGCGGCCCCGTCACGGTCATCACGGACCTCGGCATCCTGGAACCCGACCCGCGGACCTGCGAACTGACCATGACCCGCCTGCACCCCGGCGTGGCCGCCGACCGGGCCCGGGCGGCGACCGGGTGGCCGCTGCGGATCGCGGAGTCCGCCGGCACCACCCTGCCGCCGGCCACCGCCGAACTGGCCGCGTTGCGCGCCCTGCAAGCCACCGTCCGGCAATCATCCCCAGCGAAGGAGAGCGCATGACACCCGCGGTCTACCGCCGGGACGACGGCACGGTCCACCCGCCGCTGCTGTCCCCCGGGTACCGGTCCACCATCCTGCGCGCGCCCAGCCAGGCGCCGGTCCTGCTGCCGCACACGCTGACCGAGCTGACCGGCCCGGTGCTCGGCGAGGGGCGGGTCACCGCCGCCGACGCCGACCTGACGGTCCGGGCGGGCGGCGGCGAGGCGCAGGGCCAGCGGATCGTCGTGCACGGGCGGGTCCGGGACGAGAACGGCCGGCCGGTGCCGAACAGCCTCGTCGAGGTCTGGCAGGCCAACGCGGCCGGGCGGTACCTGCACAAGTGGGACCGGCACGACGCGCCGCTGGACCCGAACTTCACCGGTGTCGGCCGGTGCCTGACCGACGCGTCCGGCCACTACCGGTTCGTGACGATCAAGCCGGGCGCGTACCCCTGGGGCAACCACGCCAACGCCTGGCGCCCCGCGCACATCCACTTCTCGCTGTTCGGCCGGGCGTTCACCCAGCGCCTGGTCACCCAGATGTACTTCCCGGACGACCCGCTGTTCGGGTACGACCCGATCGTCAACTCGGTGCGGGACGAGCGCGCCCGGCAGCGGATGGTGGCGGCCTTCGACCTCGCGGCCACGGTCGACGAGTGGGCGCTCGGGTTCCGGTTCGACATCGTGCTGCGCGGCACCGAGGCGACCCCGATGGAGACCAGGCCATGAGCGACGGCGGACTCACCCCGTCCCAGACGGTCGGGCCGTACCTGGCCATCGGCCTGCCCTGGCCGGACGGCCCGCACGTGGTGCCCGAGGGCTCGCCGGGCGCCGTGTGGATCCGCGGCACGGTCCGCGACGGCAACGGCGCCCCGCTGCCGGACGCGCTCGTCGAGACCTGGCAGGCCGACCCGGCCGGCCACTTCGACCACCCGGACGACCCGGGCGGCCGGCACACCGAGTTCCGCGGTTTCGGCCGCTGCCCGACCGACGACGGCGGCGGGTACGCCATCCTGACCCGCAAGCCCGGCCGGGTACCCGGCCCGGGCGGGGTGGAGCAGGCGCCGCACATCGCGGTGTCGGTGCTGGCGCGAGGGTTGCTGAACCGGGTCGTGACCCGCATCTACTTCGCCGACGAGGCCGCGGCCAACGCCGCCGACCCGGTCCTGGCGGGCGTGCCGGCCGACCGCCGCGCCACCCTCATCGCCCGGCCGATCGACGACGGGTACCGGTTCGACATCCGCCTGCAGGGTGACGATGAAACCGTCTTCTTCGCCCTCTGACGGCGGCCTGTTCGACGGCGTGCTCGCCGCCGGGCCGGTCCGCGTCGAGGTCTCGGACGCGGCCTGGCTGCGGGCGCTGCTGGACGCCGAGGCGGCCCTGGCGCGGGCGCAGGCCCGGGTCGGCCTCGTCGAGGCGGCCGACGCGGACGCCGTGGTGGCCGCCTGCGCCCGCCTCACCGTCGACCCCGGCGACGTGGGCGCGCAGGCCACCGGGGCCGGCAACCCCGTGGTGCCGCTGGTCGCCCGCCTGCGGGCGGCGCTGCCACCGGCCACCGCCCAAGCCGTCCACCGGGGAGCGACGAGCCAGGACATCATGGACTCCGCCGCGATGCTGGTGGCGCACCGCGCCCGGGTGCCGCTGCTGGCCGACCTGTCCGCCGCCGCCGACCGGGCGGCCGCCCTCGCCGCCACCCACCGGCACACCCCGGTCGCCGGCCGGACCCTCCTCCAGCAGGCGCTGCCGACCACCTTCGGGCTGGTCGCCGCCGGCTGGCTCACCGGCCTGGACGCCGCCCGCCGCCGCCTCGCCGCCGTGCCGCTGGCCGGTCAACTGGGCGGCGGGGCCGGCACCCTGGCCGCGTTCGGCGACGCCGGACTCGACCTGCTCGCCGCGTACTGCGCGGAACTCGGCCTGGTCGAACCGGTGGTGCCCTGGCACACCGAGCGGGGGCGGGTGGCCGATCTGGCCGGCGCGCTCGGCGCCACCGCCGGCGCCCTGGCCAAGGTCGCCCGGGATGTCGTCCTCTACGCGCAGACCGAGGTGGGCGAGGTCGCCGAGGCCGGACCGGGCGGCGGATCGTCCACGCTGCCGCACAAGCGCAACCCGATCCGGGCGGTCAGCGCGGCCGCCTGCGCCGCGCAGGCACCCGGCCTGGTCGCCACGCTGCTCGCCGCGATGCCGCAGGAGCACCAGCGCGCCGCGGGTGGCTGGCACGCCGAGTGGCGCCCGCTGCGCGCCCTGATCGAGTCCACCGGTTCGGCGGCGCACTGGCTGCGCGCCAGCCTCGACGCGCTGGAGGTCGACGCGGCGCGGATGCGCGCCAACCTCGACCTCACCGGCGGTGACCTGCTCGCGGAGCGGGTCAGCGCCGCGCTGCGCCCGGTGCTCGGCGCGGGCGCGGCCCACGAGGTGGTGCGGTCGGCGTCCGGGAACCTCGCTGGCGACCCCCGGATCACCGCGCACCTCTCCCCCGGCGAACTGGTCCGGCTGCTCGACCCCGCCACGTACCTCGGCAGCGCCGGCGAACTGATCGACCGCGCCCTGCGGGCGGCCGGCCGATGACCGCCGTGGAGGTCCACCACCGCGTCGACGGCGCGCCGGACGCCCCGCCCGTCCTGATGATCAACTCGCTGGGCGCCGATCTGTCCACCGGCGGCACCGGCGCGGTCGCGGACGCCGTCGTGGCCCGCTGGCTCACCCCGGCATACGCCGCCGCCCACCCGGAGCGGGTCGCCGCGCTACGCGCCATGGTCGCCGCCACCCCGACGGAGGGCTACGCCGCGGCCTGCTCCGCCATCGAAGTCATGGACCAGCGCCCCGACCTGCCCCGGATCGCGGCACCCACGCTGGTCCTCGCCGGCGCCGACGACCCCGCCACGCCGCCACCCCACGCCGAACTCATCGCCCGCGCGATCCCCGGCGCCCGGCTGGCCATCCTCGACCACGCCGCGCACCTGGCCACCTACGAGCGCGCCGACGCGGCCACCCCGCTGATCCTGAAGGCGCTGTGATGCTGGAGGCGACGAATGCCCGATGACGTCCATGAAGCCGGCATGGCCGTACGCCGGCAGGTCCTGGGTGACGAGCACGTGGACCGCGCCGTCGCCAACACCACCGACCTCACCGCACCGTTCCAGGACTTCATCACCCGGTACGCCTGGGGCAGCGTCTGGACCCGCGACGAACTGGACCGGCGCACCCGCAGCTGCATCACCCTCGCCGTCCTCACCGCCCTGCACTGCCACCAGGAACTGGAAATGCACGTGCGGGCCGCCCGGCGCAACGGGCTGACCCCGGCGGAAATCGGCGAGGTCATCCTGCACACCGCCGTCTACGCCGGCGTCCCCGCCGCGAACGCGGCGTACGCCGTCGCGCAGCGCACCCTGGGGTACCTTGCTCTAGCCGACCAGCCCGGGGGAGCCGATGACCGAGCAGCCGACTGACCTGCGCCCCGAGGCCGCGACCCGCGAACCGCACCACGTGCAGTCGCTGGAACGCGGGCTCGCCGTCATCCGCGCCTTCGACGCCCGCCACCCCGAACTGACCCTCAGCGAGGTGGCCCGGCTCTGCGACCTCACCCGCGCCGCCGCCCGCCGCTTCCTGCTCACCCTCGCCGACCTCGGCTACGTGCGCACCGACGGCCGGCTGTTCTCCCTCACCCCCCGCGTCCTGGAACTCGGCTACGCGTTCCTGTCCAGCCTCTCCCTCCCGGAGGTCGCCGAGCCGCACCTGGAGCGCCTGGTCGCCGAGGTACACGAGTCCTCCTCCATGTGCGTCCTCGACGGCGACGACATCGTCTACGTCGCCCGCGTCCCCACCAGCCGGATCATGACCGTCGCCATCAACGTCGGCACCCGGTTCCCGGCCTACGCCACCTCCATGGGCCGCGTCCTGCTCGCCAGCCAACCCGACGACGCCATCGAGAAGTACCTCTCCCGTGCCGTCCTCACCCGCCTCACCGCCCGCACCATCACGACCACCCCGGTACTGGGCACCGAACTGCGCCGGGTTCGGGCGCAGGGCTACGCGATCGTCGACCAGGAACTGGAGGAGGGCCTGCGCTCGATCGCCGCCCCCATCCGCGACCGCACCGGCACCGTCGTCGCCGCCGTCAACATCTCCGTCCACGCCAGCCGCAACAGCGTCGAGTCCATGCGCCGCGACCTGCTCCCACCCCTGCTCGCCGCCACCGCCCGCATCGACGCCGACCTCCGCGTAGCCGGCAACTCCCCCCGCACCCGCCGGTAACCCGGCCGCGCCGTTAGCCCCGGCGGCGCCGGCCCCGCGTCGCCGCCCGGCGCTGGTACTCGACTACGCCGGTCCTCGTCAGCCAGTAGACGTTGGCCCTGCGCGCCACCGCCAGCGCCCCGATCTGCGCGAGGTTGACGGTCAACAGGTCGAGAATCCCGGCGAGCGGGACGCTGCCGGGAAAGAGGAACATGTGCACCTGGCGGCGAGATAGGCGCGCAATTCCCACTCCCGGTCGAGGATGTGCTGGTCACGGCAGAAGACGACCCAGCCCCGCGAGCCGACGACCGCCAACCAGTCCTCGTCCCGCAGTCCCGCTTCGAGCCGTTCCCGCCCGAAGACCTCGGCCGGAGTGTGTACCGCATAGCCGAGGTCGGCGATGAACCTGCGGACCGTACGGCCCGCCATGTTCTCGTCGATGTAGAACTCAGGCGGCGCGGCCCAGGAGGATGCGGGCGGCGGTGCGGACGTCCCCGATGGAGAGGCCGAACTCCTCGGCGACCGCTTCAGCTCTCTCACCCGCCTTGACCAGTCCGGCAACGTCCGCGACCCGGGTCCCAGTGCCCGCGAAGTACGGCTGTCCGAACGCGCGGCGCACGTCGACGACCACCTTGGACGGCTGCCAGTGTCGCAGTTCGAGCTGTTTCGGAACGCCCCGCTCGTCCCAGGCGATGTACTCAAGGTGATCGGCGACGATCTCCCGAATGACGTGCTGCCCGGTGTCCCCGGCGATCAGGCCGTGCCCCGCCTCGCTGCGCGCGAAGTCCCAGAGCACATCGATCCCGTCGGTGGCCAGTTCGGGGGCGACCAGCACGTACTTCCGGCCGAACTCCTCCTGCAGCCGCTGGAGCGCTGGCCGGATCCGCTGCGGGCGGACACCGGCGTCGCGGAGCGCGTCGAGGACGTGCGCCTCCGCGAGGGCGATGAAGGTGACCGGCAGCGACGTCTCGCCCTTGCCGATGACGTGCAGCAGCGGCTCCCCCCGCCGGTAGCCGCGCGCCCACCGGTGGAACGTCTGGCGGGGCACGTGCAGGTACCGGCCGGCTTCAGCCAGGTTGAGCAGGCCCTCGGTGAAGCGCGCATCGTCCATCGCGGCCCCCTTCCCGGCGCTCTCGTGCCAGGATGTCACACCCGTGGCCCGCGCCGGGGCCTTGAGCGATGAGTGGGCGGGGTGGGGAGTGGGAGTCAGGGCCGGGAGAGCAGGAGGGCGATGCCCTGGCCGACGCCGATGCACATGGTGCACAGGGCGCGGCGGCTGCCGGTGCGGTCCAGTTCGAGGGCGGCGGTGAGGGCCAGGCGGGCGCCGCTCATGCCGAGGGGGTGGCCGAGCGCGATGGCGCCGCCGTTGGGGTTGACGTGCTCGGCGTCGTCGGGGAGGCCGAGGTCGCGCAGGACGGCGAGGGCCTGGGCGGCGAACGCCTCGTTGAGTTCGACGATGTCGATGTCGGCGAGGGTCAGGTCGGTGCGGGCGAGCAGGCGCCGGGTGGCGGGGATCGGGCCGACGCCCATGACGCGGGGCGGGACCCCGGCGGCGGCAGCGGCGTCGACGCGGGCCAGGGGGGTCAGTCCGTAGCGGGTGAGGGCGGGGGCGCTGGCGACGAGGAGGGCGGCGGCGCCGTCGTTGACGCCGGAGGAGTTGCCGGCGGTGACCGTGCCGCCGTCGCGGAACGGGGTGGGCAGGGCGGCCAGCCTGTCCAGGGAGGTTTCGCGGGGGTGTTCGTCGGTGTCGACGACGGTGACCGCGCCGCGCCGGCCGGGTACCGGAACCGGGACGATCTCGGCGGCGAGGCGGCCATTGGCCTGGGCCCTGGCGGCGCGTTGCTGGGAGCGCAGGGCGAAGGCGTCCTGGTCGGCGCGGCTGATGCCGTATTCGGCGGCGACGTTCTCGGCGGTCTCGGGCATCGAGTCGATGCCGTACCGCTGCCGGATGGCCGGGTTGACGAAGCGCCAGCCGAGGGTGGTGTCGTGGATCTCGCTGGAGCGGGAGTACGCGGTCTCCGCCTTCGGGATGACGAACGGCGCGCGGCTCATGCTCTCGACGCCGCCAGCGATGACCAGGTCGGCCTCGCCGGCGCGGATGGCCCGGGCGGCGGCGGCGACGGCGTCGAGGCCGGAGCCGCAGAGGCGGTTGACGGTGCCGCCGGGTACCGCGTCGGGGAGGCCGGCGAGCAGGGCGGCCATCCGGGCGACGTTGCGGTTGTCCTCGCCGGCCTGGTTGGCGCAGCCGAGGAGCACGTCGTCGACGGCGGACCAGTCCACGGCGGGGAGCCGCTCGGTGAGCGTGCGGATCGCGTGCGCGGCGAGGTCGTCGGGGCGGACCGGGGTCAGGGCGCCGCCGTACCGGCCGATCGGGGTGCGGACTCCGGCGACGAGGTAGGCCTCGGTCATGGGCGGCACTCCCGATACTGTGCGAGATACGGACGTTAGTACGAGTAGCGTACACGCCACGATGCGGTCCGGGTCTACCCCCGGGGCCCCCGGCCTGCGAAGATCGTCGAATGTCCTGGTTCGACCTGCCGGCCGAGCAGCTCCGCACCTACGCTCCCGAGCTGCGCGTCCCCGACGATTTTGCCGAGTTCTGGGCCGAGACGCTGGCCGAGGCGCGCAAGCACGAGCTGGCCGCCACCTTCACGGCGATCGACACGGGCCTGACCGTGATCGACACGTACGACGTGACCTTCGCGGGTTACGGCGGCGCGCCGATCCGCGGCTGGCTGCACCTGCCGGCGGGCGGCGCCGGTCCGCTGCCGGCGGTGGTCGAGTACATCGGCTACGGCGGCGGGCGCGGGCTGCCACACGAGCGGAACCTGTTCGCGCAGGCCGGGTACGCGCACTTCGTGATGGACACGCGCGGGCAGGGTTCGGCCTGGTCGGTCGGGGACACCGACGACGCCGAGCCGGCCGCCGGTGCGCCATCCATCCCGGGGTTCATGACCCGCGGGATCATGGACCCCGCGACCTACTACTACCGGCGGGTCTTCACGGACGCGGTGCGGGCCGTGGAGGCGGTGCGGACGCACCCGGCGGTGGATGCCTCCCGGGTGGCGGTGACCGGGGGCAGCCAGGGCGGCGGGATCACCCTCGCCGCCGCCGGGCTGGTGGACGACCTGGCCGCGGCGGCGCCGGACGTGCCGTTCCTGTGCGACTTCCCGCGGGCCACCACGCTCGTCGACAGCTACCCGTACGCGGAGATCAAGAACTACCTGAAGATCCACCGGGGCCGGGTGGACGCGGTCTACCGCACGCTCGCCTACTTCGACGTCGCGGTGCTGTGCCGGCGGGCGAACGCCCCGGCGCTGTTCTCCGTCGGGCTGATGGACGAGGTGTGCCCGCCGTCCACCGTGTACGCCGCGTACAACGGGTACGGCGGGGCGAAGCAGATCCGCGAGTACCCGTTCAACACGCACGAGGGCGGCGCCGGCTACCACGACCGGGAAAAGCTGCG
Source organism: Rhizomonospora bruguierae (assembly GCF_018397995.1). Classification (GTDB taxonomy): domain Bacteria; phylum Actinomycetota; class Actinomycetes; order Mycobacteriales; family Micromonosporaceae; genus Rhizomonospora; species Rhizomonospora bruguierae. Next base: position 51,470 of record NZ_BBQH01000033.1, read on the forward strand.
CTGGCTGGCGGGGGTCCTCGGCTAGCGACGAAGGCCGTTACCACACTCGATCATCGGTGCGACCGGGCACCGCCGGCCCCCGGCCGCACCGGTCACGTCAGCGCCACCCGACGTCGATGCGGTCACCGCGGTCGTCGAAGAAGTGCAGGGCGTCCATACGGACCTGCACGGCCAGCGGGTGGCCGGGCGTAACGGCGGGGTACGGCGCCAGGCGCACCGCCAGCTCGGCGGGGCGGCGGCTGTGCCGGCCCGGGTCGCTGAGCACGCTGTCCCGGCCGTTCCGCCGCCCGGCCGGGCGCTCCGGGCCCCGGCCGGTGATCCGCTGCATGACCTGGCTGAGCCGGCCGCCGCGCGAGTGCCCGGCGGTCTCCGCCGGCGTCCCGCCCAGCTCGTCCACCATCACGGCGGTGGCGCCGATGTCCAGGAACGCCAGCGACTCGTGGCCGTGGTGCTCCAGGTAGCGGATGCGGCCCTGGAGCACGTCCCCGGCGGTGTCCGGGGCGACCGGCGTCAGCGCCTCGGCCCGCATGCCGATGACGATGCGCTCGCCGTGGTAGTGCGAGACGGCCCGGGCGCGGATGTCGTCCCAGGGCAGGTACAGCGCCTGCTCGCCCAGGTTCAGCGCGATGTACCGGTCCAGGTGCACGTAGACGGACGCCTCGAGCAGGTTCATCCGGGGGCTGCCCAGGAACGCCGCCACGTACAGGGTGGCGGGGCGCCCGTACACCTGGGTGGGCGTGCCCACGTCCTGGAGGACACCCTTGCGCATGATGGCGACCCGGTCGGCCATGGTGAGCGCCTCGGCCTGGTCGTGGGTGACGTAGATGGTGCTGACGCCCAGTTCCCGGACCAGTCCGGAGATCTCCGCACGCAGTTCGGCGCGCAGTCCACTGTCCAGGTTGGACAGCGGCTCGTCCATCAGGAACAGCCCGGGGCGGCGGACGATGGCCCGCCCCATGGCCACCCGCTGGCGTTGGCCGCCGGACAGCTGGCTGGGCTTGCGACCCAGCACGTCGCCGATGCCGAGGGCGGCGGCCACGTCGGCCACCCGCTCACCCCGCGGGACCGGTTCGATGCCGGACAGTCGCAGCGGGAAGGCGATGTTGTCGCCGACTGTCATGTGCGGGTACAGCGCGAAATCCTGGAACACCATGGCGATACGACGGTCGCGCGGCGGCAGGTCGTTGGCGAGTTCGCCGTCCATCATGATGGCGCCGCTGGTCGGGTCCTCCAACCCGGCCACCATCCGCAGGACGGTGGACTTGCCGCAGCCCGAGGGGCCGAGGAGCACCATGAACTCGCCGTCGCCCACGTCGAGGCTGACGTTGTCGACCGCCACCGTCCCGTCCGGGAAAATCTTGGTGACGTCCTTGAGCGCGACGGTGGTCACCCGTCACACCTCCCCAGTTGACAGATACGGGCCCCCCGCGTGGCCCGTTTCTGGTCACGCTGAATAACCGCCTACGCACGCGGGCGGGACACCTGTAACTGTGACCAGCATCATGGGGATGGCCTATCGGGTAAACGTGCCATGTTCCAGGTGTGACGACTTGATTACCTCACCGCGTGCCGCCGGCGGACAGCATTCTGCTCACGAGCCGCTGCGTGGCGTGTCCGTCGTCCAGGTCGCAGGCGCGCTCGACGAACCGGGCGTACGCCTCGGCGTGCCGGGCGGCCGCCGCCGCCGCGTCCCGGACCGCCTCGATCACCTCGTCGGAGGTGGCCAGCAGCGGGCCGGGCGCCTCGGCCTCGAAGTCGAAGTAGAAGCCGCGCAGCCGGTCCCGGTAGTGCTCCAGGTCGTAGGTGAAGAAGAGCATCGGGCGGCGGGTGTTGGCGAAGTCGAACATCACCGACGAGTAGTCGGTGACGAGCACGTCGGTGACCGCGAGCAGGTCGGCGATGTCCGGGTAGGTGGAGACGTCCCAGACGAAGCCGTCGCCACTGCGCGGCAGTTCGTCCACCACGTTGGGGTGCCGGCGCACCAGCAGCACGTGGTCATCGGCGAGCCGTTCGGCGGCCCGGTCCAGGTCGAGCCTCATCGACATCTTGTACCGGCCGGGGCCGTAGAACTGGTCGTCCCGCCAGGTCGGCGCGTACAGCACGACCTTGCGGCCCTCGGGCAGCCCCAACTGGGCGCGCACCCGGGCGGCGACCGGCTCCCGCTCCGCGTAGAGGATGTCGTTGCGCGGGTACCCGACCTCCAGCATCTCGCCGGAGTACCGGAAGGCCCGCCGCAGGATCGGCGTGCTGAACCGGTTGGGCGAGAGCAGGAACGACCAGTTCGGCGTCTCCTGGTCCACCTTCTGCAGGTACCCCGGGTCGGCGAAGCGCACGTCGGCGATGTCGTGGCCGATCCGCTTGAGCGGGGTGCCGTGCCAGGTCTGCACGACCACCTGACCCTCGCGCCGCTGGAACCACTCGGGCAGGTGCTGGTTGGTGACGATGTACCGGCTGGTCGCCAGCGCCTCGTACCAGTCGCGGCCCGACAGGCGCACCGCCGTGGCGGTCTCCGGCAGCGCCACCTGCCCGTCCCGGACCACCCACAGGTGCTCCAGGTCGTGGCCCTGCCGGACCAGTTCCTCGTGCACCGCGCGCGGGCTGTCGGAGTACTGGCGGCCGGTGAAGCTGTTGTAGAGCACCGCGTCGCGCAGCGGGTGGCGGCGCAGCGCCGGGTACTCGCGGCGGCACAGCCGGTCCTGCCAGTACGGGCCCCGCTCGTCGAAGTCGAGCGCCGGCCTGACGCGCAGCACGGTCCGCTCGTGGTGCTGGCGCTCCAGGCTGATCTCCCGGTGCGCCAGGCCGGCCGGCATCGGCAGCCGGTTCAGCGCGCCGGACGCGAACGGCAGGTGCCACAGCGGCGCCTCCGGGCCGTGCGAGGCGCGGCAGAACAGGTCCCAGGTACCGGTGCGCAACTGCACCAGGCCGGCGTAGGTCGGCACCGCCACCGGGTCGATCTCGACCTGCCAGGAGCGTCCGGAGATCCGCATCGGGAACGAGCGCTCCTCCTTGGCGCCCCAGACCCGCAGCACCACCGCCGCCTCCGACCAGTCGCCGGCGGGGCCCGGCTCGGGCAGGTCGCCGCGCAGGACGAGCCGGCCGCCGGTCCACGCCGCCTCGGTGACCGCCGGGCCGGTGGGCAGCAGGTCCAGCTCCAGGTGGCCGTCGGGACTGCGCTTGAGCCACAGTTCCCGCCCCTCGGACGAGGCGCGCAACTCGGGGAAGTCCCGATCGGCCACGACCGGGTGCACATCGCCGCGGTCCGGCCCGGTGACCGCCTCCACCTGCCAGCGGTCGCCCACCTCGCCGATCAGCATCGGCACGTCCGGGGCCACCTCGGCGCGCAGGTCGGCGAGCGGGATCCGGACCAGGAAGCGGCCGCCGGTGACCCGCGCCGTGTAGGTGCGCCACACCACGCCGGCGGCCCGGGAGAGCTGGATGGCGACGCTGTCGGGCGTACCGGCGGCGAGCACCCCGCCGATCTCGACGCTGTCGTCCACGAGCCGGGTCCGGTCCGCGCGGGCGGCCACCCGCTCGATCTGCAGCGCCACCGCCCGGTTGTCGATGATCGGGGTGACCCGCACATCGTCGGCGACGTAGTGGCTGGTGAGCCGGATGCCGTTACCGGAGCCGCCGGGGTACAGCGGCCCGCGGCTGGCCTGGGTCGGGCCGACCACGCCGACGGTCACCGGCCACCGGCCGCTGCCCCAGGTGCCGTCGGGGTTGCGCAGCTTGCCCACGTCGATGGTGGCCTCGAACCCGGACCAGTCGTAGCCGACGGTCGGCAGGATCGTGTCGGCGGTCGCGTCCGGGCAGCGGCGGGGCCGGGCCGGGGCGTGCACCGTCCGCTCACCCTTGCTCACCGTGACCAGCCGGGCCGCGTTCCACGGCCGGTTGGCGCCCATGCCCTGGATGAACGCGTGCCCGCGCAGGTGCAGCCGGTCGCCCTCCCAGGTCACCTCGTGCAGTTTGGTGCGCGGCTTGGGCGTGCCGGCCAGGAACATCTGGCGCGGCAGCTCCGGGCGCTTGTCGTCCAGGAACGGCAGTTCGTGGTACCGCTTGAGGCCGCGCCACACGATCGGGGTCTTCGGCATGTGCCGGGTGGCGGTGATGAGCGTGAGCAGTTCGTCCATCATCCGCTGACGGACCAGGTGCCAGTGCAGTTGGATCTTCGTGTGCAGGTCGGGGAGCACGTTCGGGTCGACCCGGTCCAGGAAGTCGTTGCACCGGTCCAGGAACTCGCGCCGGTACTCGTCGTCCACATCGGGCAGTACCTTCATGAAGATCATGAGGTCGCTGCGCAGCGCGGCCGCGTCGTACCAGCCCTTGACCTTCTTCTGCTTCTGCTCGGCGAGGAACCGGCTCACGAAGTCCACCCCGGTGATCCGGTCGACGAAGCCCTTCAGCTCGTCGCGGCGCTGGGTGATGGACCGGTCCGGGCCCTCCCGCTGGCGCCAGTAGTAGACCGGCACCTGCAGCACGTCGACCGAGCCGGCCAGCACGTGCGCCGGGACCATCACCGGCGTGTCCTCGTAGAGCACACCCTCGGGGAAGCTGAGCCGGTGCTTGTCCCAGAACTGCCGGCGGAACACCTTGTTCCACGCGGTCCGGTCCTCCAGCAGCCGCCGCTCGCGGGTCACGTGGGTGCGCAGCCGGGTCTCCGCGAAGATCGGCTTGTGCAGTGGGGACTGTCGCACGCCCCGCGAGTTCAGCCGGTACGCGTTGCCGGTGGCGAAGTCCGAACCGGACTGCTCCAGCGCGGCCACCAGCGTCGACAGGGCGTACGAGGGCAGCACGTCGTCGCTGTCCACGAACATCAGGTACGCGCCGGAGGCGTGTCGTACCCCGGTGTTGCGGGCGGCACCGAGGCCCTTGTTCTCCTGGCTGACCAGCCGGAACCGGCCGTCCTGGGCGGCGAAGTCGGCGGCGATCCGGGCGCTGTCGTCAGTGGACCCGTCGTCGACCATGATCACTTCGAGGTCCCGGTAAGCCTGGCTGGCGAGGGAGCCGAGGCAGTCGGACAAATAGGGCGCAACATTGTAGATCGGAACCACGATGCTGAGCACAGCACCCATTCGGGGCCTCTCCCTGTCTTGACCGTCGGTCACGAATGTCGTGCGGAGGTCGGCAGGACCCGGCGCACCACCCGCTCGGCGGCACCACCGTCGTCCAGCGCGCAGAACCGGGCCCGGAAGGCGGCGCGGGCCTTCGCCGCGGCGTCACCGGCGTACCCGCCGCCGGTGAACGCGTCGACCAGCTCCGGCAGCGTGGTCGCGACGGCCCCGGGCGGCTCGGCCATCAGGTCGAACGTGACCCCGCGGTTGGTCCGGTAGACCTCCCAGTCCGGCGCGAAGATCACCACGGGCCGGTCCAGGACGGCGTAGTCGAACATCGCCGACGAGTAGTCCGTGATGAGCGCGTCGGAGGCCAGGTAAAGGTCCTCCACGATCGGGTACCGGGAGACGTCCACCACCCGGCCGCCCGCCTCGGGGCGCCCCGCCTTGTCGTAGAAGTAGTGCGAGCGGACCAGCAGGACGTGGTCCGGCGGCAGTTGGGCGGCGAACTCGGCCAGATCCAGCACCGGTCGCCCGTCCTCAAGCCACTCGCGGTGCGTGGGCGCGTACAGCAGCACCGTGGCATCCGCCGGCACGCCCACCTTCTCCCGGGCGGCGGCCGAGTCGGCCGGCGTGGCCAGGGCCAGCCGGTCGTTGCGCGGGTAGCCGACCTCGAGCGTCTCGTACCGGCACGGGTACGCCCGCTCCCAGATCTCCGTGGTGAAGGCGTTCGACGTGACGCTGAAATCCCACCGGTCCGCCCGGGCCAGCTCGGCCCGGATGTCCTTGCCCTTGGCGCCGACCGGGTGGTCGAGCTGGGCCAGGCCCATCAGCTTCAGCGGGGTCCCGTGGTGCGTCATCACGTGCACCGACCCGGCGCGCTTACGCACCCAGTTCGGCCAGTTCACGTTGTTGAACAGGTAGCCCGCGCGGGCGAGCAGCCGGTAGTAGCGGAGCGTGCCGGCCACGACATGGTCCACGCCGGACGGGATGGTGCCGGCCCGGGAGCGGTTCACCACGACCACCCCGCGCACGCCGGGCGCCAGCTCACGCGCCTTGGCGTGGATGGCGGCCGGGTTGCACAGGTACCCGCGGTACCAGTACGACGCGTACAGCGCGAGCGATCGGTCCACCGGCAGCCGCCGCTGGATGCGGTAGTACCCCCGGTACAGCCGCTCCCGTACCCGGCGCGCGGCCGTGAACGCGGCCCGCTTGCCCCGCCGGGCGAAGCGCCGCGCCCGGCGCACGTTCGCCCGACCCTGACGCAGCGCCTCGAAGCCCACAAAGGAGCCCCGGGCGATCATCCGGTGCCGCTTCCCCGCCAGGCCGCCCGGCGGCGTGTACCCGGCCTCCGGGCGGTACCGCCGGTAGAACTCGGTCATCCGCGCGAAGAAGGCGCGACGGGAGCGGGCCGGCACGCGCTCGCCGTTGCCGAGCACGAGCAGCAGGTGCCAGATCATCCGGTCGAACATCGGCCGGCGCAGCGCCTCGAACTCGGGCGCGCACCCCGCCGTCCGCTCCCAGGCGTGCACCCAGTGGTCGAAGATCTCGAAGTGCCGCTCGCCCCGGGTCCGGGTGATCGCGCCGGTGCGCCGCTGCCGGTAGTTCACGCAGACCCGGTTCAGCACACCGATCCGCCGCGCCGCGCCCAGCACCGGGTAGGTGAACGAGACGTCCTCGTACCAGCCGGACTCGAACCGGAAGTTGAGCTGGAGCAGCAACTCCCGCCGGATGATCTTGTTCCAGGCGACGTGCAGGATCCGGAACGCCGGCAACCACTCGTGCAACGCGAACTCGTCCGGCGCGGCCGGCAGGACGTCCACCGAGCTGCTCGGCTCGATGCGACCGTCCCAGTGCGCCCGAACATAGTCCACGATCAGCGCGTCCAGGCGGCCGTCCCGCAGGCGCTGCGCCACCGCGCCGATCGCGCCGGGGGTCAACCAGTCATCGCTGTCCACGAACCACACGTACTCGCCGGTGGCCGCGTCCAGGCCCAGGTTCCGGGCCCGGCCCAGGCCGACGTTCTCCGGCGGGGTCAGCACCCGCACCCGCGGGTCCCGGGCGGCGTACTCGGCGAGGATCTCGCCGCTGTGGTCCGGCGAGCGGTCGTCGATCGCGATCACTTCGAGGTCGGTGAACCGCTGATCGAGGATCGAGTCCAGACACTCCCGCAGGTAGCCCTGCACCTTGTAGCACGGTACGACCACGCTGAGCAGGGTCACCGGGTTCTCCCACCTTCCGGCACGGGCACCGGCGCCGGCCGCGATGCCGCGAACCCGGCGGCGGCGCGGATGCCGAGGACCAATCCAACATACCCAGCCAATCCGGCGAGCAGCGCCGGGGCCGCTGCGGGGAGCAGCGCGGCGAGTATCAGTACGATCATCCGCCCGTCCCAGCCGAGCGCGACGGCGGCACGCCGGGGCGGGATGTTCTTCTCCATCCGGGCCACGAGGTCGTAGTGGTGCAGCGCGAGGAGCACCAGCAGCAGGTACAGCAGCGGGTACGGCACCCCGCGGTACACGCCCACCGCCACCACGGCCAGGTACTCGACGGCCCGCAGCGCCGCCGGCACCAGCCAGTCCAGGCCGCTGCCCCCGGCGCGCCGGCCCGGCCGGAGCAGCCGGACCAGCGGCCCGTCGTCCCGGTGATCCGGGGCGTCCGGGCCGGCCATCACCGGCACCCGCATCGACGCGGCGCGCAGGCCGCGCAGCGCGAGCGTGTACGCGAAGGCCAGCCCGCCCCAAACCAGCACCGCGATCAGCGCGGCCCGCCCATTGACCAGCGCGGTGACCACGGCGATCAGCGCCCACCGCTCCCCGATCGGGAACACCACGATCCGCTTGAGCCAGTAGATCGGCGAACCGGTGTCCGCCTGCACCCGCTCGGAGGCGGCGCCGAGCCGGCCGCCGATGCCGCGCACCCCGGCCGCCGCCGCGGGCCGGGACGCGGCCCGGTCGTGCATCGCGCCGTACCAGGCGTCGGTCATGTGCCGGACGGTCTGGAGCACGATCGCCGCCACGGCCAGCGGCCAGGTGTGCCCCAGCCCGGCGCGCTCGGCGCCGGCCGCCAGCCCGGCGTAGACCACGTACTCCTTGAGCCGGTCGGCCATCGTGTCCAGCCAGCCCCCGGCCACGCTGAACCGGCGGGTGTACCGGGCCAGTTGCCCGTCCACACAGTCCAGCACGAAGCCCAGGTACAGCAGCACCGCGCCGGCGATCAGGGCGGGCCGGGTAGCGGACCAGAAGCCCAGCGCGGCCAGCCCGGCCAGCGCCACCGACACGGCGGTGACCCCGGTCGGGGTCAGCCCGAGCCGGGCCGCCGCCCGGGTCACCAGCGGCGACCACGGGCTGACGAAGAACGTGGTGAAGAAGTCGTCGCGCTCCTTGACGGCCAGCCTGAGCCGGGCCGCGTCCTCGTCGACGGCCGCCACCGCCGCGCGGGCGGCCGCCAGCCCGGCGGCGTCGGTCACCCGCTCGGCGTGCAGCAGCCGGACCCGGTGCGCCCCGAGCGTCACCCCCGACCCGTGCAGCTCACCGAGCAGCCCATCGACGTCGTGGCCGGTCGCCGCCACCAGGGTGGGCAGGTCCGCCGGGACCACCAGGAGGGCACCGAGGAAGGCGTGCTGCCCCGCACCGGCCGGCAGCACCTCGGCGACCCGCCCGCGCGCCTCCCGGACGCCGGCGGCGTGCGGGGCGGCGCCCGCGGGGCCGGTCAGCGCGACCGAGCGACCGGACGGGTCCGTCGCCAGGTGCCACAGCACCGCGTCGTTGGCGACCAGGTCACCCCCGCACACCAGCAGCCGCTCGCCCCGCGCCGCGGCCATCCGCAGCACCGCGCCGTCGCCCACCGGCGCCACCAGCACCTCGCGGGCACCGGCCGCCCGCAACTGCCCGGCGAGCACCTCGACATCGCCGGCACGGGCTCCGGCGAGCAGTACGGCCAGCGTCACCTTCTAGGCCCGGACCAGCCCGTTGTACGCGTCAAGCGCCTCGCGCACCGTGCCGTCGACCTCGAGTTTCCCGGCGTTGATATACAGCCCCCGGGTGCAGAACCGGGTCAGGTCGTTCTCGTTGTGCGAGACCAGGACCAGCGTGCGGCCCTCGGCGAGCAGGCGCTCCATGGTCGCGTAGCACTTCTCCCGGAAGTCCTTGTCGCCGACCGCCATCACCTCGTCGACCAGCAGGATCGGGTGGTGCAGCTGGGCGATCACCGAGAAGCCCAGGCGCACCTTCATGCCGGAGGAATAGTGCCGCACCGGCGTGTCGATGGCCGCCCGGACCTGGTCCCCGGCGAACTCGACGATCTCGTCGAACTTGGCCCGCAGGGTGCCTCGGCTCATCCCGTGCAGGGAACCGACCAGGTGCACGTTCTCCCGGCCGGTCAGCCCGCTGGAGAAGCCGGCCGACAGTTCCAGCAGCGGCGCCACCGCCCCGCGCGTCGTGATCGCCCCCTCGTCCGGGATCAGCACGCCGGCGACCAGGCGCAACAGCGTGCTCTTGCCGGTGCCGTTGCGACCGATGACGCCGACCGCCTCGCCCGGCATGATGTCGAACGACAGGTTCCGCAGCGGCCAGAAGTCACCGGCGCGGGGGTGGCTCCCGCCCCGGTGGATGAACATGTCCCGCAGACTCAGCTGGCGCCGCCGGTTCCGGACGAACCGGATGCCCAGGTCCCGGGCTTCGATAATCGGCTCGGACGACATCACAGCTCCTTGAGCACGGCCGGTTCCAGGCGGCGGAACACCCACCACCCGCTGAGCAGCACGATCAGGCAGCCCGCGGCCGAGGTGATCAGCAGCCAGTTCGGCGGCCACTCGTTGGCGATCCAGGCGGCGTGGTGCAACTGGAAGATGCCGACCAGTGGGTTGATCTCATACAGCGTCTTTACCCACTCGGGCACGTCGCTCTGCTGCACCCGGGAAAGCGGGTAGATGATCGGCGCGGCGTAGAACAGCGCCCGCTGCGCCAGCCGCATCAGCCGCTCCACGTCCCTCAGCAGCACGTTCAGCGACGACAGCAACAGCGAGATGCCGGTCAGCAGGATCGCCTGGAGCATCAGTGCCAGCGGCAACGCCAGCATGTTCCAGCCGAAGTCGCCGTCGAACAGGATCGCGGCGATGATCAGGATCGGCACGCCGGCCAGGTACTCGGCGAACCGGCCGATCACGCGCCCGATCGGGAACACCTCGCGGGGCACCTTCATCGTGGTGATCAGTCGGGCCTGCCCGGTGAGGGCGCTGGTCGACTCGTTCAGCGAACTGCTGACCCACATCCAGGCGAAGACGCCGGTGAGCACGAACAGCGGGTACGAGGCGTGCGCCGGGCCGACGCGCTCGCCGTACAGCACGCCGAACACGAAGTAGTAGATCAGGCCCATGCCCAGCGGCTCGATCAGCGACCAGATGTACCCCAGCACCGACTGCTGGTACTTGACGGTGAGATCGCGCTGCACCAGGAGCCGTAGTACGCCTCGGTGGCCCCATACCGCCGCGACACTGGACGTCACCGGAGTCTCCCCTTCCCGACCGAGTCCCGTCAGCGGGGCCGGCGTAACGGCTGAAGGTTAGCAGCCGTTGGAGGTGAACGCGGGCCGACGTCGTGGTTTACGGGCCGGTCCCGGGCCGCCCCTACGGGAGCCCGGCGCGACGCATCCCTCCACGGGTGGAGGGATGCCGCCGGCACGCCGCCTAGCGTGGACTGCCTACCGCGATCGAGGGGAAGGAATACACCATGGCCACCACCCGTTTGTCACGACCCCGCGAGAACCGCTGGGTCGCCGGCGTCTGCGCCGGCCTCGCCCGCCGCCTCGGCTGGTCGCCGGGGCTGGTCCGGCTGCTGTTCCTGCTCTCCCTGCTGCTGCCCGGCACACAGGTCATCATCTACCTCGCGCTCTGGATCGTCATGCCGAGCGACTGAGGAGTCACCGTCCCGGCTACGCCGCCGTGTAGGTGACCTTCACGGTGGTGTAGCCCAGCCCGCGCAGGAGCCCCTCCAGCATCCGGGTGGTGTTGTCCCGCGCCTGCTGGGCCAGGTGGCTGTCCCGCGCTGCGGCGGCGATCCGCTCCTCGGCCAGCGCGTACACCTCCCGCTGCCGGTTCGGGTCGCCGCCGACCAGGTCGCCTAGGCGGTTCAGCAGCCCGCGCTGCTCCGCGAAGACGTAACTGGCCGGGATGTCCAGATTCGGCTCACCCAGCTTCGGCCCCGGCAGCCGGATCTCCACGCCGGTGCCGTCCGCCGAGCGGATGATGTTGCCCTCGGTCAGGGCGCCGAAGTCCACGTACGCCTCGACCGAGCCGGCCGCGATGAACAGCGTCCGCTGGTTGAGCAGGAAATCCGGTACGTACCTGCGGTCCTTCTGCAGGTCGATGACCACCTGGAAGTTGCCCTGGGCGGCCACGTACCGGCTCAGGTCCTTGATCGACAGCAGCAGCGGGGGCTGGCTGCGGTCGGCCTGCTCCTTGCTGAACGGGTTCTTCAGGTCCGGGAAGATGTTCACCGAGCGCAGCCCGAGACCGGCGGCGACCAGCAGCGCCACGATGATGGCCAGCCAGAACAGCCCACGGCCCCGGCGCGGTGGCGCCTCGACCAGTTCCGTGCGGCCGGCCTCGGCCAATGGCGACTCGGCCAGCGGCCGGCCGATCTCCTCCGTGCCTTCCGGCCAGCCCAGGTCGGTGTCGACCTGGCTCGACCCGAGCCGTGCCCGGCCGGCCGCGTACTCCGGGAACTCGCGGGTGGGCCCGTTGGTTTCCGATGATCCGCTCATCGCTCACCGCCCTGTCGGTCCGCCGATCGTGACGTGGTACTCACGGTACGAGTGGGGTGCGACATCCGCGACCGGAGCCGCACACACGGCAGCCGCATTCACCGGCGTCGTCCCCGGGAGTTCAGCGAATGTTTGCCCTGCGGTAAGTTCGGAAGTTGTGAGCATGGAAAGGGCGAGCCTCGCCGAGATCCGCGTCAAAACCTACAAGTCGCGCGATTCCTGGTGGACCGTGTTGCTGGTGGACCCGCTGGCGTCCCGGCTGGTCCGCCTGGTGTCGCCGTACCGGTCGGTCACGCCGAACCGGCTGAGCCTGGCCGCCGCGCTGATCGGCCTGGTCGCCGCGGCCTGCTTCGCGTTCGCCACGCCGTGGTGGCTGGTCGCCGGCGCGGTGCTGTTCCACTTCGCGTTCGTCGCCGACTGCATGGACGGCAAGGTCGGCCGGCTCAACGGCACCGGCACCGTGTTCGGCGCCTGGCTGGACTACATGCTCGACCGGGTCCGCGTGGTCACCTGCACCGCCGCGCTCATGGGCGGCCTGTGGGCGGTCACCCACAACCCGCTGTACCTGGTGCTCGGCGGCGTGGTGGTGTTCCTCGACATGTTCCACCACCTCAACTCGCTGGAGATCAGCCGGGTCAAGGGGAAGATGCGCAGCAAGCTGTCCGCCGCCGCCCAGCGCACCGCGATCGCCCGCGGCGAGACGGGCGCCCTGCCGCCCCGCTTCGTCGAGGAGGTCGTGGTCGAGGTGCCCTCCGGGGACGCCAGCCAGGCCGTCGCGAACCGGACCAAGTGGGTCGAGCGCGAGGTGGTCGACCTGAACGAGGACTTCCGCGCCCGGTTCGGACTCTTCGTCCGGCTCCGCAACCTGCTGCGCCGCGGCCGCATCCGGCCGAACGTGATGAGCACCGTCGAACTGCACATGGCCGTGTTCATCATCGGCCCGCTGATCGGCGCGGCGACCGGCCACGTGGCCGGCGCGGTGGCCGCCGTCACCGTCGTCGCCGGCGCCCTGCTGCTGGTGTTCGACCTGGCCATCATCTACAAGCTGTACCTGTCGACGAAGGGCTTCGAGCAGCAGCTCGCCAAGGCCATCGCGACCGCGGAGGCGGCGGAGGCAGCGGCGGGCATCCAGCCGCCGGTCGCCGCCCCGGCCCCGGCGGCGACGGGCGGCCACGCCGTCTAGGGCGGCAACGCGTCAGTTCGTCGCCGCCTCGCACGGGATGCCGTGCGGGGCGGCGACGCTACCTAGGCGAAGGCGTTGAGACCGGTGAGGCGCTGGCCGATGATCAGCTGGTGGATCTCCGACGTGCCCTCGTAGGTCAGCACGCTCTCCAGGTTCGCCGCGTGCCGCATCACCGGGTAGTCGCCGCTGATGCCGTTCGCGCCCATGATCGTGCGGCACTCGCGGGCGATGGCCAGCGCCTCGCGCACGTTGTTCAGCTTGCCCACGCTCACCTGCTCGGGGCGCAGCGTGCCGGCGTCACCGGCCCGGCCCAGGTGCACCGCCAGCAGGAACGCCTTCTGCAACTCGACCGCCATGTCAGCGAGCTTGGCCTGGGTGAGCTGGAACTGGGCGATCGGCTTGCCGAACTGGTCGCGGGTGCAGGCGTAGGTGATGGTGGTGTCCAGGCACTCGCGGGCGGCCCCGATCGCGCCCCAGGCGATGCCCTGGCGGGCCTCGGTGAGGCAGGACAACGCCGCCTTCAGGCCCTCGGCCCCGGGCAGCCGGGCGCTGGCGGGCAGCCGCACCCCGTCCAGCCCGATCTCGCCGGTCGGCGAGGCGCGCAGCGACAGCTTGTGCCCGATGGTGCGGACGGAGACGCCCGGGGCGTCCATGGGCACGACGAAGCCGCCCAGTCCGTCCTCGAGTCGCGCCCAGATCACCGCCACGTCCGCCACCGGCGCGTTCGTGATCCACATCTTGGACCCGTCCAGGATCCAGTCGGCGCCGTCCCGGCGGGCGCGGGTCTTCATCGAGGCGGGGTCGGAGCCGTGGTCCGGCTCGGTCAGCCCGAAGCAGCCGATCGCCGCGCCGGCCGCCATCCGGGGCAGCCAGCGCTGCTTCTGCTCCTCGCCGCCGAACCGCCAGATCGCGTACATGGCCAGCGAACCCTGCACCGAGACCAGCGACCGGACGCCCGAGTCGCCCGCCTCCAACTCCATGCAGGCCAGCCCGTACGCCACCGCGGAGGCGCCGGCGCAGCCGTAGCCGGTCAGGTGCATGCCGAGCAGGCCCAGCCCGCCGAAGACCGGCGCCAACTCGCGGACCGGCAGGAACGCCTCCTCGTACCACTCGGCGACGTACGGCCGGACGCGGTCGTCGATCACCTGGCGGACCACGTCCCGGACCGCCCGCTCCTCCTCGGTGAGCAGCCGGTCGACGTCGATCAGATCCAGGGGTGAGGTGCGGCGGCGCGGCATGTCAGCTCGCGGCCTCCCGGTTGGCAGTTGGCGCCGGCAGCACCAGGACCCGGGCGTGGATCTGGTGCCGCTGCTGGAGCGCCGCGCGCAGCGCCCGGTGCAGCCCGTCCTCCAGGTACAGCCCGCCGTTCCACTGCACCACGTGCGGGAACAGGTCGCCGTAGAAGGTGGAATCCTCGGCGAGCAGCTTGTCCAGGGCGAGCTCGCGCTTGGTCGTGATGAGCTGGTCGAGCCGGATCGGGCGGGGCGGGATCTCCGCCCACTGCTTGAGGGTCAGCTCGTGATCCGGGTACGGCCGCCCGTCCCGGACCGCCTTGAAGATCACGACGACACGCTCCCCTCCCATGACGCCGGCCCGCCGGTCCCAGGGTAACGGCCCCCTCCGACACCCGACTTCTGGCCCGAAGTCGGCTTCCGGCTCCGCCGCCCGAAGACTACGACCAGTTACCCCGATGGACCACGTCGTCCATCGGTCGCCGCCCCCGCCGCAGCGACGGTGACCGTGGGCTCGGTGCAGGGTAGCCCACCGTGACCGCGCCGATCGGGGTGAACTCGTCAGGTACACCGAACTGCGACCGGTAGGCTGCCGTCCGCTCCGGCGGGATGCCGAAGAAGCAGCCGCCCAGGCCCTCGTCGACCGCGGTCAGCAGTATCAGCATGGCCGCGAAGCCGGCGTCGATGTGCCAGTACGGCACCGGCCAGCGCGCCTCGTCGCGGTCGGTCCACCCCTTGTCGGACTCGGCGTACCGGTCCAGGTAGGCGTCCCGGTTGCCGTGCGCCACGACGATCAGGGGGGCGCGGGACATGCCCTCCAGCCACCGGGTCGGCGCCCAGCCGGGCACCGTGGTGGCGGCCCAGAACCGCTCCCGGTCGGCCGGCGACTCCAGCACCAGGAACCCCCAGCCCTGGGTGAACCCGGCCGACGGGGCCCGCACCGCGTGGTCGAGCAACCGGTCGACCACCTCCGGCGGGACCGGCCGCCGCGGGTCGTAGTCGCGCACCATCCGGCGCGCCCGCACCACCTGCCGAAACTCCACTCCTGCCCCCTCTTCGACCCGGGCCGCTACCGGCGACCGGCGGGGCGGATACCCCACGTGCCCTGCCAGGATCCGCCGGGTGCCAGCACGACCACGTCCCGGCCCGACCGGAACGCGTCCGGCGGGCAGGTC
The DNA here is from genome assembly GCF_018397995.1 of Rhizomonospora bruguierae. Classification (GTDB taxonomy): domain Bacteria; phylum Actinomycetota; class Actinomycetes; order Mycobacteriales; family Micromonosporaceae; genus Rhizomonospora; species Rhizomonospora bruguierae. The sequence continues at coordinate 66,873 of NZ_BBQH01000033.1, forward strand.
ATCGGCTCGACGGCGACCGCGCGGCGGATCCGGTCGCCGATCAGCGAGTCGCCGGTGTAGACCTGCAACCAGCGGAACCGTTCGTCGCCCCAGACCTCCACGGCGCGCCCGTCCGGCGCGGTGATCCGGGCGGTCACCAGCCCGTCCGGGCCGGGATCCAGGTCACCGAAGGCGGTGTCCAGGCGGGCGTGGCCGATCCGCCGGCCGGCGGTGTAGTCCAGGTCGGTGCCGGCGACCTTGGCGGCGCCGATCGGCAGCAGCCGGCCGTCCACGAGCAGGCGGCTGCGGGCGGGCAGCAGCAGTTCCAGGTCGTCGACCGGGACGCCGGGGATCATCAGGTACGGGTGGACCGCCAGGCCGAACGGGCAGTCCTCCCGCCCGGTGTTGACCACGGTGTGCGTGGCGCGCAGGCCGGCCCCGCTCACCGACCACTCGGTGCGCAGCAGCAGCGGCCACGGGTACCCGATCTGGGCCGGCATCGCGCACTCCAGCACCACCGCGTCCTCGCGCCGCTCCACCGGGTGCCAGTTCACCCAGCTCACCAGGCCGTGCAGGGCGTTGTGCCGCTCCGGCTCGGTGAGCGCGACCTGGCGGGCCTGGCCGGCGAACGTGTACCGGCCGTCGCGGATCCGGTTCGGCCAGGGCGCCAGAACCTGGCCGGCGCAGCCGGGGCACAGGTCCGCCTCGGTGAACCCGTCGACGCAGTCCTCGCCGTCGACCCGGTACGTCCGCAACCCACCGCCGACCTCCACCACGACCGCCTCGTGGCCACCGGCCCGGATCGTCCACTGTGTACCCGACAGGGGCGCGGGCCCGTTCGCTGAGGTCATGAGCGGACCCTACCGGGCGACCGTGTACCTGAGCAGCGCCGGGAATGCCACCGCCAGCGCGACCGCGATCACGGCGGCGACCAGGCCGCCGCCGGTCCAGGCCACCGTGGTGCCGAAGGCGGCCGCGGTCGCGCCGGCGCGCAGGTCGCCGAGGCGCGGGCCGCCGGCCACCACGGAGATGAAGACGCCCTGCATGCGGCCCTGCAAGCCGTCCGGTGCGTAGGTCTGCAGGATCGTCTGCCGGTAGACGGCGCTGACCAGGTCCGCGGCGCCGCCGATGGCGAGCAGCGTGACGGCCAGCCACAGCCGGTGCGCCAGACCCGACGCGGCGACGGCCAGCCCCCAGCCGACCACCGCGACCACCAGGGCGACGCCCTGCCGGCGCACCCGCCCGATCCAGCCGGAGGTGAGGCCGGCGATCACCGAGCCGATCGCGATCGCGGCGTACAGCCAGCCGACCGAGCCGGCGCCGAACCGCTGGTCGGCGACCTGCGGGAACATCGCCCGGGGCATGGCGAAGACCATCGCCGCGATGTCGATGGCGAACGACAGCAGCAGGACCGGGGAGGTGGCGATGTACGCCAACCCCTCGCGGATGTCCCGCCAGCCGGCCCGGCCGGAGCCGCCGATCGGCGGCAGCGCGGGCAGCCGCAGGGTGGCCCAGAGCATCACGGTGAAGGCGAGCGCGTCCACCGCGTACACGGCGGCGGCGCCGACCTGGGTCAGCAGCAGGCCCGCGGTGAGCGGCCCGGCGACCATGGCGACGTTGAAGAACGTGGTGTTCATCGTGTTCGCCGCGGGCAACTCGGCCACCGGGACCAGCCGCGGGATGATCGCCTGGCGGGTCGGCGAACTGACCGCGAACCCGACCGACTGCACCGCGGTCAGCACCAGCAGAACCTCCGGCCGGCGCAGGTCGAGCACCGCCTGGGCCAGCAGGCCCAGCGTGGCGCACCACATCAGCAGCGACGAGGCGAGCAGCAGCCGGCGCCGGTCCACCGCGTCGGCCACCGCGCCGCCCCAGACCCCGAAGACCAGCAGGGGGACCAGCGCCGCCACGCCCAGCAGCCCCACCCACAGGGACGAGCGGGTCATCGCGTACATCTGCACCGGCACGGCGATGGCGGTGAACTGGTACCCGAAGTTGGCGACCGCGTTGCCGACGAACAGCCGCCGGTACGCGACGTGCCGCAGCGGGCGGGTGTCCATCGCGTACCGGCGCCAGCCGGCGGTCGCGGCGGTACCCGCCTCGGCGGCCTCGACCTCCTCCGGCTCGACGGCGGTCACGGGGCCAGCCGCTCGACCACCCAGCCGTCCCCGGTCCGGCGGTAGCGGAGCCGGTCGTGCAGGCGGCTGGGCCGGCCCTGCCAGAACTCGACGGTCTCCGGGGCGATCCGCAGCCCGCCCCAGTGCGGGGGCGGCGGCACCGGGGTGCCGTCGGGGAACCGCTGCCGCGCCAGCCGCACGTGCTCGTCCAGCTCGGCCCGGTCGCGCAGCACCCGGGACTGCGGGCTCGACCACGCCCCGATCTGCGACCCGCGCGGGCGCACCGCGAAGTACGCCTCGGTCTCGGAGCGCGCCACCGGCGCCACCGGGCCGCAGACGATCACCTGCCGGTGCAGGGCGATCCACGGGAAGACCGCGCTGGCGTACGGGTTGGCCAGCGCCTCCCGTCCCTTGCGCGACTCGTGGTTGGTGTACAGCACGAGCCCGCGCTCGTCGTACCCCTTCAGCAGCACGGTGCGCGCGCTGGGCCGGGCGTCCGGGGCGGCGGTGGCGAAGATCATCGCGTTCGGCTCCGGCAGGCCGGCCGCGACCGCGTCCGCCAGCCATCGGCCGAACTGCGTGGTCCAGTCCGCCGCGAGATCCTCCTCGTAGAGGCCATCATCGATACCGTCGGCGCCGTAGTCGCGGCGCATCCGCGCCAGGTCGGGATCGTCGGTTGCCACCGGCCCATCCTGTCGGACCGCCACCGACCAGGCCAATCTTTGTCGCGTTCGCCACCGGCGACGGTGGAACCGCCGGACGACGGGGGCGCGGGCGGGAAGAATGTCGCACGTAGCACAGGCTCGGGCGCTCGCCTAACGAGTTGTCCAACGGGCAAGATGGCACGAAACGAACTGAGGATCGCCTCAGGTGGCGGGTGGCCAGCACCGGCCGGGGGGCTGTCAGCGTGGACAACCAGAGCCAGGAGTACGAGATGTCCGACTTCAAGCCGGGGCTGGAGGGCGTGGTCGCCTTCGAGACGGAGATCGCCGAGCCCGACAAGGAGGGCGGCGCGCTGCGGTACCGGGGCGTCGATATCGAGGACCTGATCGGCCAGGTTTCGTTCGGCAACGTCTGGGCGCTGCTGGTCGACGGCCGGTTCGGCCCGGGACTGCCGCCGGCGGAGCCGTTCCCGGTGCCGGTCCACTCCGGCGACATCCGGGTGGACGTGCAGTCCGCGGTCGCCATGCTCGCGCCGTACTGGGGCCTGTCCCCGCTGCTCGACATCGACGACACGCAGGCCCGCGAGGACCTGGCCCGGGTGTCGGTGACCGCGCTGTCCTTCGTGGCGCAGTCCGCGCGCGGCCTCGGGCTGGCCGCGGTGCCCCAGAAGGAGATCGACAAGGCGGAGACGATCGTCGAGCGGTTCATGCGGCGCTGGCGCGGCGAACCCGACCCGCGGCACGTCAAGGCCGTGGACGCCTACTTCATCTCCGCCGCCGAGCACGGCATGAACGCCTCCACGTTCACCGCCCGGGTGGTCGCCTCCACCGGCGCCGACGTGGCGGCCTGCATCTCGTCGGGCATCGGCGCCCTCTCCGGGCCGCTGCACGGCGGCGCGCCGTCCCGGGTGCTGCACATGATCGAGGCGGTCGAGCGCTCCGGCGACGCCGAGGGGTACGTGAAGGGCGTGCTGGACCGCGGCGAGCGGCTGATGGGCTTCGGCCACCGGGTCTACCGGGCCGAGGACCCGCGCGCCCGGGTGCTCCGGCGTACCGCCCGCGACCTGGGTGCGCCCCGCTTCGAGGTGGCCGAGGCGCTGGAGAAGGCGGCACTGGAGGAACTGCACAGCCGCAAGCCGGACCGGGTGCTGGCGACCAACGTGGAGTTCTGGTCCGCCGTGGTGCTCGACTTCGCCGAGGTGCCGGCGCACATGTTCACCTCGATGTTCACCTGCGCCCGGGTGGCCGGCTGGTCGGCGCACGTCATGGAGCAGAAGAAGCTGGGCCGGCTGGTCCGCCCGGCGGCGCGGTACGTCGGGCCCGGGCCGCGCAAGGCCGCCGACGTCGAGGGCTGGTCCGCGGTCCCGCGCGACGCCTGACCCGCGCGTCCCGTGAGGTGGGACACCGGAACGGGGCGGGCCGCCGGTCCGCCGGGGTGGAAGGATGGGAACCCTCGGCAGTGCCGCCGGCCCCCACCCGCCCGGCCGCACCGGGCCGACCTGCGGAAGGACACCGCTCAGTGGCTGACGTAACGAGCATCCGGATCCCCGACGAGATCAAGCCCGCCGATGGGCGGTTCGGCTGCGGCCCGTCCAAGGTCCGCCCCGCCGCCCTGGCCGCGCTGGCCGAGGTCGGCGGCTCACTGCTCGGCACCTCCCACCGGCAGCAGCCGGTCCGCGACCAGGTGGCCCGGTTGCGCCGCGGCATCGCCGCCCTGCTGGACGCGCCCGAGGGGTACGAGGTCGTGCTCGGCAACGGCGGCACGACGGCGTTCTGGGAGGTCGCCACGTTCGGCCTGATCCGGGACCGGGCCCAGTTCGCCAGCTTCGGCGAGTTCGGCGCGAAGTTCGCCGGCTCGGTCAAGGCCGCACCGTTCCTCGCCGACCCGACCGTGCTCAAGGCCGAGCCGGGCTCGGCGCCGGCGCTGCGCGCCGAGGCGGGCGTGGACGTGTACGGCACCCCGCAGAACGAGACGTCCACCGGGGTGGCGGTGCCGATCCGCCGGGTGGCCGGCGCCGACCCGGGCGCGCTGATGCTCACCGACGCCACCTCGGCCGCCGGCGGCCTGGAGGTGGACCTGCGCGAGACGGACGTCTACTACTTCGCGCCGCAGAAGGGCTTCGCCTCCGACGGCGGGCTGTGGATCGCGGTACTGTCGCCGGCCGCGATCGAGCGGGCCACCCAGATCAAGGCGTCCGGCCGGTACATCCCGGGCTTCCTCGACCTGGTCACGGCGATCGAGAACTCCCGGCTGGAGCAGACGTACAACACTCCGGCGCTGGCCACGATCGTCCTGGCCGCCGAGCAGACCGACTGGATGCTCGCGCAGGGCGGCCTGCCGTGGGCCGCCAAGCGCACGGCGGAGAGCGCCGGCGTGCTGTACGGGTGGGCCGAGCGCTCGCCGGTGGCCACCCCGTTCGTCACCGACCCGGCCCTGCGCTCGACCGTGGTCGGCACGATCGACTTCGCCGAGGGGGTGGACGCGGCGGCGCTGGCCAAGGTGCTGCGCGCCAACGGCATCGTGGACACCGAGCCGTACCGCAAGCTGGGCCGCAACCAGTTGCGGGTGGCAATGTTCCCGGCCATCGACCCCGCCGACGTGGAGGCGCTGACCGCCTGCGTCGACCACGTACTGGGGCGCCTTTAGCACGCGGCTGGGCCCGCACCAGCGATAACACGCGGGCCCAGCCTCCACCGCACGGGTGATCCGCGGGCGTACCGTGGGGTCCAAGCTGTCGGGCTGCCCGGCGGGCCAGCTCAAGCGGGATGGAGGCAACGCGATGCGCCCGGTACGCTTCGTCGCCCTCTCCGAGGACGGTCAGGCGATGGTGCTCGCCGACGAGGTCGGGCGGCTGCTCGCCCTGCCGATCGACGAGCGGATCTCCAGCGCCCTGCACGCCGAGCCCGGCGCGCACCCCACCGCCACGCTGACCATGACCGCAGGTGACCCTACGCCCTCGCTGTCCCCGCGGGACATCCAGGCCCGCATCCGCTCCGGCGAGTCCGCCGACGACGTGGCCCGGATCGCGGGGGTGCCGGTCGACCGGGTGCTGCGCTACGCCGGTCCGGTGCTTCAGGAGCGGGCCATGCTCGCCCAGCACGCCCGCCGCACCAAGCTGCGCGGCTCGGAGAAGGGCACCAGCCTCGCCGAGGTGGTCGACGGCCGGCTGAGCCAGCACGGCATCGACGCCGAGAAGATCTCCTGGGACGCGTACCGGCGCGACGACGGCACCTGGCGGATCGTCGCCACCTGGCCGTCCGGCAAGGCCACCGCGCAGGCGATCTGGGAACTGGACCGGGCCCGGCAGTCCGTCACCCCGCACGACGACATGGCGCAGTACCTGTGCATCGAGCGCCCGACCCAGATCCTGGGCCAGGAGCCCGCGCCCGAGCGCACCGGTCACGGCCTGCCGGTACCGCCCCGGGCGGAGCCGGCGCGGGGTGGCCACGCGCTGCCCAGCGCCCCGGAGAAGAGCCGCTCCGGCCGGGACGCGATCCGCGCCGGCCGGGACGCCCTGCTCGCCTCGCTGGACCGCCCGCTCGGCGGTGAGCCCACCGGCGGGCGCGGCCTCGGCGCCGACCCGCTCGGCCGCCCCAGCGCCCCGGCGGCGCACGGCGGGCTGGACGCCCCACGCCACCAGCGCCCGGTCTCCGGCGGGGCGGCGGCCCTGCTCGGCGGCGGCTCCGGCTCCGCGTTCGACGACGACGCCGACACGCCCAAGGAGATCCCGGCCGTCCCGTCGCTGGCGGTCCTGCGCCCCCGGCGCACGGCCGGCGGCGAGGGCGGCGAGTCGGCCGGCGCCAAGTCCCGCAAGCGCCTGCCGAGCTGGGACGACGTGCTGTTCGGCGGCGGGCCGGCCGCCCGCGAGTCGAGCTGAGGCCCGCCCGCAGCGAGCGCAGGCCGCCGTCTGGTGGCCGCTACCCCACCGGGTAGGTGGCCAGGTGGTCGTAGTGCGGCCGGGGCCCCTGGTGGCTGCGGACCAGCTCGATCGCCTCGACGCTCCACTGTGGCCCGGCGTAGCCGTTGAGGGCCGCGATGTCCGCCGCGACCGCCTCGGCGGGCATCCGGTCCCCCGGCCGGGCCAGGGTCAGGTGCGGCTTGAGCGGCTTCGGGTCGTACCCGATCCGGGACCGCTTGAGCTGCCGCCGGACCGCCTTCGCCAGCGGCACCAGGTCGCCCTGCACGCCGGCCCAGACGATCGTGAACCGCCCCCGCCCGAACCGCCCACCCCCGGCGATCCGCACCGGAACGGGCGCGGCGGGCGGGGCGGTGGCGACCCGGAGGGCAGCGTCCACATCGGGCAGCCGCTCCTCCGCCACGTCGCCGAGGAACGCCAGCGTGATGTGCCACTTCTCCGGTGTGGCGAGGCGGACGTTGACGCCCGCGCCGGCCCGCTGGCCGATCTCCAGGCGCCCCACGGCGGCGCTCAGGTCGGATACGGCCTCCGGCGGTGGGTAGGCCGCGACGAACAGCCGCACGACGCCTCAGCGGGGGCCGGCGAGGGACCGCAGGGCCAGGCCGGCGGCCTGGAGTTCGCCCTCGACGCGGAGCCGCTCGATCTCCCGGTCGATGCCCTCCACCTCGGCCAGGTGCTCCTCCACCCCGAGGCAGCGGCACGCCATCCGCAGGTGCTCGTCGTACGCACGCAGGACCGCCTCGTGCCGCGCCATCGAACGGGTGCCGACGTTGAGCCGCTGGGCGTCCAGCCGGCGCAGCGCGGCGGCGATCTGCTCGATGGCGGGCGTGGGGTGCGGGGACTCGAGCGCCTGCGGCGCGGTGGGCGGCAGCCGGCGCTCCAGTCGGCCGAGGATGCGCCGCTCCCGCCAGCCGGCGCGCCGCCGGCCGATAGCGACCAGCAGCCGCTCCAACAGTTCGTCGGCGAACATGAGCGCCCCGACGACGCACGGCAGGCACAGCAGCGCGAGCAACGCGCCGACCAGTTGCGCCCCCTGCACCACGGCCATGTCCTCTGACGCTAGATCCCGCTGGTAACGTTTGCCACCGCTTTCCGTACGTTCGGTTCACCCGATGGTGCTACTGCGTGGCGGCCCGCAGCAGCTCGCGCAGCCGGGCGAGCGCCGCCCGGTTGCCGTCGAAGCGGACCCGCTCGTCGCCCGCCCGGCGCCACAACCACCGCAGCACCGCCTCCGGCTCCCCGCTGACCTGGGCGGTCGGCTGAACCGCGCCGCCGGGCTCGATCCGCACGCCGGACGGGTCGAGCACCGCGAGCCAGCGCGCGCCGCCGACCGAGACGAGCACCGACTGCCCGGCACACTCGGCCAGCCGGTCACCGAAATCCTCCGGGTACTCCCGGCTGCCGTAGGACAGGAACAGCCGCAGCACCTCGTCGATGCCGTCGGTGGCCAGATCCACCGGGATCGGCGCCGACTCGGCCCCGGCGGCGAGCTCCGCGTCCACCCGGTGGATGACCGTCTCCTGCGCCATCCGGCGCATCCAGAACCGCACCGTCTGCTCCGGTGGGTACCAGGTGGCCGCCGGCGACTCGGGCGCCCGCGCCGCGAACTCGGCCAGCAGGCCGGCCAGGCCCCGGTCGAAGAGGGCGAGCGGCCCCCCGGCCGGCGGGTGGTCCGCCGGCGGCCACGGGCTGGGGAACTCGCCGCGCCGCATGCACTCGACCTTGTGGGCGTACACCATCGCGACGTGCTCGACCAGGTCAGCGACGCTCCACTCGGGACAGCTCGGCACCGTCGGCGCGAGGTCGGCGGCGGCCACCGCCCGCAGGCGCGCCGCGTCGGCGGTGAGACATTCGATCAGCCGGGAATCGTCCACCCGGTCACCCAAGCACACGGGTCCGACAGTCGGCGCGCGTTACGCCGCCCGGGCGACCTCCGGGTTGTCCACCACGGACGGCACCACGTACAGCCGCGGGGTGGGCAGGACCACCAGCCGCAGCCGCTCCCGCCGCCGGCGCAGCTGCCAGACGAGCGCGACCACGCCGGCCAGCAGCGACAGGACGCCGCCGAGCCAGACGCTGGACGGCGCCCCGAAGTGCTCCGCCCACCAGCCGATGAACGGCGCGCCGATCGGCGTGGTACCGAGAAAGACCAGGACGTACAGCGACATGACCCGGCCCCGGTAGGCGGCGTCGGTACCGAGCTGGACCCGCTGGTTCGCGGCCTGGGCGAAGTAGACCATGAAGAACCCGGTCGGCACGAGCAGCGCGGCCACCAGCCAGAACGTGGGCGCGAACCCGGCCACCGTCTCGAGCGCGCCGAACGCGACCGCCGCGGCCAGCACCACGTACGCGGACGGGCGCCCGCGCCGGCCGCTGCCGGCCAGCGCACCGGCCAGCGCACCGCCCGCCAGCGCGGTGGTGAACAGGCCGAACGACGCGGCGCCGCTGGCGAACGTGACCTTGGCCAGCGCGGCCAGCGTCACCGGGAAGTTGAAGCCGAGCATCCCGACCACCGCCATCAGCACGATCGGCAGGATCAGGTCGGGGCGGCCGCGCACGTACCGCAGCCCGTCGGTGATCGTGGCCGCGTCCCGCTCGGCCACCGGCGGCAACGCCTCCCGGTAGAGCTCCGCGGGGCGGATCCGGATGAGGCTGACCATCGGGGACAGCGCCAGGATGGTGCTGAGCTGGAACACCGGCCCCACGCCGAACCAGGCGATCGCCAGGCCGGCCACGGCGGGTCCGGTGATCCGCGCGGTGTTGAAGGTGGCCGCGGAGAGCGAGAGCGCGTTCGGCAGCAGCGGGGTACCGACCAGTTCGGAGACGAACGCCTGGCGGACCGGCGTCTCGACGGCGTTGGCGATGCCGAGCAGCGTGGCGAAGACGAACACGTGCCACAACTGGACCACGCCGGTGAACACCAGCGCGCCCAGGACCATGGCGAGCCCGGCCCAGGCGCCGTTCGCCACGATCAGGATCCGCCGCTTGTCGTACCGGTCGGCCAGCTTCCCCGCGTACAGCGTGAGCAGCAGGACCGGGATGAACTGGAGCGCGGTGACCACGCCGAGCGCGGTCGCCGAGTTGCCGGACAACTGGAGCACCAGCCAGTCCTGGGCGGTGATCATCACCCAGACGCCGATGAGCTTGACCAGTTGCCCGGTCGCGAACAGCCGGTAGTTGCGGACGGACAGGGACTGGAACGTCGTGCCTAAACGTGCCCGCACGCGGGGTGCGCCTCCTCGGGTCGTACGCCACATCACCACACGTGACGAAACGGACCCGGCGGCGGCCGGCGGGACTGCTAGCCCCGCGCCACCCGTTGCAGGATCTCCGCGGCCGCGGCCAGCGCCGCGCGTTCGGGTCCGGTCAGCTCGCTCAGCCGCTGGGCCAGCCACTGGTCCCGCGAGCGCTCGAACTGCGCGTACACGACCCGCCCCCGTTCGGTAGCCGACAGGATCACCTGCCGGCCGTCGGTCGGGTGCGGAGCCCGTTGCACGAGCCCGGCCTCCTCCAGCCGCCCGACGATCTTGGTCATCGTCGGCGGCTGCACCCGCTCCAGATCGGCCAACTCCCGCGGCGTGAGCGCGCCGGCCAGCTCGAGGCTGGTCAGCGCGGACAGCTGGGCGATGGTGAGGTCGCCGACCGGCCGGGCCTGGCGGACCCGCCGGTTCAACCGGGTGATCGCGTCGCGCAGCTCGTGGGCGAGCTGGGCAGCGCCATCACCCGATCCCTGTTCTGGGTGATGTGCCGTCACGGTCCGCTCCGTCACGTTCGTTAGCTTAACTAATGAGCATGGCTAAGGACCAGGATTCCGGTTATCTGAGACGCCGGTCACCGCCGGTCAGAAGACCAGTGTCTCAATCGGACCGCGCAGGAAGTAGACCAGGAACAGCGCCGACACCACATAGAGCAGCGGGTGGACCTGCGACGCCTTGCCCTTGACCAGTTTGAACAGCACGAAGGTGACGAGACCGGCGGCGATCCCGTTGGTGATCGAGTAGGTGAACGGCATCAGCACGATGGTCAGGAACGCCGGGAGCGCGATCTCGTAGTCGCTCCAGTCGATGGTCCGCACCGCGGTCATCATGAGGAAGCCGACCACGACCAGCGCGGTCGAGGCCGCCTCGAACGGGACCACCTCCACAACCGGGGCCAGGAAGATGGCCAGCAGGAACAGCCCACCGGTCACCAGGCTGGCCGCCCCGGTCCGGGCGCCCTCGCCCACGCCGGCCGCGCTCTCGATGTACGTGGTGTTGCTGGACACGCTCGCCGCGCCGCCGGCCGCCGCGGCGACCGAGTCCACCAGCAGGATCTCCCGGGTCCGTGGCGGGGTGCCGTCCGCCTGGAGCAGGTCGGCCTCCTGGCCGACCGCGACCATCGTGCCCATCGTGTCGAAGAAGTCCGTGATCAGCAGGGTGAACACGAACATCAGCACCACCAGCACGCCCGCCCGGCCCCACGAGTCGAACAGGTTGAACCGGCCGAGCAGGGACAGGTCCGGCGCCACCGCCAGGTCGCGCAGCGCGGGCAGCTTCGGCACGTTCAGCGACCAGCCGTGGGGGTTGCCGGCCGGCCCGCCAGACGGTCCCACGCGCACGATCGACTCGACGATGATCGCGAGCGCCGTGGAGCCCAGGATGCCGATCAGGATCGCACCCCGGACCCGGCGCACCACGAGGACCAGGGTCAGCAGCAGACCCAGCACGAAGACCAGGCCCGGCCAGGTGATCAGCTTGCCGCCGAAGCCCAGCCCGATCGGCGGGGAGCCCTGGCCGGTGCTGCGCACGAAGCCCGCGTCCACCAGGCCGATCAGCGCCAGAAACAGGCCGATACCGACGCCGATCGCGGTCTTCAACTGGGTCGGCACGGCCACGAACACCGCCGTGCGCAGGCCGGTCAGCACCAGGATCAGGATGAGGATGCCCTCCATGACCACCAGGCCCATCGCGTCGGCCCAGGTCATCTTCGGGGCGACCTCGAACGCCACCAGGGCGTTCACGCCGAGCCCGGCGGCCACCGCGAGCGGGAACCGGCCGACCACGCCCATGAGGATCGTCATCACGCCGGCCACCAGCGCGGTCGCCGCGGCGATCGCCGGGATCGCCAGCGACTTCTTGTCGCCGTCGACCGCGCCGCCGAGGATCAGCGGGTTCAGCACGATGATGTACGCCATCGTGAAGAACGTGGCGAACCCGCCGCGCACCTCCCGGCCGACCGTGGACCCGCGTGCGGAGATCTCGAAAAAGCGGTCGAATCCGTTGCGCGGGGCGGCGGGGCGGTCCATCGTGTCCGCGGCGGGTGGTGGAACGGTCATCGCGGGCCTCACCAGTTGATCAATCGGGGTTGTCCCGCGCATCGTGTCAGATGGACCGGTGCGGAAAAAGACCGGCTGGGTAACAGGTGAGCGGGGCGGATCTTCCGGCCCGTACCCTGGCGTCGTGCCTGACGAACCCCGCGAGCAGCGGAGCCTGCGCCCGGTCGATCCGCCGATGGTCCCGTTCGCCGTCGGCGGCATGGTGGCCTGGGCGGTCGCCGGACTGGTGCTCCTGGCGTTCCGGGAGCGGCTCGCCGCGCACGGGCACACCGACTGGCTGTGGATCTGCCTGGCCGGCTTCCTGCTCGGCCTACCCGGCCTGGCGACGATGCTGGTGCACGACGCGAACCGCCGCCGCCGGCGGGTGGCCCCGCCGCAGCGGGAGGGCTGAGGAGAGCCTCAGCCGAGCGGGTACGGCTCGGCGCCCGCGTCGAGGCCATCCACGGTACCGGCCGGCACCGGCTCGACCTCACCGTCGTCGAACACGGTCGGCAGTTCGTCGACCGGGGCGGCGGGCTGCTCGACCAGCACCTCCGAGTGGGCGCCGCAGCCGTGGTCCACGCTGACCGCCCGGCCGTCGTCCGGGGCGTAGACGTTGCCGCACACGCCGAAGTTCTGCCGCATCGCGCCGGCCAGCGGCAGGAAGAAGCCGCACCGGCCGCAGCGGGCGGTGCGCGGCGCGGAGACCGAGATCGCCGCCTCCGGGCCGTGCTCCCCGTCGTACCAGCGCTGGGCGGTCTCCAGCCGGCCCTCCCGGGACATCACCCGCGGCCGGCCAAGGCCCAGCTCCCAGTTGACCTCCTCCACCGCCGGGTCGTCCGAGAGCAGGTACCCGGGCGCCAGCCGGTCGTCGTCCGGCCCGGCCGGCAGCAGGTCACCGACGCCCAGGTCACCCGGTTGCAGCCGCTCGTTCCACGGGACCCAGCCGGGCGCCCGCAGCGCCTCCGGGCCGGGCAGCAGGACGGTCTCGCAGATCGTCACCAGCCGGCTGCGGGGCGCCCGGGTCACCGTGACCCCCCAGCGCCACCCCACATACCCCGGCAGGCGGCACTCGAAGAAGTGGGTCACCAGCCGGTCGCCCTCGCCGACCGCGGCGAGATGCTCGCCGACGTGCTCCGGCCCGGTCTCGACAATCGCCGCGCGGGCCAACTCGACGGCGTCGGCGCACACCTGGTCGGGACGGGCGGAGCGGGCCGTGGTCCTGGTCACCGGGTCATTCTTGCCCATGCGCGGCGGCAGCGGTCAACGCGCCCCACCGGGTGACCCGCTCCGCTCGCGCGAATGCGGGAGGATAGGCCCATGCGGCGGGAGGACAGGCGCGGCCGGACGGTCGGGCGCACGGTGGGCACCGCGATCCGCGCCGGGCGGGCACTGGCCCGCGGCACCGCGACGACCGGGCGCTGGGCCGGGCGCACCGTGGGCGAGGTGCGGCGCAAGGGCGCGGGCGGGGAGAGCGGCATGGCCCGCCTGTTCGACCTGCACGCCGCGTCCTGCGCCGGGGACACGCTGATCACCATCGGGCTGGCCGGCACGATCTTCTTCTCCGCCCCGCTCGGCGAGGCCCGCGACAAGGTGGGGCTGTACCTGCTCGTGACGATGGTCCCGTTCGCGCTGCTGGCCCCCGTGGTCGGCCCGCTGCTGGACCACTTCCGCCACGGCCGCCGGTACGCCCTGGCCGCCACCATGCTGGGTCGCGCCTTCCTCGCCTGGCTGATCTCGGACTACATCCACGGCTTCGGCCTGTACCCGGCGGCGTTCGGCGTGCTGGCCCTGTCCCGGGCGTACGGGGTGGCCCGCTCGGCGGCGGTGCCCCGGCTGCTGCCGCGCGGGCTGGGCCTGTCCCAGGCGGGCGCCCGGGCCAGCGTGTACGGCACGGTGGCCGGCGCCGTGGTGGCGCCGCTCGGGGTCGCGGCGTTCCAGTTCGGACCGCAGTGGCCGCTGCGGGTGGCCACGGTCATCTTCGTGATCGGCATGGTGCACGCGCTGCGCCTGCCCCCGCGCGCCGACTCCGACCCGCCGGAGACCGTCCCGCGCGTGTTCCTCGCGCCCTGGCGCCGCACCGGCGGGGAGAAGGTGCTCACCGGCCGCCTGGTGCTGGCCACCGTCGCGGGCAGCGCCACGCTTCGCGCCCTGTACGGGTTCCTGCTGCTGTTCCTCGCCTTCTCGATCAAGGCGGGCGACCTGCCCGGCACCGTGCTCGGGATGACCTTCGGGGAGGGGTTCGCGCTCAGCGTGGTCGGCGGGGCGCTGGGCGCCGGCACGTTCCTGGCGACCGCGCTGGGCACCCGGCTGAACATCCACCGCCCGGCCGCGCTCCAGGCCACCGGCCTGCTCCTGGCGGCCGGCGCCGCCACCCTGGCCGCGCTGCGCTTCACGCTGGTCACGGTGGCCCTCTTCTGTCTCGTGACCGCGCTGGCCAGCGGCCTGGCCAAGCTCGCCGTGGACGCGACCATCCAGGAGCGGATCGCCGAACGCTCCCGGGCCAGCGCCTTCGCGCACGCCGAGACCGTGCTCATGCTGGCCTGGGTGGCCGGCGGCGGCCTCGGCCTGATCCCGATGGGCGGCCGGGTCGGCCTGGTGGCGGCGGCGGTCTTCGCCGCGCTGGCGCTGCTGCGGGCGGCGGCGGTCGCCGCGGGCCTGCGCCGCGAGCGGCTCAACGGCCGCGCCGCCCCGGAGGCGACCGAGCAGCGCCCCGCCGACCGGTCCACCGCCGCACCGGCCGCCGACCGCCCGGCCAGCCGGGTCGGCTCCGACGAGCCAACCCTGGTCGATCCACGCACGACCGTGCCGCCCGTGGACCCGTGGTCGGACGCGGCCACGGCGCCGTCACCCGCCGCGCCGGCGCCCGCCCCCGCACCACCGCTGCGCGCGGCCGGGGGCGGCGAGGAGCCGGCCCGGCGACGGCTGCGGCCCTTCGGCCGGCCGACACCCAAGCAGGGTGGGCCGTCGGGCACCCCCGTCCCGCCCGCACCCGACGACGACCCGCTGACCCCACCCGGCTTCCACATCTACCGCCCCGGCGCCCGGCGTCCGGCCGGCGACGACCCCGCGCCCAAGAACCGGTCCGGCGAGTGAGACGTCCGCTACTCATCGCCACCGCGGTCGAGGCGGAGGCGGAGGCGGTCCGGGCCGGGCTGCCCGCCACCCCGGCCGCCGGGGCCGCGCCGATCGGGGTCGTGCCGGTCGGGGTCGGTCCCGCGGCGGCGGCCGCCGGGGCCGCGCGGGTCCTCGCGCTGGCCGAGGCCGCTGGCCGCCCCTACCGCGGGGTGATCTCCGCCGGCATCGGGGGTGGCTTCGCCGGGCGGGTGGGGTTGGCGGCGGTGGCCCTGGGCGTCCGGTCCATCGCCGCCGACCTGGGTGCCGACTCGCCCGCTGGGTTCATCCCGCTCGACGACCTGGGCTTCGGCACCACCACCCTGCCGGCCGACCCCGGGCTGCTGGCGACGCTGCGCGCGGCGCTGCCCGGGGCGGTCACCGGCGACATCCTCACCGTCTCCACGGTCACCGGCACCAGCGAGGGCGTCGCCGGGGTTCTGGCCCGCCACCCGGACGCCGTCGCGGAGGGCATGGAGGGGTACGGCGTCGCCTGCGCCGCCCGGGAGGCGGGCGTCCCGTTCGCCGAACTACGCGCCGTCTCCAACCCGGTAGGCCCCCGGGACCGGGCGGCGTGGCGCATACCCCAGGCCCTGGCCGCGCTCGCCGCCGCCGCGGGTGCCGTGGCTACCGTGGTCACGTGACCCTCTCGCTCGCCTTCTCCCCCTGCCCGAACGACACCTTTGTCTTCCACGCGCTGGCGCACGGCCTGGTCGAGGGCGCCCCGCCGGTCGAGGTCACGTACGCCGACGTGGACGTCACCAACACCGCCGCCGAACGCGGCGAGTTCGACCTGGTGAAGGTGAGCTACGCGGCCCTGCCGTGGCTGCTGGACTCCTACGACCTGCTGCCCTGCGGGGGTGCGCTCGGCCGGGGCTGCGGCCCCCTCGTGCTCGCCGCCGGGCCCACCGCGGACCTGACCGGCCAGACCGTCGCCGTCCCCGGCGACCGGACCACGGCGTACCTGCTGTTCCGGCTCTGGTCGGCGCGGCGCCCGCCGGCCCGCATCGAGGTGGTCCCGTTCCACGAGATCATGCCGGGCGTGGCCGAGGGCCGGTTCGGCGCCGGCCTGGTGATCCACGAGGCGCGGTTCACGTACCCGCGGTACGGGCTGACCGCCCTGGCCGACCTGGGCGAGTGGTGGGAGGGCGAGACCGGACTGCCGATCCCGCTCGGCGCGATCCTCGCCAAGAAGGGCAGCGTGGACCCGGTCGCCGCCGCCGGGTGGGTGCGCGAGTCGGTCCGGGCCGCCTGGCGCGACCCGGCGGCCAGCCGGGCGTACGTCCTGGAACACGCCCAGGAGATGGAGCCGGACGTGGTGCGCCGGCATATCGACCTGTACGTGAACCAGTTCACCGAGAACCTCGGCGAGGAGGGGCACGCGGCGGTCAGGACCCTGCTGGACCGCGCGGCCGCGGCCGGGCTGGTGCCCGCCGGGGGCTAGATCTCCAGCTCGCGGGCCACGGCGTGCACCACCTGCGCGACCGTCTGCGCGGTGCGCTTGTCCGGGAAGCGGCCCCGGCGCAGGTCGGGCTGGATCTTGGCCTCCAGCACCTTGATCATGTCCTCGATCAGCCCGTGCAGCTCCTCGGCCGGGCGCCGGCGTAGCTCCGCCACGGACGGCGGGGTGTCCAGCAGCTTGACCCCGAGGGCCTGGTTGCCGCGGCGGCTCTCCACCACCCCGAACTCGACCCGCTGGCCCCCCTTGAGCTCGGTGACCCCGGCCGGCAGGGCACCCTTGGGCAGGAACACGTCACCGCCCTCGTCACTGGTGACGAAGCCGTATCCCTTAGCCGCGTCGTACCACTTCACTCGACCCGTGGGCACCGCAGATCTCGACCTTCCATACCGGATTGACGGGCAGCGCAGCGCGGCCCGCGTATAAGGCTAGCCATCAGGCCGGACACGCCCAACCCGTATCCCGCCCCGGCGGCGGATCGAAGCTGCGCGCCGACAGCCAGCCGGGGAACTCGGTCAGGTCGGGCAGGACCGCGTCGGCACCGGCGGCCCGCAGCTCATCCGCCGAGCAGGGCCCGGTCGGGACCCCGATGGCGGTGACGCCCGCCGCCCGGGCGGCCCGCATGTCAGCCACGTGGTCGCCCACGTAGACGTGCACGTCCTGCTCGGCCAGCGCGTTGCTCTTGCCCGCCGCGAAGCGGTCGCCGACCAGGGCGTCCGCCACGATGCCGCAGTGGTCGAGGTGGAGTTGGGCGAGGCGGCCGAGCTTCGATGTGATCACTACCACCCGCCCGCCCTGGGCGCGGACCGCCGCGATCGCCTCCCGCGCGCCGGGCAGCGGCGGGGAGGGTTGGACGGCGTACCTCGGGTAGAGGGCCCGGTAGGCGGCCACGGCGGAGTCCACCCGCTCGGGCGGGAACCACCGGCGGATCTCCTCCCGCAGCGGCGGGCCGAGCCGGGCCACGGCGGCGTCGGCGTCCACCGGGACGCCGGTCTGCGCGCTCAGCGCCCGGTACGCCGCGGCGATCCCCGGCCGCGTGTCCAGCAGGGTCATGTCGAGGTCGAAGCCGACGGTAAGGGGTGGCCGCACGATGATCAGGGTACGGCGGGGGTCGGGGCCGCCGACCGGCCGACCGGACCGTCCCCTGACCGGCCACATCCACCAGCCACGGGCGAGGCAGCCGGGCCAGCTGACACCTCGACGGGAACCGTGAGCGCGCCGGCCAGCACGCCCGTGCCGCCCCGCCGCAACCGGCCCCGCTGGGCGGTCCCCGCAGCGCTGCTGATCGCCGCCTGGGCGGTACCGGCGCTCGCGTCCCTCAGCCACACCGCCTGGCTGCTGCCGCCGCTGGTCCTGCTGGGTACCGCGGCCCTGCTGCGCGGCGGGCGCACCCTGCTGGACCGCGTGGTGCTGGCGGTCGGCCTGCTGATCGGGCTGGCCTGCGCGGTCGGGCTGCTGTGGTCGGTGTGGCCGTGGGGCATGCACCCGGTTCCGGTGGCCGGCACCGCGTTCACCGTGCTGCTCCTGGTCGCGGCGGGGACCGGCCGGCGGCCGGCGCTGCCCCGGCCGGGCTGGGCGGACGCGCTCTCGGGCGGCGTCGCGCTACTGCTGGCCGCCTACCTGTCCGTGCCCTACCTGCGCGACTCCAACTTCACCCGGCGGCTGGGCATCCTCATCGGCGGCGAGGACAATGCCCGCCACGAGGCGGCGTTCGACCTGATCGGCCGGCTCGGCGGGTACCTGTTCGTGGCCCAGGGCCGGGCCCGGCAGCACATCTTCTCCGGGATGATCTACTACCCGCAGGGCTGGCACCTGACGGCCGCCCTGCTGGACGGCTTCGTCCGCCGCCCCACCGCCGGTCCGGGCGGGCCGGCCGCCGTCGACCACTACATCTTCTGGACGCTGGCCGGCTACGGTCTGCTGCTGCTCACCCTGATCTGGCTGGTCCAGTGGTTGACCGGCCCGCTGCACGCGCTCCAGCGGGTGGTGGCCGTCGGCCTGGTGGGCGCGCTGGCGCTGGGCACCGAACTGCCCCGCCTGCTGGTCTCCGGGTACCCGAGCGAGGCGCTGGGGCTGGCCCTGGCGCTGATCGTGGCCGGGCTGTGCGTCCGCCCGCTGGCCGGGGTCCGCGAGCAGCTGCTGCTGCTCGGCGCGTTGCTGGTCGGCGTGGGCTTCACCTACTACCTGTTCCTCTTGCCGGCCGGGCTGCTGGTGCTGGCCTGGCTGTTCGCCGCGCGGCGCCGCGTGCTCGCCCACCGGGGCATGCTGCTCGTGGTCGCGGTGCTGACCGCCGTGCTGGCCCCGATCACGGCGCTGTCCGGCCTGCTGGTCGGCGGGCAGAGCGAGGCGCTGTCGGTCGGCGGGCAGACCGACCCGGTCGCCAACACCCTGCTGGTGCTGGGCGCCGTGGCCGCCACCGGCCCGCTGGCCCGGTCCGCGTGGCGGGAGCCGGTATGGCGCTGGTACCCGGTGGCGGTCGCCATCACGCTGCTGTTCGCGGCGGCGGTCGCGCTGGCCAACGTCGCCGCCGGGGCGAGCCCCGGCTACTACTTCATCAAGACCGTGCATTACGGCATGGCGCTGCTGATCGTCGGCGTGGGCGCCCTGGCCCGCCTGCTGCCGGCGCCGGGGCCGGGCGCCGGTCCGCGCGAGTGGGCGCCGCCGACCGGCATCGCCGCCGCCGTCCTCGTCGCGACCCTGGCCACCAGCGGCGTCATCGGGTGGACCGGTGGGCTGTTCCACGTCTCGGCCGCCCACGAGGACACCACCTGGACGGGCGCCTGGCGGGACCGGTTGCTCCAGCGACAGCGCCAGGCCCGGGCGACGATGACCGCGTACCGGGCGTACCCGCCGATCCCCGGCACGGTGACGCTGATGATGGACACGTCCACCATCGACGGGTACCGCGAGTCGGTGTTCCTGTCGTCGTTGCAGGGCACCAGCGCGCAGACCGAGCCCGGCATCTACGACATGACGTTCCGGGAGCCGCAGCGGCTGCGGCAGATCCTCGCCCGGGTGCCGGGCCGGGTCCGGCTGATCGCGGTCACGCCCGCGGCCGGGGCGGCGGCCCGCGAGGTGGTCGCGGCGGACCCGGCGCTGCCGGCGCGGGTCACCATCGTGACATTGCCGCGCTGACCCGGCCGGGCGGCGCGAATCCGCCCCGGTGCCGCTAGCGTTGAACGGCGATGGCCATCTCACTCGCCGACACCCTGCGCGCGCTACCGGATGAGGCGCTGGGCGCGCTGCTCAAGCTGCGCCCGGACCTGGTCGTGCCGGTGCCGGCGGACGTCTCCGCGCTGGCGGTGCGGGCCCAGTCCCGCGTCTCGGTGGCCCGCGCGCTGGACGGGCTGGACCAGTTCACCCTCCAGATCCTGGACGCCGCCCGGCTGACCCGCGACCCGGGCGAGCGCACCACCTCCGTCACAGCGATCACGTCCCTGGCCGCCGCGCCGGACCGGCCCGCCGTGCTCGACGCCGTGCGGCGGCTGCGCTCCCGGTACCTGCTGTACGGGCCGGAGGAGGCGCTGCACGTGGTCGGCAGCGT
>NZ_BBQH01000034.1 GCF_018397995.1 Rhizomonospora bruguierae
GGCGAGTGGGGCGCCGGCGGCGTGGGGCGCGGCCTGCGCGCCGTGCGCTGCCGCGTGGGCTCGGTGGGCGAGGGTCTCTGGCGTGGGTCTGGTCATGGCGAATCCGACCTTAGGCTCGACGATCGTGGGACTGGTCCGCTACGGGGCTGCTCGCTACGAAGATCCATTTTTGACCAACAAAAAGGCCCACCGTGCCGAATGCACGGGGGCCAGCGCACTCTCGCGGCAGCGGGAGTGCGCTCAGGTAAGTACTCGGAGCGACCAAGTCAACGACATGGGGCTAACTCTTGCGCATCTCATGCCCTGAGTCAACTTGTCCCACCTGATGGGCCCCGGACGGGGACACCGGACCGGCTGCCGGCCGGGACGCGGGCGGCGACCCGTCGCGCTGGAGCGGCACCAGCGGCGGCGGGCTGGCGGCCAGCCGCGCCTCCAGGTGCTCGGCCGGCACCGCCCCGCCGAACAGCCAGCCCTGGCCCCAGCGGCACCCGGCCCGCTCGACGGCGATCCGGTGCCGCGGCTCCGCCATCCCCTCGGCGATCACCTCCAGGCCCAGCTTGTGCCCCAGCCGGACGCCGATGTCCACCAGGGGCGCCTCGGCTCCGCCGGGGCCGGCCGCCACGTCGGCGACCAGCCGCTGGTCGATCTTGAGGATGTCCACCGGCAGCGTGCGCAACTGGCCGAGCGACGAGTAGCCGGCGCCGAAGTCGTCCAGCGCTATCCGCACCCCGGTGTCCCGCAGCGCGCGCAGCCGGCGCACCAGCTCCGCCAGGTCGGTGGCCACGGCGTGCTCGGTGACCTCCAGCACCAGCCGCTGCGGCGGTACCCGGTGCGCCCGCAGCGCGCCCGTCACCCGTTCGACGTAGTCCGCGGCGTGCAGCTCCCGCGGCGACACGTTCACCGAAACCCACACGTCGTGCCCCGCGGCCAGCCAGAGCGACAGCCGGTGGCACGCCTGGCGCAGCACCCAGGCGCCGATCGGGACGATCTGCCCGGTCTCCTCGGCGATCGGCACGAACTCCTCCGGCGACACCGCGCCCAGCTCCGGGTGGTCCCAGCGCAGCAGCGCCTCGGCGCCGACCGGGCGCACCGACGGCAACGTCACCACCGGCTGGTAGGCCAGGCGCAGCTCGCCCCGCTCGATCGCGCGGCGCAGCTCGTGCTCGATCGTGCTGCGGCGGCGCAGCAGCCGGTCGTACGCGACGTCGTACGGCTCCACCCGGGACTTGCCGCGCTGCTTCGCGTACCGCAGCGCCAGGTCGGTGTTGCGCAGCAGGGTGGGCACGTCCGGGGCGCTCGCGCCGCTGGCCAGGCCGATGCTCACCGACAGGAACAGGGAGGATCCGCCCAGCTCGTACGGCTGGCCGAGCACCCCGAGCAGCCGCTCGGCGACCCGCCGCGCCTCGGCCGGGTCGGCGGGCATGAACACCGCGAACTCGTCCCCGCCGAGGCGGGCCGGCACGTCGTCCGGGCGCAGGCTCGCGCGCAGCCGCCGGCCCACCTCGACCAGCACCGCGTCGCCCACGTCGTGGCCGCGCATGTCGTTGACGTTCTTGAACCCGTCCAGGTCCAGGCCGAGCAGCACGCACGGCGGGCCGCCGACCGTGGCGTACATGGCGCGCAGCAGGCCGCGCCGGTTCGCCAGGCCGGTCAGCGGGTCGGTGTGCGCCAGCTCACGGAAGTGCGCCTCGCGCTCGGCCAGCCGCTGCGCGTACCGGCGCACGTCGCGCAGGGCGAAGAACTGCCGGCCGGCCAGGGCCAGCCCCTCCAGCATCCCGGCCACCAGGCCCACCGCGTCGTAGTGCCCGCCGGCCATCAGGTGGTACAGCGCCGCCACCGACATGGCGAGCATCGGCAGGAACGCGTACGCCGTGCCGGCGCGGACCAGGTTCGCGTCCAGTTCGGCCGGGCGGTCCCGGGCCCGGGAGACCAGCGCCACCATCGGCAGGCCGACGCCGACCGCCACCGCGGCGCCCCCGACCAGGCCGTTGCGGCCCTCGCACAACCCGCTGGCCAGCACCCCGCCGCCGGCCGCGGTCAGCGCCACGCCGGCGCCCGCCAGGCCGGCCCAGTGGCGCGGGGCGGGGCAGCGCACGGCGCACACCACGGCCAGCCCGAACGCGAACGCGGCCAGCGCCGCGGGCAGCAGCGCCTGCGCGCTGGGCGGGGGCAGGCCGCGCTCGAACGGGAACACGTGCACCTTCAGCAGGGCCCAGCCCACGTACCAGACGGCGGCGGCGGCGACCACCGCGTCCAGCCCGTGGCGGAGGATCAGGCCGGGCGTGCCGCCGATCCCGGGCAGGCTCAGCACCCCGGCCAGCAGGAGCAGCACCGCGATCACGATGCCGGCCGAGACGCCGGTCGCGGCGGCCACCGAGTCGACGCTCGGCGGGCCCTCGGGCAGCGTCAGGGCCACCGCGACCCCACCCACGGCGGTCACCCCGGCCAGCGCCGACCCCGCCGCCAGCAGGCGGTGCCCCAGCCGCGCCGGGCCGGTGCGCCGCCGCGCCGACGCCAGCAACTGCGTCACCCCGGCCGCGGCGGTGACCGCCGTCACGGCCGCCGCCCAGGCGCTGGAGTGAGGGAGCACGGGTCCACTGTGCAGGATCACGGCCGGGCCCGGGGGGACGGGCGGTGCGATGTGTGACGATCTGGCACAACGGGCACCGGCCGTCCCGGAAGATGGACGCCGGGCGGGCGCGGGCGGCGGCCCGGTGCCGTCCGGGTGCACACTGGCAGGATGCCTGAGCTGCGGTCGAGGACCTCAACCCACGGCCGGACCATGGCCGGCGCCCGCGCGCTGTGGCGGGCCACCGGCATGACCGACGCCGATTTCGGTAAGCCCATCGTGGCCATCGCCAACAGCTACACCCAGTTCGTACCCGGCCACGTGCACCTCAAGGATCTCGGCGGGCTGGTCGCCGACGCGATCGCCGAGGCCGGCGGGGTCGGCCGGGAGTTCAACACGATCGCCGTGGACGACGGCATCGCCATGGGCCACGGCGGCATGCTGTACTCGCTGCCCAGCCGCGAACTGATCGCCGACGCGGTCGAGTACATGGTCAACGCGCACTGCGCGGACGCCCTGGTCTGCATCTCGAACTGCGACAAGATCACTCCGGGCATGCTGCTCGCCGCCCTGCGGCTCGACATCCCGACCGTGTTCGTCTCCGGCGGCCCGATGGAGGCCGGCAAGACCGTCGCGATCGAGGGCGTCGTCCACGAGAAGCTGGACCTGATCGACGCCATGATCGCCTCCTCGAACGAGGCGGTCACCGAGCAACAGTTGGACACCATCGAGCGGTCCGCCTGCCCCACCTGCGGCTCCTGCTCCGGCATGTTCACCGCCAACTCGATGAACTGCCTCACCGAGGCGATCGGCCTGGCGCTGCCCGGCAACGGCTCCACCCTCGCCACCCACGCCGCCCGCAAGGCGCTGTTCGAGCGCGCCGGCCGCCTCGTCGTGCAACTGGCCAAGCGGTACTACGACGGCGACGACGCCTCCGTGCTGCCCCGGGCGATCGCGTCCCGGCCCGCGTTCGAGAACGCCGTGGCCCTCGACGTGGCGATGGGCGGCTCCACCAACACGGTCCTGCACCTGCTGGCCGCCGCCCGCGAGGCGGACCTCGACTTCTCCGTGGCCGACATCGACGCCATCTCCCAGCGGGTGCCCTGCCTGGCAAAGGTCGCCCCGAACACGCCCAAGTACCACATGGAGGACGTGCACCGGGCCGGCGGCATCCCGGCGATCCTCGGCGAACTGGACCGCGGCGGCGCGCTGAACCGCGACGTGCACGCCGTGCACTCCCCGGACCTGGACAGCTGGCTCGCCGAGTGGGACATCCGCGGCGGCAAGGCCGGGCCGGAGGCGGTCGAGCTGTTCCACGCCGCGCCGGGCGGGGTCCGCACCACCGAGCCGTTCTCCACCGCCAACCGCTGGGCGACCCTGGACACGGACGCCGCCGGCGGCTGCATCCGCGACCTGGCGCACGCGTACTCCGCCGACGGGGGCCTGGCCATCCTGTTCGGCAACCTCGCCCCCGAGGGCGCCGTGGTCAAGACCGCCGGCGTGCCCGAGGAGTGCCTCCGGTTCCGGGGTCCGGCCCGGGTCTTCGAGTCCCAGGACCAGACGGTCGAGGCGATCCTGCGCGGCGACATCGTCCCCGGCGACGTGGTGGTGGTCCGCTACGAGGGCCCCAGGGGCGGCCCGGGGATGCAGGAGATGCTCTACCCCACCTCGTTCCTGAAGGGCCGCGGGCTGGGCCGGAGCTGCGCCCTGATCACCGACGGCCGGTTCTCCGGCGGCAGCAGCGGCCTCTCGGTCGGCCACGTCTCCCCGGAGGCGGCCAGCGGCGGGCTGATCGCCCTGGTCCGGGACGGCGACGAGATCGTCTTCGACATCCCGGCCCGCACCGTCTCGCTGAACGTCCCCGAGGACGAACTGGCCGCCCGCCGGGTCGCCCAGGAGAAGCGGGACCGCCCGTACACCCCGGAGAACCGCGACCGCCCGGTCTCCGCCGCGCTGCGCGCGTACGCCTCCATGGCCACCTCGGCCAGCGACGGCGCCTACCGCCGCGTCCCGGACTGACGGTTCCCGGGCGCCCAGCCCTCGGTGCCGGACTCGAACGAGGCGATGCGGATCGGGGCGCCCGGCGGGGGCTGCACGGTGACGGTCAGGGTGGCCACGTCGCCACGCCGGACAGCGCGGCGATCACCGCGGCCGGGTCCCGCCCGTCGGGGTCCGCGCGACCGCGCGGGCCCGGATCGTGCCGTCCGGGGCGACGACGGCGGCGAGTTTGGTGCCGCCGACGTCCACCGCGAGGACGGCACCGGTCGCGCCGCCGGTCACGCTCCGCCCGCCGGCAGGTCGTTGACGCAGCGCAGCACCGGCCGGGAGGTCAGCGCGACCGGGTCGAGGCCGACCGCCCCGGTGACCCCGAACGTCACCGACTCGCCGGGCAGCAGCGTGACCAGTGCCCGGTCCACCTCGGCGGCCGGGTCCAGCCGGTCCGGGAACAGGGTCAGGTCGCGCAGGATCGTGCGGGCGGTGACCGTTACCCGGGTACCGCCGTCCGTGGGCTCCACGGCGGCGTCGTAGGCGGCTTGCGGGTAGGCGACGTCCTTGTCCTCGGCGAAGAAGCGCAGGGCCAGCCGCTCCTCCCCGGCGTCAGCGACCAGCAGTTCGGCGCGGGGGTCCCCGGCGGTGCCTACCTCGGCGGGCAGCGGCACCACCCGGGCCGACCGGGGCTCCACGGCCAGGTCCACGGCGGTCTTGGCGAGCGGCTCGCCGGCGAGCGAGACCCGCGTGACGGTGACCGGGTCGCGCCAGGCGGTGCCGGCCTCGTTGACGGCGACCAGCGCGAGCCCGGCGCCGTGCGGCTGGATGGTGAGCAGCCGGTCCGCGTAGAGCCGGCGCAGCGCATACCACAGCGGCTTGCGCCGCCCGTCACCGTCCACGGCGGACCATGAGGTGACCGGCCAGCAGTCGTTGAGCTGCCAGACGATCGTGCCCATGCACACGGGTTGCTGCGCCCGGTACCGCTCCACCGCCAGCTCGATCGCCCGCGCCTGGTTGAGCTGGGTCAGGTAGTGCCAGTCGTCGAAGTCGCGGGGCGGGGGCAGGTGCCCGTCCAGGCCCCGCTGGAGCTTGGCGTCGCCGTCCACCGCCTTCTGGTGGTGGCGCATGCCCGGCGAGTCCACCGCCAACGGGTCATCCGACAGGGCCCGGCGCAGCGTCGCGTACGCCGGCGGCGCCTGGTACCCGAATTCGGCGACGAAGCGCGGCGAGTACCCGGCGTACCTCGTGTAGTCGTCGGTGTTCCACACATCCCAGATGTGCATGGTGCCGTGCGCCGGGTCGTTCGGGTGGATGTCGCGGCTGCCCGAGTACGGGCTGCCCGGCCAGTACGGGCGGGTCGGGTCCAGTTCCGCGACGATCGCCGGCAGCAGCTCGAAGTAGTACCCGGCGCCCCAGGTCCGGTCCCCGAGTTGCTCGCGCCAGCCCCAGTCCTCGCGGCCCCAGATGTTCTCGTTGTTGCCGGTCCAGGTGACCAGGCTCGGGTGGCTGGCCAGGCGCACCACCTGCTCGCGCGCCTCGGCCGCCACCTCGGTGGCCAACGGCTCCTCCTCCGGGTAGGCCGCGCAGGCGAACAGGAAGTCCTGGCCGACCAGCAGCCCCAGCTCGTCGGCCAGGTCGTAGAAGTCCTCGGACTCGTACCGCCCGCCGCCCCAGATCCGCAGGTAGTTCACGTTCGCGGCGCGGGCCTGGGCGAACCGGCCGGCCAGCCGCTCGCGGGTGATCCGGGTGACGAACACGTCGTCCGGGATCCAGTTCACCCCGCGGACGAAGACCGGCACGTCGTTGACGACCAGCGTGTACGGGGTGCCGTGCGGGTCCGGGGTGGTGTCCAGCCGGACGGTGCGGAAGCCGATCCGACGGGACCAGGTGTCGCCCCCGCCCAGGGTGACCGTCAGGTCGTAGAGCGGCTGGTCGCCGTAGCCGCGCGGCCACCAGCGCCGCACGCCCGGCACGGTCAGCGCCAGCACGGCGGCGGTCTCGCCGGGCGCGATCGTGGCCACGGCCCGCACCCCGGCCACCTCGGCGGCGACCGGCAGTGGCCCGTCGGCGGCGCGCTCCACCCGGACGTGCACCTCGACCCGCCCGTCGGCGCCATCGACCCCGACCAGCGGGCGCACCTCGGCCAGCCGGGCACCGGACCACGCGTGCAGCCCGATCTGCTGCCAGATGCCGGCGGTCACCAGGGTGGGTCCCCAGTCCCAGCCGAAGTTGCAGGCCATCTTGCGGATGAAGTTGAACGGCTCCCGGTACGCGGCGGGCCGGTCGCCCAGCTCCTCCGCCAGCCGCTGCGTGTACCGGTACGCCGAGTCGAAGCGCACCCGCAGGTCGTTCGCGCCGGGGCGGAGCAGGGCGGCCACGTCGAACCGGTACCCGCGGTGCATGTTCGCGGTGTGACCGACCTCGGTGCCGTTCAGCGCGACCGTGGCGACCGTGTCCAGGCCGGCGCAGACCAGGTCCACCCG
Source organism: Rhizomonospora bruguierae (assembly GCF_018397995.1). Taxonomy (GTDB): domain Bacteria; phylum Actinomycetota; class Actinomycetes; order Mycobacteriales; family Micromonosporaceae; genus Rhizomonospora; species Rhizomonospora bruguierae. The sequence goes on from NZ_BBQH01000034.1 coordinate 7,042, forward strand.
GTCGTCGCCGGCCGGCTGCCAGTCGAACGTGGTCTCGTAGACCCAGTCGGTGCGGCCGATCCAGCCCAGCCCGACCTCGTTGTCGTCCAGGAACGGGTCCGGGATGCGGCCGGCGGCCAGCAGGTCGGTGTGCACGCAGCCCGGCACCGTCGCCGCCACCCGGCCCACGGACGCCGCGGCCGGCAACTGCGCGCCGAGCGCCGGGGCCACCGTCCAGCCGTCGTGCAGGGGGCGGTACGAACTCATGCTGGCTCCACGGTTACTGAACCGGATAAGTACGGCCAACCGTACGGCCGGCCCGAATGGGTGTCAATGGAGTAGCGGAAGCGGCCGGTTGGCGTAACGTAAACGGTTCGGCGGGCCGCCCCGCACACTTAACCGCGCAAGCGCCGCGGGCCGAACGGCGGAGCGCGCGGGGGCCGTCCGGCGCCAGGTAGCGTGATGAGCCGTCCGCGCAGCCCACGTGCGGGGCACGTGGCCGCGGCCAGAGAGGAGTCCCGGTGAAGCGCCCCACGATCGCCGACATCGCCCGGCGCGCCGGCGTCTCCAAGGGCGCCGTCTCGTACGCGCTCAACGGGCAGCCCGGCGTCTCCGAGGCGACCCGGCGGCGGATCCTGGACATCGCCGAGGAGATCGGCTGGAACCCGAACAGCGCCGCCCGCGCGCTCTCCGGCGCCAACGCCAAGGCGGTCGGCCTGGCCCTGTGCCGGCCCGCGCGCACCCTGGGCATCGAGCCCTTCTACATGGAGCTGATCAGCGGGGTGGAGGCCGAACTGGCGGACCGCTCCTACGCGCTGACCCTCCAGTTCGTCGCCGACCAGGCGGCCGAGGTGGCCGTGTACCGCCGCTGGTGGGGCGAGCGCCGGGTGGACGGCGTGTTCCTGTGCGACCTGCGGGTGGACGACCGCCGGGTGCCCGCCCTGGAGGAGATGGAACTGCCCGCCGTGGTGATCGGCGGCCCGACCGGCGTGGGCCGGCTGGCCAGCGTCTGGTCGGACGAGGCCGCGGCGCTCGCCGAGACCGTGGAGTACCTGACCGCGCTCGGTCACCGCCGCATCGCCCGGGTCGGTGGCCTGCCCGGCCTGCTGCACACCGAGCAGCGCGGCGAGGCGTTCACCGCCGTCTGCCGCGGCCTCGGGCTGGCGGACGCGGTCACCGTGCCGTCCGACTACACGGGCGAGGAGGGTTCCCGGGTCACCCGCCGGCTGCTCAGCGCCGGGGCGAACCGCCCGACCGCGGTGATCTACGACAACGATGTGATGGCCATCGCCGGCCTCGCGGTGGCGCAGGAGATGGGGCTGTCCGTCCCCGGGGACCTGTCGATCGTCGCCTGGGACGACTCGCCGCTGTGCCAACTCGTCCACCCGCCGCTGACCGCGCTCAGCCGGGACATCCCCGCGTACGGGGCGAACGCCGCCCGCCAGTTGCTGGCCGCCATCGCCGGCGAGCAGATCACCAGCTACCAGGACGAGACGCCACACCTCACGCCGCGGGGCAGCACCGCGCCACCGGCCACCGCCCGGGGCGCCGCCTAGCCAGGGAGCCGCTCCAGGGGTGCTCAGCGGCGCATGGTCCCCCCGCCGCGCTGGGTAGGATGCCGGGGTAACCGCGACTGGCGCAGCAAAAGGTGGAACCGACCACCGGGGAGCGACCTCAGACGCGGCACCGCGCGCCTGGGTGCCCGCGCCGACCCGTAGGAGCGCGCCCATGCACGTACCGCCGATCCCGACGCTCACCGCCGCCGACCCGCAGATCGCCGATCTGATCGAGCGGGAGAGCCAGCGCCAGCACGACAAGCTGCGCATGATCGCCTCGGAGAACTACGTCTCCGCCGCCGTGCTGGAGGCCACCGGCACGGTGCTGACCAACAAGTACTCCGAGGGGTACGCCGGCAAGCGGTACTACGAGGGCCAGCAGCTCATCGACCCGATCGAGACGCTGGCCATCGAGCGCGCCAAGGCCCTGTTCGGCGTCGAGCACGCCAACGTCCAGCCGTACTCCGGCTCCCCCGCCAACCTCGCCATCTACCTGGCCTTCCTGGAGCCGGGTGACACGGTGATGGGCATGGCCCTGCCGATGGGCGGCCACCTGACCCACGGCTGGTCCGTCTCGGCCACCGGCAAGTGGTTCCGCTCGGTCCGGTACAACGTCTCCCGGGAGACCGGGCTGATCGACTTCGACGAGGTCCGCGACCTGGCCCGGCGCGAGCGGCCCAAGGTGATCTTCTGCGGCGGGACGGCGATCCCCCGCACCATCGACTTCCCCGCCTTCGCCGAGATCGCCCGGGAGGTCGGCGCCGTCCTGGCGGCCGACATCGCGCACATCGCCGGCCTCATCGCGGGCGGCGCCCACCCGTCCCCGGTCGGCCACGCCGACGTCATCTCGACCACCACGCACAAGACCCTGCGCGGGCCCCGGGGCGCCATGCTGATGTGCACCGCCGAGCACGCCAAGGCGATCGACAAGGCGGTCTTCCCCGGCCTGCAGGGCGGCCCGCACAACCACACCACCGCCGGCATCGCCGTGGCCCTGCGCGAGGCGTCCACCCCGGAGTTCGGCGCGTACGCCCACCAGATCGTGGCCAACGCGCGGGCCCTCGCGGCGGCGCTGATCGAGCGCGGCTTCGACCTCATCTCCGGCGGCACCGACAACCACCTCATCCTCGCCGACCTGAGCAGCAAGGGCATCGGCGGCAAGCCCGCCGCCCAGGCGCTGGACCGCGCCGGCATGGAACTGAACTACAACACCGTCCCGTACGACACCCGCAAGCCGTTCGACCCGTCCGGCATCCGGCTGGGTACCGCGGCGCTGACCACCCGGGGGCTGACCGAGCAGCACATGCCCCAGGTCGCCGCGTGGATGGACGACGCGGTGTCGGCGGCCCGCAAGGAGGACGAGGCCGCCCTGGAGCGGATCGCCGGCGAGGTTCGCGACCTGCTGGCCGCCTTCCCCTCTCCCGGCTGGGCCGCCACCGCCTGACGGCGTACCCGGCCCCGCCCGCCGCGACCGTCCACGGGTCGCGGCGGGCGGGGCCGCCGCGTCAGCGCAGGACCAGCAGGTCGAGGTAGTCCATCGCGGGGCGGGTGTCGGGTCCGGCCGCGGCGGCGCGGAGGCGGGCCAACCCCGCCCGGTACTCGCCGTCGGCCAGCAGGCGCAGCGGCGTGTGCGCGGAGCGGTTCAGGGTGGCCGCCAACTCCATGACGCGGGGCGCGGGCTGGCCGACGGGTTCGAGACAGACCCGGCGGTAGCCGGCGGTGGCGAACGCCGCCTCGACGGCGGAGACCGCCGGGTAGCGCTCGTCGATCACGCGGCCGGCCTCGGGGAAGTACCGGAACAGCGCGATCCGGTGCCAGCGGCCGGGAAAGGTGCCGCGGATCAGCACCGGGGCGCCCGGGGTGAGCACCCGGCGCAGTTCGCGGGCGGCGGCGGCCAGGTCCGCGATGTGGTGGACCACCGTGGACAGCCAGCCCGCCCCGGCGACCCCGGCGGCGAGCGGCAGGGCGGTGGCGGTGCCGGCGCACCAGTGCACGCCGGGCGAGCGGGTGGCCAGGCGCAGCATCTGCGACGACGGCTCCACCGCCAGGACCCGGGTGCCGTACCAGCCGGCGAACGCGTCGGCGAAGACACCCGTGCCCGCGCCAACGTCGAGCAGGGTGCCGCGGCCGGACAGGTAGGGCTGCACCGCGACCCGCCAGCCGGCCAGGCCGGAGCGCGTGAGCCCGCGCTGCGAGACGAAGCCGCGCGCGGCCGCCGCGTCGTACTCCATCATGGCCATGCAGGCAGCGTTCCAAACGCCGGGCGTTACGGCCAGCGTGCGTTCGGTTACAGGGACGGGGTGCGGTGCTCCTCGAGGTACGCCTCGATGTGCTCGGCGGGGGCCGGCCGGCCGAGCAGGTACCCCTGGCCGTACCGGCAGCCGGCGCCGACGACGAGGTCGCGGTGGGCCGCCGACTCCAGCCCCTCGGCGACGATCTCCACGCCGAGGCGGCGGCCGAGACCCACCACCACGTCGACCATGGAGGTCGCGGCGCCCTGCCGGCCCGCGGGGTCGACGAACAGCGCGCTGTCGACCTTGAGCACGTCCACGGGCAGGCGGCGCAGGTGGGCCAGGGACGCCTGGCCGGCGCCGAAGCCGTCCAGCGCGGTACGCACGCCGAGGGCGCGCAGGCCGGCGAGCTGGGTGACGGCGTTCGGCAGGTCGGCGCCGACCTGGGACTCGGCGATCTCGACGAGCAGCCGCTCCGGCGGGGTCGCGTGGGCGGCCAGCACGCGGGCGACCGAGCCGACGAAGCCGGGGTCGGCGAGCTGGCGGACGGAGACGTTCACCGCCAGCCAGACGTCCCGCTCGTCGCGCAGCCAGCGGGACATCTGCCGGCAGGCGGTGCGCAGCACCCAGTCGCCGACCTCGCCGACGACGCCGAGCTGCTCGGCGACCGGGATGACCTCCGCCGGCAGGATCGTGCCGAGCACCGGGTTGCGCCACCGCAGCAGCGCCTCCAGCCCGACCGGCCGGCCGTCGGTCAGGTCCACGATCGGCTGGTAGACCAGGTCCAGCTCGCCCCGGCCGGCGGCACCGGGCAGCTCCCGCTCCAGGTCCAGCCGGCGGACCAGCTGCTCCTCCAGGGACTCGTCGTACCACTCGACGCGGTCCCGCCCGAGCTGGCGGGCGCGCCGGCGGGCCAGGTCGGCGCGGGAGAGCACGTCGTCCACGCTGTCGTCGGCGCCCAGGTCGGCCAGGCCGATGCTGGTGTGCAGGTGCACGGTCGCGCCGGGCAGCTCGTACGGGCGGGTCAGCTCGGCGAGCAGCCGGGTGCCGAGCGCGTACGCGGGGACCGGCCCCTCGGCGGTGACCATCCCGAACTGGTCCCCGGAGAGGCGGGCGACCAGGTCGTCCTGGCCGGCGACCGCCCGGAGCCGGACCGCCACCTCGATCAGTACGGCGTCGCCCACGTCCCGGCCGCGCAGGTCGTTCACGCCGGTCATGCCGTGCAGGTCGATCACGAGCAGGGCCCCGCTCGGCCCCGGCCCCCCGCGACCGAGCCGGGCGGCGACGGTGCGGGTCAGCTCGCGCCGGTTCGCCAGCCCGGTGAGCTGGTCGGTGAAGGTGAGCTGGTGCAGGGTGCGTTCCAGGTGCTTGCGCTCGCCGACGTCCCGCAGGTGGATCACCAGCGCGCCCACCTCGGGGGTGGCCCGCTGGTCGCTGACCGTGGACTCGGTGTCCCGCCACCGCCCGAACCCGTCCCGCAGCCGCGCCTCCACCAGCGTGGACCGGCCGGGCCCGTCCTCCCGGCTGCCGGGCAGGTTGCGCAGCGACCGCGCGACGCCGGCCGCGTCCTGCGGGTGCAGCAGGTTCGCGAAGGGGTGGCCGAGCACGTCCTGGTCGGAGAGGCCGAACTGGCGGGCGGCGGCCGGCGACTGCCATCGGACGATCAGCTCCTCGTCGAGGACCATCGTCACGTCCTTGGCGCCGGAGACCAGCGCCCGGAAGTGCGCCTCCTGGGTGACCAGGCGCGCGGCGTAGCGGCGCACGTCCACGACGGCGAGCGCCTCGCGGGTGACCATCGCGGACGAGACGCCGATCGCCAGCAGGATCGACGTGTGGTCGAACTCACCGCCGGTGAGCAGGTGGTACCCGGCGGCCAGCACCGCCATCCCGAGCGGGAGGGCGAGCACCGGGTACCCGGCGAAGGCGCCGTCGGCCTCGGTCGGCGACAGCGCGGGCGGCCTGGCCTCGACCCGCTGGGCGCCGGCCCAGACCAGCAGCGGCCCGGCCACGATCGGCGCCGCGGGCAGCAGCAGGGCCGGCTCGGGCGCCCCGTAGGCGATCATGGCCACGGTCCCGGCGAGCCCGAGCACGGCCAGTTCGGCACCGCTGGCGCAGAGCAGGGCGGCCCTACGCTGCCGGGCGGAGCGCAGCCCGTTGAGCGCGACGGCCGGCGTGGCGACCGTGACGGCCAGCGCCGCGAGCAGCGCCGCCGGCGGGATCGGCCCGCCGGCGGGCAGTAGCACGTACGCCACGAACGAGAGGCTGACGCCCACGCTCAGCCCGTCCAGCGCGCGGCGCAGGCGGACCTGCGGGCCGAACGACATGCCGGGCAGCATGAACAGCCCGAACGTGTACACCGCGACCGCCACGACCAGGCCGAACGCGCCCCCGAGCGCGCGCATCGACGCGGACCACAGGGGCAGCGACCCGGTGGTCAGCGCGGTGAGGATCACCGCGATCCCGAGGAAGCCGGCCCCCCGGCAGGGCCCGAAGCTGCGGGTGGCGCGGTGGATGGACAGCGCGTGCCGGATCAGCCGGAACGCCGGGCCGGCGGCCGCCAGGACCACCGCGACGGCGATCGTGACCAGCGGCGGCAGCAGCCCGACGGCGCCGCCGCCGAGCACCGCGCCGGCCAGCACCCCGGCGCCGGCGAGCAGCAGGATGGACCGGCCGGAGCGGGCGGGCCGCCCGGGCCGGTGCCGGGACGAGAACGCCATGGACATCTGCTGGCGATCCTCTACAGGGGGCGACAACGGGGGGTGGTGCGGGGGCGCCGCCGGAAACGGCACCACCTACCAACGGTCAACGGGCGCCGGCCGTTCGGGTTACGCCCGGCGGTCGAACAAAGATCACAATGCGACGGGTGGCAGGATGGCCGGATGAGCGCCCCCGACCCGTCCCCCCGCACGCCGACGCACGGGCTGCGCTTCCGCCCGCACGGCGCGCTGGCCGTCGCGGCCCTGGTCGCGGCGCTCGGGGGGCTACCGCTGATCAGCACCGCCTGGTACACGGCGCCGGTGCTGCTGGTCCCGCTGGCCGTGGTGGTGTGGGTGCTGCGCTCGGGCACCGTCGCGGACGCGACCGGCCTGCGGGTCCGGGCGCTGCTCGGCGAGCGGTTCGTGCCGTGGACCGAGGTGGAGGAACTCGCGGTGGAGCGCCGGCGCCGCGTCGTGGCGGTCCTGCACGGGCACCGTTCCGTGTGGCTGAGCGCGGTGCGGCCCGCGCACCTCCCGGCGATCATCGCCGTCGCCGGTGGCACACCGCCACCCGCGCCGCCGTCCCCCGAGCAGCCGCCCCCCGCACAAACGCCCCCCGCACACACACCCCCGGCGCAAACGCCCTCAGTAGCCGTCGACCACCCGGTTGACTAGCGGCTCGCCGGCCAGGTAGCGGCGTAGCTGGTCGACGACCAGCCGGTAGGCGCGGGGCAGCAGCCCGTGCACCGCGCCGCCCGTGTGCGGGGTGATGAACACGTTCGGCATCGCCCACAGCGGATGGTCGGCGGGCAGCGGCTCCGGATCGGTCACGTCCAGGGCGGCGGCGATCCGCCCGGTGGCCAGTTCGGCGGTGAGCGCGGCGGTGTCCGCGACCGGCCCCCGGGCCGCGTTGACCAGCAGCGCGCCGTCCGGCAGCCGGGCCAGGAACTCCGCGTCCACCATGCCCCGCGTGGCATCCGTGTGCGGGACCACGAGGACCGCCACGTCCGCCTGCGGCAGCAGGGCCGGCAGCTCGGCCACGCCGTGCACCCCCTCCGCGGGGCGGGGCCGCCGGGCCACCAGGGTCAGCTCGACCTCGAACGGCCGCAGCCGCGCGGCGATCGCCGCCCCGATCGAGCCCGCACCGATGATCAGCACCCGCTTGCCGGCCAGCTCGTCGGTGGGCGCGTACTCCCGGTTCGACCAGCGTCGCTGCGCCTGCGCGCGGGCGAACGCCGGGAACTGGCGCAGCACGCCCAGGACGGCGCCCACCACCCACTCGGCGGTCGGCGCGTCGTGCACCCCGCGCGCGTCGCACAGCGTCACCTCGCCGGCCAGCCGCCCGACCCACGCGTCCGCGCCGGCGCTGAGCAACTGGACCACCCGCAGCGCCGGCATCTTGGCGGCCAGCCCGACGGAGTCCGCCTGGGCCAGGAACGGCGGCACCCAGAACCCCACCTCGCCCGGGTCACCCGGCGGGGTGGCATCGCCACTGGGGAAGACCCGCAGGACGACACCGTCCGGCGGCGTTCCGATCATGGCCAGGCCCTGCTCGTGCGGGATCCACATCTCCACGCCGTCCGACACTAGCCGGGCGGCATTCCGGCGGGGACGGCGCCACCGGCGACAGCGGCTACCCTGGGCCGGTGAGCTTCCCGTACCGCATGGCCCTGGCCGCCGCGCTGGCCGCGACGCTCGCGGCGACCGCGTCGTGCAGCTTCGGGCCGCCCAGCGCGGACCGGGCCGGCCAGCCGCCCACGTTCCCCACCCCGACCGCCACGCCGAGCGGGGTCAACGAGGCCGCCGCCGCGATCACCACGGTCCTCGCCAAGCGGCTGAAGGTTCCGTGGGGGGTGGCGTTCCTGCCGGACGGCGGCGCCCTGGTGACCGAGCGCGACACCGGCCGGATCCTCCAGGTCGGCCCCGGCGGCGGGGTGGACGGGCTGAAGGTCGCCGAGGTGCAGACCATCGCGGAGGCGGACAGCCGCGGCGAGGGCGGCCTGCTCGGGATCGCCGTCTCGCCCGACTACGCCACCGACAAGACCGTCTTCGTCTACTACTCCACGGCGCGGGACAACCGGATCGCCAAGCTGACCCTGGGCGGCGCCCCGAAGCCGATCGTCACCGGTATCCCGCTCGCCGGCATCCACAACGGCGGCCGGCTCGCCTTCGGCCCGGACGGGTACCTGTACGCGACCACGGGCGACGCGTCCCGGCGCGAACTGGCGCAGGACAAGCGCAGCCTGGCCGGCAAGATCCTGCGGATGACCCCGGACGGCAAGCCCGCGCCGGGGAACCCGTTCCCGCGCTCGTTGATCTGGTCCTACGGGCACCGCAACGTGCAGGGCATCGCGTGGGACGAGGGCAAGCGGATGTACGCGACCGAGTTCGGCCAGGACACCTGGGACGAGATCAACCGGATCGAGCCGGGGAAGAACTACGGCTGGCCGACCGTGGAGGGCAAGGGCGACGACCCGAAGTTCACCGACCCGATGGTGGTCTGGGCCCCGAAGGAGGCGTCCTGCGCCGGCGCGGCGGTGGTCGCGCAGACGCTGGTCGCGGCGTGCCTGCGCGGCGAGCGGCTGTACCTGATGTCGCTGACCGGCCGGGGCGCCCTGTTCGGGGCGCCGCAGCCGGTGCTGACCGGCGACTACGGGCGGCTGCGCACCGCCGTCGCGGCGCCGGACGGCTCGCTGTGGGTCACCACCTCGAACCGGGACCAGAACGGCAAGCCGGGCCCGGACGACGACCGCATCCTGCGGATCGTGCTGCCCGGCGGTGGCGGCGCCGGAAAGAGCTGACGTGCGCCGACTCGCCGCGTCCGGGGTCGCCCTCGCGCTGCTCGGCACCGCCGCGTGCGGCACCGGACGGCCCGGCCCCACACCGACCACCCTGCCCGTCACCGGGCCGACCACCACCGCGCCGGCACCCGCGACGAGCGCCGCCCGCCCCGCACCCGGCCCGCCGAGCGTGATCGCCACCGGGCTGGAGGTGCCGTGGGAGGTCGCCTTCCTGCCGGACGGGGCGGCGCTGGTCACCGAGCGGGACAGCGGGCGCATCCTGCGGGTCGAGGCGCCGGCCGGCGGCGGGCAGGCGCGGGTCAGCGAGGTGCGGCGGATCCGCCCATCGGTGCACCGGGGCGAGGGCGGGCTGATGGGGCTGGCCGTCTCACCCGGCTACGCCACCGACAAAACGATCTTCATCTACTACACGACCGGCGACGACAACCGCATCGCCCGGCTGACCCTGGGCGGCGAACCGCAGCCGATCGTCACCGGCATCCCGGCCGCGGCCAACCACAACGGCGGGCGGCTGGCGTTCGGCCCGGACGGGTACCTGTACGCGAGCACCGGCGACGCCGCCGACCGGGCCCGCGCGCAGGAGCCGGGCAACCTCGGCGGCAAGATCCTGCGGATGACCCCGGACGGCAGGCCCGCGCCGGGCAACCCGTTCGGCACGCTGGTCTGGTCGTACGGGCACCGCAACGTGCAGGGCCTCGCCTGGGACCGGGCCGGCCACCTGTACGCGACCGAGTTCGGCCAGAACACCTGGGACGAGATCAACCTGATCGAGCGGGGTGGGAACTACGGCTGGCCCGCGGTCGAGGGGCGCGCCGGCAACCCCCGGTACATGGACCCGGTGGCGCAGTGGCACACCGGCGAGGCGTCCTGCTCCGGCGCGGCGGTCGTCGGCGACGTGCTGGTCGCGGCGTGCCTGCGGGGCGAGCGGCTCTGGGCGATGGACCTCAAGCCCGGCGGCGGGCTCGCCGGCCAACCCCGCGCCCTGCTGCACGGCGACTACGGCCGGCTCCGCGCCGCGGTGGTCGCCCCGGACGGCGCGCTGTGGGTCACCACCTCGAACCGGGACGGCCGGGGCAGCCCGAGCGCCGCGGACGACCGGATTATCCGGGTCACCGACGTCGGTTGATTTCGCCCAACGCCCGGTGCATGCCCCGATCAGTGCCGCCGTGGTTTCGCCAACCCGCAACCAGGAAAGGTCATGATTAACCATGGCCGAATCGGACCAGACCCCCACCGACCCGACCCCCAACCCCCGACGCCGACCCACCGCCGCCCGCGCGGCCGCGGTGGCACGGCGCGCGGCCGGTAGAGCCGGCCGGGTGGCGGGGCGCGTGGCGAGCGCGATCGCCCACCCCGGGCGGGCACGGCGGCACCCGGTGCTGTGGCGCGCCGCCACCGTCCTCGCCGTCCTCGCGGTCGGGGTCGGCGGCGCGGTCCTCGGCATCCTGCTCTTCGGCCGGACCGGCGTCGACGTGGGGCCGTTCCACGCCGAGATGCGGCTCTCCCCGTCCGCCTCCGGCGGCAGCCAGGTCAACATCCCGCCGCTCGGCGCCCTGCACCTGGCCACCCACGCCGGCCCCGCCCACTTGAGCATCACCCTCGACTCCCTCGACCAGCGCCGGACCGAGGAACTGATCACCGACCCGAACGCGATCACCCGGGCCAGCCAGACCGCCGTCTCCGACGTGACGAACGGGGTGATCCGCCTCAGCCTGCGCACGCTGGCCGTGGCCGTGCTGACCGGGCTCCTGCTCGCCGCACTGATCTTCCGGCGGGTGCGGCTGGTGGCCTGGTCGGGCACGGTCGCGCTGGCCACCACGGCGGCGAGCCTGGGCATCGCCGCGGGCACGTTCCGGGTCGGCGCCATCGAGGAGCCGCGGTACACGGGCCTGCTGGTCAACGCCCCCGCCGTGGTCGGCGACGCGCGCCGCATCGCCGACCGGTACGACCAGTACGCGGCGCAGTTGCAGTCGATCGTCGGCAACGTCAGCCGCCTCTACACCACGGTCTCGACGCTGCCGGTGTACCAGCCCAACTCCGAAACCACCCGGGTGCTGCACGTCTCGGACCTGCACCTGAACCCGACCGCGTGGTCGCTAATCCGGACCGTGGTGGAGCAGTTCGACATCGACGTGGTGATCGACACGGGTGACATCAACGACTGGGGCAGCGAACCGGAGGCGTCGTTCGTCGACACGATCGCGCTGCTCCGGGTGCCGTACGTGTACATCCGCGGCAACCACGACTCGTACCTGACCGAGCGGGCGGTGGCCCGGCAGCGCAACGCGATCGTCCTGGACAACTCGATCCGCACCGTCGCGGGACTCACCATCGCGGGCATCGGCGACCCCCGGTTCACCCCGGACAAGCAGGAGTCGCCGCCCGGCTCCGGCAGCCTTCCCGGCACCATCGACAGCGTCCTGAACTCGGGTCGGCAACTCGCCGACACGATCCACGCCTCCGGCCGCCAGGTGGACATCGCCCTGGTGCACGACCCGGCGTCGGCGGGGGCACTGGCCGGCGTCTGCCCGCTGGTACTCGCCGGGCACCTGCACAACCGCACGGTCAGCGAACTCGACCCGCCGCCCGGCAGCCTACCGGGAACGAAGCCGACCCGGCTGCTCGTGGAGGGCTCCACCGGCGGGGCGGGGCTGCGCGGGCTGGAGGGCGAGCAGCCCACCCCGCTGGCGATGTCGGTGCTGTACTTCGACCGCCTGCACGCCCTACAGGCGTACGACGACATCACCGTCGGCGGGACCGGCCAGTCCCAGGTCGAGCTGAAGCGCCACCTGGTCGGCGAGCCCCAGCCGGCGGGGACAGCGACACAGGCGCCGCCGCCCGCGCAGTCCCCGCCGCCGACCCCGACCCGCTAGCGGGACGCTACTGGACGCCCAGCCGCGACAGGATCAGCTCGCGGACCGCCTTCGCGTCCGCCTGCCCGCGGGTGGTCTTCATGACCGCCCCGACCAGCACCCCCGCCGCCGCCACCTTGCCCTCGCGGATCTTGGCGGCCACGTCCGGGTTGGCGGCGATCGCCTCGTCCACGGCCGCGCCCAGCGCGCCGGTGTCCGACACGACCTCCAGGCCGCGCGCCGCCATCACCTCGGACGGCGTGCCCTCGCCGGCCAGGACGCCCTCGAGCACCGTCCGGGCGAGCTTGTCGTTGAGCCGCCCGGCGTCGACCAGCGACTGCAACTCGGCCACGTCCGCCGGCGTGGCGCCGACCGTCGACAGGTCGACCCCGGCCTCGTTCGCGCGCCGGGCCAGCTCGCCCAGCCACCACTTGCGGGCGCCCTCCGGCGACGAACCCGCCGCCACCGTACGCTCGATCAGCTCGACCGCGCCGGCGTTGAGCACCGCCTGCATGTCCAGGTCGGACAGCCCCCACGCCTGCTGGAGCCGGGCGCGGTGCACCCGCGGCAACTCCGGCAGTTCGGTCTTCAGCCGGGCCACCCACTCCGGGTCCGGCGCCAGCGGCACCAGGTCCGGCTCCGGGAAGTACCGGTAGTCCGTGGCCGTCTCCTTGGACCGCCCCGGCCGGGTGTCCCCGGTCTCCTCGTGAAAGTGGCGGGTCTCCTGCACGATCCGCTCGCCGGCGTCCAGCACCGCGGCCTGGCGCAGCATCTCCGCCCGGACCGCCCGCTCCACCGACCGCAGCGAGTTGACGTTCTTGGTCTCGGTGCGGGTGCCCCACTGGTCGCCCGGCCGGTTCAGCGACGTGTTCACGTCGCAGCGCAGCGAGCCCTGCTCCATCCGTACGTCCGAGACGCCGAGCACCCGGATCACGTCCCGCAGTTCGGTCACGTACGCGCGGGCCACCGCGGGCGCGTCCGCGCCGGTACCCGGGATCGGCCTCGTCACGATCTCCACCAGCGGGATGCCGGCCCGGTTGTAGTCCACAAGCGACTCGGTGGCGCCGTGGATCCGGCCGGTCGCGCCACCCACGTGCAGCGTCTTGCCGGTGTCCTCCTCCAGGTGCACCCGCTCGATGTCGATCCGCACCGGGCGCCCGTCCACCTCGACGTCCAGGTAGCCGTCCGTGCACAGCGGCTCGTCGTACTGGCTGGTCTGGAAATTCTTCGGCATGTCCGGGTAGAAGTAGTTCTTCCGGGCGAACCGGCACCAGGACGCGATCGTGCAGTTCAGGGCGAGCCCGATCCGGATCGTCGCCTCGATCGCGGCGGCGTTGGCCACCGGCAGCGAGCCGGGCAGCCCCAGGCACACCGGGCAGACCTGGGTGTTCGGCTCGGCGCCGAACCCGGTCGGGCAGCCGCAGAACATCTTCGTCCGGGTACCCAGTTCGACGTGCGTCTCCAGGCCGATCACCGGCTCGAACCGGGCGGTCACGTCCTCGTACGGAGGCAGCGTGATGGTCATCGTCGCTCCTGACTGTTTGGGCGCTTGACGGCTACCCGCCCACAAAACATCAATCTCATTGACGCCGCCGGTAGCTATGTGAACGGGAGCATCAGCCGTGGAGTCCTGCCATTCAAGGAAGGACGGCACAGACCGCAGCCTCTCGAGCGATATCAACTCGGCCAAGCGTTCGAAGTAGTTTTCAACGGGCCGCCCGATACGCGTTCCAATCTTCGCGAGTGGAACCTTGGGATCGTGAATTCGTTCCACGTCGCAGGCGCGGACAGGTACGCCCAGCTCCGGATCACGCCAACGCACGCCGAGCGCCCGGCGAAGGGCCTCCCCGTCAGCCAGAACCCAGGACTCGGTCTCCCTGACGGGAATGACCATGACCAGTTTCTCCGGTCGCGGCCCCCATCCCGCCACGAGCGGTTCGACCCATTCTCGCTCGCACCGGGCGCGATTAGCTCCCTGATCCCGATGCACAAACACCACGGAAAAACTACCGCGGTTTCTGTCCACCAGCCGAAGTATTTCATCCCGCGAAGGCGGCCCTGACCTGTGCCGAACCACCGTGACATCCGGAATCTCGATGGCATCCAGAAACGCGGTAGCGCACAGGTCGTCGAGCGCGCGCCCCAGCAGCCTGGGCAACAGCCGATCGTCGGTGGCGCCTTCCGAGATGAGGGCGGATGTCAAGTATCGCATCAGACGCCCAGCGCCTCGCTGACCTCGAAGTCCGCTATCTCCGCCGGACTGACCACCGCGCCGACGTCCAAGCCCGGGCCGGTCTGCTCCATGGCGGAGACACCTCGCACCCGCGTAACGCGGCTCTTCGGCGAGCCCGGCGTCACCTTGGCGGCCGTGTCCACAAAGACCACATCTCTGCGCAGCCCGGTGCCGTCCGCCGAGCGGAGGGCACGCAATATTGCCGGGGAATGGCTGCTGAGGATGAGCTGGTTCAGAGAGGACCGATCGTCGGTAAGCCGCCGCTCAAGTGAACGGTCCACGAGTGTACGCAGATGCCGCACGAATTGCGCCAGGCGTTCGGGATAGATTCCGTTCTCGGACTCTTCAAAGCAGATCAACCCGGGCCCTCTGGGGTCATATAGAGCCGCAAGCAACGCGATGGCCCTAAGCGTGCCGTCTGACGCGACGCGGGCCGAGAACGGGGCCTCGTCGCGCGCGACGACCTGAACTTGGCGCTGGCGGCGTGCCTCATCCTCGTCGAGGCCGACCCCAACGACTTCAGGAATGACCGCCGCGAGGTCTGCGGACAGGTCGTTCAGGACACCGTCCGGCCGGTCAGCGCTGCCGGTCTCCTGGGCTATCCGTCGAAGAGCGTTTGCCAGATGAGCGCCGTTTGCGCCGAGTACATCGGGGTCGTCGTAGGAGTCGGCGGCGCGCAGCGCCGTGGGGTCCAGATGCAGCAGCTTCCACGACCGGAACTCGGCTCTGAGGGCATACAATAGAGGGAACTCATTCGCCGTGGTGAGACTCGAAAGAACGGTAGCGGTCGCCTCGCTGGCGGGCAGTTCCCGAGGACGGCCCTGCGCACCCTTCTGTTGCCTGATCACGAACTTTGGTCGCGCCGGATCGCTCGTATCCGTCTCAAGGAGATCGGATGTGCGCGAACTGTAGACAGCCAGTCCCGGAGCGAATGTGGCGATCCATGTGTCTTCGCTGCGCCTGATCGGTCTGACTGACTCCCGGACGACGTACGGCCGCAGACCGCGCGACTCCCGCAACTCGATCGACACTTCATATCTCAGCCGCGAATGGCCGACAGGCGCCGTATCACCGAAGGCGTCGGTAACACTGCGATCAAGCAGGACCTCCGCGGCGAAGGTCATGCACGTCGCTCTGCCGCCGTCGCTGTAACGATGAAATAGCTCCGTAACCTCGCCCCGCGCGTGCTGAGCGGCTTCTAGCAGCGACCCGTCAGCCAGCAGACGGAGAAACTGCAGCGCGTCGAACAGGTTGGACTTACCGGCCGCGTTGCGTCCGAGCACGACAAGAAAGGGGGGCACGTCCAGAGCGAAGTCTCGAAACGTCTTAAACCCATCTATCTCTATTCTCGTCAGCATTAGCTCTCCCCTGCCCTCCAGTCGCCATCACAGCGCCGGCGGGGTGAGCGTGCCGACGGCGGACTCCAGCGCCGCGGCCACCCGGTACATCCGGTCGTCGGCCATGGTCGGCGCCATGATCTGGAAGCCGACCGGCAGCCCGTCCGACAGGCCGCACGGGACCGAGATGGCCGGGCCCCCGTACAGGTTCGTCGGGATCGTGAACAGGTCGGCGAGGTACATCTGGTACGGGTCGGAGGTGCGCGAGCCGAACGGGAACGCCACGAACGGCGTGGTCGGCGACACCAGCACGTCGACCCGCTCGAACGCGGCGGTGAAGTCCCGCGTGATCAGCGTGCGGACCTTCTGCGCCTGCCCGTAGTAGGCGTCGTAGTAGCCGGACGACAGCGCGTACGTGCCGATGATGATGCGCCGCTTGACCTCCGGGCCGAAGCCCGCCTCCCGGGTCAGCGACATGACCTCCTCCAGCGAACGCTGGCCGTCGTCGCCCACCCGCAGGCCGTACCGCACCCCGTCGAAGCGGGCCAGGTTCGACGAGCACTCGCTCGGCGCGATCAGGTAGTACGCCGGCAGCGCGTACTCGAAGTGCGGGCAGGACACCTCGACCACCTCGGCGCCCAGCTTGGTCAGGCGCTCCAGCGCCTCGCCGAAGGCGGCCATCACCCCCGGCTCCGCCCCCTCACCGGAGAACTGACTCACCAGGCCCAGCCGCACGCCGGACAGGTCGCCCGTGGCGCCCCGGCGGGCCGCGGCCACCACCTCCGGCACCGGCTGCGGGATCGACGTGGAGTCGCGCCGGTCGTGCCCGCCGATCACGGCGTGCAGCAGCGCCGCATCCACCACCGTGCGGGCGCACGGGCCCGGCGTGTCCAGCGACGACGAGAACGCGATCAGCCCGTACCGGGACGTGCCGCCGTAGGTGGGCTTCGCCCCCACCGTGCCGGTGACCGCGCCCGGCTGGCGGATCGAGCCGCCGGTGTCCGAGCCGATCGCCAGCGGCGCCTCGTACGCGGCCAGGGCGGCCGCGCTGCCGCCGCCCGAGCCACCCGGGATGCGTCCCAGGTCCCACGGGTTGCGGGTCGGCCCGTAGGCCGAGTACTCCGTCGACGAGCCCATCGCGAACTCGTCCATGTTCGTCTTGCCGACGATCACCGTGCCGGCCGCCCGCAGCCGCTGCACGATCGTCGAGTCGTACGGCGGGCGCCAGCCCTCCAGGATCTTCGAGCCGGCGGTGGTCGGCACGCCCCGGGTGGTCAGCACGTCCTTCACCGCGACCGGGACGCCCGCCAGCGGGCCCAGCTCCTCGCCGGCGGCGCGGGCGCGGTCCACCCGCTCCGCGGCGGCCAGCGCGCCGGCCTCGTCCACGTGCAGGAACGCCGCCACCTGGCCGTCCACCTCGGCGATCCGGTCCAGGTGGGCGCGGGTCGCCTCGACCGCGGACGCCTCGCCCCGGGCGATCGCCCCGGCCAGGTCCGCGGCGCTCAGCCTGATCAGGTCGGTCATGGCTCAGGCCTCCTCGTCCAGGATCCGCGGTACCCGGAACCGGTCCTCCGCGGCGTCCGGCGCACCGGCCAGGACCTCCTCGCGGGGCAGGCACGGCTCCGCCACGTCGTCGCGCAGCACGTTGGTCAGCGGGACCGAGTGCGACGTGGGCGGGATGTCCCCCGCGGTCACCTCGCCGACCCGGGCCACCGCCTGGAGGATCACGTCCAGCTGGCCGGCGAACGTGTCCAGCTCCGCCTCGGTGACGGCGAGCCGCGACAGGCGCGCCAGGTGCGCGACCTCCTCGCGGGAGATGGCGGCCATGGGTAACTCTCCCTGTCCGTGGACGACCGGTGGCGCGCGCGGCGTCCCACGCGCGCGGTGACCCCGCGAGTCTATTTGCCGCCCGCCGCGCCCGAGATGCTGGGTGGCTTCCTGTGCCGCCCACCGCCGCCCGACACCGCGGGCGGCCGGTAGCGGGCCAGCCAGCCGATCAGCTCGTCACCCGGCATGGGGCGGCCGAAGAACCAGCCCTGCGCCGCGTGGCAGCGCGCCTCGCGCAGCCGCCGCCAGGTCGCCTCGTCCTCCACGCCCTCGGCGACGACGCGCAGCCCCAGGGCCCGCGCCAGCTCGATCGTGGACGTGACGA
Organism: Rhizomonospora bruguierae; assembly: GCF_018397995.1. Taxonomy (GTDB): domain Bacteria; phylum Actinomycetota; class Actinomycetes; order Mycobacteriales; family Micromonosporaceae; genus Rhizomonospora; species Rhizomonospora bruguierae. The sequence continues at coordinate 24,879 of NZ_BBQH01000034.1, forward strand.
TCGCGGCGTCGTCCGCGTCCTGGACCATCCCCAGCACGAACGAACGGTCCACCTTCACCTCGGTCACCGGAAGCCGCCGCAGGTGTTGCAGCGACGAGTACCCGGTGCCGAAGTCGTCCAGGGCGATCCCGACGCCGATCCGGTCCAGCCGGGCGATCGTCGCCAGCACCCGGCGCGGGTCCGCCATCAGCGCGCCCTCGGTGATCTCCAACTGGAGCAGCGCGGCCGGCACCCCGTACCGCGCCAGCCGGTCCGCGACGCGGTCGGCCAGCTCGCCGGTGTGCAGGTCCCGGACGCTCACGTTCAGCGAGGCGCGCAGCCGCACCCCGCTCGCCGCCCACTTGGCCATCTGCTCCACCACGTCGTCCAGCACCCGGTGGGTGAGCAGGCGCATCACCGCGGTGTGCTCGGCCGCCCGGATCAGCTCCTCCGGGTTCACCCGCCCGCGCCGCGGGTGGTGCCAGCGCAGCAGCGCCTCCACCCCGACCACCTCGCCGGTCTCCAGTGCCACCTGCGGCTGGTAGTACATGGTGATCTCGTCGCTGCCCGGGGTTTCCAGGGCCCGGCGCAGGTCGGCGAGCAGGCTCAGCCGCTCCGGCGAGTTGTGGTCGCTCTCCGGCGCGTACACCGAGACCGTGGCGCCCCGGCTCTTCGCGTCGTACATCGCCACGTCGGCGTGGCGCATCAGGGTGGCGAAGTCGTCGCCGTGCTCCGGGTACAGCGCCACGCCGATCGCGGCGCCCACGTCCAGCGGCAGCCCGTCCAGCCACACCGGCTCGGCCAGCGCCAGCGCCACCCGCCCGGCCGCCGCGCGGGCGTCGTCGGCGTCGACCAGCCCCGGCACCAGCACCGCGAACTCGTCCCCGCCCAGCCGGGCCACCGCCGCCGCGTCGCCGACCGTGTGCACCAGCCGCTGCCCCACCTCGACCAGCAGGCGGTCGCCGACCGCGTGCCCCAGCGCGTCGTTGACGTGCTTGAACTGGTCCAGGTCCAGCAGCAGCAGCGCCATCCGCCGCTCGGCCGCCCCGTCCGCCGCCCGGGTGGCGTGCGCGGCCGCCTGGTCCGCCACCTCGGCCAGCAGCGCCTTACGGTTGGCCAGCCCGGTCAGCGGGTCCATCCGGGCGAGCTGCTCGTGGTCGACGGAGGCCCGGACCATCCGGTGCACCGCGTACAGCGGCAGCAGCACCAGCGGGATCAGCGCCCAACTCGCCGCCGCGGCGGCCAGCAGCACCGGGCCGAGCAGCAGCAGCGCCCCGGCGCAGATCGCCTCGAACAGCAGCGCCCGCGCGTCGGCCGCACCCGCCGCGGGACCGAGCCGCAGCCGCGCGCCGGCGGCGTCCAGCCCGTACCGGACCGCGAACCAGGCGCCCGCCGCGGCCACCGTCACGGTCACCGCCGACCACCGCGGCTGCCCGCCGAAGGCCAGCTCGCCGTGCCGCGCCAGGCCGACCACCAGCGCGGCCGCGGCCAGCGCCAGCTCGTACTGCGCGACCGCCAGTCCGACCTGCCACGCCGGCTGCCGCAGCCGCAGCGCGCCCACCGCGACCGCCACCGCCTGCACCGCCACGGCCGGGCCCAGGCCCCAGCCCAACATGATCGCGAAGGAGAAGCAGATGGACGGGTAGATCGGCGAACCGAGCCCGCGCCCCTGTGGCGCCAGCGGCCGGGCCCCGGCGGCGACCGCCAGCCCCGCCATCACCCACCACGCCACCGGCAGTTCGGGCAGGCGGGCCGGCAGCCCCGCGAGGGGGACGGCGACCGCGGCCACGGCGAGCGCCGCCACCGCCGCCACGAAGCCGAAGAACGGCACGGCCCGGTCCGGCGGTACGGAGCTCCGCAGAGCGGCGCTCTCCATGCGCACCTCCGTACGCGGAAGGAGGAACTACCCACTTGGGGTAACGCCTGGGGCCGTTCGTAGCCACTAGTCGCGACTAAGTTGAAATAGACCACATATCCGAATTACCGGCGGTCACTCCTGGGCCTCATCCCCCGACCGGGCCACTTCAAGCGCCGCCTCGGCGCCCCGGGTCAGCAGCACCTCCAGGCCCGCGTCGTCCAGCACCGGCACCTTCAATTGCACGGCTTTGTCGTACTTCGACCCGGGGTTGTCGCCGGCCACCACGAACGACGTCTTCTTCGACACCGAGCCGCTGACCTTCGCGCCGCGCGCCTCCAGCGCCTCCTTCGCCCGGTCCCGCGAGTAGCCGCTCAGCGTGCCGGTGACCACGACAATCACCCCTTCGAGTGGCCTCGGCCCGGTCTCCTGGCGCTCCTCGGCCATCCGCACCCCGGCCTCGGTCCACTTGCGGACCACCTCGCGGTGCCACTCCACCGAGAACCACTCCAGCACGCTCTCGGCGATCGTCGGGCCGACCCCCTCGGCCGCCGCCAGCTCCGCCACGCTGGCGTCGCGGATCCCCTGCACCGAGCCGAACTCCCGCGCCAGCGCCCGCGCCGCCGTCGGCCCCACGTGCCGGATCGACAGCGCCACCAGCACCCGCCACAGCGGCCGCGCCTTCGCCTCGCCGAGGTTCTCCAGCAGCTTGACCGCGTTGCCGCCCAGCGAGCCGTCCTTGTTGACGAAGAAGTCGCAGCGACGGAGTTTGTCTTCGGTCAGGTCGAACAGGTCGCCCTCGTCCGCGATGATCCCGGACTCCAGCAGCGCCTGCGCGCCCTTGTACCCCAGCACCTCGATGTCCAGCGCGCCCCGGCCCGCCAGGTGGAACACCCGCTCCCGCAACTGCGCCGGGCAGGACCGGTTGTTCGGGCAGCGGATGTCGACGTCGCTCTCCTTCGCCGGCGCCAGCGGCGTGCCGCACGCCGGGCAACTCGTCGGCATCTCGAACGCCCGCGCGTCCGCCGGCCGCCGCTCGATGACCGGCCCCAGCACCTCCGGGATCACGTCGCCCGCCTTGCGCACCACCACGGTGTCGCCGATCAGCACGCCCTTGCGCTCCACCTCGCGCTGGTTGTGCAGCGTCGCCAGCGCGACCGTCGACCCCGCCACCCGCACCGGCTCCAGCACCGCGAACGGCGTGACCCGGCCGGTCCGCCCCACGTTCACCTGCACGTCCAGCAGCTTCGTGGTGACCTCCTCCGGCGGGTACTTGAACGCGATCGCCCAGCGCGGCGCCCGGCTCGTCGAACCCAGCCGCCCCTGGATCGCCACCGGGTCCACCTTCACCACCACGCCATCGATCTCGTGCTCGACGTCGTGCCGGTGCTCCGCGTAGTGGTCGATGTACTCGCGCACCCCGGCCAGGTCGTCCTTGAGCTGCCACCGGTCGCTCGTCGGCAGCCCCCACGCCCCCAGCGCCGCGTACGCCTCGCTCTGCGACCGCGGCTGGAACCCCCGCCGCGCGCCGATGCCGTGCACCACCAGGCGCAGGCCCCGGGACGCCGTGATCCGCGGGTCCTTCTGCCGCAGGCTCCCGGCGGCCGCGTTGCGCGGGTTCGCGAACGGCGCCTTGCCCTGCTCCACCAGCCCCGCGTTCAGCTCGGCGAACGCCGCCACCAGGAAGTAGATCTCGCCGCGCACCTCGATGAACTCGGGCACGTCGTCGCCGGTCAGCCGGTCCGGCACCGGCCGGATCGTGCGGACGTTGTTGGTCACGTCCTCGCCGGTGTGCCCGTCCCCCCGGGTCGCGGCGCGCACCAGCCGCCCCTGCTCGTAGGTCAGGTTGATGGCCAGCCCGTCGACCTTCAGCTCGCACAGGTACGGCACCGGCCCGCCCGCGTCCCGCTCCGTCCGCTCGACCCACGCCGCCAACTCGTCGAGGTCGAAGACGTTGTCCAGCGACATCATCCGCTCGGCGTGCCGCACCGGCGTGAACTCGGTGGAGAACGTGCCGCCCACCCGCTGCGTCGGCGAATCCGGCGTGCGCAGCGACGGGTAGTGCTCCTCCAGCGCCGCCAACTCGCGCAGCATCGCGTCGAACTCCGCGTCCGAAATGGTGGGCGAATCCAGCACGTAGTACCGGTACTGGTGCTCGCTGACCTCCGCGCACAGCGCCGCGTGCCGCTCCCGTTCCGCCACCGGCGGCTCGGCCAGCAGGCCAGCCGCCGAGGCGGCCCGCTCCGCCGCCGACACCCGCTCCGCGATACCGTCCTCAGACACCGGCTGACCTCCGTCTTTCCGCACCACAGCGGAAACGGTATCGGCCCCCACCGACACTCCGCCGCCCCCGCTCGTTGTGTCGCACGGCGCTTTGCACTGCTCCCTTCCCGATGGGAAGCACCACCCCTGACACCGCCGCCCGAGGGGCAGCCCCGGGGCGAGATCTTGGTACGACACGCCGCTTTTCTGGCCAGATCGGTACCAAGATCTCCGACTCGCGACCGTCACGGGCGCCGACCGGTGAGGGGTGGTGTTTCCTCCAGGAAGCGGAGCAGGCAGGGGGTGGCACCCGAGCTCAGCCGGCATCCTCCGCCAGCCGGCGCCCGGCGTCCCGGCACGCGGCGAGCACGGCCCGCGCGTACGGCACCGGCGCGCCGGCCAGGCCGCACGCCGGGGTCACCACCACCTGCGCCGCCGCGGCGGCCGGCGGGAAGCCCAGCTTGCGCCAGATCTCGCGGACCCGCTCGGCGACCTGGGCGGACGACGGCGCGCGGGATGGGAACGGCGGGGTGGTGGACGCGGCACCGGCCAGCAGCCCGAGGCCGGCGTCGATGGCCTCACCGAGCGCGTCGAGGTCACCGACCCGGTCCAGGTCCAGCGCGACCGCGGTGGCGCCGGCCTCGCGGAGCAGCGCGAGCGGGGCGTCCGCCGCGCAGCAGTGGACGATCACCGGGGCGCCGACCGCGGCCACGACCGTGCGCAGGCGCTCGCGGGCGACGGACGCGTCGACGGCGCGCAGCGTGCCGAGGCCGCTCTCCGTGGGCACCCGGCCGGCCAGCACCGCCGGCAGCGCCGGCTCGTCGAGCTGGAGCAGCACGGTGGTGCCGGGGACGCGGGCCCGCACGTCGGCGACGTGGGCGCGCAGCCCGTCCGCGAGGGACTGGGCGAGGTCGCGCACGGCGCCGTGGTCCCGCAGAATGGCGCCGCCGAGCGGCAGGTCGACCGTGGCGGCGAGGGTGAACGGGCCGCCGGCCTGGATCTTCAGCGGGCCGGTGTACTCGCCGGCCTGCTCGGTGAGCTGGTCGAGATCCCGCTCCCACAGGTCCCGGGTGCGGCGCAGGTCGCGACCGGGGCGGCCGGCGATGCGCCAGCGGGCGGCGTACAGCTCGACCGGCAGCTCCACCAGCAGGCCGGCGGTGCGGCCGACCAGTTCGGCGCCGGGACCGCGGGCCGGCAGCTCGGGCAGGTGGGGCAGGTCGGGCAGCTCGCCGAGGACGATCCGCTGCGCTTCGGTGATGTCGGTGCCGGGCAGCGACCCGATGCCGGTGGCCGACCCGGGCGCCCAGGGCCAGGCGCCGCCGGCCTCCGCCGCGCTCACCCGGCACCGCCCCCGGAAACAGCGGGCCCCGCGAAAACCGCAGGCCCCGCGGAACCGCCAGACCCCGCAGAAACGCCAGGGCCCCCGGAAACAGCAGGGCCCCCGGAAACGCCAGACCCCGCGGAAACGCCAGGCCCCGCGGCGACGGACGCGGACGTGATGGTGGCGGAGAGGAGGACCACGTCGCCGGCCCGCTCCGGGCGGTACGCGACCAGCGCCTGCCCCGGTGCCACCCCGCGCGCCGGGCGGTGCAGGTCGGCGCGGACCCCCTCGGGCGTGGCGACCAGCGTGGCGGGCAGCGGCTCGCCGTGGGCGCGCACCTGGACTTGGCACTCCATCGGCAACTCCAGCCCCGGCGCCGTCCACACCGGGCGGTCGGCGCACACCGCCGAGACGTCCAGCGCCTCGGCCGGGCCGACCGTGACGGTGTTGGTCACCGGGGTGATCGACAGCACGTACCGGGGGCGGCCGTCCGGCGCCGGCCGCTCCAGGCGCAGGCCGCGCCGCTGGCCGACCGTGTACGCGTACGCGCCCTCGTGGCGGCCGAGCGTCTCCCCGGTCGCGGCGTCGACGATGTCGCCGGGGGCGGCGCCGAGGCGGCCGGCGAGGAAGCCGCGGGTGTCCCCGTCGGCCACGAAGCAGATGTCGTGCGAGTCGGGCTTGTCGGCCACGGCCAGCCCGCGCGCGGCCGCCTCGGCGCGGACCTGCGCCTTGGTGGCGTCGCCCAGCGGGAACATGGCGTGCGCGAGCTGCTCGCGGGTCAGCACGGCCAGCACGTACGACTGGTCCTTCGCGGCGTCGACCGAGCGCCGCAGCAGGCCGTCGGGGCCGAGGCGGGCGTGGTGGCCGGTGACCACCGCGTCGAAGCCGAGGGCCAGCGCCCGGTCCAGGACCGCCGCGAACTTGATCTTCTCGTTGCAGCGCAGGCACGGGTTCGGGGTGCGGCCGGCGGCATACTCGGCCACGAAGTCGTCCACCACGTCGGCGTGGAAGCGGTCCGCCATGTCCCACACGTAGAACGGGATGCCGATCACGTCGGCGGCGCGGCGGGCGTCCCGGGCGTCCTCGATGGTGCAGCAGCCCCGGGCGCCGGTGCGGTACGTCTGCGGGTTGCGGGCGAGCGCCAGGTGCACGCCGGTGACGTCATGCCCCGCCGTGGCGGCCCGGGCCGCGGCGACCGCCGAGTCGACGCCGCCGGACATCGCGGCCAGCACCCTCATGCCCACGCCGCAAAGCCTATCTGGCCGGCTTGACCGCGCCGGCCCGGCGGGCCCGCTCCACGGCGCCGGGCAACGCCGCGATCAGCGCGTCCACGTCCGCGCGGGTGGAGGTGTGGCCGAGCGTGAAACGCAGCGACGAGCGGGCGCGGTCGTCGTCGGCGCCCATCGCGAGCAGGACGTGCGACGGCTGCGCCACCCCGGCCGAGCAGGCCGACCCGGTGGAGCAGGCGATGCCCTGCGCGTCCAGGAGGAGCAGCAGCGCGTCGCCCTCGCAGCCGGGGAAGGAGAAGTGGGCGTTGCCGGGGAGGCGCTCCGCCCGGTCCCCGTTGAAGACCGCGTCGGGGACCGCGGCGCTGACCCGCTCGACCAGGTCGTCGCGCAGCGCGCCGACGGTGGCGGCGAAGTGCTGCTGCTGCTTGACCGCGGTCTCGACCGCGACGCCGAACGCCACGATGCCGGGCACGTCGAGGGTGCCCGAGCGCACGTCCCGCTCCTGGCCGCCGCCGTGCAGCAGCGGCGTGCACGGCACGTCCCGGCCGAGCAGCAGCGCGCCCACGCCGACCGGGCCGCCCAGCTTGTGCCCGGTGACGGTCAGCGCGGCCTGACCGCTGGCGGCGAAGTCCACCGGCACCTGGCCGACGGCCTGCACCGCGTCCGTGTGCGCCGGCACCCCCGCCGCGGCGGCCGCGGCGGCCAGGTCGGCGACCGGCTGGACGGTGCCCACCTCGTTGTTGGCCCACATGGTGCTGATGACGGCGACCTCGTCGCCGCGCGCCGCCAGTTCGGCGCGCAGCGCGGCCGGATCGAGCCGGCCCCGGTCGTCAGCCGGGAGCCAGGTGACCTCGGCCCCCTCGTGCGCGACCAGCCAGGCCACCGAGTCCATCACCGCGTGGTGCTCGACGGCGCTGGCGACCACCCGGTTGCGCCGCGGATCGGCCGCCCGGCGGGCCCAGAAGATGCCCTTGACGGCGAGGTTGTCGCTCTCCGTCCCCCCGGTGGTGAAGATCACTTCGGACGGGCGGGCGCCCAGCGCGGCAGCGATCCGCTCCCGGGACTCCTCCACCCGGCGGCGGGCACACCGGCCGGGGGCGTGCAGCGACGACGCGTTGCCGACGTCGCGGGCGGTGGCGGCGTACGCCTCCAGTGCCTCGTCGAGCATCGGGGTGGTCGCCGCATGATCCAGATAGGTCATCGCCGTCCAGCCTAGTCCTTGAACCCGCTGGCAGCGGTGCCGCCAGGGGCGAACGTCACCCGACACGCGAAGCGGTCACCCGCGCCAGCACGGCCTGCCACGGGTGACCGGGATGGGCGAGCGCCAGCGCGTCGCGCAGCCAGGACCTGCCGGGGGCCACCTGAATCTGGTCCAGGACCGGGACGCCCGTGAGCCGGCTCGGCGAGTACCGGATCGGCGAAGGCGTCCACCAGGCAGGCGGCGCCCACCGGCGTCGGCCCGTCAAACGCGATCAGAACCGCGCCCACCCCGGGACGGGCGAGGCGGTGGGCGAAGTACTCGCCCTCGCCCACCGCGAGGACCAGGCTGTCCAGATCCTCGCGGCGGGCGGGGCGGATGTCGACGGTCATCGCGTGACCCTAGAGCAGGGCCGCGCGGCCGTCACGTGCGTTTGCGGATCTCCTCGGCGGCCTGCGGGACGACCTTGAACAGGTCGCCGACGACGCCGAAGTCGGCCAGTTCGAAGATCGGCGCCTCGGGGTCCTTGTTGACCGCGACGATCGTCTTCGAGGTCTGCATGCCGGCCCGGTGCTGGATCGCCCCGGAGATGCCCAACGCCACGTACAACTGCGGGGACACCGTCTTGCCGGTCTGCCCGACCTGGAACTGGTGCGGGTAGAACCCCGAGTCGGTCGCCGCCCGGGACGCGCCGACGGCGCCGCCGAGCAGGTCGGCGATCTCCTCGACGAGCTTGAAGTTGTCCGCGCTGCCGACCCCCCGGCCACCGGACACGACGACGTTCGCCTCGGTCAACTCCGGCCGGGTCCCCTTCTGCTCGGCGACCCGCTCGACGACCCTGGCCAGGGTGTCGTTCTCCCCCAGCGCGACCGCCACCGCCTCCACCGCCGGCGCGGCCGCCGGGGCGGGGGTCGGGGTGACCGAGTTGGGACGCACCGTCACCAGCGGCAGGCCCCTCGTGACCCGGGACTTGACGATGGTGGAGCCGGCGAACGCCACCTGCGTCGCCGTGCCGTCCGCGGCCAGGGCGACCACGTCGGTCAGCAGGCCGTTGTCCAGCTTCACCGCGACCCGGCCGGCGATCTCCTTGCCCTCCTGCGTGGAGCCGATCAGCACCGCCGCGGGCTGGACCCGGCGGATCAGCTCGGCCAGCACGGTCGCCTTCGGCGCGACCAGGTGAGCGGTGATCTGCTCCCCTTCCGCCGCGTAGACCTTCACCGCGCCGTACTCGCCCAGCTTCGCGCCCAGTTCCTGCGCGCCACCCGGGGCGCCGAACACGACGGCGGCCGGCTCGCCCAGCTCGCGGGCGAGGGTGAGCATCTCCAGCGTGACCTTCTTCACCCCGTAGCCACCAGCGGCCCCCACCGCCCCGGTGGTTTCGACGACGACCAGAACCTCAGCCATGCCACACCCCCTTATACGAACTTCTCGGCCGCGAGGAACTCGACCAGCCGCACGCCGCCGTCGCCCCCGTCGGTGATCTTCTGTCCGCCGGAGCGCGGCGGCCGCTGGCTGTGCTCCACCACCGCGCTGGTCGCACCCGCCAACCCCACCTCATCGGCCGGAATGCCCAGGTCGGCCAGGGCCAGCGTCCGCAGCGGCTTCTTCTTCGCCGCCATGATTCCCTTGAACGACGGGTACCGCGGCTCGTTGATCGTGTCCCACACCGACACCACCGCCGGAGCCGGCGCGGTGACCACCTCGTACCCCTCCTCGGTCTGCCGCTCGACCGTCAGCGTGCCGCCGTCGACGGTGAGCTTCCGCGCGCCGGTCAGCGCCGCGACGCCGAGGCGCTCGGCCAGCATGTGCGGCACCACCTGAACCCGCCCGTCGGTGGACTCCGCGCCGCAGAGCACCAGATCGGGGCTCAGCGTGCGCAACGCCGCGGCGAGCACCTTCGAGGTGGCCACCGCGCAGGAGCCGTGCAAGGCGTCGTCCACCACGTGGACCGCCCCGTCCGGGCCCATCGACAACGCCTTGCGGATCGACTCGGCGGCGCCGGCCGGGCCCATGCTCAGCACGGTCACCTCGCCGCCGTGCGCCTCCCGGATCCGCAGCGCCTCCTCGATGGCGTACTCATCCATCTCATTGATGACATTGCTCGCCGACCCCCGGTCGACCGTGCTGTCGTCAGAACGCAGGTTCCGCTCCGCACCGGAGTCCGGCACCTGCTTGACGAGGACGACGATGTTCATCGCGCTCGGGACCCTCCTGCTTGTTCGCGTGTGGCCGTGTTCGGAATGTTACTCGCTAGTAGGTTGTTGCCGTCCCGCCACTCAGCGTGACGCCCCTCACCGCGCCGGGAGCGACCCGGTGTCACCGGTTCGGGTCGAACACGTACGGCGTCGTCGTGGTGACCGCCACAAACCCCAGGCGCTGGAGGACCGGCCGGCTGTCGTCGGACGCGTCCACCTGGAGGTAGACGAAACCACGCGCGTCGGCCAGCCGGGCGCGGTGGGTCACCAGGGCCTTGTAGATGCCCTGACGCCGCCACGCCGGCAGGGTCGAGCCGCCCCACAGCGTCGCGAAGCCGGTACCGGGCACGTAACGCACCCAGCCGGCGCTGACCACCTCACCGCCGCCCGCACCGCCAGCGCCCACGCCGGTCTCCGCCACCACGACCGACAGCCCGTCCGGGTCGGCGGCCAGTTCGCGCTCCAGGCCATCGGCCAGCCACCCGCGCGAGTCGCCCCAGACCCGCTCCTCCATCCGGGCGATCCGCTCCAGGTCGACGCGGTGGGTCACCTCGCGCAACCGGATGCCCTCCGGCAGGACCGGCATGGTCGCGGCCAGCGGGGCGGCCGGGCCGATCACCACGGTCTCCTCCGGCTCCGGCAGGAAGCCGGCCGCGCGCAGCCGGTCGCCCAGGTCAGCCGGCTCGTCGTGGCCGTGCAGCTTCCACTCCACCGCCTCGCCGCGGGCGGCGAAGAACTCCCGCTGCCGCCGGATCAGCCCGTCCAGGTCCGGGCCGTCCAGGCCACCCAGATCCCGGTACGTGAGGAAGCCGCCCCGGTCCAGCCCGCTGATCCGCAGCAGGGGGCCGTCGCGGTCGGTGGTCGCCCCCGGCGGCACCGGATCGGGTTCGCGGGCGCGCACTTTCGTGTCGTACGCGACCCGCAGGGCCACCGGGTCCAGATCAGTCATGTGGCCAGCCTAAATAATGGCCACATGATCGGCTTCGTGAGGCGGTGGTTCGACCCGGTCGACCTACGCCAGGCCGGCGAGCGCCCGGACTACCGGTTCTCGCTGGCCAACGAGCGCACCTTCCTGGCCTGGATCCGCACCGGCCTGGCCCTGGTCGGCGGCGGGCTGGCGGTGGCCCAGTTCCTGCCGCCGCACGGCGGCCTGCGCACCGTGCTCGCGATCGCCCTGCTGCTGCTCGGCGCCCTGGTCGCGCTGCGGGCGGTCGATCACTGGGCCCGCGCCGAACTGGCCATGCGCCGCCGCGAGGAGTTGCCCACCTCCCGCTTCCCGGGGTTGCTGTCCATCGTGGTCGGGGCGGGCGCGCTGGCCCTCGCCGTCGCGGTCCTGGCGGGCGTACTCGGGTGAGCGCCCCCGACGGGCTGGCCTGGCAGCGCACGCAACTGGCGTGGCGGCGCACCGTGCTCGCCGCCGGCGTCGTGGCGCTGCTGGCGGTCCGGCTGGCCGTGTACCGCGGCGCCGACCCGGCCCGGCTGGTGATCGCCGCCGCCACGCTGGCCGGCTGGTCCGCGCTGGTGGTGCTGGCGAACCGGCGGTCCCGGGCCGCCGAGCGGCCCCCGTCCCGGGCCGCGCTGCTGCGGGTCGCCGCGCTGGTGGTGGGGTACGGCGCGATCGGCGCCACGCTTGTCATCCTATTGTGACGCTCCGTAGTAGGCGGTGCGCCGGGGCGGCGTCATCATTGGGCGATGGTCCGCCTGTACCTCCTGCTCTTCCTCTCCGGCCTGTCGCTCACCGTCGTCGCCGTGATCGGCTGCCTGTCCGCCGAGCCCGACCGGGTCCGGGTCCTGTCCCGGCCGGTCTGGCTGCTGGTGATCCTGCTGCTCCCGGTGGCCGGCGCGATCGCCTGGTTCGTCACCGGGCGCCCGCTGCCGGTCGGGACGGCCCCCGGCCAACACCCCGCGTCGGGCCGCACGCCGCCCCGCCCCCTCGCCCCGGACGACAACCCCGAGTTCCTCCGCTCCCTCGACGAGGCGCTGGGCCAGGAGCGGTCCGAGCGAAACCAGGAACTGTTCGAGCACTGGGAGGAGGACCTGCGCCGGCGACGCCGCGCGGACGGCGAGGAACTCCCCTAGCCATCCTCGGCCCACGGACCTCCCCCTGTGCCACCGGACGACTGAGCGCACCGGCGGACGGCGACTTCGCCGGGGAAGGCCGGACGCCCCGCGGCGCGGGGTGACATGGTGGTGGGGTGGGCGGCCCGCTGGCGATCACCGGTTCGACCGGCCGGCTGGGCGGGCGGATCGCGCGGCGGCTGGCGCGGGCGGGCGTGCCGCAGCGGTTGCTGGTCCGCGACCCGCGACGGGCGCCCGAACTGGCCGGCGCCGAGGTCGCGGTCGCCGGTTACGGCGACGCGGCGGCGGTCCGCGCCGCGCTGGCCGGCGTCGGGACGGTCCTGATGGTCTCCGCCGCCGAGAACGAGCACCGCCTCGACGAGCACCGGACCTTCGTCGACGCGGCGGTCGCGGCCGGGGTGCGGCGGCTGGTCTACACCTCGTTCGCGGGCGCCTCGCCGGGTGCCACGTTCACGCTCGCCCGCGACCACTGGCACACCGAGCGGCACATCGCCGCCAGCGGCCTGGCGTACACGTTCCTGCGCGACAACCTGTACCTGGACTTCCTGCCGCTGATGGTGGGCGCGGACGGGGTGATCCGGGGGCCGGCCGGCGAGGGGCGGGTGGCCGCGGTGGCGCTGGACGACATCGCCGACGTGGCCGTGGCGGTACTGCGGGCGGCGGACGACCGCGGCAGCCCGCACGACGGCGCCACGTACGAGCTGTCCGGACCGCAGGCGCTGACCATGGCCGAGGCCGCGGCGGCGCTGACCCGGGCCACCGGCCTCAGGGTCACCTACCGCGCCGAGACGGTGCCCGAGGCGTACCGGTCGCGCGCCCGGTACGGGGCGCCGCCGTGGCAGGTGGACGTCTGGGTGAGCACGTACACGGCGATCGCCGCCGGCGAACTGGCCGAGGTCACCGACGCGGTGGACCGGCTCTGTGGCCGCCCGCCGATGAGCCTGGAGCAACTGCTGGGCGTCACCGCCCGGCTGCGCGAGCTTGACAGGTGATCGCGGTTCCGGGGGCCGCTCGCATCCGGGCCCGCTCGCGCATGCGTGACACCGCCCGCCGCGGTTAGGCTTCGGCGGCATGAGCGCTGGGCTGGAACAGGGCACCGTGGCGGCGGCGAACCGGCTCACGGCGGGCTGGGTCGAGCGGCTGGCGGGCACCGGCTCCACCGTGCTGTCCGGCGCCGGCGCGTGGCCGCTGCTGGCGCTGCTGGCCGCCGCCGCGGCCGACCCGGCCCGCGCGGAACTGGCCGCGGCGGTGGGCGTCCCGGCCGAGGGCGCCGAGGCCCGAGCCCGGGAGCTGCTCGCCGCGGTGGCGGCGGCCGAGGGCATGGACGGCGCCTTCGGCGTGTGGACCCGCGCCGACCTGCCCGTCGCCGACTGGTGGCGGCAGCACGCGCCGTCGGGCGTCCATGGCACGCTGACCGGTGACCCGGCGACGGACCAGGGCGTCCTCGACGCCTGGGCGGCCGGGCACACCCGGGGGCTGATCCCCCGCATGCCGGTCGCGGTCGGGCCGGATACGCCCGCCGTGCTCGCCACGGCGCTCACCGCGGTCACCACGTGGCCCGAGCCGTTCCGGGACACGCCGCTGCGGTCCGACGAGGGGCCGTGGTCGAGGCCGGCGCCGATCGCCGGTCTGGTCCGCACCGACCGGGATCTCGGGGCGGTGACCGTCGCGCGGACCAGCGCCGGCCCGGTCACCCGGTACGCCGTCGCCGGCGCCGGCGACTTCGACGTCCATCTTGTACTCGGGGAGCCCGGCGCCCGCCCCGGCGCGATCCTGGCGGCGGCGGTGCGCGGCGAGGGCACCCCGGTACCCGGCGCGGAGCTGCTGGCCAACGGCGCCGGCGGCCCCGGGCTGCGGGTCACCGAGGAGAGCAGCTTCGACACCCGGCCGCGGGTGCGGGCCACCACGGTCCGCTTCACCGTGGCCGCCGAGCACGACCTGCTCGCGCGGGCGGACCTGTTCGGGCTCGCCGCCGCCGCGCGGGAGGGCGCGTTCCCCGGGCTCAGCCCGGTGCCGCTGCGGATCGGGGCGGCCCGGCAGGCGGCCATGGCCACGTTCACCGCCGAGGGTTTCAAGGCGGCCGCCGTAACCGCCGCGATGATGCTCGTCGGCATGCCGAGCGGCACCGCGCCGACCCTCGCCGTCACCTTCGACCGCCCGTTCGGCTTCGTGGTGACCCACCGGCGCAGCGGGTTGGTGCTGTTCGCCGGCTGGGTCGCCGAGCCCGAGCCGTACCCGCCGGACACCGGCCCGTGGTGAGCCGGCCGCAGTGAGCCGGCCGCAGTGAGCCGGCCGCAGTGAGCCGGCCGCAGTGAGCCGGCCGCGAGCCGCTAGGCCAGGTTCGCTGACCGGGGGTAGGCGTCGGCCGGGTCGGTGAGCACGTTCACCAGGTACGGCACGCCCGCGTCGAACGCCCGGGTCAGCGCCGGCCCCAGGTCGGCCGCCCTCGCCACGGTCTCCCCCGCGCCGCCGAGCGCCCGCACCACCTCGTCGTACCGCAGGCCCGGCTGGAGGTCGGCGGCCACGTCGTACCCGTACATGGCGCGCATCGGGTGCTTCTCCAGCCCCCAGATGCCGTTGTTGCCGACCACGATCACGACCGGCAGCCCCTGCCGGGCCAGCGACTCGGCGTCCATCAGCGAGAAGCCGGCCGCGCCGTCGCCCATCAGCACGCACACCTGGCGGTCCGGGTAGGTGAGGCGGGCGCCCATCGCGTACCCCATGCCGGTGCCGAGGCAGCCGTACGGGCCCGGGTCCAGCCAGGTACCGGGCAGCGCCGGCTCCAGGTAGCGCCCCGCGTACGAGACGAAGTCGCCACCGTCACCGATCGTCACCGCGTCCCGGTCCAGCACGCGCCGCAGCTCCCCGTACACCCGGGCCGGCTTGATGGGGTCGGCGTCGGCGGCCATCTCCCCGGCGTGCCGCGCGGCGGCGGCCGCCTCCCGCTCGCGCAGCCCGGCGACCCAGCCGGCGTGGTCCGTGCGGGGGCCGGTGTGGTCGGCGAAGGCGGTGAGGATGAGCCGCAGGTCCCCGGCGGGTGAGACGGCCGGCTCGACGTGCCCGGCCCGCTGGCCCGGCGCGTCCACGACGTGGATCACCGTGGCGGCGCCGAAGTCGCCGAAGCCCAGCCGGAAGTCCAGCGGGGTGCCGACGACGGCCACCACGTCCGCGCCGCCGAGCGCCGCCCGGCGCGACTTCGAGAACGCCAGGCGGTGCTCCGGTGGCAGGGCGCCCCGGCCCATGCCGTTGGTGAACACCGGCACGTCCAGCGCCTCGGCGGCGGCCCGCAGCGCGTCGACCGCGTCCCCCGCGTACACGTCCGAGCCGGCGATGAGCACCGGGCGCTCCGCCCGGGCCAGCAGCTCGGCGGCGCGGGCGACCTGCTCGGGGTCGGCCTCGGCGGCCGGGGGCGCGACCGGGCCGGGCTCGTCGGCCGCCCCGGTCGAGAAGATCACTTCGAGCGGCAGGTCCAGGAAGGCGGGGCCGCGGTGCGGGGTGAGCGCGGCGGTCAGCGCCGCCGCGACCGCGCCCGGGATGTCGTCCGGCGCGCCCACCGTCGCCGCGTACTTGGTGACCGGCGCGACCAGCGGCACGTGGTCGATCTCTTGGAGGCTGCCCGACCCCCACCGGAACGCGGGCGCCCGCCCGCCGAGCACCAGCACCGGCGAGCCGTTGAAGAACGCGCTGGTCAGCCCGGAGATCCCGTTCGTCACGCCGGGACCGGCGGTGAGCACCGCGAGGCCCGGCGCCCGCCGCAACTTGGCGACCGCCTCGGCGGCGAACACCGCGGACTGCTCGTGCCGCACGTCGTGGATGGGGAAGCCGGCCCGGTGCGCGGCGTCGTACAGCGGGAACACGTGCCCGCCGGAGAGGGTGAACATCTCCCGCACCCCGGCCGCCTTCAGCACGGCCAGCGCCAGGTCCCCGCCGTGCCCCTCGATCCGCCCGCCCATGCGTCCTCCCGCGTCGTCCTCCCGCCGACCTTACCGGCCGGTAGCCCGCGGCTCCCGCCGCCGGGTCCACTGCCGACCGGCGGTCGGCGCGCGCCTACCGGCCGGTGAACGTGGGCTTGCGCTTCGCCACGAAGGCCGCCATGCCCTCGGCCCGGTCCTCGGTGGCGAACAGCGCGGCGAACAGCTGGCTCTCCCAGGCCAGGCCGCCCGCCAGGTCGCGGTCCAGGCCACCGTCGATGGCCAGCTTCGCGGCCCGCAGCGCCTGGGCCGGCCCGTCCACGTACTGCCGGACCAGGGCGACCGCCTCGTCGTAGACGGCCGCGGCGGGGACCACCCGGTCGGCCAGGCCGATGCGCAGCGCCTCGGCGGCGTCCACCATCCGGCCGGACATCACCAGATCCTTGGCGCGGGCGGGGCCGACCAGCCGGGCCAGCCGCTGGGTGCCGCCGGCGCCGGGGATGATGCCCAGCTTGATCTCGGGCTGGCCGAGCTTGGCGTCCTCGGCCACCACCCGCCAGTCGCAGGCCAGCGCCAGTTCGCAGCCGCCGCCGAGGGCGTACCCGGTGACCGCCGCCACCACCGGCTTGGGGATCCGGGCCACGGCGTCGAACGCGCCGGACAGCGCGCCCGCCCGGGCGGCCATGTCCACGTAGGACATGGCGGCCATCTCCTTGATGTCGGCGCCGGCGGCGAACACCTTCGCCCCGCCGTAGACCACGACCGCGCGCATGCCGTCGTCGGCGGCCGCGCCGGCCGCAGCCGCCCGCAGTTCCTCCTGGACCTGCGCGTTCAGCGCGTTCATCGGCGGCCGCTCCAGCCGGATCGTGCCGATTCCCCCGCTCACCTCGAGCCGCACGAACTCGCCCACGCTGACCTCCTCGTCGAAGCCGACCGCCGCAGCGAGCCTACGTCGGGCAGTACCGCGGGCGGGCCGCGGGTAAGTACAGTGACGACGGAGCGCATGATGATCACCTATTACCGGGACCGCTCGGTGCTCGTGACCTCCGCCGCCATCCAGGTGGACGGGCGCAGCTACCCGCTACCCGACCTGGCCCGCGTCTGGCACCGCCGGGGCGAGCGCTCCTGGCGGATCCTCGCCGGGCGCGGCGCGCTGCTGGCGACCGTCGGCATACCCGTGGTGCTGGCCCTGTGCGGGGTGATCGCCGCGCTGGCCTGGCGGACCACCGCGCTCAACCGGCTGGCCGTGATCGCCGTGGCGGCGCTGGTCGGCATGCTCACCGGCCCGCTGCTGGACTACGTCCTGGAGCACGTGGACCGCTCCTACGCCCACGGGGCGCACGAGTACGAGATCTGGGCGGAGCCGCGCGGCGGCGAGGGCTGGCGCGGCGCGCCGGTGCGACTGTGGCACACCCGGGACGCGCTGCGGTTCGGCCAGGTGTACCGGGCGATCCAGCGCGCGGTCGAGAACCACGCGCCCCGGCGGGCGGTACCGCCCGCGCACCGCGGCCGGCCGTAAAGCCGACAGTAAAAGTGGCGCCGACACGGTTTCCTTGACGAGTGACTGTCCACTATCAGGACGCCACGATCCAGGTGACGTCGACGGCGATCCGGATCGACGGGGAGGTCTACCCGATCCGGGACCTGACCTACGTCTGGCACCAGCGTGGCCGCCCCTCGGTACGCATCGGCGCCCGCCGGGTCGGCCGCGGCGTGCTGATCCTGCTGCTGTCCATCCCGCCGCTGGTCGCCGCCGTGTGCGTGCTCTCCCTGGCGTACTCGGCCCAGGAGCGGGCGAACTGGCGGCTGGCGCTGATCATCCTGGCGGTCGGCGCCGTCGCGGCGTTCGCCCTCGCCCCGCTGGTGGAGATCCCGCTGGCCTGGCTGGACCGCTCCTACGACCGGGGCAACCGCACGCAGGAACTGTGGGTGCAGTTCCGGGGCGACCGGGTCATGCTGCTGCGCAGCGGCGACGAGCTGCGATTCGGCCAGGTGTACCGGGCGGTCCAGCGGGCCGTCGAGCGCTCCGAAGCATGACCGTCCGGCCCTCCTGCCGGCACGCCCCATTGCAGTAGGGTGCCCCGGTGACCGCGCGTTGGCAGCGCGCCACCGTGGCGCCATCCTGGGTCCGGTGGTTGCCGTGCGCGTTCGCCTACCTCACCGTGGTCCCGCCGCAGCGGCCGTTCCGCCGCTCGGTCTGGGACGAGGTGGTCCCCTGGGACGAGCCCGTGTGGTGCGACCCGGGCGACGTCACCGAGTGGGTCAGCCGGGCGCGCCGCCTCGGCCGGGACCGCCGCGACCCGGCCGGCCTGGACGCGCGGGCCCGGGCGCACTACGCGCAGGTGGTCCAGCTACGCGAGCAGCGGATCGCCCTGTTCGCCGAGGCGTGCCGCCGGCTCGACGTGCCGGTGCCGCACACGCTGCGCGACCTGCTGCCGTGCCTGGCCGGCTTCGGCCTGTTCACGCTGGCCGACGACGGGGACGGCGACCCGTGGGTCACCACCCGGCTCGAGCGCGACCCGCTGGACCTGCTGCCGCTCGTCGAGGACGAGATCGCCGCCGAGCGCGAGGCCCAGCGCGCCGACCGGGCCCTGCTGGTGGCCATCGAGATCCGCAAGCTGGTCGAACGGGGACGCGGCCGGTGGCGCCGGCGCAGCGCCCAGACCACCCTGCCCGAGTTGGCCGCCCGCAGCGGCGTCGCCCCCGCCGACCTGGCGGCGGCGCTGACCGACCTGCGGGCGGCCGGACGGCTGGCGGTCGAGGTGGCCCGGGCGGGCGGCGAGCCGGCCCGGCTGCGGGTCACCGTGCCGTGGCCGGCGTTCGGCCACCAGTACCCCTTCGACGACCTGCCCGCCCCGGAACACGGCCTCTGACCGGGGCAACCGGCCTCACCGGACGGTGACGGGGCGCGGGGCGCGCAGGTCGTCCAGGTCGACGACCTCGCGACCCAGGGGCCAGAAGGCGGCCGGCACCAGCTTGAAGTTCGCGATGCCGAACGGGATGCCGATGACGGTCACGCACAGCGCGACGCCGGCCAGGATGTGGGTGAGCGCCAGCCACCAGCCGGCCAGGACGACCCACAGCACGTTCCCGATACCGGAGCCGATGCCGGCGCCCGGCTTCGGGACGAGGGTGCGGCCGAAGGGCCAGAGCGAGTAGTAGGCCAGACGCAGGGAGGCGATCCCGAACGGGATCGTGACGATGAACACGAAGCAGATCAACGCCGCGATGCCGTACCCGAGGGCGAGCACGATGCCGCTGCCGAAGAACAGCCAGAGCAGGTTCAGGACCAACCGGATCATTCGTTCATGGTGGCAGCCGGGCGCCAGCTACCGGTAGGTCTCGCGGTAGAGGGCGTCGATGGCGGCGCGCTCGGGCAACGCGACGGAGGCGCCCAGCCGGCGGGCGCAGGCGGCACCCGCGGCGCTGGCCCAGCGCACGGCGTCCACGAGGTCCCGCCCCTCGCCCCAGGCGACCGCGAGCGCGCCGGTGAACGCGTCCCCGGCGGCGGTCGTGTCGACCGCCGCGACGACGGGCGCCGGCACGTGGACCGGGTCGGCGCCGCGCTCGGCGTACCGGGCGCCCTCGCCGCCCAGCGTGAGCACCACCCGGGGCACCAGGGCGAGCAGGGCGGCGGCGTCCCGGCCGCGACCGGTCAACTGGTCGGCCTCGAGTTCGTTGACCACCAGCAGGTCCACCGCCTCGAACAGCTGGTGCCCGGGGATCGCGCGGGCGGGCGCCGCGTTGAGCACGACCCGGGTGCCGCCGTCGCGGGCGCAGCGCGCCGCGTCGGCCACCGTCTCGATCGGGATCTCCAGCTGGGCGACCAGCACGTCCGCGGCGGCGATGGCGGCGCGCTCCTCGCCGGTCAGGTTCTTCAACGCCGCGTTGGCGCCGGGGGTCACCACGATCTGGTTCTCCGCCCGCTCACCCACCACGATCAGCGCGACCCCGGAGGCGCCGTACACCACCCGGGTCAGCGAGGTGTCCACCCTGGACGCGGTGAGCCGGGCCTTGAGGGTGACGCCGAACGAGTCCGAGCCGATGGCGCCGAGGAAGGCGCAGTCGGCGCCGGCCCGCACCGCGGCGATGGCCTGGTTGGCGCCCTTGCCGCCGGGCACGGTGGTGAAGTCGCGGCCGAGCACCGTCTCCCCCGGCCGGGGCAGCACCGGCGACGTGGCGACCAGGTCCATGTTGGCGCTGCCGACGACCACGACCCGGGTCATCGGGTCAGGCCGACCGGGCGGTGAAGCGGTCGCCGGCGCGGTCGACGCGCAGCGGCAGGCCGAACGTCTTGGACAGGTTCTCCGCCGTCACGGTGTCATCCAGCGGGCCCTGCGCCACGATCGCGCCCTCGCGCAGCAGCAGCGCGTGGGTGAACCCGGGCGGGATCTCCTCCACGTGGTGGGTGACCAGGACCAGCGTGGGCGCGTCCGGGTCCCGCGCCAACTCGGCGAGGCGGGCCACCAACTCCTCGCGGCCGCCCAGGTCCAGGCCGGCGGCGGGCTCGTCGAGCAGCAGCAGTTCGGGGTCGGTCATCAGCGCGCGGGCGATCTGCACCCGCTTGCGCTCGCCCTCGGACAGGGTGCCGTAGTCGCGGTCGGCCAGCCCGGCGACGCCCAGCTGCTCCAGCAGGCCGCCGGCGCGGCGCTCGTCCATCGCCTCGTACGTCTCCCGCCAGCGGCCCAGCACCCCGTACGCGGCGGTGACGACCACGTCCCGGACCCGCTCGTCGCCGGCGATCCGCTCGGCGAGGGCGGCGGTGGACAACCCGATGCGGGTGCGCAACTCGTTGACGTCCACCAGGCCGAGGCGCTCGCCGAGCACGTCCACCGTGCCGGTGGTCGGGTGCATCCGGGCGGCGGCCAGGTTCAGCAGGGTGCTCTTGCCGGCGCCGTTCGGGCCCAGCACCACCCAGCGCTCGTCCTGCGCCACCCGCCAGTCGATGCCGCGCACCAGGTACCCGCCGGAGCGGGTGACGCCCACGCCGGCAACGTCGATCACCACATCGGCTTGCACGGCACCATCCAACCACGCTCCACGCCGCGCCCCCCACGGCGGGCCGATTACCCGTATGGTCCGCGCATGACGACCGCGGTCATCGAGATCGAGAACCTGCGCAAGACGTTCCGCGCGTGGCACCGGCCCGAGCGGGTGGCCCTGGACGGCTTCGACATGCGGGTCGAGCGCGGCCAGGTGCACGGGTTTCTCGGTCCCAACGGCTCCGGCAAGACCACCACGCTGCGGACCCTGCTCGGCCTGGTCCGCCCGGACGGCGGCCGGATGTCGATCCTGGGCGCCCAGGCGCCGCGGGAGCTGCCGGCGGTGGCGCCGCGGTTCGGGGCGATCGTCGAGAGCCCGCAGTTCTACGGCAACTTCACCGGCCGGCGCACGCTGCGCCTGCTCGCCACCGCGGGCGGGGTGCCGCCCGGGCGGGTCGAGGAGGTGCTCACCCAGGTCGGCCTGCGCGACCGCGGCGACCAGCGGGTCAAGGCGTACTCGCTGGGCATGAAGCAGCGGCTGGCGGTGGCCTCGGCCCTGCTGAAGAAGCCCGAGCTGCTGATCCTGGACGAGCCGGCGAACGGCCTGGACCCGGCCGGCATCCGCGAGATGCGGGACCTGATGCGCACGCTGCGCGAGGCCGGCGTGACCGTGCTGCTGTCCAGCCACATCCTGGCCGAGATCGAGCAGATCTGCGACTCCGTGACGATCATCTCGCGGGGCCGGCGGGTACTCGCCGGCCCGGTGGCGCAGGTGCTGTCCCGCTTCGACTCGGGCCGCTTCCGGGTGCGCGCGGGGGACCTCGCCGCCGCGGCCGCCGTGCTCACCGAGGCCGGGCAGCGGGTCGAGACGCAGCCGGACCACCTGGTCGTCTCCGGGGTCGCCGACGGTGCCCTGATCGCCGAGACGCTCGGCCGGCGCGAGGTCTGGGTGACCGAGCTGACCCCGCTCGCCCCGGATCTGGAGAGCGTCTTCCTCACGCTCACCGGCACCACGCCCACGCCGGACCGGCCGCTCCAGGTGGACGACTCGGTCCGCCCGGGCGCGCCGCCGGGCAGCGTCGACCTGGGCCCGACCGGTTCGGAGGTGCCGGCATGATCGTCAACCTGGTCCGGGCCGAGGTGGTCCGGCTGGCCGCCCGCCGGTTCGTCGGGGGCATGCTGGCGCTGCTGCTGGGCGCGCTGGTGATCACGTTCGCCACCACGGTGGCCAGTTCGCACGCCCCGAGCCAGGTCGAACTGGACCAGGCGCGGGTGTCCATGCAGGAGGAGCGGGCCCGGATCGTTCAGACCCGGCAGGAGTGCCGGGAGGCGCAGGCCAAGCCCATCGGCGGCTGGCCCGGGGTGGACTGCGAGCGGCAGTTCGACCCCGACCGGGTCCGGGTGGAGAACTTCCTGGACGGCGTGTTCGTGTTCGCCGGCTCGATCCGATCCCTGGTGCTGTTCCTCACCGCGTTCCTGGCGCTGTTCGGCTTCCTCGTCGGCGCGTCGTTCGTCGGCGCGGAGCTGGCCTCGGGCGGGATGACCAACCTGCTGCTGTGGCGACCGCAGCGGCTGACCGTCCTGGGCACCAAGCTGGGCGTGCTGCTGGCCGCCGTGCTGGCGCTGTCGGTGGTGGTGACGGCCGGCTACCTCGGCGTGTTCCGGCTGCTCGCCGAGGTCGGCGGCACGGCCGGCGACACCGGCGGCACCTTCTGGCCGGACCTGCTCTGGCTGAGCGTGCGGGGCATCCTGCTGGCGGTCGGCGCCACGGCGCTCGGTTTCGTGCTGGCCACCGTCGGGCGGCACACCGCCGCCGCGCTGGGGGCGCTGGCCGCGTACGCCGTGGTCTGGGAACTCGGCGGCCGGATCGTCGCGGAGATGATCCGCGTGTCCCGGCCGTCGCTGCTGTTCCTGGGCACCTACCTGGCGGCGTGGCTGGACGGCGACATCCGGCTGCACGACACGCGCTGCGGGTTCGCGGACCCCTGCGTGAGCTTCTACACGATCACCTGGGTGGAATCCGGGGCGGTGATGTTCGTCGCGTTGGCCGCCGCCCTGGTGGCCACGTTCGCGCTGTTCCGCCGCCGCGACCTGACCTGAGGCCGCGGCGGCACCGTCCGGGGTGCCCGGGCGGCCGCCGCTCAGCCGACCGTGGAGCCGAAGACCTCCTCGCGGACCGCGTCGAGGGCGGTGCGCAGCGCCCCGGTGAGCACCGGCTCCTCGGTGACCTCGGTGACCAGCACCCGCGGCGCGGTGAGCGTGATCGCGGCCACCTCGTGCTGGACCCGCTCGGCCAGGGCGCTCCCGCCCGCCTGGCCGATCTCGCCGGCCAGCACCACCAGCGGCGGGTCGAGCACCACGCAGATGCTCGCCACGCCGAGCGCGAGCCGGGCGGCGACCGCGTCCAGGAACGGGCCGCCGCGGGTGCCGGCGGCGATGGCGGCGCGGACCGCGGCCGCGGCGCTGGACGCCCGGAAGCCGTGCTCGCGGGCCAGGGCGCGGACCGCCTCCGCCGCCGCGATCTGCTGGAACGCACCCTTGCTGCGCCGCCACACGTCGCGCGGGACGGGCGCGCCGGCCACCGGCAGGTACCCGATCTCACCGGCCGCGCCGCTGCTGCCGCGGTGCAGCCGACCGCCCAGCATGACCGCCAGGCCGACGCCGCCGGCCGCCCACACCAGGGCGAAGTCCGAAACGCCGCGGGCGGCGCCGATCTCCGACTCGGCGACCGCCGCCAGGTTCACGTCGTTCTCGAACAGGACGGTGGTGTCCAGGTCCTCGCGCAGCGCGGCGAGCAGCCCCCGGTGCCAGCGGGGCAGGTTCCAGGCGAACGCGATGTCGCCGGTGGCCGGGTCCACGAGGCCGGGCGTGCCGAGCACCACCCGACGGATGCTCGACAGGTCCGCCCGGGCGGTGCCGGCGACCTCGATCACCGCGTTGTGCACCACCCGCAGCGGGTCGTCGGTGTCCTGGGTGGACTGCTCGACCCGCCCGGTGACCTGGCCGGTGATGTCCGCGCAGGCGGCCACCACCCGGTCCGCCCTGACGTCCACCCCGACCACGTGGGCGCTGTTCGGCGCGACCGCGTAGAGCTGGGCGTTCGGCCCGCGCCCGCCGGCCTGCTCGCCGACCCGGGTGACCAGCCCGCGCTCCTCCAGCCGCTCCACCAACTGGGACGCGGTGACCTTGCTCAGCCCGGTCAGCTCGCCGAGCTGCGCGCGGGTCAGCGGGCCGCGGGCCAGCAGCAGCTCCAGCGCGGACCGGTCGTTCAACGCGCGCAGCAGGCGGGGGGTACCGGGGAGCCGCGGGGAGCCCATCAGCCGTCCTCTGGTTTTTTAGGAAACCTAACTATTACAGTGGTGCACCTTAACGACAGCCGTAGCGTAGCCGCAGCGAGCGGCGCCACACGGCCTACGATCAGACAGGTACGCGATCCACCAACCGGGCATGGGAGCGCTCCCCAGCCTGGTCGGCGGGCACGGGGAGGATGACGATGGCGATGGACCCAGGGCTGCGCCGGCTGGCGCTGCGGACCCTGCTGGCGGCGTTCCCGGGCACCGTACCGCCGCCGTGGGCGCTGGACCTGGTCGGCGAGGGCCTCGCGGGGCACACGCTGTTCGGCTTCAACATCATTGACCCGGCTCAGGTCGCGGCGACCGCCGCCGCGCTGCGCGACGCCCGCCCCGACGTGCTCATCGCCATCGACGAGGAGGGCGGGGACGTCACCCGCCTGGCCCACCTGACCGGCAGCCCCTACCCCGGCAACGCCGCGCTCGGCGCCATCGACGACCCCGAACTGACCCGCCGGGTCTACCGCTGCATCGGCGCGGAACTGGCCGGCGCCGGCCTCAACCTGAACCTCGCGCCGACGGTCGACGTCAACACCGCCGACGACAACCCGATCATCGGCACCCGCTCGTTCGGCGCCGACCCCGGGCGGGTCGCCGCGCACTCCGCGGCCGCCGTCGAGGGCCTCCAGGAGACCCGGGTCGCCGCCTGCGCCAAACACTTCCCCGGGCACGGCGCCACGGTCACCGACTCGCACCACGAACTGCCCACCGTGGACGTCCCACCGGCCGTGCTCAAGGCCCGCGACCTGCCCCCGTTCGCCGCCGTCATCGCGGCCGGGGCGCGGGCCGTGATGACCGCGCACATCCGGGTACCGGCGCTGACCGGCGAGGCGCCGGCCACGTTCAGCCGCGCCGTCCTGGTCGACCTGCTGCGCGCCGACCTCGGCTTCGACGGCGTCGTGGTCACCGACGCGCTGGAGATGAAGGGCGCGGCCGGGGCGGCCGGCGGCGTCGGCCCCGGCGCGGTCCACGCCCTCAACGCCGGCGCCGACCTGCTCTGCATCGGCGCGCGGGTCGACGCCGGCCTGATCGAGCACGTGCTGGACGAGATCGTCGCCGCCGTCCGCGACGGGCGCCTGCAGCGGGCCCGGATCGAGCAGGCCGCCGCCCGCACCGCCGACCTGGCCGCCTGGACCGCCGCCGCCGGCACCCCCGAGGCCGGCCCACCCGACCTGGGGTACGCCGCGGCCCGCCTCGCGGTACGGATCGAGGGCTCGCTGGACGGCTTCGACCACCCGCTCGTCGTCCAACTCGAATCGTCCTCCACGATCGCCGAGGGGCGGGTCCCCTGGGGTCTCGGCCCGCACCTCAACGGCACCGAGCAGCTTCGGGTCGTCGCCGCCGAGGTCGACCCCGCCGCCATCCGGGCCGCCGCCGCCGGCCGCCCGATCGTCTTCGTCGGCCGCCACACCCACCGGGTACCGGGGGCCGCCGCGCTGGTCGAATCCCTCGCCGTCGACCACCCGGTCGCGCTGGTCGAGATGGGCTGGCCGGCCACCTGGCGACCGGCCGGCGCATGGGCCTTCGTCACCACCTACGGCGCCAGCCACGCCAACGGCCGCGCCGCCGCCCAGGCGCTCAACCTCGCGGCCTGACCGGTCCGGCGCGGGCCCGGGCGGTCCGCCGGCGCAGCAGGCCGACGGCGATCAGCGACGCGGCCGTGGAGGCGGCGAGGACCGCGGCGGCGGCCCGGTCCTGCGCGGCCGCGTCGGGCAGGGCCAGCCGGGCGACCAGCAGGCTCACCGTGTACCCGATGCCGCCCAGCACCGCCACCGGCAGCATGTCGCCCCAGCCGACGCCGGCCGGCAGCCGGCCCACGCCCAGCCGCACGGCCAGCCAGGCACCGCCGAAGATGCCCAGCGCCTTGCCGACCAGCAGGCCGGCGACGATACCGTGCGCCACCGGGTCGGTCACGGCGGCCCGGGCGGCAGCCAGCGGGATGCCGGCGGCGGCGAGCGCGAACAGCGGCACGGCGAGCCCGGCCGAGAACGGGTGCAGGCGGTGCTCGAACCGCTCCGCGAGCGACTCCTCCTCCCCGGCCGCCGGGCGGACCGGGGTGAGCAGGCCGAGCAGGATGCCGGTGACCGTGGCGTGCACCCCCGACGCGTGGACGCAGCCCCACGCGGCCACCCCGAGCGGGACCAGCAGCCAGACCCAGCGGCGCCGGGCGGCGTACCCGTAACCGGCGCACAGGGCCAGGCCGGCCAGCAGCCACCACGGGCGCAGGTCCCGGGTGAACAGCGTGGCGATCAGCGCGATCGCACCGAGGTCGTCGATCACCGCCATGGACAGCAACAGCACCCGCACACCGGACGGCAGCGCCGACCCGGCCAGCGCCAGCACCCCGAGCGCGAACGCGATGTCCGTGGCCACCGGGATGGCCCACGCCCCGCCCCCGGCCAGGGCGCCCCGCGAGGCGCCGAGCGCCACCAGGGCCGGCACCACCATGCCGCCCGCGGCAGCGGCGACCGGCAGCGCGGCGGCCCGCCACCCCGCCAGCTCGCCGACGGTCAGTTCGCGCTTGACCTCCAACCCGGCGACGACGAAGAACACCGCCAGCAGGCCATCGGCCACCCACCCGGACAGCGGCAGGTGCAGGTGCAGCCCGCCCGGCCCGACCTCGGTACCCCAGAACCGGGTGTACGACCCGGCGGCGAGATTGGCCCAGAGCAGGGCCAGTGCGGTGGCCGCGAGCAGCAACCGGCCACCCGTGGTCTCCTGCCGAAGGAACTCCGTAAGCGCTCCGACCCGCCGACGCATCTCCCGCATCCCCCTACGCGAAGGCGAAGTACCGCAGCCACAGGTAGGGAACCGCGAGCGCGATCGAAACCGCGGTCACCACGAGCCCGTACCGGGTGAACTGCCAGAACGTGATGGGGCGGTGGGCGCGCTCGGCGAGCCCCAGAATGACCACGTTGGCCGAGGCGCCCACCGCCGTGGCGTTGCCACCCAGGTCGGCGCCCAGCGCCAGGGCCCACCACAGCACGTGCCCGGGCCCGCCGCCGGCGCCGCTGAGGTCCGCCACGACCGGACTCATCGTGGCCACGTACGGGATGTTGTCCACCACCCCGGACAGCGCGGCCGAGCCGCCGAGCAGGACAATCGACGTCAGCAACGGACGGCCCCCGGCGGCGTCGGCGGCGGCCCGGGAAACCGCGTCGATCACGCCGGTGGCGACCAGGCCACCGACCATGATGAACAGCCCGGCGAAGAAGACCAGCGTCGGCCACTCCACGTCCCGGACCACCTCGCCGGCATCCAACCGGGACAGCGCGAGCAGCAGCAGGCCGCCGCTCATCGCGACCACCGCCGGGGCCAGCGGAAGCACCGAGTGCAGCACGAACGCGGCGGTCACGGCGCCCAGCACGGCCATGCTGACGACCAGCAACCGGCGCTCCCGGATGGCGTCCCGCTCGCGCAGGCGCAGCACGTCGGCGACCCGATCGGCGTCGAAGACGAACGCCTTGCGGAACAGCACCCGGCACAGCCCCACGAACACCACCAGCAGGACCGCGATGAACGGCGCCAGATGCACCAGGAAATCGTTGTACGTCAGCCCGGCCCGGGACGCGATGATGATGTTCGGCGGGTCGCCGACCAGGGTGGCCGTGCCGCCGATGTTGGACGCCATCGCCTCGGCGATCAGGTACGGGGCGACCGGCACCGCCAGCCGGTCGCAGACCAGGAACGTCACCGGCGCGATTAGCAGCACCGTGGTGACATTGTCCAGCGCGGCCGACGCGACCGCGGTCACCAGCACGAGAATGACCATGACCCGGAACGGCCGGCCACGCGCCCGCTTCACCGACCAGATCGCCAGGTACTCGAACGCGCCGGTGCGCCGCAGCACGGAGACGATGAGCATCATCCCGGTCAGCAGGAAGATCACGTCCCAGTCGATGCCGGAACCGGCCGAGTAGAACGCGTGCTCCGGATCGGTGACGCCGAGCAGCAGCATCAGGACGGCGCCGCCGAGCGCCGCCGCCACCCGGTGCACCCACTCGGTCGCGATGAGCAGGTACGCGCCGGCAAAGATCGCCACCGCCACCCAGCCGGTGACGCTCACCGGGCTTGCCTTTCGCTCGCGACTGCGGTGCTTCCTCCGCGGCTCTCGCTCGCGACTGCGGTGCTTCCTCCGCGAACACCAACCAGCACGCTCCGGGCGCTCCTCGCGCTCACCGGGCTTGCCTTTCGCTCGCGACTGCGGTGCTTCCTCCGCGAACACCAACCAGCACGCTCCGGGCGCTCCTCGCGCTCACCGTGCCAGCATTCGGTCCAGCAGACCGTCCAGGGTCACGGCGCCGATCATGCGACCGGCCGGGTCCACGACCGCGACCAACGGGCTGCGGGACCGGGCCATCAGCGCGGCCAACTCCAGCACCGTGGCGTCGGCCGTCACCACGGGCAGCTCGCGCCGCTCCCGGGGGAGCGCCTCGGCCACCGTCCGGTCGCCCAACTCCCGCAGGAACAGGTCCGCCGCGTCCTCGTCCACGACCCGGGCCAACGCCGGGTCGTCCTGGCAGTAGTCGGGCACCGCCATGCGCAGAACCTGGGTGCCGGGGAGCACGGTCACCGGGCAGCCCTCGTCGTCCACCACCACCAGGCCGGGCAGATCCTGGCCGGCGAGCAGCCGGGCCGCCTCGATCGCCCGGGTGCGCGGGTGGACCGTGGGGAAAGGTACAGCGAGATCACCAGCGTGCACGGAACCTCCCGGAGCCGTCGTCGAACCCGACGCCGACCAGGCTTCCCGGCACACCTGTCGGTCACACTACCCGGTCGGGCGGGCAGGGTGACCGGCCCGCTACGCCGCCGCCGTCCGAACCAGCGTGCGCACCTGACGCAGCAGCACCGACAGCGCCGCCAGGTCGGCACCGGAGTCGTCCACCTCCCCGATGGCGACCCGCGCCTGCGCGATCGAGGCGGCGTTGACCTGCTCCCACTGGCTGACCCGGTCCTGGGCGGAATCCTCCGCGGTGGAGCGCAGAACCTCGCCGGTCAGCGCCGCGAGCGCCGCGTACAGGTCGTAGCGCAGGGCCATCCGGGCCAGGGTCTGCCACCGGTCCTCGCGCGGCAGGGCGGAGATCTTGGAGAGCAGGTCGTCCACCCGGAAGCGCTCGGAGAGCACGTAGTAGACCTCGGCGACCCTGGCCGGGTCGGTGCCGGTGCCGGCGGCGGTCTCCAGCACGTCCAGCAGGCCGAAGCCGTAGATCAGCCGGGCGGACCAGGTCGCCAGCTCCGCCGGGACCCGCCGCTGCACCAGCGCCTCGACGTGCTGGCGCAGCGCCGCCCGGTCCCGCTCCAGGAACAGGTCCTCCATCCGCGGCAGCAGGCCCTCCAGCGGGCCGCGCAGCCGCTCGATCTCCCCCGGCACGTCCAACGGCGAGCGCCGGTTGCTGATCAACCAGCGGACCGCCCGGTCCATCAGCCGGCGGGCCTCCAGGTAGACGGCGGTCTGCGCGGCGCTCGGCACCCGGTTGTCCAGCGCCTCCACGGCGGCCCACAGCGCGCGCAGGCCGTACACCTCGCGGACGATCACGTACGCCCGCAGCACGTCGGCGGCGGTCGCGCCGGTCTCCTCCATCGCCCGGTACACGAAGGAGGTGCCGCCCCGGTTGACCACCTCGTTCACCAGCACGGTGGTGACGATCTCGCGGTGGAGGCGGTGCCCGGGCATCCGGTCGGCGAAGCGCTCGCGCAGCGGGGTCGGGAAGTACTCGCGCAGCACCTCGTGGGTCCACTCCTCGTCCGGCAGCCCGGACACGAGCACCTCGCCCTCCAGCACGATCTTCACGTACGCGAGCAGCACCGCGAACTCGGGCGAGGTCAGGCCGGCGGGGCGGGCCGCCAGTTCCTCGTCCGTGGGCAGCGCCTCCAGCGACCGGTCCAGCTGGCCGGCCTTCTCGAAGTCGGTCAGCATCCGCCGGTGCACCGGCAGCAGCAGGCCGGACTGCTCCCGGGCGTTGCCCAGGGCGGTGGCCTGCGCGTAGTTGTCCCGCAGGACCAGCGCCGCCACCTCGTCGGTCATCGCGGCGAGCAGCTCGTTGCGCTCGCCGTCCGGCAGCGGCGGGTCGGCCAGCAGGATCTTGATGTTGACCTCGCGGTCCGAGCAGTCCACGCCGGCGGAGTTGTCGATGAAGTCGGTGCCGATGCGCCCGCCCCCGAGCGCGTACTCGATCCGCCCGCGCTGGGTCATGCCCAGGTTCCCGCCCTCGCCGACCACCTTGCAGCGCAACTGCCTGCCGTTGACCCGGATCGCGTCGTTGGACTTGTCGCCCACGTCCGCGTGGGACTCGGTGCTGGCCTTGACGTAGGTGCCGATGCCGCCGTTGAACAGCAGGTCGACCGGGGCGAGCAGGATCGCCCGGATCAGTTCGGGCGGGGCGAGCCGGGTCACGTCGTTGGCCAGGCCGAGCGCGGCCCGCACCTGCGGCGTGATCGGGATGGACTTGGCGGTGCGCGGGTAGACGCCGCCGCCCTCCGAGATCAGCTCCCGGTTGTAGTCGTCCCAGGACGAGCGGGGCAACTCGAACAGCCGGCGGCGCTCCGCGTGCGCGGGGGCCGCCTCCGGTGACGGGTCCAGGAAGATATGCCGGTGGTCGAACGCGGCCACCAGCCGGATGTGCTCGGAGAGCAGGGCGCCGTTGCCGAACACGTCACCGGACATGTCCCCGATGCCGACCATGGTGAAGTCCTGCGCCTGGGTGTCCACGCCCACGCTGAGCCCATCGCTTCCGCTGGCAAGCTCGCGGAAGTGGCGCTTCACGGACTCCCAGGCGCCCCGGGCGGTGATGCCCATCTTCTTGTGGTCGTACCCGGCCGACCCGCCGGACGCGAACGCGTCGCCGAGCCAGAACCCGTGCGCCACCGAGATCGCGTTGGCCGTGTCGGAGAACGTGGCGGTGCCCTTGTCGGCCGCGACCACCAGGTACGGGTCGTCATCGTCGTGCCGGACCACGTCCGGCGGCGGGACGATCCGGCCGCCGACGATGTTGTCCGTCACGTCCAGCAGCGCCGAGATGAAGCGCTTGTAGCAGGCCACGCCCTCGGCCTGCAACGCCTCCCGGTCGCCGGGCGACGGCGGCTGCTTCAGCACGAAGCCGCCCTTCGCGCCCACCGGCACGATCACGGCGTTCTTCACCGTCTGCGCCTTGACCAGGCCCAGCACCTCGGTGCGGAAATCCTCCCGCCGGTCGGACCAGCGCAGCCCGCCGCGCGCGACCCGCCCGAACCGCAGGTGCACGCCCTCGAACCGGGGCGAGTACACGAAGACCTCGAACCTGGGGCGGGGCGCCGGGAGCAGGTCCGGTATCGCCTGCGGGTCCAGCTTGAAGGCCACGTAGGACTTGGGACGCCCGTCCGGGGTCCGCTGGAAGAAGCTGGTGCGCAGGGTGGCCTGGATCAGCTTCAGGAAGCTGCGCAGGATGCGGTCCTGGTCCAGGCTGGTCACCGCGTCCAGCTCGCCGTCGATCCGCTCCACCACGGCCTTGACCCGCGCCGCCCGCTCCTCGGCGGACCACCGCTCGGCCGGCGAGAACCGGTGCTCGAACAGCCGCACCAGCAACTCGGCGAGCCGCGGGTACGCGATGAAGGTGGTCTCGATGTACTTCTGCGAGAAGACCGTGCCGGCCTGGCGCAGGTACTTGGCGTACGCGCGCAGCACCACCACCTGGCGCCAGGTGAGCCCGGCCCGCAGCACCAGCTCGTTGAAGCCGTCCACCTCGGCCTCGCCGCGCCAGGTGGCGGAGAAGGCGTTGGCCACCTTCGCCCGCACCTCGGCGATGGCCCGGGCGCCCTCCGGCAGGCCCAGGCCGAAGTCGTACAGGTAGATCGTCCCGTCCGCGCGGCCGATCTCGTACGGGCGCTCGTCGTTGACCAGCACCCCGAGCGAGTGCAGCACCGGCAGCACCGCGGACAGGATCATCGGCTCGCCGTACCGGAACACCTTGAACCGCACGTCGGACTCGTCCACCGTGCCGTCCGGCCGGCGCCGGCGGAACAGGTGCATCTCCAGCTGGCCGGGCTCCTCCAGCAGCTCCAGCTTGGCCAGGTCCTTCACCGCGTCCATCGGCGTGTGCTCGTTCTTGTACGCCTCGGGCAGCGCGTGCGCGTACCGGTCGAACAGCTGCTTCTCGGCCGCGTCGCCGAGCTTGCGCTCCAGCACGAGGCGGAAGTCGTCGTCCCAGAACCGGGTGGCGTCGGCGAGCAGCTCGGCCAGCCCGTCGGGGTCGACCGCCGCCGGCGGGTTCTTCGGGTCGGTGCGGACGATGAAGTGGACCCGGGCCAGCATCGACTCCGTCACCCGGGTCGTGTAGTCGACGCCGACGCCGTTCAACTCGCGCAGCAGGATCTCCTGCATGCGCAGCCGGTTCCCGGTGGTGAACCGGTCCCGGGGCAGGAAGATCAGGCAGGAGATGAACCGGCCGTACCCGTCGCGGCGCAGGAAGAGGCGAAGCTGCCGGCGGCCGGCCATCCGCAGCACGCCGACCACCGCGTGGTACAGGTCCTCGGTCTTGATCTGGAACAGCTCGTCCCGCGGGTAGGTCTCCAGGATCTCCAGCAGGTCCTTGCCGGAGTGGCTGCGCGGGCTGAGCCCGGAGCGGTCCAGCACCTCCGCCACCTTGCGCCGGACCACCGGCAGCTCGCGCACGCTGGTCCGGTAGGCCGAGCTGGACAGCAGTCCGAGGAAGCGCTTCTCGCCGGTCACGTTGCCGGCCTCGTCGAAGGTCTTGAAGCCGATGTAGTCCAGGTAGTGCGAGCGGTGTACGGTGGCCCGGGAGTTCGCCTTCGTGATGATCAGCAGGCGTTTCTCCAGCACCTTCCCGTACGCCTCGGGGGCCAGCGAGCTGATCACCCGCGGGGCCACCTGGTCCTGGCGGAGGATGCCCAGGCCGCTGCCCAGCCTGGCGCGCAGCACCATCTCGCCGCCGGGCCCGCCCACCAGCTCGTACTCGCGGTACCCGAGGAACGTGAAATGGTCGTCCGCGAGCCAGTGCAGCAGCTCGACGGAGTCGGTGATGTCCTTCTCCGGCACCGGCGGCTTCTCGGCCAGCAGCTCGTCGGCCAGGCGCCGGGCCCGCTCACGCATCCGCGGCCAGTCCTCGACCGCCTCGCGCACGTCGGTCAGCACCCGCTGGAGGTCGTTGCGCAGCTCGTCCCGCTCGGCCGGGTCGCGGACCGGGTCTGTCTCGACCCGCATCCAGCTCTCCAGCTGGTCGGTCGCCAGCGCGTCGTCCGGCTCCACGTCGGCGCAGACCTCGACCAGCCGGCCCAGCGGCTCCCGGTGCACCACGAGGATCGGGTGGACCAGCAGGTGGACGCCCAGGTTGCGGGCGCTCAGGGCGCCGGTCACCGAGTCGACCAGGAACGGCATGTCATCGACGACGATTTCAATGGTGGTGCGCTCGACGGCGGCGCCCACGTGCGCGTCCCGGATCCGCAGCTTCAGCTCGCCGCTCACCCGCTGCCGGGCCAGCTCGCGGTGCTCCCGCGCCGCGGCCAGCATCTCCTGCGGCGTGCAGCCGACCAGTTCCTCGTCCGGCGCGAAGCGCCAGTACCGGTCGACCAGGGTCGCCAGGTCCAGATCGTCGCCGGCCAGCGCCACCGCCTGGGCCACCAGGCGCTCGGCGTTGGGCACCGCGTCGTCCAGTTCGGCGTCGTCGGGCTCGTCGCCGTCGGCGCGGCCGGCACTACCGGTGGCCAGTGGGGTCTCGATGAACGGGGTATCCACGCTCGCGCCCGCCACGGTGGTGACAGCGTCCAGCGGCGGCCGGTTCATGAGTACACCTCTCCCCTCACCCACCACGTTGTGGGTCGTCCGTCCCCTAGCCTAGGCCCTCGGCTGACCCGGCATATCGAGTAGGCGGGGCGGCGCGCCGCTGGCAGCGCGTACTACGGTCGGTAACGGTAATCAGCCGCCGCTGGTCGCCCCGCCGGTAAGGAGTGCCCCCATGCGTCGCGTGACCACCGTCGCCGCAGCCCTGGCCGCCGCCCTGCTCGCCACCGGCGGGCTGGCCGCGTGCTCCGGCCAGGACGAGCCGAAGAAGACCCTCGGCGCCTTCCTCGCCGGCTGGCCCGGCGGCACCCTCGACGCCATCGGGTTCGCCTCACCCAGCGGCCAGCGGATCCCCGCCGACCAGGTGGCGGAGGAACTGCGCGGCCTCGCCGGAGAGTTCCGGGACACGCCGCCGGCGCTGTCCATCGCCGAGGGGCCGAAGGTGGTCGAGGACGTGGCCACCGCCACCGTCACCGTGGACTGGCCGCTGCCCGGCGGCGCGCGCTGGAAGTACCCGACGACCGTCCGGCTCGGGAAGGTCAAGGAGGGCTGGCAGATCCTTTGGGAGCCCGCGATCGTCCATCCGGAGCTGACCGCCGGTGACAAGCTCGGCATCCGCCGGGAGCCCGCGCAGCGCGGCGCCGTCACCGACGGCGCGGGGCAGCCGCTGGTCGCGCCCCGCAACGTGGTGCGGGTGGGCGTGCAGCCCAACGCCGTCCAGGACGAGAAGGCCCTGATCCGGGAACTGGACGCGGCGTTCAAGTCGGTCCGCGGCGAGATCGGCGACGTCGGCCTCGCCGACCTCCCGGCCCGGCTCAAGGCCGCGGACGGGGGCGCGTTCGTCGACGTGGTGACGCTCCGCGAGCCGGTCTACCTGAAGATCAAGCCACGCATCTACCGGCTGCCCGGCACCAAGTTCGTGGCCGAGAAGCGGGACCTGGCGCCCACCCGCGAGTTCGCCCGCGCCCTGCTCGGCAGCGTGGACGACGTGCAGCGCGACGACCTGGTCCGCAGCCCCGACAAGTACGGCACCGGCGACAAGGTCGGCCACGGCGGGCTCCAGGGCGCGTACGACGACCGGCTGCGCGGCACCGCCGCCACCCGGGTCGTGATCGTCACCACCAAGCCGGACAAGAGCACCAGCGAGCGGAAAATCTACAGCACCGAGGCCGCGGCCGGACAGCCCGTGCACACCACCCTGGACGTGAAGGTGCAGAACGCGGCGGACCAGGCCCTCGCGTCGGACACGAAGCACCGCAGCGCGCTGGTCGCCATCCGTATCAGCGACAACGCGGTCCTGGCGGCGGCGAACGGACCCGCCGGGCAGGGGCAGAACTTCGCCTTCACCGCCCAGGTGCCGCCCGGCTCCACGTTCAAGGTGGTCAGCGCGCTCGGCCTGCTCGACAACGGCGCCGTCACCCTGGACTCGCCGGTCGCCTGCCCGGCCCGGTACACCGTGGAGGGGCGGTCGTACAAGAACTCCCACGACTTCTCCATCCCCGGCCAGGTCCCGTTCCGCACCGACTTCGCCCGCTCGTGCAACACCGCGTTCGCGTCCCTGTACGAGCGCCTCGGACCGGATGGGCTGAACGCCACCGCCACCACCCTCGGCATCGGCGGCACGTGGAACGCGGGCCTCGACGCCTTCACCGGCTCGGTCGGCACCGGCGGCGGTGCCACCGCCCGGGCGGAGGCCATGTTCGGCCAGGGCGACACGATCGTCAGCCCGCTCGCCATGGCGGCCGCCACCGCCGCGGTCGCGCGCGGCCACTGGCAGCAGCCCCGCCTGGTCACCGACCCGGCGCCGCAGAACCCCGCGCCGGACGGCCCGCGACTGAAGCCGGAGAGCATCGCCGCGCTCAAGACGATGATGCGCGAGGTGGTGACGCAGGGCACCGCCACGCAGCTCAAGTCGGTGCCCGGGGGCCCGGTCTACGGCAAGACCGGCACGGCCGAGTACGACGACAACTCCGACCACTCGCACGCCTGGTTCGTCGGCTGGCGCGGCGACGTCGCCTTCGCCGTCTTCGTGGAGGCCGGCGGCAACAGCACCGACACGGCCGTACCCCTGGCCGGTCGCTTCCTCCGCGCCTTCTAGCCAGCCGCCCGCCCACCGCGCCCGCCGGTGAAAGGCGGGCCGGCGAGTCGGCTCCCGTTGAGGCCGGCGGTCAACTCCACCCGAAGCCGGCGTGGCGGCTCCCCCCCAGGGCAGCGTGACGACGCCGCCCGGGGCCGACGCTGTGGCGCCGCCCGGGGCCGTGGCGCGGCTCCATCCGGGGCGATGTGGTGGCGCCGCCCGGGCCGACGCGGCCGGCGGGAGCGGCGGGAGCGTGGTTAGGCGATATCAGCAGAGGCCGTGGGGTCGGCGGGCGTGCGGGGAGTGGGCGCCGCGGGCCCGGACGGCCCGGCACCCTCTCCCGGCGAATCATCGCCCGACTCGCTCGCCGGGCCGCTCGCGGACGCTGCCCCGGGCTCGTCACCAGGCGCCGGCCCGTCGCCGGGCGCCGACATGCGCGCCTCTTCGACCGGCCGCCGCCGCAGCTTGCCGGGCGCGGTCGAGTCGTCCGCCGCGCTGCGCGCCAACCGGCCGGGCGCCGTGGCGTCATCCACCGCGCCCCGGGCGAGCCCACCCGGCGCCGTGGCGTCGTCCACGACACCCCGGACGGACCGACCTGGCCGCGTGGCGTCATCCACCGCGCCCCGGGCGAGCCCACCCGGCGCCGTGGCGTCGTCCACAGCACCCCGCGCAAGCCCACCCGGCGTCGTAGCGTCATCCACGACACCCCGGACGGGCCGACCTGGCCGCGTGGCGTCATCCACCGCGCCCCGGGCGAGTCGGCCCGGGGCCGTGGCGTCGCCGGTGCCGCGGCGGGGCTTAGCGCGAGCGGCGGACGCACTGCGCGCCCCGGTGGTCGTGGCGGCGCGGGCGGGTGGTGGGGCGGCGACCGGAGGCAGGGCGGTGGTCGCCGTCATCGCGACGTGCGCCGGCGTGGGGGCCGGCGGGCGCAGCGGGGCCAGGCCGGCGACCAGGGTGTCGGCGATGTCGGCGGCGTAACCGCCGTCCGGGTCGTAGTCCGGGTCGAAGACCGTGATCTCCAGGCCCAGGCAGTGCGGCGTGCTGACCAGGCCGGCGATGAGCAGTTCCAACTCGCCGAACGCGATGCCGCCCGGGTCGGGGGCGTCGACCGCCGGCATGACCGCCGGGTCGAGCACGTCCACGTCCACATGCGCCCAGAAGCCGGCGCAGTCGGCCAACTGCTCGATGGCCCACTGGGCGCTGCGGGCGGCCCCCTCGGCGCGCAGGGTCGGCACGGCACGGGCGACGATGCCGGCGGCCTGGAGGTCGAGGCGGTACTCGTCGTGGCCCCGGATGCCCATGACCACCACGTCCGCGTCCCGGAAGTACGGGCGGCGGCCCTCGATGGCGGCCAGGTCGGCCTGGCCCCGGCCGGTGACCAGGGCCAGGTCCTCGCCGGCGGCGGCGCCCACGTACGAGGCGTTGCCGGGGTGCCGGAAGTCGGAGTGCCCGTCCACGAAGACCAGCCCGATGCGCCCGCCGACCGCCTCCCCGAGCCGGTGCATGGCCAGCGCCGAGCCGAGCAGGATCGAGCAGTCGCCGCCAAGGATCAGCGGGAACTCGCCCGTGTCGATGATGCCGCCGATCCGCTCGGCCAGGCGCATCGTGTAGCTGGCGATCTGCTGGGCGTGGCAGATGCCGTCCCCGGGGCGCCAGCCGCCCGGGTCATACCGGGGCGGGGTCAGGCAGCCGGCGTCCCGGGCGCCGAGGCGGGCCAGCAACTGGTGGTCGCGCAGGGCCCCGGGCGCCTTGCCGCAGCCCGGCACCGAACTCTCGGTGGGCGGGCGCAGGCCGAGGTTCGACGGTGCGTCGAGGACGGCGATGCGGCGCATCGGCTCAGCGTGACAGAACTCGCGGGGTTAGAACAGCGCGCTGGCCAGGGCGCGCCGGGCGGCGGCCACCGCCGGGTCGTCCGGGCCGGCGACGGTGAACAGCGAGACCAGGTGCTGGCGGATCCGGTCCCGGTCCTCGCCCGGGGTCCGCCGGACCAGGCCGATCAGTCGGGTGTACGCCTGCTGGGCGAGCCCGCTGAGCATCTCCACGTCGGCGGCGAGCAGTTGGGCGGCGATGTCGTCCGGGTCCGCCTCGGCCTTGGCGAGCGCGGCCTGCGGGTCCACACCGGTCACGCGGCGGGCCAGGCGCACGTGGGCCAGGCCGGCCTCGGCCGACGCGTCCGCCGGGTGCTCCGCGAGGATCTTCTTGTACGCCTGCTCGGCCGCGTCCAGGTCGCCGGTCATGAGCGCCTCGTCGGCGACGTCCATGCGTGGGTCCTCGGGGGTCTCCACCTGCACGCCGCCGGCCTTGAGCACGGCGCCGATCCACTGCCGCAACTGGGCCTCGGGCACGACGC
Source organism: Rhizomonospora bruguierae (assembly GCF_018397995.1). Classification (GTDB taxonomy): domain Bacteria; phylum Actinomycetota; class Actinomycetes; order Mycobacteriales; family Micromonosporaceae; genus Rhizomonospora; species Rhizomonospora bruguierae. The sequence continues at coordinate 63,439 of NZ_BBQH01000034.1, forward strand.
CGGAGAACGCGTCCACGGGCTGGCCGCCGACCACCGCGAAGACCATCGGGATGCCCTGCACCCGGAACATCTGCGCCAGCCGCTGGTTGGCGTCCACATCGATCTTGGCGAGGACCCAGGCGCCGCCGCCCTCCATCGCGAGCCGCTCCAGCACCGGGGAGAGCTGTTTGCACGGTTCGCACCACTCGGCCCAAAAGTCGATCACCACCGGGGTCCGCAGCGAGCGCTCCAGCACCTCCGACTGGAACGTCGCCTCGGTGACGTCGATCACGGCGACGCCGCCGCCGGGGCCAGGTGGGGCCGCCGTGGCGGCGGGCGCACCGCCGGCGGGTGCGGGGGACGGCGCGGGCCGGGATGGGGCGCTGCGCAGGGCGGACAGGTCCACCGCGCCACGGGTGAAGATGGAAGGCGAGGTCCGCGGGTCACTCATGGTTGTCTAGTCTGGCACGCGCGCGCCGGGTCGTCGCCCACCGCCGACCGTGCCGCCCCGTCCGGTGACGGTGCCGCGGGCGGAGCCGTTGAACCGGGCCGCGAAGCGGGCGGCGAGCAGCAGCACCACCCCGGCGACCAGGCACGGCAGCAGCGCCGCGAGCGGACCGGGCCAGCGGGGCGGCTCGATCGGCACGGCGGCGTCGGCGAACAGCGGGATCCGGTCGCCGGCCGCCCACCACGCGGCCGCGGCGGCGAGTACCCCGCAGGGCAGCGCGGCGGCGGCCACGGCCAGGTACGTCCAGCGGCCGGCCCGGGCGGCGGCGCCGCCAGGCAACCCCTGCCGGCGCAGCGCGCCCAGGTCGGCGGTGCGGGGGCGGCGTTCCACGGCGGCGACCAGGACCAGCCCGGCGAGCGCGAGCAGCACGGCGAAGCCGGCGGCGAGCGGCAGGAAGCCGAGCGCGAGCGCCGGGGCCTGGCCGTCGAGGGCCACCCGCTGCCCGGACGCGTCCCGGTTCCCGGTCACCGTCAGCCCCTGCCCGGTGAGCCGGGCGGCGACGTCGGCCGGCGCGTCCGCGGCCAGCCACACCTCCGGTTCGGCCAGGCGGGTGTCGCCCAGCGCGGCCCGGTACGCGTACTCGAGGTCCTGTAGCACACCGCCATCGCCGACACCGGGCAGCGCCCGCTGCTCCGCCGCCGGGCGCACGGCCAGGGGCTTGCTGTCCAGCCCGCCGAGTTCCGTGGGCTGGGCGGACCCGCCGCTGATGGCCAGCGGCAACGGCACCGGGTGGTCGGCCGGCACCGCCACCACGTCGGTGGAGCCGCCGGCGATCGTGATCAGTTCCAGTCCGCCGGAGCCGGCCCGGACCCGGCCGGGGTCCCCGATGGCGGCCTGCCACCGGTCCGCCACGGCGAACCCGGCGTCCACGTCGGCGTCGGCGCCGGAGACGGCACGCAGGACGACCCGCGTCTCCGCCCGGCTGACCCGGCTGTACACGACCCGTACCCCGGTCAGCCGGCAGCCCTCGGCGCAGGCGGGCACCTCCGCCCGGTACGCCCCGGCGCCCTGGCGCACCTCGCCCAGCGCGGCGGTGATCAATGCCTGGCCGGGCGGGCGCAGCAGCACCTCGAGCCGGGGGCGGCTGGCGCCGGCCGGCGCCCGGTACTCCAGGTCCACGGTCAGGGTGGTCCCCCGGACGGTGATCGGCTCGGCGACCGGCGGGCGGATGCGCCCGGCCACCTCGGCGGCGTCCAGCGGGCCGAAGCCCGGCCGCCACTGCGCGACCGCCGCCAGCCGGGCGGCGTCCACCGCCAGCCGGGGCATCGTGTCGGCGCTGCCCCGGGAGAGCACCCCGACGGCCATCGCGTACCGGCCTTCGGGGTCGACCGCGCGGACCGCGGCGAGCAGGGCACCCGCGTCGACCGGCGCGACGGTGAGCACCCGCTCGGCGCCGGCCTCGGCCAGGGCCCGTTCGGCACGCGCCCGGCCGGCCACGTCCACCGCCGCGGCGGCGAAGCCGACCTGCGCCACGGCGACCGCGAGCAGGATGAACAGGCGCGGAGCGCCGGGGCGCCGGGCCAGCGCCAGGGCGCCCAGCGCCGTGGTCAGCCGGCCCCGGCGCAGCGCCCGGTGGCCGAGCGCCGCGGCGAGCGGGCGCAGCAGGCGGGCACCGAGCATCGCCACCACCACGGCGAGCAGGCCCGGCGCCAGCAGCCCCACGCCGGCCAGCCGCCCGGAGGGGCCGCGCACCTGGAGGACGGCCACCACGGCCAGCGCCGCGACCAGCGCCTCCCCGGCGAGCGCGCGCCACCAGCCGGAGCGGGCCGGGACGCTGCGCAGCAGTTCCGACACCGGCGTGGTGATTGCCCGGTACTGGGCCAGCACGATCGCCAGCACGGCGCCGAGCACGGCCAGCACCGCCCAGGGCAGGGCGGCGGCGCTGAGCCCGGCACCGGCGGTGTCGCCGAACCGCACCCGCGCGACCAGGGCCACGCCGGCATGGCCCAGCAGGTACCCGAGCGGCGCGCCGAGCAGTACCGCGAGCAGCGCCTCGCCGGCGGTCAGCCACCAGCGGGCGGGCAGCCGGGTGCCGCGCAGCGCGACCAGCGCCAACTCGCCCCGGCGGGCGGCCGTGGCGGACCCGACCGCCAGGAAGATCACGAACCAGCACAGCGCGACCATCGGCGCCGAGGCCAGCGGCACCACCTCGCGGGCCAGCCGCTGCCCGCTGTCGATCCGGTTCAGCAGGTCGGTGAAGCCGGCGAAGCCGACGGGGTGGCTGTTCTCGCCGCCCCGGGCCTGCTGGACGGCGCGGTCGGCCTCCGCCACCCGGACGCGGACCTCCGCCAGGTGCTCGCCGGCCAGCGCACCGTCCCCGGCGATCGCCTCCAGGCTGCGGGACTCCCTCAGGTGGTCCAGCGCGTCGAGGGTGGTGCGCGGGGTGAACGTCGGTTCCTGGAGGGGGTCCCGCGGGCCGGGGCGGAAGTATGGGGCGCGGCCCCAGTACAGCTCCTTGGTGTCGGTGGGCCGGTAGATCCCGACGACGGTCAGCGACGTCGGGGCACCGAACGGCGTGAAGGCCCGGGAGAGCTCGTTGTACTCGGCGTACTGGACGGTGACCGCGCGCCCCGGCTGGACGCCCGCGCGGGCGGCCGTCTCCACGCCCAGCACCACCTCGCCGGTGCCGTCGGCGCACCGGCCGGCCACGATCGTCAGGTGCTGGCAGACCCCGTCGCGCGTGGTCAGGTAGGAGATGTCGCCCTCCCGGGGCTCCACGCCCAGCACCTGGACCTGCGCCGAGTACACCCGGGTGAAGCCGGGCAGGGCGAACAGTCCGGCGGCGAACGTGTCGCGGTCCCGCCCGAACTGGAAGCCGCTGAAGACCTCGTCGGCGAGGACCGCGACCGTCCGTTCGGTGGGCGAGGCCGCCGCGACCGCGCGGGACGCGGCGGCGGCGTCGGAGGCGCCCAGGTAGACCGGGCCGGCGGTGGCCGCGGCGGTGGCCAGCGCGGCGAGCAGCAGCAGCGTGGCGGCCTGCGCCCGGCGCGCGCCGAGCGCGGCGAGGACCAGCGCGATCATGCGGACCTCCCGGCGCCGGCACCGGCCATCGCGGCGGGTTGCCCGCCGGGGGGATCGACGGGGGCGCTCGACCGGCCGGTCGAGCCGTTGGCGCCCGCCGCGGCGGCCAGCCCGCGGGCGGCGACGGTCGCGACCGCGCCGAGAACCGCCAGCGCGGCGAGCGCCGCCAGCACGGTCACCGCCCACGGCGGGATCGTGGTGCGCGGATGGCCACCCCAGCCGCTCACGAACAGCGGGAGCGGGATCTCCACCGTGTACCGGGCGATGACCGCGGTGACGGCGCCGGTCAGCGCGGCGAGCACCACCAGCGGCAGTTGGCCGCCGTAGGCGACCCGGCGGGCGGCGGCCGCCGGCAGGCCCTGGCGGCGCAGCGCGGTCAGCTCGCCGGCCCGGGTGGCCCGCTCCACCGCGCCGGCCACGGCCAGCGCGCCCGCCGCGAGCAGCACGCCGAACACGGCGGCCAGCAGCCGGAACCGCAGCGCCGCGGGCGGACCCTCGCCGGCCATCCGGTCCCGGGCGGCGGCGATGGAGTCCTCGCCGATGACCGGCAGGCCGGCCGCCGCGAGCCGGTCCCGCAGGGCGGTGGGCGCGCCCGGCGCCAGCCATACCTCGTACTGGTCGCCCGCCGGGCCGTCCAGCGACCGCGCCAGCATCTCCAGGTCGACCATGGACCCGCGCCGGCCCAGCGACGGCAGCGCTTGGACCGAGGCGACCAGCCGGTACGGGATCGCGGTAGCGCCGAAGATTCCCAACCGCGGGTCGCCGAGCACGTCCGGCGGATCCAACCGGCCGGCGACGACCAGCGGCACCGGCACCGGCGCGTCGGTCAGGTACGCCGCGGTACTGCGGATGCTGCCCTTGCCGAGGCGGGGATTGTCCGGCTGGGCCACGATCCGCAACCGCCCGTCGGCCGGCTCCAGCGCGGGCACCGCCTCCCGCACCGCGTACGAGCCGCGCCAGCGCAGCGGGTCGCCGAACGCCTCCGGGGAGATCGCCACCCCGCCGGGGCCGGTCAACCGGTACAGGTCGACCCTGGCGCCGGCCGGTGCCTGGATCCGCGGACCGCCGGGCGACTGGGCGAGCGACTCCAACCGCAGCAGGCGGCACCCGTCCGCTGCGCAGCCGCTCAACCGGGCGGGGCGGGTGGCGCGCTCGGCCCCGAACGGACCGAACGTGACCGTGACGGCGCGCCCGGCCGCGGTCGCCAGGTGCGCCCGGACCAGCATGTCGGCGCCGGGCAGCAGCGGACCCGGGTCGCCCGCGGCTTCCAGCGTGAGCGGCCCGTCGCGAAGCCGCACGGACTCGGGCACCGGTGGCCGCAGCGCCGACGCGACCGCGGCCACCGGGTGGCCGGTGCCGAACCCGCCACCGTGCAGGTCGGCCTCCGCCGGCGCCGGGGTGCCGTCCACGCCGGCCGGCCAGGCGGCCACGGCGGCCAGCCGGGGTGCGTCCACGGCGAGCACCGGGCCCGGCCCGTCGCCGGTCCGCTGGAACCGAGCCACCGCCATCGCGTACCGGCCGGTCGGGTCGGCGGAGCGGACGCCGGCCAGCAGCTCGGCGAGCCCCTGGGCCCGCACCGACAGGACCCGGTCCGCGCCCACCTGCTCGGCGGCCCGGGCGGCGCGGGCGTCCCGGCTCTCCTGCATCGACAGCGCGGCCGTCACCAGCAGCGCCACCGCCACCCCCACCAGCGCGAAGACCCGGTTGGCGCCGGGCCGGCGGGCCAACTGGGCGGACGCGAGCGCGGTACCGACGCGCCCGGCGCGCAGCGCGGCGGTGCCCAGCCGGGCGGCCAGCGGCGCGGCCAACCGGGCGGCGACCAGCGCCACGGCCAGCGCCAGCAACCCGGGCGCGAGCAGGCTGAGCCAGGTCGGCTCGGTGTGCGAGCCGGTCGCGTACGCCTGGTAGACCCCGGCCGCGGCCAGCGCCACCAGGATCAGGTCCACCGCGTCGGCCCGCCACCGGCGCCGGGCCGGCACCCGGCGCAGCAGCTCCACGACCGGCGCGCGGGCGGCCCGCCACTCGGCGGCGATCGCCACGACCAGCGCGCCCACCACCACGCCGGCCCCGGCCAGGGCGGACCGCAGCAGCGCACCGCGCACGTCCGCGGGCCCGTCCAGCTCGCCGCCGAGCGCGCGGGCCAGCAGGTACCCGCCGCCGTACCCGCCCAGCAGGCCGGCCAGCATCGGCACGGCGCTCTGCGCGACCGTGACCGTCCACACCCGCCACCCGGCGGCGCCGCGCAGCCGCAGCAGGGCCAGGTCCGGGCGGCGCTGGGCGGCGGTGTGCGCGACCGCGAAGTACAGCACGAACCAGCACAGGCCGATCAGTTCCAGCGCCGCGGCGGTGACCCCGAGGGTGATCAGCTGCTGATCCCGCCGGACCAGGTCGGCCAGGCCCGCGGCGTTCGTGGTCATCGTCAGCCCGGCGGCCTGGCTGCGCGACCGGGCCCGGGCCAGCCGGTCGGCCACGTCCGCCCCACTGGAGTACAGCGCCGCCGCCGCGATCGTCACCTCGTACCGCAGGCTCGCCTGGCGCACGCCCGCGGCCAGCAGCGTGCCTTCCACGGCGAACAGCGGCTCCGCCGCGCCCTGCGCGCCACCGCCGAGCATGTCGTTGCCGGCCCAGTAGGCGCCGAGCGGGTCCTTCGGCTCGTAGACGGCGGTGACCCGCAGCGGAAGCGGGTCGGACCCGTACGCGTGGGAGGTCAGCTTGCCGCCGGGCGCGATTCCCCACTCCTCGGCGTCGCGGCGGCTGACCGCCACCTCGCCCGGCTCGTCCGGGCAGTCGCCGGTCAGCACCAGGTGCGCGCAGACGTCGTCCCGCGCCACCAGGTACCCGCCCTGGCTACCGCCGGGCCGGCGGATGTCGGTGGACATCCGCACGTCCATCACCCGGCTCTCGGCGCGCAACTCCAGCAGGTCGTCGGCCCGGCGGGCGAACGGCTGGCCGACCCCGCCGGCGCCGGGCGACACGGCCTGGACGCCGGAGAGGATCAGCATCCGCTGCGCGACCGGCGCGGACGCCACGTCCGCCCGGGCCACGGCGCGCGCCGACGCGGTCAGGTACCAGGGGGCGGCGGCCGCGGCGGCGACGGCGAGCGTGGTCAGCAGCAGCACGGTCAGCGCCTGGGCCCGCCGGAGGGACAGCGCGGAGAGGACGAGACGGATCACCGCGCCACGCCCAGGTCGTCCGGGTGCGCGCCGTCGGCCGGGTGCCCGCCGAGCAGCAGTGTGACCGTGCCCTCCTCGTGGTCCACCGTGAACAGCGTGCCGGGCGGGAACGCGCCGAGCACCTCCGGCGGCAACTGGATGGTGCCGTCGCCCGCGACCACCGCGAAGTCCTGGCCGTCGCGCCCCTCGGCGCCGACCCGGCCGTCCCGGATGGTCACCGCGCGGCCCAGCCGGGCGCCGACCTCCGAGTCGTGGGTGACCACCACGATCGTGGTCCCCCGCTCCGCGTTGACCGTCTCCAGCGCGGCCAGCACCTCGTCCCGGCCGCGGGTGTCCAGTTGGCTGGTCGGCTCGTCGACCAGCAGCAGCCCCGGCGAGGCGGCCACGCCCACCGCCAGGGCGGCCCGCTGCCGGGCGCCGGGGGCCAGGTCGCCGACCTTCGCCGGGCCCATCCCGCCCAGCCCGACCAGGCTGAGGATGCGGTCCGGGTCGTCCAGTTCGACGCCGGCCAGGCGGGCGGCGCGGCGCTGGGCGAGCCAGATGTTGCGCTGGAGCGTCGCGTACGGGAGCAGGTTGCGGGCCGCGCCCTGCAGGACCACGCCGATCTCGGTGCCGCGCAGCCGGGCGATCTCGGTGTCGGTGAGCTTGCCCAGGTCGTAGGTGCCGACGCTGACCCGGCCGGCGGACGGGCGCATCAGCCCGGCCAGCAGCGCGACCAGCGTGGACTTGCCGGATCCGGACGGCCCGACCAGCGCCAGCATCTCCCCGGGCGCGATCGACAGGTCCACCCCGGACAGTGCGACCACGTCACCCGCGCCGGCCCGGTAGATGTGCACCACCCGCCGGCAAGCAACCGCCAACCCCGTCATGGGCGCTCCTCAGCACGATTCGGTACCGCGATCACGTGCCCGTCGGCGTCCTCGACGACCAGCAGTGTCCCCGGAGGATACGACTCCAGCGTGGACGGCGGGGGTGGGCCGGCAGGATCCCCGGCCGGCACCGCGACTTCCCGGGTAGCCGTCACCCGCCGCCCCTCCGCCGAGCATCACGAGACGGCGTAAGAGACGCGACGGCCCCGGGGGCTGGTTGCCCCACGGAACCGGAGACTTACCGGAGATTTACCGAAGCGTTATCAGAACCGCGCGGGCTCGCGGTAATTGCCCCACTCGTCCCGCAGCGCACCGCAGATCTCACCGAGCGTCGCCTCCGCGCGGGCGGCGTCGAGCAGCGCGGGCACCAGGTTCGCGTCGGTGCGCGCCTCCGCGACCAGCCGCGACAGGGCCTTGCGCACGGCGGCCTCGTCCCGGGCGGCGCGCCGCCCGGCGAGCAGCCGGCGCTGCTCCAGCTCCACCTCGTGCGAGATGCGCAGGATCTCCAGATCCTGCGCGACCGTGCCGGTGTGCACGTTCATCCCGACGATCTTCTTGGTGCGCCGCTCCAGCGCCTGCTGGTACGTGAACGCCGAATCCGCGATGTGCGCGGTGAACCAGCCGTCCTCGATGCCGCGCAGGATGCCCGAGGTCATCGCGCCGATCCGGTGCGGGCCCTCGCCGGCCAGCCGGAGAATCTGCTCGAAGATCTCCTCCGCCTGCGCCTCGACGGCGTCGGTCAGCGCCTCCACGTACCAGGAGCCGCCGAGCGGGTCCGCCACGTTCGCGACCCCGGTCTCCTCCATCAGCACCTGCTGCGTGCGCAGCGCGATCTCGGCGGAGGCGTCGGTCGGCAGCGCCAGCGTCTCGTCCAGCGCGTTGGTGTGCAGCGAGTTGGTGCCGCCCAGCACGGCGGCCAGCGCCTCCACGGCCGTACGGACCACGTTGTTGACCGGCTGCTGCGCGGTCAGCGAGACGCCCGCGGTCTGCGTGTGGAAGCGCAGCCACAGCGCCTTCGCCTCGGTCGCGCCGTAGCGCTCCCGCAGCCAGCGCGCCCAGATCCGCCGGGCCGCCCGGAACTTCGCGATCTCCTCGAAGAAGTCCACGTGCGCGTCGAAGAAGAAGCTCAGCCCCGGCGCGAACCGGTTCACGTCCAGGCCGCGGGACAGCCCCAACTCCACGTACCCGAAGCCGTCCGCCAGCGTGTACGCCAACTCCTGCGCGGCGGTCGCGCCGGCCTCCCGGATGTGGTACCCGGACACCGACAGCGGCTTGTACCGCGGGATCTCCGCCTGGCAGTACTCCATCAGGTCGCCGATCAGCCGCAGGTGCGGCTCGGGCGCGAACAGCCACTCCTTCTGGGCGATGTACTCCTTGAAGATGTCGGTCTGGAGGGTCCCGTCCAATGTGGATAGGTCGGCGCCCTGCCGCTCGGCGGCCACCAGGTACATGCAGAACACCGGCACGGCCGGGCCCGAGATCGTCATGCTGGTGGTGACCCCGGCCAGGTCGATGCCGTCGAACAGCACGTCCATGTCGGCGGCCGAGTCGATCGCCACCCCGCAGTGCCCCACCTCGCCCAGCGACTGCGGCTCGTCCGAGTCGCGGCCCATCAGCGTCGGCATGTCGAACGCGACCGACAGCCCGCCGCCCCCGGCCACCAGCAGCATCTTGTACCGCTCGTTCGTCTGCCGGGCGTTGCCGAAGCCGGCGAACTGCCGGATCGTCCAGGTGCGCCCCCGGTACCCGGTCGGGTAGAGGCCGCGCGTGTACGGGTACTCGCCCGGCCAGCCGATCCGTTCGAAACCGGGGTACGCCGCACCCTCGGGCGGCCCGTAGACGGGCTCGACCGCGGTGCCGGACAGCGTGGTGAAATCCGCGTCGCGCTTGCGCGCGGCGTCGTACCGGGCCTGCCACCGGGCGCGACCGGCGGCGATCTCCTCGGCGTTCATGGCCCGATACTAGCCACCACCCTGAACGATCGCTAAGGAGACGCCGCCCGCGCGCCCCGGCGGCCGCCGGCTACGGCTGGTACCCGGCGGCGCGCGCCTCGTCGTCGCCCACCGGCCCGGAGTGGTCCACGTGCACGTCGTCCACGAGGATGTTCACCTCGGCCACCTCGAGCCCGAGCAGGTTCTCCACCGAGTGGATGACCTTGACCCGCACCGCCTCGGTGACCGAGTGCACGACGAAGCCATACTCGATGACGATCGTGATGTTGATGACGGCGCTGCGCCCCTCCAGCCGCACCGACACGCCCCGGTCGCTGTCGTCGCCGACATCGCCGAGGCCGATCCGCTCCTTGACCGCCGCGAACACCCGCGCCACGTCCCCACCGAGGTCGTAGACGCCGGGCACCTCCCGCGCCGCGATCCCGGTGATCTTCTCGACCACCTCGTTCGCGATCGTCGTCCGGCCCCGGTCGGCGGCCAGTTCGGCGTTGTTGCGCAGCCGCTCGACCACGTGCGAGGCCACCCGCCCCGACGCGGCCGCCGCCCGCTCCACCGCGTCGCCCGCGCGCGCGACCACCTCGTTCACCCGCTCGCCGATCGGCTGCTCGGTCGGCGAAGCCGGTGAAATCGGCGGGGTCGGCGCCGGCCGGGTGGCGGAGGGCACCACGGTCCCCACGAGCGCACCCGATGCCGCGGGCGCGGCGGGCGTCTCGGGCGCGGCGGGCGTCGGCGCACCGGCCTCGTCAGAAGCGCGCTGAGCGGGGACCTCCGAAACGACATCCGTCATGGTTCACTCCCAATCGGGCGGGCCGGCGACAAGCAGCCGCCGAGGGGTCGGCATGCCCCGCGAGCGTACCGGCCGGGCACCAGCCGCCACAGCCCGCACGAACCCGTCCCACCGCCATGATCAGGGGCGGGCGAATGGCGCCCATCCACTCAGGGTCGGTCCTATTTGCCCGGAAAAACGGCCATGATGCGGTAGTGGGTCATTGCGACGGAAGGGCACCCCCCGGCACAATGCCTGCGAAGGCTTTCCGATCTTGACAGGGGCGTACACCGCGCATGGGCACTCTTCAGCGAGTTCTTCGACGGGTCCTTCCGGCGCAGCAGAGCGGCGGGAAGGGCAAGCCAGGCGGCACCGGACCACGGGGCGTCGACTACGAGGGCGCCTGGAACCAGTACGCCCGGCAGTGGAGCCAGCGCTTCCCGGGGCTACGGCACCTCGGCGACGAGTGGACCGGCCAGGAGGCCGGCGCGGCGCAGACGGTCGAGGAGTACACCCGGCTGATCGAGGAGAAGTACGTCACGCCGTACGTGACCAAGGACGACACCGTCCTGGAGATCGGCGTGGGCGGCGGGCGGACCGCCGTGCTGCTGCGGGCCCACGGCAAGCGGCTGATCTGCGCCGACATCGCGGCCGACATGCTCGCGGCCACCCGCGAGCGGCTCGGCGACGACGGCGTCGACTACGTGAAGATCGACGGCATCCGGCTGGCCGGGATCGAGCCGAAGAGCGTGGACGTGGCGTTCTGCTTCGACACCATGGTCCACATCGAGCCGCGCGACATCTACAACTACCTGACCCGCGTCCCGGCGCTGATGCGCGGCCGGCGGATCTGCCTGTTCCACCACTCGAACATGCTCAGCGAGCGGGGCTGGAACCGCTTCCTCGGCGAGTGGGACAAGAACCTGATGGGCAAGCGGCACGGCCGGTCGTTCTCGGTGATGACCGACAGCATCATGGAGCGGTTCCTCACCCACCTCGGCTACGAGATCCTGGTCAAGGACACCGAGTCGATCCCGCGCGACTGCGTCTGGGTGGTCCGCGCCCCCGAGGTCGACTGAGCGGCCCGGGCCGAGCGAACCGGCCGGCGGCGGCTACTCGCGGACCAGTTCGGCGCGGCCGTCGATCAGGTGCAGTTCGGCGTCGCAGGCGGCCGCCGCCTCCGGGTCGTGGGTGGCGAAGACCACCGCCGCGCCCCGCCGGGCCTCGTCGTGCAGCAGGTCCAGCACCCGCTGCCGGTTGGCCGCGTCCAACTCGCTGGTCACCTCGTCGGCCAGCAGCACGTCGCCGTGCAGCGCCAGCCCCCGCGCGATCGCGGTGCGCTGCTGCTGACCGCCGGACAGTTCCTCGACCAACTGGTCCGCCTGGCCGGACAGGCCCAGCCGCTCCAGCTTCTCGCTGGTCAGTCGGCGGGCGTCGGTGGGCGGCACACCGTTGGCGATGAGGGCGACCTGGAGATTCTCGCCGGCGGTGAGGATCGCGGCGAGGCCGTTGTCCTGGGGGATGATGACGACCCGCTCGGCGACGGCGTGGTCCCGGTCGCGCAGCGGGGCACCGTCCACGGTGACCGACCCGGCGGCGGGCCGCAGGATGCCGGCCATGGCGGCGAGCAGGGTCGTCTTGCCGGCGCCGGACGGGCCGGTGACGGCGAGCACCCGCCCCGGCCAGGCGGTGGCCGAGACATCCCGCAGCACCGGACGGTCGGGGGCGTAGGCGACGCTGACCCGGTCCACCACAACGGTCTTGGTCATCGCTCCTCCAAAGGTGCCTCGACGGGGACGAGTAGCAGCGTGCCGTCCGGCTGGGGCTGTACGCGCAGCAGGGCGCCGGGACCGAGCGCCGCGGCGAGTTCCGGGGGCAGGTGCAGGCTACCGTCGCGGCCGAGGACGCTGTAGTCCTCACCGCTGCGCCCCTCGGCGCCGACCCGGCCGTCCCGGATCGTCACGACGCGGTCCATCGTGCGCGCCACGTCGGGGTCGTGGGTGACCAGCACGACGGTGGTACCGGCGCGGTGCGCGCCGGCGAGGGCGGCGAGCACCTCGTCCCGGGCGGCGGCGTCGAGTTGGCTGGTGGGCTCGTCGGCCAGCAGCAGGCCGGGCCGGTTGGCCAGGCCCACCGCGAGGGCGAGCCGCTGGCGACCGCCGGGCGCCAGGTCGGCCGGGCGCACCCGGGCGGCGTCGGCCAGCCCGACCAGGCGCAGCACCTCCCGCGCCGCCGGCCGGACCCGTCCGGCGGGCGCCCCGCGCTGGGCGAAGCGCACGTTCTGCTCGGCGGTCAGGTACGGCAGCAGGTTGCGTTCGCTGCCCTGGAGCACGACGCCCACGTCGCCGGCCCGCATCCGCTGCAACTCGGCCGGGCCCGCCTTGACCAGATCGTGCTCGCCGACGCGCAGCCGCCCGGCGGCCGGCGGCAGCAGACCGGCGAGCAGCGAGAGCAGGGTGGACTTGCCGGAGCCGGACGGGCCGACGAGCGCCACCGACTGGCCGGGCGCGATGTCCAGGTCCACGCCGGAGAGCGCGACCACGTCGTACCCCTCCAGGCGGTAGATGTAGACGAGGCCGCGGCAGGTCACGCCGATGGGTGCGGCGGCGGGCGGCGCCCCGCCCGCACCGCCGATCTCCAGCAAGCCCGTCACGGATGTTGGAACGCGCACGGCCCCGCGCGAGGTTGCCGCGGTACCGGCCGTTGTCGCACTGAGATCCGCTGTCGCCACGGATCCGGTACCGGCCGCCGGCTCGGACCGCCGCCGACTCAGAGCGCGGCGAGGAGCCGGTCGGCCGCGGCGTAGGGGTCCAGTTCGCCGTCCGCCACCTTCTCGGCCAGGGACTCCAGGGCCGTGCCGTGCCGCACGGAGCCCAGCCGCTCGCGCAGCGTGCCGAGCGCGATCGCCTCGACCTCGGCGGCGGCCCGGCGCACCCGCCGGGCCCGCAGCTCACCGGTGTCGGCGAGCCAGCCCCGGTGCTTGTCCACGGCGGCGAGCACGTCCTCGATGCCCTCGCCCCGGGCGGCCACCGCGCGCACCACCTGGGGGCGCCACTGCCCGGGCGCCCGCTCGCCCAGGCCGATCATGCCCTGGATGTCCCGGTAGGTGGCGTCGGCGCCGTCGCGGTCCGCCTTGTTCACCACGAACACGTCGGCGATCTCCAGGATGCCGGCCTTGACCGCCTGGATGGCGTCCCCCATGCCGGGGGCGAGCAGCACGAGCGTGGTGTCGGCCAGCGACGCGACCGCCACCTCGGCCTGGCCGACCCCGACGGTCTCCACGAGGATCACGTCGCAGCCGGCGCCGTCCAGCACGCGCACCGCCTGCGGGGTCGCCGCCGCCAGGCCGCCGAGGTGGCCCCGGGACGACATGGAGCGGATGTAGACGCCGGGGTCGGTGGCGTGGTCCTGCATCCGCACCCGGTCACCGAGGATGGCGCCACCGCTGAACGGGCTGGACGGGTCCACGGCCAGCACGCCGACCCGGCGCCCGCGCGCCCGGTACGCCCGCACCAGTTCGTTGGTCGTGGTGGACTTGCCGACGCCCGGCGAGCCGGTGAGCCCGACGACCTCGGCGTGCCCGGCGTGCGGGGCGAGCGCCGCGGCCACCTCGGGCAGCGCGTCCGCGCCGGACTCCACCAGCGAGATCAGCCGGGCGACCGCGCGCGGGTCGCCCACCCGGGCCCGCTCGACCAGGCCGGGCACGTCCCGTCCGGTCATGCCTGGGGCACTCGCAGCAGCAGCGCGTCGCCCTGGCCGCCGCCGCCGCACAGCCCGGCCGCGCCCAGGCCGCCGCCGCGGCGGCGCAGTTCGAACGCGAGGGTGAGCGCGAGCCGGGCGCCGGACATCCCGATCGGGTGGCCGAGCGCGATCGCCCCGCCGTTGACGTTGACGATCTCGGGGCGCACCCCGAGCTGCCGGGTGGACTGGATGCCGACCGCCGCGAACGCCTCGTTGATCTCGACCAGGTCCAGGTCCGCCGCGGTCAGGCCGGCCTTGGCCAGGGCCGCCGAGATGGCGTTCGCGGGCTGGGCGTGCAGGGAGTTGTCCGGCCCGGCCACCGCGCCGGCCGGGCCGATCTCGGCCAGCCAGCTCAGCCCCAGCTCCTCCGCCTTCGCCCGGCTCAGCACGACCACGGCCGCCGCGCCGTCCGAGATGGGCGACGCGGAACCGGCGGTGATCGTGCCGTCCTTCGTGAACGCCGGACGCAGCCTGGCCAGCGACTCCACCGTGGTGTCCGGGCGGATGCCCTCGTCCTCGGTCAGCACGATCGGCGCGCCCCCGCGCTGCGGTACCTCGATCGGGGTGATCTCGTCGGCGAACGCGCCATTCTGCTGGGCCGCGGCGGCGCGCCGGTGGCTGGCGGCGGCGAAGGCGTCCTGCTCCTCGCGGCTGATGCCGAGCCCGGCCCCGTGCCGCTCGGTGGACTCGCCCATCGAGCAGCATTCGTACGCGTCGGTGAGCCCGTCCAGCGCCATGTGGTCCTTGACGACCACGTCGCCGTACTTGTAACCCTGGCGCTGCCCGACCAGCAGGTGCGGCGCGTTGGTCATGGACTCCATCCCGCCGGCCACCACGATCTCGAACTCGCCGGCCCGGATGAGCTGGTCGGCCAGGGCGATCGCGGCGAGCCCGGACAGGCACACCTTGTTGACGGTCAGCGCCGGCACGGTCATCGGGATGCCCGCGGCGACGGCCGCCTGCCGGGCCGGGATCTGCCCCGCGCCGGCCTGGAGGACCTGACCCATGATCACGTACTGGACCCGCTCGGGGGCGACACCGGAGCGCTCCAGCGCGGCCCGGATCGCCACGCCGCCCAGCGCGGTGGCCGGGAAGTCCTTGAGGTTTCCCAGCAGGCGACCCATCGGGGTGCGCGCCCCGTTGACGATGACCGAGGTCATGTTCCGCCCGCCTTCCTGGCACCTGAACGTTGGGTTAGGCCACACTATCGCCATGACCGAGCAGCCCCGGCCGGCACCCGCCGCCGACTTTGTCACACGGGTCGGCGTCCTGCGCATCGACCACGTCGGCATCGCGGTGGCGGATCTGGACGCCGCGATCGAGTTCTACGGCCGCACATTCGGCATGCGCTGCCTGCACCGGGAGACCAACGAGGAGCAGGGCGTCGAGGAGGCCATGCTCGCCGTCGGCCCGGACCCGGCCGGCGGCCGCGTGCAACTGCTCGCCCCGCTGTCGCCGCGCTCCACCATCGCCAGGTTCCTGGACCGCAACGGCCCCGGCGTGCAGCAGGTGGCGTACGAGGTGGAGGACGTGGCCGCGGCCGCCGAGGCGCTGCGGGCGCGCGGGGTGCGCCTGCTCTACGAGCGGCCGAAGCGCGGGACGGCCGGCTCACTGGTCAACTTCGTCCACCCGAAGGACGCGGGCGGCGTCCTGATCGAACTCGTCGAGAAGCCCCACCCGGAGCGCTAGTGCGTGCGCACCAGCAGGCCGTCATACTCCAGCACGCACAGCGTCTGCGGGTCCCGGTCCAGCGGATACAGCCCGGAGAGGGCGAAGCCGGCCGACTCGTACACCGCCAGCGTCTCGGCCAGGCCGGGGCGTCCGCGGCGCGCGCCGGGCGGGATGAGGACGGACTGCAGGCCCACCACGTGCGCGCGGCGGTGGCCGAGGCCGGCGAACGCGGGCAGGTCGTGCCCCCCGGCGTCCAGGCGCAGGAACAGGGCTTCGG
Source organism: Rhizomonospora bruguierae (assembly GCF_018397995.1). Classification (GTDB taxonomy): domain Bacteria; phylum Actinomycetota; class Actinomycetes; order Mycobacteriales; family Micromonosporaceae; genus Rhizomonospora; species Rhizomonospora bruguierae. The sequence goes on from NZ_BBQH01000034.1 coordinate 79,396, forward strand.
CATGGTTGCCGGCACCGCCGGGGAGCAGTTCGTCCAGCAGCGTGGCGAGCCGGCGCCGGCGGCGGTCGGGACCGTCGTCGGCGCCGACCGCGATCCGGTGGGCCGACCAGCCCGCGTCGTGCGCGGACCACTGGGCCAGTTCCGCGTAGCGGTGCGGGTCCGGCTCGAAGGAGAGGATCCGGCCCCGGTACCCGACCCGGCGCAGCAGTTGGCCGTACTGCCCGGCGCGGGCGCCCACGTCGACGACCACCGAGACCTCGTACTGGGCGAGCAGGTCGGCCAGTTGCCGCTCGGCGATCCAGGTGAACAGGCGGCGGTCCCGGTGCCACCGGTCCCCGGGCGAGGGCCGGGGCGGTGCCAGCAGGGCCGCGTGCGGGCCCGAGTCCACCAGCCGGAACCGGGCCGGCCAGGGCTCGCGGCGCAGCGTGTAGGTGCCCGCGCCGACGTGGTCCAGGTGCAGCCCGAGGCGGGCCAGCGCCCGCCGGGCGAGCTGCCGAACCGTGGTCGCCATGGCCCCTCCCGCCGAGTCCGCCGCGGCCGGTGCGGCCGTTCGGCGGGGGGATCTTAGCGGTCCACGTCGATGCGGTGTGGCACGCCTGCGAGCTGGGCAGCGTGAGCGGCGCGAGGGGCGATCGACCACTTTCGCGGTCGGTGATCTTACCGGTACTACCGGGCTAAACGGGCAAAGTAGATCAAGGTCCGGCAGAATACCCGGCGACATTAGCCCCGGCGCCTTGCGTTGCACCCCGGGTCGTCTGCCAGTATGTGCCAATGCCCCAGCAGCAGCCGCCTCAGTCAACCCTCGCGTTCTTTGATAACGCCAGCACCCAGCACGACTTCACCGTCGTCCTGCGTGGTTACGACCGTGGGCAGGTCGACGACTTCGTCGGCCGGCTCAACGCCGCTCTGTCCCAGGCGGATCAGGCTCGTGCCGAGGCCGAGCAGCGGATGAACGACGCGCAACGCCGGCTCCGCCAGGCCGAGCAGCGGCTCAACGCGATGGAGCAGAAGCTCACCGACACCAACAAGCAGCTCGAGGAGAACAGCCGGCCCACGCTGTCCGGCCTCGGCACGCGGGTGGAGCAGATCCTGCGGCTGGCCGAGGAGCAGGCCAACGACCACCGCAGCGAGGCCAAGCGGGAGTCGGAGGGCATCCTCTCCGCGGCGCGGCTGGAGGCGCGGGAGATCACCGACAAGGCGCGCGCCGAGGCCGCCGCCATGAAGGCCACCGCCGAGCGCGAGGCCGGCAACGTGCGCACCGCCGCCGAGCGGGAGGCCGCCGAGGTGCGGGTGCAGGCCCGCCGGGAGGCGGACACGCTGCGCGCGGACGCGGACCGGGAGACCAAGCAGCTGCGCACGGTCACCGCGCACGAGGTGGCCGAGCTGAAGTCCACCGTGGAGCGGGAGGTGGCCACGCTGCGCGCCACCGCCGAGCGGGAGATCACCCAGCAGCGGGCGAAGGCGGCCCGGGAGGCCGAGGAGAAGCGCGCCGAGGCGACCAAGCTGCTCACCGACGCCCGCGACAAGCGGGACAAGGACCTCCAGTCGCTGGCCCTGGAGATCGCCGAGCGCCGGGAGAAGGCGGAGCGCGAGGAGTCCGAGCGGCACGCGGCCCAGCTGTCCGCCACCCAGAAGATGGTCGCCGAGGCGGAGCAGCGGGCGCGGGCCGCCGAGGACCGGGCCAAGGAGATCGAGCAGCGGGCCGAGGCGCGCCGGATCGAGTCCGAGCGGCACGCCCACGAGACCGTGGAGAAGGCGAAGGCGCTGGCCGAGAAGACCCTCTCCGAGGCGCGCGCCGAGGCGAAGCGGCTGGTCGGCGACGCCCGCACCGAGGCCGACCTGACCACCCAGCAGGCCCGGCGCGAGGTCGAGGACCTGACCCGACAGAAGGACGCGGTTACGGCGCAACTGGGACAGATGCTTTCCGGTCTGGCGGGTATCGTTCCTACCGTGGCACCGCCCGGCGAGGCCAAGGGCGGCGAGAAGGCGCCGGGCAACCCCGGCGAGGACACGGACCGGGTACCGGCCGGCAACGCCTCCAGCTGAGGGGCCGGAGTCCGAGGAGTTCGCACGTCCCGCCAAGCCGGTGTGTAACCGAGCGAGGCGGGATGTTGCGTGTGAGGATGGAAAACATGTCACAGGGCAGCGATCTGTTCGATCTGACCGGCGGTGGCGCGGAGCCGGGATTCGAGGTGGTCCGCCGGGGCTACGACAGGCGGCAGGTCGAGCGCTACGTGACGCAGGTCGAGGGCGAACTGGCCGCCCTCGCCGGTGAGCGGGACCAGGCGTACGCGCAGATCCAGGCCCTCGCCGGGCAGCTTGAGCAGATCCAGATCGAGGTGGTGGACCTGCGCCGGCGCGGCAGCGCGCTGGAGCAGGTGTCGTTCCGGCACCTCGGCCCCCGGGTGGAGCAGATCCTCGCCATGGCCGAGGAGCAGGCCGAGGAGATCCGGGCCAGCGCCCTGCAGTCCATCGACGACCGGCGGGCCGAGGCCGAGCGGGTCGTGGCCGAGGCTCAGGAGAAGGCGCAGACCGCCATGCGCGACTTCGAGATCGCGCTGGCCGACCGCCGGGCCCGGGAGGAGAAGGCGGACGTCGAGCGGCGCACCGCCGTGGTCAACGAACTGGCCGCCGCCGAGCGGAAGGCCAAGCAGGTGCACACCGAGGCGCAGGAGGTCGCCACGCGCGCCCGGGCCGAGGCCCAGCAACTGCTCGACCAGGCCCGCCGGGAGGCGGCCGAGCTGACCACCAAGGCCGACGAGTACGCCCGCCGGGTGCACGCCGAGGCGGACCAGTACGCCGAGACCACCCGTACCCAGGTGGAGAAGGAGCTGAGCGGCCAGCGGGCCAGCTTCGAGAAGGAGCTGGGCGACTGGCGCGCCCGGGTCGAGCAGGAACTGGGCGAGTGGCGCGGCGGCGTCGAGCGCGAGGTGGTCACCCGGCGCACCGAGGCGGAGCGGGAGGTGGCCGAGCTGCGCGAGGGCGCCGAGCGCGAGGCGGCGACGCTGCGGGAGAAGGCGCAGCGGGAGGTCTCCGCGCTACGCGAGGAGGCCGAGCGCGAGGTGGCGGCGCTGCGCGCCGAGACCGACCAGGTCACCGCCGAGCAGCGGGTGGCGGCGGAGCGCTTCGCCACGGACACCCGCGCCGAGGCGGAGCGGGTGCGCGCCGAGGCGCACCAGCGCGGCGAGCAGGCCCGCGCGGAGGCCACCGAGCTGGAGCAGCGCCGGGACGCGGCGCAGGCCCGCCTGACCGAGCTGGAGAACGAGCTGGAGCTGTCCCAGGAGGAGCTGGCCGGCATCCGGCAGCAGGTCGCGGGCGCCCGGCAGGAGGCCAAGCTGGTCCGGCGCCGGCTGGCGGAGGTGCAGGAGCAGCTCGCCGCGCGGCAGGGCCGGCCCGGCGGCAAGCCGGCCGAGGCCCGGAAGGCACCGGTGCCGACCAGCCCGGCACCGGCCGGCGGTGCCGCCGAGCCGGCCGCGGACAGCGCCCCGACCGAGGTGGTGGCGCCGGTCGACGGCGCCAAGGCCGAGGCCGGCGCCGGCGAGGCGGTGGATTCCGCGAAGACCGAGGTGATCCGCACCGACGGCGCGGCCAAGCCGGCCCGGGCGGGCGGCAAGGCCGAGCAGCCGGCCTCCTCGTCCCGTCGCTGACGGGGTGTGGCTGGGCGGTGCGAAGATGAGCGCCGGCGATCCCGGTCGCCGCGCTGACACCCCCTCGCCCGCGGAGGCCGCCGATGCCCGAGACGATCGACGACGCCCCGGCGGAGCCGGCCGAGCCAACCGCCGCCGGGGACGCCGAGCCGGCCACCGCCGGCGCGGGCGGCGGCACCGGGCCGGTTGAGCACAGGTTCGGGCTTCCCGGGCGGCCGCTGCGCCGCAACAGCTTCCTGATGGGGTTCACCGCGACGCTCGGCGTGCTGCTCGCGTACAGCCTGTACCTGGCGGTGCGCAGCGCGGCCTCGATGCTGGTGCTCATCTTCATCGCGCTGTTCCTGGCGATCGGGCTGCACCCGGCGGTGGTCCGGCTCCAGAAGTGGCGGGTGCCGCGCGGGCTGGCCGTGGCCATCGTCGCGCTCGCCGTGGTGCTGCTGCTCATCGGGGGCCTGTTCGCGCTGGTCCCGCCGCTGGTCGGGCAGGCCGCCGACTTCCTGAAGGCGCTGCCGGGCTACATCGAGGAACTCAAGCGCAACGAGACGCTCAACGACCTGAACAGCCGGTACGACATCATCGACCGGGCCAAGTCGTTCGCCAGCAGCGCGACGGTCAGCGGCGCGGTGGGCGGGGTGTTCGGCGGCGTCCGGCTGCTGTTCGGCGGCATCTTCAACGTGCTGACCGTGCTGATCCTGACGATCTACTTCATGTCCTCGTTCGAGCGGGTCAAGACCTGGGGGTACCGGCTGGTGCCGGCGTCCCGACGGCAGCGGGTCCAGCTCATCGGCGACGAGATCCTCACCAAGGTGGGGGCGTACATGGTCGGGGCGCTGGCGATCGGCCTGCTCGCCGGCGCCAGCACGTTCGTGTTCCTGATGATCGCCGGGGTGGCGTACCCGTTCGCGTTGGCCGTGGTGGTCGCGGTGACCGACCTGATCCCGCAGATCGGCGCCACCCTGGGGGCGATCGTGGTGACGATCGCCGGCTTCGCCACTTCCACCCAGGCCGGCGTCGCCAGCATCGTGTTCTTCCTGCTGTATCAGCAGGTGGAGAACTATCTGATCTATCCGCAGGTGATGAAGCGCTCGGTGGAGGTGAGCGACCTGGCCGCGATCGTCGCGGCGCTGCTCGGGGTGGCGCTGCTGGGCGTGATCGGCGCGCTGATCGCCATTCCGGCGGTCGCCGCCATCCAGCTGATTGTCCGCGAGGTGGTCTTTCCCCGGCAGGACGCTCGCTGACCAGCCGATCCGTCGCTCGTCCGGGCGGTGGAGAGGCCTGTCGCCAAGTGGACACAGCACCGGGACGGGACGGCCGGCACCCATAGCATCGGTCCCGTCCGCCGGGCCCTGGGCGCCGTCGCGGGTCTACCTGCCAACCGGCCACGCGCCGATCCTGCCCGGAGGGGGCTGTCCGTGAGCCAATTCAGTTCCGACGCCGTGATCATCGGGGGCTGTGGCCGGGTCGGCCTGCCGCTCGGCATCGCGCTGGCGTCCCGCGGTCTCAAGGTGGT
>NZ_BBQH01000035.1 GCF_018397995.1 Rhizomonospora bruguierae
GTGACCGCGAGCCCTCGCGAGGCGAGCGCGATGCCGAGCGGCAGGCCGACTCGGCCGCAACCGCCGACGATGACCGCGTCGCGGCTGAAGCCGCCCCCGTTGGCCATGGCTCTCCCTTTTCTCCGGTTCGTCCTTGACCGCGGCGGCTGCCCGCTTCGCAATAGCGGTCAGGATAACGTGTGGCACGGGAGCACCACGCGCCAGAAGGGCACCCTCGCGTGGATGCGAACGGTGACCCGCCCTCGGCGCAGGCCCACTCCGCCTGTGCTATCACGGCAGGCCGCGGCCGGGCGGCGGCCCGGTGGTTCGGTACCCGGTAGTTGACAGCGCGGACGATTGCCGGCGGACCGGCCAACCGCCCGGCCGTCGATCTTGTGTCAGATGATGAGGACTCGGGAAATCGGGATATGGCCGGTGGCGCGGTCAGCCCCGCAGGCAGGCGCCGACCGCGCGGGCCGCCTCGGCGACCGCGGCGTCCCGGGCGGCCACCGCCTCCTCCACGGTCAGCGTCCGGTCCGGCGCGCGGAACGTGAGCTTGTACGCCAGCGACTTGCGCCCCTCGCCCACCTGGGCGCCGGCGTACACGTCGAACAGGCGCACCGCCTCCAGCAGGTCGCCGGCGCCGCTCGCCAGCGCCCGCTGCACGCTCGCCGCCGGCACCTCGGCGCCGACCACGAGGGCCACGTCGATCAGCGCGGGCGGGAACGCGGAGATCGCCGGGGCGGCGACCACCTCGGCCAGGGGGACCGCGTCCAGATCCAGCTCCATCGCGCAGGTGCGCCGGGGCAGCTCCGCCGACGCACAGACCGCCGGGTGCAGCTCGCCAGCGTGGCCGACGGCGCGCCCGTCCACCCGGATCTCGGCGCACCGGCCGGGATGCCAGGGCGCGTACTCGGCCGCGGCCACCTCGACCCGGCCGGCGGCGATACCCGCCGCGGCGAGCACCGTGCGGGCCGCCTCCACGGCGTCCGCCCAGCCGGCCGGGCGGCCCCCGCCCCACCAGCCGGCCGGCTCCACGTCCCCGGCCAGGACCACGGCGGCGTGCCACGGCTGCTCCGGAACGAAGCCCTCGGCGGTGGCGAGTTGAGCCGGCGTCGGGCGCTCCTCCACGCCCATGCGCGGCGGGACGCCGGTGACGCCGGGCCGCGGGCGGAAGACGGCACCCAGCTCGAACAGGGCCACCTCCCGCTGGCCCCGGCCGACGTTGCGACGCAGGGTGGCCAGCAGCGGCGGCAGCAGCGAGGTACGCAGCGCCGGCTCCTGCTCGGAGATCGGGTTCACCAGCCGGAGCACCGCGCGGCGCGGGTCGTCGGCCGGCAGCCCCAGCGCCGCCAGGTCGGCCGGGCCGACGAACGGGTAGTTGAGCGCCTCGGTGTAGCCCGCCTCGGCCAGCGCCCGGCCGACCGTGCGACGGCGCCGCTGCTGCCGGGTCAGCCCCCGCCCGGCCGGCGCCAGCGGCAGCAGGCTCGGCACCCGGTCGTACCCGTCCAGCCGCACGACCTCCTCGACCAGGTCCGCCGGGTCGGTCAGGTCGGGCCGCCAGGTCGGCGGGGTGACCTCCAGCCGGTCCCCGGCCGGGGCGACCGCGCAGCCGACCTCCGCCAGCAGCGCCACCACCCGCTCCGGCGGGTACGGGACGCCGGCCCGGCGCGCCGGCAGACTCTCCTCCAGGGTGATCGTGGCCGCCGGGCGGCGGTGGTCGATGTCCAGGACCTCCGGGGTGGCCTCGCCGCCGCCGTACTCGACCAGCAGGGCGACCGCGCGGGCGGCGGCGATCGGCGGCAGCACCGGGTCCACGCCCCGCTCGAAGCGCTTGCTCGCCTCGCTGGGCAGCCGGTGCCGGCGGGCGGCGCGGGCCACCGTCGCCGGATCCCAGTGCGCCGCCTCGAACAGCACGTCGGTGGTCGCGTCCGAGACCTCGGTCGTGCGACCGCCCATGATCGCGGCGAGCGAGATGACGCCACTGTCGTCGGCGATGACCAGGTCCCCCGGGTCCAGGGCGCGCTCCTGACCATCCAGAGTGGTCAGCCGCTCCCCGGGCCGGGCCCGCCGGACCACGACCTCGCCGCGCAGCGCCCCCGCGTCGAAGGCGTGCATCGGCTGGCCCAGTTCCAGCATCACGTAGTTGGTGATGTCCACCGCCAGCGAGATCGCGCGCACCCCGGCCTGGGTGAGCCGGCGGCGCATCCACTCCGGCGACGGCGCCAGCGGGTCGGTGCCGCGCACCAGCCGCCCGTAGTACCGGTCGCAGCCGACCGTGTCCTCGACCCGCAGGGGGTACGCGGGCCGCTCGGTCGCCACGGCCGGGGCGTACCGGGAGGCGGGGTCGGTGAACGGCAGGCCCAGCGAGTGGGCCAGCTCGCGGGCGATGCCGCGCACCGAGAAGCAGTACCCGCGGTCCGGGGTGATGTTCAACTCCACCACCACGTCGTCCAGCCCCACCCGCGGACGCGCGTCCTCGCCCGGCCGCGGGCCGGCCGGCAGCACCAGGATGCCGGCGTGATCCTCGCTGATCCCCAGCTCCCGGCCCGAACAGATCATGCCGTCGGACAGCTGACCGTACGTCTTGCGGCTGGCGATCGCGAAGCCGCCCGGCAGCACCGCACCGGGCAGCGCCACCACGACGAGGTCGCCCTCGGCGAAGTTCGTGGCGCCGCAGACGATCGAACGGGGCTCGGCCTCGCCGACCTCCACCAGGCAGTGCCGGATCGGCTTCTTGAACCCGGTCAGCTCGGTGATCCGCACGACCCGGCCGACCACCAGCGGCCCGGTGACCGTCGAGGCCAGATCGGTGATCTCCTCGACCTCCAGGCCGACCCGGACCAGCGCCGGCTCCAGCGTCGCCGGGTCGGTCGGCGCGGCCACGAACTCGCGCAGCCAGGACACCGGTACCCGCATCGCGTCAGACCTCCATGCCGAACGCGCGGCTGAACCGCACGTCCCCCTCGACCATGTCCCGCATGTCCGCCACGCCGTGCCGGAACATCAGCGTGCGCTCGATGCCCATCCCGAACGCGAAGCCGGAGTACTCATCCGGGTCGACGCCGCAGGCCCGCAGCACCCGCGGGTTGACCATGCCGCAGCCGCCCCACTCCACCCAGCGCGGGCCGTCCCGGTGCTGGGGGAACCACAGGTCGAACTCGGCGGACGGCTCGGTGAACGGGAAGTACGACGGCCGCCACCGGGTCCGCGCGTCGGCGCCGAACATCTGCCGGGCGAAGTGGTCCAGCGTGCCCTTCAGGTGGGCCATCGTGATGCCCCGGTCGACGACCAGCCCCTCCACCTGGTGGAACACCGGCGTGTGGGTGGCGTCCAACTCGTCGGTCCGGTAGACCCGGCCCGGGCAGACCACGTAGATCGGGGGCTCGCGGGTGAGCATCGTGCGCGCCTGCACCGGCGAGGTGTGCGTGCGCAGCACCAGCCCCGACTCCCCCGCGCCCACCTCGGCGGCGGCCACGAAGAACGTGTCCATCATGGTGCGGGCCGGGTGGTCCGGCGCCATGTTCAGCGCGTCGAAGTTGTACCACTCCAGCTCGACCTCGGGGCCCTCGGCGACCTCGTACCCCATGCCGACGAACAGGTCCTCGATCCGCTCCATGAGCGTGGTCAGCGGGTGCCGGGCGCCGCGCGGGCGGCGGTCCCACGGCAGGGTGACGTCCACCCGCTCCTCGGCCAGCATCCGGCGGGCCCGCTCGGCGCGCAGATCCTCCTGCCGGGCCGCGAAGGCGCCCTCGATCCGGCGGCGGGCCTCGTTGACCCGCTTGCCGGCCTCCGCCTTCGCCGCGGGCGGCAGCGAGCCGATCTCCCGCCGGGCGAGCGCCACCGGCGCCTTGTCGCCCAGGTGCGACGGGCGCAGGGCGGCCAGCGCGTCCAGGTCCGACGCGCCGGCGAACGCCTTCTCCGCCTCGGCGACGGCGTCGTCCAAGGCGTCCTGGGCCAGCATGGCGGCCTGCTTCGGGTCGTACGGGTCGTTGCGGTACGTCATCAGCTCACTCCCGTGGCGGGCGACCGGAACATCGTACGGGGCGCGCCCCGCTGCGCCTTCGCCGAGGCGTACAGACAGACGGCGGCGGCCGCCGCCAGGTTCAGGCTCTCCGCCCGGCCGTGGATCGGGACCCGCACCCGCGCGTCGGCGGCGGCGAGCACCGGTTCGGGCAGCCCGCGCGCCTCCGAGCCGAACAGCCACGCCGTGGGGCCGTCGAGCCCGCCGCCGTCCGCGAGCACGTCCAGATCCGCGTCGCCGTGGCCGGTGGCGGCGAGCACGGTCAGGCCGGTGTCCCGCAGCTGCCGGATCGCCGCGACCGGGTCGGGTTCGCGGACCACGTCCAGGTGGAACAGGCTGCCGGCGCTGGCCCGCACGGCCTTGCCGTTGTACGGGTCAACCGCCTCCCCGGCGAACACCACCGCCCCGGCACCGGCCGCGTCGGCGGTACGCAGCACCGTTCCGGCGTTGCCCGGGTCCCGGATCTCCACGAGGACCGCGGTCAGCCGGCCCGTGTCGGCCTGCCGCAGGGGCACGTCGAGGTGCGCGCAGACGGCCACCAACCCCTGCGGGTTCACGGTTTCCGCCAGCGCGGCGAGCGCGTCGTCGGTCACCCGGCTCACCGGCACGCCGCCGCCGCGCGCCGCGTCCACCATCTCCGCGTACCGGGTGAGCGCCGCGCCCGTACCGAACAGCTCGTGGACCAACCCCGGGCGGCCTAGCGCCTCGCGGACGGCCTGCGGGCCCTCGGCCAGGAACCGGCACGCCTCGTCCCGCTCGCGGCGGCGGTGCAGGCGCCGGGCAGCGACGACCCGGGGGGTCCGCACGGTGTACGGAGCCACCCCGGGTCGATCGTGCTGCTGCACCGTGATCCGGACCGGGTGCCGGTCAGGCCGCCTGCGCCGCCGCGCCGCCGGTGCCCTCGGCCGCGACCGCGGCCCGGGCCACCTCGACCAGCGCGGTGAACGCGGTGGCGTCGGTGACCGCCAGGTCGGCCAGGATCTTCCGGTCGACCTCCACGCCGGCCAGGCGCAGGCCCTGGATCAGCCGGTTGTAGGTGATCCCGTTGGCCCGGGCCGCCGCGTTGATCCGGGTGATCCACAGCTGGCGGAAGTCGCCCTTGCGGTCCCGGCGGTCCCGGTAGGCGTACTGCATCGAGTGCAGCACCTGCTCCTTGGCCTTGCGGTACAGCCGGGAGCGCTGACCCCGGTAGCCGCTGGCGGTCTCCAGCAGGGTGCGGCGCTTCTTCTGGGCGTTGACCGCCCGCTTCACGCGTGCCACGTCAGAACTCCTTTAGTCGAAGGTGGCGCGCGCTCAGCGGCCCAGCAGCTTCTTGACCCGCTTGCGGTCGACCTTGGCCACCTCGACGGTGCCGGTCAGCCGGCGGGTCCGGGTGGAGGGCTTGCCCTCCAGCAGGTGGCGCTTGCCCGCCTGCTCAACGATGAGCTTGCCACGCCCGGTCACCTTGACCCGCTTGCCCATGCCGGTGTGGCTCTTCATCTTCGGCATCTGAAACGATCTCCCTGTCATCCGCCGACGGCGGGCTCGCCGTCGGCGGTGCTCGTGTCAGCGGCACCGGCGAGGTCGCTCACCCCTCCGGTCCCGCCCGTCGTCCGACCGCGCCGGCCGGCCGTTTCCTCCCCGGCCGCCGGGCTCGTCCGGCTACGCCGCGCGCTCGGCCGCTCGGTGTTACTCGACCGCGCCGGTGGCGGCGGCCGCGGGCGGCTCGGGACTGGCCGGCTCGGCGACCCGTCCGGCCTCCCGCTCGGCTCCCCGCACCCGCGCCCGGTCCTCCAGCGCCGCCGTGGCGGCCGCCTTCGTCGCCCGGTGCGGCGCGATCACCATGATCATGTTGCGGCCGTCCTGCTTCGGCGCGGCCTCGACAAACCCCAGGTCCGAGATCTCCTGCGAGAGCCGGTCCAGCAACCGGCGCCCCAGCTCCGGGCGGCTCTGCTCGCGACCCCGGAACATGATCGTCACCTTGACCTTGTCCCCGGCCTTGAGGAACCTGACCACGTGACCCTTCTTGGTCTCGTAGTCGTGTGAGTCGATCTTCGGCCGGAGCTTCATCTCCTTGATGACGGTCTGTTGCTGGTTCCGCCGGGCCTCCCGCGCCTTCAGCGCGCTCTCGTACTTGAACTTGCCGAAGTCCATGAGCTTGCAGACGGGCGGGCGTGCCATGGGCGCAACCTCGACCAGATCCAGGTCGACATCGGCGGCCAGCTGCAGGGCCCGCTCCAGCGGAACGATGCCCACCTGCTCACCCTCCGGACCGACCAGCCGGACCTCCCGTGCCCGGATCTGCTCGTTGACGCGTGGCTCGACGCTGATGGGGCCTCCTCGATTTCGTTACGTCTGGCGGTGCGCCGACCAGCCACCACCGCGCGCTCGCGCGCCGCGGTCGGAGAAAAGCGGAAGGCCCCGGCATCCGCCAGGGCCTGCTCGACCGGCCCGGGCACGTAAGCCGCGCCCGACGCGGGCGGGGCGACCGCCCCAACCGCGCTGACCGGACCCGGCCGCCGGAAGCGACTCGGGTGGGAGCAGGCGCTCCGCTTTTCCCGCCACCCCGTTACCAGGACAGCGTTGGTCGACCCGGTAACCCTATCAGCTCTCGGCCGAAACCCCCCAGCGCACCCCCACTCCGACACGCCGCGGGCGCGCGGCCGGGCTACGAACCCGGTGCCGACTCCGGCACGGGCTGCGGCGCCGAGGAGGCCGCGTGCAGGGCGCGCAGGGCCCGCACGCCCGCCACGGCGTACTCCCTATCGACCGACTGGAGCGCGAGGATCGTGACGGTGTCGTCGTTGACCAGTTCGAGGCTGGCCCACGACGCACCCCGGTCGAAGCAGACCGCGCGCACCACGCTCCAGGGCAGGTCGTAGCCGCCGACCACGTTGCGGATCCGGATGCCGCGCTCGTCGGCGACCGCGGCGGGGCGGGTGAACAGCAGGATGCCGGCGGCGATGAGCACACCCAGGCCGATCATGGCGAGTTGGTCGCCGCGCTGGAAGACGCCCCTGCCGTCGCCGGTGGAGCCGTGCAGGGCGGTGGCGATGCCGCTGAAGAAGACCACCGTCACCGCGGCGAGGGCCCAGCAGACCATCCGGATCCGGCGGGGCCGGATCCGGATGGCCGGCACTGTCGAGGTCGAAGCCGATGCCACCACGGCCCCCAGCCTAGAGGACGCCAGCGTAAGCACCGGCCCAGCGCCCGTTTCGGGAGGATCGGTCGAAACGCGGCGAGGCCCAGGCGACGACCCGGCAACGCGCCGGATCGTCCGGACAGCTAGAGCCGGCAGGCGTGGATGTTGGTCACCAGGATGGCCCGGGCACCCAGGTCGTACAGCTCGTCCATGATCCGGTGCACGTCGGCGTGGCGAACCATGGCCTGGACGGCGACCCAGCCCTCGCGGTGCAGCGGGGAGATGGTCGGGGACTCGATGCCGGGGGTGAGCGCGCTGGCGCGCTCCAGCAGGTCGGCGCGCACGTCGTAGGCGAGCATCACGTACCGGCGGGCCACCAGGACGCCGTGGAGGCGGCGGATGAGCTGGGCGATGGGGCCGTGGTCCGGGGCGGCGTCGCGGCCGACCAGCACCGCGGACGAGATCAGGATGGGCTCGCCCACCGGGACCAGCCCGGCCTGGCGCAGGGTGGCACCGGTGGCGACCACGTCGGCGATGACGTCGGCGACGCCGAGGTGGACGGCGTTCTCGACCGCACCGTCGAGACGGATCAGGTCGGCCTTGACGCCGTGCTCGTCCAGGTACCGCTCGACCACCCCCGGGTACGCGGTGGCGATCCGCCGCCCGGCGAGGTCGTCCAGGGTGGAGAGGGTCTCGGGGCGGGCGGCGAACCGGAAGGTGGCGCCGCCGAAGTCCAGGTCGAGCAGCTCGCGGGCCGGGTTGCCGGCGTCGACGAGCAGGTCCCGGCCGGTGACGCCGAGGTCCAGGTCGCCGGAGCGGACGTAGGTGGCGATGTCGCGGGGGCGCAGGTAGAAGAACTCGACGCCGTTGGGTTCGTCGCGGCAGACCAGGTCGCGGTCGTCGGTGCGCTGCCGGTAACCGGCCTCGCGCAGCATCTGGGCGGCGGGTCCGGACAGGGTGCCCTTGTTGGGGATGGCGATGCGGATCATGGGGTGGAACCTCTCTGGGCGGGGACGGGCCGGGACGAGAGGTCACAGATGTCGGTAGACGTCCTTGAGCTCCAGGCCGCTGGCGAGCATCAGCACCTGCGCCTGGTAGAGCAGCTGGGAGATCTCCTCGGCGGCCCGCTCGGGGCCCTCGTGCTCGGCCGCCATCCACGCCTCGGCCGCCTCCTCGACGACCTTCTTGCCGATGGCGTGCACGCCGCGCTCCAGCGCCGCGACCGTGCCCGAGCCCGGGGTGCCCGCCGCGGCCTTGGCCTGGAGCTCGGCGAACAGCTCGTCGAACGTCTTCACGGGTACCGATTCTGTCAGCCGCACCGGCGGCGGGGGGTCACCGGGGGCGGCCGGTCGTGGCCCAACCCACCTTGATCTTGTATTCGACCGGCCGGGCGCACGGCGAACGGCCGGTATGACGCCCGGCACCGTCACCGGTTTCCCCTGGTCGCGTGCGCATCGGTAGCCCCTATGCTGTGCGCCATGACCCCCCGATCCGCCGCCGCCCTGGCCGCCGCCGCCCTGCTGGCGACGCTCACCGCGTGCGCACCCCAGGACGATGACCCCACCGTCGGCGCGAGCGCCGACGCCGGCGACCAAGCCGCCGCGTGCACCAAGCAGAGCCTGACCACCCGGACCGCCGGCAAGCTCACGATCGGCACCGACGAGCCCGCGTACGAGCCCTGGTTCCGGGACAACAAGCCCGAAAACGGCGAGGGCTTCGAGTCCGCCGTCGCCTACGCGGTGGCTGGGAAGCTCGGGTACGCCCCGGGCGACGTCACCTGGACACGGGTGACGTTCAACAACGCCATCGCGCCCGGGCCGAAGGCGTACGACTTCGACATCAACCAGTTCTCGATCACCGACGACCGGCGCAAGGCGGTGGACTTCTCCGGGCCGTACTACCTGGTCCGGCAGGCCGTGATCGCGCCGAAGAGCAGCAAGATCGCCAATGCGGCCACGCTGGCCGACCTGACCGGCGCCAAGCTCGGCGCGCAGGTCGGCACGACCAGCTACCGGGCGATCACCGACGTGATCAAGCCGGCCGGTTCGCCGCAGGTCTTCAACAACAACGACGACGCGAAGAAGGCGCTCGAGAACGGCACCATCGACGGCCTGGTCCTGGACCTGCCGACCGCGTTCTACATGACCGCCGCCGAACTCGAGAACTCGGTGATCGTCGGCCAGCTGCCGCAGGTGGGCGTGCCGGAGCAGTTCGGCCTGGTGCTGGACAAGGGCTCCGGGCTGACCGGCTGCGTCACCCAGGCCGTGGACGACCTGCGCCGGGACGGCACCCTCGCCGACCTGGAGAAGAAGTGGCTCGCCCAGGTGGCGGGCGCCAAAGAACTGACGTGATCACCGAGGACCGCCCGGTCAGCGCGGCACAGCGGGAGCGGATCGCCTACCGGCGCCGGCAGACGGTCCGCTCCGTCCTGATCGCCGCCGCGTCCACCGGGGTGCTCGGCATCCTCCTGGTCGTCGGGGTGACCGGTTCGCCCGGCTGGGAGCGGGTCCGCGCGTCGTTCCTGGACGGCGCGGTGGCCCGGGACGCGTTCCCGGCCGTCCTGAACGGGCTGTGGCTGAACCTGCGACTGCTGGTGTTCTGCGCGGTCGCGGCGCTCGCGCTCGGCCTGCTCGTGGCGGTGCTGCGCACGCTGCGCGGCCCGGTGTTCTTCCCGGTGCGGGCGCTGGCGACCGGGTACACGTACGGGTTCCGCGGGATGCCGCTGATCATCGTCATCTACGTACTGGCCTTCGGCGTGCCGGGACTGCGGTTGCAGGGCACCCCGAGCGTGCTGGTGCTCGGCGGGGCGGCGCTGGTCATCACGTACGGCGCGTACCTGGCGGAGGTGTTCCGGGCCGGCATCGAGTCCGTGCACCCCAGCCAGCTCGCCGCCGCCCGGTCGCTGGGGCTGACCTACCGGCAGACGATGCGCCACGTGGTGCTGCCGCAGGCGGTCCGGCGGGTGGCGCCGCCGCTGCTCAACGACACCGTGGCGCTGCAGAAGGATGTGGGTCTGGTCTCCCTGGCCGGCCCGATCGACGCGGTCCGCGCGGCGCAGATCACCACCGCCGAGCACGCCAACTTCACCCCGTACATCGTCGCGGGCGTGCTGTTCGTGCTGCTGGCGATCCCGCTGATCGCCGTGACGGACTGGGTGACCCTGCGAGCGGCGAGGCGGCAGACCGGATGAGCGTGCTGGAGTGCCGGGGCGTGACCAAGCGGTTCGGCGGCCACACCGTGCTGAACCACCTGGACCTGACCGTGGCGGAACACGAGGTGGTGGTGCTGATCGGCGCCTCCGGCTCGGGCAAGTCCACCCTGCTGCGCTGCGTGAACCTGCTGGAGGGGATCGACGACGGCACGATCCACCTGGACGGCGAGCACATCACCGACCCGCGGGTGAACCCGGACCGGGTGCGGCAGCGGATCGGGATCGTGTTCCAGGCGTACAACCTGTTCCCACACATGACCGTGCTGGACAACATCACGCTGGCCCCGCGCCGGGTGCACCGGCGGGACCGGGCCGAGGCGGAGGCGAAGGCGCTCGACCTGCTCGGCCGGGTGGGCCTGGCCGACCGGGCCCGCTCCTACCCGGACCGGCTCTCCGGCGGCCAGCAGCAGCGGGTCGCGATCGTCCGGGCGCTGATCAACGAGCCGCGGCTGATGCTGCTGGACGAGGTCACGTCCGCCCTCGACCCGGAACTGGTCGGCGAGGTGCTGACGATGATCCGCGACCTGAAGGCGACCGGCATGACCATGGTGCTGGCCACCCACGAGATGGGCTTCGCCCGCCAGGTCGCGGACCGGGTGTGCTTCCTGGAGGGCGGCGCGGTGCTCGAATCGGGCCCGCCCGAGCAGGTCCTCGGCGACCCGGTCCAGCCGCGCACCCGCCAGTTCCTGCGCCGCATCATCGAGGCGGGGCGGCTCTAGAGGGCGCGGATGGCCAGGGCGGCTTCCAGGGCGGCGACCGTCGCGGACCAGCCCTTGTCCTCGGCGGAGCCCGGCAGGCCCGCCCGGTCCCGGGCCTGCTCGACCGTGTTGACCGTCAGCACGCCGTGCGCGACCGGTACCCGGGCGTCCAGCGCCACCCGGGTCAGACCCTCGGTGACCGACTTGCACACGTAGTCGAAGTGCGCCGTGGCGCCCCGGACCACCACACCCAGCGCCACGACGGCGTCGCAGCGCTGCGCCAGGGCCTGCGCCACCACCGGCAGCTCGACCGAGCCCGCGACCCGGCTCACCACGACGTCGGTCACGCCGCACGCCTTCGCCGCCGCGACCGCCCGGTCCAGCATGTGGTCGGTCAGCTCGCCATGCCACCGGGTGGCGACCACCCCGACCCGCAGCCCGGACGCGTCGACCGTGGACGGTTCCGGCTCGCCGAACCCCGCCATCAGGCCAGCCCCTCGATCAGGTGTCCCATCCGGTCCCGCTTGGTACGCAGGTAGCGCACGTTCTCCGGGTGCGGGCGGACCGGCAGCCCCTCCCGCCCGACGATCTGCAGGCCGTACCCCTCCAGGCCGGCGCGCTTGGCCGGGTTGTTGGTGAGCAGCCGCATCGTGCGGATGCCCAGGTCGTACAGGACCTGCGCGCCGGTGCCGTAGTCCCGGGCGTCGGCCGGCAGACCCAGGTCGAGGTTCGCGTCCACGGTGTCCCGGCCCTGGTCCTGCAACTGGTACGCCTGAAGCTTGTGCAGCAGGCCGATCCCGCGCCCCTCGTGGCCGCGCACGTACAGCACCACCCCGCGGCCCTCGGCCGCCACCCGCGCCATCGCCGCGCGCAGTTGCGGCCCGCAGTCGCAGCGCAGCGAGCCCAGCACGTCGCCGGTCAGGCACTCCGAGTGGACCCGGACCAGCACGTCCCGCCCGTCCCCGAGCTCGCCGTAGACGAGGGCGACGTGCTCGTTCGGGTCGTCGGTGGCCCGGTAGCCGACCGCCGTGAACACCCCGTACTCGGTCGGGATGCGCGCCTGCGCCACCCGCTCCACCCGCCGGTCGGCCCGGCGCCGGTAGGCGATCAGATCGGCGATGCTGACCAGCGCCAACCCGTGCTCGGCGGCGAACCGGCGCAGGTCCGGCAGGCGCATCATCGTGCCGTCGTCGTTGACCAGTTCGCACAGCACCCCGGCGGGGCGCAGGCCGGCCAGCCGGCACAGGTCCACGGCCGCCTCGGTGTGCCCGGCACGGCGCAGCACGCCGCCGTTGCGCGCCCGCAGCGGCACGACGTGGCCGGGGCGGGCCAGGTCCGTCGGGCTGGTCGACGGGTCGGCCAGCAGCCGGATCGTGTGCGCCCGGTCGGCCGCCGAGATGCCGGTGGTGACCCCCTCCCGGGCGTCCACCGTCACCGTGTACGCGGTGCCGCGCCGGTCCTGGTTGGTGTGGTACATCGGCGGCAACTCGAGGCGGTCCGCCTCCGCCTCGGTGACCGGCGCGCACACGTACCCGGACGTGTACCGCACCATGAACGCCATGAGCTGCGGCGTCGCCAGCTCGGCGGCGAAGATCAGGTCGCCCTCGTTCTCCCGGTCCTCGTCGTCGACGACGACGATCGGCTTCCCGGCGGCGATGGCGGCGATGGCGCGCTCGATCGGGTCCAGCCCGGTCCGCTCCGGCGCGTCCTGCGGCGCGGTCACGGTGCCCGCCTGTCGTTCGCGACTGCGGTACTTCCTCCGCAACCGCCCGCCAGCGTGCTCCGGGCGTTCCTCGCGCTCACAGTGCCCGCCTTTCGTTCGCGACTGCGGTACTTCCTCCGCAACCGCCCGCCAGCGTGCTCCGGGCGTTCCTCGCGCTCACAGTGCCCGCCTTTCGTTCGCGACTGCGGTACTTCCTCCGCAACCGCCCGCCAGCGTGCTCCGGGCGTTCCTCGCGCTCACGACCGCACCCCCGCCACCAGCTTCTCCACGTACTTGGCGATCACGTCGACCTCCAGATTGACCAGCCCGCCGACCTCGCGCCGGCCGAGCGTGGTGAGCTCCAGGGTGGTGGGGATCAGGCTGACCGTGAACGCCTCGTCGGTCACCGACACCACGGTCAGCGATACCCCGTCCACCGTGATCGAGCCCTTCTCCACCACGTACCGGGACAGCCCCGGCGGCAGCGCGACGGCCACGTCCTCCCACCGCTGCCCCGGCGTGCGGGACAGCACCGTGCCGACGCCGTCCACGTGGCCCTGCACGATGTGCCCGCCCAGCCGGGTCCGCACGGTGGCCGCGCGCTCCAGGTTCAGCGGGTCGCCCGGGCCCAACGCGCCCAGCGTGCTGCGGTCGAAGGTCTCCTTCATCACGTCGACCTCGAAGGTCTCCCCATCGACGCCGACCACGGTCAGGCAGACGCCGTTGACCGCGATCGAGTCGCCGTGCCGGGCGTCGGCGGCGACCAGGGGACCGCGCACGGCCAGCACCCCGCCCTCGCCGTGCCAGTCCAGCCGGACCAGCTCGCCCAGCTCCTCCACGATGCCGGTGAACATCAGGACTCCTCCTTGCGGGCCTTGGGCCGCGGCACGGCGACCAGGCGCAGGTCCGGCCCGACCCGGGTCACCTCGGTCACGTCCAGGTCGATCGCGTCGGCGATCGTGCGCACGCCGGCACCGGCCAGCGCCGGCGGGCCACCGCCGAGCACCTTCGGCGCCACGTACCCGACGACCCTGTCCACCAGGCCGGCGGCCAGGAACGCGCCGGCCAGCGTGGGACCGCCCTCCAGCAGCGCGGCGCGCACACCCCGCCGGTACAGCTCGGCCAGCATCGCGACCAGGTCGACCCGGCCGTCCGGGCCGGCGCCGACCTCGGCGACGGTGGCGATCCAGGTCGGCGCGACGGCGTCCCGGACCTGCGCGTCCCGCGGGGTGCGGCCCCGGCTGTCCACCACGACCCGCATCGGCTGACGGATCGCGAGGGTGCCGTCGCGCAGGTTGCGGGCGGTCAGCCGGGGGTCGTCGGCGAGCACCGTGCCGACCCCCGCGATCACCGCGTCGACGGTGCCGCGCAACTGGTGCACGTCCATCCGGGCCGCCTCGGAGGTGATCCACATGCTGGTGCCGTCCTCGGCCGCCGACCGCCCGTCCAGCGTCGCCGCGTACTTCCAGATCAGGTACGGGCGGCCCCGGCGCACCGCGGTCAGCCAGGCCAGGTTGCCGGCCTCCGCCTCCTCGGCGCGCACCCCGGTGACCACCTCGACGCCGGCGGCCCGCAGCGCGTCCACGCCGCCGGCCGCGAGCGGGTTCGGGTCGGTCACGGCGATCACCACCCGGGCGATCCCGGCCCGGATGATCGCCCGGGTGCACGGACCGGTCCGGCCGGTGTGGTTGCAGGGCTCCAGGGTGACCACCGCGGTACCGCCCCGGGCCCGCTCGCCGGCCTGCGCCAGCGCCACGATCTCCGCGTGCGGCCCGCCCGCGTACGCGTGGAAGCCCTCGCCGACGACGGCGCCGGCGGCGGACAGCAGCACGCAGCCGACGACGGGGTTGGGGCTGGTGGAACCCAGTCCACGGGAGGCCAGCGCGATGGCACGCGCCATCGCCTCACCGACCGGAACTCCGGCGCCGCCCTCGGTCACTGCCGCCCTCCGTGCCGCCCGCGCTCGACCTGCGCGCTCGCGGGGCGACGGGGGCATGGGCGGAACGGGCGGCGCGACGCCGCGACGGGCCCCGACCGTCCGCGCGCTGTCTCCCATCCGGACTGTGACCGTCGGCTCCGGAATCTCACCGGATCCACCGGCCATTGGCTATGACCGGGTCGCGGGCTGCCCCGGGCGTTTGCCCCGGAGATCACCGCCGGTTCGGAATTTCACCGATCCCGCCAGCGCGTGGTGGGTTAATAGCAAGAGTCTGACACGCCCGGCGCCCGGACGCGACCGCCTCGGGAAGCGACCGCCGTCACAGCACCGGCCGGGGCGGCGCGGGCTCCTCGGGCCGGCGCGGGTACGGCGCCGCCGGATCCTCCTCCTCCACCGAACGGCGCCGGTCCACCGCCACGAACGAACCGGGCTGCGTCTTGGCCACCTTCTTCATCTCCGATGACACCGCGATCACCTCGCGCGGGTCGGCGAACCCCCGGGCCGTGGACAGCGCCACCCCGACCGAGAGCGTCACCAGGTTGGCCCGCTGCACGTTGCCCCGGCGGTCGGTCAGTTCCAGGTAGCCGCGCTTGGCGTCGGCCGGGTCGTACAGGTCGTCGGCGGACCGCTCGAAGTCGATCACCGCGGCCTCGGTCAGCGGGCGCACCTGGTCCGGGGTGCACACGGCGATGAAGTCGTCGCCACCGACGTGGCCCAGGAACGCCGGCGGCAGCCCCACCGACACCACCGCCCGGTGCAGGCTGCTGGCCAGCGCGCTGATGAACTCGTCGCCCCGCATGAACCCGTACGCGTCGTTCACCGTCTTGAACCGGTCGATGTCCAGGTAGCAGACCGCATAGTCGGCGCCGCTGCGCACCCGGTCCCCGATCTCCCGGAGGATGCGGGTGTTGCCGGGCAGCCCGGTCAGCGGGGATACCTCCCGGAACTCCTGGTTGCGCCGCAGCGTGGAGCGCACCCGGGCGATCAGTTCCAGCGTGTCGAACGGCTTGACCAGGTAGTCGTCCGCACCCGCGGTCAGGCCGTTGACCTTGTCCACGGTCAGGCCCTTCGCGGTCAGCATGATGATCGGCAGCGCGGAGGTCATCGGGTCCGCCCGCAGCCGCCGGGTCAGTTCCAGACCGTCCATCCGCGGCATCATCAGGTCGACCACAGCCAGGTCCGGGCGCTCGTGCCCGATCAGTTCCAGGGCGTGCACGCCGTCCGAGGCGATCCGCACGTCGAACCCGTGCAGGCGCAGGTTCACCTCGACGAACCGGGCGATGTCGGCGTCGTCGTCGACGACCAGGATCAGGTCGACCTTCTCCCCGCCCGGCTCGATGGTCACCGCCCGACCTCCGGGCCCCCCGCGGCCCCCGTTCCACCGGCCGCCGCCGCGGCCCGGGCCCGCAGGCGGCGGACCGCCTCGGCCGGGTCGTCGGCGCCGTACACCGCCGTGCCGGCCACGAACGCGTCGGCGCCCGCCGCCGCCGCCGCGGCGATCGTGTCGGCGGCGATGCCCCCGTCCACCTCGATACGCACCTCCAGGTGGCCCGCGTCCACATGCCGCCGGGCGGCGCGCACCTTCGCCAGCATCTCCGGCAGGAACGCCTGCCCGCCGAAACCGGCCTTGATCGTCATGATCAGCAGGGTGTCGAAGTGCGGCAGCAGCTCCAGATACCCCTCCACCGGGGTGTCCCGGTCGATCGCCAGCCCGGCCCGCGAGCCCGCCGCCCGCAGATCCTTCGCCAGCGCGGCCGGATCCGCACACGCCTCCGCGTGGAACGTCACGTTGTACGCGCCCGCCTCCGCGTAGGACGGCGCCCACCGGGCCGGCCGCTCGATCATCAGATGCACGTCGAACGGCAGCTCGGACGCCTTCAGCAGGCTCTGCACCACCGGCAACCCGATCGTCAGGTTCGGCACGAAGTGGTTGTCCATGACGTCCACGTGCAGCCAGTCCGCGGCGCCCGCCACGGCCCGGGCCTCATCGGCCAGGTGAGCGAAGTCGGCGGCGAGGATGCTGGGCGCGATGACGAGCGGTGCGGCGATCACCGCGCCAGTGTACGAAGCCGGCCCGCCGCAACCCACCCCGTCCGGCGATCATGCGATGGCGGGGCGGGCGCGGCGCGCTGATCAGGTGCGGCGCAACAGGGCCAGGAACATCGCGTCGGTGCCGTGCCGGTGCGGCCACAACTGGACGGTCGGCCCGGTACTCAGGCCGGGCATGCCCGCCGGCAGCAACGGCCGGGCATCGACCAGGTCCACCGGGTGCGCCGCCCGGCGCGCCGTCTCGGTGACCGTCACCTGCGTCTCGGCCACGTGCGGCGAGCACGTCACGTACGCCACCAGCCCGCCGGGACGCACCGCGCGGATCGCCGCCGCCAGCAGTTCCCGCTGCAGGCGGGTCAGCGGCGGCAGGTCACTCGGCTGCCGACGCCAGCGGGACTCCGGACGCCGGCGCAGCGAACCCAGGCCGGTACACGGCGCATCCACGAGAACCCGGTCGAACGCCCCCTCGGGCAGCTCCGGCTCGCGCCCCACATCCCGGCCATCCGCGTGCAGCACGGTCACCGGCAGCCCGCGGACCGCGCCCTCCACCAGCCGGGCCCGGTGCTCGGCCACCTCGACCGCGGTCACTCGCGCCCCGCGCAGCGCCGCCAGGCTGCCCAGCAGCGCCGACTTGCCGCCCGGGCCGGCGCACAGGTCCAGCCAGCGCGCGTCCGGGCCGTCCAGCGCGGCGTCGGCCAGCGCCACCGCCACGAGCTGCGAGCCCTCGTCCTGCACGTGCGCCCGCCCCTCGGCCACCGCCGGCAGGTCGCCCGGCGCGCCGCCGGTCAGATACACCGCGTACGGGCTGAAGGCGCCGGGGGCACCGCCCACCTCGTCGGCCAGCTCCGCCGCGTCGGCCCGCCCCGGACGGGCGCACAGATGCACCGGCGGCCGCTCGTTGTCCTCGATCAGCAGCCGGCGGACCTCGTCCAGGTCCCCGCCGAGCGGCTCCGCGAACGCCCGCACGATCCACTGCGGGTGGCTGTACGCGATCGACAGGTGCCCCACCGGGTCGTCCGCCTCGGCCGGGGCGACCAGCGCCACCCACTCCTCGAACGTGTGCCCCGCCACCGACCGCAGCACGGCGTTGGCGAACCCGACCGCACCCGGAGCCACCGAGCGCACCAGATCCACCGCCGACGAGACCGCCGCGTGCGCCGGTACCCGCGTGTACAGCAACTGGTACGCACCGATGCGCAGCGCGTCCCGGGCCGGCGGATCGATCCGGTCGACCGCCCGGTCGGCCGCCTTCGCCAGGATCGCGTCCAGCGTGCCCAGCGCCCGCAGGCTGCCGTAGGTCAGCTCGGTGGCCAGGGCCGCGTCCCGGCCCTGCAACCGCATGTCCCGCAGGATGTCCGGGAGCACCAGGTTCGCGTACGCGCCGTCCCGGTGCACCGCCGCGAGCGCCTCGTACGCCGCCTGCCGCGCCGGGTCCGCCGGTGGCCGGCCGGCCCGCGGCGCCCGGCCCGGGCGCGGATCACGCGGACCACCCGGCCCGCCACCGAGCCGCCGCGGGCGCCCCGAACCCCGGGGGCGCTCGGCGAAGTGACCGGTCATCCGAGGCTCTCCCGCGACGCGGCCGGATCGGCGCCCAGGCGCAGCCCGCGCGCCCAGTCCGGCGCCGGCATCGCCCTCTTGCCGGCCGCCCGGACCTCGCCCAGCACCACCGGCACCGTCCCGGTGCCGACCAGCACCCGGTTCCGCTCCACCAGCAGGTCACCCGGCTTCAGTTCCGGCCCGTCGGCCAGCACCGTCACGGGACCCAGCTTCAGCCGCTCACCCCGGAACGTGGTCCACCCGCCGGGCGCCGGCGTGCACGCCCGCACCCGCCGGTCCACCGCGAACGCCGGCTCGGACCAGCGCACCTCCGCGTCCTCCACGGTGACCTTCGGCGCCAGCGACACCCCGTCCAGCGGCTGCGGCTCGGCCTGCGCCGTGCCGTCCTCGATCGCGTCCAGCACCGCCACGAGTAGCCCCGCGCCCGACCCGGCGAGGCGCTCCAGCAGGTCACCCGAGGTGTCCCGCGGGCGGATCGCCTCGGTCGCCGTCCCGTACACCGGGCCGGTGTCCAGCCCGGCCGCCAGCCGGAACACGCTCGCCCCGGTGATCTCGTCCCCGTGCAGCACCGCGTGCTGCACCGGCGCCGCGCCCCGCCACGCCGGCAGCAGCGAGAAGTGCAGGTTCACCCAGCCGTGCCGGGGGATGTCCAGCGCCACCTGCGGGACCAGGGCGCCATACGCCACCACCGGCGCGCAGTCCGGCGCCAGGGCCCGCAGCCGCTCCAGGAACTCCGGCTCCCGGGGCCTGGCCGGCGTCAGCACCTCCACCCCGTGCTCGTCCGCCCAGGCGCCCACCGGCGACCGGACCAGCCGCCGCCCCCGCCCGGCCGGCGCGTCCGGGCGCGTCACCACCGCCACCAACTCGTGCCGGGACGCGGCGACCGCCGCCAGCGCGGGCAGCGCGACAGCCGGCGTACCGGCGAAAACCAGCCGCACCCGATCAGCCACCCAGGCCGAACGGGCTGCCCGCCGCCGGGCCGAGCCCGTGCGGGCTCACCTTCACGGTCGGCGGTGCCGCCGGGTCGTACCACTCCGCCTGGCGGATCACCCTCATCGCCTCCTTGCGCGCCTGCGGGTCCAGCCGGTCCACGAACAGCACGCCGTCCAGGTGGTCCGTCTCGTGCTGCACGCAGCGCGCCATCAGCCCGGTGCCGACCAGCTGCACCGGGTCCCCGTATTCGTTGAAACCCTTCGCGGCGACGTTCTGCCGGCGCTTGGTGTCGAAGTACAGCCCCGGGATGGACAGGCAGCCCTCCGGGCCCTCCTGCTCCTCCTCGTCCGGGAACTCCAGCACCGGGTTCACCAGGTGCCCCACCACGTCGTCCACGTCGAAGGTGAACACCCGCAGCCCCACACCGAGCTGCGGCGCGGCCAGCCCCGCGCCCTCCGCGTCCCGCATCGTCTCGGTCAGGTCCGCGACCAGCCGCCGCAGCTCCTTGTCGAAGTCCACGACCGGCTCCGCGGGTATGCGCAGAACCGGATCGCCGAACAGGCGGATGGGCTGGACGGTCACACGTGCTCCTCGAACGGCGGGTCAACCCGCCCAGTCTATGTGTGCCCCTTGCCGACCGCCCTGGCCGTGTCCCCGGCTCGCCGGCCGGCGTTGAGCCCGCCCGAGTCGCCGCCGCCACACACCGCAAGGCGTCCTAGGAGGATAGGAGGTATTCCTCACCGACAGCACCTCGACGAGAAGGTGACCCCGGCGCGGGCCAGTGCGGGTCGCCGCTCAGCTCCACTCGCGCGCATCGCCCACCGATCAGTCGTCAACCAGGGCGTCCGCCAGGGCCGGCGGTCTACCAGCATCTCCCCACGGCCCGCACCGCTCCCGCTGGTCGGCCAACTCGGCGGCGCTCGCTCCGGCCATGGACCGCACGCCCGCCTTGGTGCCGCTAGAGCAGGTCAAGCGGGTCGATCTGAACCCGGACCGGGGAGGCGGCCTTGCGGGCGGTGCGGACGCCGACCGCCTCGTGCAGTGCCCTCGCCAGCGCCGCGGCCTGCCCCCGCGGGACCCGGATCAGCATGCGTTCCTGCTCCGGGGCGGCCGGGGCGGGGACCGGGCCGAGTAGCTGCGCCGCCGCCGGCAGCCGGGCGGCGGCGAGCAGGTCGGCGACCGCGTCCGGGGCGCCGGTGAGGGTGGCGACCCGGGCGGCCGGCGGGAAGCCCAGTTCCCGGCGTTCGGCGAGTTCGCGGGCGGCCAGCCAGACCGGGTCCCAGCGGAGCAGGGCCTGGACGGTGGGCAGGGAGCCGTCGGCGACCACGACGACCCGGCCGCCGTCACGGGCGGGGCGGGCCAGGGCGGCGGCGGCGAGCCAGCGGCGCAGGGCCTCCTCGGTGGCGCGCAGATCGGCGCGGGTGAGCAGGGCCCAGGCGTCCAACAGCAGGACCGCGCCGTACCCGCCGGCCGCCACGGGCTCGGCGCCGGGCGTGGCGACCACCAGCGCCGGGGCGGCCGGCACCGAGGTCAGGATCTCGTCCCGGCCGGAGGTGCGGACCGGCACCCCGGCAAGCGCACGCCCCAGTTCCTCGGCCGTGCGGCGGGCGCCGGTGACGGCCGCGCGGAGACGGCGGCCGCCGCAGGCCGGGCAGGCGTACGCGGTGGCGGCCCGGCCGCACCAGCGGCAGCCCGCGGTGGCGCCGGCGGAGCCGAGTTGCAGCGGCCCGGAGCAGTGGGGGCAGCGGGCCGGGGCGCGGCAGTCGGCGCACGAGACGGCGGGCAGGTAGCCCCGCCGGGGCACCTGGACGAGCACCGGCGCGCCGGCGGCCAGGGCGGAGCGGGCCGCCTGCCAGGCGACGCTGGGCAGCCGGGCGGTGACGGCGCCCGGGTCGCGGGCCAGCTGCGCATCGTCGCCGGTGGGCGCCACGGCCGGGGCGTACCGGCGGACCGTCTCGCGGTCGGCGGCGATCGGGTGCGCCCAGCCGGTCTCGATGAGCTGCTGCGCCTCGGCGGTGCGGGCGTACCCGCCGATCAGCGCCGCCGCCCCGGCGAGCTGGGCGCGGGTGAGCAGCACCTCGCGGGCGTGCGGGTACGGCGCCCGGGGCTCGGCGTGCAGGTCGTCACCGTCGTCCCAGATGGCCACGAGCCCCAGGTCGGGGACGGGGGCGAACATGGCGGCCCGGGTGCCCACGACGACGGTCGCGCCGCCCCGCGCGGCGGCCAGGAACGCCCGGTACCGCTTGGCGGGGCCGAGCGCGGCGGAGAGGGCGACGTGCCGGCCGGGGCCGAGTGTGCTCGCGAGCGCGGCGTCGAGGCGGTCGAGGTCCCGGTTATCAGCGACGACGAGGACGGCGCCGCGACCCCCGCGTGCGGTGGCGGCGGCGGCCTCGGCCAGCCGGGCCGGCCACTCCTCCCCCGGCAGCGCCGACCAGACGGCCCGGGGCGCGCGCCCGTCTTCCAGCGCACGCAGCAGCGCGGCACCCGCCGGATACCGCGCCCAGCGCGAGGAATCGATCGACGGGGCCGGGCCGGGCGGTTCGCAAGGCGCGGCGGCCGACTCGGTGCGGGCGTGCCGTGGGGGGACCGCCAGGCGCAGCACGTCGGCGAGGCTGCCGGCGTACCGGTCGGCCACCGCCCGGGACAGCGCCGCCACCTCCGGGGTGAGCACCCGCTCGGGCGAGACCACCCGCTCCAGGTACGACAGCTTGGGCAGCTCCGAGGACTCCACCCGGTCCAGCAGCCAGCCGTCCACGAGCTGCCCGCCGAAGCGGACCCGGACCCGCACGCCGGGCCGGGCCGCCTCGTCGAGGTCGGCCGGCACCCGGTAGTCGAACGGCCGATCGAGGTGGGCGAGGGGCACGTCGACGCAGACGCGCGCGACCGGTAGCCGTTCGGCCGGCTGCCGGTCACCACGCTTACGCTTCGCGCCGCCCGAGGCGCGGGCCCCCGCGGCGCCAGCACCGCCCGAGGCACGAGCCCCCACAGGGCCGCTGGACGCCCGAGCACCGCCCGAGGCACGAGCCCCCGCAGCGTCCGCGGCGCCGGCCGAGGGCTCGGGCGTTGGGGGCGCCGGCAGGCCGGGGAGGGCGGGAGACGCTGAGGTCACCCGCCCATCTTGCCGGTCAGGCGCCGGCCGCGGACTTCAGGTCGGCGGCGCGGTCGGTCCGCTCCCAGGTCAGCTCCGGCAGTTCCCGGCCGAAGTGCCCGTAGGCGGCGGTGCGCTGGTAGATGGGGCGCAGCAGGTCCAGGTCGCGGATGATCGCGGCGGGGCGCAGGTCGAACACCTCGGCGATCGCGGCCTCGATCCGCTCGACCGGGACGTTCTCGGTGCCGAACGTCTCGACGAACAGGCTCACCGGCTTGGCCTTGCCGATCGCGTACGCGACCTGGGCCTCGCACCGCTCGGCCAGCCCTGCGGCGACCACGTTCTTGGCCACCCAGCGCATCGCGTACGCCGCGGAGCGGTCCACCTTCGACGGGTCCTTGCCGGAGAAGGCGCCGCCGCCGTGGCGGGCGTAACCACCGTAGGTGTCCACGATGATCTTGCGGCCGGTCAGGCCGGCGTCGCCCATCGGGCCGCCGATCTCGAACCGCCCGGTCGGGTTGACCAGCAGCCGGTACCCCTCGGTGGCCAGGCCGAGGCCCTCCAGCTCCGGGGCGATCACGTGCTCGCGCACGTCCGGGGTGAGCAGCGACTCCAGCGAGATGTCCGCGGCGTGCTGCGAGGAGACCACGACCGTGTCCAGCCGGACCGGGCGCAGCCCGTCGTACTCGATGGTGACCTGGGTCTTGCCGTCCGGGCGCAGGTAGGGGATGGTGCCGTCCTTGCGCACCGCGGACAGGCGGCGGGCCAGCCGGTGCGCGAGCGCGATCGGCAGCGGCATCAGCTCGGGCGTCTCGGAGCAGGCGAAGCCGAACATCATGCCCTGGTCGCCGGCGCCCTGGCTGTCCAGCGCGCTTTCCGACTCGCCGGCGCGCAGCTCGATCGCCGAGTCCACGCCCTGCGCGATGTCCGGCGACTGGGCGCCGATCGAGACGCTGACGCCGCAGGACGCGCCGTCGAAGCCCTTCTTGGACGAGTCGTACCCGATGCCCAGGATCGTCTCGCGGACGATCGCCGGGATGTCCGCGTACGCCTGGGTGGTGACCTCGCCGGCCACGTGTACCTGACCGGTGGTGATCAGCGTCTCCACGGCGACCCGGCTGCGCGGATCCTGCGCCAGGAGCGCGTCGAGGATGCCGTCGCTGATCTGGTCGGCAATCTTGTCCGGGTGGCCCTCCGTGACCGATTCGGAGGTGAACAGGCGGCGTGCCACAGCGCTCCTTAAATGGCGTTCTCGGGGGTCCTACATTTTCTCGTCGGCCGGCAGTCTAGCGGTCCCGGACGGGTCGGTACCCGTCCCCAAGCGCTCAGCGACCAGATCGAGGACGGCGTCGGCCAACTCCTCCTTGTCCCGTTCCCCGAGGGTGATCTCGGCGCCGTCGGCGGTGACCACGATCGCGGCATTGGTGTCCCGACCGAACGCCTTCCCGGCACCGACGTCGTTAATCACGATCATGTCGGCGCGTTTGCGGGACAGCTTGGCCCGGCCGTGCGCCAGCGCGTCCCGGGTCTCGGCGGCGAATGCCACGAGCACCTGGCCGGGGCGTTTACGCTCGCCCAGTTCGGCGGCGATATCCGGGTTCTCGATCAGTTCGAGGACCGGCGGCGCCGCGCCGTCCACCTTTTTGATCTTATTTTCGGCGACCGCGCGGGGCCGGAAGTCGGCCGGCGCGGCGGCCATTACGACCGCATCCGACGCCCCGGCCGCGGCCAGGGTGGCCGCGCGCAACTCCCCGGTGGTGCCGACCCGCACGACGGTCGCGCCGGCCGGGTCGGGCAGCGCGACGTTGGCGGCGATCAGCGTGACCCGCGCGCCCCGGACGACCGCGGCCCGGGCGAAGGCGTACCCCTGCTTGCCCGACGACCGGTTACCCAGGAAGCGGACCGGGTCCAGCGGCTCGCGGGTGCCGCCGGCGGTCACCACGAGGTGCCGGCCGGCCAGATCCGGGGCGGCGGCGCCGCGGGTGAGCACCCGGCGGGCCAGCGCGAAGATCTCGGCCGGGTCGGGCAGGCGGCCCTTGCCGGTGTCGGCACCGGTGAGCCGGCCGCTGGCCGGTTCGATCACCACGGCGCCCCGCGAGCGCAGCGTCGTGACGTTGGCCACGGTGGCCGGGTGCTCCCACATTTCGGTATGCATGGCCGGGGCGAACACGACCGGGCAGCGCGCGGTGAGCAGCGTGTTGGTCAGCAGGTCGTCGGCCATCCCGTGGGCGGCCCTGGCCAGCAGGTCCGCCGTGGCGGGCGCGACCACGACCAGGTCCGCGTCCTGACCGAGGCGGACGTGCGGCACCTCGTGCACATCGGACCACACGTCCTCGGCGACCGGCTGACCGGAGAGCGCGGCCCAGGTCGGCGCGCCCACGAAGCGCAGCGCGGACGCCGTGGGCACCACCCGCACGGTGTGCCCGGACTCGGTGAACAGCCGCAGCAACTCGCACGCCTTGTAGGCGGCGATGCCGCCGCCGACGCCGAGGACGATCCGCGGCGTACCGGTCAGCTGGCGCCCTCGATCGGCTCGGCCGTTAGCAGGCCGGCGTTGATCTCCCGCAGCGCGATCGACAGCGGCTTCTCCTGAGGCGTGGTCTCCACCAGCGGACCGACGTACTCCAGCAGGCCCTCGCCGAGCTGGCTGTAGTACGCGTTCACCTGGCGGGCGCGCTTGGCGGCGAAGATCACCAGGGCGTACTTGGAGCTCGTCTTCTCCAACAGCTCGTCGATCGGCGGGTTGGTGATGCCTTCCGGGTTGGCGATGGTCCCCACGGGAGCAAACCTTCTTAATCTTTGGCTGGGCGGGCGGGAGTCAGGATCGGTGAACCGAGCAAGCCTACCAGCTCTTCCGCGGCGCGCTCGACGTAGTCGTTGACGATAGTGTGGTCGAACTCCGGTTCGGCCGCCAGTTCCTCGTCCGCGTGCGCCAGCCGGCGGCGGATGGTCTCCTCGTCGTCGGTGCCCCGGCCGATCAGCCGGCGGCGCAGTTCCTCGACGCTCGGCGGGGCCAGGAAGACCAGCTGCGCCCCGGGCATCGCGGCCCGCACCTGCCGGGCGCCCTGCAGGTCGATCTTCAGTAATACGGGTTGGCCGGCGCGCAGCCGGCCCTGCACGGCGCCGCGCGGGGTGCCG
The DNA here is from genome assembly GCF_018397995.1 of Rhizomonospora bruguierae. GTDB lineage: Bacteria > Actinomycetota > Actinomycetes > Mycobacteriales > Micromonosporaceae > Rhizomonospora > Rhizomonospora bruguierae. The sequence goes on from NZ_BBQH01000035.1 coordinate 25,440, forward strand.
TACATGTTGCCCGCGAACTCGGCCCACTCCAGCAGCTCGCCCGCGGCGATCATCCGCTCGAACTGGCTGCGGTTCACGAAGTAGTAGTGGACGCCGTCGACCTCGTAGTCGCGCATGGGTCTGGTCGTCACGGATACGGACAGCCAGACCCAGGGCGAGCGCGCCCGGATCAGCTCGATCACGCTGTCCTTGCCGACACCGGAGGGGCCGGACAGGACAGTGAGCCGAGCAGCCGGGCGCGCGTCGTCAACCATGCTCACCGCTTGTTTCTACACGAGCCGGTTGATCAGCTCGCGGCGAACTCCGCAAGCAGTGCCTTGCGCTGCTGCTCGCCGAGGCCACGCAGGCGGCGGCTGTCGGCGATCTTCAGCTTTTCCATGATCTGGGTCGCCCGGATCTTGCCGATCCCGGGCATCGCCTGCAGCACGGCCGACACCTTCAGCTTGCCGACGACGTCGTCGGACTCGGCCCGGTCGAGCACGGCGGCGAGGGTGGTCTTGCCCTGCTTGAGCTGCTCCTTCAGCTCAGCGCGAGCCTTGCGGATCTCCGCGGCCTTCTCCAGCGCTGCGGCACGCTGTTCGGGGCTCAGTGACGGGAGCGGCACCAGTTCTCCTCAGGTCCCTATCGCGTCGGTAAGGGGCCGACGCCTGTTGTGAAACATGGTGTGGCTGGGCAACCCGTTGCGCCGCTGCCCAGCGCGGGGAAAACTAGCGGTCAGCGCCGGTTTCGGCAACGCCGCCGCGCTCCGCGCGGTCAATCGTGACGGCCCCGCGATCATTACCGATGGGTCAGTCCCGCGCGGCAGGCGGCCAACACCCGGTCGGCCGCCGCGCGCAGCGCGGCCGGGTCCGGGCCGGCCGAGAGCACCTCGCGGGAGTACGAGGGGACCACGCCGGCGAGGTCGGCACCGAGCACCGCGCGCAGCCGGGCCGGGTCGCCACCCTGCGCGCCGAGCCCGGGCACGAGCACGGGACCACCCAGTCGGGACAGGTCGTGGCCGGTGTCGCCGACCGTCCCGCCGACCACCACGCCGTAGCTGCCCAGCGGCTGCGCACCCCCGTTGAGCTGGGATATCTCATCGATGACCGCCTGCGCAACGGTGCGCCCGTCGGGCCGGGTGGCGCGCTGCACCTCGGGGCCCTCGGGGTTGGAGGTCAGCGCCAGCGTGAACACCCCGCCGCCGTGCGCGGCCGCCGCGTCGAAGGCGGGCGCCAGGGCACCGACACCCAGAAAAGGGCTGACGGTAATCGCATCCGCATACAACGGACTGGATGGGTCAAGGTACGCAGCCGCGTACGCGACCATGGTCGAGCCAATATCACCACGCTTAACGTCAAGCAACACCAACGCGCCACAATCTCGCAACTGTCGGATAGTTGACTCAAGCACCGCGATCCCCCGGGAGCCGTACCGTTCGAAGAACGCCGACTGCGGTTTGAAGATCGCTACGCGCGCGCCGAGGGCGTCCACCACGACCCGGCAGAACCTGGTCAGGCCGTCGACGTCCCGGGGCAGCCCCCACGCCTCGAGCAGGGCGGTGTGCGGGTCGATGCCCACGCACAGCGGGCCCCGCTCGGCAAGGGCGGCGTGCAACCGGGTACCGAAGCTCTCCATCCGTGCAACTCCCTGTGGTCGGTCCGCTGTGGTCAGTCCGCGGCGCTCAGCCCGCCGCGGCGGCGGCGCGGACGGCGGCGGCGATGACCGCCAGATCCGCGTCAGCCGTCACGTACGGCGGCATCGTGTAGATCAGGTCCCGGAACGGGCGCAGCCACGCCCCGGCGCCCACAGCGGCCTCGGTGGCCGCCCCGATGTCCACCTCGTGGTCCAGTTGGACCACGCCGATCGCGCCCAGCACCCGCACGTCGGCCACCCCGGGCGTGCCCCGCAACGGCGCCAAGCCGGCCGCCAGCGCCGCCTCCAGCCGCTTGACCTCCGTGGCCCACTCCCCGGCCAGCAGCAGCCCGATGGCGGCGTTAGCGACCGCACAGGCCAGCGGATTGCCCATGAACGTGGGCCCGTGCGCCAGCACGGGCACCTCGCCCCGGGAGATGCCCTCGGCCACCCGGGGCGTACACAGGGCGGCGGCCAGGCTCAGGTACCCGCCGGTGATCGCCTTGCCCAGGCACATGACGTCCGGGGTCACCCCGGCGTGGTCGGCGGCGAACAGCGCGCCGCTGCGGCCGAAGCCGGTCGCGATCTCGTCGAAGACGAGCAGAATGTCATGTTCGTCACACAGCGCCCGGAGCACCCGCAGATACTCCGGGCTGTGGAACCGCATCCCGCCGGCGCCCTGCACGACGGGCTCCACGATCACCGCCGCGAGTTCGCCGGCGTGCCGGGCCAGCGCGTCCGCGAGGGCGGCCACGTAGGCCGGGTCGGCGGGGGCGTCGAAGCCGTCCGGCGGCGGGCCGGCGAACACCTGCCGGGGCAGCACCCCGGCCCACAACTGGTGCATGCCGCCCTCGGGGTCGCAGACGCTCATCGGGTGGAACGTGTCGCCGTGGTACCCGCCGCGCCAGGTGGCCAGGCGCCGCTTGCCCGGCCGGCCGATCGAGCGCCAGTACTGGAGGCACATCTTGATGGCGACCTCCACGCTCACCGAGCCCGAGTCGCAGAGGAACACGTGCTCCAGGCCGGCGGGGGTGATGTCCACCAGCGTGCGGGCCAGCCGGACCGCCGGCTCGTGGGTCAGCCCGCCGAACATCACGTGGCTCATCCGCCCGAGCTGGTCGGTGACGGCCGCGTCCAGCACCGGGTGCCGGTACCCGTGGATCGCCGCCCACCACGAGGACATCCCGTCGACCAGTTCCCGCCCGTCGTCCAGCCGCAGTCGGACCCCCGCGGCGGACTCCACCACCAGCGGCTGCCGGGTGCCGGGCATCGGGCAGTACGGGTGCCACACGTGCGCCCGGTCCAGCGCCCGCAGATCGAACGGCCGGGAATCGTTCATCGCGACCGCCGCACCGCCTGCCGGACCAGCGCCGGACCCCGGTAGATGAAGCCGGTGTAGAGCTGCACCAGCGACGCGCCGGCGTCGAACATCTTCGCCGCGCCGTCCGGGTCCACGATCCCGCCGACGCCGACGATCGGCAGCCGGCCGCCGGTCTGCCGGTGCACGAACGCCACCACCTCGCGCGCCCGGTCGGCCAGCGGGCGCCCGGAGAGCCCGCCCGGCGGGGTCGGGCCCGGGATGCCCGGCCGGCCCAGCGTGGTGTTGGTGGCGATGATGCCCGCGACCCCGTGGTCCTGGCAGACCTGGAGCACGTCGCCGATCGCCTCGTCGGTCAGGTCCGGGGCGATCTTCAGCAGGATCGGCGGCGGCTGCGTCGCCGGATCCACCCGCAGCGCGGCGAGCAACTCGTCCAGCAGCGCCCGATCCTGCAACTGGCGCAGGCCCGGCGTGTTCGGCGAGGACACGTTCACCGCGATGTAGTCCGCGTACGGGCTCAGCACGTTGTACGAGGCCGCGTAGTCGTCCACGGCCGCCTCGATCGGGGTCCGCTTGGACTTGCCCAGCGAGATGCCCAGCGGCACGCCCAGCGGGCGCGGCAGGGCGGCCAGGCGGTCGGCGAGCGCCCGGGCACCCGCGTTGTTGAACCCCATCCGGTTGACGACCGCCTGCTGCGGGGGCAACCGGAACAGCCGCGGCCGGGGGTTGCCCGGCTGCGGGTGCCAGGTGACCGTGCCGACCTCGACGAAGCCGAAGCCGAGGGCGGGCCAGGCGGCCAGCGCGGCACCGTCCTTGTCCACCCCGGCGGCCAGCCCGACCGGGTTCGGGAAGTCGACGCCGAAGACCCGCCGGGGGGCGCGGACCGCGTAGCGGGCGCGCAGCGCCGCGAGCGCCGCCGGGTACCCCGAGAGCGCGGCGAGGCGGCGCAGCGTCCACTCGTGCGCCGCCTCGGCGTCCCCGCCACCGATCCGGAACAGCGCCGGGCGGACGGTACGCTCGAAGATCACCACCGGCCCCTAGCGCCCGGCGCGCAGGGCGGCGTGCAACTCCTGCAGCGGCCGGACCACCAGCTCGCCGCGGATCAGCGCCTCGATGCCCATCACCGCGGCCGCCGCGCCGGGCACGGTCGTGATGCACGGGATGTCCGCGGTCACCGCCGCGCTGCGGATCTCGTACCCGTCGGAGCGGGCCGCCGCCCCCGAGCCCTGCGGCGTGTTGATCACCAGACCGACCTCGCCGGCGGCGATCAGGGCGACCGCGTGGCGCTCCTCGTCGCCGCCCGCCCCGCCCTTCCCGACCTCGTAGTGCTTGGGGACGATCTCGCAGGAGATCCCGTGCCGGCGCAGCACCTCGCCGGTGCCCGCGGTGGCGATGATCTCGAAGCCGAGGTCGGCCAGCCGCTTGATCGGGAAGATCATCCCGCGCTTGTCCCGGTTCGCCACCGTCACCAGGATCCGGCCGCTGGTCGGCAGCGACCCGTACGCCGCGGCCTGGGACTTGGCGAACGCCCGGCCGAAGGCGGTGTCGATGCCCATCACCTCGCCGGTGGACTTCATCTCCGGGCCCAGCAGCGAATCGACGCCCCGCCCGGCCGGCGTGCGGAACCGCTTGAACGGCAGCACCGCCTCCTTGACCGCGACCGGCTGCGCCGGCCCCGGCGTGCTGCCGTCCCCGGCCGGCGGGAGCAACCCCTCGGCGCGCAGGTCGGCGATCGTGGCTCCGAGCATGATCCGGGCCGCCGCCTTGGCCAGCGGCACCGCGGTCGCCTTGGAGACGAACGGCACCGTGCGGGACGCCCGCGGGTTGGCCTCCAGCACGTACAGCGTGTCGTCCTTGAGCGCGTACTGCACGTTCAGCAGCCCGCGCACGCCCACCCCGCGGGCGATCGCCTCGGTGTACCGGCGCACCTCCACCAGGTGCGAGGAGGCCAGCGTGATCGGCGGCAGCGTGCAGGACGAGTCGCCGGAGTGGATGCCGGCCTCCTCGATGTGCTCCATCACCCCGCCCAGGTACACCTCGCCGGTGCCGTCGCACAGCGCGTCCACGTCGATCTCGATCGCGTCGTCCAGGAACCGGTCGACCAGCACCGGGTGCTCCGGGGAGATCTCGGTGGCCCGCCCGATGTACCCGCGCAGCGTGGCGTCGTCGTAGACGATCTCCATGCCCCGCCCGCCGAGCACGTACGACGGGCGGACCAGCACCGGGTACCCGATCTCGTCGGCGATGGCCTTGGCCTCGTCGAAGCTGGTGGCCGTGCCGTGCGCGGGCGCCCGCAGCCCCGCGGCGGCGAGCACCGCGCCGAACGCCCCCCGGTCCTCGGCCAGGTCGATCGACTCCGGGCTGGTGCCGACGACCGGCACCCCCGCGTCCTTCAGCCGCTGCGCCAGGCCCAGCGGGGTCTGCCCGCCCAACTGGACGATCACGCCCACCACCCCCGGTCCGCCGGCCGCCCGGCCGGACGAATCCTCCGCGTGCCAGACCTCCAGCACGTCCTCGAAGGTCAGCGGCTCGAAGTACAGCCGGTCCGCGGTGTCGTAGTCGGTGGAGACGGTCTCCGGGTTGCAGTTGACCATCACGGTCTCGAAGCCGGCTGAGTCTCCAGAGCCGGCAAATCCCGGGGAAGGTGAGCCCCCAGGGCCGGCAGAGCCCGGGACGGGAGCGGAGCGCAGCGCCATGACCGCATGGACGCACGAGTAGTCGAACTCGATGCCCTGCCCGATCCGGTTCGGCCCGGAACCGAGGATCATCACCTTCGGCCGGTCGCTGCCGGCCACCTCGGTCTCGGCGTCGTCCGCGGTGTACCCCTCGTAGGCCGAATAGTGGTACGGCGTCTGGGCGGCGAACTCGGCGGCGCAGGTGTCGACCGTCTTGTAGACCGGCCGGACGCCCAGCCGGTGGCGCAGCGCCCGCACGCCGTCCTCACCGGCCAGTTCCGGGCGCAGCGCGGCGAGCTGCCCGTCCGACAGGCCGGCCCGCTTGGCGCGGCGCAGCAGGGCCGCGTCCAGCACCGGCGCCGCCTCGATCTGGCCGCGCAGCTCGACCAGCCCGGCGATCTGGTCCAGGAACCACGGGTCGAAGCCGCCGCTCGCCTCGCCCACCTGCTCGACCGTGGCGCCCAGGCGCAGCGCCCGCTCCACCGTGTACAGCCGCCCGTCGTGCGGGATCCGCAGCGCGGCGAGGGTCTGCGCCAGCGAGTCCGTGGGGTCCGGCCGGGTCCAGAAGCCGGTCGCCTTGGTCTCCATCGACCGCAGCGCCTTGTTCAGCGCCTCCGGGAAGCTGCGGCCCAGGCTCATCGCCTCACCGACCGACTTCATCGTCGTGGTCAGCTCCGGATCCGCGCCGGGGAACTTCTCGAACGCGAACCGCGGGATCTTCACCACCACGTAGTCCAGCGCCGGCTCGAACGCCGCCGGGGTCTTCCGGGTGATGTCGTTCGGGATCTCGTCCAGGGTGTACCCGATGGCCAGCTTCGCGGCGATCTTGGCGATCGGGAAGCCGGTCGCCTTGGACGCCAGCGCGCTGGACCGGGACACCCGCGGGTTCATCTCGATCACCACCAGGCGCCCGGTCTCCGGGTGCACCGCGAACTGGATGTTGCAGCCGCCGGTGTCCACCCCCACCTCGCGCAGCACCGCGATGCCCAGGTCCCGCAGCCGCTGGTACTCCCGGTCGGTCAGGGTCATCGCCGGCGCCACGGTGACGCTGTCGCCGGTGTGCACGCCCATCGGGTCCACGTTCTCGATCGAGCAGACGACCACCACGTTGTCGTTGCGGTCGCGCATCAGCTCCAGCTCGTACTCCTTCCAGCCGAGCACGCTCTCCTCGATGAGCACCTCGTGCACCGGCGACGCGGCCAGCCCTGCACCGGCGATGCGCTCCAGATCCGCCAGCGTGTGCGCCATGCCGGAGCCCAGGCCGCCCATCGTGAACGACGGCCGGATCACCACCGGCAGGCCCAGCTCGGCGACGGTCTCCCGGATCTCGTCCATCGAATGGCAGACCCGCGAGCGAGGAGTCAGATCGCCCCCACCGGCCGGGTCCATCAGGCCGGTGCGAGCACCGGCGAGGGCCACGATCTCCTTGAACAGCTGCCGGTCCTCGCCGCGGCGGATCGCGTCGATGTTCGCGCCGATCAGCTCCACGCCGTACTTGTCCAGCACGCCGGCCTCGTGCAGCGCGACCGCCGTGTTCAGCGCGGTCTGCCCGCCCAGCGTGGGCAGCAGCGCGTCCGGCTTCTCCCGGGCGATCACCAGCTCGACGAACTCCGGGGTGATCGGCTCGACGTAGGTGGCGTCGGCGAACTCCGGGTCCGTCATGATCGTGGCGGGGTTGGAGTTGATCAGGCTGACCCGCAGCCCCTCCGCCCGCAGGACCCGGCACGCCTGGGTGCCGGAGTAGTCGAACTCGCACGCCTGCCCGATCACGATCGGCCCCGAGCCGATCACCAGGACGTGCTGCAGGTCAGTGCGCTTTGGCATGCTTACCCTCAACGAGTTCTACGAAGCGGTCGAAGAGGTAGTCGGCATCGTGCGTGCCGGCCGCCGCCTCCGGGTGGTACTGGACCGTGAACGCGGGCACGTCGCGCGCCCGCAGCCCCTCGACCACGTCGTCGTTGAGGCACACATGGCTGACCTCGACGGCACCGAAGTCCGTCTCGATGATGTCGCCCTCGGCGACGCTGCCCGAGGCGCGGCCGCGCAGATCGGCGTGGTTGGGCCAGGTGATCGCGAACCCGTGGTTGTGGCTGGTCACCTCGACCTTGCCGGTCAGCCGGTCCAGCACCGGCAGGTTGACGCCGCGGTGCCCGTACCTCAGCTTGTACGTGTCAAAGCCGAGCGCCCGGCCCAGGATCTGGCTGCCGAAGCAGATCCCGAACAGCGGGATCCCCCGCTCCAGCACCGCGCGGGCCAGCGCCACCGGATGGTCGGCCGCGGCCGGGTCGCCCGGGCCCGGCGAGAAGAACACCGCGTCCGGGCCGACCGCCAGGATCTCCTCCAGGGTGGAGGTCGCCGGCAGCAGGTGGGTGGTGACGCCGCGGGCGGCCAGCCGCCGCGGCACGTTCCGCTTGATGCCCAGATCCAGCGCCGCCACCGTGTACCGGCGCTCACCCTCGGCGGCCACCGTGTACGGCCGCGGCGTGGTCACCTCGGTGGACAGGTTCGCGCCGAGCATCCGCGGCGACTGGCGCACCCGCTCCAGCAGCGCCCGCGGGTCCGGCTCGGTGCCGGAGACGCCGACCCGCATCGCGCCACGCTCCCGCAGGTGCCGGGTCAGCGCGCGGGTGTCCACGCCGCAGATGCCGACCACGCCCTCCCGGCGCAGCCGCTCCTCCAGTTCGCCGGTGGCCCGCCAGTTGGAGCCGACCCGGGCCGGGTCGCGGACCACGTACCCGGCCGCCCAGATCCGGCCGGACTCGTCGTCCTCGCCGTTCACGCCGGTGTTCCCGATGTGCGGCGCGGTCTGCACCACCACCTGGCGGTGGAACGACGGGTCGGTCAGCGTCTCCTGGTAGCCGGTCATCCCGGTGGTGAACACCGCCTCGCCGAACGTCTCCCCCACCGCGCCGTACGCCTCGCCGTGGAACGTGCGCCCATCCTCGAGGACCAGGATCGCGTCCTGCCGCCTTGCCTGCCTCACCGGACCGCCTTCCCGTCCAGCACCGTGGGTTCGCCGCGCAGGAACGTCGCGACCACCCGGCCGGGCAACGTCAGCCCAGCGTAGGGGGTGTTCCGGCTGCGGCTGGCGCTCTCCCCCGGGTCGATCACCCGCCGGGCGGCGGGGTCGACCAGCGTGAGGTTCGCGGGCGCGCCCGGCGCCGGGTCGCGACCGTGCTCGACCAGCCCGGCGATCCGCGCCGGCTGGCGGGACATCCGCTCCGCGATCGCGTTCCAGTCGGTCCCCAGCGCCTGGCTGCCGAGCACGACCGACAGCGCCGTCTCCAGCCCGAGCATGCCCGGCCGGGCGTACGCCCACTCGCACTCCTTGTCCTCCACCGCGTGGGGGGCGTGGTCGGTGGCCACCACGTCGATGACGCCCTCCGCGAGCGCGGTCCGCAGCGCGGCCACGTCCGCGGCCGTCCGCAGCGGCGGGTTCACCTTGAACACCGGGTCGTACCCGACCGCCTTCTCGTCGGTCAGCAGCAGGTGGTGCGGGGTGACCTCCGCGGTCACCCGGATGCCCCGCTGCCGGGCCCAGCGCAGGATCTCCACGCTGCCCGCCGTCGAGACGTGACAGACGTGCAGGCGGCTGCCCACGTGCTCGGCGAGCAGCACGTCCCGGGCGACGATCGCCTCCTCGGCCACCGCCGGCCAGCCGGTCAGCCCGAGCCGGGTGGCCATCTCGCCCTCGTGCATCTGCGCGCCCTGGGTCAGCCGCGGCTCCTCCGCGTGCTGGGCGATCACGCCGTCGAACGCCTTCACGTACTCCAGCGCCCGCCGCATCAGCCGCGGGTCGGCGACGCAGTGCCCGTCGTCGGAGAAGATCCGTACCGCCGCGGCCGAGGAGGCCATCGCCCCCAGTTCCGCCAGTTGCCCGCCGGCCAGCCCGACGGTCACCGCCCCGATCGGCTGCACGTCCACCAGGCCCGCCGCGCGGCCCAACCGGTAGACCTGCTCGACCACGCCGGCCGTGTCGGCCACCGGGTCGGTGTTGGCCATCGCGCAGACCGCGGTGTACCCGCCGAGCGCCGCCGCCCGACTGCCGGTCTCCACCGTCTCCGCGTCCTCCCGGCCCGGCTCGCGCAGGTGGGTGTGCAGGTCCACCAGGCCCGGCAGGGCGACCAGCCCGCCGGCGTCCACCACCTGGGCGCCGGTGGCGGCCAGGTCGGGGCCGACCTCGGCGACCACGCCGTCGCGCACCAGCAGGTCGGTCGGCTCGCCGCCGACGATCCGGGCGCCCCTGATCAGGTACGCGGTCACGCCTTGCCTCCCAGCAGCAGGTAGAGGACCGCCATCCGGACGGACACGCCGTTGGCGACCTGTTCGACGATCGTGGAGCGGGGCGAGTCGGCCACCTCGGGCGCGATCTCCATGCCCCGGTTCATCGGGCCCGGGTGCATCACGATCGCGTGCTCCGGCAGCCGGCGCATCCGCGCGCCGTCCAGCCCGTACCGCCGGGCGTACTCGCGCGCCGACGGGAAGTACGAGTCGCCCATCCGCTCCCGCTGGACCCGCAGCATCATCACCGCGTCCGAGGCGGGCAGCACCGCGTCCAGGTCGTACGAGACCGCGATGCCCGGCGCGGGGGCGGCGGCCACGTCCACCGGGATGAGCGTCGGCGGGCCGACCAGGGTGACCTTCGCGCCGAGGGTGGTCAGCAGCAGCACGTTCGAGCGGGCGACCCGGCTGTGCAGCACATCACCCACCACCGCCACCTGGAGCCCGGCCAGCCGGCCCAGCCGGGAGCGCATCGTGTACGCGTCCAGCAGCGCCTGGGTCGGGTGCTCGTGGGTGCCGTCGCCGGCGTTGACCACCGACCCCTCCACCCAGTGCGCCAGCCGGTGCGGGGCGCCCGAGGCGGGGTGGCGGACCACCACGGCGTCCGCGCCCATCGCCTGGAGCGTCAGCGCCGTGTCCTTGAGGCTCTCGCCCTTGGAGACGCTGGAGCCCTTCGCCGAGAAGTTGATGACGTCGGCGGACAGCCGCTTGGCCGCCGCCTCGAACGAGATCCGGGTGCGGGTGGAGTCCTCGTAGAACAGGTTCACCACGGTCCGGCCCCGCAGCGTGGGCAGCTTCTTGACCTCGCGCCCGGCCAGGTTCCCCAGTTCGGCGGCGGTGTCCAGGATCAGCGTCGCGGACCGCGCGTCCAGGTCGCCGGCGGAGAGCAGATGCCCGATCATCGAGTACCTCCGTGGATCCGCACCTCGTCGCGCCCGTCGGTCTCGGCCAGCAGCACCTTGACGCTCTCGGTCAGCGCGGTCGGAATGTTCTTGCCCACGTAGTCGGCGCGGATCGGCAACTCCCGGTGCCCCCGGTCGACCAGCACGGCCAGTTGCACGGAGGCGGGGCGACCCAGGTCGCCCAGGGCGTCCAGGGCGGCCCGCACGGTGCGCCCGGAGAAGAGCACGTCGTCGACGAGGATCACCCGCTGGCCGTCGATGCCGCCGGCGGGGATGTCGGTCTTCCCGAGCGCCCGGGCGGCCCGCAGGCGCAGATCGTCCCGGTACAGGGTGATGTCGAGCGTGCCGACCGGAACCCGCAACTGCTCGAAGGCGGCGATCCGTTCGGCCAGGCGGCGGGCCAGCGGCGCGCCCCGGGTGGGGATCCCGAGCAGGACCGTGCGCCGGGCACCCCGGGTCTTCTCGAGGATCTGGTGGGCGATCCGGTCGATCACTCGTTGCAGGTCGGGCGGGCCGAGAATCGTCTTTCCGGCGCCGGCTTGACCGGTGCCGCCCTGATCCGTGCTGTCTTGCCCGGTGCTGTCTTGATCGGCGCTGGAGTAGGCCAACGCGGACCTCCTTCCCCGCCTCACGGGACGGGTCGTTAAAGGACGTCTTCCGCCCTGCCGTTCCCACCGGGGCCGGCGCGGGCCGCACCGAAGGTTACCAGGCCCGAACCCGTACGGTCCGGGGCGCTGGCTGACCGGTGAGTCAGGAACGGTCCGAAGCGCCGATCTTGCAACGGCGCGGTAACGACCACTTGACCACGGAACGCAATCCCCCTACCGTTACGCTCCGTAGCGAATGCTGGGGAGAGCCCCAGGCCACCACTGGGAGTGTCCGAATGCCCTCTGAGTACGCCAAGTCCCTCGGCGCCCGACTCCGCTCGATCCGCCAGCAGCAGGGCCTGTCCCTGCAGGGGGTCGAGGAGAAGTCGAACGGGCGCTGGAAGGCCGTCGTCGTCGGCTCGTACGAGCGCGGCGACCGGGCGGTGACCGTCTCGCGCCTGGCCGAGCTGGCCGACTTCTACCGGGTCCCGGTCGCGGAGCTGCTGCCCGACGGCAGCGGCGTGCGGCACGAACCCACCAACAAGATCGTGCTGGACCTGGAGCGGCTCTACGAGCAGACCTCGGACGAGCTGGGGTACGTGGCCCGCTACGCCAAGGCGATCCAGCAGCAGCGCGGCGACTACAACGGCCGCGTCCTGTCGATCCGCGCCGACGACCTGCGCGCCCTGGCCATCGTCTACGACGCCTCCCCGTCCGGCCTGATCGAGCGGCTGAACGAGGCCGGCGTGCTGGTCGAGGACCCGCGCGCGCTGTTCGCCTCCTGACCGGCGCTCCCGTCACGGCCCGTGGGCACACCGCCCGGTGTGTTCACGGGCCGTCGCCGTACCCGGGGACATTCGGTGGCCACGGTATCCCGCGGCCCACATCAACCCGGCAGCCACATCGATCCATGGCCACAACGACCCGGGGCCGCGTCGACCCGCGGCCCGCACGACCCGGCGGCCACATCGAACCGGCGGCGACGTCGACCGCGGCCCGCATGATCCGGCGACGGCGTTATTCGGTGGCGTTCGGCCCGCCCGCCGCATACCGTGGCCGGGTTGGATCATCCGAACGGCGAGGAGCGACTGTGAGCACGGTCATGATCTTCCGTGTCCGCGCGGCGACCCGCGCGACCGTCGCCCCGGCCGCCCGCCCGGTTCTCGCCGCGGCCGGCGGACCGGCCCTCACGGCGGTCCGCGCCGCGGCCGCTCAACCCGGCCGGGGTCCATCTCCTCGCTGACCGGGTCGCCGCCCGGCTGGTCGCCGAGGCCGCCCTCGCACCCCCGGACCTCGTCCTCGACCTGGGGGCCGGCCTGGGCGCCCTCACCCTCCCCCTGGCCCGCACCGGCGCCCGCGTCATCGCCGTCGAACGCGACCCCCGCACCGCCCAACGCCTCGCGGCCCGGCTGGCGGACCATCCCAACGTGCGGGTGGTCACCGGGGACATCCTCGACATCCCGCTCCCCCGGCGCCCGTTCTCGGTGGTGGCGAACATCCCGTTCGCCGTGACGACCGCCCTGCTGCGCCGGCTGCACCCCTCGGCGCTGGCCCGCGCCCACCTGGTGGTCGAGGCCGCCGCCGGCCGCCGCCTCGCCGCGCACCACCCCGGCCGCCTGGAACCGCTGACCTGGCAGCTCGCCCACCGCTTCACGCTCGGACGCACCATCCCGGCGCACCAGTTCCGCCCGGCGCCGCCGATCAACGCGGTCGTCCTCCGCCTGGACCGGTACGAACGCTCGCCGTCCGCCGCGCTGCTGCGCGGGGTCACCGCCGCCTACCGCACGCCCGCGGCTCCGATCGGCCGGCTGCTCGGCCGCGCCCCCGCCCGCGCCGCCGGCCTCGACCCCCACGCCCCGGTCGCCTCGCTCACCGCCGCCGACTGGCGCCGCCTCTACACCCAGTAACGTCAGACATCCGCACGCACACGGCACCCGCCGCCGATACCGGAACTGCCCGACGCCCGCACCGCGGAGGGCCCGGCGGGAGATCTTGGTATGGATCTGGCCGGAAATCCGGCGTGTCGATACCAAGATCTCGTAACCGGGTGGGGGTTGGCCTCGGTCAGTGCGTGGTGTACTCGGCGATGCGGGCGACCAGGCCGTTGAGGAAGCGGGGCGAGTCCTCGGTCGAGAGCTGGCGGGCCAACTCGACAGCCTCGCTGATCGCGACCGGGTCGTCGATCTCCCCCACGTACAGCAGTTCGTAGACGGCGATCCGGGCGAGGTTGCGGTCCACCGGCGGCATCCGGTCCAGCGTCCAGCCCTCGGCGTAGCTGGAGATCAGCTCATCGATGCGGTCGCGGTACCGGGCGACGCCCTCGACCAGGCCCACCGCGTAGTCCATGTGCTCGGGACGGGGCTGGTCGAGGCGGCGTTCGTAGTCGGCGAGCACGGTCACCGGGTCGAGGTCGCGCAGGTCGGCCTCGTAGAGCACGTCCAGCGCCCGCTTGCGCGCCTTGCGGCGGGCGGGCATGGATGTCTTCGGACCCTCCGGCATCAGCGGACCCGGGGCCTCACGCGCGACCCAGGTAACGGCCGTCCCGGGTGTCAACCTTGATCTTCTCGCCCGTGGTGATGAACAGCGGCACCTGCACCGTGGCGCCGGTCTCGACCGTGGCCGGCTTGTTGCCGCCGGTGGAGCGGTCGCCCTGCAGGCCCGGCTCGGTGTAGGTGATCTCGAGGATCACGCTGGCCGGCAGCTCGATGTACAGCGGCACGCTCTCGTGCGTGGCGACCGTGACCTCGGCCTCCGGGAGCAGGTAGCTGGCGCCCTCGCCGACCGTGCCGCCGGGCACCGTGATCTGGTCGTACGTCTCCAGATCCATGAAGACGTAGTCCTCGCCGTCGGCGTACAGGTACTGCATGGTCCGCTTGTCGACGGTGGCCGTGTCGACCTTGGTACCGGCGTTGAAGGTCTTGTCCACGGTCTTGCCACTGAGCACGTTCTTCAGGGTGGTGCGCACGAACGCGCCGCCCTTGCCGGGCTTGACGTGCTGGAACTCGACCACCGACCAGAGTTCGCCGTCGAGATTGAGAACCAGACCGTTCTTGAGGTCGTTCGTCGTGGCCATGACCTGCCTTGATCGATGAGTGAACCGGAACCAGACCGAGCAAGTCTACCGGTCGTCGGCGGACCGCCCCGAACGGGCAGCGACGTGCAGCAGCGCCAGCCGGTACCCGTCCACGCCGAGGCCGGCGATCACGCCGGTGGCGACGGCGGAGACCACCGAGTGGTGCCGGAACTCCTCGCGGGTGTGGATGTTGGAGATGTGCACCTCGACGAGCGGGGCGCGCAGCAGGGCGCAGGCGTCGCGCAGCGCGTACGAGTAGTGCGACCAGGCGCCGGGGTTGAGCACGACCGTGGCCTGCTCGTCGGCGGCCTGGTGCAGCCAGGCGATCATCTCGTGCTCGGCGTCGGTCTGGCGCACCTCGACGTCGAGGTTCAACTCCTTGCCGGCGGCCCTGCACAGGTCGACCAGGCCGGCGTACGAGATGGTGCCGTAGATGTCCGTCTGCCGGGTGCCGAGCCGGCCCAGGTTGGGGCCGTTGAGCACGTAGACCTTCACGGTGCGCAAACCTCCTGATAGGCCGCGCGCAGCAGGTCGTCGCCGGGGCCGTCGAGGATGCCCGGCCGGGCGAGCCCGTCGAGCACGACGAAGCGCAGTTGGGCGCCGCGCGCCTTCTTATCGACGCGCATGGCGGCGAGCAGATCCGGCCACGCGGCGGGGCGGTAGGACACCGGTAGGCCCAACGCGGTGAGCACGGCGCGGTGCCGCCCGGCCGTGGTGGCGTCCAGCCGGCCGGCGAGCCGGGCCAGGGCGGCGGCGTAGACGAGCCCCACCGAGACGGCGTGCCCGTGCCGCCACGTGTACCCCTCGACCTTCTCGATGGCGTGGCCGAGCGTGTGCCCGTAGTTGAGGATCTCGCGCAGCCCCGACTCGCGGAGGTCGTCCGCGACGACGCGCGCCTTGACGCGTACCGACCGCTCGATCAGCTCGGGCAGGACGGCGCCGCGGGGGTCGGCGGCGGCCGCGGGGTCCGGCTCGATGGCCTCGAGGATCGCCGGGTCGGCGATGAAGCCGCACTTGACCACCTCGGCCAGGCCGGCGGCCAGGTCGGCCGGGGGCAGGCTGTCCAGCGTGGACAGGTCGGCGAGCACGCCGGCCGGGGGGTGGAACGAGCCGACCAGGTTCTTGCCGGCGGCGGTGTTGATGCCGGTCTTGCCGCCGACCGCGGCGTCGACCATGCCGAGCAGGCTGGTGGCGACCGGCACCCAGCGCACCCCGCGCAGCCAGGTGGCCGCGACGAAACCGGCCAGGTCGGTCACCGCGCCGCCGCCGACGCCGACCACCGCGTCGGTGCGGGTGAACCGGGCCGCGCCCAGCTCGTCCCAGCAGCGCGCGGCGACCTCGGCGCTCTTGCCGGCCTCGGCGTCGGGCACCTCGACCGGCAGCGGGGCGACGCCGGCCCCGCGCAGCACCGCGGCCACCTCGTCGGCGAGGCCCTTCAGCGGCGCCGTATGCACCACGGCCACCTGCGCCGCGCCGGGCAGCAGCCCCGGCAGGGCCCCGAGCAGGTCGCGGCCGACCACCACCTCGTACGGGCGGTCGCCGCCCACGCTGATCCGCTGCACGCGCATACCTTAATGCGAGACCGGGGTGCCCTGCCGGGCCGCGATCGCGGCGAGCCGCTCGGCGTGCCGGGCGAGCGCCGCGCGCAACTGGTCCGGGCGCAGGATCGTGAACGGCCAGCCGAGGCTGGCGAGCATCTGCGCCATCCCGTCCAGGCTCTGCGCCCGGGTGCGCAGCAGCACCCCGTCCGCGGTCTCGGTCAGCGTGACCAGGCTCTCCGGTACCCGGCGCCGGGCCTGGATCAGGTCGGTCTCCATGAGCACCTCGACGTCCCAGGTGTACGGGACGCCGGCGAGCGAGCGCACCACGTGGGCGACCGGGTCGAACCCGCGCGGGGACGGGAAGAACTCCTCGGTCACGTCCACCGACACGATCCGGTCGAGCCGGAAGGTGCGGGTCTCGCCGGTCCGGTGGTCGTGCCCGGTGAGGTACCAGCGCCCGGCGTGGAAGACCATGCCGTACGGGTCGACCTCGCGCAGGGTCAGCGCCCCCTTCCAGGACCGGTACGTCAGGGCGACCCGGCGCCGCTCGCGGCTGGCCTGGCCGAGCGCGAGCAGGGTGGCGGTGGCCGGGCGGGGCGGGTCCTCGCGCCGGTGCAGGGTGAAGCCGAGGGTCTCCTGCACGGCGGCGAGCCGGTCGGCGAGCCTGGTCGGCAGCACCCGGGTGATCTTGCCGAGCGCGGCCGCGGTCGCCGGCGCCTCGGTCGCCAGGCCCAGCCGCTCCGCGGCGAGCAGGCCGAGCACCACGGCCACCGCCTCCTCGTCGGTCAGCATCAGCGGTGGCAGCTTGTACCCGGGGGCCAGCCGGTACCCGCCGTACCGGCCCCGCGCCGCGGTGACCGGGATGCCGAGCTCCTGGAGCATGGTCGCGTACCGGCGGACGGTGCGTTCGTCCACGCCGAGGCGGGCGGCGAGGTCGTTGCCGGTGAGCCGGTGCTGCAACTGGAGCAGCTCCAGCATGGCCAGGACCCGGGACGCGGGATGTGACACGGACCACACTCCTCATTCGGACCGGGGGCGTCCGGATTGGATCTTAGGGTCCGGTCCCGGATGTTGCGAGGAGGCCAAACGGGAGTTACCCGGCTTTCAATGCTCCCGCGATCTCGGCGGCCACCTCCTGCGGGGTGCGCCCGTCGGTGACCACGGTCAGCGTCGCCACCTCCTGGTAGAGGGGGCGGCGCTGATCCAGCAGGTGCTTGAGGGTGGCCCGGGGGTTGATCGCCAGCAGCGGCCGGCCGGCGCCCAGGCCGACCCGCTTCATCGCGTCGGCGAACTCCACCGACAGGTACACGACGGGGTGGCCGGCGAGCGCGGCCCGGGTCTGCGGGGCCAGGATCGCCCCACCGCCGAGCGCCAGCACGCCGCCGAACTCCGCCAGGGCACCGGCGACCGTGTCGCGCTCCAGCGCCCGGAAGTGGTCCTCGCCGTCGTCCACGAAAATCTCCGGGATCGGCTTGCCGGCCACCCGTTCGATCTCCGCGTCGGTGTCCCGGAACTCGACACCGAGCAGGTCGGCCAGCTCGGTACCGGTCGATGTCTTGCCGGCGCCCATCGCGCCGACCAGCACACAGACCGGGGCCATCAGCGGATCACCAGGGCGTCCAGGTAGGCCGCGTGGTTGCGGCGCAGCTCGGCCAGCGAGTCGCCACCGAACTTCTCGATCGCCGCCTCGGCCAGCACCAGCGCCACCATCGCCTCGGCGACCACGGCCGCGGCGGGGACCGCGCACACGTCCGAGCGCTGGTTGATCGCGGTGGCCGGCTCCCCGGTCGCGACGTCCACCGTGGACAGCGCCCGGTTCAGCGAGGAGATCGGCTTCATCGCCGCCCTGACCCGCAGCGGCTCGCCGGTGGTGATGCCGCCCTCCAGGCCGCCCGCGCGGTCGGTCAGCCGCCGCACACCGGTCGCCGTGGCGACGATCTCGTCGTGCGCCTTCGAGCCCCGGGACCGGGCCTGGGTGAACCCGTCGCCGATCTCCACGCCCTTGATCGCCTGGATCGACATGAGCGCCGTGGCGAGCCGGGCGTCCAGCTTGCGGTCCCACTGCACGTGGCTGCCCAGCCCCGGCGGCACCCCGTAGGCGAGCACCTCGACGATGCCGCCGAGCGTGTCCGCGTCCTTCTTCGCGGCGTCCACCTCGGCGACCATCCGCGCGCTGGCCTCCGGGTCCAGGCAGCGCAGCGGGTCCGCGTCGATCCGGTCCGCGTCCTCCGGGCGCGGCTGGAGCCCGGCCTTGACCGCCACCGGACCCAACTCCACGACGTGGGACACGATCTGGATGCCGATCGCCTGCTCGACCAGCGCCTTGGCCACGGTGCCCACGGCCACCCGGGCGGCCGTCTCCCGTGCGCTGGCCCGCTCCAGGATCGGCCGCGCGTCCGTGTGCCCGTACTTCTGCATGCCCGCCAGGTCGGCGTGACCGGGGCGGGGGCGGGTGAGCGGGGCGTTGCGTGCCTGGCTGGCCAACTCCTCCGGGTCAACCGGGTCGGCGGCCATCACGGTCTGCCACTTGGGCCACTCGGAGTTACCCACCCGGATCGCGACCGGGCTGCCCAGCGTGCGCCCGTGCCGGAGCCCGCCGATCACCTCGACGGCGTCCTGCTCGAACGACATCCGCGCGCCCCGGCCGTAGCCGAGCCGGCGGCGGGCCAACTCCCGACCGATCTCGGCGCTCGTTACCGCGATGCCGGCGGGCACGCCCTCCAGGATCGCCACGAGCGCGGGTCCGTGCGACTCACCCGCGGTCAACCAGCGCAACACGCGACCAGTCTGTCACGGGGTGCTCCCCGGCACTGCCACGGCCGGCGGCGTCCCGCCCCTCGGACGCGGCGGCCGGGCCGGGACATCGAGCCGAACGCGACCCCTCAGCCGCCCGCGGCGGGTGGGCCGCCGCGCGCGGCGGCCGCGTCGCGCAGGGCCGCGGCCATCGCCCCGGCCGGCGCGGGGAGCCCGGTAAACGCCTCGAACTGGCCGAGCGCCTGGGCCAGCAGCAGGTCCAGCCCCGAGACGACGCGGCAGCCGGCGGCCCGCGCGGCCGCGGCCAGCGGGGTGGGCCACGGGTCGTAGAGGGCGTCGAAGAACACCGCGCGGGGCGACCACGAGACACCGCCGGCGAGCGGGTCGGCGACGCCCTTCGGCACCGTGGAGATGACCACCGGGGCGCGCAGGTGGGCGGGCGCGTCCGCCCACGGCGCGGCGGTCAGGTCCACCCCGACCGCCTCGGCGACCGGGCGCAGCGCCTCGACCGCCGGGCGGCGGCGGGCCACCACCGTGACGCCGGGCGCGCCCAGCGCGCCGGCCGCGGCCAACGCCGCCCGCGCGGTACCGCCGGCGCCGAGCACCGTGACGTGCCGGCCCGGCTCCACTCCGGCCACGGACAGGACCGAGACCATGCCCGGAACATCCGTGTTGTCCACGAGCCAGGTGCCATCGGCGCGGTGGACCAGCGTGTTCGCCGCCCCGACCGCCGCCGCCGTGGCCGAGACCTCGTCCCCGACCGCGAGCGCCACCTCCTTCAGCGGCATGGTCAGGGACAGGCCCACCCACTCCGGGCCGAGCGCCGCCACCCGCCCGGCCAGTTCCGCCTCCACGCACTCGATCGCCGTGTACGACCAGCCGGCGAGCCCGGCCGCCGCGTACCCGGCGTTGTGGATGACCGGCGAGAGCGAGTGGTCGACCGGCTTGCCGAGCACCGCGGCCCGCCGGTCGACCGGTGCCGTCAGCACAGGGGAATCCCGTTGTCGCACGCCTTGCGGATGTTCGCCTTGTGCCCCGCGTAGTCCTTGGCGTAGGCCATCGTGCCCTTCGTGTCGATACTCACGAAGTAGTAGTAGTCCGTCTGCGGGGGGTTCATCGCGCCCTTCAGGGCGGCGACGCCGGGATTGCCGATCGGGCCGACCGGCATGCCCCCGACGTCGTGCGTGTTGTAGGGGTTCTTCGGGTTGTGCAGTTCGGACTTGGACAGGTGCTCCGACGCCTTGCCACCCTTCCCCGTGATCTTCAGCCAGTAGTTGACCGTGCTGTCCAGGCCCAGGCAGCTGCACGGGAACTTGCCGGTGTACGCGCGGTTGTAGAGGACCCGCACCACGGGGCCCATGTCCTCGTCCTTGAGCGCCTCGGCCTGCGCGATGGAGGCCGCGATCAGCGCCTCGTACGGGGAGATGCGCCGCTGTGTCTGGACCACGTTGACGAAGTCCAGATCGGCCATCTCGGTATTGAACTGCTCCACGATCGTCTTCAGCGCGCTCTCCGCCGTGGTGCCGGGCGGGAACTCGTACGTCTTCGGGAACAGGAAGCCCTCGATGGTCTTGTTCGCCGGCTTCTTGTCCGTACGGTTGAACCACCACTCGGGCACGCCCAGGCCGATCGGGTCCTTGCCGGCCTTCTCGAACTCGGCCACCGGAATCTTCGTGGCCTTGGACAGCGCCGCGTAGACCTCCTTGTAGGTGGCGCCCTCGGGGATCGTCACCTTAGAAACGATCTTGTTCTTCAGGTCCAGCAGCGCGGTGAGCGCGTCCGCCGCCCGCATCTGGTGCCGCAGCTGATAGAAGCCGGGCTGGATGTTCTTGCTGAGCGGGTTGCCCTGCGCCGCCTTGATGAACGCCCCGGCACTCTTGACGACATCGGCTTTGACGAGGGTGTTCCCGATGTCCGTCGCGGTATCCGCGTTCTTGACCTCAATGGTCACCTGACCGCTACCGGCTGTGGTGTAATCGGGGGCGACGAAAAAGCCACGGATCCGGTCGAACCCGTACCAGACGCCCCCGCCCAGGGCACCGAGCAGCACCAGAGCCATGAACAACGCCATTACTGAACGGCCGCGTCCCCGCTTCTTGCCCGAGCGCCGGCGTCGGCGGTGTCGACCCTTCTCCCCGGTCTCCTCGAACGCGAGGTCAAGTTCCTCGATAGTCACGTGCGCCTCCGCTGCGCGTCTAGCCAGCCTTGCAGGATCTCCGCCGCCGCAGCCTGATCCACCACCGCACGCTGGCGCCGACCCCGGACGCCTCGCTCGGACAGCCTACGACTAACCACGGCCGTCGACATCCTCTCGTCGGCCAACCGGACCGGCACCGGGGCGATCGCCCCGGCCAGGCGCCTCGCGTAGGCCCGCGCCTGCTCCGCCGCCGGTCCCTCCCTCCCGGCGAGATTCACCGGCAGGCCCACCACGACCTCCACGACCTCCCGCTCCGCCACCAGGCGGGCGAGATCCTGGATATCGGTGGGGGCGGCACCGTCGCGGTCCACGCCGTCCCGTTCGGTGCCATTCCGTTCGGTGCCATTCCGTTCGGTGCGGTCCCGGGCGGGGCCGTTCCGCTCGGGATGGTCCCGCGCCAGCGTCGCCAGCGGCGTCGCGACCAGCCCATCCGGATCGCACACCGCCACGCCCACCCGCACCTGTCCGACGTCGACTCCCAGCCGCACACCGCGCCGGAAGCCGGTCTCGCCGTCGCTCACCGGGTCACCTTACCCACCGTCGCCGCCGGCCGCTGCGACCAGCGTCGATCAGCCGGGGCGGCACCGGACACGACATGGCCGGCGTCCCGGGGGACGCCGGCCATGATTGCGACCATTCCGGACGCGGCCCTAACTCTCCGCGACCGCCTTCTCCACGGCCAGCAGCAGGTTCGCCGCCTCGTTCGCCGGCAGCCCGCCGCCCTGCGCCAGGTCGGCGTTGCCGCCGCCGCGACCGGACAGCGCGCCCTTGACCAGATCCGCCGCGGCCAGGCCCCGCTGGCGCGCCGCCGGGTTCACCGCGACCACCAACGACGCCTTGCCGTTCGCCCGGGCCGCCACCGCGACCACGGCCGGCCGGGCCGGATCCACCTTGCCGCGGATCTCCTGCGCCAGCGTGCGCACGTCGTTGCCGGCCGCCCCCTCGGGCGCCTCGGTGCCCACGAAGGCAACGCCGCGCAGCTCCTTCGCCTGCGCCGCCAGCGCCGCCGCGCCGCCCAGCACCAGCTGCGCGCGCAGCTTCTCCAGCTCCTTCTCCGCGTCGCGCAGCTGGCCGACGGTCTGCTCGACCCGCTCCGCCACCTGCTCGTTCGGCACCCGGAACAGCTCCGCCAGCCGGGAGACCAGCACGTGCTCCCGGGCCAGGTAGCTGAACGCGTCGATGCCGACCAGCGCCTCCACCCGGCGCACCCCGGAACCGATCGACGCCTCGGAGAGGATCTTCACGAGGCCGAGCTGGCCGGAACGCGCCGCGTGGGTACCGCCACACAGCTCCCGCGCGTAGTCGCCGACCTCGACGACCCGCACCTCGTCGCCGTACTTCTCGCCGAACAGCGCCATCGCGCCGAGCCGCCGCGCCTCGTCCAGGCTGGTGACGAACGCCCGGACCTCCAGGTCGCTCAGCAGCACCTCGTTGACCTGCTGCTCAACGTCGTTCAGCACGCTGAACGGGACCGCGCCGGGCGTGTTGAAGTCGAACCGCAGCCGCCCGGGCGCGTTCAGCGAACCCGCCTGGGTCGCCGACTCGCCGAGAAACTCCCGCATGGTCTGGTGCACCAGGTGCGTCGCCGTGTGCGCCCGGGAGATCGCCCGGCGCCGGGTCACGTCGATACTGGCGTACGCGGACTCCCCCGGGCGCACCTCGCCGCGCAGCACCCGGGCCCGGTGCACGATCAGCCCCGGCACCACCTGCTGGACGTCGTACACCTCCAGCTCGCCACCGCCCACGGTGACCGTGCCCTGGTCCGGCTGCTGGCCGCCGCCCTCGGCGTAGAACGGCGTGTGGTCCAGGACCAGCTCGACCTCGTCGCCCTCGCCCGCCGCGCGCAGCTCACCGCCCGCCCGGCTGAGCAGCGCGCGCACCGTCGACTCGCGCGTCACCTCGCTGTACCCGGTGAAGTGCGTCGGACCGCCGTCGTCCAGCACCCCCCGGTACGCCGAGAGGTCCGCGTGCCCGGTCTTGCGCGCCTGCGCGTCCGCCTTGCCCCGGGCCCGCTGCTCGGCCATCAGCCGGCGGAAGCCCGCCTGATCCACGTCCAGGCCGTGCTCCGCCGCGATCTCCAGGGTCAAATCGATCGGGAAGCCGTACGTGTCGTGCAACTGGAACGCCTTCGCGCCGGACAGGCTGCCCCCGCCCGCGCTCCTGGTCTGGCTGATCGCGGTGTCCAGGATCGTGGTGCCCGACCGCAGCGTGGTGAGGAACGCCTCCTCCTCGCCGTACGCGTACTGGGAGATCCGGTCGAAGTCCTCCGCCAGCTCCGGGTACGACGGCGCCATGCAGTCCCGCGCGACCGGCAGCAGCTCCGGCAGGGACGGGCCCTCCTGCCAGCCCAGCAGCCGCATCGCCCGGACCGCCCGGCGCATGATCCGGCGCAGCACGTACCCGCGCCCCTCGTTGGACGGGGTCACCCCGTCACCGATGAGCATCAGCGCGGTGCGCACGTGGTCCGCGATCACCCGCAGCCGCACGTCGTCCGGGTGTGACTGGCTGGCCGCGCGCCCCGACTGCGCGCCGTACCGCTTGCCGGTCAGCTCGGCCGCCCGGGCCAGGATCGGGCGGACCTCGTCGATCTCGTACAGGTTGTCGACGCCCTGCATGATCGAGGCGATCCGCTCCAGGCCCATGCCGGTGTCGATGTTCTTCGCCGGCAGCTCGCCGACGATGTCGAACACCTCCTTGGAGACCACGTTGGTGATCTCGTACTGCATGAAGACCAGGTTCCAGAACTCCAGGTACCGGTCCTCGTCGACCTCGGGGCCGCCCTCCGGCCCGTACTGCGGGCCACGGTCGAAGTACAGCTCGGAGCAGGGGCCCGCCGGACCGGGGATGCCCATCGACCAGAAGTTGTCCTTCTTGCCCCGGCGCACGATCCGCTCCGCGGGCAGGCCGGTCTTCTTCCAGATCTCGATCGCCTCGTCGTCGTCGAGGTAGACCGTCGCCCAGATCCGCTCCGGGTCCATCCCGAAGCCGCCCCGCTCGACCGGCTTCGTGCTCAGCTCCCAGGCCAGCGGGATCGCCCGCTCCTTGAAGTAGTCCCCGAACGAGAAGTTGCCGTTCATCTGGAAGAACGTGCCATGCCGGCTGGTCTTGCCGACCTCGTCGATGTCCGGCGTGCGCAGGCACTTCTGCACGCTCGCCGCCCGCTCGTACGGCGGGGTGCGCTGGCCGAGGAAGAACGGCACGAACTGGACCATGCCCGCGTTGATGAACAGCAGGTTCGGGTCCTCGATGGCGGGCAGCGGAGCGGACGGCACCACGGCGTGGCCATTGGCCTCGAAGTGCGCCAGGAACCGTCGCTTGATCTCCGCCGTTCTCATCGCAGACCTTCCGGGTGATCGGGGTGGCGACCGTCGCGCTCCCCCTCGTCGTCTTCCTCGTCGAACATGACGCCGTCCGCGATCGCCGTGTGGATCTGCTCCTCGCGTTCGGCCATCCCGGCGCGCACGTCATCCACGAAGCTACGCAGCGACTCCAGGGCCCCGCCAGTCGATTCCCGCACCGAGCCGGCGATCCCCTCCGGGGTGAACACCCGCGCCTTCTGCGCCACCTTGCGCACGACCAGCGCCCCGACGGCCAGCCCGATGCCCAGCCACAGCAACCGCCTCATGCCCGCCATCCTCTCCCTGTCGCCGCCGTGTCGACGCTGCGCGGCCTACCGGGCGGCCCGGCCGCGGCGGCCGGCCTTGCGGCGCTGCTTGAGTTCGTCCCGCACCTCGCGCTCGGTCTCGGCGTTCCGGCGCGCGACGGCGGCCTTGCGCACCCCGTACGTGAACGCGGCCACCTTCACCAACGGGTTCGTCGCCGCCGCGGTCACGATCGTCGCCAGGTTCGCCACGTTCGCGCTGACGTGCGCCGCGTGCCCGGTCACCGTGTCCACCTTGGCCAGCTGGAGGTTCACCCCATCGAGGGTGGTGTGCACCTGGGTCAGTGCCGTGTTCACGTTCACCACCGACTCGGTGACCTGCCCCAGCAGCGGCTCGCTGCGGTCGTTCAGGTCGTTGATCGCCCGGGTCGCGGCGTCCACGGTGTGCCGCAGCCGCAGGATCGGCACCGCCAGCAAGAGCACGAGCATCACGAAAGCGCCGGCCGCGATCAGCGCCGCGATCTGTCCACCGTCCACCGTGTCCCCTCAGGTCGACCATTCAGCCGCGCTCATATCCCCCGGCGCGGCCGTTGATGACCCTACCGTCCGTGACCGATTCCGGCGCGGTTAGGGCCTGTGTCGCGGGTGGCGCCGCCGATCCGGGCCGAAATCGGCGTCATCCCGGCCCCGGCCGGCACGGTTACGCACCGCGCCCGGCCCCGCCCGGCGGCCGCCTCCGGGCACCGCCTACGTCGGGCCGGGCGTGGGCTGGTCGGTGAACAGCGGGTCCGGCACCTCGCCGGTCAGGCCGGGCTGGTTGGCCGGTAAGGGGCCGTGGCGCCGCTCGTCGTCGATGTAGTTGCGGACCTTGAGCGTGATCACCGAGCCGGTGCAGTTCGGGTCGGTCGGCGGGGCGGGCGTGCCGCCGTCCGTCGGCGCGACCGTCGGGCGCAGGGCCAGCGGGTCCTGGGTGCACTGCGGCTTGCGCACCCACAGGTCCAGGGTCAGCTCGTCCCGCCGCCAGCAGGTGAACGAGCCGTCCACCTTCTCGCCCGGGCACTCCTGCACCGACCAGCGCACCCACCCCGCCCGTTCCAGCGCGTCCTGGTACACCGGCGCGGTCTGCTTCGGGTCGCGGCTGGACTGCACGGTCCGCTCCCGGAACCGGCACTCGATGAAGCACCACCGGCTGCCGCTGGTGCGGTCCTGCACGTTCGCCTCGGCCCAGGCCGGTACCGAGAGGGCGTCCAGCGACCGCAGCACCGGGTCCCGGGTCGCCGCCTGGATGGCGAAATACAGCGGCAGTGCCCCGGCCAGCAGCAGCGCCACGGCGACGAGGGTGGCGATCCGCAGCCGCTTCTGCTCCCGCAACTGCCGGCGCAGGTCCACCCGGGCGGCCCGCAACCGCTGCCCGGCCGTGGCGGCGTCCTCCCGCCCGCCCTCGACCCCCCCGGCGAACGCGGGCCGAACCTCGCCGCCGCCCTCGGTCGGGCGACCCGCGACCGGCGCCGCGGCCACCGCGCTCACGGCCTGCGGGGCAGCCGCCGCTACCGCGCGGGCCGGTGGCTCCTGCGGCTGGCGTGGCTGGCGTGGCCCCGGCTCCGGCCCGGACGCGCGACCCGCCCTGCCGGCGGGCCCGCCCGGCCCGGCCTCGTCGGACCCTGACCTGTGGCCATCACGCCCGGCGGGCACACGGCCCGGCACGGGGCCGTCTGGGGCGGCGGACCTCGGCCCGTCAGGGCCGGCTGGGCGGCCCGGCATCGGGCCATCGGGACCCGCCGGCGGACGGCCAGAGATCGCACCATCGGGGCCAGCGGGCACACGACCGGGCCTCGGGCCATCGGGACCGGCCACTGGATGCCCCGCCATCGGGCCACCGGGGCCGGCGGGCGCACGACCGGACCTCGGCCCATCGGGGCCGACCGGACGGCCCGGCATCGGGCCATCGGGACCCGCCGACGGGCGAGTGCGGCCCGGCATCGGGCCGTCGTGGCCGGCCGGCGGGCGAGTGCGGCCCGGCGCGTCCGGCGGCGCCGACGCGAAGCCGCGCGGTGCGTGGATGCCCGGTTCGCCGCTGCCGGCCGGCCCGGCATCCGGGCGTCCGGGAACCGGAGCACCCGTTCCTCCGGCCGGAGCCCCGGACACCGGACCGGGACGAAGCGGCCCGCCAGCGGCCGGCGAGACGGGGCCGGGACGACCGGTACCCGGCGACGGTGACAAGAGGCCCGGGCGACGCCTGCCGCCAGGCACGTCATCGGTGTGCGTCGGTCCACGCCCCGGCGCCGGTGTGCGTGGGCCGTCCGCGGCCGGGCCCGGACCGACATCCGGTCGTCGGTCGTCGGGGCCGTGCCCGTCCGGGCCGAAACGGTCGTGTGGCGCGCGGCGGCCCTCCGGATCGGGGCGCTCGTGCGGCGCCGGGCGCCCCTCGGAGCGGAAACGCTCGTGCCCCGCCGGGCGGCCCTCGCCGCCCGGGCGCTCCGGACCGGGGCCATCACCCTCGACGCCCGGCCGCCCCAGCCCAACGGGCCCGCCCTCCGGACCCGGCCGGTGTTGCGCCGCTGACCAGCCCGGCGCCTGGCGCGGCATCTGACCCGGCTCGCGGCCCGGCATCTGGCCTCGCTCACGGCCCGCCTCCCCGCCCGGCACGCGGTGCGGCGGCTCGCCGGGCAGCGAGTGCGTACCGGCCGCGTTCGGCCCCCCCGGCACACGGTGCGGCGGCTCCCCAGGCAGCGAGTGCACACCGCCCGCGTTCGGACCGCCCGGCACACGGTGCGGCGGCTCCCCAGGCAGCGAGTGCACACCGGCCGCGTTCGGACCACCCGGCACGACCGACGCGGGCGCGGCGCCGTGCCGCCCGGCGGGCGGCGGCGGAACCGGACCCGGCGCGCCACGACGGCCGCCCCTGGCCTCACCACCGGCGCCTCGGCGACCGCCGGCCGCACCACCGACCGGGCCACCACCGACCGGGCCATCAGCGACCGGGCCACCACCGGCCGGACCACCACCGACTGGACCACTCACGGCTGGACCAACGCCGGCTGGACCGATGCCGGCCGGGCGACCACTGGCCGCGGTGCCGGCTTCGCCAGCGCCGGCTCGGCCCCTACCTGGCGGGTCACCACCGGCTCGGTCACCGCCCACCGGGCCGCCGCCGGGCCGAGCGCCGAGCCCGCCTGCGGGGATGCCGGCGGCGGGGCCAACTCCGATCGGGCCGGTGCCGGGATCGCCGCCGGCGGCGCGGGAGTGGCGGCCACCGCTCGCCGGGCCGGGGGCGCCGGGATCCGGCCCGGGCCCCAGGGCGGGACTCGGCCCGGCGGTGGGATCCGGCCGACCGTGGCGGCCCCCGCCCGCCTGCCGGGGGGCACGCTCCGGCTGGCCGTGCCGGCCGGGCGCTCCCGCGGCCGGCTCCGGGCCGCCTTGCCGATCAAATTCGTGGCCCGGGCCGCCTGCCGCACCGGCCCCGCCGGACCTGCTCACAGCTTGGCCCTGGCCGGGCAGGTCGGGCCGCCTAGGCCCCTCGGGCCGGCCGTACGCACCGGCCCGGCCCGGTTCCTCGGCCCGACCGCGACCATCCGACCGGGCAGGTACATCGGGACGGCCAAGCTCACCAGAACGGCCGTGCTCGCCAGGACGGCCAAGCTCACCAGGACGGCCGTGAGCGTCCGGCCGGCCGGGAAACTCGGGCCGGACAGACTCACCGGCGGGGCCAGGAAGATCGGCACGGCCAGGGCCGTCGGGGCGGCCGGCGGCGAAGCCGCGGCCCCTTGCCCCGGACGCGTCGGAGGTGGGTGACGCGGGCGGCGGCGGGGCGTTGCCCGTGCGCGGCACGACCACCGGCTCGTCGGGGGCCGGCGGGCGGGCGGAGGCGCGCCCGCTCTGGCCCAGCCGGCCGGGCGGATCCGACGGCGGCCGCCCGGGGCCCTCGCCCCACGACCCGCCGGGGCCGCCCTGACCGCGAGGTCCAGGTGGGGACGACACCGGACCGGGAGCACCCACCGCCCCACGCCCACCAGGCGGGGACGACACCGCGCCCGGACCACCCACCGCCCCACGCCCACCAGGTGGGGACGACACCGGGCGGGGACCGCCCATCGCCCCACGCCCACCGGGCGGGGACGACACCGGGCGGGGACCGCCCATCGCTTCACGCCCACCGGGCGGGGAGGAGGCGGGCGCGGGGCCGCCGCGCCGCCGCCCGCCGGGGGCGCCCTCCGCACCGCGCGGGCCGGGGACGCCGTCCTCGTCGCGCCAGGGGCCGGGTGGTGCCGGGGGTGCGCTGTGCCGGGGAACACCCGGTGACACCGGCGCCACGGCGTCGGAGCCGTGCCGGCCAGCACCGGACACCGGTGCGACGGCACCAGGGCCACGCCGTCCGACACCGGGCGCGGGCTCGGGACCACGCCGCCCGGCACCCGACACCGGCTCGGGGCTACGCCAGCCACCACCGGAGACCGGCTCCGGACCGTGCCGGCCCTCAGCCGGCGGCCCCTGTGCCGGGCCACCGCCGCCACGCCGTCCACCGGCCGGCGGCGCCGGCGCGGGGCCGGCACCGCCACGCCGTCCACCCGGGGGCGCGCCGGGGAGGGGTGTGTCGTCCGGCTCGTCCGCCAGGCCGCCCAGGCCGCCGTACGCGGAGGCGGCGCCGGCGTCACCGTCGCCGATCTCAGCGCGCTTCTCCTTGGCGCTGCGCAGATCCGCCAGCCAGCCGAGTTCCTCGCCGCTGACCTCCTCGGCGGGTGGCGCGTCCTCCGGGCCGTCCGGCTTACCGCCGCGACCCCAGCGGCGCCCCTTGCCGCGGCCGCCGCCGCTGGTGTCCGTCACGCCGTCACCTCGCTCGCCCCCGAAGCTCGCCCATCCGCGGCGCCGCCGTTCACCCGACCCTCCCCGCGGACCGCCCGGCGCAGCTTGCCGAGGCGCTCGGCGACCGCGCGCTCGGCGCCCAGATCCCGGGGTTCGTAGTAGTCGACGCCGACGAGTTCGTCCGGAACATACTGCTGTGCCACCACGCCGCGCGGGTCGTCGTGCGGGTACCGGTAGCCGAGGCCGTGGCCGAGGCCCTTCGCGCCGGAGTAGTGCCCGTCGCGCAGGTGGCGCGGCACCGGGCCGCCCCGGCCGGCGCGGACGTCCGCCATGGCCTTGCCGATCGCGGCGGTGGCCGAGTTCGACTTGGGGGCCGTGGCCAGGTGGATGACCGCGTGGGCGAGGGTGAGCTGCGCCTCGGGCAGCCCGACGTACTCGACCGCGTGGGCGGCGGCGGTGGCCACGCTGAGCGCGGTGGGGTCCGCCATGCCCACGTCCTCGCTGGCGAAGATGACCATGCGCCGGGCGATGAACCGGGCGTCCTCGCCGGCGACCAGCATCCGGGCCAGGTAGTGCAGGGCCGCGTCCACATCGGAGCCGCGCATGCTCTTGATGAACGCGCTGACCACGTCGTAGTGGGCGTCGCCGTCCCGGTCGTAGCGCAGCGCGGCCACGTCCACCGCCTGCTCGGCGGTGGCCACGTCGATCTCGGGGCGGGACTGGGCCGCCGCGCTGGACGCCGCCGCCTCCAGCGCGGTGAGCGCCTTGCGCACGTCGCCCCCGGCGAGCCGGACCAGGTGGTCCTCGGCCTCGGTCGCCAGCCGGACCGAGCCGGCCAGGCCGCGCTCGTCGGCCACCGCCCGGCGCAGCAGGGTGCGCACGGCGTCCTCGGTGAGCGGCTGGAGGGTGAGCAGCACGCAGCGCGACAGCAGCGGGGAGATGACGGAAAAGTATGGGTTTTCCGTGGTGGCGGCGAGCAGCGTGACCGTGCGGTCCTCCACGGCGGCCAGCAGCGAATCCTGCTGGGTCTTGCTGAAGCGGTGCACCTCGTCGATGAACAGCACGGTCTGCGCGCCGCCGGACCGGCGCTGGCGGCGGGCGGTGTCGATGACCGCCCGCACGTCCTTGACCCCGGCGGACAGCGCCGACATGGCGACGAACCGGCGGTCGGTGGCGGTGGCGACCAGGTGCGCGATGGTGGTCTTGCCGCTACCCGGGGGTCCCCACAGGATCACCGACATCGGCGTCGTGCCGGTGACCAGTTGACGCAGCGGCGCGCCGGGCGCGAGCAGGTGATCCTGGCCGATCAGTTCGTCCAGGCTGGCCGGGCGCATCCGCACGGCGAGCGGGCTGTCCGGCCCCGGCGGGGTGAAGGCGCCGTCGGCGGGCGGGGGCGGCGCGGTGCGCAGCGCCGCGGTATCCGCGAGAGGGAACAGGCCGTCGGAGTCCATCAGGCAGAACAGTACCGGCCCGGCCCCGCCTGCCCGAAATGCGACGAAACCGGGCCGGGTCCTTCGGCGGGCGCGAGGGCCCGGTGCCGGACGGATCCGCCAACGGAAGCGGGGCTTACCCGCGACCCGGCCGGCGGCCCCGGTACCAGCGGCCGCCGGTACGGGCGCGGCCGCCGACACCGGCCAGGTACAGCGCGAGCAGGAACAGGCCGATCAGCACCAGGGTGTTCCAGTTGAACAGGTCCGGCGCGCCGAGGTGGGTGTTGAACAGGTCGAGCAGCAGCGCGAAGCCGAAGACGATCGCGGCGGCCATGGCGAGCATCGAATCCTCCGAGGGGTGGCAGAGGGATGTCTGACGCCGGGAGAAGTACCCCACCGGCCGGGCCGCGAATCGTCTACCGTGGACCCGATCCGCGGCTCGGCCACCCCGGACCGATCGGCCGCACCTCGATCAGGCTGGCCCGGCGAGCACCTCGCTCACCCCGCGCGGCCGGCTCCGGAGCACGCGGCCGGCCAGCGAGACGTCCAGCCGGACCTCGCCGGGAGCGATCCGCCCCACCTCGGCCCGTCGGCGGTGACCGCCCAATCGTCGACGGCGTAGGCGGTGTTGACGACGGCGTCCGGCCGCACCTGCGCGACCAGCTCGCGCACGGCGGCGGCGTCCCGGACATCCAGCGGGACGCCGGCGCCGCGAAACGCCGTGCCGGTCACCGCCCAGCCGGCGGTCGCCGCGCGGGCGGCCACCTCGCCGCCGAGGTAGCCGCTCGCGCCGATGACCAGCAGCCTCACCGGGTCATCTCGACCGGCGCCGCCTCCCCGGTGGTGCCGGCGGCGGGGGCCGGGGGCTTGGGCTTGGCGTCCACCCCCGCCTCGGCGCGCTGCTGCGCGGTGATCGGCGTCGGGGCGCCGGTCAGCGGGTCGAAGCCGCCGCGGGTCTTCGGGAACGCGATGACCTCGCGGATCGAATCGGCGCCGGCGAGCAGCATGCACACCCGGTCCCAGCCGAAGGCGATGCCGCCGTGCGGGGGCGGGCCGTACTTGAACGCCTCCAGCAGGAAGCCGAACTTGTCCGCCGCCTCCTCGGGTGAGATGCCGAGCAGGTCGAACACCCGGCGCTGCACGTCGGCGCGGTGGATACGCACCGAGCCGCCGCCGATCTCGTTGCCGTTGCAGACAATGTCGTACGCGTAGGCCAGCGCCCGGTCCGGCGCCTGTTCGAACCGGTCCACCCACTCGTCGGTGGGGGACGTGAACGGGTGGTGCACGGCGGTCCAGCCGCCCTCGCCGTCCGGCTCGAACATCGGCGCGTCCACGACCCAGCAGAACGCCCACGCGTTCTCGTCGATCAGCCCGGCCCGCTTGGCGATCTCCTGCCGGGCGGCGCCCAGCAGTTCCTGCGCCTCCCGCCGCTCGGCCGCGGCGGCGAAGAAGATGGCGTCGCCCGGCTTGGCGCCGACCGCGTCGCCCAGGCCCGCCAGGTGCGCCGCCGACAGGTTCTTCGCCACCGGGCCGCGCGCCTCGCCGGTCTCGGCGTCCAGCACCACGTAGGCCAGGCCGCGGGCGCCGCGCGCCTTCGCCCAGTCCTGCCAGCCGTCCAGCTCCTTGCGGGTCTGGGACGCGCCGCCGGGCATCACCACGGCGCCCACGTACCCACCCGCGTCGATCGCGCCGGCGAACACCCGGAACTCGGTGCCGCGCAGGTAGTCGGTCAGCTCGGTCAGCTCGACGCCATAGCGCAGGTCCGGCTTGTCCGAGCCGTACCGGGCCATCGCGTCGTGCCAGGTGATCCGGGGGATCGGCCGGGGCACCTCGGTCTCGGCCAGCTCGCCCCACAGCTCGGCCACGATCGCCTCACCCAGCTCGATCACGTCGTCCTGGGTGATGAAGGACATCTCGATGTCGAGCTGGGTGAACTCGGGCTGCCGGTCGGCCCGGAAGTCCTCGTCCCGGTAGCAGCGGGCGATCTGGTAGTACCGCTCCATGCCGCTCACCATCAGCAACTGCTTGAACAGCTGCGGGGACTGCGGCAGCGCGTACCAGGTGCCCGGCTGGAGCCGCACCGGTACCAGGAAGTCGCGGGCACCCTCCGGGGTGGAGCGGGTCAGCGTGGGGGTCTCGATCTCCACGAAGTCGCGGTCGTGCAGCACCCTGCGGGCCAGCTGGTTGGCTTGCGATCGCATCCGGATCGACGCCGCCGGGGTGGCGCGGCGCAGGTCCAGGTACCGGTAGCGCAGGCGCACGTCGTCGCCGGCGTCGACGTTGTCGTCCACCGGCAGCGGCAGCGGCGCCGCCTCGGAGAGCACCTCCAGGGACGAGGCGTTGACCTCGATTTCGCCGGTGGGCAGTTCGGGGTTCTCGTTACCGGCGGGGCGACCCTCGACCGTGCCGGTCACCCGCACGCAGAACTCGTTGCGCAGCGCGTGCGCGGCCGCCATCTCCTCCCGGAACACCACCTGCGACACGCCGGACGCGTCGCGCAGGTCCACGAAGATCACCCCGCCGTGGTCGCGCCGCCGGGCCACCCACCCGGCGAGCGTGACGGTGGAGCCGGCGTCCGCGGCGCGCAGCGCGCCGGCGGCATGGGTACGGATCACGATGCGTTCCCCTTCAGGCGAGACAACCTTCGCATTGTGTCAGCCCCGGCCGCGCCCCCGCCGGCAGACCCAGCCCGCACCCTCCCACGCTCGCCTCGCACCCTCCCGCGCTCGCCCGCGCCCGCGAAGGCGCTCTCGCGGCCCCGAGGCACCCCGGGCACCGACACAGCGCCGAGTCCAAGGTCGACGGGAGAGCGGCGAGGGTGGGTTAGGCGACGAGGGTGGAGCGGGCGGTGTCGTAGGTGAGGCCGCGGGACTGGATCAGGCGGGTGGCCGGGTCGGGGGCCGGCTGGGCGAGCAGGGCGAGCAGGATGTGCTCGGTGCGCAGTTCGCGGTGGTGCATCGCCTGGGCCTGGCGCAGCGACTGGGTCAGAACCACCTTCACCTCGGGGCGCAGGGGCCGGCGGAGGCGGCGCCGCGACGGGCGGGTGGGCTCCTGGGCGCCGAACTCCTGCTCGATGCGGCGCAGGACCTCGTCCGCGTCGACGCCGACGCTGCGCAGGACCTCGACCTCGGCGTCGCTGAGGATGCCGCCGTGGGTGCCACCGCCGGCCGCGGCGGTCAGCGCCGCCGGGTCGACGTGGTGCGCGGCGAGCAGGTCGGCGACGCGACCGCCGGCCGTGGGGAGGGTGGCCGCGAGGTGCTCGGGGCCGACGTGCGACTGGCCGAGGGTGGCGGCCAGGGCGACGGCGCCGGTGACGACCTCGCGGGCGTCCTTGGTGAATCGTTCGAACATCGCTCGTTCCCTTTCTATTCGCGGTGGGCGTGCTTCTGGTGCACGGCCTGGCGGGTGACGCCGAGGACCCCGGCGATCCGCTGCCAGGACCAGCCCTGCCGGCGGGCGTTGCGCACCTGCACCGCCTCCAGGTGCTCGACGAGTTTGCGCAGCGCGGTGACGGCGCGCAGGCCGGTCTCCGGGTCGCGCATGCCGGCCGCCTCGGTGAGCCGAGCGGCGTCCGGTCCGGGGGTGTCGTCCATGGTGTCAAGTTTGCTTGACGAGACGCTCGGCATCAAGGAAAGTACGGGCATTCGCCACCCCGACGGCGGCGCCCCGGGCGCTGGCGCCGCTGGCGTCGGCGGCCATCGGCGCGGTCTCCGACCTGCTGCTCACCGAGCACGAGCGAGCCGCCTGGAGCCGCCTCGTCCGGGACCGGCCGGACGCGCCGGACGTGGAGGGCTACCTGGCCGACGTGTTCACCGACGCGCCCGCGTGATCCGGGTCGCGGTCCCGTACCACCTCGACGCCGACACGCTCGACCCGGGCGACGCACCCGCCCTGCGCTTCCCCGCGCCGGACGGCCCGCCGATCGCCGAGGTCGCCGACTCGGCGCACCGGGCGCCGGCCGGGCGGCCCACCGGCCGAGTGCTGGCCACCGGCGTTGGCTGCCAGGTCAGGCGCGGATCTCCAGTGCCGTCCAGGCGCCGACGAACACCCGATCGCCCTCCTTCACCGGTACCGGGGTGTTGGCCGGGATGGGCTCCGAGTCGGGGTCGTTGACGTAGGTGCCGTTGGCGGACTCCAGGTCCACCACGGCCCAGCCGTCGGCCTGCTTCACCAGCAGCGCGTGGGCGTGCGACACGCCCGGGTCCTCCGGCGGGCCGCCCAGGTCGATGTCCGGCTGCACCCCGCGGGAGCGGCTGCGCCGACCGATCAGCAGTTGCTGGCCGGCGAGCGGAAACCGGCGCTCGGCCACGAACGGCGGGAACGTGATGCCGCCCGCGTCCTCGCCGCCCATCGCCATGACCGCGTCGTAGTAGGCACGGTCGGCCCCGACCGCCACGGTCAGCCCGGCGGCCGGGGTGGCCGGCGGAGCGGACACCGGCGCCGCCGAGGATGCTGCCGCCTCGGACCCCGGGGCGACGGAGGGCGCCGGGGAAGGCATCGCGAACTGCTCCACGGGCGGCTGGAGCAGGAAGTCGTACCCGTCCTCCTCGCAGAACCGCCCGCTCTGCGGCGTCCCGCACACGGGGCACGGCTTTCCGGCGGGAGCCGCCGGGGCGGCCGCCTCCGGGGTCGCCGGGGTCGCCGCCGGGGCGGGGGCGGGCGCCGCCGCGCCGGGCATCGGGGCACCGCACTGGTCGCAGTAGTCCAGCGTCGCGGATTCGTGTCCCTTGGGGCAGGTGGCCATCGTCGGCGGCTCCCCTCAGTCCTGCTTCTTCTTGACCCGGATGGTCTTCACCGACCGGACGTTGGTCAGCTCCGCGTCCACCCCGGCGACCTGCTTCTTCAGCCGCACGGTGCCGGTCGGCGCGTCCACCACGTCGACCACCCGGGCCAGCAGCTTGGCGGTGTCCGTGTGGCCGGACTCGTTGGCCAGTTGCACCGCGCGGCCCAGCTTGGCGGTCGCGGTCTCCGCGTCGCCGGCGTCCCGGGCCTTGAGCCCCTCCTGGATCGCGGCGGCCAGTTCCGCCTGGCCGGTGTAGTGGGCGACCTGCGGGTTGATGCGGGTGGACAGTTCCGTGTCATCGGTCCAGCGGGCCAGCACCAGCCGCTCGGTGAGCACCTGGATGGTGGGGCCGTCGACCCCGACCACGCTGACCCGCGCGGCGAGCAGTTCCTCGCCGACCGCCTGCGGCTCCACCTCGACGGAGATGTGGTAGTCGCGGCTCTCCGCGCCCCAGGCGCCGGTCGGGTAGTCGCCGATCCGGGCGCTGACGTCGACGCCCCGCCCGGTCAGGTCCTCGACCTGCGGGAAGACCTGCTTGACGAAGCGCAGCGTGGCGCCGGCCGGGGTCCAGACGCGCAGCTTCACGTCCGCGACCGACTTGCCCATCGCGCCCTCGGTCATCGCCCGGAAGGCCGCCGGCAGCTCCGCCGGGTCCTCCAGTCCGTCCGCGGTACCGAGCAGGGTGGACGCCACCTTGCGCAGCTCGTCGGCGACCCAGTCGGCGCCGACGCCCCGGCTGTCGCAGGTGAACTTCCCCTCGCACTGGTCCAGGACCGCCTGCAGCTCCTGCGGCGTCTCGTGCTGGTTCTGCCCGTCGGTCAGCAGGATCGCGTGCTTGACCTCGGCCGGCTGGTAGGCGAACAGGTAGTTGGCCAGGTGCAGCCAGCGGCCGATGGCGGTGCCGCCCTCGGCGCGCAGCCGGGCCACCGCCTCCTTCGCCTCGGCCCGGGTCCGCGGGTCCGCCGGAACCATCCGGGTATCGGCCGGGTACACCATGCGGGCGTTCGCGGAACCGGCGATGACCGCGAACGCGACGCCGTCCCGGAGCGTGTCGATGGCCACCGCGGTGGCCTTCTTCGCCTCATGGATCTTCGTCTGCGGCATGGTCATCGAGCCGGACGTGTCGATCATGATGACCTCGGCGGCGGTCAGCGCGGGCGCGCTGGCCCGCAGCTCCCCGCCGGAGGCGGTGACCGTCACGATCGCGTCCACCGTGCGCCGCCCGGCCGGCAGGTACTCGTTCTGGTCGACATCGGCCACGAACTGCGGCTGACCGGTCATGGCTGCACTCCAATCTCGTTCGGGGGGAACGGCAGCACCGCGACGGCGATGTTGTCGTGGCCGCCCGCGTCCAGGGCGTACCGGAGCAGGCCCTGCGCGACGGTGAGCGGCGCCGGGCCGAGCGCGGCGGCGGCCTTGGCCATGTCCGCCGCCTCGGGCAGGTAGTAGTGCAGACCGTCGGAGCAGACGACCACGGGGCCGGGCCCGGCCGGGCGCACGGTGACCACCTGCGGGTCCTCGCCGTCGGCGTCCACGCCCAGCCAGCGGATCAGCGCCCTGGACCGGGGGTCGGCGTCGGCCAGTCCGGGCGGGACGGCCATGCCCGCGGCCAGCCGGCCGGCGAGCGAGTCGTCCACGGTCAGACACCGCTCCTGCGGGCCCAGCCAGTACGCCCGGCTGTCGCCCACCCAGCCGACGGTGACCTCCTCCCCGGTCACGACCGCCGAGACGTACGTGCAGCTCGGGGGCGAATCCCCGTCCTCCGGCCGGCCGGTGCCCCGGGCGGCGGAGGAGGCGGCGCGGGCGCCCCGCCGGCTGGCCTCGGCGGCGTCGGCGCCGTCGGCCAGCGCGCCGAGCAGCGCGTGCATGCCCGCCTCGACGGCGGCGTGCGAGGCGGTGTCGGCCCGGGTCGAGGTGGAGACGCCGTCGCAGACGATCGCCACGGTGGTGTCGCCGTGCCGCCCGATCGCCACCGCGTCCTCGTTCCGCGGCCGCCGCGCCTTGTCCGTCACCGCCGCGATGGCGCCGGCGGCGGGCCCGCCGGTCGGTTCGGCGGGCAGTTCCAACTCGGCGTGCTCGCTGCCCATCGCGCGGCGCCGGCCGCAGTCGTCGCAGTACCCGCCCGCCGGCACCCGGGCGCCGCAGCCGGCACACGCGCCGTCCCCGGCCCGGGAGGACAGCCACGGCAGCGGCGCCGGCGTCGACGGGCGCGGCGCGGGCAGCGGCGGCGCGGTCTGCGCGGCGGCCTCCCCGGTGCGCAGGTTCCGGCCGCAGACCTCGCAGAAGCGGTCCTCGGGGTCGGCGGGCGGCCCGTGCTCGGGGCAGAAAAAGTCAGTCATCGACGGGTACTCACATCAGGGTTCGGGGGCGGACGGCGTTGGCCCGGTCGACCAACTGGATGCGGGTCGGCGGGTCGGCGGCGAGCTGGGCCAGCGTGCGGTAGGCGCGCTCCAGGCCCAGCCGCAGCCCCCGCTCGGTCGGCGGGTGACCCAGCAGCCGGGCGTTCGGCGGCAGCGCGTTGCCGGCGGCGACCCAGGCCAGGGCGGCCTCCAGCATCTCCACCGTGAGCCGGGCCTGGCGGTCCACGTCCAGACCCAGGCGCGCCAGGCGGCCGGACGCGGCGAGCAGTTCGTTCGCGCCGCCGGGCACGCCCTGCGCCGGCAGGTTCGCCCGGACCGCGGCGACCTGGGCGGCCATGTGGTGGCTGGAGCTGTCCGGCACCTGGTCCAGGGCGGCCAGCGCGCCGGCCCGGTCGCCCCGGCCGAGGCTGATCCTGGCCAGGCCGAACGCGGCGCTGATGAACCCCCGGTCGGTGCGCCAGACCCGCTCGTACAGCCGGGCGGCCAGGTCGCGGTCGCCGGTGCACTCGATCGCGGCGGCCAGCGCCAGCCGGGCCGCCGGCTCGCCGGGCACCTGGTCGTAGACGGCGTCGAACGCCACCCGGGCGTCCCCGGCCTGCCCGGCGGCCAGCGCGGCCACGCCCCGGTACCAGTCCACCCGCCAGTCGAACGGGTCGGCGGTGGCCCGGGCGTCCAGATCCGTGATGGCGCCGGCCAGGTCGCCGGCCTCGATCCGGGACCGGACCAGGCGCAGCGCCACCTCGGCGCTGCGCGCGGGCGCGGCCGGCGAGCCGAGCTGGCGGATCAGCTCGGCGGGGTCGGTGGCGGTCAGCGTGGCGAGGAAGGCGGCGCCCGGGTCGAGCGGGTCCACCTGCGGCAGCGGCAGCGCCCAGGCCACCGCGCGGGGGTCGAGGTCGCGGGCGACCGCGCGCAGGCCCACCTCGCCCGCCTCGGTGCCGAACGCCCGCCGCTCCGGGGTGAACTGCCGGGAGACCGCCGGGCGCGGCACGCCGTCCGCGGCGCAGAGCACCTCGCGCAGCACGCCCAGCGACTGCTCGCCCATCTCGGCCGCCGAGCCGAAGCGCCGATCCGGGTCGATGTGCGTGGCCCGGCGCAGCAGCCGGTAGTATGACTCCTCCCGCCCGAACAGCGGCACCTCGGAGCGCTCGGGAAGCCGGTCGGCGTAGGTGCTGGCGAAGCCGCGGAAGTCGAAGCTGAGCACCGCGAGGGACCGGCCGACCGTGTAGATGTCCCCGGCCACCGACGGTCCGACCTCGGCCACCTCCGGCGCCTGGTACCCGGGCGTGCCGTAGACGGCGCTGACCTCGTCGTCGGCCCGGCGCACCGCGCCGAGGTCGATGAGCTTGAGCTGCTCCTCGGCGTGGATCACGTTGTCCGGCTTGAAGTCGCAGAACAGCAGGCCCCGGTCGTGCAGGTAGCCCAGCGCGGGCAGGATCTCCACCCCGTACGCGATCACCTCGGGCAGCGGCAGGGCCCGCTCGCCGCTGGTCTCCCGGCGGCTGACCAGCATGTCCCGCAGCGACTGCCCGCCGACGTACTCCATCACGATGTACCCGACCGGCACGCCGGTCTTCGGGTCCGGGTGCTGCACGAAGTCGTGGATCTTCACGATGCTCGGGTGGTCGATCTCGACCAGGTACCGGCGCTCGGTGACGGCGGCGGCCATCGCGTCCGCGTCGCTGGTGTTGATCAGGCCCTTGAGCACCACCCAGCGGTCGCTGACCGTGTCGCTGACGTTCCGGTCCCGGGCCAGGTAGATCCAGCCCAGACCGCCGTACGCGAGCGCGCCGAGCAGTTCGTACCGGTCGTTGATGACGTCGCCGCGGCCCAGGCGCGGCAGGAACGAGAACGGGGTGCCGCAGTTGGGGCAGAAACCCTCGGGCCGCCCCGGCTTGCCGTCCCGGCCCCGGCCGACCGGCTTGTCGCACTTGACGCAGAACCGGCGCGACTCGCTCACCTTCGGGTCGGCCATCACCGCGGTGTTCGGGTCGCGCAGCGGTACCCGGGGCAGGTCGATCAGGCCGGCGCCCAGCCCGCCGCGGGTGGCGCTGCGGGAGCTTCGCGACCCCCGCGACGCGGTACGCACCGATCCCCCGCGCGCCGTCGTCGGGGTGGAGGCGTAGCTCGGAGTCGGCTGGCCACCGACGGCGCTGGGCGCACCGGCAGCGCCGGCCGGCGCCTTACGCCCGCACTCGTCGCAGTAGCCCTCGGCCCCATAGCTCCCACCGCACCCGGGGTTCACACATTTCACAGTGCCCGCCTTTCGTTCACGACTGCGGTGCTTCCTCCGCGGCCACCAGCCGGCGCGCTCCGGGCGCTCCTCGCGCTCACAGAGCCCGCCTTTCGTTCACGACTGCGGTGCTTCCTCCGCGGCCACCAGCCGGCGCGCTCCGGGCGCTCCTCGCGCTCACAGAGCCCGCCTTTCGTTCACGACTGCGGTGCTTCCTCCGCGGCCACCAGCCGGCGCGCTCCGGGCGCTCCTCGCGCTCACAGAGCCCGCCTTTCGTTCACGACTGCGGTGCTTCCTCCGCGGCCACCGGCCGGCGCGCTCCGGGCGCTCCTCGCGCTCACAGAGCCCGCCTTTCGTTCACGACTGCGGTGCTTCCTCCGCGGCCACCGGCCGGCGCGCTCCGGGCGCTCCTCGCGCTCACAGTGCTCATCCCCGTTCGCTCAGTTCGTTGAGGTACCGCTGGTAGGCGACCAGCGCCCGGGTCGCGGCGGGCAGGTCGCAGGGGCTGACGTAGAGCAGGTCCTCGGCGGCGCGGTGCCGCTCGGCCAGCCCGGCGTGCTCGGCGAAGCCCATCCGCGCGGCCTTGGCCCGGTACGCGTCCAGCCGGCCGCGCAGCTCGGTGCGCCGGTCCAGCAGCCCGTCCGCGGCGACC
The DNA here is from genome assembly GCF_018397995.1 of Rhizomonospora bruguierae. GTDB lineage: Bacteria > Actinomycetota > Actinomycetes > Mycobacteriales > Micromonosporaceae > Rhizomonospora > Rhizomonospora bruguierae. Next base: position 66,235 of record NZ_BBQH01000035.1, read on the forward strand.
TTGAGCTGCTCGGCGCGTTGCAGGCCGGCGGCCGCGGCCCGCTCCGCCGCCGCCAACTCGGTGGCCAGCCGCCCCCACCGCCGTTCCCGGAAGAGCTGGTCGAGCTGGGCCAGGTGGGCGCGCAGGCCGGGGTCGGCGTCCGGCACCGCCGGCAGGCCGGTGTTGACGATCTTCTCGTTGGCGACGGCGCACGCGCGGGCGGCCGCGTCCTCCGCCGCCTCCACGCCCGCGATCGCCGCGCGCAGCCGGTCCGCCCGCTCCGGGTACGTGTCGGCCAGCGACGCCAGCGCGGCGACCTCGGCGCGGGCGGCGTCCGCCCCGGTGGTCACCTCGGCGAGGCGGGCGCGCAGCGCCGGCTCCCCGGGCGCCCCCGGCACGACCGCGAGCGGATCCGCGAACGCCTCCCGCTGCGCGTCGGCCAGGCGGGCGTCCAGGCGGTCCAGCGCGGCGACCGGGGCGTCCTCCGGCCCCAGGCCGGTCGCCCGCTCACGCAGCCGGGTGAGCGCCTCCGCCACCGGGCCGAACGCCGCCGCGAGCCCGGACATCGCCGAGTCCAATGTGGTCAGCCGGTGGACCGCGTCGGCCACGCCCGCCTCCGCCTGCCGCGCCAACTCCATCAGCGGCAGCCGCACCGCACCGGGCGGTGCGGCGCCGTCCGGCACCATCCCGTCCGGGCCGATCGGGATCACCGGCGCCCGCAGCAGCACGGTCAACTCGGCCAGTTCGCTGTCGCCCGGCTTGGCGCGCTGCGCGCGGACCGTCCGCACCTGCTCCAGGCTCGCGCCGAGCGCGTTGAACCGGGACCACAGCACGTCGATCGCGGCGCGCAGGTCAGCGACGAACCGCTGCGTGTACCCGGTCAGGCCGGGAACGTCGAGCGCGGTGCGTCCGGGGTGGTTGTCCACCGCGTACATCGCCGCCGAGATCCGGTCGTGCGCGGCGACCAGCGCCACGATGGCGCCGTCCACCTCGTCGCGGCCCAGCGGTGCGGTCACCGTGCTCAATCCCGGTACTTGGCGGGCGGTGGCGACGCCGGGCCGAGCGCGGTGAGCCACTTGTCGTAGAGCCGGTTCCAGGTGCCGTCCGCGCGCATCCGCTCCAGCACGCCGTTGATGAACCGGACCAGATCGGTCGAGGTGAGCTTCACGCCGATCCCGTACGGCTCGTCGCTGAACCGCTTGCCGACCACGGCGGTGTTCGGGTCCTGGGCGGCGAGGCCGGCCAGGATGCTGTCGTCGGTGGAGACCGCGGCCACCTGGTTCTGCTGGAGCATCACCAGGCAGTCGGTCCAGTCCGGCACCGAGACCAGGCTCGGCTTGGCCGGGGACGCGGCCAGGTTCACGATCGACGTGCTGCCCGCCGCCGCGCACACCTTCCGGCCCCGCAACCCGTCGATGTCGGTGATCCCGGATGCCTTGTTCACCAGGATCCGCTGCCCCGCGGTGAAGTACTCGGTGGAGAAGGCCACCTGCTTCCACCGGGCGCAGTTGACCGTCATGGTCTGCACCACGATGTCCACGGTGCCGTCCTGCAGCGACGGTATCCGCGCCGCCGAGTTCGTGGCCCGGAACTGGATCTTGTTGGGGTCGCCGAAGATGGCCCGGGCGACCTCCCGCGCCACGTCCACGTCGAAGCCGGTCAGCTCGCCGCTGGCCGGATCGCGGAAGCCGAACCGGTAGCTGTTCTGGTCCACCCCGGCGATCAGCCGGCCGCGCGCGGCGATCGTCGCCATCGTCGAGCCCGCCGGCATGCTCCCCGGCTTCGGCAGCTCGCCGGACGGGCGCAGGCTCGCCCGGGCGTCGCAGCCGGTGTCGGCGGCGTCCGCGGTCGGCACGTCCGCCGGGTCCTTCGCGCCGACCGGCATCGGCGCCGCCTGCACGTCGGCCGCGCCGGGCAGCGCCGCCGGGCCCCCGCCGCACGCCGCCATCGCCAGCGCCGCCGCCAGCGCCCCCGCCGCCGCGAGCATCCTGCGCATCCCGATCCCCCTCACCGGTACTCGGCAATCCGGCGCTGCAACCCGAGGGCCGCGCCGAGCACGATCAGCGCCGACAGCAGGACCACCCCGACGTCCACGCCGGTGAGCGCGCGACCGGCGGAGCGCGAGCGCGCCTGGAACCGGTCGCCGTTGACCGCGATCGCGTCCGCCAGGCTCTCGTCCAGGGCGGTGAACCGGGCGCTGGTGGTGTTCTCGCCCGGGCCGACGGCCAGCTTCACGGCCTCGGTGTACGAGCCGTTGTCGTCCAGCTCGCGCACCTCGCGGTGGGTCTCGAGCCAGCGTTTCGCCTCCGCGCCCGCGGCGCGGGCCGCCTGCCCGGTCCGCGGGTCGCGCGCCTGGCCGGCGGTCAGGGCGAGCAGGCCGCCGTCGCCGTCGTTGCCGGCCAGTTGCGCCATCATCGCGACGTAGTCCTCCTCGAAGTCGCCGCCGGCCCCGCGCGCGACCAGGGTCAGCGACTCGTCGGCCCGGGCCTGCAACGCCGCCACGCGGGCCTCGACCAGGCGGTCCACCTGGGCCGAACCCTCCACCCGGCCGGCCTCCAGCCGGGCGCCGGCGACCAGCGCGGTCACCCCCAGCCAGAGGATCAGCAGCACCGCCGCCGCCGTGGCGACCAGCAGCCCGATGTTGAAGACCCGGTTGGTGCGCCGGGTCAGCCACCGCTGCGCCCAGACCAGCCCGGCGATCGTCGCCACGCCGAGCAGCACCGCGAACCAGGGGAAGCCGGCGCCACCGTCGCGGCCCCGGTCCAGATCCGCCGCGACGGACCGGTAGAGCTGCTGCGCCGCGGGCAGCAGCTGGCTGCGCATCAGGCCGGACGCCTCGCGCAGGTACGCCGCGCCGAGCGGCAGCCCCTGCCGGTTGTAGACCCGGGCGGTCTCCACCAGGCCGGTGTAGACCGGCAACTGCGCCGAGATCGTCGCCAGCGCGTCGTCCCGCCCGCCGTCGCCCTCCCGCCCGGCGGCGAGCACCGCCAGCGCCGAGGCGGCCTTCGTGACGTCCGCCTGGTACCGCGCCCGCTGCTCGGCCGGCTCCACCCCGCCGGCCAGGAACGCGCTCGCCGCGGTGGCGTCCGCGTCGGACAGCGCCCGGTACAGGTTCTGGGCCGCCACGGTGAGCTCGCCACCGCGCGTGGTCACGCCGTCGATCAGGCCGGCCCGCTGCCGCACCCCGGCGAACGACACGACGCCGAGCAGCAGGCCCGCCGCCACCAGCGCCGCCAGGACGGCGCCGAGCCGGCGCGGGGTGCTGTCCAGCCGCGGCACCAGGCGACGCCGCGCGCCGCCCGCCCCGGGCCGCGCACCGCCGGTCGCCGGCGGCCGTGTCAGCGTCACCGTCACCCGCCACCACCCTCTCCACTCCCGCGCACCCGGCCGGGGCGCCGACGGACCCAGATCTTGGTATCGGGCATCAACATAGTCAACGCGCTCAAGCCCGGCCTGCCCGTTGCGCGGTGAGGTGTGCGCGAAGGTCCGGCGCGGGACGGCGGGCGGTCAGCCGCGACGCCCGGTCGTCCACCGGCGGGCGAGGAAGTCCCGCTGCCCCCGCTGCGCGACCTCCTGCGCCTCCCGCAGCGCCTCCAGCACCCGCGCCGAGAGGTCCTGAGGGGACAGGGACATGCCGTCCGGCTGGATGTCCACGGCCAGCACCATCCCGCACCCGTCGATCCGTGCGGTCACCGTCCCGTCCGCCGCCGCGCCGGTGTGGTGCCGCCCGGCCATCTCGGCGAACAGCCGGTCCACTCGCTGTCGCCCCGCGCGCCGCGCGGCCTCCGCCTCCCGCATGCGCTCCAGGTCATCCTGCATGATCGCCTCCCCACGGCACCGAGACGCCGCGATCATATCGGCAGTGGGTGACGCCGCCTGCACGGACCGTCCGCACCGGGCCGGCGGGGCGGTCCGGTGCGCTGCGGACGGGGGCCGGCCGGTCAGGCCGGAGACTGGGCGATGAGCGGGTCGAGATCCTCGGCGGGCGGGGTCCAGGCGTCGGCCGCCGCCTCGACCTGCTCGCCGGAGCGGATGTCCTTCACCGTGTCGGGCTCGCCGGGGAACCACACGTACGGGATGCCGCGCCGCTCGGCGAAGCGGATCTGCTTGCCGTACTTCGCGGGCACGGGGGCGACCTCGGTGGGGATGCCCCGGGCCCGCAGCGCGGTGGCGATCCGTCCGGCCGCGCGCCGGTCGTCCTCGCCGGGCAGGGCGACCAGGACGCAGGTCGGCACCGAGCGGGTCGCGGTCAGCGCGTTGCGGCCGAACAGCAGCCCGAGCAGGCGGGTGACCCCGATCGACATGCCGACGCCGGGGTACCGCTCGGTGCCGGAGGTCGCGAGGTTGTCGTATCGGCCGCCGGAGCCGACCGAGCCGAAGCGCTCGTAGCCACGCAGTTGGGTCTCGTAGACGGTGCCGGTGTAGTAGTCCAGGCCGCGGGCGATCCGCAGGTCCGCGACGCAGAGGCCGGGCGCGTGCTCGGCGGCTGCCTCGATCACCTGGACCAGTTCGCCCAGCCCCTCGTCCAGCAGCGGGTCGCGGACGCCGAGGGCGAGCACCCGGTCGGCGAAGGACGGGTCCGGCGCGCTGATCTCGGCCAGGGACAGGCACATCCGGGCCTGCGCCTCGGTGGCGCCCGCGCTGGTCATGAGCAGGTCCGCAACCTTCCCCGGACCGATCTTGTCGAGTTTGTCCACGGCGCGCAGGGCCGCCTCCGGATCCCCGATGCCCAGGCCCCGGTAGAAACCCTCGCAGACCTTGCGGTTGTTCACCTGGATGCGGACCGGCGGGATCGGCAGGCCACCGAGCGCGTCCCCGAGCACCAGGGGCATCTCGACGTCGTAGTGGAACGGCAGCGTGTCCCGGTCGACCACGTCGATGTCGGCCTGGACGAACTCGCGGTACCGGCCCTCCTGCGGCCGCTCGCCGCGCCACGCCTTCTGGATCTGGTAGCGGCGGAACGGGAAGTGCAGCCGCCCGGCGTTCTCCAGGACGTACCGGGCGAACGGGACGGTCATGTCGAAGTGCAGCCCGAGGGACGCCTCCTCGTCGTCGCCGCCGTGCAGGCGGCGCAGCACGTAGACCTCCTTGGAGGTCTCCCCCTTGCGCAGCAACTGGTCCAGCGGCTCGACCGCGCGGGTCTCCACCGACGCGTAGCCGTACAGTTCGAAGGTGCGCTGGATGCGGGCCAGGACCCGCTGCTCGACGATGCGCTGGGCGGGCAGCCACTCGGGGAAGCCGGACAGCGGCATGGGCTTGCTCATGAGGCGAGGATCTCCAGGACTGGTCAGGCGGGAAGCGGTGGGGCGGAAGCTAGCGGCCGCGGGCGGGCGCGGCGGCCCGGCCTTCCAGCGCCATCCGCAGGTACGGGTTGCCGGCGCGCTCGCGGCCGATCGTGGTCGCCGGGCCGTGGCCGGGCAGGACCAGTGTCTCGTCCGCCAGCGGCAGCACCCGGTCGCGCAGGCTGGCCATCATCGCGGCGGTGTCGCCGCCGGGCAGGTCGGTGCGGCCGATCGAGCCGGCGAACAGCACGTCCCCGGTGAGGCAGACGGGCGCGCCGTCGGCGAAGCCGGGGTCGCCGGGCAGCCGGAACATCACCGACCCGCCGGTATGGCCCGGGGCATGGTCGACCGTGACCGCCAGGCCGACCAGGTTCAGGGTGGCGCCGTCGGTCAGTTCGGCGACGTCGTCCGGCTCGGTGCAGGGCAGCCGGCCGCCGAACAGCGCGACCAGGTCGGCGGAGAGCGCCTTGGCCGGGTCGGCGAGCAGGTCGCGGTCCGCCGGGTGGATGTACGCGGGGATGCCCCGCGCGCCGCAGACGGGTACGACCGAGAACGTGTGGTCCAGGTGGCCGTGGGTCAGCAGGACCGCGGCGGGGTGCAGCCGGTGCTCGGCGAGCAGTTCCTCGAGCTGGTCGACCGCGCCGATGCCGGGATCCACGACCACGCACTGCTCCCCCGGCGCGGTGGCCACGACGTAGCAGTTCGTGCCCAGGCCCGGAGCGGGGAAGCCAGCGACGAGCATCGTGGTGATCTCTCCAATTCCAGCCGCGTACCGGGGCTACACTACCGCCGCGCGCACAGGCTACCCTCACCCATTTAGTTCCCAGCTACACGCCGTACACTCTTGCGGGCGTGTGGCGCGGGCCACGCCGGCCGGGCAACCTGGCCATATCGACGTACGTGATGAGAGAGGGAGCGCGGGTGGCTTCCACCAGGGACCGGCAGCGCAAGTTGGCGCGCCTGAAGCACGAGCGTCAGATGGCCCGCCGGGCGGCGGCCGCACACCGGCGCCGGCGGGTCCAGGCCGGGGTCGTGGCGGGTGCGGTCGTGCTGGCGCTGGTCATGGGCGGTCTGTGGATCTTCGGGGTGTTCGACTCCGAGCCGACCACCACGGCCTCGCCGCAGTGCCAGTGGAACGGGCAGGACGCGACCGCGAACGCGGACCTGAAGGACGTCGGCCTCCCGCCGGAGAACGGCAACCTCTCCAGCGGGCACCGGACCCTGAGCGTGTCGCTGAACGGCCAGACCGTCACGGCGGACCTCGACCTCAGCGCCTCCCCGTGCGGCGGGGCCAGCCTGAAGTACCTGGCCGACCAGGGCTTCTTCAACGGCACGACGTGCCACGAGATCACCGACGGGGCGGCGCTGCGCTGCGGCGACCCGTCCGGCACCGGCAACGGCGGCGCGGCGTACACGTTCTTCGGCGAGAACGTCCCCGACGCACCGCAGCCGAGCGAGAGCCCGAGCGCCGACCCGAGCGCCAGCGCGAGCCCCGACGCCACGCCCAGCGCGAGCCCGCCCGCGGACGCCGCCCCGGTGTACCGGCGCGGCACGGTCGCCCTGATCGGCAACCCCCCGGGCAGCTTCGGCAGCCAGTTCCTGATCTTCTTCAAGGACTTCACGCCCGCGGAGTCCCCCGCGTACTCGATCATCGGCGACGTGACCGGCGGCCAGGACGTCGTGGACGCGATCGGCAAGGCCGGCGCGGTGGACAATGGCTCCGGCGAGCAGACCAAGCCGAAGGACACCATCACGATCGACAGCCTGACGGTGACCGACCCGGGCGAGCCCACCGCCAGCCCCACGGCGGGCGCGGACGCCACCCTGGACGGGAGCGCCACCCCGAATTCGCAGTGAGCAGACGACGAACCCCAACGAGCACGTGACCGGCCGGCGGTCCTGACGGCTTTCGACGGCCCCACCCCATAGCAGGTCCAGGAGGAACGACCGTGACGTCCACCAGGGAGCGCCAGCGCGCGGCGGCGCGGGCCCGCCTCGAGCGGCAGATGAGCGAACGGGCGGCGGCCGCCCGCAAGCGGCGCCAGGTCCAGACCGGCATCGGCGCGGGAGTGGCGGTCCTGCTCGTCGCCGCCGGCGCGGTCTGGGCGGTGGCCAAGTTCGCCGGCGGCGACGACAAGCCCGCCGCGACCGCCAACGGCGCCACCTGCGCCTGGACCGAGGTGCCCCCGGAGGAGCGCAGCCCGCAGGTCGTGGACGCCGGCCTGCCGCCGACCACCGACCTCCCGAACAACGGGACGCAGGTGATGAAGGTGGACACCAACCTCGGCGCCCTCAACGTGAAGATCAACCTGGCCAAGGCGCCCTGCATCGCGGCCAACTTCCGGAACCTGGCCAGCAAGAACATCCTGAACGACAGCCGGTGTCACCGCGCGTTCCCGGGCATGCTCCAGTGCGGCGACCCGAGCGCGAAGGGCACCGGCTGGCGCGAGACGGACGGCACCGGCGGCCCCTCGTACCGGTTCGAGGACGAGAACCTGCCCACCAACGACAAGCCGGCCTACCCCCGCGGCGTGGTGGCCATGGCGAACAGCGGGCCGGGCACCAACGGCAGCCAGTTCTTCTTCATCTCCCAGGACACCGAACTGAACGGGCCGAACTACGCGGTCATCGGCACGGTCGACGAGGACGGCCTGAAGATCCTGGACGAGGTCGACAAGGAGGGCAACGACGCCGCCGGCGGGGACGGCACCGGCCACCCCAAGAAGGACGTCACCATCAAGTCGATCACCATGGAGCCGGTCCAGGACTGAACGCCCCCCGGCTGATCGTCGGGCGCCGGCTTCGGCCGGCGCCCGACGCGCATCTCAGGGTCGGGTCAGGCCCCCGAGGTGACCCGGTACGCGTCGAAGACGCCGTCCACCTTGCGCACCGTGGCCAGCAGGTGGCCGAGGTGCTTCGGGTCGGCCATCTCGAAGCTGAAGCGGCTGACCGCCACCCGGTCGCGGGTCGTGGTGACCGTGGCGGACAGGATGTTGACCCGCTCGTCGGAGAGCACCCGGGTGACGTCCGCGAGCAACTTGTGCCGGTCCAGCGCCTCCACCTGGATGGCCACCAGGAACGTGGACGCCGACGTGGGCTTCCAGCTCACCTCGACCATCCGCTCCGGCTGCTTCTTCAGGTCCTGCGCGTTCAGGCAGTCGTCCCGGTGCACGCTGACGCCGCCGGAGCGGGTCACGAACCCGAACACCGCGTCGCCGGGTACCGGCGTGCAGCACCGGGCCAGCTTGATCCACACGTCGTCCACGCCGCGGACCACCACGCCGGGGTCGCTGGCCTGGCCCTGCCGGGGCGGGCGGGTCGCCATCGCCGTCTCGGCGATGTCCTCGACCGCGCCCTCCTCGCCGCCGTACCCGGCCATCAGCCGCTGCACCACGGACTGGGCGGAGACCTGGTTGTCGCCGACCGCCGCGTAGAGCGCGGACACGTCGGCCAGGTGCAGGTCCCGGGCGATCGTCATGAGCGCGTCGCTGGTGAGCAGCCGCTGCAGCGGCATGCCCTGCTTGCGCATCGCCTTGACGATCGCCTCCTTGCCGGTCTCGATCGCCTCCTCGCGGCGCTCCTTGTTGAAGTACTGCCGGATCTTCGTGCGGGCGCGCGGGCTCTTGACGAACCCGAGCCAGTCCTGGGTCGGTGCCGCGGTGTCCGACTTGGACGTGAAGATCTCGATCACGTCGCCGTTGGACAGGGTCGACTCCAGCGGCACGAGCTTGCCGTTGACCCGGGCGCCGATGCACTTGTGCCCGACCTCGGTGTGCACCGCGTAGGCGAAGTCGACCGGGGTGGAGCCGGTGGGCAGCGGGATCACGTCGCCCTTCGGCGTGAAGACGTAGACCTCCTGGCTGGACAGGTCGAAGCGCAGCGCGTCCAGGAACTCGCTGGGATCGGCCGCCTCCCGCTGCCAGTCCAGCAACTGCCGCAGCCAGGTCATCTCGTCGATGTGCGCCGGCGGGCCGACGATCGTCGCGCCCTTCTGCTCCTTGTACTTCCAGTGCGCGGCGATACCGAACTCGGCGGTGCGGTGCATCGCGTACGTGCGGATCTGCATCTCGACCGGCTTACCGGTCGGCCCGATGACCGTCGTGTGCAGCGACTGGTACATGTTGAACTTGGGCATCGCAATGTAGTCCTTGAACCGGCCCGGTACCGGTTGCCAGTTCGCGTGGATGACGCCCAGCGCCGCGTAGCAGTCGCGCACGGTCTCCACCAGGATCCGCACGCCGACCAGGTCGTAGATGTCGTTGAAGTCCCGGCCCCGCACGATCATCTTCTGGTAGATCGAGTACAGGTGCTTCGGCCGGCCGGTGACCTCCGCCTTGATCTTCGCCGAGCGCAGGTCGGTGGCGACCTTGTTGGTGACCTGGCGCAGCAGGGCCTCGCGCTGCGGCTGATGCTCCCCGATCAGCCGGTTGATCTCCTCGAACCGCTTGGGGAACAGCGTGCCGAAGGCCAGGTCCTCCAGCTCCCACTTGATCGTGTTCATGCCCAGCCGGTGCGCCAGCGGGGCCAGGATCTCCAGCGTCTCCTTGGCCTTCTGCTCCTGCTTGGGGCGGGGCAGGAAGGTCAGCGTGCGCATGTTGTGCAGCCGGTCGGCCAGCTTGATGACCAGCACCCGCGGGTCCTTGGCCATCGCCACGACCATCTTGCGGATCGTCTCCGCCTTGGCCGCGTCGCCCAGCTTGACCCGGTCCAGCTTGGTCACGCCGTCGACCAGCAGCGCCACCTCGCCGCCGAAGTCGACGCGCATCTGCTCCAGGTCGTACGCGGTGTCCTCGATCGTGTCGTGCAGCAGCGCGGCGACCAGCGTGGTGGTGTCCATGCCGAGGTTCGCCAGGATCGTGGCGACCGCCAACGGGTGCGTGATGTACGGGTCGCCGGACTTGCGGTACTGGCCGGCGTGCCAGCGGGCGGCCACGTCGAAGGCGCGCTGGAGCAGCCGGGCGTCCGCCTTGGGGTGGCTGGCCCGGTGGGTCGAGATCAGCGGCTCCAGTACCTCGCTGACCTGGGACGTCTGCCACGGCGCGTTGAACCGCGCCAGCCGCGCCCGGACCCGCCGCCCGGTCGGCGCGTTGGTCAGCCCGAAGCCGTAGCCGCCCTCGTCCTCGCCGCCGGCCGGTTCGCCGGGCCCACCGCCCGGCGCGGGGTTGCTCAGCGCCCCGTTGCTCGGGCTCCCGTTGCTCGGCGCGCCGTTGTTCAGACCCCCGTTGCCCAGCGCGCCGTTACTCAGCCCGGCGTTGCCCAGTGCGCCGCTACCCAGTGCCGTGGTGCCCGGCACCCCGTTGCTCGCTGCCGCGTTTCCCGGGGCCCCGTTCGTCGGTGCCCGGTGGCTCGGCGCCGCGTTGCCCGCGGCCCCGGTGCCTGGTGCCGCCTTGCGCGGCGTCGCGGCGGACCGCTGCGCCCGGTCGATCGGCACGACGTTGTCCGGACCAGCGCCGCTGGCCGGGTCGTCACCGGACCCGGGCACCTCGCCGGCGGGACGGGCCGCCACGGGCCCCTGCCCCGCGGGGGGCCGCTGAGCCTCCGCCGGCTGGTCGCCGGACGGTGGCGCCACCGCGGGCGGGTCGGCCGGGCCGGGCGCACCGGAGGGCGTGCCCGCCGCACCGGGCGTGCCCGCCGAGCCTGGCATGCCGGCCGGGTCGTCGTCGGGACGGCCGCCGGTTCGGCCCGTCGGGATCACCGCGCCCTCCGTCGGAGGGGCCACGTCGCTGGACACCGGCCGCTCCTCACCCATCACACTCGCCGGGGGTCGGGGTCGACCCGACCGCATGTCGTCGGGGTATCCGGCGCGGCGCCCGTGCATCGTTCAGCACTGGGGCGCCGCCCGCGTTTCTCCCGGTCAGATAGGCAATGCTACCCGTCGCAGCCACGCCTCGCCCCTATCGCGACCGCCGCGCCGGGCGGGACGGCCATGCCTCAAACGGACAGCAGGGCGTGTACCGGACGCGGCGCCAGCCTCGTCCGGCCGCCCAGAAAGCCCAGCTCCAGCACCACGGTGAAGCCGGCCACCGTGCCGCCGGCCCGCTCCACGAGGGCCAGCGACGCCTCCGCCGTGCCGCCGGTGGCGAGCACGTCGTCGACCACGAGCACCCGCTGGCCGGGGCCGAACGCGTCCCGGTGGACCTCCAGCTCGGCGGTGCCGTACTCCAGCTCATAGGAGGCCGCGTAGGCCGCCCGGGGCAGCTTGCCGGCCTTGCGCACCGGGACGACGCCCGCCCCGGTGGCGTACGCGACGGCGGCGGCCAGCACGAAGCCGCGGGCCTCGATGCCCACCACGACGTCGAAGCCGTCCCCGTAGTGGTCCACCATGGCGTCGATCACCCGGTGGAACACCGCGCCGTCGGCGAACACCGGCGACAGGTCCTTGAAGACGACGCCGGGCTTGGGGAAGTCCGGCACGTCGACGACCCGGCTGGCCACCAGCGCGGCGGTCGCGACGCCACTGTCGCCGCGCACCGCTGTCTCTGTCGCACCCTCGGTCACGGGCCTCACCCTAGCGCAATCGGGGTGGTTCGCCGCACGGCGAACCACCCCGACAAAGCGTTACCGCCTCAGCGTCGCTTGCTCCCGCTCGGCCGACCGCCGCGGCCGCCGCCGCCGCGGTTCCCGCCCCGGTTGCCGGGCGCGCCAGCGCGCCGCGGGGCCGGCCGGGCGCCCGCCTTCGGCGCCGCCGCGCCCGCGGCCGTGCCGGCGAGCGTGGCGTCCACCGGCTCGGGCTCCGACCGGGCCGCCCGCGCCGCCTTGGCGTCCGCGGCGCCGCCCTTGGCCAGTTGCGCCCGACGGGCGAGGACCCGCTGGGTGTGCGCCACGTACTTCGGCTCCCGGGACTTGAGCAGCGTCAGCACCGGCGTGGCGAAGAAGATCGACGAGTAGACGGCGGCACCCATACCGACGAACAGCACGAGACCGAGGTCCTCCAGGGTGCCCGCGCCGAGCAGGCCGGCACCGATGAACAGCAGGCCGCCGACCGGCAACAGCGCCACCAGGCCGGTGTTGATCGACCGCATCAGGGTCTGGTTGACCGCCAGGTTGGCCGCCTCGGGGTAGGTCTGCGCGGCGCCCGAGGTGATCCCGCGGGTGTTCTCCTGGACCTTGTCGAACACCACCACGACGTCGTACAGGGCGAAGCCGAGGATGGTCAGGAAGCCGATCACCGTGGACGGCGTCACCTCGAACCCGACCAGCGAGTAGACGCCGGCGGTGACCACCAGGTCCAGCAGCAGCGAGCTGACCGCCGCCGCCGCCATCCGCCACTCGAAGCGCAGGATCAGGTAGATCGAGACCAGCACCAGGAAGATCAACAGGCCGAGCAGGGCCTGGCGGGTCACCTGGCCGCCCCAGGCCGGGCTGACCCGACTGTCGCTGATCTGGTCGGCGGCGATGCCCAGGCGCTGCGCCAGCCCCTGCTTGATCGTCGTGTTCTCCTCCTGCGTCACCTCACCGGTACGCAGCAGGTACGTGGCGCTGTCGCCGCGGCCGACGGTCTGCGCGGAGACCACCTCCGCGCCGGCCGTCTTGGCCGCGTCCTCCACCTCGGTCAGCGAGCCGGCCGACGCGGGCAACTGGTACTGGTTGCCGCCGGAGAACTCGATGCCGAGGCTGAACCCGCGGATCAGGAAGCTGGACAGCGCGACGACCACCAGCGCGCCGGCGATCAGGAACCACAGGTTGCGGCGCTTGCGCACCACGTCGATGCCGGCCTCACCGCGGTACAGCCGGGTAGCGAGCCCGCTCATGTCAGGCCTCCTTGGCGCGCGGGTTGCGGGTGGTGGCCGGAGTCTCGGTGTCCCGCTGGAGCACCCGGCCGAGGCCGCTCACCTTGGGCGACAGGAACGCCCGGGTATTGGCGAACATCGTCATGATCGGGTGCCGGAACAGGAAGACCACCATCAGGTCCAGGATCGTGGCCAGGCCGAGCGCGAACGCGAAGCCCTTCACGGTGCCGACCGACACCACGTAGAGCACCACGGCGGCCATGATCGAAATGGCGTTCGCGGAGATAATCGTACGCCGCGCCCGGGCCCAGGCCCGGGGCACCGCGCTCCGCGGTGATCGACCGTCGCGGATCTCGTCCTTCAATCGTTCGAAGTAGATGACGAACGAGTCCGCCGCGACGCCCAGCGAGACGATGAGGCCCGCTATGCCGGCGAGGGTCAGGGTGAACCCGATCTGCCGGCCGAGCACGATGAGCGCGCCGAACACCAGCAGCCCGGACAGGATCAGGCTCAGGAAGATCACCGTGCCGAGCAGCCGGTAGTAGAAGAACGCGTAGATGATGACCAGCAGCATGCCGACGCCGGCGGCCAGCAGGCCGGCCTTGAGGTGCTCGGTGCCCAGCGTCGCGGAGATGGTCTGCGCCTCGCTGGCATTGAAGGTCAGCGGCAGCGCACCGTACTTGAGCTTGCTCGCCAGCTCCCGGGCCTGCACCTGGCTGAAGCTGCCGGTGATCTGCGAGCCCTTGGACAGCACGCCGAGGATCTGCGGCGCGGAGATGACCTTGTTGTCCAGCACCACCGCGACGAGGCAGTGCTGCTGGTCGCCGAGGGCGCTCGCGTCGCAGGCGCTGCCCTCGTTGTTGTACGCCTCCCGGGTCAGCGCGGTCCACTTGCTCTCGCCGGAGCCGGTGAAGTCGAGGCTGACCGCCCAGTCGCTGCCGTTCTCCAGGACCGCGCTCGCGTCCTTGACGTCGGTGCCCTGCACCTTGGCCACGTCCAGCAGGTACTTGGTGCTGCCCTCGCACGCCACCGCCTGCTGGTTGGGCTCGCGGATCGAGCCCGCGGCCCGGTCGTTGAGCTGGTCGCAGTTGATCGTGGGCACGTTGAACTGCATCGGGACCGGCAGCGCGGCCGCCTCGGCCGGGGTCAGGTCGCCAAACTTCTCGTAGGTCTGCGCCGCGGCCGGGTCCGCGCTGGTGTCCACCGGCTCGGTGAGCGCCTCGGCCTGCGCGTACACCGAGTCGCCGACCTTCTCCTTGACCTGCGTGATCAACTCGGGGTGGCTCGGCGGCGGGGTGGCCGACGCGGTGGGCGCCGGCGTGGCGGACTCGCTGCCGGCCGGCGGCGCGGTCGTGGGGTCGGTCGCGGCCGGCTCCGAGGCCGGAGGCGTGCTCGGCGGCGCGCTGCCGGAGGCGGTCGGCGTCGGGGTGGCCGTCGGCGGGGTCACGGCCGCACCGTTGGTCACCTTCAGCACCTTGCGGAACCGCAGCTCGGCGGGTTCGCCGATGTCCTTGAGCCGGTCGTCGTTCTTGCCGGCCAGGGAGACCACGATGTTCTGGTTGCCCTCGGTGACCACCTCGGCCTCGGTCACGCCGAGGCCGTTGACCCGGTCGTCGATGATCTGGCGGGCCTGCTCCAACTGGCTGGCCTGCGGCGCGGTGCCGTTCGGGTTCGTCGCCGTGAGGGTGACCCGGGTGCCGCCGACCAGGTCCAGCCCGAGCTTGGGCTCCACCCGCTTGGCGAAGGGCAGGTTACCGGTCCCGGAGAAGAAGACCAGGAGGTAGAGGACGACGAAGATGAGGCCGAGCACGGCGAGCTGCCGCCCGGGGCGCATCTGTCCCTGAGGTGGTGCCACGGCTGTCGTGTCTCCCTGTGCGCTACGCCGCTGGCTGCGCCGGCGCGGCGGTGTGGTGGGGCTCCGCCCGGACGGGCGGACGCGGGTGTGCGTACGGCGCTGGGCGCCGCACGGGCGACGCCGCTGGGGCACCGCCCGCGATTATCCAACAGTGTCAATGGCGACGGACCCGCGGGGTCCGCCGTGCGGGCACGCCGGTCGGCCCGGACCCGGCGCGTCGCACCGTGCCCCGGGCCGACCCGGCGCTCACTTCCTGCGCTCGTCGACCACCGGGTTGACCGGCTCGGCCGCCGGCTCCGCCTCGTCGGCCGGCTCGGCCGCGACATCCCCGGCACCCTCGGCCTCGCTGACCACCCGGGCGACCGCCTGCCGCGCGTACCGGGTGTGCACGCCCGGGGCCACCTCGAGCGTCACCGACTCGTCGTCGACGCCCACGACGGTGCCGTACAGCCCGCCGATGGTGATGACCTCGGTGCCCGGCGTGAGCGAGGACTGCATCTGCTCGGCCTGGCGGCGCCGCTTCTGCTGCGGACGGATCATCATGAAGTACATGACGCCGAAGAGCAGGACGATCATGAGAAGCGGGAAGTAGCTCGCGCCGCCACCGCTGCTCGATGCTGCCTGGACCACCTGTACGCCTTCCCGTCGGCCGCCGCCGGACACTCGGCGCCGGCGGCGACTTCACCTGCTGAAACTGGTTTGTGTCCGCGTCGGACCGCGGCGAGTCTAGTCGCTGGACCTGGGAACGCCGAATACGGTCGGCAGGGGTTTGTCGATCACGATTCGGTCGCGGCGCCGCCGAACAGGTCCGGGGCACCCTCCAGGAACCGGTGCGCGGGAGGGGTGCGCCCCAGGTGACGCCAGGCACCGGCTGTGGCGACCCGACCACGCGGCGTACGCGCCAACAGCCCCGCCCGCACCAGGAACGGCTCGCACACCTCCTCCACCGTGTCCGGCTGCTCCCCCACCGCCACCGCCAGCGTCGACAGCCCCACCGGCCCCCCGCCGAACGAATCCACCAGCGCGGTCAGAACCGCCCGGTCGAGCCGGTCCAAGCCCAGGTCGTCGACGTCGTAGACGCGCAGGGCCGCCCGCGCGGTCGTCTGGTTCACCACCCCGTCGGCGCGCACCTCGGCGTAGTCCCGGACCCGCCGCAACAGCCGGTTCGCGATCCGGGGGGTGCCCCGCGAGCGGCCCGCGATCTCGACGGCGCCGTCCGGGGTGATCGGCACGTCCAGGATCCGCGCCGACCGGGTCACCAGCAGCTCCAGCTCCTGCGGCGGGTAGAAGTCCAGGTGGCCGACGAAGCCGAACCGGTCCCGCATCGGGCCGGTCAGCAGGCCCGCCCGGGTGGTCGCCCCGACCAGCGTGAACGGCTCCACGTCCAGCGGGATCGCGGTCGCCCCCGGGCCCTTGCCGACCACCACGTCGACCCGGAAGTCCTCCATCGCGCTGTACAGCAGCTCCTCGGCCGGCTTGGCGATCCGGTGAATCTCGTCGATGAACAGCACGTCGCCGGTGGCCAGCCC
Organism: Rhizomonospora bruguierae; assembly: GCF_018397995.1. Classification (GTDB taxonomy): domain Bacteria; phylum Actinomycetota; class Actinomycetes; order Mycobacteriales; family Micromonosporaceae; genus Rhizomonospora; species Rhizomonospora bruguierae. The sequence goes on from NZ_BBQH01000035.1 coordinate 82,610, forward strand.
GGTCAGGATCGCGGCCAGGTCGCCGGAGCGCTCGATCGCCGGACCGCTGGTGATCCGCAGCCCGACGCCCAGCTCGGCGGCCACGATCATCGCCATCGTGGTCTTGCCGAGGCCGGGGGCGCCGGACAGCAGGATGTGGTCCGGCGGCCGACCCCGCCGCAGCGCGCTGCCCAGCAGCAGCTCCAACTGCTCCCGCACCCGGTGCTGCCCGATCACCTCGGCGAGCCGCTTCGGCCGGACGCTGGCCTCCGCCTCCCGCTCGGCCTCGTCCGCGTACCCCGAGACGAGGTCCCGCTCGCTCACCGGTGCGCCCCGGCGCCGGTGCCCGCCCCGGCGGTCATCGGACCTTCCCAAGCAGGCGGATGGCCTGGCGCAGCAGCACCGGCACCGGCGGCGGCGTCCCCTCGACCGTCTCGGCGACCGCCGCGACCGCCTGCTCCGCCTGCGCCGCGCTCCAGCCGAGCCCGGTCAGGCCCTGCCGCACCTGGTCCCCCCAGGCGCCGGTGGTGACCCCGGCCGCGCCGTCGGCGCCGACCGGCACCGGACCGACCCGGTCCCGCAGCTCCAGGACCAGCCGCTCGGCGCCCTTCTTCCCGATGCCGGGCACCCGGGTCAGCGTGGCGGTGTCCCCGTTGCCGATGGCCTTGCGCACCGTGTCCGGGCTGTGCACCGCCAGCACCGCCTGCGCCAGCCGCGGACCCACGCCGCTGGCCGTCTGGAGCAGTTCGAACAGGTACTTCTCGTCGTCGTCGGCGAACCCGTACAGGGTCAGCGAATCCTCCCGGACCACCAGGCTGGTGGCCAGCCGCGCCTGTTCGCCGGCACGCAGGCCGGCGAGCGTGCCCGGCGAACAGTGCACGCTCAGCCCCACGCCACCCACCTCGATCACCGCGGCGTCCGGCGTCACCGTCGCCACCCGGCCCCGCACGCTGGCGATCATCGCACCTCTCCCCTCGCCTGCCTCAGCACCGCATCCGCCCGCGCCGCCCGGGCGCCGGGCGCCTCCCGCGGGACCGCGCCGGCCGGCCGCCCCGCGGCGCGGGTCGCATCGCGAGGCACCGATTCGGCCGCCCGGCGGGCCGCGCGGGCCTGGCG
>NZ_BBQH01000036.1 GCF_018397995.1 Rhizomonospora bruguierae
GGCTCCGACTACCTCGACGGCACCGCCAGCCAGGCTCACCTGAAGCCGACCGGGGGCCAGGTGAACCTTGTCGCCCACCGTTCCTCGGCGACGGCTCGGGCTCGATCAATCATTGGCTGCCTGGCCTGCGCCGGTACTTCACCGCCCAGAAGAGGTTGCCCGCGCACCCCACGGCGCAGACGCCGAACGTCACCGGTGGCCACCAGGCGCCGCCCGGCGCCCACCGGGACGCGAACGCCAACCACGTGGAGATGACCAACAGGATCGGCCAACCGATCACAAACCACGGAACCCGTCGACCAGCCACGCATCCTCCCGTTCGATGACGCCCGCGCTGGCCTTCGAAGCCTTCCACGGCCAGATGCGACAACAGCATCGTGGCGAACCGTGACGATGGCGACGTCGGGCGCCGCACAGTTCCACCGACCTTTACCACGCCGGGCGTCAGGCGGCCACCGCCCAGCGCACAGGACGGCCAGCCAAGACCACCAAGATTGGCTAGGCTGCCGCGATGTCGTTTGAGCCCGGACAAGTGGTCACTCGCCGCTATCTGCGCGGCCCGTGGGTCATCTGGGCCCAACCGATGCGCGTGATCAGCGACGACGGGACCGGCCTGCTGCTCTGGCACTCGGTCGGCAGCGATATCGCCCGGCTTGTCGACGCCGACGGCAACATCCCGTACGACCTCGCCGTCGATCGGATGCGTGACCCGAAGGTGACCCTACAAAGCTGGACGGACTACGACATCCTGGTCCTCATGCGCACCGGCGACCCCCTCTACTTCGACAGCGCCACGGCCGAGACGATCCGGTCGGAGGGCCACCGGCTTATCAAGCTCATCGAAGCTGGGGAGTTCCCCTTCGACGGCACCCACACTGACTTCCGCCCGGACCCAGAATGGCCCACGCTCCGGCTCACCAACACCCTCGACTTCCCGTCGGGTCGGCCGGCGTGACGGCTCGGTCTCGGCGGCGCTGGATGCCTGCCGATCAACATCTCGAATGGAGGACCGGGAAACCGTGACTACCACAACCTTCGACGATCACGAGCGGGTGCTGTGGGTCGGGAAGGCGGCGGCCTACCGGGACAGTTTCGCTTCCCTCTGCGCTCATCCGGCCGGCCCGCTACTGGATGCTGCCGCAGTCGGCGAGGGTGTCCGGGTTCTGGACGTGGGCACCGGCACGGGTACCGTCGCGGCTCTGGCCTGCGCGCGGGCTGCCAAGGTCACCGCTGTGGATGCCGAACCGAGCATGCTCGAGATCGCACGCCGCCGGGCCTCGGACGCTGAGACGCGCCAGGCGGTCCTGCCGCGGCTCCCGTTCCCCGATGGCTGCTTCGACGCTGTCGTGGCGAACTTCGTCATCAACCACGTCGGCGACCCCGGCGCGGCCGTCCGTGAGATGCGACGGGTAGTGCGTCCCGGCGGACGTCTCGCCGTGACGATCTGGCCCTACCCGTCCCCGCCCGCCCAACAACTCTGGAACACGATTTTCGACGCGGCCGGCGTTCAGCGCCCCACCGACCTGCCAAAAGTGGCGCCCGACAAGGACTTTCCCCGCAACCGCGACGGCCTCACCGGGCTGCTCGACCAAGCGGGCCTCATCGACGTCCGTTGCGAACTGCTCACCTGGACCCATCGCACGCACCCGGACACTTGGTGGGCTGGTCCCGCCAGCGGGCTCGGCACTCCCGGCACGCTGCTACGACGCCAGAACCCCGCCACGATCGCTCGGATCAAGCACCACTACGACCAGCACACCGCAACCTATCGAGACGCCGACGGACAACTCGGACTCCCCACCGCAGCCCTACTCGCGGCGGCATCCGTTCGCTGACGAGAGCCCAGCGGCTTCGACCGCAGCCCGCGAACCGCCATGTCGATGCGGCCTCGCTTGGCGTTAAGTGCGCCACGAGCGCGGAGAGTGAGGTCGATGTAGGGGATCTCATTTGATGCGGTGCTGTGCAGGAGATGAGGCCACGGTGCTGCGCGGCTCGATGGACCCGCCCCTACGACCGGGGGGCCATCAGGATCCCACCGCCGGCGCGACGAGCCCAGCGGTGGTGTCGTCCGGCCCCGGGTCGGCCCCGTCCGGGGCTCCCGCCCGGCTCCGGTCCCGGGCATAGAGCGCCCGGTACAGGCCGCCTCGGGCGCAGAGCTCCGCGTGCGTGCCAGTCTCCGCCACCGTGCCGTCCCGCATGACCACGATCAGGTCCGCGTCGACGACCGACGTCAGCCGGTGCGCGATGATCACCCGGGTGGCCGGCAGGCTGTCGAAGTAGGCGGTCACCACGGCCTCGGACAGGTTGTCCAGCGAACTCGTCGCCTCGTCCAGCACGACGATGGTGGCCCGCTTGAAGGCGGCCCGGGCCAGGGCGATCCGCTGCCGCTGCCCGCCGGAGAAGTTCTGTCCGAGCGTTGCGACCGGGGTGTCGTAGCCGAGCGGTAGGGCGCTGATCTGCTCGTCCAGCCCGACCCGCCGTGCCGCCTCCCGCACCGCGTCGTCGTCCACCGCCCCCCGCCCCCAGGCGATGTTGTCCCGTACCGTGCCGTGGCCGAGTACCACGTTCTGCGGCACGTACGCCACCGCGTCGTAGAACCGCTCCCGGTCGTACGCGCCGAGGTCGACGCCGCCGATGGTGATCCGGCCCGACGTGGGCCGGTGCAGCCCGACGAGCAGCCGGGCGAGGGTGCTCTTGCCGCACCCGGAAGCCCCGACGATCGCCACCTTGGCCCCGGCCGGGATGCTCAGGCTGGCGCCCCTGACCACCGGCCGGGAGAAGGTGGCGTACCCGAACCACGCCCGGTCGACCTCGATGGCGCCCTCCGGGCGGACGGCCACCTCGCTGCGGAACGTGTCGTCGGCCGGCCTCAGCAGCACGTCCGCGATGCGGACCAGTAGCGCCCCGGCCTGCGCCACCCGGGTGAACGAGCCGACCACCGTGTTCACCTGGGCGAGCAGCACGCCGGTCAGCGCCTGCACGGCGACCAGGGTCGCCACGGTGGCCCCGGCGGTGCGGGCGGCCTGGGCGAGAATGACGATCGGGCCGACGAACATGATGCCGGCGGTCAGCGAGCTGAAGCCGCCCTGGATCATCTGGAGCGAGGCGAACCGCCGCTGCACCGCGTCGTTGCGCCGCTGCCACATCTCGACGTAGTCGGCCTCCATGCCGTTCGTCTTGATCGTCTCCAGTCCGGAGACCGCCGAGATCTGGGTGGACTGGAGGTCGGCCCGGGCCCGGGTCTCCTCGAAGGCGAACCGGCGCACCGCCCCGCCGGCGAGCACGGCGCAGCCGACCAGCGCGGCGACGAGCGCGACGGTCAGCAGCATCGCCGCGACCGAGACCAGGCCCAGCCAGCCGAGCAGCACCAGCGACAGCACCCCGCCGACGGCCACCTGGATGAGGTCGGTGCAGATGAGCGCGCGTAACTGCTGCACCGAGTCCAGGGTGAAGATCAGTTCGCCGGGGCCGCGGTTCTCGTGGAAGGCGTAGGGCAGCCGCAGCAGCCGGTCGAAGACCGCGCGGGACATCGACCGGCCGACGGCGACCGACGCGATCACCCCGACCACCGTGCGCAGGAACAGCACCAGCGCGAACGCCAGGCCGATGCCCAGCAGCGGCAGGCCGGCCGAGAACGACCCCCCGGCGCCGTCGAACAGCCGGGCGAGCAGCTTCGGGATGGCCATCGGCACCAGCGCCGCCCCCAGGGACAGGGCCAGCACCAGCGCGAGCAGCGCCACGCGTTCCCGCGCGAACCGGGCGAGCAGGGCGGCGGCGGGCGGCCGGGCCGCCCGGCGGCGGCGGGCCGGCGGGTCGACGGTCACCGCCAGGCCGGAGAAGCCCTCGACGAACTCCGCCGGGGTGACTCGGCGCCGCCCCGCGCCCGGGTCGAGCAGGGTCACCCCGCGGGCGTCGAACCCGACCACCACCACGAAGTGCGAGCGTTGCCAGTGGCAGATGGCCGGCCCGCCGAGCGTGGCGACGCCGGCCGCGCCGGTCCGGTAGACGTGCGGCGTGGCGCCCTGCTCGGCCAGCACGGTGACCAGGTTCGCCACGGTGAGCCCGTCCCGGCCGACGTGGTAGCGCTGGCGCAGCTCGGGCATCGACCCGCCGTGCCCGGCCAGGTCGAGCAGCATGGCGCAGCAGCACAGGCCGCACTCGGTCTGGTTGAGCTGCTCGACCAGCCGGCGGCGCCACCCGGGCCGGCTGGCCACGCCGAGCCGCGGGCGGATCATCGGCCGACCGCCGGCGCCGCCGGGGCGGCGGGTGACCCGGCGGCGGCGCCGAGCGCCAGCGGCGACGCCACGGGCAGCAGGCCGGACAGAGCGATCAGGCCGTACCCGATGCCGGCCAGCCCGACGTAGAGCGAATCGTTGACCACCGACTTGCCGACCCGGGCGGCCAGCATGTCCGGCACGATCCGCAGGCACAGGTCGGCCCGGCGGGCGGCCACGAAATCGGCCACGGCGCCGCTGCCGTCGAACCGCGCCGCCCGGTCCAGGATCGTCAGGTTGCCGATGTCGCCGTGGCACAGCGACAGGTTGAGGCCGAATCCGGTCCGCATGACCACCCGGGCAAGGTGCTCCGGCCGGGACGGCGGGTGCGCGACGGGTCCGGCCCCCGCGTCCAGCCGCTCGCAGACTCCGAGCAGCACGCCGGGGGAGCCATGGCACCAGCCCCGGGCCGTCTCGTCGGTCAGGCTGCTGATCGGCCACCCGCGGCCGGGGTCGGTGTGCAGGCCCTCGTGCACGGCGGTCAGCTCCGCGAGCGGCCCGGCGCCCCGCGAGGTCACCGAGGCGTATCGGGCCAGGGCCGCCAGGGCGCCGCTGGTGCCGTGCGAGAAACCGGTGTAGACCAGCTGCCCGGGGCCGGGCGGGCGCAGGTCCACCCCGGCCACCAGGTGGGCGAACGCCGCGTCGGCCGCGGCGCGGGCCGGCCCGGCCGGCAGGCCCCACTCGGCGAGCGCGGCCGCGACGTGCAGCGACCCGGCGAGCAGCCCGGTCGAGCCCATCAGGAAGTCGGTGTCGGTGAGCCCGGCGAGATCCTCGGCGACGTGGCCCCACAGCCGCCCGCCGAGCCGGACCAGCTCGGATGAGCCGCCCAGCCGGCCCGCCTCGACGAGCGCGAACGCCAACCCCGGGTAGCCGCCCGCCAGGCCACCGGTGATCCGTTCGCGGCGACTGGCCGGGTCCCGTAGCAGCGCCTCCGCCCGGGGCCGCAGGGCCTGCTCGGCGAGGTCCCGGTGACGCGTCTCGTCCAGCAGCACCCCGGCCGCGGCCAGGAACAGCGCCAGGCCGGGCACGCCGGCGTACAGGTCGTCGCCGAGGCCGTCCACCCGCCACGGAAACTCCCGGGCGGTGTTGCTGATCGTCGCGCCGATCCAGGCCACCCGGCCGTCGCGGGCGATCACGGCGTCGTCGTGCAGTTCGGCGGCGATCGCGGCGACGATCTGGCGGGTCGCTGCGTCGACGTCGGGGCGCCGCGCCGACGGGCCCGGCCGGTAGTCGGGGGCGTCGCACTCCGGCCCGGTCTTGTCCACGTAGCTGGCGCGGATGATCCGCAGGTTGCGGTCCCGGGCGTGCGGCGACAGCTCCTGAACGCCCGCGACGACGTTCGCCATCGGTGGGGCGTCGAGGACGTCGGCGACCGGTGCGCCGTCCCAGTGGAACACCTCCGTGGCGTCCGTACGCAGGGTGAAGTACGGCACGTCGCCCTGGAGCAGGTCGCTGATCTCGGCCCGGATCACGGGCGGGGTGACGTGCTCCAGTCGGCCGATGCCGGTCCGGTGGTACAGCAGCTTCTTCAGCGCGGTGGACTGCTGGAACACCGGGTGGCTGCCGGTCTGCAGGAGCTTGTAGTACTTGCTGGTCGCGTCCAGCACGGAGCGGATCGGCACCGCGCCGAACAGCTCGCGGATCCACCCCTCGACCATGGTCCGATGCGCAGTGGCCCAGTCGTACACCTCGGTAAAGCCGCGACACAGCAGGTCCAGTTCGGTGGCGCGCGGGAGCGAGTCGGGGCGCACCGACGGCGCGTCCAGCGAACCGCTGGCGAAGGTGACCCGGGCCTGGTCGGTGCCGAAGTCGGCCAGGATGGGGCTGGTCGTGACCGCCTCCTGTCCTGGCGTGTAGCCGAGGAATCCGATGTCGACGGAGCGCTCCTGCCGCGCCGGGTCGGCCAGCCGCGAGGGGAGCAGTCCGACCGAGAACACCGTCTGCGCCAGCGCCTCCATCTCGGCCGAGGACGACGCGGCCGTGCCCGCCCGCCGGTTGACGCTGAACAGCGACTCCGCGTCGACCACCACCGGCAGGCCGCGGTGGTTCAGCACGTTCTCGTAGTGCATGTCGGAGGCGCGGAGCAGGTGGAGCACGGCGAGCAGGTGGCCGCAGGCCCGGAAGTACGCGTCGCCCGGCTCGGGGTCGGCCCGGTCGGCGTACTCCTGCCAGCCGCGGTCCGCGCCGCACCACACCCGCAGGACCGGTAGCCGGGTGCCGGCGGCGGCGTTGATCCGCGTGACGAAGTGGCCGAACGCCCGCTCGATCGCCATCGGCCGGGGCTTGTAGACGAGGGTGTGGTCGCCGTCGAACGTCAGCCGGCAGACCGACTGGCCCCGGGCGTGGGTGTCGCCAAGGCCGTAGTCCACCCGCGTCAGGCGCGGGGGCACCGGGTCCGCCGGCCCCGGCCCCGGCACCGCACCCGAGGCGATGGCTCGCGTGGTGGCATCGAGCATCGCGCGGACGTGGTCGACCCCGTTGCCAGCGAGCGCGGTGAGCTGGCGGTTCAGTTCGGGGAAGACCTCGAGCACGGTGCGGCGGAACCGCGGCTCGGCACTGATCCGGCAGAAGTACCAGAACCGCTCCTCCGGGCTCCCACCGCGCAGCGCGCCGGCGTCCCGCAGCTGGTGCAGGATCACCACCAGGGTGCGCAGCGCCACCTGCTGCGCCCGCTCGGTCAACCAGTCGAGCAGGTCCCCGGTCAGCGCCGCGGCCCGGTCCCGGGTCAGCGGCGAGCCCTCGAACGCCGCCCGGCCGGCCGGCCGGAACCGCTCGCAGAAGCCCCGCGCGAAGGCGTCGAACGCGGCCGGCCCGTCGGGAACCACGTCGGCGCAGAGCGCGCCGAGCGACCGCAGCCGGCCGGTACGGTCGATCGGCGCCCGCGCCCGCGCGAGCAGGTCGCCGGAGACGCTGGTGACCAGTCGGCGCACGTCGGCCTCGGAGGAGAGCTCGGGGAACAGGTCGCGGATCTCGCTCGGTCGCATGTGGCCGCTCACTCCAGTCGGTCGCTCCGGTCGGGTCGGTCCGCGGCGGCCGGGCGGTGCCGGCCCCCGGCGCGTCGGGACCCGGGCACGGGCGGCCCGGGTCCCGACTGGTGTGGTGCCGCGCCGGTTAGTCGCCGCCGTCGCAGCGCCGCCGCGGGAAGCTGCACTCCCACGAGAGGGTGCAGATCCAGCCGATGGTGCTGGTGGTCGGGACCGTCCACAGGCCGCCAGCGGCCTGTGCGGCGGTGGTGTCGATCTCCTGTGCGGACAGCTCCTCGACGACGCTGCCTGCGGCGTCGAACACGCCGTTGTCGAACATGGTGCGCTCCTTCCCGGACGATGGACGGGTACAGGGCCACACGGTATGGGCGGGCGGCGCTCGCAGGGAATCACACATCGAAGTTTTTGAGGGTAGCGCCGGAGCCGAGGTGGGGTCGGTACCGGAATCGGCAGCGCGGGGCGAACACGTGCGTGTCATGACTGGCGTCGTGGGTCGCCGGCGCCGATGAGGGTGAGTTGACATCTCCAGTCAACCGGCGCTTACTCTTGTGGATTAGTCGGGTTTCCTCCTATCTTCGGCAGCCGAAGGGCACGCTGATGGCGAATGCTGTTTCGCAGCCGGAATTCGGGCGCCGGCTGCGCGGGCTTCGGGTCGCCCGCGGGCTGTCCCAACGCGACCTGGCCGCCGGCGTGGTCAGCCCCAGCTACGTCTCGCTGCTGGAGTCCGGTGCCCGGGTTCCTACGCTCGAGGTCGCGCTCCAGATCGCCCGGGCACTCGGCGTGCCGCTCACCAACCTCGTGGAGCAGGCCGACGTCGCGGCCGGTGAGCCCTCGCGCGCCAGCGCCGACCGGCTGGTCCGTGAACTGCTGGCGCGCAGCGCGGCGGACCACGGCGACCTCGCTGCCGCGGCGGACCGCTTCGACCACGCGTACCGGGAGGCCCGGGACGCGGGCATGGTCCTCGCCGCGCTCCAGTACGGCCTGGCCCTGGACGAGATCTTCACCCTGAAGGCCGACTACGAGAGGCGTTACCGGCTCGGCGTGGAGCTGGCCGGCCTGGCCACGGCGATCGGTGCCCCCGAGCTGATGATCAAAGTGGACACCGAGCGGGCCAGCGCGGCGCGCGACACCGGCCGGCTCGCCGAGGCGCTGGAGTGCGCGTGCCGGGCCCTGGGCGCGATCGAGGGCACCCAGTTCTTCCACAGTGCACAGCATGTGCGACTGTTGTCGGTCACCGTGTCGGTGCTCTGCGAAACCGGGGGCTCCGCCGACGTGCCGCGGCTGATCGAGGAGATGCTCGAGGTCGCCGACCAGATCGACAGCCCGCCGCTGTCCGGTCGCGCGCACTGGACCGCGAGCGTCGCGTACGCCCGGATCGGCGACGAGCGGCGGGCCGTGGCGCACATCCGCCGGGCAAGCCAGATGCTCACCAGCCCGAGCACCCCGCTGCGGGACTGGGCGCGGTTCACCCGCTCCGCCGCTTCCGCGCTGCTCGACGCGGAGGTGGACCTGGCAGAGACCGAGCCGTTCCTGAAGGGGGCGCGCGCCGCCATCCCGGCGGCCGATCTGCCCGGCGAGGTGCCGCTGCTGGCGAGCCTCGAGGCCCGGTACGCGCTGGCGGCCGGGCGGGCGGAGGCGGCGCTGGAACTCGTCGAACGGGTGGACGAGGGCGCACTGAGTGGCTTCGAGTTGGTGCGTCTGCTGGTGACGAAAGGGCGTGCGCTGCACCGGACGGACCGCCCCGACGACGCGGTCGAACAGTTGCGCCGGGCCGCGCGACTCTGCGACGAGCTGGCCGCGTACCAGTTGGCGGCGCGCGTGTGGCGCGAGATCGACCAGGTGCGCACGGGTTGACCCCGGGTCCGGGCCGCCGTCCCCGGCCGGTGCCCGCCGGCCGACGGGGCCGGTCACCGCGCCCGGACCTCAGGGGCATCGCGGGTCCCGCCCGGCCGATCGAAAAACTCGAACCGGCCGCTGCGCACCGGCTGAAAATGTCCGCACCACCCCCGGGCCGACCTGCCCCACGGCGCCGCCACCTGCAACGTCCCGGATCCGTTCGGATCCGTCCGCGGCCCCGTGGCGGCGGGGTGGTAGCCGGTGGATCAAATTTCCGTATCGGGGCGGAGGGGGCGAGGTTGCGAGGGGAGTCGATGGACGGTCAACATGGCCGCATGACTGGCGTAAAGAAAGCCGCCGAATCGGCGCGCCCGGCCTGGTTATGGCGGGCGGCCGCGGCCGCAGCCGCCGCCGTCGCGCTCGCGTCCGTCCTCGGCGAAGCCGCGTCCGGTACCCGGGGCGGCGATCCGGGCCGGCCCGCGGTCGCGGAGTCGCTGTCCGACCCGGTCTTCGAGATGCCGGCGCCGAGCAGCGGCGACCGGCCGTGGGACCGGACGCCCACCGGCCATGAGTGGTCCCGGGGCGACTGGCCGTGGGGGCCTCATCCGAGGTGATGCGGGCAGCGGCCCGGTCGCGCTCGCGCCCGGGCCGGCGTCCGTCACGCCGGCCCGACGCGACTATCCATTGATTGCTGTGGATCAGTCCACTGTTGACCAGTGATCGGACCCAGAGTAATGTCACGCTGACAAGAGTGAGCAGCAACACACGGTTCATGTCCGCTCGGCCGCCAGTGGGTCGATGTGGAGGGCGCGGAAACGGGCGTCTGGCAAAGCGTTTCGCTCAATTGGCCTAGCAACATAGTGTCGGCTTTGCGCGGTCCTGCCGTTTCCACCTTGGAATGCGGATTTCCCGGCACAGTGCCCCACCCGCCGCGGTGGTGAATGGTTTCTCGTCGGTCGCTGGCGTGGGGAGTGGCGCATGGACGAGCGGGAACTCCGCGCCTTCTTATCGATCGCGACGGTCGGCCGGATGGACCTGGCGGCGAAGGCCCTGGGCTACTCCCAGCCGGCGATCAGCTACCAGATCAAGCGCCTTGAGCAGACGCTCGGCTTCAAACTGTTCACCCGCGACGCGACCGGCGCGCGGCTCACCCGCGAGGGCTGGATGATCCTGCCCTCCGTGCGCGCCGCGCTCCTGCTGATCGACGGCATCAAGGACACCGTGCCGCAGCGCCTCGGCGAGACGGAACCGGGTCTGGGCCTCGCCCGGTAGCGGCCCGGCGAACGCCCCGCGGAGCGCCCGCCCGGCCGGGCGCCGAAACCGTCACGGATCCGGCGCGGCCAGCCGGCCACGGAGCTGCTCCGCCGCCCAGTCGAGGTTCTCCAGCTCGGCCTCTCGCCGCGGGTCCCGCGGCAGCCGCCTCATCTCGTCCAGGATCGCGAGCACCGCCCGCGCCGAGGGCAGGATCATCGACCCCTCCGTGGTGAGCCGCAGCCCATCCGGCTCACGCAGGAACAGCCGGACGCCGAGGGTTTGCTCCAAGCACTTGATCTGGTAACTGATCGCCGGCTGGGAATAGCCCAGGGCCTTCGCCACCAAGTCCATCCGGCCTACGTCGGCTATCGAGACGAAGGCGCGCAGTTCCCGCTCGTGCATCTGCTCCCCCGAACGCTTGCACCGCGTGTCTGACGCTCGTTATGAGCGCGCGGCGGCGACCCAGGGTGCTCACCGTGCGAATGCCGGTATCCACCCCGACCCGCCGGCTATGCGGCCACACGGTACCGGCCCGATCGGACCGCCGACAACACTGGATCCAGAATGATCCACTAACCTCAATGCCCGGCGCGGCCCAGGCCGGCCCCGAACGGGCCCAGCCGCAGTGGTGACCGCCGTGCGGACCAGATCAGCCGGGCTGTCTCACTGAGACCTTCTCAGCGCGGCCAGCGACACTGGCTCGATCGGCTCCCACGTGTCGTAGTTGCGCGCGTTGTACTTGACCTGCGCGATGTCGGGTGCGACGAAGGCCCGTGCGGCGTCGATGATGCGGTGCGCGAGTTGGCGGGCCGCGTCCGCTCTCAGCGGCCAGTTCGCGTCGCGGACCCACACCGGCTCCCCGCGCTGTGGTTCTCGCCACCCGGCATGGACCAGCGCCCGGCCCTGATCCTCGGTGATCGGCCCCCGGGTCTTCAGTTCTGCCCGCAGGCTGAGCGGGTTCTGGATGACCTGCACGTAGGCGCCGTTGGCGTAAAGGGTGACGAAGTCCGACAGCCTCAGGTACGCGAGATCCAGGGCCAGCGGTTCGACCAACTCGTCATAACTGACCATCAGTACCGCCCGATCGAGTCGTTGAAGTCCTGATGCTCGTTGCGGCACCAGTCGATGAGGACGCCGATGCCGACGTTCTTGATGGTGGCGGTGGCGAGCCTGCCGCGCCATTGAACACGTGGCACGTCGCCGGGAATGACGGCGCTCATCGGCCCGAGCACGCGGGCGGCGACCGCGCAGAGCGACTCGAAGACGTCCAGGACCGCGAACCGGTCGGCCGGCTCGTCACTGGCCCGGCTGGTCGCGTAGATCATTGCGGATTCCACGGTACGGTCCCGGTAAAGCAGCTCAGCCTCGGCACCGGGTACGCCCCAGCCGGTATCCGCGATCGCACCCGTCCGCGGAATCTCCAGGGTGAGCGTCCAGCCGAGGGAATCCAGCAGGAACGGGACCTCCGGCACGGTCCAGGCGAAGAAACTGTCCCGGACGATGGTGAACAGCCGGGCGGCCTGGTCAATGCTGATCGCCCGCAGCGTCACGTCCGGCTCCGATCGGCGTCCGACGACTCCAGGTACTCGTTGCGGCACCAGTCGATGAAGACGCCGACGCGGGCGTTGTCGATGGTGACGGTGGCGACCGCGCCGCGCCATTGCGCACACGGCACGTCGCCGGGAATGACGGTGGTCGCCGGCCCGAGCATGCCGGTGGCGCCAGCGTAGAGCGATTCGAAGACGTCCAGGACCGCGAACCGGTCGGCGAGCCCGCCGGCGGCTCGGTTGGTCGCACAGATCGTTATGGACTGCACGCTGCCCTCCTGAAGCGGAGCATCGGCGCGGTCCGCGTCCATCTGGACGGCCACGCCGGCCTCGGGGATCACCTCCGTGAGGGCCCAGGCGAGGTGACGCATCAGCCGCGGGACCTCCGCGAGGGTCCAGCCGAAGCTGCGGTCCAAGAGGGCGATCAACAGGCGCCTGGCCTGAGCAGCACCGATCGTCCGCAGCGTCCCGCCGACATCCAGCCGGCGCCCGTCAAATCTGTGGACCGGACGGGGACGGGCGTAGTCGAGCCGGTACTCGATCAATTCCACGGCCGGCTCGGCGGCTGTATGGGTTGTGTAGCCGACGAAGCAGCTGATCCGTCCACTCAGGTCACCGGCCCGCGCATAGTCGGCCGCGGCTCTGCGCGCCTGTAGCCGTTCGGCCGGGGTGAGCGCTTCCCTGGCCCCGGCGAGGGCCTTCGTCACCGCTCCGCCGCCGAACGTCGTGCGATCGACCGTCAGCCCCGCGCGGCGCAACGCCCCCGCGATGGGATCGACCCGATGCCGCCAGATCACCTCCTTGGTTTCGGCGGCGCCGTACTCGTCGAGCACCAGTCTCCGAGCTAAGGCGGCGCCTGTGGTGTTGTAGCCGAACGACACCCGTGCCAAGGGGACGGCCGGTGCCTGCACATAAAACGGCAGCGGCCTGTTGTCCTCCGCGGTATACCCGTTGGCGTTGTGGAGATAGCAGCTCAACCTGTCGCGCCATGTACCGATGCGGTCGCCGACGAAGTGCTGGTTCCCGTCGGAACCGAGATACAGCACGTCCCAGGTGTGCGCCTGGACATCGGGCGCGGCCAGGTCGCTGGCGCGCCAGCGCGGCACGTCGTCTTCCCTACCCTCCGTCATGACGCCGCCGCCCCCTCCGTCGGCCAGTATCCGCCGACTTCCTGCCGATTGAGGATCACGTAGTACGCCATCCGAAAGGGGTCGTTGATCTCCCCGTCCATGGGCGTTGCCCGTCTCGTCGACTTGTCGATCACCAGGCGGCGGTCCATCCGGGAACTCAGACCGAAGGCGTACTCCACCCGGCCGGGGTCTTCCCAGACCTTGATGAAGTCCACCAACATCGCCATTCGTGATCCTCCATGTTGGCCATACACCACGCTCAACGGCAGCCGCCTCGGTCCCGCGACAGCGTTACCTTCACATCGGCACCGGATCAGGTCAAGGCGGGGTGGAGTGAGGACGCAGAACCGTGCCCTTAGCGACCAACCAACCGGTTCATCTCGTCCCTCGCTAACCGTCCGCCGATCGCCGCGTCCCCCTGGCCGGACGTGCAGGCGGTGGGGGCTTGTCGCCACCGGTCGACCCGACGAAAGCGGACGTGGTGTGGGGCCCTGCGGAGATCTTGTCGGCCCGGCGGGGGTAACCGCACGGGCCGCTCACACGATCTGATCCGGAGGTCAGCCGATCCGCGATAGGCGAATCAGTCGTGGTGGATACGGCCGGCCATCGACGTGAGTCTGGCCCCGGTGCCGCCCCAGCGGGCTGCGACGATTTCACCGGCAATGCTCACGGCGGTTTCTTCCGGGGTGCGGGCGCCGAGATCGAGCCCGATCGGGGAGGAGAGCCGCTCCAGTTCCTTGTCGGTGAGGCCGGCCGCGCGCAGCCGGGCGAGCCGGTCGTCGTGGGTGCGCCGGGAGCCCATCGCCCCGACGTACGCCAGGTCCTCCCGCAGCGCCACCTCCAGCACCGGCACGTCGAACTTGGGGTCGTGGGTGAGCACGCACACCACGGTGCGGCCGTCGATGTGGCCGGCGTCGACCTCGGTGCGCAGGTACCGGTGCGGCCAGTCGACGACCACCCGGTCGGCGCCGGGAAACCGCTTCGGTGTCGCGAATACGGGTCGAGCGTCGCACACCGTCACGTCATACCCGAGGAACTTGCCGATCCGGGCCACGGACGCGGCGAAGTCGATCGCCCCGAAGACGATCATCCGGGCCGGCGGCGCGTACGACGCGACGAACAACGTCAACCCTTCACCCCGCCGTTCGCCGTCCGGGCCGTAGTGAAGCGTGCCCGTGCGGCCGGTGGCGAGCAGCCCCCGGGCGTCGTCGGCGGCGGCAGTATCCAGCCGTGTCGATCCCAGCGAGTCGGTGTGCCGGTCGTCCCAGACCAGCAGGCGACCACCGAGCCGGTCATCGGGCCCTTCCACGCAGGTGACCACCGCCACCGGCTCGTTCGCCTCGATCGACCACGCGACCTCGTCCAGCTGGGGGAACGTCTGCCGATCGATCCGCTCGACCAGGATGTCGATGGTGCCGCCGCAGGTGAGCCCGACCGCGAACGCGTCGTCGTCGCCGATCCCGTACCGGTGCACGCGAGGTCGACCGGTTTCGATGACCTCCCCGCACAGGTCATAGACGGCGCCCTCCACGCAGCCGCCCGACACGCTGCCCACGACCGTGCCGTCGGGCCCTACCGCCATCGTCGCGCCGGCCGGCCGGGGTGCGCTTTGCCAGGTCCGTACGACCGTGGCCAGGCCGACCTTCTGGCCGGCCCGCCACCAGGCGACCAGGTCGTTCAGTACGTCACGCATGGCACCCCCATGTTCGTGGTTGCCTTCATGAATCCGCCCCCGGTTCCGCACCGGTCCGGTCCGGCGGCACATCGAGGTCGGTGTCGTCGGCGATGTCCTCGCACGGCACGCCGCGCACCTCGGCCGTGTGCATCGCCAGGTAGGCGCGCGCACCGACGTCGGCGGTCGCGAGCTGTGCCACCCCGGCCCAGTGGTCGCGTCCGAGGAGCACAGGGTGTCCGCGTCTGCCGCCGTACGTGGCCGTGATCAGCGCACCACGGCCGTCGACCGCTCCGGCCAGGCGGCGCACCGCGCCGGGGCCGATGCCGGGCGTGTCGACGAGCAGCACTGCCACCGCATCGGCGTCGGTCTCGGCCAGCGCGGACAGTCCGACCCGCAGCGACGAGCCCATTCCGCTCATCCAGTCGGGGTTGTCGACCGGCGTCGCGTCGACCAGCCACGCCCGCCTGCGCACCCGGTCGGCCTCGGCACCGAGGACCACGACGATCGGCGCGCAGCCCCCCGCGCGCAGCGTCGCCGCCGCGCGCTCCACCAGCAGTTGGCCGTCGTCGTGGCGGACCAGAGCTTTGGGCTGCCCGTACCGTCGGCCGCCGCCGGCGGCGAGAACCAATCCGGCGACGGTACTCAGCGGGCACCCCTGCCGGACCTTGCGGAGCCGACGCCGTTCCGGCTCCGCCGAGGGGCGGTACGTCGGCGGGTGCGGTCGCGGCTGCTGACCGCCCCCGGCACGGGAGATGGACGAGGTGACATTCGATCAATGCTCCCTTTGTCGGCGATGGCGTTGACCGCCGGCGAAGATGGCTCCATGGCGAGCCCGGACTCGCCAGCAGCCAGGCGGCGAACCGGGCCACGAGGGCCTGATGACCCTGGCGTCAGCCAGGTGTGAGCTGGCCAAAAGATAAGCCGATCATCGCAGAACCGCAATCGTACGTCAGGCGGTGGTTCAGGTAGATTCGACCCGCTTTGGCCAAAATCTGGGATCAGGGGTGGGGTAGCGAACCGGAGCAGAAAGATCTCAAAGGACGACCGTCGGACTAGTGCCGACAGTTTGTGCATCGGGCCGGACGGCGGATAGCCCCTTGGAGTCGCGGCCCGGTCCTGGACGTCCGTCCGGCGCGGCGTGGCCGTTCTCCCAGTTGTGCAGCTGAATCCCTTGTGAGGTGCCGTCGCGTCCGTTGCCTTCGGGTGACGATCAACAGAACGTGAGGGGACTAGACGGAGGTCACATGTCCCTGCTTTACTGCTCGAAGTGTCGACAGGTCTCCCAAGTTCAGATCGTCGACTGCCCAGAGAGTCAGGGGATGGTGCCGTGGTGGTGGACTCCAGAGCACAGGTCGAGGGCCTGGAGCGGTCGAGGGCCGGAGGATCGGCGGTGGCCGGGTCCGGTGGCAGGGACCGGGCGGTGAAACTCGCGGTCCGGGACGTGCGTATCGGTTACCGGGAGCGCCGTAACGGGCGGTTCTTCGCCGCCGTCCAGAACCTCTCGTTCGAGATCAAGGACAACGAGTTCATCGCGATCGTCGGCCCGAGTGGCTGCGGCAAGACGACGTTCCTCTCGGCGGTCGCCGGGCTGATCGAGATCGCCTCCGGCTCGCTGGAGCTCAACGGCCACGCGATCCAGGGCCCCGGCCCCGACCGGTCGCTGGTCTTCCAACAGCACTCGCTGTTCCCGTGGCGCACGGTCACCGCGAACGTCGGGTTTGGCCTTGAGGCGCAGGGCCGGCTGGACGAGCACGGCCGGCGCCGGGTGTCCGACCTGATCGAGCTGGTGGGCCTGAACGGCAAGGAGGGCAAGTACCCTCGCGAGCTGTCCGGTGGCATGAGCCAGCGGGTGAACCTCGCCCGCGCGCTCGCCACCGACCCGGACCTGCTGCTCCTCGACGAGCCGTTCGCCGCGCTCGACGCCCAGACCCGCGAGGTGATGCAGGAGGAGCTGACCCGCGTCTGGCAGGCCGACAGCGCCAGCGGCGGCAAAACCGCCCTCTTCATCACCCACGACGTCCCGGAGGCGGTCTACCTGGCCGACCGCGTCCTTGTCTTCTCCGCGAGCCCCGGTCGGCTGGTCGAATCGGTCGACATCGACCTGCCGCGGCCGCGCGACCCCGGTGTGAAGCGGTCCAAGGAATTCGCGGAACTCAACGACCATGTGCTCGGCCTGGTGATGCAGCAGGCGGCGATCAGCAGGGGTGGTGCGCGATGACCCAGACGCAGACGCGACCAGAGACCGGCGAGGCGGTTCTGCCGGCCACCGCGCTCGACCGCCGGCCGAGCTTCGTCGCCCGCAACCGCACCGTCCTGCTGGGGCTGCTCGGCGCCTTCGTGGTCCTGCTGGCCTGGCAGCTGTCGGTGTGGGCGGAACTGGTCGACCCCAAGTTCAGCAGCTCGCCGTTCGGCGCGGTCGAGGGCTTGAAGTACCTCAACGACTCGGGCCTGCTGTGGCAGCCGACGCTGGACACCCTCCAGTCGGTGGGGCTCGGCATGCTCATCTCGATGGCGATCGGCATCCCGCTCGGCCTGGTGATCGGGCGCAGCGTCGTCCTGCACGGTCTCCTCGAACCGCTCATCGGGATCATGTACTCCGTGCCGTTCGTGGTCTTTTTGCCGATCATCATCTTCTGGTTCGGCATCGACGGCACCGCACGGCTCGTGATCGTGGTCTGGAGCGCGCTGTTCCCGCTACTCATCAACGTCATCTCCGGCGCTCGCAACCTTGACGGCAACTACCTACAGGTCTCGCGCGTCTTCTGCGCCGGCCCGCTGCGCACGCTGTGGTCGGTGGCGTTGCCGGGCACCATGCCGTACATCCTGGCGGGCCTGCGCCAGGCCGTCGGCCGGGCGCTGGTCGGCGCCATCGTCGCGGAGCTCTTCATGGGTACCAGCGGGCTCGGCTACGTCGTCCAGACCGAGACGGCGAACTTCCAGCTGGACCACTCCATGGCGGCGATCGCGGTGATCGCGGTGATCGCGGTGGTGCTCACGCGCGGCGTGGCTTGGTTGGAGAACCGGCTCACCTTCTGGTCGGCCAGCGTCGGCTGACGGTCGTCCCTGCCGCTCCGGCCGGCGGCGCGTCCGCCGGCCCCGGGTACCGGTTCCGGCTCGATCGATCTCCAGTCGTCGGCCTGACGTATCACATATAAGAGGGAGGTCCCGGGATGGTGCGGGAGGAGTTACTCTCCGCCAAGGCCTTCGCGGTCAAACACATCCGCGCGATGATCCACGCCGGCGAGTTCGACGAGGACGGCCGCCTCTCCACCGCGACGCTGTCCGACCAGCTCGGCGTCAGCCGCACGCCGGTGCGCGACGCGCTCTGGCAGCTCGCCGGCGAGGGCCTGGTCACCGTCAGCCCGCGGATCGGGGCGTTCCTGCGCCAGGTCACGCCCGCGGAGGCCACCGACATCTACCGGATCAAGGCGGCGATCGAGCCGCTGGTGGCGGGATGGGCGGCCGAGCGCGCCACGACCCGCCAGCGCGAGGCCCACCAGGCGCTGATCGTCGACCTCGAGGCCGCCGCGACCGCGGGCGACGTCGACGCGTACGTCACCCAGCTCGAGCAGTGCCGTGCCCTGCTCGTCGAGATGGCCGGGTCACCCCCGGCCGCCGAGACCCTGTCGGTCGTCGACGGGCGGGTCCGGCTGCTGCGGTTCAAGAACCTCAGCCAGCCGGGCCAGTTGACGGTCTCCGCCGCGCAGCACCGCGCGATCGCGGACGCGGTCGCGGCGGGCGACGCGGCCGCCGCGATGCGCGCGATGGAGGAGCACATGCTGGACGCCCTCCGGCGGGTCCTGCGGCTCGCGACGGAACACGACGACTCCACGTACTGGCTGTCCCGGGTGCGGGTCGATGGCTGAGCACCGGTCCGCTCCTGCCGGGCAGGAGCAGCCCTACGTCGGCCGTGGGGTCGAGCGCAACGACATCGGGTCGCTGCTCGACGGGAGCGGTGCGTTCGTCGCCGACCTGCTACCCGGCGCTGGTCTGCACGCCGCATTCGTCCGCAGCTCGGTGGCGTCGGCGTGGCTGCGAGGCGTCGATGTCTCCGCGGCGGCCACCATGCCCGGCGTCGTCCGCGTCCTCACCGGCGCCGAGCTGGCCCGGCACGTGCAGCCGATGCGCCCGCCGGCCAACAGCACCAGTCAGGACCGGTTCCGCACGTTCTACGACCTCGTCTCGCACCCGCGCTCCGTGCCGTGCCTGGCGGTCGACGAGGTCAGGTACGTCGGCGAGCCGATCGCCGTGGTGGTCGCGACGGACCGCTACCTCGCCGAGGACGCCGCCCACGCCGTCGTCGTGGACTATGCCGCCCGCGAGGCCGTCACCGACCTCTCCCGCGCGCTGACCGCCGAGTCGCCCGTGGTGCACCGCGACCTGGCGGACAACACCGCCGTCCGTCTCTGCCTCGCCAAGGGTGAGCTGCCCCAGGACGGCCACGACCTGGTCGTGATCGAGGAGGAGTTCCGGGTGGCCCGCCAGGCGGGGCTGTCGATGGAGGGACGCGGGGTGCTCGCCGTACCCGACGGTGAGCGGATCACGGTCTGGAGTTCCACCCAGGTTCCCTTCATCGTGCGGCAGTTGCTGTGCGCCGCCACGGGCTGGGACCCGCAGACCGTGCGGGTGCGCACCCCCGAGGTCGGGGGAGGCTTCGGCCCCAAGGCGTCGGTCTACGTCGAGGAGATCGTCGTGCCCTGGTTGGCGCGCGAGCTCGGTGAACCGGTCACCTGGATCGAGGACCGCTACGAGAACCTGACCACGGCGACCCAGGCGCGCGACAACATCCACCGGACCCGGCTCGTCGTCGACCGGGACGGCCGCTTCGTGTCCTGGGAGGACGACTACCTCGTCGACCTCGGCGTGCACAACCTCTGGATGGTCGGCGTCGTGGGCAACACCGCCATGCATCTCCTCGGTGCCTACCGGATCCCGAACGTGCGCGTGACCGGGACCGGCGTCTTCTCCAACAAGACACCGACGTCGCAGTACCGGGGCGCGGGGCGGCCGGAGGCGTCGTTCGTCCTCGAACGCAGCATCGACCTGGCCGCCGAGCAGCTTGGCATCCAGCCGGCGAAGCTGCGGGAGCTCAACATCCTCGGCCCCGACGACCTGCCGCACGCGCAGGGCGTCCCGTACCGCGACGGTGTCGACATCGTCTACGACGGCAAGGACTACGGCCGGGTCCTCGAGACCGCGCTTGACCTGGTCCCGGAGCGGGAGGTGGCGGCGCTGCGCGCCGAGGCCGCCGAGCACGAGCGAGTCGGCTTCGGCGTGGGCGTCTACATGGAGGCCACGGCTCGCGGGCCGGCGGAGCCGGAGTCGGCGCGGGTCTGTCTGCGCCGCGACGGACGGCTGGCGGTCGCGACCGGCACCGGGCCCTCGGGACAGGCGCACAAGACCGTCTTCGCCCAGATCGCCGCCGACACCGCCCGCATGGCGTACGACGACGTGCTGGTCACCACCGGCGACACCGACCTCGTGCCGCAGGGCCTGGGCAGCTTCGCCTCCCGCGGCGCGGTCGTGGCGGGCTCCGCCGTCCGGTACGCCACCGAGCAGGTCGTCGCGGCCACGCTCGACGCACTGCGCCACGCCCTCGGCCACGACGCGGTGGAGCACGTCGCGGGCGGCTTCTCGGCGCCGGGGCCGGACCGGGTGCTCACCTGGGCGGCGGCGGCGGAGCTGCTGGCGACCGGCGGCCTGGCCGCGGACCCGGTGGTCGACCAGGTGCACACCTACGCCCCGCCCACGGTCACCTGGACCATGGGCGTCCACGCGGTCGCGGTCGCGGTCGACACCGAGACCGGCCAGGTGCGCGTCCTGCGGTACGGCGTCGCCCACGAGACCGGCCCCTCGATCAACCCGCGCGTCGTGGACGGTCAGATCCGTGGCGGCGTCGCGCAGGGCATCGGGGGCGCCCTGCTGGAGCAGGTCCAGCACGACAGCGCGGGCCAGCCGCTCTCGGCGACGCTCGCGGACTACCTGGTGCCGGAGACCTCCGACGTCCCGGACATCCGGCTCGCTCACCTGGACGAGCCCAGCCGGCTCAACCCACTGGGCATCAAGGGCGTGGGGGAGAGCGGGATCATCGCCTCGTCCGCGGCCATCGCCGGCGCCGTCGACGACGCCCTGGCCGAGTTCGGAGTGCACGTGACGCGGACGCCGATGACATCGGACTACCTGCTCGAGCTGATCGAGGAGGGTCGCCGGTGAAGCCCGGGCCGGTCACCCTGCGCCGGCCAGCATCCGTCGAGGAGTGCCTGGACGTGCTGCGCTCGGAGCGGGAGGCCGTCGTGAAGGTGATCTCCGGCGGTCAGAGCCTGATGCCGCTGCTCGCCCTGCGCATGGCCAACCCCGACGTGCTGGTGGACATCGGCCGCCTCGACGAACTCATCCACCTCGAGGTCGGTCCCGAGGCGGTCACGATCGGCGCCCGGGTCCGGCACCACCAGCTCACCGAGGAGCCGCTGCGCTCGCTGCTGCCCGTGCTCGCCGAGGCGGCCGGCCACATCGGGCACACCGCGATCCGCAACCGCGGCACGATCGGCGGCAGCCTCGCGCACGCCGACCCGGCCGCGGAGCTGCCGGCGGTCATGGTCCTCCTCGGCGCGGAGATCGAGTGCCGCTCGGCGTCCGCCGGGACCCGGCTGGTGCCGGCGGCCGAGTTCTTCACCGGCCCCTACCTGACGACCCTGGCCGACGACGAGCTGCTCACCGCCGTCCACGTGCGTCGGCCCGGTTCCGGCACCGGCCACGGGTTCGTCGAGTTCTCGCCCCGGCACGGCGACTACGCCCGCGCCGGAGCGCTGGCGACGCTGAGCCCCGGGCCCGGTTCCCGGATCGCGGCCGCCCGGCTGGTGCTGTTCGCGGTCGCGAACCGGCCGGTCGACGTCAGCGAGCACGTCGAGGTCGCCGTCGGCGCGAGACCCGAGGAGTGCGACTGGGCGTCGATCGCCCAGGCGGCCGTCGCCTCGCTCCCGGCACCGATCGACACCGACCGGGCGAACCGGTACCGGCTCGCCCTGGCCGCCGCCCGGCGCGCGCTGCGGCATGCGGCCGACCGGTTCGCCGCGACGAGAGGCCACCATGGACAGTGAGATCTCGCTGCGCGTCAACGGCGCGCCGGAGCGGGTCGCCGTACCCGACCGCATGACGCTGGCCGACGCACTGCGCGACCGGCTCGGGAGGACCGGCACCAAGCTGGGCTGCGAGCAGGGCGTCTGCGGGGCCTGCACGGTGCTGGTCGACGGCGCCACGGCGCGCTCGTGCCTGGTGCTCGCCGGGCAGGCGGCCGGCGCCGACGTGGTCACCGTCGAGGGTCTGGCCGACGCCTCGCCCGCCGGCCGCGCGCTGCAGGCGGCATTCGCCCGCAACGACGCACTACAGTGCGGCTTCTGCACCCCGGGTTTCCTCGTCGCGGCCCTCGAACTGCTCGCCGAGGAGCAGCTCGACGAGGCCCGCGTGCGTGACGGACTGTCCGGCAACCTCTGCCGGTGCACCGGCTACGGCGGGATCGTGCGTGCGGTACTCGAGGTCCACGAGCGGCTCGGTCCGGTTCCGCTGCCCGACATCGCCGGAGCCCGGTCGCCGCTGGCGGTGAGCGAGCAGGCGTCGCCGGTCGCGGGTGTCGTCTCCCGGTCGGCGGCCAACCGCGTACGTACCGGCGCGGGCCAGGAGCAGACCGAGCCGCCTGACACGGGCCGCCCGTCGACCGATGCCGGCCGCCGGCCGACCGACCCCGGTCGTGCCCTCGCCCGGTCGGGTGCCGCCGTCGCCGCCGTCGTCGCTTGCTACGTCGCGTGGCGCTGGTGGCGCAGCCGGCGGCGGTTGCGCGACGTACCGCTTCACCCGCCGCACGTCCTGTGGGTGTGCGTCCCGACCGTTCCCCCCGCCCAGTCCTCGATCGAGAGAAGACGATGACCTTTCCGAACGCGACCCACCAGGCCGACCACCTCACGCACCGGTTCGTGAGCAACGGGGTGCCACTGGCCGACCTGGAGAACATCAAGTCCGAGCTGGGCGACTGGACGGCGTGGTACGCCGCGTGGGAGCGCGCCGGCGACGCCCGGATGCGTGACGCGACCGACGCGGAGCGGGCCGGGGCCAGGCTCACGGCAGCCGAGCTGCGCCTGATCGCCGCCCTGGAGTACCACTTCGGCAAGTTCCTGTTCGTGCACGACCAGGAGGTGATGCGGGCCGGCGCGGCCAAGGCGTCGGGGGCCTACCGCCAGGCCGTTGCCGACCTGCCGTGGCCGGGTCGCATCATCGACGTGCCGTTCGGCGGCTTCCCGCTGCCCGGCGTCCTGCGTGCCCCCGCCGGCGACGGACCGTTCCCGACCGCGCTGCTCGTCCCCGGTCTCGATGCCGCCAAGGAGGAGCTCCACCTGTTCAGCGAGGTCTTCCTGCGGCGCGGCATGGCGACGTTCGTGGTGGACGGGCCCGGACAGGGCGAGGCCGAGTTCGATCTGCCGCTGACCGCGGCCTGGGAGGACGTCGCCGCGGCGGTCCTCGCGATCCTCGTCGAGCAGCCGGAGGTCGACGCGGATCGGATCGGCATCGCCGGGGTCAGCCTCGGCGGCTACTACGCCGCGCGGGCGGCCGCGCGGGTGCCCGGGCTGCGCGCCGGTGTCTCGCTGGGCGGCTGCTACAGCATGGCCGAGTCCTGGCCGAACCTGGCGTTCCTCAGCCGGCAGGCGTTCCAGGTGCGCACCCGCGCAGCGGACCTTGAGGCGGCCCTCGTGAACGCCGGGGCGTTCACGCTCGCGCACGCCCCGGCGCAGACGGGGATCCCGTTCCTGGTCGTCCACGGCGAGCGGGATCGGCTCTTCGACACCGAGCAGGCCAAGCGCCTCGCCGGGCACTTCGGTGACCGTGCCGAGCTGGTGCTGGAGCCGGAGGGCAACCACGTGCTCCACAACCTTGGCTACCGGGTCCGGCCCGCGGCGGCGGACTGGCTCGCCGCCCGACTGGCTCGCTGAGCGCGTTCTCAGCCCGCCATCCCGTTCAGCCGGGCGACCGGGACAACCGACGGCACCACCACGGAGCGCCGAGCGCACCGGGAGATTTCGGAGGAGAGGTACTAGTGCGGAGATACGTGGGAGTCGTGGCGGCACTGGCCACGTCGACCCCAGACGGCGCTGCGACCACGACGGAGAGCGATTGACGATGAGTACCTCGCAGGAGCGACGTTCGCGGGCCGGCATCCGCGACGAGTACCAGCTGTACATCGGTGGCCGGTGGGTGCCGGCCGCGGACGGCGGCGTGACCGGGAGCATCGACCCGAGCACCGAGCAGCCGGTGACCCGGGTGGCAGTAGCGAGGGCCGCCGACGTGGGCCGTGCGGTCGACGCGGCGGCGCAGGCCGCACCGGCGTGGGCCGCCCTCGGCTGGCAGGAGCGCGCCGCCCGGCTGCACGCCCTGGCCGACCGGGTGGCCGAGCAGGCCGGCGAGCTGGGCCGGATGGACGCCGTGGACGGCGGGATTCCGGTGGACGGGATGGCGAAGGACGTCGCGAACGCCGTCAACACGGTGCGCTACTTCGCCGGCCTGGCCAGCGAGCTCAAGGGCCACACGATCGAGGCGCCCGGCGCCGCCCTCAACATGACCCTGCGCGAGCCGTTCGGCGTGGTGGGCCGGATCGTCCCGTTCAACCACCCGATCCAGTTCGCCGGCAGTGGTGTCGCCGGCCCGCTGGCGGCCGGTAACACCGTGGTGCTCAAGCCGGGCGACACGACGCCGGTGTCCGCACTGCGCCTGGCCGAGCTCGCCGAGGGCATCCTGCCGCCCGGCGTGCTCAACGTGGTCACCGGCGGCCGGGAGGCGGGTGAGGCGCTGGTGGCCCACCCGCGGGTGCCGCGGATCGCGTTCACCGGCAGCGTGCGGTCGGGCCAGGCCGTCGCGCGCGGTGCCGCCGAACACCTCAAGCTCGTGACGCTCGAGCTGGGCGGCAAGAACCCGTTGATCGTCTTCCCGGACGCCAACATCGAC
The DNA here is from genome assembly GCF_018397995.1 of Rhizomonospora bruguierae. Classification (GTDB taxonomy): domain Bacteria; phylum Actinomycetota; class Actinomycetes; order Mycobacteriales; family Micromonosporaceae; genus Rhizomonospora; species Rhizomonospora bruguierae. The sequence goes on from NZ_BBQH01000036.1 coordinate 24,688, forward strand.
GCGGCCGCCGCCGCGGCGGTGACGGCGATGAACTTCAACCGCGGGCAGGCCCAGTCGTGCGGCTCGCCGTCCCGGATGCTCGTCCATGACGCGGTCCGCGCCGCGTTCGTCGAGGCGTTCGTCGAGAAGGCCCGGGCCCTCACGATCGGCGATCCGCTCGACCCGGGGGTCGCGATGGGGCCCCTCGCCTTCGCCGCCCACTACGAGCGGGTGCTGTCGTACATCGAGCGCGGGACGGCCGAAGGCGCCCGGCTGGTGACCGGCGGGACCGAGCGGCCAGCCGGTCGTACCGCCGGGTACTTCGTCGCGCCGACGGTCTTCGACGACGTCACTCCCGACATGGCCATCGCCCGCGACGAGATCTTCGGGCCGGTCGTCAGCGTGCTCGGCTGGACCGACGAAGCGGACGCCCTGGCGGTCGCCAACGAGCTGCCCGTCGGGTTGACCGCGAACATCTGGACCAACGACCTCGGCCGCGCGATCGAGTTCGGCAAACGGGTGCAGGCCGGCTATGTCTGGGTGAACGGTGCCGGTCAGCGCCCGCTCGGTGCGCCGTTCGGCGGGTACAAGCTGAGCGGGATGGGCAACGAGAACAGCCTGGACGAGCTGCTCAGCTTCACCCGAACCAAGAACCTCTCGCTCCAGGCGGCTCCGGGGGGTGTGGCATGAGCGCCGTAGCGCCCCTGGCCGGGCGGGTAGCCGTCGTCACCGGTGCGGCCCACGGCCTCGGCCGGGCCTACGCCCACCGGCTCGCCGCGCGGGGCGCGGCGGTCGTCGTGGCGGACCTGGACGGCCCGGGGGCCACCGAGGTCGCCGCCCAGATCGAGGCCGCCGGCGGGAGCGCGCTCGCCGTGCACGTCGACGTGAGCGACGCGGCGATGCTGGCCGCGATGTGCGACGCGGCGTTGGACCGCTTCGGCCGGCTCGACGTGCTGGTCAACAACGCGGCGATCTTCCTCACCGTCGGCATGTCGCGGGTGCCGTTCGACGAGATCACCGTGGCCGAGTGGGACCGGATGATGGAGGTCAACGTGCGGGGCACCTGGCTCGCCTGCCGGGCGGTCGTGCCGCACATGCGCGAGGCCGGGTACGGAAAGATCATCAACGTCAGCTCCGACACGGCGCTGAAGGGGTCGCCCAACCGGATCCACTACGTGGCGAGCAAGTCCGCGATCCTCGGGTTCACCCGCACCCTGGCCGCCGAACTCGGCCCCGACGGGATCCGGGTGAACGCGATCGCGCCGGGCATCGTGCTCAGCGAGCCCGAGCCGTCGCCCGCGCGCCGCGACCAGGCGATTGCCAGCCAGGTGCTCACCGATCCCCTGCTCCCCGACGATCTCGCCGAGACGGTGGTCTTCTTCGCCTCACCGGGCTCGGACCCCATCACCGGGCAGATCGTCGCGGTCAACGGCGGTGGTTACATGTGACGTGCTTCCACCGGTCGTGCCCGGTGTCCCGGGCGCGACCGGTGGGTCCACTTCGGAGGGAGCGGTCACCCGACCCCGCCGTCCCATTCGGCGGGCGCCACGTCGGCCACACCCACGCGTGCCAGTGCGCGCCGGACGGTGTGGTCCACGATCTCCTCGACGGAGCGTGGCAGGGCGTAGAACGCCGGAACGGGCGGCATCACGACCGCGCCGGCCTCGGCGGCCGCGGTCATGGCGCGCAGGTGGCCAAGGTGCAGGGGCGTTTCGCGCACCAGCAGCAGCAGCGGCCGCCCCTCCTTCAGCGTGACGTCCGCGGCGCGGGTGATCAGGTCGCTCGCGTGGCCGTAGGCGATGGCCGACAGCGTCTTGATCGAGCAGGGCAGCACGAGCATCGCGTCCACGTGGAAGGAGCCGGACGCGATGGTGGCACCGACCGCGGCCGGCTTGTGGACGACGTCGGCGAGCTTCTCGACCTCGCGGACGGTGCGGCCGCCGCACTCGTGGGTCACGGTCATCGCCGCGGAGCGGGAGAGCACCAGGTGGGTCTCGACGTCGGTCAGCCCGCCGAGGAGTTCGAGCGCACGCACGCCGTACGGCGCGCCACTGGCACCTGTCATCGCCACCACCACGCGCCTCACTACGGCTCCTCTCGTCGTCCGCCCCGGTGTGTCGACGGGACGTCGTTGGCGACGGCGGTCAGATTTGCAAAGCCGTCGACACTTTCGATCGCTATTTATGGCGACTTGAACGAGTCTGTGCGGAGAATTCGGGGCTGGCAAGCCCCTTGACGACCAAGGGTGTCGACAATTAAGGTGTCGACACTTGTGTGACCTCGCTCACGCGGGCCCGGGCGGCACCGAAGACCGATCACCCGCGGCCAGACAAGTCCCAGCCAAGAAGAGGTGCGGTAAATGCGGAAGATCGTGGGGTTCGCGGCGGCCATGGTGGTGTCGGCGGCGGCGCTCGCGGGTTGTGGCGGCGACGACGGCGGCACGACGGCGGGCGGGCTCACCAAGATCAAGGTGGGCTATCCGTCGGACACGGCGTCCTACGGCGACCTGTACGTGTGCCAGGAGGAGGGCATCTTCAAGAAGCACGGGCTCGAGGTGGAGCTGACCCTCCTGAAGACGAGCTCCCAGCTGCTCGCCGCGCTCACCAGCGGCTCGGTGCAGGTGGCCGGTGGCGACGGTGCGGCGATCGCCGCGGGCGCCGTGAAGGGCACCGACCTGAAGCTGGTCGAGCTGAAGCTCCCCGCCTACTTCACCGAGATGTGGGGCAAGTCCGACATCCAGTCCGTGGCGGACCTGGCCGGCAAGAAGGTCGGCGTGACGGCCCCGGGCTCGGTCACCGACAGCGCCACCCGGGTGATGCTCAAGGACAAGGGCCTCACCGACGGCGTGAAGGTGGTGAACCTGGCCGACCTCTCGGCGCTCCTGGCCGCCGGCCGCAACGGCGCGGTCGACGCCCTGGTGACGGCCCCGCCGCAGGGCGCGGCGACGCAGAAGCACGGCTGGCACAAGATCACCGACATGACGCAGTACCGGACGGCCGCCAGCGTCTACACGGTGTCCGGCCAGTACGCCAAGGAGAACAAGGACGTGGTCGCCAAGTTCGTCGCGGCCGACGTGGAGTGCCTGAACTTCCTCAAGGACTCGGCGAACCGCGATGCCAGCATCGACGCCATCGCGAAGTACACCAAGACCGAGGACCGGGAGCTGGCGGCGTACGGCTACGACTTCTTCACCAAGATCTGGTCGAGCGAGCCGGTCGTCGACGAGGAGCTGTGGCGCTCCGCCCTTGCGGAGGCCGCCAAGGGCGGCAACGTCCCGAACCCGGCCGACTCCATCGACAACAGCTTCGTGCAGAACGCGATCGCGAACGCGGCCGGCGGTGCCTCCGCGGCGCCCTCGGATGCCGCCCGTTGATGGTTGATCCGGCAAAGAGTCGACACTTCGGGCTAGCGGAGGTGCCGCGGGTCGACCTCGGGCGGCTTGGTCATCGGCCGGACGACGGTGCCCCTTCGGCACCCTAGATCGTCGCCGAAGGCCAGGTTTCCGCTCATCAGCAAGGAAAAATGGCTCGGTGACGCCCGGTCCGCGCGCTCCGGCGCGCGGGCCGGGCTGGACATTAGGTCACGCCCCTGCGAGAATGACATGTCGACACTTTCCAGATTCTTGGAGGCCAAGCCTCCGCGATCATGGCGTCGACGCGCTGACCTGACGGAGACGGAGGAAGAAACCATGCCGAGGCGCCTGGACCAGATCCACGACCTGCGCTCGTGGCTGGATGTCGTCCGTGAACTAGGGGAGCTCCGTGACGTCACCGGGGCGCACTGGAACCTCGAGATCGGCGCGGCGTCGGAGGTGAACTACCGGCTGTCCAACCCGGCCGCCCTGCTGTTCGACGACATCGAGGGCTACCCGACCGGGATGCGGGTGCTCACCGGCAGCATGTCCAATGCCCGCCGGCTCGGCCTCACCCTCCGACTCGGCACGGATCTCGACGACCACGCCCTCGTGCAGGCGCTTCGCGGCAAGCCGAGCGAGTGGGTGGCCCAGGCCCCGAAGTACGCCGTCAACGAGGTCTCCTCGGGCCCGGTGACGCAGATCGTCGAGTCCGGCGACGACATCGACCTCGGCGCGTTCCCCGCGCCGTTCTGGCACGAGGAGGACGGCGGCCGGTACATCGGAACCGGCTGCGCGGTGTTCACGACCGACCCGCACACGGGAACCGTGAACGCCGGCGCCTACCGGATGCAGATCCAGGGGCCGCGCGCGGCCACGATCAACATCGAGGCCGGGAAGCACGGCGCGCTGCACGTCCGCGAGTGGTTCGAGAAGGCGGGCCGGGCGCCGATCACGGCGGCCCTCGGGGGCGATCCCCTCCTGGTCATCGCGGCCGGCACGGAGGTGCCGGCGGGCGTCTCGGAACTCGAGTACGTCGGCGCCATCCAGGGCCGACCGGTCGAGGTGGTGCGGGGCGAGGTCACCGGGCTGCCGATGCCGGCGCGGGCCGAGATCGTGGTGGAGGGCTGGCTCTACCCCGACCGCACCTCGCACGAGGGCCCGTTCGGGGAGTGGACCGGCTACTACAGCGGCGGCGGCGGCCGCGACCAGGTGCTCGAGCTCCAGATCGAGCGGGTCTACCGGCGCCCCGACCCGATCCTGCTCGGCACCCCACCGGGCAAGCCCCCGCACGACTACTCGTACATGCGCAGCGTGATGAAGTCGAGCATGATCCTCGACGCGCTGCTCGCCACCGGCCTGCCCCAGGTGCGCAGCGTCTGGGCGCACGAGGAGGGCGGCGGCCGCCAGCTCCTCGCGGTCGCCATCGACCAGAAGTACGCCGGCCACGCCCGTCAGGCGGGGCTGCTCGCCGCCCAGATCCCGGCGGCGGCGTACATGAACAAGTTCGTCATCGTGGTCGACGGGGACGTGGACACCCGCAGCCTCAGCGAGGTGATGTGGGCAGTGTGCACCCGGACCGAGCCGAGCAAGGACATCGAGGTGCTCCAGCAGACGTGGGGCAGCCGGGTGGACCCGCTCTACCCCGGCACCGGCCCGGCGTACAACACCCGCGCGGTGATCGACGCCTGCCGGCCCTACGAGCTGCTCGGCACGTTCCCGCGCGTCGCCGAGGCGACCCAGGATCTGCGTGCGAAGGTCGTCGCAAAGTGGCCGGAGATCCTGGGTGGACGCTGACATGACGGACCCGACGAACATCGACGGCGCGGTGGCCGAGCAGGCCGCCGCGCCCGACATCGCGGCGCTGAGCCGCGCCGAACTGCTGCGGGCGCTGAACCGCCCCGAGACCGGCGCCAGCCTGGTCGACGAGATCATCATCAAGGTCGGGACCGACATCATCGAGGGCCGCCTGAAGCCGGGCGACGACCTGAACTCGGTGGAGCTGTCCAAGCTCTTCAGGACCAGCCGGACACCGGTGCGCGAGGCGCTGCTCACGCTGCAGCGGGAGGGCTTCGTCGAGATCGAGGCGCACCGCCGGCCCCGGGTCGCCGGGCTGTCCCTCAGCGAGGTACAGGACATGTACCGGGTGCGGGCCTACCTCTACGAGATGGTCAGCCACTGCGTCGTCGCGGCGGCCAGCGAGGAGGACCTCGACCGGCTGGAGGAGGTCCAGGCCCGCCTCCAGCAGGCGGCCGATTGCGACGACGTCGACCGCTACTTCTGGACCAACGTGGAGTTCCGCAACACCGAGGCGGGCCTCGCGCAGAACACGACGCTGGTCCGGGTCCTCGACTCGCTCGGGCTGCGGATGCTGCGGTTGCGGCACCTGAGCCTGTCGCTGCCCGGTCGGCTGGCGACGTCGGTCGAGGACCACGACCGGCTGATCCGCGCCTACCGCGACCGCGACGCGAAGCTCGCGGCGGCGTTCTCCGCATCACTGGTCATGCGGGGCCTTCGGACCATCGAACGATCGAGCTGGGTCGGCATCGGCTCCTGAGGCCGGCGCGGCGCCACCGAGGACAACCACAAACAGCACATCGAAGACGGACCCCGGACAGCGCGGGCCACCCGTACCACGACGACGACGCCGCCGTGGTCGAGCGCGCCCTCGACTCGACGGGCGGCCGCGCTTGCACAGCAGGAGGAAGCACGTGACGCAGGATCAGCCCCAGGTGGTCGACTGCCACGTCCACGCGGTGCCCGAGGCGCTGCTGGCGGAGGTCGCCGACCGGCCCGACCCCGACGGCGTGGAGGTGCGGCGGACGCCCGAGGGGTACGCCGTCACCATGCCCGGGGCCCCCGAGCGGCTGGTCCGCCCGCGCATGTCGGGAGCCGCGGTACGGGACAAGACGCTGGCGGCGATGGGAATCGACGGCCACGTGCTCGCCCCGTGGCTGGACGTGCAGCCGACGGCCGCGATGCCCAGTACCCGGGCCCGCAGCTGGGCCCGCCGCCTCAACGAGGCACTGCTGGCCAGCCGGCAGGAGGTGGGCTCGGTCGTGGGGTGCTGGGCCAGCGTCGCGGTCGACGACCCGGCGACGGCCGCCGACGACCTGGCGCGGGCGGTCGAGGTCGGCATGCGCGGCCTGGTGCTGAGCACCGATCCGGTGCACTGCGAGTCCCTCGCCGACCCGCGGCTGGAGCCGGTGTGGTCGGCGGCGGAGGCGCTGCGGGTGCCGGTGATGCTGCACCCGTCCGCGGACGGGCCGTCGCGCGTCCTGCCCGGCAGCGCCCCCTTCGCCAACGTGTACTGCCGGCTCGTCGACACCTCCTTCGCGGTCGCGAAGCTGCTCCTGGCCGGGGTCCTCGACCGGCACCCCGCGCTGCGGCTGGTGACGGTGCACGGCGGCGGCATGGTGCCGTTCCAGAGCGGCCGGCTTGACGGCGGACACCGGGCCGACGCGCTGTCGTCGTACACCATCGAGCGGGAGAAGCCCTCCGACTACCTGGCGGACCTCTACTACGACACGGTCGCGATGAGCCCGGCCGCGATCCGGTTCCTGGTCGACGCCGTCGGTGCGGACCACGTCCTGCTCGGCACCGACTTCCCCTTCGCCCTCGGCGACCCCGACCCCGTCGGCGCCGTCAACTCCGCGCACCTCGAGGCCGACGCCGCCGCGCGCATCCTCGGCCGGAACGTGCTGGACCTCCTGGAAAGGGCCTGACATGACCGACGTGTCCACGCAGTACGTGGCCGGCCCCGCGGGCAGCATCGCCTACGGCCGCCGTGGTGCGGGAGCGCCGGTGGTGCTGCTGCACCCGCTGGCCCTCGCGGGGCAGGTGTGGGACGGCCTCGCCGAACGCCTCGCCGACCGGTACGACGTCATCACCCCGGACGCCCGGGGTCACGGCGCCAGCGAGTGGGACGGCGCACCGTTCTCGATCGACGACATGGCCGACGACGTGGTGGCCCTCCTCGACGGACTGGGTTTCGAGCGCGCCCACGTCGTGGGCATGTCGATGGGCGGCAGCGTGGCCATCAGCCTCGCCGCCCGCCACCCCGGCCGGGTCGACCGGCTGCTGCTCGCCGACACCACCGCGTGGTACGGCGAGCAGGCGGCGGCGACCTGGAACGAGCGCGCCGACCGGGTGCTCGCCACCACCCGCGCCGACCAGATCCCGTTCCAGGTCGACCGGTGGTTCACCGACGCCTTCCGCCGCACCCACCCCGAGCGGGTGCGGGAAGCCGTCGCCGTCTTCCTCGCCACGAACTCCGCCGCGCACGCCCAGGCCTGCCGCGCCATGGGCGCCATGGACAACCGCGAGGTGCTGCCGCGCATCGCCGCGCCCACCCTCGCCGTCGCCGGCGAGGAGGACTACGCGACCCCGCCGAGCATGGGCGAGTACGCCGCCGAGCACGTCGCCGACGGCCGGGCCCTGACCCTCGCCGGGCTGCGGCACCTCTCCCTGATCGAGCGCCCCGAACTCGACGGGCTCGTCGCGGCCCACCTCGAGGGCCGCGAGCTCCCCGAGGCACCGGCGTCCTCGTGCGGCTGCGCCACCGCCACCGAGCCGAAGGAGGCCGCCCGATGAAGCCACGCCCGTTCACCTACCTCGCGCCCACCTCGGTCGACGAGGCGTTGGCGGCGCTCGCCGAGCACAGCTTCGACGCCAAGGTGCTGGCCGGGGGCCAGAGCCTGGCGCCGCTGCTCAACTTCCGGATGGCCTCGCCGGAGTACCTGATCGACATCAACGACGTCGCCGGCCTCGACCGGGTCCGCCGGGTCGACGGTGGGTGGCACATCCCGGCGCTCGTGCGGCAGCGGACCGTCGAGCGTTCGCCCGAGCTGCGCGCCGCCTTCCCGCTGCTCCCCGCGGCGCTTGAGCAGGTGGCCCACCCCCAGATCCGCAACCGGGGCACGGTCTGCGGCAGCCTGGCGCACGCCGACCCGGCCGCCGAACTGCCCACCGTCATGACCGCCCTCGACGCCACCATGCGGGTCGCCTCGGTCCGCGGTGAGCGCGAGGTGCCGGCCGAGGAGTTCTTCCAGTTCCACTTCACGACCTCGCTCGAGGACGACGAACTCCTGGTGGGCGTCACCGTCGACGACCTGCCACCCGCGACGTCCACCGGGTTCGCCGAGTTCGCGCCGCGGCACGGCGACTTCGCCCTCGCCGCGGTGGCGGGCGTGGTGACCCGCGCGTCCGACGGCGCCGTCGGTGCTGTCCGCCTGGTCGCGTCCGGGGTGGCAGCGCGGCCGCAGCGGCTGACCGCCGCCGAGAAGGTGCTCCTCGGCCAGCGGCCCACCCCGGATGTCGTCGGCGCCGCCGAGCGGGCGGCCCGCGGCGAGGTGGACCCGACCGGCGACATCCACGCGTCGGCCGACTACCGCCGTCACCTGGTGGGCGTGCTCGCCCGCCGGGTCCTGACCACGATCGCCGAGGAGGGCGACCATGCCTGAGTCCCCGTCCGGGACCCGCACGGGGCACGAGACCCAGGTTGTGCGGACCACCGTCAACGGCGTCGAGCGGGAGGCCGAGGTCGCGACCCGGCTCACGCTCGCCGACTTCCTGCGCCACGAGCTGCGACTCACCGGCACCCACGTCGGCTGCGAGCACGGCGTCTGCGGTGCGTGCACGGTCCACGTCGACGGTGCCGCCGTCCGCTCCTGCCTGATGCTCGCCGTCCAGGCGAACGGGCGCCGCGTCGACACGGTCGAGGGGCTCGCCGGTCCGGACGGCGAGCTGGCACCGATCCAGGAGGCGTTCAGCAAGCACCACGCGCTGCAGTGCGGCTTCTGCACCAGCGGCTTCCTGATGAGCGTCGCCGAGGCGCTAAAGGAGGGGCCGATCGAGACCGAGCAGGCCGCCCGCGAGGTCCTGGGCGGCAACATCTGCCGGTGCACGGGCTACGCCGGCATGGTCGACGCCGTGCTGGAGGCGTCGCAGACGTCGTACCCGACGGCGAAGGGAGAGCACGCATGACCGCCGAAGCCATCGCCGAAGCCCCCGTGCGGCCCGTGGAGGCCACCCCCGGCAAACAGCCGATGATCGGCGCCCCGGTGCGCCGCCGCGAGGACCGCCGGCTGATCACCGGTCAGGGCCGCTACCTCGACGACCTGGAGCTTCCCGGCGCGTACGAGGCGGCGTTCGTGCGCACCCCCCACGCGTCGGCGCGGATCCGGTCCATCGACACTACGGCGGCCGCGCGGCTGCCGGGTGTGATCGGGATCTGGACCGGTGCGGACCTGCCCGAACTCGTCAAGCCGATCCCGCCGAAGGTGTCCAACCCGCTGCTGAGGGACATGCCGCGCTACCCGCTGCCCCCCGAGCGCGTCCACTTTGTCGGTGAGCCGGTGGCGGTCGTGGTGGCCGAGTCCCGCTACGTCGCCGAGGACGCCGTCGAGCTGATCGAGGTCGACTACGAGGTGCTGCCGGCGGTCTCGTCGACCACGGCGGCGCTCGCGCCGGACGCCCCCCGGGTGCACGACGAGCTCGACGACAACGTGGCGATTCACGTCACCCAGGTGGCCGGTGAGCCCGAGGAGGCGCTGCGCACCGCCCCGCACCGGCTCAGCGAGCGGTTCGTCATCGCCCGTGGCGGCGGCCACTCGATGGAGTGCCGGGGCGTCGCGGCCCGGTATGACGTCGGCACCGGCCAGCTCACGGTGTGGCCGTCGACCCAGTCCCCGCACTACACCCGCAACATGCTGGCCTACTTCTACGGCATGGACGAGGACGACGTGCGGGTCGTCGTGCCCCGCGACAGCGGGGGCGGGTTCGGGCCGAAGGCCCAGTTCCACGGCGAGGACGCCGTCATCCCGTACGTCGCCATGCTGCTCCGGCACCCGGTGAAGTGGATCGAGGACCGCAGCGAGAACTTCGTGGCCACGATGATGGAGCGCAACCAGGTGCACCACGTCGAGGTCGGCTTCGACGACGACGGCAAGCTGATCGTCGTCAAGAACGTCTTCGAGCACGACCAGGGCGCCTACTGCGCGGGACTCCAGGTCCCGATGATCACGCTCAGCACGCTGCCCGGGCAGTACCGCATCCCCAACATCCACACGGAACTCATCGGCTGCTACACGAACATGGTGCCGACCAGCTCCGTGCGCGGCGCGGGCCGGCCCCAGGCCGTGGTCGCGATGGAGCGGATGATGGACCGGATCGCCGAGCACCTCGGGCTCGACCCGGCCGAGGTGCGGCTGCGCAACATGATCCGGGCCGACGAGTTCCCCTACAAGGTCGGCCTCACCTTCCGCGACGGATCGCCGCTGACCTATGACAGCGGCGACTTTCCCTCGCTCACCAAGGCCGTCCTGGCGAGGTTCGACTACGACGGTGAGCGGGAGCGCCAGGCGCTCGCGCGGTCCGCGGGCCGGCTGGTCGGCATCGGCCTGGGCGCGTACGTCGAGGGCTGCGGTCTCGGCCCCTACGAGGGTGCCCGGCTGCGTCTGACCAACGACGGAACCGTGCTGGTGACGCTCGCCGCGACGCCGCTCGGGCAGGGCTACGAGACGATCTACGCCCAGATCGCGTCCGACGCGATGGGGCTGGACATGGAGCACATCGCTGTCGCCACCGGTGACACCAGCCGGATCCCGTTCGGCCAGGGCAGCTTCGCCTCGCGCACGACGGTCACCGCCGGGTCGGCCACCCTGCAGGCGGGACGCGAGCTGCGCGAGAAGATCTTCGAGGTCGCCGCGGTCCTGCTCGGGGCCCCGGCGGAGGAGCTGTGCTTCCAGGGCGATCGCGTCTGCGCGGGCGGGGACCCGGGCCGCTCGGTGAGCCTGCGGGACATCGTCCAGGTTTCGAACATCGGCAAGCACGGGATCACCATGCCCCGGGGAGTGCCGGCCGGCATCGAGGTGACGTCGTACTTCTCGCCGGAGCGGGCGTCGTACGCCAGCGGCATCCACGCCGCCACCGTGGAGGTCGACCCCGACACGGGTCAGATCAAGATCCTGCGCTACGTGATCGGCCACGACTGCGGCAACGTGATCAACCCGCTGCTCGTGGACGGCCAGGTGCTCGGCGGCTTCGCGCACGGCATCGGCAACGCGCTCTACGAGGAGTCGTTCTACGACGACGCCGGCCAGCCGCAGTCCGCCAGTTACCTCGACTACTCGCTGCCCTCGGCCATCGAGGTGCCGAAGGTGGAGCTGGTGCACCAGTTCACGCCGAGCCCGCTCAACCCGCTCGGCGTCAAGGGCGCCGGTGAGGGCGGCACGATCCCGGTGCCGGCCACCATCGCCAACGCGGTCGAGGACGCGCTGCGGCCGTTCGGCGCGCGGATCACCAGCCTGCCGATCACGCCCGCGAAGGTCTTCGCCGCGATGACGGCCACCAATCACCGCTGAAAGGTCTGATGTCACGTGATGGAACTGACCAACACCTTCACCGTCCCGAAGCCCGTCGAGACGGTGTGGGCCGCGCTGCTGGACGTGGAGCGCGTCGCGCCGTGCATGCCGGGCGCCAGTGTCGACAAGGTCGACGGCAACGACATCCACGGCAGCGTGCGGGTCAAGCTCGGGCCGATCACCATGCGCTACAAGGGCATGATGACCTTCAGCGAGAAGGACGAGCGGGCCCACCGCGCGGTGCTGACCGCGAAGGCGCAGGAGACCCGCGGCGGCGGCTCGGTGAGCGCCACCGTCACCGCCCAGCTCACCGGCTCGGGGGAGAGCACCGAGGTGAGCGTGGTCACCGACCTCGACGTGACCGGCAAGCCGGCCCAGTTCGGGCGGGGCGTGATGGCCGACGTCAGCAAGCAACTGGTCGGCCAGTTCGCCCGCAACCTCGCCCGGCAACTGGAGTCGGAGGCCCCCGCTCCGGCCGCCGGCACCGGTACGGCGGTGTCCACCGAGGCCCCGGCCGGCGCGGTTTCCCCGGCCGCCGCCCCGACGGCCGCCACCTCGCCCGCTCCGTCGCCCTCGTGGTCGCCGGACGACCTGGCCGACCAGAGCCTCAACGTCATGTCGCTGCTGCGCGAGCCCGCGCGGCGGCTCCTGCCGCCCGTCGCGGCCGGGCTCGTCCTGGGCCTGCTCCTCGGTCGGCTCACCAAGCGCTCCTCGCGCCGGTGGCCCACCGCCGTGGCGTACCTGCCCACCTGCCCGCACAACCCCCGCTCGTGACCACCGTGCCCGGCATGGCGGCGGGCGCGGAGCTGGCACGGCGCAGCGGCGGGCCGGCCGCCGGGGGGATCGTCCGGCGAGACATCGACGTGAACGGCGTGCGGACCTCCTACCTGGAGAAGACACCGACGGAGTCCGCCCCGACCCTCCTGCTGCTCCACGGGGGCGACTTCTCCGCACCGATCAGCGCCGCGGACTGGGTGCCCCAGCTGGACCGGCTGGGTACCCGCTTCCGGGTGGTCGCTCCCGACCGGCTGGGCCAGGGGTTCACCGACAACCCGTCGGGCCGGTACCGCTACGACATGGCGAGCGTCTGCGCGCACGTCGGGGACTTCGTCGCGGCGCTCGGGCTGGACCGGTACGTCGTGGTCGGCCACTCGCGCGGCGCCATGTCCGCCGTCTCGCTGGCGCTTGCGGCGCCGCACCGGGTGGCGGGGCTGGTCGTCCTGGACTCCAACACGCTGACGCCGGCCCAGGACGGGGCGACCCGGGCGTTCTACGCCCGCGCCCGCGAGCGGCGGCTCGGTGACACCGAGACCGACCTGGTGCGCCGCGAGCCGGCCCTGAACTCCTACGCCGAGGATCACCTCACCGACGACTTCATCGGGAGCCGGCTCGACGTGTGGCGCTCGGCCCGCGCGGCGGCTGCCCGCGAGGCCATGGCTGACGAGCAGACCCGGACGGGGTTCCTGCGAGACGTGGACCGGCTGCGGCAGACCGTCCTGCAGGCGATCGACCGGGGCGAGTTGCGGGCCGACGTCCTGGTCGTGTGGGGCCGGGAGGACCCCTCGGCGCCGCTCGCCCGCGGCCTGGAGCTCTTCCACCTGCTCGCCGACAGCCCGGACCGGGACGTCCGGCTGCACGTGGTCAACCACGCGGGTCATTACGCGTTCCGCGAGCGGGCCGACGAGGTGAGCGCCGTCGTGGCCGGCTTCGCGGCGGCACGCCTGTCCACCGACTCCCGGGCCCGGTAGCCCGTCCCCGAGCCGACGAAACAGGAAGGCACCAGCATGGCCACTCTCACTCTCGCCGCCGTCCAGGCGGCGTCGGTGTGGCTCGACCGCGCCGCTACCGTCGACAAGGCATGCGCCCTGATCGAGGAGGCCGGCCGCGCCGGTGCCGACCTCGTCGGCTTCCCGGAGAACTTCATCCCGGGGCACCCGAACTGGTACTACTACCACCCCGCCACGACCCCGCACAGCATGCGGCTGGCCACCCGGCTGTTCAAGGAGTCGGTGGAGGTCCCCGGTCCGGAGGTGGCGGCGCTGGCCCGGGCGGCCGCGCGGGCGAGCGTCCATGTGGTCATGGGACTCACCGAGCGGGCACCCGGCAGCACCGGCACGCTGTACAACACCCAACTGCTGATCGATTCGCGCGGCCGGGTGGCCGGGAAGCACCAGAAGCTGCTGCCGACCGTCGGCGAGCGGCTGGTACACGGCTGCGGTGGCCGCGAGACCCAGGTGCCGTTCGAGACGGAGCTGGGGCCGGTCAGCGCGCTGGCCTGCGGAGAGAACTCAAACCCGCTCGCCGTCGCCGCGATCGCCGCCGCCCACCCGCTCGTCCACGTGGCCAGCTGGCCCAACCACTTCGTGCCGGGCGGCTCCGGGATGCCGGCCGCCAGCATGCTCGCCAGCCGCAACGTCGCCTACATGACGAAGTCCTTCGTCATCTGCTCGGCCGGCATCAACGACGACGCCATGATCGCCGACTGCGCCGCGACCGAGGCCGACGAGCGGTTCCTGCGCGACTCGTCCGGGACGGGCGGCACCTGCATCATCGATCCGCAGGCCCAGGTGATCGCCGGCCCGATGCCGGGGGACCGGGAGGGGATCCTGTACGCCGAGGTCGACACCGACGCCTGCATCCGGGCCCGGATGCTGCACGACGTGGCGGGCCACTACAACCGCTCCGACGTCTACCGGCTGACGGTCGACAACCGGCCCGCGCCGCTGATCGACCGCCTGACCGGTCCGGAGCGGCCGGTCGATGCGGGGCCGGTCGAGACCCCATCCGCCCAGGAGCCGCGTTCGGGCCGCCCGCGCGTGGACGGCGCCGCCGTACTCGTCAGGACGAGCGAGTGAGCAGCGTCGAGAGCAGCGCCGCCGTCCGGTCCCAGTGCTCGCTGCGGGCCAGGTCGGCGCTGGTCTGGAACAGGATCGGGGACAGCTCGATCCCGATGCTGTCCGCGACCGCGTCCACCACCGCGAACTCGCAGCCGAGTAGCCCGGGAGCCGCGTGATGGCCGACCAACGTCAGCTTGACGTAGTGGGCAGTGGTGCCGCCGACGGCGATCAGCGTCGCGCGGCCGGTGCGCAGGACGTTTTGCGACGTCCGGGTGCTGGCGAGCGCGGCCACCAAACGGCGCCGGTCCGCGGCCACCTCCACCTCGGTGCGCGACAGCAGGGCCACGTGCGGGAAGCCCGCCGGATCCGTGGTCAGGAACGGGAACGCCTGCTCCGTCTGGTCAAGTCCCGGCCGGCCGGTCACCAGCTCGGCGACCGCGTCCGGGATGTTGAGGTACTGGCCGGGAGTGGGCACGGGACCACTGTAAACCTGCTGATCGGCCCGGGTTGCCCGCCCTGGGCCGGGCCGTCGCGCGGAGGATCACGATGACGTTCTCGACGCTCCCGCCCGCCGTCGAACTCGCCAGGCCGCTGGTGGAGATCCGCGGTGACGAGATGGCGCGGGTGATGTGGGACCTGGTGCGGGAGCGGATCATCGCGCCGCACGTCCGGCTGCGGCTCGAGACCTTCGACCTCGCGCTCGGCGAGCGGGACCGCACGCGGGACCGGGTGACCCGGGACGCCGCCGAGGCGCTCGCGGAGTTCGGGGCGGGCACGAAGTGCGCCACCATCACCCCCGACGCGGCCCGGGTCGCGTCGGCCGGCCTGCGGCAGGCCTGGCCTTCCCCCAACGGCACGATCCGGCGACGGCTGCGCGGGGTCATCTTCCGCGAGCCGATCGTCATCCCGACCGTGCCGCGACTGGTCCCCGGGTGGGTGCGGCCGATCGTCGTGGCCCGGCACGCCCACGGCGACCAGTACCAGGCGAGCGACTTCGTGGTGCCGGGCCCCGGACGGCTGACCATCACCTACCGTCCCACCGACGACGGCGACCCCATCGAACGCGAGGTCACCACCTTCGGTCCCGACGGGGGCGTCGCGCTCGCGATGTTCAACTTCGCCGCGTCGATCGCGGAGTTCGCCCGGGCCTGCTTCTCCTACGGACTGGACCGCGGCTTCCCGGTGTATCTGACGACGAAGGACACCGTGCTGCGCGCGTACGACGGGATGTTCCGCGACACCTTCCAGCGCGTGTACGAGGAGGAGTTCGCCGATCGCTTCGCGGCCGCGTCGCTGCACTACGAGCACCGCTTGATCGACGACATGGTGGCGGCGGCGCTGAAGATGCCCGGCGGGTACGTCTGGGCGTGCAAGAACTACGACGGCGACGTGCACAGCGACGTGGTCGCCCAGGGCTTCGGGTCACCGGGCCTGATGACCTCGATGCTGACCAGCCCCGACGGTGGGGTGCTGCTCACCGAGGCGGCACACGGCACGGTCGCCCGCCACTACCGCCGCCGCGAGGCGGGGGAGGAGCCGTCCACGAACCCGGTCGCGACGGTGTTCGCCTGGACGCGCGCGCTCGCGCACCGGGGGCGCCTCGACGCGACGCCGGGCGTCGTCGCGTTCGCGGAGCTGGTGGAGCGGGCGGTGCTCCGCACGGTCGAGTCGGGCCGGATGACCCGCGACCTCGCGATGCTGATGGACGGCGGCCAGGAGCACCTCGGCACGGAGGACTTTGTGGACGCCGTGGCGGCTGAGGTCGCTGCGGACCTGGCCGCCGGTACCGCGCCATTGTCGGGCGCGGGGCGGGCGGGCGGTGCCGATCCCGGGGTGTGACGGCTCCGGCTCAGGTGGGGAACGAGGACAGCCCAGATTCGAGGTGGACCAATGGATCGACTGACCGACGAACGCGTGCCCGAGGGGCTGCCGGCGCCGGAACTGCTGCCGTTCCAGGGGGCGGTCGCCGACTTCCGCAGCGGGCGCGACACGCCTCGCGACTACCTGGAGCGGGCCATCGACCGGCTGGCCGTCTGGGAGGGCCGGCTCCACGCGTTCGCCGCCGTGGGCATCGAGCAGGCGCGCCGGGCGGCGGACGCCTCGACCGAGAGGTGGCGCGCCGGTCGGCCGCGGTCGAGCATCGACGGGATGCCGGTCGGCGTCAAGGACGTCATCGACACCGCCGACCTGCCCACCGAACTCGGGCTCCGGGCCTACGCCGGACGCCGTCCGCTCGTCGACGCGGCCGCGGTTCTGGGCCTGCGGGAGGCAGGCGCCGTCGTACTCGGGAAGACGGCGACGACCGAATTCGCGATGACCCACCCGGCTGCCACGCGCAATCCGCACGACCTGGAGCGCACCCCCGGCGGCTCCAGCTCCGGCTCCGCCGCCGCCGTGGGGGCGGGCATCCTGCCGGCGGCGCTGGGCACCCAGGCGGTCGGGTCGGTGCTGCGGCCGGCGAGCTACTGCGGCGCCTTCGGCTACAAGCCGACCAGCGGCGCGATCAACCGCGGCGGCAGCCACGACACCCAGAGCCACAGCGTGATCGGCGTGATCGGTGCGAGCCTGCCGGACCTGTGGCACACCGCGTGGGAGATCGTCTCCCGGGTCGGCGGCGACCCCGGCAAGCGGGGGCTCGTGGGCGCACCACAGCTCGCACCCCCATCGCGGCCGTCGGTCGTCGTCCACCTCGAAACCGACGGCTGGCCGCTGGCCACCGACGAGGCCCGCCAGCAAACCGAGGACCTCCTGCACCGGCTGGAGCGCGCCGGTGTGCGGGTACGCCGGCGCCAGCACGATGCGGAGGTGGCCCAACTCGAGGAGATCCTTGCCGGAGCGTTGGCGAAGGCGCGCAGCATCATCAACGTCGAGTCCCGCTGGCCCCTGCGTGCCGTGCAGCGGATCGCGCCGGGTTCGCTCAGCGACACCCTCGCGGCGCGGCTGGCCGCCGCCGACCAGGTGTCGGCCGAGGCGTACCAGGAACTGCTCGACTGGCGCCGGTCGGCGCGGCGTACCTTCGCCGCCGTGATGGATCGCGCCGACGCCGTCGTAACCCTCGCCGCCACCGGTGCGGCCCCCATCGGCCTCACCTCGACCGGCAACGCCTCTCCCGCGGTCCCCAGCTCGGTCCTCGGCACGCCGGCGCTGACCCTTCCGGTGCTACGCGACGCGGGCCTCCCACTGGGCCTGCAGGTGATGGGCGCACGGCACCGGGACGCCGCCGTCTTCGGTACCGCTCGGTGGCTGCTGGCCGCCGCCGCGGGGGAGGAGCCGGCAACAGGTTCGGGTCCAGCCCCGTCTGCGGGGGGCGCCAACTGAGGTCCTGACCGGGCACCAGTCCAAGACCTCCACTGACATAAATTTGCTTCCCCTGTCTCCAGTCGATGCAAGTATCCAATCAGCGCGGCAGCCCCCACTTCCGTTCGGCGACAATGTTGAGCTGGATTTCCGATGCACCCGCATAAATGGTCTCAGCACGTGAAGCTAACCATTGCTCGCCCCGACGTGTTGCGTCCGAGTGACCGCGGAAGGCAATCTGCATCCGTGTGTCGAGCAGATGCTGATGGGAAGTGCTCCACCAGTACTTGACCGCAGACGGAAGAGTCCCAAGTTCCTCGCCGCCTTCGCTGGCGTCAAGGACGAGATCGGAAAGAGCCTGGATCGCGAACAGCTGATCCGCCGATTCAGCAAGGGCAAGCCGGTGCTCGATAGATTGGGCTTCGTCCAGTTCTACCTCCGCTAGCTCGGCGAATGCCTGTGCCAGCTCCCGAATGTAATAGCCATAGCGGGCGCTCTGGCCGTACGAGCGTTCGTGGTCGAGCATGGTGTGCGCGACGTTCCACCCTTGTCCCAGTTCCCCGAGCAGATGGGTGCGCGGGACAAGCACATCATCGAAGAATATCGTGTTGAATTCGGTGCGTCCTGTATTCTGTCTGATTGGCTGGATCTGGACGCCCGTGGCGTGCAGGGGAAGAAAGACCATGGATAGTGACCTGTGTCTTAGCGCCGGATCGCCGGTCCGGACGAGAGCGAAGCACATGTCGGCGCGGTGCGCCTGTGTGGTCCACGTCTTGCTTCCGCGCACGACCAGCTGCCCGTCCGATTGAACCGTTGCGGTCGTAGCCACCGCAGCCAGGTCCGAGCCGGCGTCCGGCTCCGAGAATCCCTGACACCAGATGTCTTGTACCGCGAGGATCCGGGGAAGGAAGGTGCTCTTCTGCTCATCGCTGCCGTGGGTTATGAGCGCCGGGCCGAGGAGGTTGACGCCGAACCTCGACGGGGAGAGCGCCGTCGGGAGCCCGATAGCAGCGAGTAGTGCTTCGAGCGCGGCGGTCTGCTGGACTGTACCTCCGGCGCCCCCATACTCCGTCGGCCAGTGATAGCCGAGCAGGCCGGCGGCTGCGAGCGCACGGTCGGCGTCGAGCCGCTCATCGAAGTCGGCGTCGAAGAACGTCCTCGCACCAAACAGATCAGCGAGTCGCGAGGATATCTCGGTCACGAACGGGTCCGCCCTGGTCACCGCTGCGCCTCCTTCACGGCCTCGGCAAGATCGGCCAGCCTGACTACCGCGTCGGTCGCGCTCAGGGGCGACCAGGCCTCCTGGTGGATGCTTTTCGCGTACCAGTGGATCGGCATCTCCCAGGAGACGCCGAGTCCGCCGTGCAGCTGGGTCGCGGTGGACACGGCGTCAACGGCCGCCGACGCCGCCAGCCTCCAAGCGATCCGAGCCGACCGCGCACTGCGCGTCCTGCACGCGGCCCCGATCGCCGCGCGCGCCGCCGTGAGTCGGATATCCGCCGCAGCGATGCGGTGTTTCACGGCCTGGAAGGATCCCAGGACCTTGCCAAACAACTCACGTTCCTGTACGTGTCCGACAGTCCTGCGGAGCAGGGATCCTCCGGCGCCCGCCAAGCCCGACGCCCGCCCCAGCAAAGCGATGGCAGACATCTCCTCCGTGACTACCGCATGGAGCTCGTGCGGACAGCGCGCTACGGTGCGCCCCACCGGGATGTCAGCGATCTGCACTGCCGTTGCCGGCCACTCGTTCGCCGATGACCAGTCGTCGTCATAGTCGCTCGGTACCACGACGGTCACTTCCGCATCCTCGACAAGGAGGCCGACGGCGCCCGATGTCGCGCCGGAGAACATGCTGGGACGGGCATCGCCCAGGAAGGACCTCAGCATGCGATCGCTTCCGGTGTAGGCGACGAATAGCGGCCTGCGGTTGATCTCGGCCGCCATCGCTGTGTGGTCACGGAGCGAAGGGTCAGAGTGGACCAGGGAAGCCACCATACTGTTGGCCACGTAGACCTGAGCTCCCAGCCCCGCCCCAAACTCGTGTGCGATGCCGCTGAACAGCATCGCACTGTCCCAACTCGGCTTGTCGTCCCACGGCGCGAGCAGGCCGCTGTCAACCAGTCCCTGCCAATTGACGAGAGGAGCACCGGGCCTGTCGAATCGGTCGACGGGGAAGTGACGTTCGGTGCACGCGCGCGCCAGCTCCAGCACCTCGAGCTCGTCCTCATCGAAACGGAACCCAGAGTCGATTCCTGAATTGTTCACTGTCCCTGCCAAACGGGATCTCGCTTTTCGAAGAAGGCCGCGAGCGCCTCACGAGCATCTGCTGAGCGTCCGAGTCGGACGGTGTAGGACTGCTCGATCATGTATCCCTCCAGAAGAGGCTCGAACTCGGACTCGTTCAATGCCCTCTTCGCCAGTCGAAGGGCGAGCGGGCTGTTCGATGCGATCCGTTCGGCGATGTCCATCGCCGCTTCGTACGCGCCGCCCGGCTCGGTGAGCTCATCGATCAGGCCGTACTCCTTCGCCTCGGTGCCGTCCATGGGCATACCCGTGAAGTACATCCGACGCAGGCGTCCTGGGGGGAGGTAGCGCGAGAGATGACGCGCCCCACCGCAGCGACCCACTGTGATTTCCGGAAGACCGATCCGGGCGGCGGTCGAGCCGACCCGGATATCGCATACGGAGGCGAGGACAGCTCCCGCGCCGAGCGCGGCGCCCTCGATCACCGCTATCGACGGCTGCGCGATCGCCCGGACTCGTTCGTACACATCCCTCGCAAGCTCCTGCCTGCGCACGTCGGCCTCGCCGGTGGGCTCTCCCAGTATCGAGGCCACCTCGTTGACATCCGCCCCTGCACAGAAGACGTGAGGGAGCGCCGACGCGAAAAGTACGACCTGGATTGTGTCGTCTCGATCGGTACGCTCGACGACCTCGATCAACTCCCGGTAGGCATCCGACGATACTGCGTTCACCGGTCGCCTGTTCATCGTAATCGTGCGGATCCCGCCGGTGTCGGCGATCTCGAACATTCCCGTCACGGTCGTTCACCCTTCCTTGCGACCGACTGCTCGGACCGTCCATCGTTCAACCGGACCAGCGCATCGACAGCCACTAGTCCACGGTCTCCGACGATCACCGGGTTGAGTTCCAGATCGCAAAGGCGCTCCCGGTGCTGCCACACGTACTCTGAGAGGTTCTCGATCCAGCCGGCCAACTCGTCGCGGGCGTCGTATGACGATCCGCGAACTCCCGCTAGAACGTCTTCCAGCCCGCTACGTCGGATCAGCACACGCGCTTCACGACGGTTCAGGGGAGCCAGTCCGATGGCCACCTGCCCGATGTACTCGGTGAGGGTGCCTCCCCAGCCGACCATTGTGTACGGCCCGAAATGAGCGTCAACGGCGGCTCCGAGCAAGAGGTGGGGCCCATCGGCGATCTGCTCCTGGACGAGAGCTCCCTCGATTCGGCTGCCGGGCGCCCGTGAGCGCACATCGGCGAGCATGCCCAGGAAGGCAGACGCGGCGTCCGCAGGAGCCACGCCGACACGCACGCCGCCGACATCCGACTTGTGCGCGATGTCAGGCGAGAGGACCTTCAGAACCACCGGGCCGTCGATCTGACTGGTCCGGCGGACGGCCTCCTCCACGGTGTGCACGACGAACTGCCGCGGGAATCGGATCCCGAGCGGCGCGAGAATCCGTTGCGACTGCTCCTCACTGACAAGGCCTTGTCCGTCCGGCCCGTGCGCTGGTGTTCTCTCCGGATTTTCCTGGCGCCGGCACAGAAGGGGGCGCCATGCATCCTCCTGGCTCGCCTTCGGTGCCGCCGCCGCGGCAATGGCGTCGACTGCGTCAGCCGGGTCCGCGAAGACCTGGATGCCGGCCGCTCGGATCCGCTCCTCGTCTTCCGAGTGCAGCAGAGCGACGAGGAACAACGGCGCCGCGTTTGACCGGCCGTGTTCGACGAGGGTGTCGACGAGCGCACCTCGCAGGTGTGGCGAGAGCGGCAGGTGGCCCAGAAACACGACGAGACTGGTTACGCCGTCAGCAGCTCCGATCAACCGGAGAAAGGATCTGAAGGTCTCCGGCGCATTCGCGAGGTTGCCGGTGACATCGACCGGATTGGCTGTGCCCGCGAAGGGCACGATCTCTCGAAGGCAGTCCTGCAGTTCGGCCTCGATCGCGACCAGCTCCAAACCCCTCTGGGCACATCGATCCGCAATGAGTACGCCTGCGGCTCCCGACATCGTGAGTACCGCGATACCGCGGTTCGACGACGCGCCATGTCGCTCAAGTGCAACGCTGACCGACAGCAATGAGCTCAGAGAGTCGACCTCGACGGCGCCGCAGTCCCTTATCAACTCCTTGAGCAGACGGTAGTCACCGGCGAGAGCGGCGGTGTGCGACAACCGGGCGGCTTCGGACGCACTTGTCGTTCCCCCGACGAGGACCACGACCTGCTTTGAGGCCGCCCGGGCGGCCGCGCACGCCGCAGCGAAGGCGTTGACGTCGGCGATCTGTTCGACGTAGACGGCGATTACCCGGGTCTCCACGTCCCCGGCGAGGTAGCCGATGTAGTCCGAGATCGACGTGACCGCCTCGTTGCCTGTCGTGACCCAGTAGCTCAGGCCGATGCCCATCCGACGGGTCAGGGTCAGCAGATATGCTCCGACTGCCCCGCTTTGGCTGACGATGCCGACGCTTCCCGCTGTGACGTTGGCGTCCGCGGCCAGATGGCTTCCGAACGATGCGATCGCACCGGATCGTACGGCGACCAGGCCCGCACAGTTTGGCCCAAGTACCGGAATGCCGAATTCCCGGGCAATGGATACCAGTTCTTCCTGCAGTGCCTGTCCGTTCTTTCCTATCTCAGCGAATCCCGCACTGAAGACGACCGCCGACCGGGCCCCGTTCTCGGCCGCGCGACGCAGTTGTAGCGGCACGAGATCCGCGCGCAGCGCGACGATGACCAGGTCCACCTCCGTTGGCACCTGATCGATAGACGGGTAGGCGGCGAGGCCCTGCACAGTCTCCCGGTGCGGGTTCACCGGATACACCTCGCCGGCGAAACCGACCTCTCTGAGGAACGCGATAGGCATGCCGCCGACCCGCGACGGATCGTCCGAGGCTCCGATGACCGCGATCGAATGCGGCCGCAGCAGCGCATCGAGCCCGGACGAGGAAACTGAGGCATCCCCTACTGTGCCCATGTCACCTTCACTCCCATTCGAAAAATCCTCGGCCCGACTTGCGCCCCAACCGACCCTCTACCACCAGCTGCTTCAGAATCTTCGGCGGCTGGAACCTACTGCCCAGCGTCGATGCGAGGTACTCCGCGATACCCAAGCGCACGTCCAGACCAACCAGATCGCTGGTCGCGAGTGGGCCGGTGCTATGGCGATATCCGAGCGTCATCGCGCGGTCGATGTCTGCCGGCGACGCGATGCCCTCCTCGACCATTAGCATGGCTTCCAGCGCGAGTGCCACACCGAGTCTGCTCGAGGCGAAGCCTGGCGAATCGCGTACCACGATCGTCTGCTTTCCTATGCGGGCGACGGTCGATTGGAGATAACCGACGACCCAGGGCGCTGTACGCGAGCCGACGACGATCTCGACGAGCTCGCTGACGGGAACCGGATTGAAGAAGTGCAAGCCGGCGAACCGCTCCGGGCAGGTGAGCGACTCGGTCAATGCGTCGACGGATATCGAGCTTGTGTTTGTCGTGAGGATCGCATCCCGAGGGCACACTCGCTCCGCCTCGGCGAGAAGTCGGCGTTTCAACCCGAACTCCTCGGGCGCGGCCTCGACCACAAGCCCGCACTCCGCCACCCCCATCACGGATGTGACAGTTACCAACCGTCCCGTCCTGCCGAGGTGGCTTTGCTCGATAGTGGTCGATCGCTCCAGATAGCGCGACACTCGCGCCTCGGCGGCGGTCGCGGCGACCGCGTCTACTTCGACGAGTACGACGTCCGTTCCCGCGATCAGGAATGCGTGGGCAATCCCCGATCCCATCCGCCCCCCGCCGATGATCCCGACCTGTCGATTATCGCTGTTCATCGGTATCTCGCTCGTCGAGGAACTTCCTCATTCGGGCGCCGCGTTGCTCGGCGCCGAAGAGGAACGCCTGGGCGAGCGCCTCCGCGTCGCCTCCGGGGCCCTGGTAGGTGCCCAGCACCGCCTTGGTCGCCGCAAGCGCATATCGATCAGACTCGTTTAGTTGGGCGACGAGTTCCTGCCCGGCCGTTAGCAGCTCGGCGGGCTCCACGAGTCTGGTGACCAGACCGATCCGCCATGCCTCCTGCGCGTCCACCACGCGCCCGGTGAACAGCATCTCCTTGGCGTAACCCTCGCCCACGATCTCAGGTAGGCGCTGGCATGCGCCGGCTCCCGCGATAATGCCCAACCGTGCCTCGGGGTTGGCGAAGGTGCACCGTGTCGTCCCGATTCTGAAGTCGCACGCGTAGGCGAGTTCTGCGCCACCGCCGAAGGCATAGCCGTCGACCAGTGCGATCGTCGGCGACTTCAACTGCAGGATGCGCCGGAACACCGTGGCGTTGGCCGCTCGAAACGCGTCGACGGCGTCGCGTCGAGCCAGTTCGGGGATGTCGGCGCCGGCGGCGAAGTTGCCGGCCTCGCCGAGGATAAGGACCGGTCGCGGGTCGCGTTCGATGGCCGCACACGCGCCATGCAGCCCGTCGGTCATCTCGAGGTTGATCGCATTGAGTTGTCGCGGCCGGTTGAGGGTGATCAACCAGTGATCGGCGTTCCGCTGGACCCGCACCATCGACTCAGCCGAATTTCGTTGGTCTAACGTGGTCACAACATCACCTCCACGAGTTTGCGCACCGACGCGATGTCGTCGATCGACCGCGGATTGAAGTGATAGCCGGGTTCTAGCGCGACGTCGGCCGCGATAGGGCCGACATCGTCCACTGTCACGCCGGCCTGGCCAAGCGAGATTGAACCCAACCGCAGGCGCACGGCATCCGCCAGCAGGTCGGCCAGAGGCGTGATCCCACGCCCTTCCGTCGGCGGGGCGAATGCCGTAGCGAGCGCAAGATGCGCATCGGCGCACGCTGATTGGTTGAACCGGGCGACGTGCGGGGCGACGATCGCGTGCGCCAGACCATGCCGCACGCCGTACCTGGCACCGAGGACGTGCGGAATCGCATGCGCCAGACCGAGGGATGCACCGGATTGGCCGGTGGCGACGAGTACCGACGTTGCTCCCAGTCGAACGAGCTGCTCATCGCTCCAGGATTCCGGCGTCGCTCGGAGTGCCTCGCCGAAAACCATCATGCCGCCGACAGCGGCTGATGGCGTGAGCGGTCCCTGCCGCGTGGAGGAAGCAGCCTCGATCGCGTGGTTCAGCGCGTTGAAAATGCTTTCCACCAGCAGGCGGGGCGGCGACGCACGGTACATCGATGCGTCGAGCACGACGGCGTCTGGGACGAGTCGGTCGCTCGAAACGATCCTCTTTTCTCCGTCCGCACGGAAGCCGGCGTTGCCGTTGGCCTCGGATCCGGAGAACGTCGACGGCATTGTGACGAAGACGGGTCGGCGGATGGTCAGTCGCGGGAACTCCCAATGACTCGGCGGAGTGAATCGCGAGGCAGCGGCGTACACGTCGCCATCAGTGGACGCCGCCGCCATCGTCGTCTTCATGAGGTCGTGGACGGCACCTCCGCCGAGCGATACCACCGCATCCGGTCGGATTCTCGCGAGCTCCCGTACAAGCGCGGCTATCGCATCGAGGTCGTCAATCGAGGAGGCGCGAGCGTGCACAATCACCCGCCCCGAGATGCCCGCGGCCAGCCGCTCGGCGATCGCGAGTACCTCCGGCCGCGAGGACGAGACCACTAGCGTGGTGCCGACCGAATGCTCGGTGAACAGACGACCGAGCGAGCGCTCAGGCGATGAGGTGAGAAGATAGCGAGGCTGTCTCACGCGCGCGTCTCCTTTCTGCCCAGGCGTGGTGAATTGATCACCCGGGTGATGGCATCGTCGACGGTCACCGCGCGTGCGATCATGCCCTCGATGATCGTGAATGCAGCATCGTCGAGGACCGGCCAGAAGGATGCCGTCGCCTCACGGGGTACGTAGACGCGGTAACCGTGCGCGTGTGCGTCGAACACCGTGTGCAGGAGACATCCATTGGAGGCGAGGCCGCAGATGACGAGCGTGGTCACCGAGAGTCGTCGCAGATATGTGTCCAGCCGTGTGCCGTGGAAGGCCGAGTAGGCATGCTTCAGCAGCACTGTCGAGCGGGACGGCACGGGTATGCCCTCGAAGAGTTGCGCGCCCCACGTACCCTCGATGAGCCGATCGGGCAACGCTGACAGTGCTGGGGGCTCGACGCCTCCGGTCGCCATGGACAGGGCTCGCCCGGCGGCGTCCTGCGGATACTCAAGCCGGGTGAGGACCACAGGAACTCCACTGTCCTCCGCGGCCCCGATCAGTCGTACGACGTTTGGAAGCATCCTACGTACGGCATCGAGTGGGTACCCCGCCCGAGCGTAAGCGCCTTCGGTGTCGCAGAAGTCGTTCTGGAGGTCGACGACCACCAACGCGCTGTGCGCACCCTCGATCCCCCATTGCTCCGTCATGATCCTGCCGCGCCCCTGTCGATGGCCGCCAAGCGATAGACCGCGGGACACGAGTCGACGTGACCGGTGAAGCGGTCGAATCCTCGCACCGCCCTGAACCGCTCCGTGGTCAGCGCATCGTGCGACTCGAACGCGTACTGCGCCAGGTACGGCCTGCCCGCGCAGGGGAAAACCGGGTGTGACGGAAGGCGGTGATAGCGCGCACCGCCGGTGAACCCGGGCAGCGCGACGATGGCGGGTAGATGCTCGCGCGTGTACCACTCGTCGAACTCGGCCGCCACCTCAACAGGCACGGAGGTCTGGACGCTGAGTAGATAGGAGCTTCCGGCGGGGAACATGTCACACTCCTTCCGACGCGATCAGCATGTGGCGCGGCACGACCAGCCGTTCGACGAGCACGACGGCACCGAATAGGACCATGCCCATGACAGTGAGATAGAAGATGTTGGCGAACGCGGCCGCTGTCTGAATCTGGCCGGACTGCACCATCAACAGGTAACCGAGCCCCGAACTGCTGCCGGCAAACTCACCAATGACCGCGCCGATCACCGCGAGCGTGGAGGCGACCTTTATCCCGCTGAAGATCATCGGTAGCGCACCGGGGATCTGCAGCTTCCAGAATGTCTGTCTACTGGAGGCACCCAGGATGCGAAACAAATTGAGTCCGTCTCTCGTAGTCCGATTCAGCCCCACCACGGTGTCCAGGACCACAGGGAAGAAGGCAATGAGGGTTGTCAGCGCTATCTTCGATGAGGCACCGAACCCGAACCAGATGATAACCAGCGGCGCGATCGCCACCTTCGGGGTCACTTGGCTGGCGACCAGGATCGGATAAATCGTGGTGCTGAAAACACGCGAGAGCGCAATGGCTGTGCCTAGCGCGAGCCCGAGCACACAAGCCAGGAGGAAGCCCACCACGGACTCCACGAACGTGACCCATGACGCCTCCAGATACAGGGGCGCGTTCGCGATGGCCTCCTTGAGAATCCGGGTGGGCGTGGGAAGGACGATCTCTCGTATATCGGCGATCCGTACGACCGCTTCCCACAGCAGCAGCACACCGAGAACCGCGGCAACGGGTGGAAGGTAGGTGTACCGACGTGGCGCCCGTTGGCCCGGCGCACCCCTTCGCGTCTGAGGCAGCGCGCTGGACGGCGCCAAGGTTTCGATCTTGGTCATGGGTTGGCGCCTTCCCACTCGGATGCGAACAGCTCCCTGTGCAATGCCGAGACATAGGCGAGGAACTCCTCCGTCTCGAACACCTGAGGAACACGGGGACGCGGCAGTTGAATGGTTGTGATGCTGGAGACACGGCCCGGCGCCGGGGACATGAGCACGACGCGGTCGGCGAGGAAGACCGCCTCCCGGATGTCGTGCGTTACGAACAGCACCGTGATCCGGTTCTTCATCCAGACGTCTTGGAGGAGGATCTGGTGCCGCTCCCGACTCAGTGCGTCGAGCGCCCCAAATGGCTCATCCATGAGCATCATCGTTGCGTCCAGCAACAGCGCACGGCACAGAGCGGCACGCTGCCGCATGCCCCCCGAAAGCTGATAGGGATAGTGGCTGCCGTACCTCTCCAACCCCACCTGGGTGAGCAGCGCCTCCGCCCGTTGCCTGGTCTCGCCAGTCACTCGTCCCTTAATCTCGGCGGGCAGAAGGACATTGTCAATGACCTTCCGCCACTCCAGCAGGTTATCGCGCTGAAAACAGAATCCGACGTCCGGCCGGGGGCCGACCACAAGATCGTCTCCGACGTGGATGCTGCCGGCTGTCGCGGGCTCCAGTCCCGACACCAGCTTGAGAAGTGTGCTCTTTCCGCAGCCCGACGGGCCGAGCAGGGCCACGAACTCGTTGGGCTCGACGTCGAGTCCAACTCCCTCCAGTGCGAACGTCTCACCAGCGCGCGTGTGGTACGACTTCGCCACGTTTGCCAGATGGATCGAAGCCCCCTCGCCGACCCCGGCGTGCTCAGCCATCGAGCTTCCCCGTCGCAGCCCGCTCGGCGGAAAGCGCCGGGCCGTTGACGTACTTGCCCCACCCCTTGCTCTGGACGACTTCGCCGTCGCGATACACGGTCCGTCCGCGCACGATCGTCTCGTCGACGCGATAGTCGACGGCGCGATCATGGAAGACCGTCCACGCCGCCTTGGACTTCATTGCCGTCTCGTCAATACGCGTGTCCGTCTCGGAGATCAATGCGATATCAGCGTCTGCACCCGGTAGGAGGGAACCCTTCCTCGGCCATACTCCGTAGCGCCGGGCAACCCCCTCGGTCAGGCGGGTTACCGCGAGCTCGATCCCGCCGGTTAGCCTGCGCGACTCGGTCAGCAGCAGGGGGACCATGTGCTCCACTCCTGCGATGCCCCCCACCTCGGGCTTTTCCGCGCCATTCCAGCCTCGGGACACATCGACTTTCGAGTACGACGCATGATCGGAGGCGAAGGTGACGATTTCGGATTCGCCGGCGGCTTCCCACAAGGACTTGCGGTCCGTCTCGGTCCGGATCGCGGGAGACAGCAGGCCGAGTCTGCCCAGTCGACGCACCTCCTCGTCGACGAGCATGAGGTTGGGCAACGACGCCTCTCCGGTGATGTCGATTCCTTCCGCCTGTGCGCTGCGGATGAGGGCGATCGCGCGCTCGGATGTGACGTGGACGATGTGCGCCGCCGCTCCCGTGTAGCGAAGGACGTGGATGATCCGTGAGAGCGGATCCAACTCGGAGAGTTCGTCCTTCGAGGCGAGGTGGACGTTCACGACCTCCTGCTCTGGGAGATCGGCATGGAAGTCGAAGTCCGCTGCGAGCTCGTCGACGATCTCGTGGTTTTCTGCATGGATCGACCAGATGATTCCGGCGCCTTTCACCTTACGCGCGATGCGGATGAGGTCGAGCTCGTCGGCGGCGAGGCAACCGTCGAAGTTCGTCTCCCGCCCGGGGAATGCGGGCCGCGTGAAGGTTTTGAAGGCGATTGCACCCGCGGCGGCGATCTCCTCGGCCGACTCGTAGTTCGATCCGCCGATACCGGCGATGAGCGAGAAGTCGCAGATCGCCTCAGACGAGAGGATGTTCCGTCTGCGGACAAGCCGTTCCACAGTGCTGGTGCCGACATCGGCCAGCGGCATCTCGAAGACCGTGGTGACCCCACCGCTGACCGCTGCCGATGTGCCGGAGACAAAGTCCTCCTTTTCGGGATGGGCGGGGGCGCGGAAATGCACATGGGCGTCGATCGCGCCGGGCAGCACATACCGTCCCCGCGCGTCGACGGTCTTTTGGGCTTCGAGCGGGTCGCGAGACAGAACGGCTATGCGTCCATCCGATATTCCGATGTGCAAGGGCAGGAAGCGGCCGGAGATGAATACACGTCCTCCGTTGATCGCCTTGTCAAGCACAGCATCCGTCCTTTCAAGCAGTCGTGGCGGCGACGCCGCAGATAATTGGGTTGCGAGCGGCAGGCGTCTATGGCGGCGACTATGGACTTCCTGGCGCTCACTGGTCCCGCGGACTCGGGTGTGCCGTCGCAGGGCGGCCGGAGGTCAACTGAGGAATTCGTTGGTCGCGAGGTCCGCGACGTTCGGTGCATTGGTCAGGTTCGCGTACTTGGAGAGGACAGCGATCATTTCCTCCCACGCCTCGGGCGAGACATGTCCGACGGCGACCCCGTCCTCGTAAACCATGAGGTCCTTCATCGCCGGCGTCCCCGCCTTCAGGATGAGGTCGACAGAGGGCGGCGACGTGACCTTCTCCTGCATCACCTCGGCGGCAGTGCGCAGAGTGCTCTCGGGATCTTTGACGAAGTCCGTGAGGGCACGTTGCACCGCACCCACAAAGCGTTTCGTGACCTCGGGGTTCTTGTTCACGTAGTCCGAGCGTGCGACCAGCGAGTACCCGATCATCGGAAGATAGTCAGACAAGACGAGCCGACCCAGCTCGCCAACGCTTTCAGTGAGCGTCACATTCGGAACCTCGCCATAACCGAGACTTGTGATGTCGAGCCGGCCGTTCGCGAACAAACTGATCCGACCCCCGATGTCGGTTGTCACGATCTTCACAGTCGATGCGTCGAAGCCTGCTGCCGCGCCTAATGCGGGCAATAGTGGAACCATGAAGTTCTCTGCGGTGGTCCCAAGGGTCTTGCCCTCGAAATCCTTCGGCTTCTGGATGTTACCGTCGGCTCGATAGATCCAGGCGTTCAGGTCCTTGGGGAGTGTGACGGCGACGCTGATCAGGCGAAGTGCAGGATCCTTCGCGGTCGCCTGTACGAGTGCGACCGCGGACATCGTGCCGAAGTCGGCGCGACCGGCGGATACCATCTGCGCAACCCCGCTGGAACCCTTCCCGAACTCTAACTCGACGTCCAGGCACGCGTCCGCGAAGTACCCGCGCTCCTTCGCCACCCAGAAGTAGTGGTCCTGAGGAGGAGTACCGTCCCAGTTGCTCTGAAACTTGACCTTGTCGATCCGATCGCAACCTGTCGTTTGTGGATCGTCAGATGCGGAGCATCCGGCAAGCCCCGCGACGAGGACTGCGACCACTGCGACCACCGGGCCGCGGCGTAGTCGCGTTCTGTGTGTGCCCATCTGCAGAACCTCCTGGTTGGGCGTTGGAACCATGTGCCATGAGTGCTGGTCAACCGCGCCCCCGTCGTGTCGGCCAGGCTAGGCAACCGGCACGGCACTGTCAACGGATCTGATAAAATATCAAGACGCCCTCGTGGGTCGCGCCGGCCGCCGGCAGGGGAGCCGATCGGCTCCCCGCTAGGTTGTGCGAGTTACCGGAGAGTGATGGTTCGGAGCGGCAGCTTCACAGCGAGTAGATAGGTGGTGATGATCATGTAGTGGTATCCGCAGGCGCGGCCTTTGGCGGACTGGATGAGCGAGTCCGTTCCTTCGACGAAGCCGGTGGCGAGGTGTCTGCGGTCCTGGGCGAGGATGCCGTTTCGGTGAGGTTTGACCACGGCGACGAAGCCCTTGAGGGGTTGCGGCGGCTACACATCGTCCGGCGCTCCAACCGGTCAGGTACACCTCGGCTTGGTCGGCGGGCTGGCAGCAGGTGCCCTGGAGGTCCTCGCGTGCGGCTGCGAAGTGATCAGTAGCGCCTCGGACAACAGGATGAACCCGACCCGGGCTGCTCCCAGCTCACCGCCACCTGTCGCGCGTTAGGCCGGGACGGCGCACTCGAGGGCTGCCTGGCGTGCAGATAGGCGTGGCACTGACATGAGGCCACATCCTGGCCTGCATATCGTGCACCGGGTCGCCCCGCCACCAGTCCCAACGCCGTGCTGAACCGGTTCAGCTCGACCTTTCCCGCCCTCCGAGGCTGATCACTGAGAGTGAGTTCACTGTAGAATCAGGCGGCCCGTCGAGGGAGCCATCCAAGCGCCAAACCGACTCAAATCAGGGGGAATTAGCCGATCACGTAAATTTCGAAGAATCCCGGATGGTTGAATCTGCACAACGAGTTGAGGAACTCCATGAATGTCCCTGATCGTGCCCTCCCTGGCACGAACCGCGCGCGCTCCAACCTAAAGGACGAGGTCGCCCAGTACGTTCGCGACCTAATCCTCTCAGGTGCACTCGTTCCTGGTAGGCGTCTCGACCAGGACGACATCGCCGCCCGCCTCGGCACCAGCCGGCTTCCTGTCCGTGAAGCGCTGATCACCCTCGAGGCCGAAGGGCTCGTCGACAACCTGCCTCGCCGCGGCTCGTTCGTCGCCCCATTGGAGACGCAGGACATCGAAGACCACTACGAGATGTACGGGCTGCTCAGCGGCATCGCCGCAGAGCGTGCAGCTGACTCGGCCTCGCCCGATCTTGTCGCGCAACTGCAGGACGTCTGCGTGCAGATGTGGTCCACGGACGACCCGGCCGAACACGACCGGCTCAATTACGTGTTTCATCTTCTCATCAACCGCTCAGGCAGCTCTGGACGGTTGCGTGCGGTCCTGCGAACCCTCTCGGCGAGCATGCCTACGCACTTCTTCGCACACAGCAGTGAACAGGATTGGAAGGTGCGCGCCCTCGATGAGCACGATGCGATCGTCGCCGCCATCGCGAAGAAGGATGGAAGGTCCGCGCGCGAGCTGATGACGATCCACTTTAGGAACACGGGTGAACAGGCGGTACGGATGTTGCGCGCGTCTGGCTTCTGGGCCACCGATGATCCCGCCACTGATGGATGACCTAGTCATTGCCCGCCACTCTGAGCTTTGTTTACTGAACTTCAGGCGTCGGAGTCTGGGTCTTAAGTGGGGGTCACGGTGGTGACAGTCCGGTAGCGGCGACGAACCCGTCGACGTCGTCCCTTATCTTAGGATCTTCCTCATTCCCGCCGGCCGTCCCCGGGCGTGCCGCGGCCACCCCGACGAAAAGCGTCGACCGGCTCGCCTCCGTCGTTGTGGAGCCCGTGTGCGGCCGGGCGCCCGGCTATTCGGAGAAGCCGCCTGCGTGTTGGGCGGCCCGGTGGATGGACTCGGGAACGAGTTGGAGGATGTTGTCGCCTTCCACGTGATGCCAGATGAGGGGGTCGGCGGGGTTACGGCGGTAGGCGTAGGCCCTGGCCACGTCGGGCTCACCGGTGGGGAGGAGCCAGCCCCGGGTGCGGGCCAGGGCCCGGTCGGCCAGCTGGTTGTGGAGGTCACGGTCTTTGATGGCCAACTGGTTACGCGGAAGGATGGCGGTGTCCACGGCGAAGGGGGCCAGGTCGGGGTAGCCGTTGCGGTAGACGATGGGCCGGTAGTCGGCGCGGCGCAACGCGACGGGGTCGTTGGGGGTGAACTCCGAATTGCCGGGGGTGCCGCTCCAGAAGCCCTGTTTCGCCTTGCGTGGGGCGGGGAAGACCTCGATGTTGGCGCCGGGTTTGTCGCCGAAGATGAAGCACAGTGGGTCGGACGAGAAGCGGCACCAGCGGTTGTTGCCGCGTTGCTTGCGCCAGACGTGCCCGTTGCCGAGGATGATTTCCGCTTCGTACACCTCGTCGTTCAGCGTGCGGAGCGTGTTGGCGGCCCGGGCGGTGTCGAATTCGCGGCGGAGTGCCCCGGGGCGGCTCGCGAGTTTTTGGGACGACAGGTCCGCTGTCTTCTCGAGCGCGGCACGTTCGCCGGCCGGGGACTCCCGCATGGCCTTCTTGATGGCTTCCTGCTCGCTGATTCCCTCCGCCTTGGCGATCCGGTCGGCCCGCGTCCGTAGCGCTTTGGCGCCCGCGGCGATGCCCTCGGTGACCAGCGTGGTGATGATCTCGATTCCGCCGGAGGTGAGAATGCGGGCGAGCCGGCCCGACGCGCGCTGCATCTCCAGGACCGACCGTGCGGCGAACACCTCGGACACGGCCAGCCCCAGCTCGGTCAACTGCTGGAGGATGTCCCTGCCCGTCTTGTACATCAGGTAGACATCGAGCGCGACGTTCACACCCGGGATCATTTGCGCGATCACCATGGCGCCGAGCGACAGCAGCAGATCCGGACCGTTGGCGATCAGACCGTCGATCATCTCGCCCGCGGCCGCCCCGGCGTAGCCGGCCTCCCACAGCCACCGCAGCGCCATGGCGAACCGGTCGCCGTCGCTGCCTGCGGCGACTATGCCGTCCGCGGTCCGGATCGCCGTGGTAAACAGGGCGACGCCCTCGTCCCAGGCATCGAGGACGCTGAGACCGGCGGACAACCCACCGGCCATCCCGGTGAGCAGGGCCGCGGTCTGGAGTCCGATCGATTCGCCTTCGATCCGGTGCAGGTCTTCTTCGGACGCCGCGGCACGCTCACGGGCCAGGGCGGGTAGGTCGCGGAGGATCCGCTGGCGGTTGCGTACGAAGTCGTCATAATCGGTCGCGTTCGGGACGTAGCTGCCGTCGTCGACGGCCTGGCGGACCTCGCCCGCGAGTTTCTCCCACGTGAAGGCAAAGGCGGCGACATACCGGAATTGGGCGTAGCGGGCGGTGGCGCGGGCGAAATCGCCGACGCTGTTGCCGGCCGGTGCCCGAAGATGGGCGTAGCGGAGCTCGATGGTGCTGAGGGCGGCCAACTCGGCAAGCGGAATGGGGACGCCCTTGGCCGCGATGTCCGGTGGGAGCTGGGCGGCCTGCGCGGTGAGCGCGGCGCTCATCGCCATCGCCTCGGCGAGGATCGCGGCCGGATCGGCGCCCAGGCTGAGGGCGGCCCCGATTCGGCCACCCCAGGTGAGCGGGAAACCCTTCGGCGTCGTCATGAGGGCGAGTTCAGCGCCCGCCGGCCCGCCGAGGGCGTTCAGCGTGTCCAGTTCGGTGGTGGCGAGGTGACGTGCAGAGCGGACGAACTCGTCGAGCTGGTCCGGGGTCTCGAACCGGGGATGCGGCCGCACCCTCAGCAGCAGCGACTCCCGGCTTCCACTGGCCCGCAGGTAGCGGTCGCTGTCTTGGCCGGCGTCGACGTTGGCCGCGTCGATGTGCCGCGCCAACTCGCGTACCAGGTCCGGCTCGCCCTCTGCGGACGGCTGGCGTTGGACGGTGCCGTCGCTCGATGACAGCTCGTCCTCGTTGTTCGCCCGGCACGGCGCACAGTCGGTGCACCCGGAGCCGCACGCCCGCTGGACAGCGGCCCGGCCGATGAGACGGGAGACTGCCTGGTTGCCCGCGGCGCGTTGGAGCAACAGCATGCTGCGGTGGTTCGCCCGTAATGCGGCGCTGTCGTCGCTCGTGGGTTGCCCGCCGTGGGAAGCGATGCGTTGACGGCGCTCAGGGGAATCCCGCAGGGAAACCCGCTGCACGGCCGCCGTCATCGGGCCAGGCTAACGACGACCCGTTACCAGCGGAACCTCGCGAGGGACAGCCATACGGGCACTTCCGCCTGCACCCGTGGGCATCGTGATCCCGCCCGCCGCTCAGCCGCCCACCGCGATTGGCCAGGGCATGCCCCACGACGTGCTCAGCGCGCCGCGTTCAGGTAGCGCAGCACGGCGAGCACTCGCCGGTGGTGGAGGCGGTCGTCGTTGGTGAGTTGGTGTCATCGGCTGTTGAGGTACTTGGCCGTGGCGCTGTGGGTGTCCGCATCGATGCCCCGGTCGCGGAGATCTCCAGGGACCGCGGAAAGCGGCAGCGTCGCTGGTGAATCTGCCCCGCGCCCGTGCGACGCACGCGGCCGCCCAGTCGTTCTCCTCGGCCGTGTGTTCAGCCTGTTCGAGCCGTCTCCCCGCGTCAGGCAGGTGGGCGAGCACCGCCAACTCCGCGCCCGCCGCGTTCGCGTACGCCCGGTACCACGGTGGTGTGAACTCCTGGAACGCGTTGCGCACCAGGCGGTCCGCGTTGGTCAGGTGTCCGGTGTGGATGGCCAGCCTGGCCTCCACGAAGGCCGTGGTGGCCGCGAGGCGCCACGGGCGTGGATCGGTATGGCCGGCGAACTCCAGCGTGCGTGCCCGCCAGAGCCCGTGGTCGCCGCGTAGACCGGTCGCCAGCTCCAGCACCTGCACCGACGGCGCGAGCCACGCCAGGAGTGGAGCGCCCGCGGCGCGCCACTCGGCGAACGCCCGCTCGCCCAGTTCGATGGCCTCGTCGAAGCGGCCGGACAGCGTGAGCGGCGCCAGGTACTTGAGGAGCGACACGAACGGGTAGTCGCCGTTGACCGGATCCTGTTCGGTGGCACGGGCGGCGGTGGCCAGTGCCCCCGGCAGGTCACCCACCGCCAGCGCGCACAGCGAGACGGAGTGGAACAAGTCGAACATCTCGATGCCGTCGGCCGGCCGGTGTTTGGTGAGCATGGGCAGCAGGTCTAGCCGCTCGCGGGCGATGCGGTAGGCCTCGCGGAGCCGGCCCTGACGCGCGGCGGCCGAGTTGGCGCTGTCCAGGGCGCCCTGCAGCAGCGTCGGATCGCCCGCGTCGTGCGCGGCCTCGATGGCGGCGGCCGGGTCGGCCCCGGCCTGCCAGGCCCGAGCGGTGGCGAGCACCGCCGCACGGTCGAGGAACAGGGTCTCGGCGGCCGAGCCGAGCGGCAGCGGCGGCACCGGGTGTGATTCCTCGCCCGTGACGCCGAGCCGCTCCCGGCTGGTCGCGAGGATCCGCAGCCGCCCGCCCGCGCGCAACAGGGCCTCGACAAGCCCGCCGACCTCGTCGAGCACGTGCTCGCAGTTGTCCAGCACGAGCAGCATCGCCCGTCCGCGCACCCGGTCGGCCACGCTGTCGAGCAGCGGCCGCGGCGGGCGTTCGGTGACGCCGAGCGCGTTGGCCGCGGCGGCCACCACCTGCCCGGGCGGAACCGGCACGAGGTCGAGGTACACCACGCCGACCGGGAACCGCGGGGCCACCGCGGCGGCCGCCGTGACGGCGAGCCGGGTCTTACCCACCCCGCCCGGCCCGGTGAGGCTCACCAACCGGCTGGTGCCCAACGCCGTCCGCACCACCTCGAGTTCCTCGGCGCGGCCGACGAAACTGGTCCGGGCCTCCGGCAGCACCGCGTCGTCGGCCCGCGCCCCGAGTTCGGCCGCCTCGGCGGCGAGCGCGGCCAACTGGCGGCGGTCGCTCGCGCCGCACTTGCGCAGCAGCGCCGACACATGGCTCTCCACCGTGCGGGCCGAGATGTGCAGTCGGCCGGCGATCTGCGCGTTCGTCAGGTGCTCGCCGACAGCCGCGAGCACCTCGGCCTCCCTGGCCGAGATCTCCCCCACGGAAGCGGACCCACCCCGCACATGATTCCGTACCCGATCCGTGGCAAGCACGGATGCCCGCAGACTGACCCTGCCGGACGGTGTCACGGCACCGACGGAGTTGACACACGGCGACGTGGTCGCCCGGGCGATCAACCGCACCGACCTGGCCGACGACGTGGCGGGCATCAGGCCCGTCCGTCCCCGGTGGGACCGGCGGCGTTCAGCCACGCCCCGGTCACCCACCCGCCTCTGCCGTCCCCGGCCCAGCCGAGCCCGCCGTCTCCGGCCGTACCGGCGGCGCGTCGCTTGCAGCAAACGCCGCGCACCACGACCTGCTTGCCGCCGTGGCCCGGCACCGGGCTGGTTGTCCGTGCATACGAGGCCGCGCTGACGGCCGGCTATCTTCGGCACGAGTTCGGCGACGTCAACCTCCTCCTGCCGGCCGGCTCCGTCGACGCGGATCAACGGGTATAGTCCCGCGCGATCTTGTCGAGTGGAGGATGACGCATGTCCGAAGTTGACCGAACCGACACCGACATCGCGGCGCCGAGGTTCGACTCGGCCATGCGCGGCTACGAGCGGCGCCAGGTCGACCGCCACGTGGCCGGGGCGGCCGCCCATATCACCCGGTTAACGGCGGATCGCGAGCAGGCACACGCGCACATCCGTAACCTGAACGCCGGCCTCGAGCAGCTGCACGCGGAGCTGACGGAGCTGCGGGAGCGGCCGCCGCGGCTGGACCGCGCGTCGTTCCGCCACCTGGGCACGATGGTCGACGAGATCCTGGCGCTGTCGGAGAAGCAGGGCGCCGCGATCGTCGAGGCGGCCGGCGAGCGGGCGGAGGAGCTGCGCGCTGAGGCCGAGCGGGCCCTCGCCTCGTCCCGCGAGCACGCCGAGGTGCTGCGCGCGGAGGGCGAGGCGGCGCGGCAGCGGGCCGAGCAGGGGGCGCAGCGGCTCGCGGAGGAGAACGCGCAGCGGATCGAGCAGGCGGAGGCGGAGGCCCGGTCGCGGATGGACGCGGCGATCGAGCAGACCCGGCAGGAGATCGCCGGCCTCCGCTCGGCCGCCGAGGCGGAGGTGGCCGACCTGCGCTCGGCGGCCGAGGCCGAGGTGGCAAGTGCCCGGGCGTCGGCCGAGCAGTACGCGACCGAGCTGCGGCAGCGCGCGGAGGAGCAGGACGCG
The DNA here is from genome assembly GCF_018397995.1 of Rhizomonospora bruguierae. Lineage (GTDB taxonomy): Bacteria > Actinomycetota > Actinomycetes > Mycobacteriales > Micromonosporaceae > Rhizomonospora > Rhizomonospora bruguierae. The sequence goes on from NZ_BBQH01000036.1 coordinate 62,914, forward strand.
GCACACCAGCAGCGGCTCGCCGCGGTGCAGAAGGAGATCGAGGCCCGGCAGCAGGCCCTGACCCAGGTACGGGCGGCGTTGGAGAACGCGCAGCAGCAGCTGACCCAGACCCGCCAGGAGGCCGGCGCGGCGGAGCGGGATCTTGCACAGGTGACGCAACGCCTGGAGGCGACGCGGCAGCACCTGACGGCGGAGATCGAGCGGCTGGAGTCGGCGCGCCGCGCCGCGGAACAGGTCGAGCAGCAGACCGTCGAGGCCCGGGCCCGCATGCAACGCGAGGCCAAGCGCGTGGCCGACCGCGCCGCGGCGGCGGTGATGGCGGCCGCGGCCATCGGCGAGCAGACCGGCGAGTTCAAGATGGTCGCCGTCCGGGCCGCGGCCGCCGAGGAGGCGGACACCGCGGCGGCCGGCGACGCCGACGCACCGCCGCCGGCCACGGTTGCCGCACCCGCGCCGCGAGAGGCACCATCACCGGTGCAGCGCGCGTTTCCCCCGGCGATGGCGCCAGCGCCAGATCGCACCGACGCCTGAGGTCACCAGGGCAGAGCGCTGCCCTCGAACCACAACCGCCGCCTTCGACCGAAGCGAGGCCCACGCGCGGAAGACTCGAAGCTGGGAGATCAAGGCCGCCTATCGACACGGTTCGGGGCACGGCGCGTTCGCCGGACCTCCGTCGAGCCGCCCACGACATGTCCTGCGCCCAGCAGCAGATCCTGGCCGCCGCCTGCTGGGCCGCTACCCAACCGCATCTGCCGATCCTGGCCGACTCCGGCTAGCGTGCACCCGGCGAACGCGGGTTCGCGCTGGTGAAAGGCCGCTGGACAGTCCTACGACACGTCAGTTAAGCCGCTTTCGCGAAGTAGAGCAATCCGAGGCCGATCGCACCGATGCAGATACCGAGCAGGTTGACCCAACGGTACCGGGTTTCCGCCTCCCGAATGTCGGCCGGGGCGGGGGCTGCGAATACGGCATCGCCCAGGCGGTCGGCACGCCTCAGGAGTTCCCGACCCGACGGGTTACTCCATCGGAACAGGCCCGGTGACAGGGCGCCTACCCAGATCAGTTTGTCTCCCTTCACTCGCACCCTCACGCCGATCGTATCGACCGACTCGATCGAAACCACGCATCCTCGCGGAACCAGGTACTTCACCATCGGATTGCTTATCACGAGCGTGCCCCGCCGCACCGTCACCGACGCTGCCGGTCTGGCGATATAGAGCCATATCAGGCGTTGACCAGACCGATGAGGTTGAACAGCAGTGCCACGCGGGAATGTACGATGGCAATCGCCGTACCGAAAGCCAGCGTGAAAAAGATCGCCAGCGCGAACGGAGTCGGCTGCATGCGCCGTACGCGACAGTCCACGCCGTCGTCCTGCATCGTCATGACACCTCTCTGGCAGCTGGACTGTCCGGCACCCATCCTCGTGCCCGCGCTTCCGCGTGGCGCGGGTGCCAGTCGGCCATTCGTGCGTCGAAGGCTGCCACTTCGGCCCAGGGCACCCGCGGCCGGGACCCGGGCACGGTGGCCACCCGGCCATCGGGGTTATCCAGGAAGGCGACCTCGACTCGGAGGCTGGCCTTCTTCGGGATGATCGACAAGATGCGGACCTGGTCGGTGCGATAACCACGCCCGATTGCGCCCATTGTGGGCGGATGCTGGCAGTACGTCCCGTGGTGCCACTGGTCGCTTGCCAGAGACGGCATGATGCGCGGCATGAGCGTGGATGTCGCAGCGTACTGGGACGGTCAGGCGGCAGGGTTCGACGCCGAACCGGACCACGGATTGGCCGACCCCACCGTCCGGGCGGCCTGGACGCGGCTGCTGTTGCCGCTGATGCCGACCGCCTGTGCCCGCGTCGCCGATCTGGGTAGTGGCACTGGCAGCCTGGCTGTGCTGCTCGCGCAGGCCGGGCATCGCGTCTCGGGCGTGGACCTCGCGCCCCGGATGGTCGAGGTGGCGCGGGCTAAGGCCGCAGCAGCGGGAGTGCCGGCAGAGTTCGACGTGGGTGACGCGGCGACGCCACCGTGGCCGGCCGGGACCTTCGACGTCGTGCTGGTGCGGCACGTGCTCTGGGCGCTGCCCGACCCCGACGCCGCGCTGCAACGCTGGGTGGAGCTGTTGAAGCCCGACGGTCGGCTGGTGCTCGTGGAAGGCCGCTGGTGGACCGGCGGCGGTCTGGCCGCAGGGCAGGCGACGGACCTGGTGCTACGACACAGGCGTGAGGCGGTCGTGGCCCGACTGGACGATCCGACCCTGTGGGGTGGTCCCATCCGCGACGAACGCTATCTGCTTGTCAGCAGGGCCTGAACCGAGCCGGCGATGTCTGCGAGCCGAACTACCTTCATGGCCGGGCTGCCCGCCCGGCCGCCGACCGGATCGCTCACGTAACGACTTCAGTGCGGGCTTGACCCACCCGTCCGACCACGGCGGCCGCGACGAGTTCGACGAATCCTGCCCGGGCCAGGCCCGCACATCCGCATTCTCCGCACGCAGCACCGCGTTCGCCCGGCGCAACCCGGCGTCATCCCGCGCCAGCTCAACGGTCCGCGCCGCCAAACGAGCATGCCGGTCAAGCAACTCCACCGTGGACGACGTTCCGGACACACCCCGCCGTGACCCAGCCCGGACGGACCAGGCCAAGCCAACCCCCAACGAACGCCTGATCAGTCACGCGACAACGACCAGCCCGTTCATGGTCGTTTCTCGTCGGCGACGGCGCTGGGGGAGAGGAGCCTGGGGCGCGGAGCTTGATCGGATCTGGAGCGGCGAGACCGAAGCCGAACGCCCGCGCGCGCGAAACGTCGCTGTTCGTGACGTTCGGCGAGTATGGTCCAGCCAGGTGGTATTTCGCCGTCCACGAGGACTACGCGACCAATTCGGATGTCGAGCAGATGCTGCTGATGTTAGCCGAGCCAGTCGAGCCCGACGGCGTCGGTCAATCGCATCTTTGCAGGCCAGGTGCAGCTTTTCCTGATCACCTACGATCGATCAATTCCCCGCGACGGGGAGGCCAGCCACGATCTGGCTGGTGTATCCGACCTGGAGCGAGCCGTACGGCCCGGACCGGGTCTGCGCCGGTGCCGCGTACGCCATTGACCGAGTGCTGACCGGCAGCGTGGCCACGCTGCCGCCAAGACTGTGGTAAGCAGCATGTTCGGCCACGACTGATGGTGCGACACACCTTGGCCGAGGCGTTCTCGCTCCCTCGTGCACTCGAAGGTGTGGATATAGCATCTACTACCGTAGATGTCGGTCGCCGCTCGTGCCGGCGGTGGCGCATCGGGCCGCGGCGCGCGTAATGCTGGTATATCAATGAGTAATGTGTGTCTCGAGAGCGCGGGAGTGATGCTTAAATTTTGTGTGCTCGGCCCTGTCGAGGCGTGGCGGAACGGTCGTGAGGTTGAGCTAAACGGTCGTAAGGTGCGGGCGATGTTGGCTGCTCTGCTCCTACAGGCCAACCAGGTCGTCCGGATCGAGCGCCTGGTCGCCGTTCTCTGGGGCGAGCGGCCACCCCCCACCGCCGTCGCGCAGCTGCACAAGTACGTTTCCCAGTTACGCGCGAAACTCGGCCCCGAGTGCATCATCCGACACGGCGCGGGATATCAGATCAAACTCGAACAGAACGTGCTCGACCTGCATGCTTTCAACGGCGGTGTGCGCGCCGCCCGGGCGGCGCTGGACGCCGGGAGGCCCGCCGAAGCGGCTGGGGAAATCGCCTCCGCGCTGGCCCTGTGGCGGGGCGCCCCGATCGCCAACACCACCGAGTACCTGATCCACGCGGAGGCCGGTGCGCTCGCCGAACGGCGGCTGGCCGCCACGCTCGACAAGATCGAGATTGAGCTGGTGCGGGGTCGGCACGCCGAGGTGATCGGCGAGTTGCAGTCCATGCTGGCCCAGCACCCGCTCAACGAGAAGCTGCGACGGCACCTGATGCTCGCCCTCTACCGGTCCGGGCGGGTCGGTGAGGCATTAGCCGCCTACCACGAGGCGCGTACCCACCTGGCCGAGGAGTTGGGCCTGGACCCCAGTCCGGAACTACAGGCGTTGCATGAGGCCATCCTGGTCGGTGACCCGGCGCTGAACCAGGCTGGTTCGGCCGGGCGTTCCCTCGCGGCGCCGGCCTCCCCGGCCCAACTGCCGCCGTCGATCGCCGACTTCACCGGCCGGGCCGATACGCTTGATCGAATCTGCCAGCAACTCTCCGCCGGTGGCGGCGAGGCGCTGGTGATCGTGGCGGTCAGCGGCAAGGGCGGGGTCGGCAAGACCACCCTCGCGGTACGAGCGGCGCGCAAGGTCGTCGAGGCGTACCCCGATGGCCAGCTCTACCTCCGACTGCACGGTTCGAGTGCGCGCCCGCTCGAACCGCTGGCCGCCTTGCAACGGTTCCTGCGGGCACTCGGCGTCGAGGAGCGGACGATCCCGGTCACGGTGGACGAGTGCGCCGAGATGTACCGTAGCCGGCTGGCCACCCGCCGGATACTCATCGTGCTCGACGACGCGGCGGACGAAGCCCAGATCCGGACGCTGCTGCCCGGCTCACCCACCTGCGCGGTGCTGGTGACCAGCCGGCCCCGCCTGGTCGGCTTGGAGGGGGCCGACCTCCACAACCTGGACGTCTTCACGGCCACCGAGTCGGTCGCGCTGCTGACGCGTATCGCCGGCGCGCAGCGACTCGGCGATGACCGGCGTACCGTACGGCGCATCGCCGAACTCTGCGGTTACCTGCCGTTGGCGGTACGGATCGCCGCCGCCCGCATCGCCCAGCACGGACGCACGGACCTGACCCGGTTCGCCCGGCGCCTGGCCGACCAGCGCCGCCGTCTCGACGTGCTGGTGGTCGGCGACCTGGAGGTGCGTGCCAGCCTGGCGCTCGGCTACCAGGGACTGGGCGCGGCGGAGAAGATGACGTTCAGCCTCCTCGGGCTGCTCGACACCCCCGACTTCGCGGCCTGGGTGGCCGCATCGCTGCTCGGCGTGCCGGTGGAGGAGGCCGAAGACGTCATCGAGGAACTGGTGAACGCCCAACTGCTCGACGTCACGGGATGCGACATCACCGGCCAGACCCGCTACCGCTATCACGATCTGGTCCGCCTGTACGCCCGCGAGCGGGCCGAGAAGGATCTGTCCGAGGAACAGCGCCACCGCGCGATATCCCGGGCACTCGGCGCCTGGCTCACCCTGGCAGCCGAGGCTGATGAGCGTTTCCACGGCACCCGGTCCCGGGGCTGGTCACCTCGGTCGTTCGCGAACGCCGCCTGCCACGACCCCTTCGACCCCGCCTATGTCGACGAACTGCTCACCGATCCGCTGGCCTGGTTCGAATCCGAACGGGCGGCGCTGGTGACCGGGGTGGCACAGGCCCACCGGTGCGGGCTCAGCCCTCTGGCCTGGGCTCTGGCCGAGAGCATGACGGAGTTCCTGGAACTGCGCCACCGGTACGCCGACTGGGAGTCGGTGAGCAGCCGGGCGTTGGACGCATGCGCCGTGCAGGGCGACGAGGTCGGCACGGCGATCACCCTGATGCGCCTGGCCCGGCTGCGCTTGATCCGCGGGGACCGGGCGGCCTGCGTTGCGCTGGTGGAACGCGCGGTCCGGATCCTGCAGGAGATCGGACAGAAGGCGATCGAGGCGGAGGCGCACATCGTCCACGCCGCCGCGCGGCGGGCCGGTGGCGATTACGAGACCGCGCTCGACCTCGTGGACCACGCCATCGTGGTGGCGCGCGCGTCCGGCAATGGGGTAGCCGAGACCCGCGCCACCCGAGAGCTGGGCGAGATTCGTTACGGGCTGAGCCACTGGCGTGAGGCGGCCGAGGCGTTCCAGCGGGCCGTGATCCTCGCCCGCCGCATCGACAACCGGCGGGAGGAGGCACTCTCCCTGCGCTACCTGGCGATCGTGCTGCGGCACCGCGACCAACTGGAAGAATCGCGTCGGACGGCCGAGTCGGCGTTGGCGATCCTCCACGAGCTGGGTGACCGCCCGCACGAGGCGTTCAGCTGTCTAACGCTCGGATTGATCCTGCTCCGGATGCGGGATCCCGCGGCACCCCGGATGATCGGCGAGGGGCGGCGCATGCTCAGCGAGATGAACCTTGGCTTCGGCACGGGCGAGGCGCTCTACGTGCAGGCCGCGTTGGACATCGCCGAGGGCCGTACGACCGAGGGTCTGGACCGGTTGTTCGAGTCGATCGTCATCCTGAGGTGCGAACCGGTGCATCACGTACTGATCTCCGCCGTCCGCCTCCTTGGCGAGGTCCTGCGGCTGGCCGGCGACCTCGACGCCGCAGCCGCCGTACGGCGCCTGGCCGGTGAGCTGCCCGCTCTGGTCGGCGAACCGCCGCCGGCCGAGCTGTTGGAGCTGGGCACCCGCCGCGTCCCGGGTGCCGGCGGAAGCCGACTGGAAGAATTCCGGAATAGGGGCCACCTGGCGTGGGTCGGCCTACGACCGGACGAAGGGGCGGCGTGAACATGCGGACCGTCCTGATCGACTCTCGGTCACGGGCGCTCGGCGCCGCGATGACGATCATCGGCATCCGGAAGGAGCCGAAGACCACGTAGCCGCCGACGTGCCCGCCGGGATCCTGGCCGATGTGGTCGCCGAGTCGCTGACCCTCGCGGTCCGCGACCGGTTTTGTGGGCCCCGTACCGGCCGTACCGCTTGCCGCAGCCGCCCTTTCGCGGCTGAGCCGACCTCGGGGGAAGTCGAGCGGAAGGTTCTCGGAAGCGCTCACCACAAGTCTGGTCCCGGCGTCAGCATCGGTCGGCGGGAGGGGATCGGATGTCGAGGGTTGTCGTTGTCACCGGCGGGGGCACCGGGATCGGGCGGGCGATCGCGGGCCGGTTCGCCGCCGACGGCGACGAGGTCTACGTGCTCGGTCGCCGCCCCGGCCCACTGGAAAAGGTCGCCGCGGAGCATCCCGCCGTGGTTCCCGTGCCGGTGGACCTGAGCGTGCCAGCCGAGGTGCTGCTGGTCGCCAAGCGCCTCTGCGCAGCCCGGATCGACGTGCTGGTCAACAACGCCGGTGGCCTCATCGACGACCCCGGGCCCGGCGCCGAGGGTGCGTTCGCCGGCTACTTGATGACCATCGAGGCCAACCTGCTGTCCGCGATGATGCTCACCGACGCCCTGTGGCCGGCGTTGGGTCGACCTGGCGGCCGGGTGATCAGCATCAGTTCGATCGCCGCCCACCGCGGCGGGGGTGACGCCTACGCCGCGGCAAAGGCCGGGCTGCTGGGCTGGGGCTTCGGGATGGCGCGTAAGGGCGGCGCCGACGGCATCACCGTCAACGCCGTGGTGCCCGGCTACGTGCAGGACACCGAGTTCTTCAACGAGCGGGGCCGCTCCGCCCGGCACGACCAACTGGTGGCGGAGACCCTGCTCGGCCGGGCCGGCACCCCGGACGACATCGCCGCCGCCGTGCACTTCCGGCCTCACCGGACGCCTCCTGGATCACTGGGCAGGTGCTCGGGGTCAACGGCGGCGCACTGCTCGGGCGCTGACCCGTGGCCACCAAGCGCATCCTCTACCTGTTCCCGGACCGCTCCTCGCCGCAGGCCCGGCGCTGGGAGTGGGAGGACTTCTGGCCGGTCTATCACCGCGCCGCCGCCGAGGCGGGGATGGACCTCGCGGTAGCGGATCCGGAGCACGTGCTGATCGCCGGTGACACCGCGTACTGGCGAGACGAACCGCTGCACCCGGCCCGGGACATCGTGGTCTACGACGCCCGCACCGAGCCGGTGCACGAAGCCGCACTCTGGTGGGGGATCAGCCTCGCCCGTTGCCTGCAATCCCTCGGCTTCTGGCTGGCCATCCCGCTGGACCGGGCGGTGGTCACCAACGACAAGTTCGCCACCGCCCGGGAACTGGCCGGCTCCCCGGTGCCGATCATCCCGTCGGTACGGGTGAACGCCGGTCGGGACCTGGACCGGCTGGACTACCAGCGGCTGGTGCCGGACACCTGGTTCCCGGTCTTTGTCAAGCCGGTGTCCTGGGGGCGGGGTCTGGGCTGCGTCCGCTGCCCCGACCGGGCCACCCTGGACGCGGTGCTCGGGCTGGCCTCCGGCAGCGCGGCGAGCATGCTGGTGCAGCCGTCGGTCGGCACGGTCACCGCCGATCTGCGGGTGGTCGCGGTGGAGGGTGAGATCGTCGCCGCGTACGACCGGATCCCCGGCGGGGATTCGCACGTGGCCAACGTCAGCCGCGGTGGGCGGGTGCGGGTGCGCGACCTGGTCGAGCAGCCGGTGCGTGACCTGGTAGGGCTGGTGCACCGCCGATTCGATCTCCCATACGTCTGTGTCGACCTGCTCCGTACCGCCTCCGGTGAACTCTGGTTCTCCGAACTTGAGGCGGACGGCGCGGTAACCGGTCTGTTCGCCGACCCCGAGGCGGTCAAACGGCTGGTCGGCGGCCGGTTCCGCGCGTACGCCGCACGTCACGACCGCCATCTGAGCCAGGGAGCTGTCTCATGACCTCGCAGATCGGGATCCCACCGTCGGCCGGAAGCGGCGACGACTCACCGTGGACGCATTCGGACCTGGAGGCGGTCGCCGCCGCTCGCGCCCGCCGTGACGGCGGTCTGCTGGTGTGCAGCGGTGGCACCACCGGACGCCCCAAGCTCACCCCGATCGCGCCCGACCTTGGGGTGCCCCGGGTGTTCGCCCGGTGGCAGCCGTTACGCCGGGGTGACGTAGTGCTCAACCTGTTCTCGGTCGGCAAGATGTGGGGCGCCCAGTACTTCTAAAACGCCTTCGCCCTGCACAGCCGGGCCACCGTCGCGCCGATGGGCGCGCTCAGCCCGGCGGAGGTGCGGGAGTGGGGGCCGGAGCTGGTCGGCATGGGCGTCACCGCGCTCGCCGGCGCCCCGAACGTGCTGGCCCACTTCGCCGACGAGGTGCGGCAGGTCCGCCTGCGGCTGCCGGTGCGCGCCGCCCTCTGGTCCGGCGAACCGATGACCCAGGCTCGGCAAGACGCCATCCGGGCCGCGTTTCCCGATGTCGGTCTCTGGGGGAACTACGGCTCGATCGAGACGTTTGTGATCGCCACGAACGGTCCCGCGTGTCGCCTCGGCGCGCTGCACCTACTGCCCGGGCAGTCCCTCGAACCAGACGACGATGGTGCCCTGCTGACCCGGTACGGCGACGGCTGGCCCACCCCGGCTCGCCGGTTGCGGCTTGGTGACCGGATCGCCGCCACCGGTTGCCCGTGCGGGGAACCGGACACCTTCGAGGTGCTGGGCCGGGCCGACGACTGCTTCAAGCTCAGCGGTGGCATGGTCCGGGTGAGCATCGTTCTGGGCAACGCGGCCAGCCTCCATGGCGTTGACGACGTGCAACTGGTGCTCTACCGCGACCCGGTCGTCCCGGCCGCGGTGGTCGGCTTGCGGATCCACTACACCGGCCCGAACGCCGACGCCGCCCGGGTACGCGAGCAGATCGTGCTCGGGTACGAGGACCTCCAGGTGGTGGACCGGCACAGCCCACAGTCGATCGTCGTCGAGCACGTGACCGAACTGGCACGCCACCCAAACACCGACAAGGTGCTGCCGGTGATCTGGGAGAGCGCCGAGGACCTGGCGGGGATGGCGTCATGAAGGCCGACACCATCGTGGCGTCCGGATCGGCCGACAACGCACCGACCCGGGCCTTCCTCGCCCCGTACCGGGGCGCGGGCCGGGCACTGGACACCGGGCTGCCCGGCTACCGGCGATTCCGGTCCTGGTTCACCCGGCCGCTGCTGACCCGGCCGGCGTTTCTGGACGCCGTACAGACCCGTACCCTCGACCACGACCTCACCCTGCTGCTACGCACCTTGCACGCGCTACCGGACCGGCTGTTCGACGGTGACGAGACAGCGTTCGCCCGGGTCCTGGGCTGGACCCAACCCGGTGCGTCCGCCGCGCTGAGCCGCCTTTCCGGCCCGCCGGTGCCGCTGGGCCGCGCCGACCTGGTGCGTACGCCGGACGGCTTCCGCCTGGTCGAGTTCAACACGTCCAGCTCACTTGGCTCGTTCGAGTTCGGTGAGCTGTGCCGGGCCACCCTCAGCGACCCGTCGTTCCACGACTTCGCCGAAGACACGTTGTACTACGTCGATCCGCTGGCCAGGATGGGTGACACCCTCACGGGGCTGGCCGGGTTGAGTCTCGCCGACCGACCGACCGTCGCGCTGGTCGACTGGGTCAGTTCGCCGATCGCGGTGAACGCTTCGCTCTTCGTCGACCTGATGGCCGACCGGGGTTTCCGGGTGCTCAGCTGCACGGTGGCCGACCTGGACCTCACCCCGGCAGGACTGACCGCGCACGGCGAACGGATCGACGTGGTCTACCGCACATTCCTGCTCAAGACCGCCGCCGAGGATCCTGCCGCGGGCCGGCGGCTCGACGTGCTGGACCGCGCCGTACGGGCCGGGGCGGTCACCGTGTTCACCCCGCTCAACGCCGATCTGTACGGCACCAAGGCGGCGCTGGCGATGCTCAGCGATCCGGCCCACCGGGACCGATTCACCGCCGCCGAACGCGAGGTCATCGACCGGGTGTTGCCCTGGACCCGGTCGATGACCGGCGCCGCGCGGACTCCGGCCGAGGACGGCGGCTCGCTCGCCGAGTTCGTCCGGCGGCACCGGGGCGAATGTGTGCTCAAGCCGAGCATCGGGCACGCCGGGCAGGGCGTCGTGGCCGGCTGGCTGGTACCGCAGGCGGAGTGGGACGCCTTGGTCGCCAGCGCCGATGCCGGTGACTACATCGTGCAGCGCAAGGCTGAATCGGTGGCCGAGCGCTTCTATACGGCCCCCGTCGAGGATGATCCGTCGACCTGTTTCCTGCACTGGGGAATGTTCGTGACTGGGTCGGGCCTCAGCGGCGGGTTCGTCAAGGGCCTGCTGGACTAACCGCAGGACGTCCGGTTCCTCGGCGACGGTTCGCACGTCGGATGCATTTTCCATGCTCAGCCGGACACGGGGGATTCCACATGATCATCAATTCCGAACAGCGGCTCGCCACCGTGCTGGCCGCCATCCGGGAACTGCGGGAACGGGGCGGCACCGTCCCCCGAAAGGACTTCTACACCGACAAGATCGCCGCAGTGTGGGCCCGGGCGCGGGGTGCCTCGGCGTACGCGAAACTCGGCGACTATTCCCCCGACGCCTTCGCCGCGCTCCCGGTTACCCGCAAGGACCAGCTCAAGAGTGACCCGTGGGGCTTCGTCGCCGCCAGCATCGAGGACAGCGTCAAGTATTACGAGACCACCGGCACCACCGGAACCACCACCCCGACCCCGCGGCTGGCCGACGACATCATCTGGAACACCGTCTCGGTGGCGTGCGCCTGGCAGGACGTGCTGCGTGCGGACGATCGGGTACTCAGCCTGCTGCCGTCCGACATCGTCCCGGTCGGCGACCTGGTCGCCGCCGTCTGCGAGCATCTCGACCTGCTACACGCACGGGCCTACCCGTTCGCCACCGGGATCTCCGACTGGGACCGGCTCGCCAGGCTGTGGGCCACGCTGCGGCCGACCGCGTTGTTCCTCGCGCCGGGCGTCGCGATGCAGGTAACCCGGCTGTTCAAGCAGCGCGGGCTGCTGGCCGAGTTGGCCGCCTCGGTCCGCACCATCATGCTGCTCGGCGAGGTCAGCGTGCCGGCCATGCGGGCACGACTGGGCCACTGGTGGGGCGCCACCGTCTACAACGCGAGTTACGGCAGCACCGAGACCGGTACGCTCGCCGCCACCTGCCGACAGGACCGCCTGCACCTGCTGACCTCCGCCAATTACTGCGAACTGCTCACCCCGCAGGGTCTGGTCGAGGTCTCCGGTCCCGGCACCGGGCGGCTTGTGGTCACGCCGCTCAACCTGCACGCCCGACCGTTGCTGCGCTACGACACTGGCGACGACGTGGTGGTCACCACCGGCTGCCCGTGCGGCACCGCCACCCCCGACGTGACCGTGCTCGGCCGGGCGGCGGACGGCCTGCGGGTGCGGGACAGTCTCCTCACCCCGTATCTGGTCGAGGAGATCGTCTACGGCGAGACCACCGCGACGAGTTACCTCCTGGAGGCCGCACCCGATCGGATCCGCCTGCTGCTGGAACGCGACGTGGACGCGAACCGGAGCACCGAACCGGAGCGCGCCATCGCGGTGCGCGACGCCTTCCGCCACCAGGCCGGCCTCGACGGTACCGAGGTGCTCTTCCTCAACTCACTGCCTGCCACGACCAAGAGTGGCGGTTCGCAGAAGAGCTGGAAACGGTCCAACATCCGGATCCTGGAGGCATCGTGAGCACAACCGCACCCGCGCCGGACCGCCTGGCCGTCCTGCCGGTGACCGGCGAACCGGACCTGTGGTGCACCTACGCCGCCGTGCGGACCCTGTCCTGGCTGGACCGGGCCGGGCGTACGCCGGGACTTGAGTCCACCAGCGAGTTCATCCGCGGGCGCCGTAACCCGGACGGCGGCTACGCGTGGAGCCGAGGCATGCCGTCGGACGCCTGGGCCACCTTCTACTGCACCTCCACCCTGGCCGACCTGCACCAGCCGCTGCCTGACCTGGCCGGCACCGCCCGCTGGCTCGACAGTTCCTGGTCCGGGGACGCGTACGCGATGACCCCGGGCCAGCAGCCGGAGGTGTGGGCGACCCACTTCGCCACCCGTACCATGGTCGAGGTCTGTGCCGCCGACGTGCCCGACGCCGACCGGTTGTTGTCCTGGCTGGGCGCGCTACAGACCCGCGACGGCGGGCTGACCTGGACCCCGGAGCACGCGGTCGCGGGTGACGCCGACGTGCGGGCCGCCTACTACGGTCTGGCCGCCTGGCGGGCACTGCACTCCCGGCATCCGGTGCCTCCCCCCTGGAATGTGGCGGCCCTGCTGCGCTGGCTGCGCGCCCGGCAGTCGCCGACCGGTGCCTTCCGGTTCGACGCGGACGCGGACACCGACTGCATGTGGGCCACCTACCGCGCGGTCGCCGCCCTGGGCCTGCTCGGCGCCCGGCCGGCAATCGACCCGACCGGCTGGATCACTGCGCGGCGCCTGCCCGGCGGCGGTTTCACCCGCTGGTCCGGCTATCCGGTGGCGGACGTGTGGGCATCGTTCTGCGCGGTGGGTGCCCTGCGGTGGATCGGCGAGCTACCACCCGGAACCGCCGACGCGGTCGAACGGCGGATCGCCGAGCTGAGCTGTGCCGGCGGCGGCTTCACGTACCGCGAGCCGGCCCTCGCCGCCGACGCGTTGACCGTGGCGGCGACCGTGCTGGCCAGCGATGGACGGGACGCGGCGGGGCTGCGCCGCTGGCTGGAGCACTGCCGGCTGCCGAACGAGGGGGGCATCATGTACATGCCCGGCCGGGGTGCGGAGATCCGGTGCACCCTGTGGGCTCTCGCGGCGGGCGCGTTCGCCGGAGATCCGGCCACCGGCGCGGCGATCGGCGAGTGGCTGACGCGGCTGCACAATCCGGACGGTGGATTCGGCTGCTGGCACGGCCGCGGCTCGGACCTGGTTTCCACGGCCGCCGCCGTGGGCGTCGCCGAATTGACAGGTACGCGCATGGTCGACGCCGGACGGGTCGCCGCGTACGTCGGTGGCGAACCACCGTCCGACGGCTTGCGCCCAGGATTGCAGACCGCCCGCATCCTGGCCTGGGCCGGCCACCGCGAACCGCGTCGGGTCAGCGCGCTCCTCGACGCCCACCGGGTATCCGGAGGTGGCTGGGCGGCGCGCGGCAACCGGATGCCGGACCTGCTGTCCACGTACGAAGCGGTGCTCACCGCCGACCGGTTCGGTATCGCCGTGGACGCCGCGCCGCTGGCCGCCTTTCTGGCCCGGACCGCTTGCGGCGATGCGGTCGCCTGGAGTCCACTCGCCCCGGCCGGAACCGATCCGCTGGCCCGCTGCCTGCACCGGCTACTGCGCCGCCGGGTGGCCGACCCGGCATTCCGGCCGCCCGTGCTCGTCCTGTCCTAAAGCCCGCCATGCCGACCATCATCATCGATGCCCCGGCGGTGGGCGCCACCGTCCGCCGGTCCGTCGCGACCCGGCTGACTCGCTGGTTCGCCCGGCGGAACGTGGCGCCGGCCCATGTCGTGGTGCGGTTCACCGAGGTCGCGCCGGGCACCGTGTTCAGCGGTGGCTTCCCGGTGGACGCGCTGCCCGCCGCCGACGGGCCGTTCCCGTACGCCGCGGTCACCTGCTGTCTGGGACCGGAGCGCGACGACGACTTCCGGGTGGAACTGGCCGCGGAGATCGCCGCCACGCTGGGCCCGGTGTCCTTCCTGTACGTCGAGTTCCGGCCGACTCCGCCCCGCTACGTATTCGTCCAGCGTGCCGACCGGCTGACCCGGGCCGACCGGATGTAGCACCAAGGGAGGTCTGATGAACAGCAGCACCAGCACCAACGAGATCCAGGATCGGATCCGCGCGGTCCTCCGGCGCACCATCGGCGACCCGGTCGACGGACTGCCACCCGACACGGACCTGGCCACCGCCCTGGGCGACCGCTACGACAGCCTCACCGCCTTGGAGTGCATCGTGGCAATCGAGAGCGCCTTCGGCATCGAAGTGGACTTCGTCGCGCAGGACGTCCGCTACTGGTTCGCCACTATCGACCGGATGACGACCTTCGTGCGCGACCAGTTGGAGGACCGGGCGTCGCTGGGGAGTGCCGGGTGACCACCATCGGGGTGACGGAGACGCCCTTTGCCACCTCCGGGCAATCCGGCCGGCCATGCGTCTGGCTGCGCTCGCGAGAACAGTTACGCGCCGAGGTCGAACTGCTTACTCAGGTGATCGACGACCCGGCGGTGGACCGGGTGCTCACGTTCGCCCCGCCGCAGCACCTCTACGGTCACCTGTG
>NZ_BBQH01000037.1 GCF_018397995.1 Rhizomonospora bruguierae
GTGGAGATCCTCGCCGCGGGCGACCGGAGCAGCCCGCTGGCGTACGCGGCGCCGCCGCTGGTCGCGCTGCTCGCCGGGCTGGTCGCGGCGCGGGTGCTGGGCCGCTGGGCGCGGCGGCGGGCACGCCGGATGGCGGACCGGGGCCGGCTGCCGGCCGTGCTGACCGCCGCGTCGCTGGCCCGCCGGCCGGCGACCGGGCGGGTCGTCGCGCTGCTCACCGTCGCCGTGGCGCTGCTGACGTTCGCGGCCACCGGGTGGGACGTGGCCGCGGGCAACCGCGAGCGGACCGCCCGCGCCGCGGTCGGCGCACCCTGGGTGTACCGGGTCGACGCGCCGGACCCGGGCACCCTGCTGAAGGCCGTGCGCCGCGCGGACCCGGGCGGGGAGCGGGCGATGGCGGTCGGGCGCTGGTACCAGTTCTACGGCGAGGGCGACACCATCATGGTCGGCGTGGACAGCGCCCGGCTGCCCGCGATCGGCGTCTGGCCGGGCGGCGGCGCCGGCACCCTGGCGTCGGTCCGCGACCTGCTCCGCCCGGACGCCGCCCCGGGATTGCCGCTGCACGGCCCGACCGTCACGGTCGAGGCGGCCACCACCCGGGCCACGGCGACCCGCCCCATGTCCCTGGCGATCATCCTGGACGACGGCACCGGGCCGCGCCGGGTCGACCTCGGGGAACTGGCCCCCGGCAGCCGCGGCTACACCGCCCCGCTGACCGGCTGCGCGGACGGCTGCCGGCTGATGGCCCTTTCCGTCCGCCGGTTCCCGGGCGACGAGGCACCGATCGCCGCCACCCTGACGATCGGGAACATCCGGGACGCCGACGCGACCGCCCCGGCCGGCCTGACCGACCCGCGAAACTGGCGCGCCGCGCCGGCCGCCCGCGCCGGCCAGCGGCTGGATCTCAGCTTCTCGCCCGCCGGGCTGGGCGTCGCGCTGGAGTCCACGGCGCCCGAGGACGCGGTCATCGAGTACGCCGACACGCCCACCCGGCTCCCCACGGTGCTGGCCGGGCCGGCGCCGGCCGACGACGCGGACGCCGGGGAGTTCGCGTTCCCCGCCTTCGGCTCCGCCCCCGACCAGTGGCGGGTGGCCGGCCGGTTCCCGGCGTTGCCCGGCGCCGGTGCCCGGGCGATGCTGTTCGACCTGGAGACCGAGGTGCACCAGGCGGTGCGGGTCGGCCTCGCGGCCGGCAGCCGCTCCCAGTTCGAGGTGTGGACCCGGGGGCCGATGGAGCCCGGCCTCCGGTCGGCGCTGGCGGCGGCGGGCGTCCGGGTGGTCGCCGAGCACAGCCTCGCGGCCGAGCGGGTCGCGCTGGCCCGGTTCGCGCCCGCCCTGGCCCTGCGGCTGTACCTGGCCGCCGGCGCGACCGCCCTGCTGCTGGCCGTCGGCATGCTGCTGCTGACCGCGTCCGTCGGGGTCCGCGCCCGGCTGCGGGAACTGCACGCGCTGCGGCTCGTCGGTGTGCCCCACGCCGTGCTGCGCCGAGCGTTGCGCGGCGAGTACGCGGGTCTGCTCGCCACCGCGATCCTCGTGGGCGTGCCGGCCGGGATCGCCGGCGCCGCCCTGCTGCTGCCGGCCATCCCGCTGGTCAGCATCGACCAGGACGCGCTCGCCCCGGTGTACCGGCTGGCCGGCTGGTGGCTGCCGGGTGCCGTGGCGCTGCTGCTCGCCGTCCTCGCCGGCACGGTCATGGCCGCGCCCCGGCTGGTCCGCAGGGCCGAGCGCCCGGCGCCCCGATGAAGACCCGGACGAGACGGCCTGTGCCCTGCTCGGGTTTCTCGCCGGCGCGTAGCCCGGTACGACCGTCCCTTCAGGACCTATTCCCGACCCGTACCGCCTCGGCACGGGAGCCGTGCTCGCCGCCTCACTCCGGTTGGCGCGCGCCCAGGCGCTCCCGGCTGTTCTGCTCGCGGATGCGGGCGAGCGCGTCGTCCCACGCGGTCGGCGCGGCCTCGGTGGCCCGCTTCGCGACGAAGTAGTCGGTGTGCCACATCGCCGCGACCGCGAGCGCGACGATGACGGCGAGTGACGCCAGAACCTGCGCCCCCTGGGCGATGTCCTCCAACCAGGGGTACCAGTCGGCGTAGAAGAGAGCCTTGATCGTCGGGATATGCGCGCCGGCTGTGGACTGCGCCAGGGTGTGGTAGTACCCCTCGCGGTCCTGCAGCGCCCACGAGTCGGCGCCGATGCCCATCAACCCGAGGACGAACGTTCCCGTGCCGACGGCCAGCACGCAGGTCCGCGCCCATCGCCGCCCCCGCGCCACCAGCGGCGCCAGGGTGGCGCAGGCCGCGCAGACGACGCCGAGGACCACGAGTTCGACCGCGCCCTCCCGGCCGCCGCGGAGCAGGGCCGGCGGCGCCGCGCCGTACTCGGCCTTGAGCGAGGCGAGCAGGGCCACCAGACGGGACGCGGACGGCGTGCTCCACCAGCGCAGTTCGAGCAGCCCGGCCAGCACGAGCAGAAGGCCGGTGGGCGCCATGACCCACGTCAGTGCGGCGGCGGTGCGGACCCGTCGCGGAGTGTCCTTTCCTGTCACAGCCCGGATGGTAGTGCCCACCCGTCGCCCCCGCGCCCGCATTAACAGCGCCGGTGCTGTATCTGCTTCCGCATAGGAAGCACCACCCCTTACAGGCCGGCGCCCGCGGCCGGCGCCCGGGCCCACCCGCTCTAGCGCCGCGACCGCCCGCCAGCACCGGCTGTCCGCGTCGGCGCCGTGTCGGCGCCCGTGGCGGCCGCCGGGTGGGAGATCTTGGTACCGATTGGCCAGAAAAGCGGCGTTTCTTACCAAGATCTCGACCCGGGCTGCCCTCCGGGCGGCGTGGCTGCGCGGTGGGGGTGTGGGCTGCGCGGGTGGGGGTGTGGGCTGCGCCGGGAGGTGCCGCAAGAGTCAGGGCGAGCCTCGCTTCTGGCCTGCGGCGCCAGCGGCAAACGTCCGAGCGTCGAGGGGCACCACTCCAAGATCGACCGAGTGGGGGCGGGGCGGCGAGTAGGGGCGGGTCTGGCGGTAACTGTCCCCGGGTGCGTCACCAGCGAGACCGGGGCGCCGGCGCCGAGCGGGCCGTGCCCGAACCGGTGGTCGGGTGGCTGCTCGCGGTCCTGGCCGCCGCGGCGGGCTGCCTCGACGCCGTGTGCCTGATCCGGTTGGGCGGCGTGTTCGCCAGTGTCATCACCGGCAACCTGGTGCAGCTGGGGCGGGGCATCGTGAGCGTGGACGGCCGGGCGGCGGTGGCCGCCGCGGCGGCGGTCGCCGGGTACGCGGTGGGCGTGGCGGTGGGCACGGCGGCGCTGGGTGGCGACGCCCCGGGGTGGCGCCGACGGACGACGCTCGTGGCCGCCGCGGAGGTCGTGCCGGCGGTCGGCGTCCAGGTCGGGTGGGTGGTGAGCGGTGGCCGGGCCGTCGGGGGCAACGCCTGGCTGCTGCTGGCGCTGGCCGGCGTGGCCATGGGGATGCAGAGCACCGTCACGCTCAGTTCCGGCGTCCGGGGCGCGTCGACCACATACCTCACCGGCACCCTGACCACGCTGGTGCGCACGGTGACGGGGCGGCGCCGGTTCGCGGCGGTGCGGGGTGACGCGGCCCGGCTGGGGGCGCTGCTGCTGGGCGCCATGGTGGGGGTCGCGATGCTCCGGGTCGCGCCGCTGTGGGCGCCGGTCGTGCCGGTGGGACTGGTCTGCGGCGTGGTCGTGGCCGCCGCCGTCGCGCGGCGGCGGGCGGCCGACGCGCAGGACCCATGAGGTCCGCCGATACTGGCCCGGCAGGCCGGGCTGCCGTCGGGCAAGCCCGAGCCGGCGAACGCCGGCCTGGTCGCGACGGCGATGAATGAGCGGTGCGCCGCCCTTGTGGACATCATGCCGCGCGACCTGCGCTGGCACTCGGCAGCCCGCACCGGGATCCCGCCGGCACGGGCCCCGGCCGGGATCCGCTGGCCGCTCCGATCGTCGAAGTCGACGACTTTGTCTCCTGGGACTGCTTCGCCGGATGGTGGCCACGGTTCGACGCCCAGGTGCTCACGCCGCTACTCGCCGGCCGGGACGCCACCTACCAGGCCCGGGACTGGACGGACTGGTACGGCAACTCGCTCGGGGAGTGGAAGACGCTGCCCTGGTCACCCACCGTCATCGTCGAGGGCGTCACCTGCACCCGCCGGGAGGCGGCGGGCCGGATCGCGTACGCCGTGTGGGTCGAGGCGCCCGGGAGACCCGCCTGGCGCGGGGCCTGGCGCGGGACACCGACTTCGCCGGCAAGGAGGATCTGTGGCGGCGGTGGATGCGCGAGGTGAGCGCGCACCGGATCGTGGTCGGCACCGACAACGGCGCCTCGATCCGCGTCACCGGCCTGGAGCGCGGTTTCCTGCTCGGCCCGGACTACGCTCCGCAGCCGTCCTTCCTCTCCTGGACCGGCGATGTCCTCCTGGACCCGTCAACCCCCACCGCCGTGATCTGGCACCGCAACTAACTCACCGCCGGCACCGCAACCCGACCCGGTTGAACCGCAAGATCCCCGTCCGGCGGCGTCACAGGCCGACCCCGCCGGACACCCCCTCAACGGGACGCCACCCAAACAGGGCACCCCCGCGAGAACACACCCACCCGGATCCGTAAGCAGCAGTGACACCTCAGCTACCCCTACAGAAGGCAGGACAAACACTCAGGGCTTGCGCCCGATAGCCGCGTACACCGCACTCTCGGCCGGGCTCGGCCGCGGCTGCGGCTCGTCGTCGGCGCGCCACTGCGAGACCGGCTGGATGCCGGGCTCCACCAGGTCCAGCCCCTCGAAGAACCGGCCGAATTCCGCCCGGTTGCGCAGCGCCATGTTGATCCCGCTCCGGGCGCTGATCGCGTCGGCCTGGGCGGCGAGTTCCGGCGGCACGAAGTCCAGGGTGCCGTTGGTGACGGTCAGGTGGCTGCCCGAGGGCATCGCGTCCACCAGCCGCCGCACGATTTCGTGGGCGCCGTCCTCGTCCATGATGAAGTGCAGGACCGCGACGAGCATCAGCCCGATCGGCTGGGACATGTCCAGCGTGCGCAGCAGGTCCGGGTCGTTGAGGATCTTCTCCGGGTCGCGCAGGTCGGCGTCGATGTACGCGGTGGCGCCGTCCGGCGAACTGGTCAGCAGGGCCCGGGCGTGTACCAGCACGATCGGGTCGTTGTCGACGTAGACCACGCGCGCGTCGGGGACGATCGACTGCGCCACCTCGTGCGTGTTGTTGGCGGTCGGGATGCCGGTGCCGATGTCCAGGAACTGGCGGATCCCCGCCTCGCGGACCAGGTACGTCACCGCCCGCCGCAGGAACTTCCGGTTTTCCACGGCGGCGATGCGCACCGGCGGGTAGGCGGCGGCGATCGCGTCGCCGGAGGCGCGGTCGGCGGCGAAGTTGTCCTTGCCGCCCAGCCAGTAGTCGTACCGGCGGGCCGGGTGCGGCACGGTCGTGTCGATCCGCTGCGAGGGCGGCGTCGCGTCGCCTGTCCTGGCGCCCGGATCGGGCGTAAACGGATCACGCTGCTGGTCAGTCACCCGGAAACCTCCGCTACGCCGACTCCGCATTGAGCGCCGACATAGTATCCAGGTTGTGCCCATCCGGCACACCGGTACCGGCTGACCCGTTATCAGCGCAGGATTCCCGTGTGGCCCAGTGAGTAGCGACCCGGCTGCGGCCAGACGCAGAGCCCGTGCGGCTCCGAGCCGACCTTGATCCGGGCCAGCAGCCGGCCGTTGGTGGTGTCCATCGCGTACACCTCGCCGTTGTACCGGCCGGAGAGCCAGAGCACCTTGCCGTCCGGGGAGAGGCCGCCCATGTCGGGGCTGCCGCCGCCGGGGATGCGCCACTTGCCGGTCAGTTTCTCGGTCGCGAAGTCGAGCAGCGAGACGGAGCCCTCGCCCCGGTTGCTGATGTAGAGGAGTTTGGAGTCCCGGCTGACGTACAGCCCGTGCGTCCCCGCACCGGTGGGCAGGAAGGAGCGCACCTTGAACTGGTCGCCGTCGATCTTCCAGACCCCGGAGGTGTGCATGTCGGCCACGTACCAGGTGCCGCCGTCCGGCGAGATCTTCACGTCCTGCGGCATCGGGTGGGCGGCGGGCAGCTTGAGTGTGCCGACGAGCTTGCGGTGCTGGACGTCGATCTTCAGCAGTTCGCCGGAGAACTCGCAGGTGGCGATCGCGTAGCGCCCGTCGGCGGAGAAGTCGGCGTGGTTCACGCCCTCGCACGGGACGTTCAGTGTGCTCTGCGGCGCCATCGTCTGCGGGTCCCGGAACAGGATCTGGCGCATGGCCTCGGCCATCACCATGGCGTGCTTCCCGTCCGGGGTGAAGTACAGGTTGTACGGGTCCACCACCGGTACCGCCTGGCCGAACTCGCCGGTCACGGGGTCGATCGGGATGAGGTTGTTGCCGGTGTGGTTGTTGACCCAGAGCGTCTTCAGGTCCCAGGACGGCACCACGTGTTGCGGCCCGCCGCTCGACTTGACGGTGCGCACCACCTTGTAGGTGGCCGGGTCGATGATCGACACGGTGTCGCTGAGCAGGTTGGGCACGTAGACGAGGTGCTTGTGGTCGCGCACCACCGCGGACAGCGCGTTGGGCCGGTCGGCGGCGTAGATGTCCTTGGGGTCCAGCAGTGGTGGCATGCCCGGCAGCCCGCGGTCCGGCACGGCGACCTCGCCCGGCGGGTGCGCGGGTCCCGGCTTGGGTGCGTTGTCGTTGCTGTCGCTCGGCTTGGGTGAGGTGCACCCGCCCAGCAGCGCGAGTGCCGCCGCCACCGCGACGCCCAGCCGTAGCGCGGTCACCGGCTCACCAGCTCTGACATTGTGACCGCGCTCAGCCCCCGGGTCCGCAGCCCGTCGAGGATGCCGGGCAGCGCCGTGACGGTGTCCTCGTGCCCGAGGTGCAGGCTGACGATGGAGCCGTTGCGGACCGCGCCCAGCGTGGTGCGCGTGATGGCACCCGGGCCCGGGTCGGTGTAGTCGAGCGAGTCGACGTCGTATGACACGCAGGCGGAGTACCCCGCTCTTGCGGCGGCAGCCCGGATCGCGGGGGTGCTGTTGCGGGTCTGCGACGGCCGGAACCAGCGGCCGGGCGAGCCGGTGAGCCGGCGCAGGGTCCGGCCACACTTGTCGATCTCGGTGAACGCCCTCCCGGGTGCCAGGGTGGCGATCGCCAGGTGGTGTTCGGTGTGGTTGCCCAGTTCGTGGCCGCCGTCCAGGATCCAGCGCGCCACCTCGGGGTGCTCGCGCAGCCAGGTACCGACGGCCAGCACGGTGGCGCCCGCTCCGGCGTCGGCCAGGGTGGCCAGAACCCGGCGGGTGATCGCCGGGTCGCCCTGGCCGTGGAAGGTCAGCGCCACGTACGAGCGGTCCCGGGGTCCGTGCACGAGCTCAATCGGCGCGTCCGTTTGCCCGGGCGATGGCGCGGCCGTGCGGGGCGCCGGCGCCGACGGTACTGCCTGCGGCGGGGCCTGTGGCGCCGATGGTGGTGGTGCCGGGGTGGCCGCGTCGCAGCCGGCCAGGGCCGCCGCGCCCAGCCCGGCGACGCCCCGCAGCGCGGCGCGCCGGCTCAGCCGGGGGCCACCGTCCAGTCCGCTCACGCCCGGGAGCCTTCCCCGCAGGGGCGGGACGACGCCGAAGATCGGCGGCGCCACCCGACCGGGGGACACCCACAAACAGTGATACATTCACAAACATCATTGGATGGAGGGAGTGGAGCGTGCGCAGGCGCCTTATCGCGGTAGCGGCCGCCGGCGCGGTCGTCCTCGCCGGAACCCTGGCGCGGACGGCCATCGCCGCCGGTGATGTGACGATTCAGGCCGGAGGATTCGATCTGACCCGCCCGGAGGTCGTGGCCACGGGGCTGGAGGTGCCCTGGGGAATGGCCTTCCTGCCGGACGGCAGCGCGCTGGTCGCCGAACGGATGCGCGCCCGGATCATGCGGGTGCGCCCGGGCACGGCGCCCACGCAGGCGGCAAGCGTGCCGAACGTGTCGCCGACCGGCGAGGGCGGGCTGCTGGGCATCGCGCTGTCACCGACATACGCGCAGGACGGCTGGGTCTACGCCTACTTCACGGCGGCCAGCGACAACCGCATCGTGCGGTTCCAGCTCTCCTCGCCGCAGAACCAGCAGGTGATCCTCTCGGGGATCCCGCGGGGCAGCATCCACGACGGCGGGCGGATCGCCTTCGGTCCGGACGGCATGCTCTACGCCGGGGTCGGCGAGGCCGGGCAGACGGCCAACGCGCAGAACCTGAACAGCCTCGGCGGGAAGATCCTGCGGATGCGCCCGGACGGCAGCGTGCCGCCAGACAACCCGTTCGCCGGGTCGCTGGTCTACAGCTACGGGCACCGCAACGTGCAGGGTCTCGCCTGGGATGCGCAGGGCCGGCTGTGGGCCACCGAGTTCGGCCAGAGCACCTGGGACGAGATCAACCTGATCGTGGCCGGGGGCAACTACGGCTGGCCCACGGTCGAGGGGCGGGCCAACAACCCCAACTTCCGGGACCCGCTCGTGGTCTGGAGCACCTCCGAGTCGTCGCCGAGCGGCGCCGCGATCGCCAACGGCACCCTGTTCGCCGCGGCGCTGGCCGGTCGGCGGCTGTGGCTGGTCCCACTGAACGGGACCGCCGTCGGCACCCCCACGGCCGAGTTGCAGGGGGCGTACGGGCGGCTGCGCACCGTGATGGTGGGCCCGGACGGCTACCTCTGGGTGGCCACGAGCAACCGGGACGGCCGGGGGACCCCGACCGCCGACGACGACCGGATCCTGCGCTTCCCGCCGATGGGTGGCGGCACACCCACGGCGAGCCCCACGGTCACCCCCACGACCCCGCCGACCACGACCCCGCCGACCACGAACCCGCCCGGGGCGTGCTCGGTCCGGTATGTGGTGAACCAGTGGAGCAACGGGTTCACCGCCGACATCACCGTGACCAACGGCGGGCCGGCGCTCA
Source organism: Rhizomonospora bruguierae (assembly GCF_018397995.1). Classification (GTDB taxonomy): domain Bacteria; phylum Actinomycetota; class Actinomycetes; order Mycobacteriales; family Micromonosporaceae; genus Rhizomonospora; species Rhizomonospora bruguierae. The sequence goes on from NZ_BBQH01000037.1 coordinate 8,943, forward strand.
ACGGCTGGGCACTGACCTGGACGTGGCCGGGTGACCAGCGGGTCACCAACGCCTGGAACACCGAGCTCAGCCAGTCCGGGCGGGCGGTGACCGCGCGCAACGCCGCCTGGAACGCCGGCCTGCCGGCGAACGGGACCGTCACCCTCGGCTTCCAGGCCACCTACAGCGGCACCAACACGCGCCCGTCCGACTTCCGGCTGGGCACCGCCGCCTGCTCCGTCAGCTGAGCACCGCCCGGGCTTGCCGCCGTGCGCCGGTGGCGAGCCCGGGCACCGGCGCGCCGGTGGGGCATGTTCAACGACTGTTCACGCCGGTGGCGGCCCGGCGCGCACACTGCGAGGGTGAGCGGAAGCGTGATGGTGTTCGCCCCGGCGCCGGTGCTGACGGTGACGATCGAGCGGCACCAGGGCGGCGCGGAACTGCACATCCACCCGGGCGGCCAGGGCGTCTGGCAGGCCCGCATGATCGCTTCGCTGGGCGTCGAGGTCACCCTGTGCGCCGCCACCGGGGGTGAGACCGGCGCGATCCTGACCGACCTGCTCTCCCGCGAGCCGATCTCGGTGCGCACGGTGCACCGGCAGTCGCCGAGCGGCTGGTACGTGCACGACCGCCGGGCCGGCCGCCGCGACGAGGTGGCCCATGAGCCCGGCGACGCGCTGGCCCGCCACGACCTGGACGAGCTGTACAACGTCGCCCTCGCCGAGGGCCTGCGCGCCCCGGTCGCCCTGCTCAGCGGGCCCGCCGACCCCTCGGTCCTGGCCCCGGACGGCTACCGCCGCCTCGCGGCCGACCTCGGCGGCACCGGCTGCCGGGTGGTCGCCGACCTGTCCGGCGACCACCTCACCGCCGCGCTCGCCGGCGGCCTGGCCCTGGTCAAGGTCGCCCACGACGAGCTGCTCAAGGACCGGCGCGCCGCCGCCGACACGGTGCGGGATCTGGTCGCGGCGGCCCGCCGGCTGCGCGCCGAGGGCGCGGAGAACGTCCTGGTCAGCCACTCCGACCGGCCCGCGCTGGCGCTGCTGGGCGACCGCGTCCTGGAGATCTCCGCCCCCCGCCTCCAGGCCGTCGACCCGCGCGGCGCCGGCGACTCGATGACCGCCGGCGCGGTGGCCGTCCTGGCCCGGGGCGGTGACCTGACGGAGGCGGTCCGCACGGGCGCGGCCGCCGGCGCCCTGAACGTCACCCGCCACGGCCTCGGCACCGGCCGTGCCGACGCGATCCGGGAGCTGATCGAACGGGTGGCGATAGCCCCGCTTGAGGGCACCGGAGCGTCCTGAACCCGGGGGTGTTCGCCACCCGGCGGCCCGCTGGCCGCGGTCTACCCGGCGCTGTTGCCGCTTTTGGCCCGGCGCGGGTGATTCCTGCCCGGGCCGGCTGAGCGGTACCGGAATGCCAGCTGAAAGGTGGCTGGAGGGCTCAACCGCCCGGTGGTCGTTGGGCCGCCGGACCTCGTAGGGTGGCGGGCGTCTCGCCCCCTGACGAGAGCAGGACCCCGTGTATGACCCCTCGCGGCCCCCGGGTCGCTCCCGGCGGCGCCGCCCGTGGTGGCCGTGGCTGCTGGTCGTGTCCGGCACGCTGCTGCTGGTGGGCAGCAGCGGAGTGCTGCTGGCGGGCCGGGTGCTGTTCTCGGCGGCCACGAACAGCGTCAACCAGCAGAACCTGCTCGGCGCGGTGAATCCCGAGCGCGAGCACGTGTCGATCACCGGTGCGAAGAACATTCTGCTGGTCGGGCTGGACACCCGCCCGGGGCAGGACCCGAGCGAGTTGACCCGGTCCGACTCGATCATCATCATGCACGTCCCGGCCAGCCACCAGGGCGCGTACCTGATCTCGATCCCGCGCGACAGTTACGTGCGCATCCCCGCCTACGACAACGGCAAGGTGCCGTTCAACGGCGGCGAGAACAAGATCAATGCTGCCTTCGCGTTCGGCAGCCGGGGGCTGACCGGCGACGCCGCCCTCTCGCACGGGTTCGAACTGCTCGCCCAGACCGTCGAGGGGCTCACCGGGATCACCCCCGACGCCGGCGCGATCATCGACTTCCAGGGCTTCAAGGAGGTCGTCCAGGTCCTCGGCAAGGTCTGCATGTACGTGGACGAGGACACCACCTCGATCCACATCGGGCACACCGAGGACGGCACCTTCGCCCCGCCGTACAAGATCAACCCGGACGGCACGCTCAACCGCCGGAACCCGGGGGTCACCCCCAACTTCTACGCCAAGGGCCAGCACTGCTTCACGCCGACCGAGGCCCTGGACTTCGTGCGCCAGCGCGACCTGCTGGCGAACAAGGACTTCGACTACGGGCGCCAGCGCCACCAGCAGCAGTTCATCAAGGCCGTGCTGCAGGAGGTGGTCGACCGGGGGCTCAGCTCGCCGACGAAGCTGCCCGGCCTGCTCAGCGCCGTCGGCAAGACGATGACGGTGGACAGCGGTGGCATCCCCCTGGAGGACTGGGCGTTCGCCATGCGGGGCATCGACCCCAAGGACCTCGTCAGCATCAAGACCAACAACGGCAAGTTCAACAGCCGGTCGATCCCCGGGGTGGGCAGCGCCGAGGTGCTCAGCGACACCAGCCTGGAGTTGCTGCACGACGTCAAGAGCGACCGGGTCGACGAGTTCATCACCGCCCACCCCGACTGGGTCGCGGCCAGTTAGCCGCCGGAGATGGTGCGCAGGTCGATGGCGTGCCAGGTGAGCGCGTCCTGGTCGCCGGTGGACCACCACAGCACCCCGTTGCGGCTGAACGTGCCGGTCGCGCCGGCGGCGACGTCCACGGTCCGCCGGGTCGCCAGGTCGTAGACCAGCAACCGTTGGCTGCCGCTGACCGCCGACGAGACCTCGTCCTCGGCGAGGATCGCGTACCGGTCCAGGATGGCGGCGTCGGTGACCGCGACGCTCGCGCCCGGGCCGGCGATGCGGTGGCGCTGGGTGCCGTCCGGGTGCATGGCGTCGATGCCCGCCAGCCCATCGCTGGACATGACCATGATCCGGCACCAGGCCGGTCCGCAGGTCGTCAGGTCGTTGCCGCCCGTCTCGACGGCGATCCGCCGACCGTCGGTCAGGCTCTTCAGCACGGTGGCGCTGGTCTGGTCGTCGGGCGCGGTGACCAGCCAGGGCCAGGCGCTCAGCGACCAGACGCCGGGCTCCCGGCGCACCCGCACCGGCCCGCCTGCCAGCGGAACCGAGCGGACCTCCGTCAGCTGGGTGCCGGCGCTGGGATCGCCGGCCAGCCAGTACACCCGGTCGCCCTCGATGACCAGGTCGTGCTGCGTACCGTAGAAGATCGCATCACCGGTCTCGGCGGTGAGTTGGTGCGGGGCCGCGCCGCCGCGCAGGTCCACGCCCCAGAGCCGCAGCCCGCCGGAGTCGGTGGACTCGGTCCACACCAGGTCGTCGCCGCGGGCGGTGAGGTTGTAGAAGTCGGGGCTGTCCGTGATCGGCAGCTTACGCAGTTGGCGCAGCGAGCCGTCGCCGCCGCGCAGCACCAGCCGGGTGGACCGCCCGTCCGGGCTCGGCGCGGTGCCGACCGAGGTGCCGGCGTCCAGGAAGATGCCGGGCTGGTAGGCGGGGCCGTCCGGAAGGTTGCCGGGCGTGTCGGCCTTCTGGGCGTTGGGCCATACCGTGGCGGCGGGTGCCCGCCCCGGCGGTGGGGGCTCGCGCCGGGGCGACGGGGCGGTGAGCAGGGCCCCCGCGGCGGCCAGCGCCACCACGAGGGCGGCGGCGCGGACCCGGCGTCGCACGGGCGAGAGCGCGGGGAGGGCTTCGGTGACGGCGACCATGGGCTACTCGTACTGCTCGGTGGGCGCGGCGACCTGCTGCCAGGAGCGCACCTCGACATAGGGGACCGTGGCGTCGTTGATCGGGTCCTTGGCGGTGCGGTCGGAGTAGACGCCGACGATCCGTACCCAGGTGTCGGCCGGCAGGCCGGCGGGCACGTCCCCGGTCAGCCCGATCTTGATGGGTCGCCCGTCGGCCGCGCAGCAGGTCAGCACGATCCGGGCCAGCATCGGCTCGCCGCCGGGACCGGGGGTGAGGAAGCCGGTCAGCCGCACCTTGCGGTCGGCGAGGCTCCGGCCGCCGTCGAACACCGCCCGGGACGCGTAGTCCAGCAGCGTGACCGGCGCCGGGTCGCCCGGGGGCAGCGGCGGGTAGTCCGAGTCGGGCTCCTGGGCGGTGAGGACGGTGCCGGCCTGGCCGGCGGCGTAGGAGCCGAGCGGCGGCGGGGCCACGAGCAGCAGGCCGAGCACCGGCAGCAGGAGCAGCCACCCCACCCGCGGCTCCCCGTGCCCGTGGCCGTGCCCCCCGCCGTGCTCGTCGTGGACGCTTTCTCCGTGCGGGGCGCCGGGCTCGTCGTGCTGCCCGTGCTCACCGGCCGGCTCCCGCGGCGGCGGGCGCAGGTCGTACCAGAGGGTCATGGCGGCGGCGACGACCAGCAGCACCCCGGCGGCGATGAGCAGCGGGCGGAGCCCCTGCTTGACGAAGCGCAGGTACATGTCGCTGAGGCTGGCGCGCAGGATCGCGCCGCCGAACAGCAGCATGACCACGGCCTGGGCGCGGCGGTTCACAGCAGCACCAGCCCGACACCGGAGCCGATCAGGACGCCGGCGACCACCGTCGCCGGCGCGAACCGGGCGGCGAACCGGCCGCCGAAGGCCCCGCTCTGCATCGCGATCAGCTTGAGGTCGACCATCGGACCCACCACCAGGAACACCAGACGGGCGGTCAGCGAGAACTGGGTCAGCGAGGCGGCGACGAACGCGTCCGCCTCGCTGCAGATGGACAGCACCACCGCCAGGGCGGTCAGCGCCAGCACGGAGAGCACCGCGTTGCCGGCCAGCCCGCGCAGCCACGACTCCGGCACCGCCACGTTGATCGTCGCCGCGGCGGCGGCGCCGAGCACCAGGAAGCCGCCGGCGTGCATGAGGTCGTGCCGGCACGCCGCCCAGAAGGCGCGGCCGCGCGACCGGTCGTCCAGGTGCGGGCGGTGCGGCAGGCGGATCCAGTCGGCGCGGCCCAGGCGCAGCCACAGCCAGCCCATGGCGACCGCGACCGCCAGGCTGGCCACCCCCCGGGCGAGCACCATGCCCGGGTTGTTCGGGAACGCGATCGCGGTCGCGGTCAGCACGATCGGGTTGATGGCGGGGGCGGCCAGCAGGAACGTCAGGGCGGCCGCGGGCGCGACGCCCCGGCGGATCAGCGAACCGGCGATCGGCACGCTGCCGCACTCGCAACCGGGCAGCACCACGCCGGCCACCCCGGCGGCCGGCACCGCGAGTGCCGGGTGCTTCGGCAGCGCCCGCGCCCAGAACGAACGCGGCACGAACACGGCGATCACCGCGGACAGCGCGACCCCGAACACCAGGAACGGCACGGCCTGCACCAGGACGGACACGAACACCGTGGTCCAGGTCTGTAGCCACGGGGCGGAGACCAGCCCGGCGATCGGCGCGCGCAGCAGCACCAGCGCCACCAGCAGGACGGCCAGCACCTCCACCGAGCCGATCCGCCCGCCATCGCGCCGGGAGCGGCCCGGCGCGCGCCTGGTGGCCGGTGGTGCGCTCCAGTCGATGTCCTCGGTGGCGACCGGGCGCCGGTCCGCCACTTCCTCGGGTGCGCTCACCCGACACAGGGTAGGGGAGCCGCCCCTCGGCGACGCCCCCAACCCCGTCCGATCCGTCAGCAGTTGCGCAGTTCGGGCGACTGGTTGAGCGTGCGCCCACGCTCGGTCCCACCCGGCGGGGCCCGCTCGTGGTCGGCCACCTCGACGCCCGGCTCCGCCACCTCGGCGGCGACCGATGAGACCACGCTCCACGCGTACGGCAGCGACCGGCGCACGCGGTCGACGAACTCCGCGTCGCCGACCTCGCCGCTTCAGCAGGGCCGTTGGTACCTCCAGCGACACGGGGGCCGGTCGGGTCAGACCGGTATCCGGTGCCGGCGGCGCCACAGCAGGATGCCGAGGATCGCGGCGCCGAGCAGGGCCAGCGCCGGTAGCACCGCGGCCCAGCCGCCGAGGAGCATCAGCAGCGGGGACAGGATCCAGCCGAGGACGCACAACACCGGTATCACGGGGAACGGGCGTTCCATGGTCGGCGTGCGCATCCGCGCGGCGAGGTCCGGGTCGTCGGCGGTCAGCCGGCGCTCGATCTCCCGGCACCGCCGGCGCTCCTCGGGACTGAGCACCGGCGCTCACCTCCTTGTCGCGGTGCCGTGGGCTGGCTTCCCCGCAGCGCGGCGGTTAGGCGGAATGCCGCACCGGCGCCGGCGGTCGCCGGCCGGGCGGGCTCGGGGCGGGTGGTGACGTATTGACGGGTGCCGCGGTTTGGCGTTCACTGGGAGAGCGCTCTCCAAGCCCGTTCCCCGTCCGAACTGCCCTGTCGGCGAAGGGCCCGCCCACCCGGGAGCTCACCGTGGATCCAGCCAGCACCAGACCAGCAAGACCGAGAACCGGCCGGCCGGCGTCGCCGGCCCGCCCAGCCCGTACCGTTCCGCGTACCGCCGCCGTCCTCGCCGCCGTCCTCGGCGCCTCGCTGCTCACCGGCGGGTACCGGGCCGAGGCGGCGGACGCGCCGCTCTCCCAGGGACGGCCCGCCCTCGCCTCGTCCACCGAACTGGGGGAGACCCCGGCCGCCGCCGCCGTGGACGGCAACCCGGCGACCCGCTGGGCCAGCCAGTGGAGCGACCCGCAGTGGCTGCGCGTGGACCTCGGCGCGACCGCCAACGTCACCCAGGTCGTGCTCCAGTGGGAGGCGGCGTACGCGCGGGCGTTCCAGATCCAGACCTCGCCGGACGGCAACGCCTGGACCACGATCTACAGCACCACCACCGGTGCCGGCGGCACGCAGACCCTCGACGTCATCGGCAGCGGCCGCTACGTGCGCCTCTACGGGACGGTCCGCGGCACCGGCTACGGGTACTCGCTGTACGAGTTCAAGGTGTTCGGCACGCTGGCGGGCAGCCCGCCGCCGACCGACGGGCCCGGCTTCGTCATGGCGGACCCGCCGGTGACCGGTGTCGTCCCGTCGACCGCCACGCCGCCACCGACCAACCCGCCGACCACGCACCACGAGTTCCAGGCGAACTGCTCCGTCAGCCGCACCAACCTGCCCGACGACCCGATCGTCTTCTTCGGACTACCGGGCGCCTCGCACTACCACACCTTCATGGGGAACACAACCACCAACGCGAACACCACGCTGCCCTCCCTCCAAGCGGGCGGCACCTCCTGCATCACGCCGGGCGACAAGACCGGGTACTGGATGCCGACGCTCTACAACGGTGACGAGGCGGTGCAGCCGGTGGGCCGGCAGGTCATCTACTACAAGAGCGGCGTCCTCGACTACCGCAGCGTCCGCCCGTTCCCGCCGGGCCTGCGGTACGTGGTCGGCAGCCCGAGCGCCACGCTCGACGAGTTCCGCACCTCGCCCGGCGCCGTGGAGGGCTGGGAGTGCGGCGACAGCTCCCGCAACGGGGACTTCCCGGCCACCTGCCCGGCCGGCTCGCAGCTCAATGTCCGGTTCCAGTCGCCGAGTTGCTGGGACGGGCTGCACCTGGACACGCCCGACCACAAGAGCCACCTGGCGTACCCGGTGGTCGGCGTCTGCCCGGGCGACCACCCGGTCGCCGTGCCGATGATCGAGTTCAAGATGGCCTGGCCGGTCAGCGGCGACATGTCGCGGGTCCGGCTGTCCAGCGGACGCGGCTACTCGTTCCACTACGACGTCTTCAACGCCTGGGACCCGCCGACGCTCGCGGCCCTCACCACGCACTGCGTCAACGGCGGCCTCCAGTGTGACCCCCGCGGCTTCGACCAGTACAAGCCGGACCGCGGCGCCGCACTCAACGAGCAGTACCAGCTTCCGTGACCGCCGCCGGCCCGGCCGTCGCCCGTGTGGCGGCCGGGCCTGCGGCCCCGAGGGCGTGGGCCAGCGACGGCCCTATCTGCTCAGGCGGGTTTGCGAGCGGTGAACAGGGTGACCCGGAGGCCGGGGAGTGACCACTGCCGGAGGGCGACGAACCGCTCCCGGATCGCCTTGGCCTTCCGCTTTTCCATCGCCCCGAGCGGGTCGGAGCCGCGCGGAAGGGCGACCACCCAGAGCCGGCCGGTGCCCGCCAGGCAGGCGGCCGGATCCGGACACTCCTCCGCCCACAGGCTGTGCCGCTGCAACGCGCTGCTTCGCACCAGGGGGTCGCGCGGAAGGTGCCCGCGCAGGTGGTACGCCATGCCGGCGTCGAGGAAGCGCCCGCCGTCGCGCGGGCCGTAGGCGATGGCGTCGCCGGGGCGCGCGTTCGCCCGGACGATGGCCGCCGCGCCCGCGTAGTCGATCTGGTCCGGGTCGTGCGACCGCCGCACGGCCCGCTGGTCCGGCACGGCCAGCGCCAGGCAGAGCAGCACGATCGCCAGCGCGGCCGGCGGCCGGGCGAGGGCCAGCGCGGCCCCGGCCAGCAGGCAGGCCAGCGGGACCACGAACGTGAGGTACCGGGTCACCCACAGCGGGACCACCGAGCCGGCGGCGAACAGCAGGAGCGTGGGCAGCAGGACGCAGAGCCCAAGCACCCAGCCCCAGCGGCCCCGCAGGGCCCAGCCCAGCGCGGCGAGGCCGACCACGAACCCGGCCGTGATCGCCGAGCGGAACACGGAGCCGGGCGCCCGGAACAGGTCGCCCAGGTGAGGCATGGGGACCCAGTTGAGCTGCCGATCGTGCTCCGCGCCGCCGAGCAGCGCCAGGGGCAGCAGGGCGAGGCATGCCGCCCCGGTCACGGCCAGCCAGCGCAGCGCGGAGCGCCCGTCCCGGTCGCGCAGCCAGGTCAGCAGCGCCGCGACCGCGTGCCCCGCAACCAGGAGTACCGCGACCAGGTGCGCAAACCCGAGCGCGAAGACGGCCAGTCCGTAGGCTGCCCAGCGGCCCCACCCCGCTGGCCGACCGGCGGGTGGGCCGGGGCCGGCGTTTCCGCCGGAGTGGTCCGCGGTCCAGCGGTGGGTCAGGCAGCAGGCCAGCAGGTAGGTTGCCAGCACCGCGAGGGCGGTCGCGGCCGCGTACGGCCGCGCCTCCTGCGCGTACCGGGCGGTGCTCGGCTGCACCGCGACGAGCAGCCCGGCGGACACCCCCGCCCAGGGTCCGAACAGGTACCGCCCGAGGTGCGCGGTCAGGCCGGCCGCGACCACCATGGCGGCGAGGCTCGGCGCCCGGAGCGCCGGAACGGAGTCCCCGACCAGGGCGATCCAGCCGTGCAGGAACAGGTAGTACGGCGTGGAGACGGCGTCCACGTGCGGCACCATCCGCACGATCTCCGGGATCGACCGCCGTGCGGCGCTCCAGGTGGCCAGTTCGTCCCGCCACGGCTGGGTGGACGCGACGCCGGGGCCGGCGATGAGCAGCGTGACCGCGGCCGGGCAGAGCCAGACGAGCCAGGTCCGCGGACGCTCGGGCTTGACCACCGGCGGACCTGCCGATCATCGAGACGGGGGGCGGTCAGCCTGGACGCGCTGCGCAGCCGGCCGTTGCCCCTGACCTCAGACCATTGTGGGCGGACGCCGAGGTCAAGTGGGTGGTACGGGGCGGCCTGTCACCCGTTTCAGTCGTGGCCCGAACCCGGGCGTGAGCCGCGGGACGGGCCGTTCTCATGCCGCTTCCGTGACGGCTGTGCCCGGCTGGGCGGTCGGCGCCGCGTCCAGGAGGCGCAGCGCGGACCGGACGGTTCCGGGAGCCGCCGGCAGCAGCGGCAGCCGGACGTCGGCGCTCGGAATACGCCCCTGGGCGTGCAGGACGCCCTTGATCACGGTGGGGTTGGGTTCCGCGAACAGCGCCCCGGACAGCCGGGCGAGGCGGTGGCCGAGCGCCCGCGCCCGCCCGGTCGCCCCGGTACGCCAGGCGTGGACCAGTTCGGCGAAGCCGGCGGTCTCGACGTGCGCGGAGGCGAGGATGCCGCCGTGCGCGCCGAGCGCCAGCAGCGGTGCGACGAAGGCGTCGTCCCCGCCGAGGACCGCGAAGCCGTCCGGCGGGTCCGCGAGCAGGTCGACCGCCTCCGCGTCGATGCCGCCCACCGCGTACTTGATGCCGGCCACGCCGTCCACCGCGGCGAGCCGGCGGATCGCTTCGGCGGACAGTGGCTGCCCGGTGCGGTTCGGGACGTGGTAGACGACGAGCGGGACGGGGCTGGCCTTGGCCAGGGTGGTGAGGTGTGCGACCACACCCGCCTCGCCCGGCCGCACGAAGGGCGGGACCAGGCTGAGCGCGGCCGTGACCCCGGCGCACCGCGCCAGGGACCGCACGGCCGCCACGGTGTCGGCGCCGACCAGGAGCGGGGAACCGCCACGGTCCCGGCAGATCTGGGCGATCACGTTGAGGACGGTGTCGCGCTCGCCGGCGGTGAGCGCGCCGGCCTCGGCCGTCGTGCCCAGCGCCACGAGGCCGGCGGCGCCGGCGTCGAGCACGTCGTGGGCCAGGCGCTCCAGCGCTACCACGGCCACCGCTCCGGTGGCCTCGAACGGGGTGATCAGCGGGACGTACAGGCCGGTGAGTGTCATGGATCGAGGGTCCGCCGGGGCGACCATCAGGTCCAGTTCACATTCGTTACCGGAACCGTAAGCTGATCTGATGCTGGATGTGCGCCGCCTCGGCCTGCTCTGCGACCTGTCCCGCCTCGGCACGATCGCCGCGGTCGCCCAGGCGCACACCTACACGCCCTCGGCGGTATCCCAGCAGCTGTCCACGTTGGAACGCGAGGCCGGCGTGCCGCTGCTGGAGCGGACCGGCCGGCGGGTCGCCCTCACCCCGGCCGGCCGGGTACTCGTCGAGCACGCCGAACAGGTCCTCGCCGCCCTGGAGCGGACCTCCGCCGCGCTCGCCGCGGTCACCGCCGGGCTCACCGGTCCGCTGCGCATCGGGGCCTTCCCGACGGCGGTCCGCACGCTGCTCCCGCCGGCCCTGGTCGACCTGGGCCGGTGCCACCCCGGCCTCGACCTGATGGTGACCGAACTGGATCCGGTGGCCGTGCCGGCGGCGCTGCGCGACCGCCGCCTCGACGTGGGCCTGCTCCAGGACTACGACGCCGTACCGGCCCTGCCGGACTCCACACTGGACGCCGTGCCGCTGATGGACGAGACCGTGTACCTCGCCGTGCCCGCCACCGGCACCGCGGGTGCGCTGCCCGCCGCCGGCTACCCGGCTGGGCTGCCGGCCGCCGGCGCCGTGGACGGGCTGGCCCCCCTGGCTGGGCTGCCCGCTGCCGGTATCGCGGCTGGGCTGGCCGCCCTGGCTGGGCTGCCGGCCGCCGGTATCGCGGGCGGGCTGGCCGCCGCGCGCGAGGCAAGCTGGATTCTGGCCAGCCCCGGCACGCTCTGCCACACCGCCACCCTCAACGTCTGCCGGGCCGCCGGCTTCGCGCCCCGCGCCCGCCACCACGCCGACGACTTCGCGACCGTGCTCGCCCTGGTCGCCGCCGGGCTGGGCGTCTCGCTGGTCCCCGAACTGGCCGCCGCGGAGCTGCCCGGCGGCGTGCGCCTGATCCCGCTGACCACCCGGCGGCGCACCCGTATCGCCTACCGCCGGGGCGCCGGCGCCCACCCGGCGGTGAGCGCGTTCGTCACCGCCCTCCGGGCCTCGGCCGGCGCCTTCCCGGCCGCCACACCCGGCCAGGCACCGGCGGATCGGGCATAGCGGTCAGGCTTAGCTGGGTGGTCGGGCATTGCGGGTCGGGCACCGGCCGGGGCGGGGTGGCGTCAGCGGTTGGCGAACCACTCGTCCGCGAGCATGGCGAAGTCCAGTTCGGTGCTCCACTCGCCCTTGAACCACTCGTTGCGCACCAGCCGCGCCTCCTGCCGCATGCCGAGCCGGCGGGCCAGCCGGGCCGAGGGCTCGTTGCGCTCGTCGATCCGGGCAATGACGCGATGCAGGCGCAGCTCCTCGAAGCCGAGGCGGAGCATCTCCCGGGCGGCCTCGGTGACGTAGCCGTGCCCGCCGTGGTCCGGGTGCACCACGTACCCGATCTCGCCGGTCCCGTGCAGGCGGCTGTGCCAGAACAGGATCACGTCGCCGATCAGTTCCCCGGTCGCGGCCACCTCGATGCCCAGGGTCAGGTGCTGGCCCTCGTCGGTCAGTTCGGTGTTCGCCCACTGGGTGGCCAGCCGGTCGTGGATGACCTCGCGGGTCATCGGGTGGAAGGGCACGTAGCGGCACACCTCGGGGATGCTGCGGTAGGCAAGGAGCGCGTCCACGTCCTTCCCGGTCAGGGGCCGCAGCAGCAACCGCTCGGTCCGGACGGGGTAGGCGGGGCGAAGCACAGGATCCGACACGGCGACCATCGTGCCAGCCACCGGCGCCCGCATCGAGCCGGTTTCGGGGTTGGCTGACCTGCTGGCGGCTCTGGCGTGGGTTCCTGACCCGGGTGACGACCCGCGAGGGATCCGGTACCCCTGGCGAGCGCGCTCGCGGTGATTGCCGACTGGGCCGAGGATCTCGATGCGCTCGGGTTCGACGGCCGGTTACCGATCTTGATCACGGCGTGCTGTTGCCCGGGCGAGTTATCCCAACAGGCATGGTCGAGTCGACTATGGACCGAGCGGATCGGGCGTCGTAGGAGCGCGTACCCTCAAGTCCGTGATCGTTGCCGACGTGCCCCATCGCAGCATGCTTAGGACAGCTGTCGACCAAGACCCCAGGTCCCGGCCGGAAGCCTCGCCACGAGCTGTCCTACCCCGCCGCAGGGCCATGCGCTTCGCCGGGGCCCTAGCCACCTGCGTCCTGGGACTCGGCCTGACTGCCTGTTCCGCCGACACCGCCGAGCTCGGCCAGCTGCACGATCCGTGCCCGTTGATTACTGACGACATGCTCGCGCGGCTCGCCCCCGGCGCCGCCCGCGAACCCGACCGGGACGTCAGCTCGCATGGCGCCACCCTCGGGTGCGGCGTCGACCTGAACGCCGCTGACGGGTTCCGCGGCGACCTCAACGTCAAGGTCATCGCCGAGTCCTCGTCCTCCTACAACCCCAGCTACAACGAGAAAACACAGACCGAGGAGTGCGACGGCATCGGCGCACCGCTCAGCCAGGACGGCCCCGGCGACCGTTCCTGCTTCGTCGTACACCCGTGGGACGGGAGCCAGTCCCGGATCGATGGCTGGGCCTTCGTCGGCGGACACTACGCCGCCAAGGTCGCGTACCAGCTCCAGGAGCCGCAGCAGTTCCCGGCCGGTGCCGAACAGGATCTGCGTGACCTGCTCGACGCCGCAGCCGCCAGCCTGCCCGCCGACTGAGCACAGTGGAAGAACGGACGGCAACAGGCCGTCGGTCATGCTCGGCGGGTTGCGGTAGACGGGTGTCGCCCTATTCGGGGTGACGCGCCGATCACGCCGTCGACCTGCGGCGACGGCGATGGAGTGGTCGCTACTCCCGGCCGGGTGCGCCTACCATGTCGTAGATGTGGCGGTGGCTGCCTCGGCCCTACCGAGCAAGGCGAGCAGTTCCCTACTAATACCGGGTGTAGCAGCGATGGTTGCTCGGGAGCCTAGGGTGTGCTCACTGCCGTCCTGGTCCATGATGATGGCTCCGGCCTCTCGGGCGATGACTACACCCGCCGCGACGTCCCATGGATGGTTGGCGAGTGTTACTGAGGCGTCGAGTTTGCCTTCGGCTAGCCACGAGAGGTCCACGGCCGCTGATCCGTTCATGCGAACCCGGCCGTGCTCAACGAGGTGCGCCAGGCGTTGGCGCGGCGCGGGGCCCACCTGGGGATGCTGGACGCACCGCTGTAACGACGGTGTTTCAACGAAACGCCCGCGGGCCCGCCGAGAGCGGCGGCCCCGCCGGGGCGTGGCCTCAGCGCGGGGCGATGTCCGGGAGCGTCGCCGGGGCCGGCAGGCGGTGTGCGGGAGCGGTAAGCGTCGCCGCCGTCGTCGCCCCCAGCGGGGCCCGGCGGAACAGGCGTCCGCCGTACCGTAGCCACGCGACCTGGCCGCGGGCGCCCCGGACGAAGTCGGATCGGGTGCCGGGGCGCCGGCGCCGGGCGTCAGCGGCGGAAGAAGACGTTGAGGCAGAGGGTCAGCAGGATCGAGCCCACCACCGAGATCAGGATCATGACCAGGCAGCCCGGCCCGCCGCCGAGGGGCCTGATCTCCACGTTGCCGAACCGCATTCCGCCCGGTACCCCGCCCGGCCGCCCGTCATGCGCCGCACCCGAGTTGGCCCGCGGTACCCGGGCGTGGAAGCCAAGCTCGCGGGCGGCGCGTGCCTGACCGTGAGCGCGTTTGCCCCCGCCGTCGCCGGGAAGGACACCGGGGGTGCGTGCCTGACGGCGCGCCGGCACCGAGGGGGACGCGATGGACGAACGCCCCGCAGCGCGGGTGGAGCAGGGGCTCGACGATCTGCTGGCGGGCGCGCGCGACAAGCCCCCGGACGAGCGGGTGAAACGCATGGGCACGGCCGGCGTGCCTGTCGAGGGCGAGGACGACGCGATGACCGACGATGACGCGCGCACCCCGGACGGCGCGACGTTCGGCAGCACGAAGGAGCCGTGAGGCGCCGGGCCGCCTCCTGCCAGTATCGATTCGGAAGGCACGCCATGATCGCAGCGACGCTGCCCACGATGTTCAAGACCCACCGCCGACCCCACACCATGCACCCGGCCCGCCTGCTGCACATGGGAGGCAGCCAGCGACGAGCTCGGGGAAGCAACGGGATGGACGGGACCGCCGGACTGCTCGCCGGAGCGGCCGCCGGCGCCGCCGGTACCGCCGCCCTCAACGCCGCCACCTACCTCGACATGGCCGTCCGCGGCCGTCCCGCCAGCGACACCCCCGAGCGCACCGTGGAAGCCGTCGCTGGCCGCGCCCACCTGCCCATCCCGGGCAAGGGTGAGAAGCGCTCCCACCGCGTCACCGCCCTCGGCGCCCTGAGTGGCATGACCACCGGTGTCGCCGTCGGCGTCGCCGCGGCTGCCCTGCACCGCCTCGGTGTGCGTCCACCCACGCTGGTCGGCGCCGCCTTGACCGGCCTTGTCGCGATGGCCGCCACCGATGCCTCGATGGCCGGGCTGAAGGTCACCGACCCCCGCACGTGGTCCGCCACCGACTGGATCAGCGACCTGCTCCCGCACTTCGTCTACGGCGCCGTCACGTACGCGACCCTCCGGGCCCTGCACGATCCCACCCGCTGATGGCACGGCGCACCGGGCCGCATTCCGCTCGGTGCGCCGTACCGTCCGGGAGCCCGCACCGCCGCGGCGTGACCGAAACGGATCAGCGCGCCGACAGCGCCTCGGTCAGCTTGATCCGGGCGCCCACCCGCAGCACCGCGTTGTGGTAGACCCGCCCGGCGAACCAGACCAGGCCGGCGATGAGCGCGACCGTCAGCACCAGGGACAGGGCGATCTGCCACGCCGGCGCCACGCCCAGCGCGATCCGCATCGGCATGATCATCGGGGCGAAGAACGGCACCTGGGAGGCGATCGCCATGGCCTGGTTCTCCGGGTCGGCCGGGAGGATCGAGATGGCCAGCACGTACGGCAGGATGATCGCCATGAGCGCCGGCGCGGTGGCCCCGCCGACCTCCTCCTGCCGGGACACGAGCGCGCCCAGCGCCGCGAACAGCAGCGCGTACGCCAGGTAGCCGAGCAGGAACCAGAGCACCGCCCAGGCCGCGGCGCTGGCCACGATGCCGGTGGGGAAGTGGAACGCGTCCAGGGCGAGCCCGGCGCCGACCCCGACGACCGCGGTCGAGCCGAGCTGGATCAGGCCCACCGTGCCGATGCCGACCACCTTGCCCAGCATGAGCTGCCACGGCCGGATCGTGCTCAGCAGGATCTCCACGATCCGGCTGGCCTTCTCCTCCACCACACCCTGCGCGACGAGCTGCCCGTAAATCATGATCGACACGTACACCAGGATGCCGGCGATGATGGCCAGCACCATCCGCGGACCCTGGTTGTCGCGGGCCGGCTCGAGGCTGCGCACGTCGGGGCGGGCGGCGTCGGCGGCGGCGTTCACGGCGGCCGGGTCGCCGCCGGCGCGGGCGATGCCGGCGTTGAGCGCGAGCTGGCGGGCCAGCACGGTGAACGCGTTGCGCAGGTTCGGCGAGAGGTCCTGCTTGACCACGACCTCGAAGTGCTCGGGCGTGCCGGTCACGAACGCGTCCAGCTTGCCCTCGCGCACCTGGTTCTCGCCGGTCGCCTGGTCCACCGTGGACGGTTTGATCCGGTTGCCGAACCCCTCCGCCACCGCGGCCAGCGGCTGGGACAGCGGTTCGGCGGACGGCGTGAAGCCCACCGCGTCGCCGGAGCTGCCACCGATCAGCTTCATCGCCAGCAGGAACCCGACCACGACGACCAGGTTCACCACCGTGGTGATCCGGAACGACTTGGATCGCAGCCGGGTGGAGATCTCGCGCCCGGTCACCAGCCGGATCACCGCGACGGTACCCATCGACTCGCTCATGCCTCGCTCACGACGTGCCGGAACAGTTCGGTCAGTGACGGGGGGTTGGGACCGAACTCGTGCACCGGTCCCGTCTCCAGCGCCCGTCGCAGCAGGGCCTGGTCGTCGGCGTCCCGCTCCAGCAGCACTAGCGTGGTGCCGTCCGAATAGGACGTCTCCCGCACGCCGGGCAGGCCGTCGGCCCAGCCGTGCGGCGCCTGCGGGGCGGCGACGGTCAGCCGAACAGTGTCGCCGGTGCGCAGTTCGTCGACCGGCCCGAGCGCCACCATCCGCCCGCTGCGCACGATGCCCACCCGATCGCACAGCCGCTCCACCAGGTCGAGCTGGTGGCTGGAGAACACGACCGGGATGCCCTCGTCCGCCTTCTCCCGCAGCACCTGGCTCATCACGTCCACGGCCACCGGGTCCAGGCCGGAGAACGGCTCGTCCAGGACCAGGATCGACGGGTCGTGCACCAGCGAGGCGGCGAGCTGCACCCGCTGCTGGTTGCCGAGGCTGAGCTTCTGCACCTCGTCGTCGAGGCGGCCGGCCACGCCGAGCCGCTCCGTCCAGGTGCGCACCGACTCGCGGGCCGCCGGTTCGGACAGGCCGTGCAGCCGGGCCAGGTACACCAGCTGCTCGCCGACCTTCATCTTCGGGTACAGGCCGCGCTCCTCGGGCATGTAGCCGATCCGCCGGCGGGTGGGCAGGTCCAGCGGGCGCCCGGCCCAGCGCACCTCGCCCGCGTCGGCCGAGAGCACGCCGAGGATGACGCGCATGGTGGTGGTCTTGCCCGCCCCGTTGCTGCCCACGAAGCCGAACAGCTCGCCGGCCCGCACGTCGAAGGTCATGTCCTCCAGCGCGACCAGGTCGCCGTACCGCTTGGAGACGCCGTCGATCTCCAGCCGCTCGCCTGTCATCCCCCGCCTTTCGTCGCCGGCGACCCTACCAACTCTGATCAACTGACGGGTAGCCGGGCGCCTCGGCTCATTTGCCCGGGATGTCATCGATCCACGGGTCGGAGTTGAGATGCGCCTCGACACGGTCACGGTCACGGTCGCCGCTTCGCCGCGAGAGCACGCCGCACTGATCGCCGTCCCCGCCTGGCGGCCGTGCGCGAGGCGGCCGGCTGACCACCCCGCGCCGGCCCCGGGCGGCGACCGCTCGCCGCTCGGGCTCGGGGGAGACCTCACCGGCCGCCGGCGTCGGCCGGCTTGGCGCGCGGGGCGGCCGGTGGCGTCGCGGCGGGCTGCGGGCCGAAGGCGGTCAGGAAGCGGTCGCGGAACGCGTCCATCCGCCAGACCGGGGCGTCCGGGGCCGGGCGCAACCCCGCCGACCAGTCCCAGCCGGCGATCCGGTCCAGCACCTTCGGGTCCCGGGCCACGATCGTGACCGGCACGTCGCGGCTCGCGCCCTCGCCTGTGACGACCGGCGCCGGCTGGTGGTCGCCGAGGAACACCAGCACCAGTTCCCGGTCGCCGTAGGCGCGCACGTACGAGACGAGGGTGTTCAGCGAGTACTCGATCGACCGGCGGTACTCGGTGCGGATCCGGGTGGTGTCACGCCAGATCACGTCGGCCGGGTCGCTCTGGCTGGCCATCGGCCCGTACAGCGCGCCGTCGCCGATCTCCGCCCAGTCGACCAACCGGGGGATCGGCGTCCACGGGACGTGACTGGAGATCAGTGGGAGCTCCGCCATGACCGGCGCCCGACCGGGGTCTGATCGCTCGGCGCGCTGGAACGCGGACAGCGTGTACTGGTCCGGCATGCTGCCGAGGGTGTACGGCGGACCGGCATACCCCATGTCCCGGGCCGCGTAGACCTTGTCGAAGTCGAAGAACTTCCCCTCCGGCCAGTCCCGGGTGACGCCCGGCATCACGCCGACCGTGCGCCAGCCCGCCCGGCGGAACGCGCCGTTGAGGGTCAGCCGGTCGCCGGCGACCAGTTCGCGGTACCGCCGTTGGTTGTCGATCCACAGCCCGGACTCCAATGTGGAGTGGGCCAGCCAGCTCCCGCCACCGGCCGTGGGGGAGGTGAGCCACCCGCTGCGAGCCGCGTAGCCGGCCTCGGCCAGCGCCTTCGTGCCGGCGTCGAGCACGGCGTCCACGTGCGGGGCAAACTCCGGGTCCTCCACCGCGTCCCGGCCGTAGCTCTCCACGAACGCGACGATCACGTCCTTGCCGCGCAGCGGGGTGAGCAACCGGTCGCTCGGGGTGTCGCGGAAGGCGTCCACCGCGGCCTGCGCGGCGAACTCCCGGTGGTCCGCGAACCCGGCCCGGGCCTGGAGCGCGCGGTCGTAGGCGAGCGCGGCGGTGTCCCGGTCGGCGACCGGCACGCCCGGGGCGAGGTGCGCGCCGAAGACCGCGCACGCGATCCACGCCGCCGTGAGGGCGCCGAGGCCGCTGGCCGTGACCCGCCGGTGGCGGGCGGCGGCGCCGCTGAGCCGCAGCGCGGCGAGCGCCGTCAGCGCCGGCACCGCCAGGGCGATCAGCGCGGCGAGGGCGGTCGCGGCGGTCGCGCCGCCGGTACCGATGGACTTGCCCAGCACGTCCACGGCGTCGCGGACCGCGACCCAGTCCAGGACCGGGTCGAACGGGCGGGCCAGCGCCGCGTAGAAGCCGATGTCCAGGATCTTGAGAATCACCAGCAGGCCGAGCAGCAGCCCGCCCACCGCCGCCACGATCCGCCGGACCCGGCCCGGCAGTGCCCACACCAGCGCCGTGCCCACCAGCGCCTCGACCGGCACCCGGAGAAACGCCTCCGGCGCCAGCCGGGTCGACCGGTTGGGCAGCAGCAGGGCCGCCAGCACCACCGCGGCCGCGAGCGGGGTGACGGTCCGGCCCAGCACCCGGCGGACCGCCGCCCACCGGCCACCGCCGGCCGTTTCGGCCGCCGGCCCCTTCTCCGCCGCCGCCCGGTCCCGCGCGAAAACCGGCCGGAGGCGCGCCATGAACGACAAACCGGGTGCCCTTCCCTGCGTACGGTGCCCGACGGCGCCACGCGCCGGCTGAAGATACGGTCGCCGCCCGCCGACGGTTCAGTGCCGGCGACCCTGAAACGGGGCCCGAGGTTCCGGAAATGTTCCGTTGCATTCAACGGAGTCCATCTGCTTGGGTAGGGGTGGCGGCGCGTGTGAGCACCGCAAAAGTGCCGGCAGGTTTCGAACCCCACGACCGTCCGAAGGAGACCTCCGTGCAGCGGACGCCGGACACCGCCGGGGCGGCCGCCTCCGGGGTCAGCCCACGCTGGGTGAACACCTGGACGTCGATGCCGCAGCTGACCGAGCCGGGCAACCTGCCGCCCGCGCCCTTCGTCCGGGACGGGATCGTGCTGGCCGACGCGACGCTGCGCCAGACGGTGCAGGTGTCGATCGCTGGACGGCCCATCCGGCTGCGCTTCTCCAACGCCTTCGGCGGCGCGCCGCTGCCGATCACCGCCGTGACGGTCGCGCTGCCGGCCGGCGGGCGGGCGGGGGTCGCCGCGGTGGTGCCCGGCTCGGTGCGCCCGGTGACGTTCCACGGCCGGTCGTCCGTGGTGATCCCGGTCGGCGCGCAGGTGGTCTCGGACCCGCTGGCGTTCCCGGTCGCGCCGCAGTCGAACCTCACGGTGACGCTGTACCTGGCGCAGGGGCAGGCGTCCACGGACGTCACCTCGCACCCCGGCTCGCGCACCACGTCCTACCTGCTCGCGGGCAACCACGTCGGTGACGTTGACCTGCCGGGCGCCGCCGAGGTGGCGCACTGGTACTTCCTGAGCGGGGTCGAGACCTGGGCCGCCGGCTCGGCGGTGGTGATCGTGGGCGACTCGCTCACCGACGGTCGCGGCTCCACCACGAACCAGCACAACCGCTGGCCGGACCGGCTGCTCGCCCGACTCCAGGCCGGCCCGTCCACGACCGGCGTGGCGGTGCTGAACCAGGCGGCGGGCGGCAACCGGGTGCTCAACGACGGGCTCGGGCCCAACGCGCTGTCCCGGCTGGACCGGGACGTGTTCGCGCAGAGCGGCGTCGCGTGGATGATCGTCTTCGAGGGCGTCAACGACATCGGCACGGCCGAGGCGACGCCCGCGGCGCAGAAGCAGGTCGCGGACGACCTCATCGCCGCGTACGACCAGATGATCGTGCGGGCGCACGCGCACGGCATCCGCGCCTACGGGGCCACGATCACGCCGTTCGGCGGCAACACCGACTACGACGACGCCACCGGGTACCGGGAGCAGGCCCGGCAGGCGGTCAACGCGTGGATCCGGGCCAGCACCCGCTTCGACGCGGTGATCGACTTCGACCGGGCGGCCCGGGACCCGGCGAACCCCCGAAACCTGCGACCCGCGTACGACGTGGGCGACCGGTTGCACCTGAACCCGGCCGGCTACCAGGCGCTCGCCGACGCCGTGCCGGTGGTCCTGTTCCGCGTCGGCGGCCCGCGCCCGCCGACCTTCGAGTAGCGCCGATCGTGGATACGCCCGGAGCGGACGGCGGGATGGGCCGTCAGGCGGAGTCGCGCACGACCAGGTCGGTGGGGAGGATGACCGCCGCGTGCTCGTCACCGGAGATCAGTGCCAGCAGCAGGCGGACCATCTCCGAACTGAGCCGCTCCCACGGCTGGCGGATCGTGGTCAGCCGGGGGGTGGTGGTGACCGCCAACCGGGAGTCGTCGAAGCCGCCGACGGCGATGTCCTCCGGTACCCGCTTGCCGGCCCGCTGGAGCGCCGCGATGGCGCCCACCGCCATCAGGTCGGAGCAGACGAACACGGCGTCCAGGTCGGGCGCCTGCCGGAGCAGTTCGGCCATCGCGGCCTCGCCGGCGGCCTGGGTGTAGTCGCCGGTAACGACCAGGCGCGGGTCGGTCTCGCCGAGCACGTCGTGGTAGCCGGCCAGGCGGTCCACGCCGCCCGGGGTGTCCGGCGGCCCGGTGATGACGCCGATCGTGCGGTGGCCCCGCGAGCGCAGGTAGCCGACCATCTGGCGGGCGCCGTCGCGGTCGTCCGCGGCGACGTAGCTGACATCCCGCCCGTGGCCGATCGGGCGGCCGCAGAGCACGAACGGCAGCCCCCGGCCCTTCAACTCGTCCAGCAGCGGGCTGCCCTGGTGGGTGGAGACCAGCAGCGCACCGTCCACGTGGCCGGCGGTGAGCCAGCGGCCGATGCGCTTGCGGTCCTCGGCGGTGGCCGCGACGGTCAGCAGCGTGGTGATGTCGTACCCGGCCAGGCTCTGCGTGCAGCCGCGCAGCAGGTTGTTGAAGTTCGGGTCCTCGAACAGCCGGTCCTGCGGCTCGGAGAGGATGAACGCGACCGAGCCGGCGCGCTGCGTGACCAGGCTGCGGGCGTGCTGGTTCACCACATAGCCGGTCTTGCGGATGGCCCGCTCGACCGCCTCCAACGCCGGGCCGCTGACGTTGCGCCCGCCGTTGAGCACCCGGGAGACGGTGCCCCGGGAGACGCCGGCGACGGCCGCCACGTCGTCCATGGTCGGGCGGGGCGGGCGGGTGCTGCGGGAACGGTTGAGCTCGGGCACGGTCACATTGTCCCGCCCGGCCCGGCCGGGGCCCGGGCGGGCGCGCCGGGCCGCCGCGCGCCCGCCGGAGGCCGCCCGCTCACCCCTTCACCGCGCCGGACATCAGGTCGACCCGCCAGTACCGCTGTAGTGACAGGAACAGCGCGATCAGCGGCAGGATCGACAGCGCCGCGCCGACGATCACCAGCCGGTACAGGGCCGGCACGGTGGAGCCCTGGTTGAGCAGCGTGTAGAGGCCGACCGTGACCGGGAACTTGTCGTCGGACGAGAGCATGATGAACGGCAGCAGGAAGTTGTTCCAGATCGCCACGAACTGGAACAGGAAGATCGTCACCAGGCCGGGCCCCATCATCGGCAGCGCGACCGAGCGGAAGATCCGAAACTCCCCGGCGCCGTCGGTGCGGGCCGCCTCCACCATCGAGTCCGGCACCGCCGCGGCGGCGTAGATGCGGGCCAGGTAGATGCCGTACGGGCTGACGATGCTGGGCAGCAGCACCGACCAGTACGTGTCGGTCAGCCCGACCTTCGCCAGCAGCAGGTACTGGGGGATCGCCAGCGTCACGCCGGGGACGAGAACGCCGGCGAGCAGCACGTTGAACAGCGCGTCCCGGCCGGCGAACCGGAACTTGGCCAGCGTGTACCCGGAGATGGCCGACAGCAGGGCGGAGAGCATGGCCCCGCCGCCCGCGTACAGGGCGGTGTTGAGCAGCCAGCGCCAGTACAGGCCGCCGCCGTAGCCGGACAGGTCCCGCAGGTTGGCCAGCAGGTCCCCGCCCGGGGCGAAGGTGAAGCTGGTGAACAGGGACGATCCGCTCTTGGTCGACGCCATCGCCACCCAGGCGATCGGCAGCAGGCAGTACAGGGCGCCGACGAGCAGTACCGCCGTGGGCAGGGGCGCGGCGCGGCGGGTCATCGCTGCTCCTGGCCGAACGCCTGGCGCTGGACCAGGCGCAGGAAGCCGAACGACAGCACCAGCGTGACCGCGGCGATCACCACGGAGCTGGCGGCGGCGGCGTAGATGTCGTCGCGGGCGAACGCGTCCCGGTAGATCTTCATCAGCGGGGTCCAGAACGAGGAGATCGAGTTGGTCAGGGGGCGCAGCGTCATCGGCTCGCTGAACACCTGGAGGGTGGCGATCAGGGAGAACACGGTCGTCATGATCAGCGGGGGGAACAGTAGCGGGATCTTGATGCGCAGCGCGATCTGCCACTCCGAGCAGCCGTCGAGGCGGGCCGACTCGTAGATCTCACGGGGGATGGCGCGCAGCGCGGTGAACAGCACGATCATGTTGAATCCGACGCCGCCCCAGAGCGCGATGTTCACCACGGCGTAGAAGACCGGGCCGCTGCCGAGCAGGTTGGGCTCGGGCAGCCCCGCCCCGTGCCGGTTCAGCCAGCTCACCAGGTCGTTGAGGGGGCTCACCGCCGGCAGGTACAGGAACCCCCAGAGCAGGCTGGCGATCACCGCCGGTACCGCGTACGGAAGGAAGATCGTGATGCGGGCGAAGCGCCGCAGCCCGGTGCCGGGCCGGTCCAGCAGCAGCGCGAAGACCAGCGCCAGGCCCAGCATGACCGGCAGCAGCAGCGCGCCGTAGGCGAGTACCCGCAGCGAGCCTGACCACAGGTCCGGGTCGGTCAGGGCGGACCGGTAGTTGTCCAGTCCGGTGAAGACCTCCCGCCGCGCGCCGCGCCCCAGACCCAGCCCCTTCACCTGGACCTTGCGGAAGCTCAGGTAGACCGCGTACCCGACCGGGACGACCAGGAACAGCGTGAACAGCAGCACGGCGGGGGC
The DNA here is from genome assembly GCF_018397995.1 of Rhizomonospora bruguierae. GTDB lineage: Bacteria > Actinomycetota > Actinomycetes > Mycobacteriales > Micromonosporaceae > Rhizomonospora > Rhizomonospora bruguierae. Next base: position 32,655 of record NZ_BBQH01000037.1, read on the forward strand.
GAGGAAGAGGTACGGCACCCCGCGGGGCGCCGCACCTCTGGTTCCGGGTGACCTCATGGGAGGGACCTCACTCCGCCACCGTGAAGCCGTTTTTGCGCATGTCGTTCACGGTCGCCGTCTGCATCGCGTCCACCGCCGCCGGGAACGGGGTCTTGTCGGTGATGGCCTTGCCGAACGCGTCCTTGTACGTGTCGTAGGCGACGTTCACGTTCGGGCCCCAGGTGAAGCCGGCGGCCGTGTCGGCGATCGCCTTGGCCTGGGCGTAGAAGTCCCGCTGCCCGGGGAAGAACTCCGGCGGCTCCTGGAGCAGCGGGCTGGACTGGGCATCCCGGGCCGCCGGGTAGACGGCGCACTCCCTGATGAGGATGTCGGTGCCGGCCTGGTCGCTGTTCAGCCAGATCGCGAACCGCACCGCCGCCGCCTTGTTCTTGGACGCGTCGGTCACGCCGGTGGACGAGCCGCCCCAGTTGCCGGTCCGGTTCTCCCCGGCCGTCCACTGTGGCATCGGTGCCATCGCCCACTTGCCCTTGGTGTCCGGGGCGTTGCCGGCCAGCACCCCGGGCGCCCAGATCGCGCTCGGCCAGGCCAGCAGCGTGCCGTCGTTGAGGGCCTTGTTCCACGCGGGTGTGTACATCGGCTGGCCGTCGATGGCGCCCTCGCGGACCAGGCCGCCCCAGTAGTCGGCGACCTTCTTCGTGGCCGCGTCGTTGACGGTCACCTTCCACGCCTCGCCCTGCACGCCCCACCAGGAGGCGTCCGCCTGCTGCGCGAGCCCGGCGAACCAGCCGGGGTCGTTGGCCGAGAACGTGGTCAGGTACTGCTTGGGGCTCTTGGCGCGCAGTGTGCGGGCGGTCTGCGCGAACTCGTCCCAGGTCGCCGGCACGGTCAGGCCGTACTTGGCGAACAGGTCCGTGCGGTAGTACAGCATCATCGGACCGGAGTCCTGCGGGATCCCGTAGACGGCGTCGGTGCCGAGCGTCACCTGCTGCCAGATGCCCTCGGCGAACCGGTCCTTGACCGGGGCCGCCTGCTTGGCGATGTCCGCGAGCACGTTGTTGCTGACCAGGGTCGGCAGTGACTGGTACTCGACCTGGGCCAGATCCGGCGGGTTGCCGGCCTTGGCGGCGGTCAGCAGCTTGGTGACGATGTCGCCGCCGCCGGCCTGCTTGCTGAGCGTCACGTGGATGTTCGGGTTGGCGGCGTTCCAGGCGTCGACCGCCTTGTCGATGTTCGGCGCCCAGGACCAGAAGCTGAGCTCGACCTTGCCGGTCGGCTCGGCGGCGGCGCCGTCGTCGTCCGCGGACTTGGCGGTGCAGCCGGCGGTGGCGAGGGCGGTCGCCACGGCCGTGGTCAGGGTGAAGGCGAGCAGTCGGGTGCCCAACGAGAGCCTCACGGGTGGCCTCCCGGGTGTGGTGTCGGGGTGTAGGAGCTGTGAGCGCTCACAGATTGGCGCTCAATTCCGGGCGTGTCAATACCGAGTTCACCGCTACTTACGCTGCTCAAGCGCGTGTACGCTGACCCGAACACGTTGGGAGCGCGCACAGTTCGGAGCCGTAATGAGGCAACTTACCCCCGTCGACCCGCACGATTCCCCCGCGGGCCGGCTCGCGCCGGTGGTCCCACGGCTGGCCGGGATCGCGTACGGCGGCGACTACAACCCCGAGCAGTGGCCGGCGGAGGTCTGGCGCGAGGACGTGGCGCTGATGCGCGAGGCGGGGGTGAACCTGGTCAGCGTCGGCATCTTCGCCTGGGCGATGCTGGAGCCCGCGCCCGGGCGGTACGACTTCGGCTGGCTGGACCGGGTCCTGGAGCTGCTCGACCGGGCCGGCATCGGCGTGGACCTCGGCACCCCGACCGCCGCGCCCCCACCCTGGTTCCTGCACCGGAACCCGCAGGCGCGCCCGGTGACCAGGGACGGGCGGGTGCTGGGCGGCGGCGCCCGGCAGTCGTTCTGCCCCAGTTCCCCCGCGTACGCGGACGCCGCCGCGGCGATCACCGAGCGGCTCGCCCGCCGGTACGCCGGCCACCCGGCGCTGATGCTGTGGCACGCGCACAACGAGTACGGGGGAGCGAACGCGTTCTGCTACTGCCCGGTCTCCGCGGCCGCCTTCCGGCAGTGGCTGCGCGCCCGGTACGGCACGCTCGAGGCGCTGAACGAGGCGTGGGGCACCGCGTTCTGGAGCCAGCGGTACGGCGACTGGGCGGAGATCGAGCCCCCGGTGACCGCGCCGACCGCCGTGAATCCGGCCCAGGAACTGGACTTCTACCGGTTCTCCGCCGACGCGCACCTGGCCAACTTCCGGCGCGAGCGGGACATCCTGCACCGGCTCAGCCCCGGCACTCCGGTCACCACCAACTTCATGCTCGCCAACTGCAAGAACATCGACTACTGGCGCTGGGCCGGCGAGCTGGACCTGATCTCGAACGACCACTACCTGCGGGCCGAGCGGGCCGACAACCACATCGAGCTGGCGATGTGTGCGGACCTGACCCGCTCGGTCGCGGGCGGGCGGCCCTGGCTGCTGTTGGAGCACTCCACCGGCGCGGTCAACTGGCAGCCCCGCAACATCGCCAAGCGCCCCGGCGAGCTGCGCCGCAACAGCCTGGCCCACCTGGCCCGGGGCGCCGACGGGATCATGTTCTTCCAGTGGCGGGCGTCCCGGTCCGGCGCCGAGAAGTTCCACTCGGCGATGCTGCCGCACGGCGGCACCGGTACCCGGATCTGGCGGGACGTGGTGGATCTGGGCGCCACCGTCCGCGGCCTGGCGGACCTGCGCGGCAGCCGGGTGGTGGCCGACGCGGCCGTGCTGTGGGACTGGGAGTCCTGGTGGGCGCTGGAGCTGGACTGGCGCCCCTCGGTGGACGTGACGTTCCGGGAGCGGGTCGAGGCGTACTACGAGCGGCTGTGGCGTGCCCACCTGACCGTCGACTTCGCCCACCCGGCCGCGTCACTGGACGCGTACCCGCTGGTGATCGCCCCGAGCCTGTACCTGACGACCCCCGCCGCGGCCCAGAACCTGCGCCGGTACGTGGCCGGCGGCGGGACGCTGGTCGTCTCGTACTTCTCGGGCATCGTGGACGGCAACGACGCGGTGCATCCGGGCGGCTACCCCGGCGCGCTGCGCGAGCTGTTGGGGCTGTCCGTGGAGGAGTTCCTCCCGCTGCGCGCGGGCGAGACCGTGCGCCTGAACGGGAGCGCACCGGATGGCGGCGCGACCGCCGACGTCTGGGCGGAGCGCGTCGTTCCGGCCGGGGCCGCCGTGGAATGGTCCTACCTGGACGGTCCGGCCGCCGGGCTGCCGGCCGTGACCCGCCACCGGTACGGGCGGGGGACCGCCTGGTACGTCTCCACCCGCCTCTCCGGCACGGATCTCGACGGGGTGCTCGCCCGCGCGTACGCAGACGCCGGCGTGGTTCCCCCGGCGGGGGTGCCGGACGCCGTCGAGCTGGTGCGGCGGCGGGGACAGGGCGTCGAGTACCTGATCGCCATCAACCACGGCGAATGTGACGCGCGGCTGCCGGGTGCCGGTCTGGAGATGACCACCGGTACCACCGTGGCGGGGCACCTGGTCGTGCCGGCGGGGGAGGTGCGGGTGCTGCGTACCCCTTGACAGTGATCGATGAGGGTGGTTCTGTGAGCGCTCACAGGTCGGTGCGGAATATGCGCGGACGTGCGCACCAAAGAAGCAGGCAGCGCCCGTGCGGCGCACTGGGAGCGAGCACACTTTAGGAGGGTTCCCATGCGGTACTGGCCCGCCGTTCCGCTTGCGCTGGCGTTGACCGTCTCCATGGGAGGGTCACCCGCGCGGGCGGCGGGCACCGTGCAGATCCGCGGCGTGGACATCTCGACGCTGAAGAAGAGCGAGGACCGGGGCGGCGTCTACCGCACCGCCTCGGGCACCCTCACCGATCCGGTGGCGCTGCTGAAGGCCAACGGCGTCAACTATGTGCGGCTGAAGGTCTGGGTGAACCCGGCCGACGGCTACAACAACAAGGCCCGGGTCCTGACGATGGCGAGCCGGGCCAAGGCCCAGGGCATGAAGGTGCTGGTCGACTTCCACTACTCCGATTCGTGGGCCGACCCGGGCAAGCAGACGAAGCCGGCGGCGTGGGCGAGCATGAGCTTCAGCGCGCTGACCCAGGCCGTCTACAACCACACCTACGACGTGCTCAACGCGCTGAAGGCGCAGGGAACGACGGCCGACATGGTCCAGGTCGGCAACGAGATCAACGACGGCATGCTCTGGCCGGACGGCCGCAGCAACAACTTCAAGAACCTGGCCACGCTGCTCAAGTCAGGAATCAGCGCGGTGCGGGCGGTGAGCTCGTCGACCCGGGTCATGCTGCACCTGGCCGAGGGCGGCAACAACGCCCAGCACCGCTGGTGGTTCGACAACGCGGTCGCCAACGGCGTCTCCTTCGACGTCATCGGTGTCTCGCACTACCTGTACTGGCACGGGACCGCGGCCAGCCTGCGCGCCAACCTGATCGACCTGTCCGCCCGGTACAACAAGGACGTGCTGGTGGCCGAGACCGCGTACGGCTTCACCACCGCGCCCAACGACCGCGAACCGAACATCTTCAACGCCTCGCTGGCCTCCGCGGGCGGGTACCCGGCGACCTCGCAGGGCCAGGTGAGCGCGTTGCGGGCGGTGTTCGACGCGGTCAAGGCGGTACCCAACGGGCGCGGGCTGGGCGTCTTCTACTGGGAGCCCACGTGGACGGCGGTGCCGGGCAACGGCTGGGACCCGACCAACCCGTCCTCCGGAAACGGGTGGGAAAACCAGGCGCTGTTCGACTACTCCGATCGGGCGTTGCCCGCGCTGTCCGTCTTCGCATCCCCTTAAATCACCCTCCGCCCCCTTGGGCGTGGCGGGGCGGCCGGGCACGATCACGGCCCGCCCGGCTGCGCTTCGCGTTCGCCAGCTGCCAGGACTTCCAGGCCGGCTACTACACCGCGCACCGCCACCTGGCCGCCGAGGACGTCGCCTTCGTGGCGTTCCTGGGCGACTACATCTACGAGAACGGCCCGATCCCGGCCGCGCCCCGCCAGCACACCGGAACGGGCGAGCCGTACACGCTGGCGGAGTACCGCGACCGGTACGCCCAGTACAAGGCGGACCCCGACCTCCAGGCCGCGCACGCCGCCGCGCCGTGGGTCGTCACGCTCGACGACCACGAGATCGACAACAACTGGGCAGGCCCGCTGCCACCGGACCCGGCCCGGCAGCCACCGGCGGCGTTCCGGGCCCGCCGGGCGGCCGCCTTCCAGGCGTACTGTCGTGCTGACCGGGGACCGCCACGCACCTGGGTCTGCGACCTGCGCACCGACTTCGACGACCCGTCCTCGCCGGTGGTCGGCGCCGAACTCACCGGCATCTCCCTCACCTCGGGCGGCCATCCGGACCCCGCGGCCTTCCACGCCACCTACGACCCGATCATGGCCGAAAGTCCACACTGGAAGTACGCTGACCTCCAGCGCGGGTACGTGCTCTGCGACGTGACCCCGGAGCGCATGGTCAGCGCACTGCGCGTGGTGGACACGATCTGGCTGCCGTCCTCGCCGATCCGCACATCGGCCCGGTTCCTCGTCGAGGCGGGCGTGCCCGGCGTCTCCGTGCTGCGCCAGGAACCCGCCCGCACCCGTCCGATCGCCACGCCCCAGTACCCGGCGGTCAACGACAAACCGTGACTCCCAGCGAACGTCCAGCCCGCGCCGGTAAGGTACCGGGCCGAGGGGAGTACCTCTTCAGGACCGTTCCGGTCAGTACGGGCCGCCCGCGGCCCCCGGGCGGTCGTCCGTGCCGGTGTATCCGGGTGCGGGCGGGGGAGACCTCGAACGGTTCCGCGCGTTCGAGGAGACCCCGTGTCCGTAGAGACCATCGCATCGCCAGCGCTGTGGGCCGCCAGCATCGCCGTGCTGCTCGCCCTGCTGGCGGTCGACTTCGCCGTCACCCGCCGCCCGCACGAGGTCCCGATGCGGGAGGCGGTGGCCTGGAGCGCGTTCTACCTCGCCCTGCCGGCCGTCTTCGGGCTGTTCGTCTGGAGCCGGTACGGCGGCACGGCCGCGGTCGAGTTCTTCACCGGGTACGTGGTGGAGAAGTCCCTGTCGGTCGACAACCTGTTCGTCTTCATGCTGCTGCTGGCGGCGTTCGCGGTACCGGCGGCGCTGGCCCAGCGGGTCCTGCTGTACGGCATCGTCGGCGCGCTGGTGCTGCGCGGCGTGTTCATCGCGGTCGGCGCGGCCGTGCTGAGCGCCGGAACCTGGGCGTTCCTCCTGTTCGGCGCGGTCCTGCTGGGCACCGCCATCAAGATCATGCGGGACGCGCTGCGCGGCGCGGGACACCAGGTCGACATCGACCGCCTGCGCGGCGTGCGGTTGCTGCGCCGCCTGGCACCCGTGACCTCGGAGTACCACGGCACGCGGCTGATGATGCGGCAGGCCGGGCGCCGGGCGTTCACCCCGATGGCGCTGGTCGTCGCGTCCGTGTTCCTCACCGACGTGGTCTTCGCCGTGGACTCGGTCCCGGCCGTCTACGGCGTCACCGAGGACCCGTACCTGGTGTTCGCCACCAACGCGTTCGCCCTGATGGGCCTGCGGGCGCTCTACTTCGTCCTGCGCGACGCGCTCACCCGCCTGCGGCACCTGAACCATGGACTGGCCGTCATCCTGGGCTTCATCGGGCTCAAGCTCGTGCTGCACTGGGCGCACGGCGTGTGGCCCCCGGTGCCGGATGTGCCCACTTCGCTGTCGCTGGTGGTCATCGTCGGCACCCTTGCCGCGATCACCGTCACCAGTGCGCTGGCCAACCGCCGCGCCAGAGCAACAAACTAGCGTCCTAGGACGCCTTAGAGGGTGTGAGCGGCGCGGTCAGGGTGTCTGTCGAGGGGCCCCGGCTTCACGACTGCGCAGCCGTACTGGGGCCCCGGCCACCTGGGCCGGGGCCCCAGTAGCCGCTACGCTCGGCGGACCTCGATCTGGAACTCGTGCACCCAGTTCGCCGGGTCGTTCTCGTCGAACTCCAGGCACACCTCACGGGCGTAGCCGACCGGGCGGTACCCGTTGTCGTCGATCCACCGGGCGAGGATCTGCATGCTGCGGTCCGCCTCGTCCATCGAGCCGCGGTGGACGATCGTCGCGGCGGACTCGATCCCGGGCAGGTCCCGCAGGTCCAGGTCACCGCCGGCGGCGGTGCCCGGGGCGACCTCGAACGCGGTGTGCACCCGCACCGCCGGGGCCTCCCCGGTGTCCTCGTAGTAGGCGACCGGCGCGCCCGCGGGGCAGACGTGCGCCTGCTCCGCCCGCCGCCACACCTCCCGGTACAGCGGACCCGAAACCGGGCTGATGTCCTGCGCCGCGTAGCTGGCACAGATCGCCGACAGCTCCGCCACGCGCGCCGGCGGCACCCGCTTGAGTACCACGTCCTCCGTGTCCATGCGTCCCTCCTCCTCGATCATGCGCAACCGCGCCTCCACACGCGCCAGCCGGGCGGCGTCGGCGGCCATCCGCTCCGCCAGTTCCGCCCGGCGCAGCCGCAGCATGCCGTGCAGCTGCTCGACGCCGATCTTCTCGTCGAGGATGCCGCCGATCTTGTCAAGGGTCAGGCCCAGATCCTTGAGGGCGATGACCCGGTTGAGCCGGCGCAACTGGTCCGCCCGGTAGTAGCGGTACCCGCTGGCCGGGTCGACGCCGGCCGGCTTCAGCAGCCCGATCGCGTCGTAGTGGCGCAGCATCCGCACGGACACCCGGCCCAAAGCGGCGAATTCCCCGATGCCGAACATGATCCCGATCGTGGGCCCTGACACGGTGTCAGGGTCAAGCGGGCGGCCCTATCGGGTGTGGCGGAGGATCGCCGGAATGACCGTCTCCCAGGTGGACGGCGGCGGCACCTGGTGGCCGACGCCCTCCAGCAGGAGCAGTTCGGCCCCGGGGATCTCCTCGGCCAGCGCCCGGCCGTGCGCGGGCGGGAACAACGGGTCCGCGGTGCCGTGGATGACCAGGGTCGGCGCCTTCACGCCACCGAGGTGGGGGCGGGTGTCCTCGCCGCCGCCGACGTGCCAGTGGTTGGCCGGCGAGCGCGGGTTCGCGGTGCGCTCGACCGTCCGGCGGGCCGCCGCGCGGACCCGCGCCTCGTCGAACGATCCCGGCCCGGCGTACGGGCGCTCGTCCGCCACGAGGTACTCCACGACCGCCTCCGGGTCGGTCCAGTCGGGCTCGGGCGGCGGGTTCTCGAACACGGCGCGCATCCGGTCGGTCACCGGTGGCAGGCCACTGTTCGGGCCGGGGCCGGGGCTGGTGGCGATCAGGGTCAGCGAGGCCACCCGCTCCGGCTCCTTGACCGCCAGAACCTGGGCGATGCCGCCGCCCATGGAGACGCCGACCACGTGCGCGCGACCGCCGGCGCGGGCCTCGATGACACCGGCCGCATCGGCGACCAGGTCCGGTCCACTGTAGCCGGGCGCGCCGGGCGGGTAGCTGACCGAGCGGCCGGTGTCGCGGTGGTCGTACCGGATGACGTACCGGCCCCCGGAGTGGGCCCCAGACCGGTCGCCGGGTCGGTCGCCGCGGGCGAGGCGGGCGCAGAACTCGGGATCCCAGGCGTCCATGGAGCTGGCGGCGCCGGCGATGAGCAGAACGGGCGGGTCGGCCGGGTCGCCGATCGTGTCGATGCACAGCTCCACGCCGTTGACCCGTACCACCGTCTCTGTCACGCGCCCTACCGTAACGCAGGACGCCCACGCGCGGCGGTACCGGGCGTGCTTCGGGCCGGTCGAGTCGCGGCGAGGCGTCCCGCCGCGTGGGCCGCACCCACGGCGAAGGCCGCGCCGACCAAGAAGGTCGCGCCGAAGAAGACGGCGACCGCCCCGGCGGGCGGCCCAGGTAGCGGTGCCCCCCGGCCCGGTCGACGCCGGCCGCGGCACAGGCCCGCCGCGGTGATGCCAGGGCCGCTGTCGGGCCGGGCGCCCGCGCGAGAGGCCGCCCGCAACACACGCCTCGGCGGGCGGCCGGAGGTGGCAGTAGCGAGTCGCAGCGTTTGCTCTGTTTCCGCGTTTCCGCATAGGAAGCGGCACCCGCGCCACCGCCGCGCCGCGCCGTAGGAGCCCACTCAACACGCGGTCACGGCGTGACTGGTGCCCGCCCACCGCGCCGCCTCGGCGGAGCAGTAACGGCCCTACCGGCTACCGACGTTGTCGCACGACACACGGCGATGTAGTGCGCGCCGCCGCAGCGCCGGGTTGTTGAGGGGCCCCGATCTCGGTCTGGCGGCGCGGCAGGCAAGCGGCATACGAGGGCTCTGACCGGGTATCCGCCGGGTTCGGGTGCGCCGTGGCGACCGGGCTTGGGTGTGCCGTGGCGTACCGGGCTGGGGCCGGCGTGGCCGCCGGTCGAAGGGGGAGCCGATGCGCGCTGATCAGACGGTCACCCTGGCCCGTCCGGTGGTGCGCGTCGTGGGCGACGCGTGCTGGACCGCGGGGCTCAGCCAGCGCCTGCCGGCGTCATGGGCGGTGCGGCCCGGCACCGGTCCGGACGACGCCGCCCCTGGCGAGCTGGTGCTGCTGGTCCGCCCGGACCCCGCGGCGGTGGCCGGCGCGGTCGACCGGCTGCCGGCGGCCTGCCCGGTTGTGGTGCTGCTGGAGGAGGGGGCGCCGGCGGAGGCGGTCGAGCGGGTGCTGGCGGCGGGCGCGGACGCGTGCGTGCGGTCGGGTTCCACCGCCGTCCTGGCCGGGCACCTGATGGCCTGCCACCGCCGACGGTTGACCTGGCCGGGCGGCGCTTGAGCCCACCGGGTTACCCCGGCCGGCCGCCGCGCTCCCGCCAGCCGCCCTGATTCCGTCGGCCGCGTGGTCCCACGGCCGTAGCGCCCCCGCCAGTGCCCGCGTTCCCGCCCGCCGTCAGGTTCCCGGCGGGCGCGGCGGGAACGCCGCGCCCGGCCGTTGGGGAGGGTGGAGGCGGCGTTACCGCTTCTTCAGGGCGAAGACGCCCCAGCCGAGCAGGTCGCGGCACCACCGTACGTAGTCCAGGGGCTCGCGTTCCAGCACCGAGCGCATCTCGCCGGCCAGGTCGTGCCCCGGATTCGCGTCCAGCCAGGTGCGGATGGCCAGCCACTGGGCGGCCGTGTACCGGTCCCAGGTGTCGGGGTCGGCCAGCATCATCTCGACCAGGTCCCAGCCGAGCGCGCCGAACGAGGCGACCAGGTCGGGCAGGGTCGCGAAGTCGTCCCGCGATTGGGCGTGGCACGCCTCGACCGCCCGCTGGTGGGGCGGCTCGGCACGCCAGTACGGCTCGCCGACCAGGGCCAGGCCGCCGGGGCGCAGGCTGCGTTCCAGCAGGGCAAGCGTGCCCGCGACGCCGTCGCCGATCCAGGTCGCGCCGAGGCAGGACGCGATGTCCGCCGGCCGGTCGGCGACGTAGCCGGACGCGTCGGCGTGCACGAACCGGACCCGGTCGGCGACGCCCAGGTCGGCCGCCCGGGCGCGGGCCGCGGCCAGGAACGCGGTGCTGATGTCGACGCCGGTGCCCGTGACGCCGTGGTCCCGGGCCCAGGTGGCGAGCAGTTCGCCCTTGCCGCAGCATAGGTCCACGATGGATGCTCCGGCCGGCGGGGCGATCGCGGCGCCGAGCGCGGTCAGCTTGGTGGCGTCCAACGGGCTGATGATGCGCAGGTTCAGCGCGCGGATGACGAACTTCTGTGGCAGGTCCAAGGCAGGGGGTCCTTACGGGAGATGGCGGGACGACGGCGGGGTACGTCCATCACGGCCACAAAGCCACCACCTTCGAAGCTGCCTGGGTACCGCCGCACGCTAGGCCGGCGCGAACGGCTCGGCAAGGGAATTACCGGGTTTTCGCCGGGCGGCCGGGGCGTTTAGGGTGCCGCGAGTGGATCTCGCACAGACCCGCTCCGGGTACGACGCGGTGGCCGACCGGTACGCGGCCGAGATCGGGGACGAACTGGCGGGCAAGCCCCTGGACCGGGGCCTGCTCGCCGCGTTCGCGGAACTGACCGCCGGCGGCCCGGTACTGGACGTGGGGTGCGGTCCCGGGCACCTGACCGCCTGGCTGGGTGGGCGCGGGTCGGCGGTGGCCGGCATGGATCTCTCGCCGGGCATGTGCGCGGTGGGCCACCGTACGACCAGACTGCCGTACGCCGCCGCGGACATGACGGCGCTGCCGGTCCGGTCGGGCGCCCTCGTCGGGCTCCTCTGCCTCTACGCGGTCATCCACCTCGACGCCACCGCGCGGGCGGCCGCCTACCGCGAGTTCGCCCGGGTGCTGCGTCCCGGCGGGTACGCGCTGGTCGCCTTCCACACCCGCGACGCCGGTACCGGACCGGGCGGCGAGCGCGTCCTCTCCGAGTGGTGGGGGCACGAGGTGTCCCTCACGTTCCGGTTCCTCGACCCGGACGGCGAGGCGGCGGCGATGGCCGGGGCGGGTTTCCAGCGGGCGGCCCGGCTCGACCGCGCGCCCAACGTCGGCGCCGGGCCGGACGCGGAGCACGCGAGCGAGCGCGCCTACCTGCTGATGCGCCGCCGCTAGGGCTACCGGTCCTCGCCCGGCATCCGCTCGGCCTTCGGCCCGCGCCCGCGGTCCCCGCGCAGCACGCCGGTGCGTCCCCGGTCGTGCTGGAGGATCTCGTTGGCCCGCTCGTCGGCCTCCTTGTCCCGGGCCTTCCCGTCGTCCTCCAGGAGGCTGCGCAGGCGGCGGCGCTGGTTGTCGTAGCTCTTGCTCCCCGGTCGTCCCGTCATGGCCGTCGTGTCCCCTTCCACTGGCGGTCGAGGGTTCATGGTCGACTACCCCGCGCGGCGGTGACCGAACGTGGCCCGCGCCGGGGATCAGGGCGCGATGTCGATGAGCACCTTGCCGACCGCGCCGTCCTGCACGGCGGCGTGCGCCTCCCGGGTCCCGTCCAGCGGGTAGTGGTGCAGGGGCAGGCCCGCGTCCGCACCGACCCGCAGGGCGCCGTCGTAGATGGCGGCCATGATGTCCTCGACCGCGAGGTTCTTGGCCTCCGGCGGCGCGGTGTACAGCAGCACGAACTGCCAGCGGGCGTTGGCCGCCATCAGCGCCCGGACCGGCAGCGTGAACTCGTCGCCGCCGTCGTTGGCGTAGACGGCCACCGAACCGTACGGCGCCAGCACGGCGGCGTCGATCGTGGCGTTGGCGGCCGGCGAGACCTCCACGATCGTGTCCACGCCGCGCGGGGTGATCTTGTGGATCTCCGCGACCACGTCCTGCCGCTTGTAGTCGATGACGTGGTCCGCGCCGGCTGCCGCGGCCAACTGCGCCTTCTCGGGGCCGCTGACGGTCGCGATGATCCGGGCGTCGGACCACCGGGCGAGTTGGACGGCGGCGTTGCCGACCGCGCCCGCGCCGCCCTGGACCAGCACCGTGCGCCGGTCCAGCGTCCCCGGCCCGAGCCGGCGCGGCCCCTCCTCGGTGACCGTCAGGCAGCGGTGCGCGGTGATGAACGGCACCCCGAGCGCGGCGCCGAGGTCGAACGAGGCGGTGTCCGGCAGCGTCACCACGCGACGCGCGGGCACCACCGCGTGCTCCTGGGCCGTGCCGTCCGGGCGCTGGTAGGCCGCCTCCCACACCCACACCCGCAACCCGTTCAGCGCCGGCTCGACCCCGGTGCCGATCGCCTCGACGACGCCCGCGCCGTCCTGGCCGGGTACCCGGGGCGGCTCGACCGGGCTCCGGCCGCCATCGCCGTGCCGGAACTTCCAGTCCGTCGGGTTGACCCCGGCCCGGTGCATCCGGACCCGCACCTCGCCCGGCCCGGGCCGGCGCACCGGCCGCTCGATCACCTGGAGCACGTCCGGACCGCCGGTCTCGGTGTACACGACCGCCCGCGCCGTCCCCTCGGGGTGCTCACGCACCGCACTCACCGCCTCTCCGTCGACTACCCGTCGCACGCCCGCTCCGCACGGCGCAGGTCGACGCGGCGCGGTTACCCGGGCGGCGGCGTTTGAACCCTGGACGCGCATCATCCGCAATGGACGCGGCGACGGCTACGCGGCGGTGGTGGCAGGTGTTTCCTATGCGGAAGCGGAGCGGAGCGCGTCGACCAAACGCCATGCCGCTCGGGCCGGCCTGCTCGCGAGCGCTTCGCCGTGGCTTTCCCGGGTGGGGTTGCCCGCCGTACGCGCACCGTTCTGGCCCAGCCGCACGGTTCCCGGCATCCCCGGGCCGGAAGGCCGAGGGTTTACCGGCGAGCCGTTCGGCAAAGTATCGCCCGACATGGGAGGGGGCGGATCGTGAGGCGCGACGCACGCACCGGGGAGCAGCCCGTCGAGCCGGACCGGGCCGAGGAGGACATCGACCCGGCGATGACGCAGACCGACATGGACCCGGCCCGGCGCCCGCGCGACCTGCCGGAGGCCGACATCGTCACCGAGGACGACGGCGCCGGGGTGGCCGGCGGCACCCACGGCGGCAGCGGCGGCGGCTCGACGATGCCCGGGCATCCGGACGCCGCCGACTGACCTCCCGGCCGCGCGGCCGGGTACGGTGGCGGGGTGCGGTCAGAAGATCTCCCCGGCATCGATCCCGCCTGGCTACCGCCGGAGGCGTTCCGCGCGCTCGGCTCCCGCCGCGTCATCCTCCGCGCCGCCCGCCCGCCGGCCGGCGACCCCGTGCTGGAGACCGTGCGGGATGAGGTCGCGCGGGCCTGCGCCCGCTTCGGCGGCACCCTCCGCGACGACGCCCTCGACAGCGCCCCGCACGATGCCGCCGCCGGCGCCTCTGACAGCGCCCCGCACGGCGCCTCCGATGGCGCCCTGGACAGCGCCCCGCGCAGCGCACCCGACGGCGCCGCGGGCGGCCGGCGCGACGGCGCCGGTGCGGATCTCGTTCTGACGCTGGCGAACGGCGCGTCGCTGCCCGAGGAGGGGTACTCGCTGGAGCGGCGCGACGGGGTGACCACCGTGCTGGCCGGGGAGCCGACGGGGCTGCTCTACGGGCTGTTCCACGTGGTCCGGCTGGGGGAGTCGGCGTTCGCGGGCGACCGGCCCGTCGAGCGGCACGCGCCGGCGAAGCGGCGCCGGATGCTCGACCACTGGGACAACGTCGACGTGCACCCCGCGATGGGGCAGGTCGAGCGCGGGTACGCGGGCGGGTCCCTGTTCTGGCGGGACGGCGCGGCGCGGCGCGACGCCGAGCGGGTCCGGGCGTACGGGCGGCTGCTGGCCGCGTGCGGAATCAACGCGATCTCGGTCAACAACGTGAACGTGCACCGTACCGAGGCGCGCCTGCTGACGGACCGGCTCGGGGAGGTGGTCTGGCTCGCGGACGCGTTGCGCCCGTACGGGGTGCGGGTGCACCTGTCCGTGAGTTTCGCGGCCCCGGTCGTGGTCGGTGGCCTGCCCACCGCCGACCCGCTCGACGAGGCGGTGCGCGCCTGGTGGGCCGGGATCACCCGGCGTGTGTACGAGGCGATCCCGGACTTCGGCGGCTACGTGGTGAAGGCGGATTCGGAGGGCCAGCCGGGGCCGTTCGGGTACGGGCGCACTCACGCCGAGGGTGCGAACGCGCTCGCGGACGCGCTGGCGCCGTTCGGCGGCGTGGTGCACTGGCGCGCCTTCGTCTATAACCACCGGCAGGACTGGCGGGACCGCTCGACCGATCGGGCCCGCGCCGCGCACGACCACTTCACCCCGCTGGACGGCGCGTTCCGGGCGAACGCGATCCTCCAGGTGAAGCACGGGCCGATGGACTTCCAGACCCGCGAGCCGGTCTCCCCGGTCATCGCGGCGATGCCCCGGACCCGGGTGTCCGCGGAGTTCCAGGTGACCCAGGAGTACACGGGCCAGCAGCGGCACGTGTGCTACCTCGCTCCGATGTGGAGTGAGGTGCTGCGTTGGGGGTGGGCGCGGGGCACGGTCGCGGGCACCGCGGACGGCCTGGTCGCGGTGTCCAATGTGGGTGATGACGCGTTCTGGACCGGTCACCCGCTGGCGCAGGCCAACCTCTACGCGTTCGGCCGGCTGGCGTGGGATCCGGGCCTGGAGCCGTCGGCCATCCTCGACGAGTGGATCGACCTGACGTTCGGGGCGGAGACCGGCGCCCGGCGGGGGATCCACGACGTCATGGACGACTCGTGGCGCACCTACGAGCGGTACACCGCCCCGCTGGGCGTGGGTTTCATGGTGCGCCCGGCGGACCACTACGGCCCCGACGTGGACGGGTACGAGTACACGCCGTGGGGTACGTACCACTTCGCGGACCGGGACGGCGTGGGCGTCGACCGCACCCGCGCCACCGGTACCGGCTTCACCGGTCAGTACCCGGAGCCCTGGTCCGAGCGGTATGAGTCGCTGGACGAGTGCCCGGACGAGGTGCTGCTGTTCTTCCACCACGTGCCGTACGGGCACCTGCTGCGCGGCGGCTCGACGGTCATCCAGCACATCTACGACACGCACTTCGCGGGCGCCGAACGGGCCGCCGAGATGCTCCAGCGGTGGCGGGCGCTGAAGGACGACATCCCGCCCGCCTACCACGCCCGGGTCGCCGACCTGCTGGACGAGCAGGTGCGCTCCGCCGAGGAGTGGCGGGACCAGATCAACGCCTACTTCTTCCGCGCGTCCGGCGTGCCGGACGCGCGGGGGCGGCGCATCTACTGATCCTCGCGCAGCACCACCACGCCGTGCGTGTCGAGGGTGAGCGGCTGCCCGGCCTCGACGCGCGCGCCCGTGAGTAGGTCGACGCCGCCGGTTCGGGCGGGCACCTCGACCGGGGCGGGCCCGTGGTTCAGCAGGAACAGCAGCCGGCTGCCGTCCGGCGTCACGCGTGCGGTCGTCTCCAGGTCCGGCACGTCCGGGTAGGGTCCGCGCAGCCCGTGCCGGTCCAGAACCTGGTCCATCACCCACGAGACGCCCGGTTGCTCCAGCCCCGCGGCCACGTACCAGCCGTGGCCGGCGCCGAACGCGTTGCGGGTGACGGCCGGGGTACCGGCGTAGAAATCCGCCCGGTAGGTGCCGACGACCTCGGCGCCCTGGGGGATGACCAGCTCGAAGATCAGCCGGGCCGGGAAGTCCCGGGGACCCAGGCGCACCGGGTTGACGAACTCCCGGCCCCGGGCGTCCCACTCGTCGACCCGCACGCCCATCAGCGCGCCGAGCGGCCCCGGCACGTCCATCAGGAAGGCGTTGTCGTCCTCGTCCACCCGGCCGGACAGGAACGTGGTGACCACCGACCCGCCGCGCTCGGCCACCGCCTCCAGGCGTCGGGCCAGGTCGCCCTTGAGCATGTGCAGCACGGGGGCGACCACCACGTCGTACCGGGACAGGTCGGCGGTCACCGGCAGCACGTCCACGTCCACGCCGGCGGCCCACAGGGCGCGGTAGTAGGCGAGCACGGTCGGCTGGTAGCGGACCAGCCGGGACGGCCCGTCGGAGATCTCCAGGGCCCACCAGCTGTCCCAGTCGAACAGCAGCGCGACCCGGGCCGGCGTGCGGGCGCCGAGGGTGGCGGGGCCCAGCCGCTCCAGTTCGGCGCCCAACCCGGCCACCTCGCGGAACACCCGGGTGTCCGACCGGCCGGAGTGCCCGATGACGGCGCCGTGGTACTTCTCGCTGGCGCCGCGGGCGGCACGCATCTGGAAGAACAGCACCGCGTCGGCGCCGTGCGCCACCGCCTGCCAGCTCCACAGTCGCATCAGCCCGGGGCGCTTGAGCGGGTTGGTGTCCCGGCAGGCGGTGGTGCTCGGCGTCTGCTCCATCAGCCAGAACGGCTGCCCGTCCTTCAGGCCGCGCATGAGGTCGTGGGCGAGGGCCATCCGGACCCGGGAGTCGTCGTCGGGCGGGTAGTTGTCCCAGGAGGCGAAGTCCAGGTGCGGCGCCCACCGGTGGTAGTCGATCGGCCGGTACATGCCCATGAAGTTCGTCGTCACGGGCGTGTCCGGGTCGGACTCGCGGATCGCGGCCTTCTCGTCCCGGAAGTTGGCGAGCATGGCGTCGGACATGAAGCGCAGGTAGTCCAGCGTGATGCCCGGGAACGCGGTGTGGTCCGGGCCGCGCCAGTGCTCGGTCAGCGCCGAGGGCGGCTCGATGTCGGCCCAGTCGGTGAACCGGTGCGACCAGAACGTCGTGTACCAGGCCGCGTTGAGCCGGTCCAGGGTGGCGTACCGGTCGCGCAGCCACGACCGGAAGCCGGCCGCGCACTGGTCGCAGTAGCAGGCGCCGCCGTACTCGTTGCCGACGTGCCACGCGACGACCGCCGGGTTGCCGGCGAACCGGCGTGCGACGCGCCGGGCCAGCTCGGCGGAGAGCCGGCGGAAGACCGGCGAGCTGGGGCAGGCGTTGTGCCGCTGCCCGTACCGGTGCCGCCGCCCCTCGAAGTCTGTCCGGTTGACCTGCGGGTGGGCGCGGGCCAGCCACGGCGGCAGCGCGGCGGTCCCGGTGGCCAGGACCACCTGGCGGCCCGCGGCGGCGGCGCGCGCCACGATGGCGTCCAGGGTGGAGAAGTCGTAGACGTCCGGTGCGGGCTGGGTCAGCGCCCAGGTGAAGACGCCGACCGTCACGGTGTCGATCCGGGCGGCGTCGAAGAGGCGGTGGTCGGCGTCCCACACGTCCTCGGGCCACTGTTCGGGGTTGTAGTCGCCGCCGTAGCGAACCTTGCCGGCCCCGTCGCTACCGTCCGTCATGCGGTGAATTCCCGTCGTACCGTGTCGATCATCGGACGGCTGGTGCGCAGCAGCACCAGCACCAGGACCGCCCCGACCAGCGCCAGGACCGCCTCCGAGGCGAGGGCGGTCACGGCGACGGCCGCCACGAGCACCCCCGCGTTACCCAGCGTGGCGACCGGGGTGCGGCCGAGGAAGTACAGCGCCAACCGCGCCACGTCGACCGCCCGGAACGCGAACAGCGAGGTGATGACCAGCGCGTTGGCGCCCCACAGCGCCCCGGCGACCGCGACGACCACCAGCATGGGGGCCCACCAGCCGGGCACGTTCGCGGCGCCGAAGTGGGCGAGGTTGATCGCGACGACGGCCAGCAGCACCACCAGCGGCACCCAGACCCGCAGCGCGCCGGCCGCGTTCATCCGGTAGCCGCGCCAGAACAGGGTGGTGGGGTGCAGGTCGGTCAGGTCCCGCTGGCGGTGGTGCAGCGCGTACAGCGCCGCCGACAGGGCCGGCCCGACCGGCAGCGCGCAGAGCGCGGCGAGCGGGATGTTGCTGGCGTCCCGGTCCAGCAGCACCACGGGTACGAGCAACGGCACGGTGGTGAGCAAGACCAGGCACTCCACCACGAGCACGGTGTAGATCAGGGCGGCCGCGCGGGACAGCGGGCCGACCCCGAACCGTGCCGTGGGGGCGGTCACGGCCCGGCCTGCGGATGGTGACCGCCGAGCAGGCGCCGGTCGTCCCACCACGGCGGGGTTTCGTCCACCACCGGGGTCACCTCGACCAGGGTCACCTCGTGGCGGGCGAGGTCGAGGTCGAGGTCCACCCGACCGTCCACGACGGGCAGCGCGCGGTGGGTGCGGGCCGGCTCCGCGGCCGCGCGCAGCGCGTCCAGCTGGCGGGGGAGCGGCGAGGCCGGCCGGCCCATCTCGCACCAGGCCGCCCAGGCGTTGCCCGCCTCCTCGCTCACCGACGAGCGGAGCGCGAAGGCGGACGCACCCGGCCCGACGGGCAGGCTCAGCCGCAGCGGGTGGCCCGCCACCGGCGGCGCCTCACCGGTCACGTCGACCGGCGCCCAGGCCAGCACCGTGACCCGGCCGCCCGCGTCGCGCGTCACCAGGTGGTCCTCCCCGCGGGCCAGCACGTCCTCGCCCATCCGGGCCATGAAGGCGTACAGGTGGTAGGTCGGCTTCTTCACCTGCCGGTGGGTCAGCAGCCCGAACCCGCCGTGGAACAGCGCCGTGGGGATGCCGACCTCCTCGAACATGTCGCTGAACGTCCAGTACGAGAACGAGTCGACGAGGTCGCCGCCGGCGGCCAGCACCGGCGCCAGGTAGGCGGCGTGGAAGGCGGTGTCGTGGATCGGGTTGTCCGGCCGGTAGGACGAGTTGAACTCGGTGATGTGCACCGGCAGGCCCGCGAGGGCGGTTCCGGCCAACCGCCGCCGGGGCGTCGCGAACTGGTCGAGCAGGTGGGTCGCCGGCTTCAGGGTCTGGTGCACACCGAACGGCACGTGCTGGGCCGGGCCGGAGGTGTAGGCGTGCTTGCTGACGAAGTCCACCGGCACCGAGCGGTCGGTGACGAACTCGGCGAACGCGTCCAGCCACTCGTCCGCGCCGGGGGAGATGGCCGGGCCGCCCACCTGGAGTTCGGCGTCCACCTCCTTGACCGCGGCGGCGGTCACCTCGTACAGGCGGTGGTAGGCGTCCCGGTCCGCGCCCTGCCAGAACTCCTTGAGGTTCGGTTCGTTCCACACCTCGATCGGCCAGCCGCGCACCTCGGCCAGCCCGTACCGGTCCACGAGGTGCCCGATGGTGGCCCGGACCAGGTCCGCCCACTCGCGCCAGTCCGCCGGCGGCGTGACGTTGCCCCGCCACCAGAACACGGTCTGCTCGCCGGAGGCGAGGCCGGAGGGCATGAAGCCCAGTTCCACGAACGGGCGGATGCCCAGCTCCAGGTACGCGTCGACCACCTGGTCCAGGTACGTGAACGCGTGCCGCACCCCGCGCCGCCCGCCGTGCTCGTACGGCCGGTGCACACCGACCCCGTCGCTGAGCAGGCCGTGCCCGCGGATGTGCCGGAATCCGATCTCCCGCTGGACCAGGGCGAGGGATTCCTGGTAGTCGCGGCGCAGGGCGAGGTCGAACCGGCCGGTGCCGACGCATGCGCGCCAGGCACCGGCCAGTCGCCCCGAGGACCGCTCGGGAACGGTGATTCGCATGACCGTCAGCCGTGGTCCTTCTTGAACCGGTCGTACGCCTTCGTGATCAGTTCCATGTACTGGTCCATGTTCTTGGCCTTCAGCTCACTGACGTAAGCGTCCCACTGGTCCAGCGGCCGCTGGCCGAGGATGAACTTCACCGTCTGCTGGGTGACGAAGTCCTTCAGCGGCGACTCCAGCAGCGTCGCCTGCTCCCGCTCCTCCTCGGTGAACGGGTGCGGCGGCGGCACCGGCAGCGTCTTGCGCGAGTTCATCGCCTTCTGGAACTCCCGCTCCTCGTCGGAGAAGAACGACTCCAACAGTTCGGTCTTGCCGCCGTAGGCGAACACCCCGTTGTAGAAGCCGAAGTCCTTCTGCAGGTGCTTGGTGCCCTGGGGGTTGAGGTCGAGCATGTTGACGTCCGGCGTCAGGGTGCGCTTGCCGGAGCCGTCCTTGGTGTAGGTGACGCCCTCGACGCCCCAGCGGGCGAACTCCTCGCCCGCGTCGGAGTACCACAGCCAGTCGACGAACTGCATCATCGCGACGAAGTTCTTGCTGTCCCGCGCCTTCTTGGAGATCATGACGCCGTTCTCCAGCCGGGACGCGCCCGGCCCGGAGCGCACCGGACCCATCGGCCCGATCGGGATCGGGATCTTCGCGACCGTCGCCCCCTGGACCTTCGCCAGGTCCGGGCGGTAGTCGTTGACGATGCTCTGCGCGTTGGCGCTGATCACGAACGACTTGCCGGAGGCGAACTTCTGCCGGGCCTGGTCGTCGGACTGGGTGAAGCTTTCCGGGTCGAGCAGCCCCTCCTTCACCAGCGTGTTCAGGTACTCGATCATCTGCTTGTACCCGTCCGCGGCGCCGGTGAAGACCCACTTGCTGGCGTTGTAGTCCCACGTGGCGTTCTGGTAGTTCCAGCCGCCGTTGACCCCGTACGCCTGGCCGAGGATGTTCAGCAGGTTGCCACCGGGCGCGGTCGGCGGCGACTGGTTGAACCGCTCGGAGAACGGGTAGCTGTTCGGGTAGGCGGCCTTCAGCGCCTTGAGCGTGTCGCGCAGTTCCTCCCAGGTGGTCGGCACCTGGAGGTTGTGCTTCTGCAGGACGTCGGTGCGGACCGCGAGCGTGTAGTCGGTCCAGACGTCCTCGTGCAGGCCGGGCAGCAGGTAGAACTTACCGTCGGCCTGCCGCAGCGAGTCCATGTCGGACTGCAGGTTCCACTTGTTGATCTTGTCCTGGAAGTTCGGCATCAGGTCGAGGTAGTCGCTGACCGGCAGGACGGTGCCGGAGGCGACGAACGGTTCCTCGTCCGGGCGGTAGGTCTTCGGGATGATGAACGGCGCGTCGCCGGAGCCGAGGATCAGGCTCCGCTTGCTGTTGTAGTCGCTGAGCGGTACCTCGGTGGTCTGGAACTTGACCCCGGTGCGCTTCTCCAGCTCGGACCAGAACAGCCAGTCCTTCTGGATCGGGTAGTTCGGGTGGTTGTTGTAGAGGACGGTGAAGGTGAGCGGCTCGGTGGCCTTGAACTGGTCGCCGGCCTTGTAGTCGGACATCGCTCCCACCCGGTTGTCGGAGAGCTTCTGATCCGAGTCCGAGTCGTCGCCGCTGCAGCCGGCGAGGGCGAGCAGGAACCCACCCCCGGCGACGCCCAGAACCTGGCGCCGGGTGAGTTCAAACATGGGTGCCTCCCTAGCGGTGGAAACCTTGTGGTGGGTGTTGTGGTGGGTACTGCGGTGGATCGATGGACTCCCGGTCTACCCCTTCACCGCGCCGAGCATGACGCCGCGGACGAAGTACCGCTGGATGAACGGGTAGACCAGCAGGATGGGGATGACGGTGAGCACGATCGTCACCGCCTGGATGTTGGCGGAAATCTGGATGTCGGTCGTGCTCCCGCCCGCGGCGGTCGCACCGGTGGCGCCGGCGATGAGGTTGCGCAGGTAGACGGTGACCGGGAGCAGTTCCGAGCGGTCCATGTACAGGAACGCGGTGAACCACGAGTTCCAGAAGGCGACCGAGTAGAACAGCACCATCGTGGCGATCATCGCCTTGGACAGCGGCAGCACGATGCGCAGCAGGATCCCGTAGGTGTTCAGCCCGTCGACCGCCGCGGCCTCCTCCAGTTCGAGCGGCAGGGCCTCGAAGAACGCCTTCATCACCAGCAGGTTGAACACGTTGATGGCGTTGGGCAGCACGATCGCCCAGATGCTGTTCTTCAGGCCCAGGCTGGTGATGAGCACGTAGTTCGGGATCAGGCCGCCGGTGAAGAACATGGTGACCACCGCGATGCTGACCAGCGCGGTCCGGCCCCGCAGGTGCTTCTTGGACAGCACGTACGCGTAGCAGATGGTCATCGCCATCGCGATGAGCGTGGCGACCACGGTGTACACCACGGTGTTGCGGTAGTTGGTCCAGAACATCGAGTCGGAGGTCACGTAGCGGTACGTGCGCAGGTTGAACCCGCGCGGCAGCAGGTTCACCTCGCCGGCCCGGATCGACGGTTCGTCGCTGAACGAGCGGGCCAGCACGTTGAGGAACGGGTACACCGTGACCACGACGACGGCGGTGAGGATGACCGCGTTGAGCACCCGGAAGACCCGCACGCCGCGGGTGTCGCGCACCTTGGTCACCACAGGCTCGTCCCTACCGCGCGGCGGGAGATGGTGTTCGCGGTCAGCACCAGCGTCAGCCCGATCAGCGACTCGAACAGGCCGATCGCCGCGGCGTAGCTGAAGCTGTTGGAGACCACGCCCATCCGGAACAGGTAGGTGGAGATGACGTCGGCCGTCGGGTAGGTCAGCGGGTTGTACAGCAGCAGCACCTTCTCGAAGCCGACCGCCATGAACGTGCCGATGTTGAGGATCAGCAGCGTCATCATCGTCGGGCGGATCCCGGGCAGCGTGACATGCCAGGTCTGCCGCCACCGCCCGGCGCCGTCCACCCGGGCCGCCTCGTACAGGTTCTCGTCGACGGCGGTCAGCGCCGCGAGGTAGAGGATCGTGCCCCAGCCGACGGTCTGCCACACCTCGGACGAGACGTAGATCGTCCGGAACCACCCCGCCTCCTGGATGAACGGGATGGCGTCGTGGCCGACCGCGCGCAGGCCCTGGTTGACCACACCGTCCAGGGCGAGCATCTGCATGACGATCGCGGCGACCACCACGATGGACAGGAAGTGCGGCAGGTAGGACACCGACTGCACGAAGCGCTTCCAGCGCCGGGACCGGACCTCGTTGAGCAGCAGCGCGAGCACGATCGGCAGGGGGAAGCAGACCAGCAGGGTCAGCCCGCCGAGGATCAGCGTGTTGGTGAAGACGTCCCAGAACGTGTCGTCGGTCAGGAACATCTTGACGTACCGCAGGCCCACCCAGTACTCGCCGAACAGGTTGCCGCCGGGCTGGAACCGGCGGAACGCGATGACGTTGCCGATCATCGGCAGGTACCGGAAGACGAGGAAGAACAGCAGCGGCAGGACGGCCAGCGAGTAGAGCTGCCAATCTCGGCGCAGCGCCTTGCGCCAGGGGCGCCGGTGGCCCCGGGTGCGCGGCGGGGACGTCGCCCCGTCGCTGCCCCTGGTGCCGGTGGGCGGGTCCAGGGTTTTGGTCGTGCTCATCCGCCGGCCTCCCGCGCAACCGTGCCGGTGTTTCCCGAAAGTTTCCGCAAGTTCGCTGTTACATCTGGCGGCAACTTAGGCGTCCGGCTCGACATGTGTCAAGACCTGCGAATGCGTCGACGATCCACGGTGCCTGGATCCCGTGTGTTCGCCCTTGTCGGCGCGTCCCGCGGTGCTATGGTGACGCCGAAACTTCCGGACCAGCCCTGGGAACTTTCGATGACGAGGTCTCCTGCCGCGGCCCGACCCACCCCCGCGACGATCGCCAGCATCGCCGGCGAGGTCGGCGTCTCGGTGACCACCGTGTCCAAGGTCCTCAATGGACACTCGGACGTGGCGGCGGACACGCGGGCGCGGGTCGAGGAGAGCCTCGAACGCAACGGCTACCGCCGGCGGGCCCGGCGCCGCCCGCCCGCCGCCCAGCAGATCGACCTGGTGTTCCACGAGTGGAACGCCGGCTGGGCCATGGAGATCATCCGTGGCGTGCAGGTCGTCGCCGCCGCGGCGAACGTGGGCGTGACACTGTCCCAACTCGGCGGCGCGCACCACCCGCCCTCGCTCTGGCTGGACGGGGTGCTCGCCCGCCGGCCGCTGGGGGTGCTGCTGGTGCTGTGCCACCTGACCGAGGCGCAGCGCCGGCAGTTGGAGCGCCGGGGCATCGCGTTCGTCGTGGTGGACACCGACAGCGCGCCCGACGCGTCGGTGCCCACGGTCGGCTCGAACAACTGGAACGGTGGCCTGCTCGCCGCCCGCCACCTGCTGGAACTGGGCCACCGGCGGATCGGGGTGATCTCCGGCCCGCGGGACGTGCTGTGCAGCCGGGCCCGGATCGCCGGCTTCCGCTCCGCCCACGACGAGGCCGGCGTCCCGGTCGAACGGGAACTGGTGCGCTACGGCACGTTCTACGTGGACGCCGGCTACGCGTACGGCACCGAGCTGCTGACCCGGCCGGACCGACCCACGGCCATCTTCGCCGGCTCCGACATGCAGGCCATGGGGGTGCTGCGCGCGGCGCGCCGGCTCGGCCTGCGGGTGCCCGAGGACCTGTCCGTGATCGGGTACGACAACCTGCCGATGGCGGCCTGGCTCGGCCCGGCGCTCACCACGGTCAACCAGCCGCTGGGAGACATGGCCGGCACGGCCGCCCGGATGCTGCTCGACCTGGCCCGGGGTGCCGCCCTGCCGACCAGCCGGGTCGACCTGGTGACCGAGTTGGTGGTGCGGGAGAGCACCGGCCCGCCGGGCTGACCGCCCGGTTCACTCCCGGTCGTCGTCGCCGCCGGTGCGCCAGCGCTCGTCCTCCGGCTGCTGATCCCGGTCCCGGCTGAGCCGCGGGTCCGGCTCGGCCGGCGGGTACTGCGGGCGCCGCGCCTCGTCGGGCTCCGGCACCCGCACCGGGCGCGCCCCGGATTCCGGCTCGGGCGTGTGCGCCGCCGCCTCCGGGGCGCCCACCGCCCCGGCCTCGCTGGGCTGGTCCGACGCCGTGCCCATGTGCGGCGCCCCCTCCTCCTGCGCCGGGCGGGTGGAGCGCTGCGGCAGGTCCCGGTCGAGGTCGCTCACCTCGACGCCGTACTTGGCGTCGAAGGCGGGCCGCTCGGACCGGATCCGCGGGATGCGGTCGAAGTTGCGCAGCGGCGGCGGCGACGAGGTGGCCCACTCCAGCGAGTTGCCGAAGCCCCACGGGTCGTTGACCGTCACCACCTTGCCGAGCCGCCACGACTTCCACACGTTGTAGATGAAGAACAGCGTGGAGGCGCCGAGGATGAACGAGCCGATGGTGGACACCGCGTGCATCGTGGTGAAGCCGTCGGTGGGCAGGTAGTCGGCGTACCGGCGGGGCATGCCGCGGTTGCCCAGCCAGTGCTGCACCAGGAACGTCATGTGGAAGCCGACGAACATGGTCCAGAAGTGCGCCCGGCCCAGTTTCTCGTCGAGCATCCGTCCGGTCATCTTCGGGAACCAGAAATAGACGCCAGCGAACGCGGCGAACACGATCGTGCCGAATAGCACGTAGTGGAAGTGGGCCACGACGAAGTACGAGTCGGTGACGTGGAAGTCGATCGGCGGGCTGGCCAGCAGGACCCCGGACAGGCCGCCGAGCAGGAACGTCACCAGGAACCCGAGGGCGAACAGCATCGGCGTCTCGAAGGTGATCTGACCCTTCCACATGGTGCCGGTCCAGTTGAAGAACTTCACCCCGGTCGGCACCGCGATGCTGAACGTCACCACCGAGAAGAACGGCAGCAGCACCTGCCCGGTGGCGAACATGTGGTGCGCCCACACCGTCATCGAGTACCCGCCGATGAGCAGCGTGGCGAACACGAAACCCTTGTACCCGAACACCGGCTTGCGGCTGAACACCGGGATCACCTCGGTGATGATCCCGAAGAACGGTAACGCCACGATGTAGACCTCGGGATGGCCGAAGAACCAGAACAGGTGCTGGAACAGGATCGGCCCGCCGTTCGCCGCGTCGTACACGTGGCTGTTCAGCCGCCGGTCGGCGAGCAGGGCCAGCAGCGCGGCCGTGAGGATCGGGAACACCATCAGCACCAGCAGCGCGGTGACCAGGATGTTCCAGGTGAACAACGGCATCCGGAACAGGGTCATCCCGGGCGCCCGCAGGGTCACGATGGTGGTGACGATGTTGACCGACCCGAGGATCGTGCCCAACCCGGTGAGGGCCAGCCCGACGATCCACAGGTCGGCGCCGACGCCGGGGGAGTGCTCCACCCGGGCCAGCGGCGGGTACGCCGTCCAGCCGAAGTCGGCCGCGCCCTGCGGGGTCAGGAAGCCGCCGACCACGATCAGCCCGCCGAGCAGGTAGATCCAGTACGCGAACGAGTTCAGCCGGGGGAACGACACGTCCGGGGCGCCGATCTGCAACGGCACCAGGTAGTTGGCGAAGCCGAACACCAGCGGCGTGGCGAACAGGAACATCATCACCGTGCCGTGCATGGTGAACAGCTGGTTGTACTGCTCCAGCGAGAGGAACTGGAGCCCCGGGTGGGCCAGTTCGGCGCGCATCAGCAGCGCCATGATCCCACCGAGCAGGAAGAAGCCGAACGACGTCGTCAGGTACAGCAGCCCGATCTGCTTGGCGTCGGTGCTGCGCAGCAGCGCGGCCACCCGGTTGCCGGGCACGATGGGGCGCACCGGCCAGGGGCGGGTGATGGTGACCGGTCCGGCGGGACGCTCGTGCTCGGTGGTGGTGATGCGGCGCTGCATCGGCGGTGACCTTCTCTGCGGGACACGGGCTCCAGGGGTTGAAGTCCAGCCCCCCGGTTCCAGCCCGGCGCCGAGTTAAACGCCGCATCTTCCGCCCACCCGGGGGTACCGGCGTCGGAGCGCGAACGCGCTGGTGCGAGCAGAACGGGTCGAGCCAACGGGTCGGGTCGCCGGGTCGAGCACGGAGGGGTACAGACATGAATTCCGTTCGAGAGATCGGGGCCCTGGAGCGCAGCGCCGGGCCGGGTCGCGGCGCCGACCGGCTGGCCCGCCGCCTGGGCCTGGCGAGCCTGGGGCTCGGGGTGGCGCAGCTGGTCGCCCCCTACCGGGTGGCTCAACTCGCCGGCGTCGACCGGTCCGTCCGGGCGATCATGATCATTCCGGCGCTGGGGCTGCGGGAGATCGGGCACGCCGCTGCCCTGCTCGGCGTGCGCCGGCCGGGGCGGTGGGCCTGGACCCGGGTGGCCGGCGACGCGATGGACCTGGCCCTGCTCGGCCGGGCGGTGGCACACACCTGTGGCCTGCGGCGCGTGCGGGCCGCGGCCGTGACCGCCGCGGTCGCCGGGATCACCGTGGCCGACCTGTACACGGCCATCCGGGCCTACCGGGAGGGCGAGCGGACGGTGCGGGACGGGGCCGTGCACGCGGTCGGCGCCATCACGATCAACAAGTCGCCCGCCGAGGTGTACCGGTTCTGGCGCGACCTGGAGAACTGGCCCCGGTTCATGTACCACCTCGAATCCGTGCGGGTCACCGGCGACCGCCGCTCGCACTGGTCGGCCAAGGCGCCCGGCTTCGGCCGGATGCGGCGGACCGTCGAGTGGGACGCCGAGATCGTCGAGGACACCCCGGAGCGGATCATCACCTGGCGGTCACTGCCCGACGCGGACGTCACGAACTGGGGCCAGGTCCGGTTCCTGCCCGGCCCGAGCGGGCGCGGGACGGAGGTCCGGGTGGAACTGGACTACACCGCGCCCGGGCGGGCCGCCGGCGTGGCCATCGCCCGGCTGTTCGGCGAGGAGCCGCGCCAGCAGTTGCGCGACGACCTGCGCCGGTTCAAGCAGGTGATGGAGACCGGCGACGTGGTGCGCTCCGAGGGCAGCCCGGACGGGCTGAGCATGCGCCAGCAGATGAAGCAGCGGCCGGCCCGCCCGGTGCGCGCCGACGAACTGGTGTCCGTGTGAGCGCGGCGCGGGCCGGAGAGGAGCAGGCATGAGGGCGAACACCTGGCAGGGCCGCCAGCACGTGACCGTGCAGGACGTCCCCGACCCGCGGATACTCAACGCGCAGGACGCGATCGTGCGGATCACGTCCACCGCGATCTGCGGCTCGGACCTGCACCTCTACCACGGCTACATCCCGACCATGAAGAAGGGCGACGTGCTCGGCCACGAGTTCATGGGCGAGGTGGTCGAGGTCGGCCCGGCGGTGCGGAACCTGCGCGTCGGCGACCGGGTGGTGGTGCCGTTCCCGATCGCCTGCGGCGCCTGCATGGCCTGCGAGCGCGGCCTGTACTCGGTGTGCGAGAACTCCAACCCCAACGCCGGCATCGCCGAGAAGATCATGGGGTACTCGCCGGCCGGCATCTTCGGGTACTCGCACCTGCTCGGCGGGTACGCGGGCGGCCAGGCCGAGTACGCCCGGGTGCCGTTCGCCGACGTCGGCCCGCTGAAGATCGAGGTGGACCTGCCGGACGAGCAGCTGCTGTTCCTGTCCGACATCCTGCCGACCGGCTACATGGGCGCCGAACTGTGCGACATCAAGCCCGGCGACACCATCGCCGTCTGGGGCGCCGGCCCGGTCGGGCTGTTCGCCATCGCCAGCGCGTACCTGCTCGGCGCCAAGAAGGTGATCGCGATCGACCGGTTCGACTACCGGCTGCGCAAGGCCAAGGACCAGGCCGGCGCCGAGATCATCAACTACGAGCTGACCCCGGTGGCCGAGGCGCTCAGGGAGATGACGGCCGGCCGGGGCCCGGACGCCTGCATCGACGCGGTCGGGATGGAGGCGCACCACGCGTCCGGCCTGATCTACGGGTACGACCGGGCCAAGCAGGCCACCCGGACCGAGAGCGACCGGCCGGACGCGCTGCGCGAAGCGATCATGAACGTCCGCAACGGCGGCATCGTCGCCGCGATCGGCGCCTACGGCGGCTTCATCGACAAGTTCCCGATGGGCGCGTTCATGAACCGGTCACTGACGATGAAGAGCGCCCAGTGCCACGTGCAGAAGTACATGCGCCCGCTGCTGGAGCGCATCCGCAAGGGCGAGATCGACCCCAGCTTCGTCATCACGCACCGCATGCGGCTGGACGACGCGCCGCGCGCGTTCCAACTGTTCCGCGAGAAGCAGGACGAGTGCGTCAAGGTGGTGCTCAAGCCCTGACCCGCGGGCGCCCACGGGTCCGGCCGGCGCGTCGGTAGGGTGACGGCGTGGGCGACCGGCGCGGCCAGGCACCGGGCAGCCCTCGGCGCGGTCTGCTCCTGCTGGCCGGCGGGGCCGCCGCCGCGTTCGCCCTGCTGACCGCCTGCGTGGTCGCCGGCCTCGCCCCGCTGTACCGGGCCGACCTGGCGCTGAGCGCGGCCGCGCACCGGGCGGCGCTCGCCCGGCCGGCCTGGCGCTCCGCGATGATCGTGGTGACCGACAGCGCGTCGCGCCCGTACGCTCTCGTGGCCGGCGCGCTGCTCACGCTGGCCCTCGCCGCGCTCCGCCAGTACCGGCGGGCCGCCTTCGTCGTCGTCGCCGCGCTCGCCGCGGCCGGCAGCCGCCTGCTCGTCCTGGCCGCCGTCGCCCGCCCCCGCCCGGTGGACCGGCTCGCCGCCGCGCAGGGCTGGTCGTACCCGTCCGGGCACACCACGACCGCGGCGAGCGCGGCCCTGATCGTCGGGCTGCTCCTGTGGCGGCTGCCGCGTTCCGGCCGGGCGCGTCGCCTGCTCGTGGCGGTCGCCGCCGCCTGGGCGCTCCTGGTCGGGGTCAGCCGGGTCGCGCTCGTCGTGCACTGGCCCACCGACGTGCTGGGCGGCTGGCTGCTCTCGCTGGCCGTGGTCCCGGCCGTCGCGGCGCTCCTGCTGCCCACCCCCGCCCGGTCAGCGGCGGTGGGTGATGCGCCCGGCGGCGACGAGTTCGACCACGACCGCCACCGCGACCGCCTCGGCGGCCAGCAGGGCCACGAGGACCAGTAGCTGGGTCGCGCCCGCCTGGACGGCGGAGCCGCCGCCGAGCAGGACGCCGACGAACGCGCCGGGCAGCGTGACCAGGCCGACGGTCCGGGTCTGGTCCAGGGCCGGCACTAGGGCCTGGGCGACGGTCGGGCGGCAGACCTCGAGCACCGCCTCGCGGTCGGTGAACCCGAGCGCCAGCGCCGCCTCGTACTCGCCGTGCCGGGTGCGCAACTCGTCCAGGGCGCGCCGGCCGGCGAGCGAGGTGGCCGTCATAGCGCCGCCGATGATGATGCCGGCGATCGGCAGCACCGCCACGGTGGACCGGGGAACCGGCCCGGTGACCAGGACGATCGCGGTGGTGGGCACGGAGCCGGCCCCGATCGCCGCCGCGACCCACCAGGCGCCCCGCGCGGCGCGCACCCGCCGGGCCGACGTGCCCGCCGCGACCAGCAGCATCGCGGCGATGAACAGCGCGGTGGCCCACCACCAGCGCAGCACGGACGCGATCAGCAGCGAGACGAGCGCCAACTGCGCGACGGCCCGCCCGGCGGCGGTGGCCACGCCCCGGCCCACGCCGAGGCGGGCGACCAGGCTCACCACGACCGCGACGGCGATCAGGAGCCCGAGCGCCACCCCCAGCGGCGCCCCGACGGTGACCGCACCGGTTCCCACGTGGTCATCTCAGCACGGTACGGGTCCGGGCGCCCGACCCGATCACGCTCCGGCCATGGTGGCGGGACGCCCGTACCGCTCGGCGGCCCGCGCCCGCGCCTTCGCGGCCTCGACCTCCCGGTCCCGGGGCGGCGCGGCGGTCACCAGCGACTCCAGCAGCGTGCGGGTCGCCGCGGCGACCGCGCGCACCGCCTCGTCGAACGCCTCCTGGTTGGCGGCGGACGGCCGCGCGCTCCCGCTGATCTTGCGGACGTATTGCAGCGCCGCGGCCTCGATCTCCTCGTCGGTGGCCGGTGGCTCGAAGTTGTGAAGGACGCGGATGCTTCGGCACATGTCCCCACAATGCCCGATCGGCGGACCGGATCGCACCAGCGGCCCGCTCCGTACCGCATCGGCGGTCCGGCTGCCGGCCGCACCGCGCGGCCTGGCCTGCGGCCCGTAGGCGGCCCGCACCGGACGGCCCTGGCCTGCGGCCCGCATCGGGCGGTCCTGGCCGGTAGCCCGTCGGCGGCCCGCGCCTGGCGGCCTGGCCTGCGGCCCGTCGGTGGCCCGCACCGCGCGGCCGCACGGGACGGCCCGGCCGGCAGGCCGCACCGCGTCGTGCCGCGTCGCGCTAGAACAGGGTGAGCTGGCCGGGCAGGGGCTCCCGTCGCCGGCCGCGGGGCGACCACCGGGGTGCCGGCACGGGCGGATCGTCCGCTGGCGGCTCCTGCGGCGGGGAGCCGCCGGTGAGCGCCCAGAGCGACGGCCCGAGGATGATCCCGCGCGCCGCCAGCGCCCGCCGCATCGACGCCCGGTCCAGCGGCAGCCGGGCCGCGTCCAGCTCGGGAAGGGGCAGATCGGCGCGCATCCGCATGAGCCGGCGGTTGCGCGCAACGATCTCCCGCGCGGCGGGGGCGGCGAGGAACCCGGCCGTCGCCTCACCGACCACGGCCCGCACCGCCGCCGCGTCGCCGCCCTCCAGCGCGGCCCACGCCGCCTCGATGGTCCCGAACGCGGCCAGCAGCGCCGCCGCCCGCCGGGAGCCGAAGCCGCGCACCCCGGGCAGGTTGTCGGACGGGTCGCCGCGCAGCGCCGCGTAGTCCGGGTACTGCCGCGGCTCGACGCCGTACACCTTCGCGAGGGTCGCCGGGGTGACCATGACGGACTCGTCCAGCCCGCCGTTGCGCACCCGCAGCACCGACGTACCGGGGTCGATCAGGGCGAACGCGTCCCGGTCGCTGGTCATGACCACGCAGCGCCAGCCGTCCCGGCGGGCCCGGGCGGCGCTGCTGGCCAGCACGTCGTCCGCCTCGTACGCGCGGTGGAGCACCGTGCAGACGCCGGTCGCCCGCAGCAGGTCCGGCGCCGCGGCGATCTGCTCGGCGAGGTCCGCGGCCTTGGTGGGGCGGTGCGCCTTGTACGCGGGGTAGTCCACCTTGCGCACCGAGTGGTCGGGGCAGTCGAAGCCGACCAGCACCGCGTCCGGCCCCAGCCGCGCCGCCGCGCGGGCCAGGTACCCGACCAGTCCCTTGATCGCCCACACGGGCCGGTCGTCCCGGTCCAGCAGCCGCCCGGTGGCAGCCGCGTGGTACGCGCGGTGGAGCAGGCTGTTGCCGTCCAGCGCGAGGAGCAGCGGTGCGGGGGACGCCGGCACCGCCACAGACTACAAGCGCCGCCCCGCCCACCCACGCCCCCCGACGACCCGCACCGTCGATCTTGGACTCTTGCTGGGGTAGCTGCGTGAGATCTTGGTACAACACGCCGCATTTCCGGCTAAATCGGTACCAAGATCTCCCACCTCCGGCCGTCCGGGCACCGGCACCGCGCCGGAAATCAGCACCGGCCCGGTTCGGCTCCAAGATCGGCGGGACGGGGGGCGGGCTGGTGCGGGGCGGTGAGTTGCGCCCGGACGTGTGCCTCCACCACGGCCGCCATGTCGGTGGCGCGGTCGTCCAGCAGCCACTGGATCTGCAACCCGTCCATCAGGGCCACCAGGTGCCGGGCCGCCGCGCCGGGGTCGATACCCGGGCGCAGCGTGCCCTCCGCGCGCGCCCGCGCGTACGACCTCTCGATCGCCTCCACCGTGTGCCGGTATCGCTCGGCGAAGTACGCGTGCGCCGGATGGTCGGGGGCGGTCGCCTCGGCGGACAGCACGGTGAACAGTTCCACGATGCCGCGCCGGTCGGCGTTGAGCCGGACCAGGTCCACCAGTCGCAGGAGCACCTGCGCCCCGGTGCCGGTGGCCGCGAAGCGCTCGCCGTCCACCTCGTCCCGGTGCCGGAGCGCGGCCAGCAGCAGGGCCTCCTTGGTGGGGAAGTGGTGCAGCAGGCCCGGGTGGGACAGCCCGCACCGGGCCGCGATCTCCCGCAGCGAGGCGCCCCGGTACCCGACCTCGCCGAACAGCGCCACCGCCCGGTCCAGGATCTCCCGGCGCCGCGCCCGCCCCTTCGCGTACCCGCGCCGTACCGTCGTCGTCACGGAAAAGATACTTACCAGGTGGTCGGGATTGCCGCTAGGGTGACGCCATGACAGCGACCACGGCCATCGATCTGCCCCCGCGGGTGCGCCGGGCCCGCTGGGCGACGGCGGTCATCTTCGCCGTCCACGGTGCGGTCGCCGGCACCTTCGCGGCCCGCGTCCCGTGGGTGGCCGAGCACGTCGGCGTCGGCCTGGGCGGGCTGGGCGTCGCCCTGCTGATGCCGGGCATCGGGGCCATGCTGGCGATGCCGCTGTCCGGCCGCCTGGTCCACCGGTACGACCTGCGTGTGCTCGTACGCGTGCTGATCCTGCTGTGGTGCGCGGCGCTGCTGCTGCCGGCGCTGCCCACGTCGCTGCTCACGCTCTGCCTCCTGCTCGCCCTGTACGGCGCGGCCGCCGGCGTGGCGGACGTGACGATGAACGCCCAGGCCGTGCTCGTCGAGAAGCGGTACGGCCGGTCCGTGATGTCCGGCCTGCACGGTTCGTGGAGCCTCGGTGGCCTGGTCGGTTCCGCCGTGGCGGCGCAGGCCGCCCGCGCCGGCCTGGACGCCCGCCCGCACTTCCTGGCCACCGCGGCCGTGCTCGCCGCCATCGCCCTGGCCGCCGCCCCCCACCTGCTGCCGCACCGCGCTGAACCCGAGGTGGACCCGCCGCCCGCGTTCGCGCTGCCGACCCGGGCGCTGCTGCCGATCGGGCTGGTCGGCCTGTGCGCGGTCTTCGCCGAGGGCGCCGGCCTGGACTGGTCCGCCGTGTTCGTGCGCGACCTGGGCCACCCGGCCAGCACCGCCGCGCTGACCGTCGCCGCCTTCTCGGTCAGCATGGCCGCCGCCCGCTTCGCCGGCGACGCCGTCGTGCACCGCCTCGGCCCGGTGACGACGGTCCGCGCGGCGGCGGTGTTCGCCACCGCGGGCGCGCTGCTGATCGTGCTGTCGGACTGGATCGTGCTGGTCGTCGCCGGCTTCGCGCTGCTCGGCGTGGGCATCTCCGTGGTGGTCCCGCTCGTCTTCGCCGCCGCCGGCCGCACTGGCGACCACCCCGGGCGCAGCATCGCCGCCGTCGCCGGCATCGCCTACGGCAGCGGTCTGGTCGCGCCCGGGATCATCGGTGGCATCGCGCACGCGTCCTCGCTCACCGTCTCCTTCGGACTCATCGTGCTGCTCACCGCCGCCATGGGCGCCGCCGCAGGGGTACTGCGCAGGCGTTGAGCGTGTCGTTGGGCTGTAGCGCAGTGCTTGGACGTGGTGAGCCAGTCCACCGCCGACGGTGCGAGCGTCGCCCAGTACGGCTGCAACAACGGCGCCAACCGGCAGTGGCAGGTGCTCGCCCTCGGCACCGGGTACGCCCAGCTCATCGCCCGGCACAGCAACAGGTGCCTGACGGTCCCGGCCTCCTCGACCGCCGACGCCGTCGAGGTGCAGCAGGCCGCGTGCGGGTCGGGGGCGAACCAGCAGTGGCAGCTCACCGACCTCGGCGGCGGGTCGTGGCGGATCACCGCCCGGCACAGCGGCAAGTGTCTGGACGTCAACGGCGCCTCATCGGCCGACGGCGCGCGGATCATCCAGTACGCCTGCAACGGCGGCACCAACCAGCAGTGGCAGCGGGTCGGCATGACATAGCCCCGCCGCCCGACGGTGGAATCAGGGGTCGGCCGTACGGGCGCCGCACTAGGGTCGAAACCATGAAGCTTGGCCTGCACTACTGGACCTTCACCCACCCGGCGGACCCGGCCGCCATCGCGCCGACCCTGGCCGAGACCGCGCGCGTCGCCGAGCAGTCGGGCGTCTCCGCCTTCTCGGTGATGGACCACTACTTCCAGATGGACCGGGTGGCCCCCGCGGAGGAGCCGATGCTGGAGGGGTACACCACCCTCGGCTACGTGGCGGCGCTGACCTCGCGGATGACCCTCGGCCTGCTGGTCACCGGCGTCATGTACCGGTACCCGGGGCTGCTGGCCAAGACGGTCTCCACGCTGGACGTGCTCTCCGGCGGGCGGGCCCGGCTCGGGATCGGCGCCTCCTGGTACGAGCGAGAGCAGCGCGGGCTGGGCGTACCGGTGGTGCCGGTCGCGGAGCGCTTCGAGCGGCTGGAGGAGACCATCCGGATCTGCCGGCAGATGTGGAGCGACGACAACGGCCCGTTCGAGGGCCGGCACTACCGGCTCGCCGAGACCCTCAACTCCCCGCAGCCGCTGAGCCGGCCCCACCCGCCGATCCTGATCGGCGGCGGTGGCGAGAGGAAGACGCTCCGCCTGGTCGCCCGGTACGCCGACGCGTGCAACCTGTTCGGCGCGAACCCGCAGGCCGTGGCCGCCAAGCTGGACGTGCTGCGCGAGCACTGCGCCGCCGAGGGGCGCGACTACGACGCGATCGCCAAGACCGTCCTGGTGAACCGGCCCGCCCTGGTCGACGTGGAGGCGTGGCTGGCGGACGTGCGCGGGTACGCGGCGCTCGGCGTCACGGAGGTGCAGACCATGCCGGACCGCCACCCGGTCGAGTTCGTCACCGAACTGGCGGAGCGGGTGCTGCCGCGCCTGCGAGAGATCGCCTGACCGGCGCGGTGGCGCCCCGCCGCCCCAGCGCCCGCCGCCCCAGCGCCCGCCGCGCCGGTAGCGCCCCGGCGCCAAGCCGCCCCCACCGCACCCGATAGCGGCCCGGGCATCCGTCTTGCTACGGGGTGGCGGGCAGGGCGGCGAGGGCGGCCGCGGCGGCCTCGGCGGGGGGTACCACGTCCGGCATGGGCGCGGCGGCGACCACGGCGTCCAGCGGCAGCGGACCGTAGACGTGCGGGAACAGCGCCCCGCCCCGGGAGGGCTCCCAGCGGAGGGCGGCCCCGAGCCGCTCCTCCGCCACGGCGAGCAGCAGCAGGCCGGACTGGCCGGCGAAGTGCCGCTCGGCGGTCTCGGTGACCTGCTCCACACAGGACAGGTGGACGAAGCCGTCGCGCAGGTCCGCGGCGGAGCCGTCGTAGCGTCCGGCCGCGAGCGCCGCCGCCCACTCCTCGCGCGCCAGGATCTTGTAGATCACGCCACCAGCCTAGAGCCTGCCGCACGGCGGTGCCGGAAGTACGGCGGGCTGGGCGCCACTTGGGGATCGCACGACGATCCGATGCGATCCACATGGGATCTTCACAGCCGGTCCCTAGCGTTCCCGGTGTGCTCGATCCGTCCGCGCGCCACCTCGTTGACCGGCTGCTCGCCGCCGGCTCGGACCTGGGTCGCCAGCTGTACCGGGCCCGGCACCAACGGCTGCGCGACCACCTGCGGTCGCTGGTTCCCGCCGCCGCCGATCCCAACCCGCACCTGCTGCGCCTGGCCGTCGCCGTCGGGCGGTATTTGGCGGCGCGGGGCGAGCGGGACACCGACGAGGTCTGCTCGCACCTGCTGCGGCGGCCGGTCATCCAGGCCGCCGACCACGCCAACCTGCTGCTGGACCCGGAGACGTTCCTCAACAACTACCTGTTCCACGTCGCCACCCGGGAGGCCGGCGGCACCGTGACCATCCACTCGCAGTGCACCACCGTCAGCTGCCTGTCCCGCCGCACGCCGCCTCTCGGCCCCACCTTCCTGCGTACCCGGGGCGCTCTCCTCGCCGTCTACCCGTTGTCCCGCACGACCCTGAAGGACTCGTCGTTCTGCGCCCTGCCCGGTCCGCTGGAGATGACCTTCGGCGGGCTGGACGGGGTGCCCCTGGATGTCGCCGCGGACCCGGTGCTGGGCCCGCTGCTCGGCCAGCGCGCGCCGGACGGCCCGACCGGGTACCGGGCGGCGAACGACCGCATATGGCGCGGCCTGGACCTCGACCACGGCGTACGCCGGGTGCAGATCGACGAGTCGGTGGCGGCCGAGTGCGTGGCCCGGCACCTGGCGGACCCGGACGGCCCGGTGTACCGGCTGCTGTTCGACCCGTACGTGCGCGAGACGTTCCTGCGCGTCAAGCGCCGGCTCGTCGCCGACCAGGCCAACCTCGCGGTGAACCGGGCCGCGCCGGACTTCCTCTGGTACCGCAAGGGGTCCCGCCTGCACCAGGTGGTGTTCGTGGACGGGCACCCCGTCCTGGAGGCGACCGGCGCGCCGCTGCCGGTGCCGTACACCCCGGCGGCGGTCGCCCGCGCGTTGCGCGCCGGGGATCTCGCCGCCGACCGGGTGCTGGCGTACCTGGTCCGCTGCCTGCTGCCGGGCGTGGTCGCGGTCGGCGGCACGGCCCAGCAGGACTACGTCGCGCTGTACCGGCGGATGGTGGTCGAGGCGAACGCCGAAGCGCCGTTCCTGACCACCGGCGAGGTGACCCGTGCCACCCGAGCGGACCTCAGCCGGGTCGGTGGCCGGCCGCTGCTGGAACTCGCCGGGGACGCGCTCGACCTGGTGCGCTTCCTCGGCCCGGGCAGCCGGCTCGCCGACCTCGACGACGCCTACCTCGACCGGCCCATCGGTGCGACGGTGGGCGCCCTGCGCAGCGCCCGTCACCTGGAAGCTCGACTACCGGTGCCACGACAGCACGTGTCCGAACGGCTACCGGCGTGCGTGTGACACTGTCCCGATGCGACTGGTCGCCGGCACCGCAGCCCTGGCCCTGTTCCTCCTCGCCACGCCGGCCGCGGCGGCCGCCGCCGGACCCCAGCGCCTCTGCACGATCACCGACGACCGGGTGGACGAGCCGTCCGGCCTGGGCCTCGTCCCCGGCGGGTACGTGACCATGAACGACAGCAGCGACCTGGCCAGCCACCGCAAGATCTTCTTCCTGGACCACCGGTGCCGGGTCACCCGCGTGGTCGGGTACCCGTCCCGCCCCCGGGACCCGGAGGACCTGGCGGTCACCCCGGACGGCACCGTCTGGGTGGGCGACATCGGCGACAACGACCGCTCCCGGCAGACCGTCGCGCTCTGGCGGCTGCGCCGCGGGGCGCAGGCACCCACCCTGTACCGGTTGACCTACCCGGACCGGGCGCACGACGCCGAGGCGCTCGTGGTCACGCCCGCCGGCCAGGTGTTCATCATCACCAAGGACCCCCTGACCCCGATCGTCTACACGCCGTCCGGCCCCCTGCGCGCGGGCGGGACGACCCCGATGAAGCGGCTGGGCACGGTCACCCTTCCGGCGACCGACACCAGCAACCCGTTCGGGTTCGCCGGCCGCGCCGTGGTCACCGGCGCGGCCCTGGCGCCCGGCGGCGACCGGGTGGTGATCCGCACCTACGCGGACGCGTTCGAGTTCCCGGTCCGCGACGGCGACGTGGCCGGCGCCCTGACCGGCACCGCCCGCCCGGCCAGGGTGCCGCTGCCGGACGAGCCGCAGGGCGAGGCGGTCACCTACGGCGCGGACGGCCGCTGGCTGCTGACGCTGTCCGAGAAGGGCCCGGCCGGGAAGCCGCCGACGATCCTGCGCTACCCGTCCGCGCTGCCGCCGGGGCCGGCGACCACGCCGCCGGCCACCGCGCCGTCGACCCCGACGGCCACGGCGAGCCCGCGCACGGTGGGCGCCGCGGACCGGTCGCCGGCGGGTCCGGCCCGGTGGCTGCCCCCGCTGGGCGTGGGGGTCGTGGGCGTGGCCGCCGCCGGCCTGGTCGCGGTGATCGTGCTGCGGACCGGGCGCCGCCGTAGGAGCTGACCGCGTGGACGCGACCACGCCGGAGGTTGCTGAGACTTCGCTGACAATCACCCGCCCCGGGTGGGCGATCGGTCGCCCGCCGGGAGAGGTTTGACCACGAAGGTGGAGAGGGACATGGGGGGATTTGCGGTGACGCGTGCGCGCCGGCTGGGTTCGCTGCTGGGATTCGCTGTGCTGGCCGGTGTGATGGTGGCGGCGGCGCTGCTGCCGAGCGGCCTGCTGGCCGGGCTGGCGACCCGCACGGTGGCGGACAACTTCGAGTCGCTTCCGAGCGAGTTGCGCACCACGCCGGCCTCGCAGACCACCTACGTCTACGCCAACGACGGCAAGACCCTGATCACCACGTTCTACGACCAGAACCGGCGGGACGTGCGGCTGGACCAGGTCGCCCCGGTGATGCAGCAGGCGATCGTGGCGGCCGAGGACACCCGGTTCTACGAGCACGGCGGCGTGGACCTCAAGGGCGTGGTGCGCGCCTTCGTCTCCAACAGCAGCGGCGGCAGCGAGCAGGGCGCGTCCACGCTGACCATGCAGTACGTGCGCAACGTGCTCAAGAACGACCCGGACCTGACCGCCGAGGAGCGCGCCGACGCGACCGAGGACACCGCCGGGCGCAAGCTGCGCGAGATCCGGTACGCCAACGCCCTGGAGCGCCGGCTCAGCAAGCGGCAGATCCTCGAGGGGTACCTGAACATCTCCTACTTCGGCGCGGGCGCGTACGGCATCTTCGCCGCCAGCGAGACGTACTTCGGGGTCACCCCGGAGCAGCTCACGCTGGCGCAGGCGGCCCTGCTCGCCGGCCTGGTGCAGTCGCCGCACGCGTACGACCCGATCAACGGCGACCGGGACCTGGCGCTGGAGCGGCGCGGGTACGTGCTGACCGCGATGGTCCGCCAGGGCGACATCACCCAGGCCGAGGCGGACGCAGCCCGCGCGCAGCCGCTGGTGCTGCACCCGCACAAGCAGCCCAACGGCTGCGCCGCGCTGAACTCCAAGCACAACGACTGGGGCTTCTTCTGCGACTACCTGCGGCAGTGGTGGCTGGCGCAGGAGCGGTTCGGCGCCACGGTCGCGGACCGGGAGAACGCCCTCAAGACCGGCGGGTACACGATCGTCACCTCGCTGGACCCGGGCGTGCAGGCGGAGGCGCTGAAGCGGTCGACGGGCGTGTACGGCTATGACAGCGCCCGCGCGCTGCCGATCGCCGTGGTGACCCCGGGCACCGGCCGGGTGCAGGCGCTCGCGGTGAACCGGCACTACAGCCTCGCCGCCAACCCCAAGAGCCACCCCACCTACCCCAACACCGTGAACCAGCTCATCGCCGGCGGACCGGGCGCCAACGGGTACCAGGCCGGGTCCACGTTCAAGATGTTCACCATGCTGGCCGCCCTGGAGGAGGGGCACCCGCTGGCCACGTCGTTCGACGCGCCGTCGCCGATCGTCACCCGCTTCCCGGACGGCGGTCCCGGCAACTGCGGCGGGTACTGGTGCCCGGTCAACGCCAACCCGTCCTGGATGAACGGCCAGCGCACCATGTGGACCGGCTTCGGCCGCTCGGTGAACACCTACTTCGTCTGGCTGGAGGAGCAGATCGGGCCGCAGAAGGCGGTCGACATGGCGAAGCGGCTCGGCATCACCTTCCGGTCCGGCGCCGACGCCCGCCTGGCGAAGAACGCCGACGGCTGGGGCTCGTTCACCCTCGGCGTCGCCGCCACCACGCCGCTGGACGTGGCCAACGCCTACGCCACCCTCGCCGCCAACGGCACGTACTGCGCGCCGCTCCCGGTCGTCTCGATCAAGGACTCGTCCGGCCGGCCCGTCTCCGGCGCCGAGCCCAGGTGCAGCGACGTCCTCGATCCGGACGTGGCCGCCGCCGCGACCGACGCCGCCCGGTGCCCGGTCGGCGGCCAGTCCGCGTACGGCCGCTGCGATGGCGGTACCGCGGCCGCGGTGGCCGGCATCGTCGGCCGGCCGGTGGCGGGCAAGACCGGCAGCTCCGAGCAGAACGCCACCGAGACCTTCGTCGGGTTCACCCCGCAGGCCGCGGCCGCCGGCATCGCCGTCAACCCCGACGACCCGAGCGACCATGTCGGCTCCGCCGTCGCCGCGTCGGTGAACGCGGCGGTGGCGCGTACCCTCGCCGCGGCGGTGGCCGGCAAGCCGGTCAAGGACTTCCCCCCACCCAGCAGCACCATCGCCCTGGGCTGAAGCGCTGCTCGACTTGGATGTTGCGGCACCCTCCCGCGCGGCCCACGCCCTCCCGCGCTCGCGGCCGCACCAGGCGCGTTTGCGGTCCCGGCGGGCAACCCGCGAGCGAGATCTTGGTACGACACGCCACTTTCTGGCCAGATCGGTACCAAGATCTCCCACCACCGCCACCACGGGCGCCGGCACGGCGCCAACCACGGACGGCGGATAGAGCTTCGCCCCCCACCCCAACTCCAAGATCGGCGGAGGAGGGTGGGGGGCGGTGAGGGTC
>NZ_BBQH01000038.1:0-38164 GCF_018397995.1 Rhizomonospora bruguierae
CCCCGCAAAGACTCGCCGACTTCGCCACCCCGCGTTCCTACCTGCCCACCGCCGCCAAACACGGCAAGGACACCCTCGACGTACTCAAACAGCTGTTCAACACTGGCCCGTGGCTGCCTCAAACGGTTGCCTCAAGCTGAATACGTACCGGCAGCCGGAGCTGCTGCTCGGCGTCGTCATACCGTCCACGACAGCGCTCGCCGCGTACGGGCCGCCGATCAGCTCGCCCGCCAAGATGTTGATCGAAACTCGCCTTGGCGCAGCAAAGGTTGTCGCCGACCAGGTGGCTGTGGCATTGCGACCTGACGCGCCGGAGAGATTCAACGCGATCGCGCCGCCCGACCCCCAGGCCCTACGGGGCAGCGTCAGCGGCGACCTCAACGCGCTGTTTCTACTGCTCGCCGCAATCAGTATCGTGATCGGCGCGGTCGGTATCGCCAACACCACCTTTGTCGCCGTAATCGAACGCACCGGAGAAATCGGCCTGCGCAGATCGCTGGGCGCGCGCCCGCAACACATCGCGGCCCAGTTCCTCGCCGAGTCGGCCGCGCTCGGCACCCTCGGCGGACTCATCGGCACCAGCATCGCCGTCGCACTCGTGGTGGGCATCGCCGTCGCCAATTCCTGGACTGCGGTGCTGCACCCATCGACTGTGCTACCCGCGCCACTCGTCGGCACGTTGGTCGGCCTGCTCGCCGGACTCTACCCGGCCATGCGAGCGGCTCGAATCGAGCCGGTCGAAGCCCTGCGCCGGTGACACCGGGGAGGTCCCTGCCTGCCTAAAGGGCTACGTCACCAACCTCGCGGGCCGCCCCGACTGCATCCAATGACGGTCGATTTCGTGATTGACGCCTACCGCCGGCTGTTCCAGGAGAGCCGTAACGAGCGAGGCGCCAACCCTGGCAGTAGTAGACGAGCTTTTCCAGCTTCATCGCTGTCGTGCTGCCCGATCGTTCAACGACGGCAGCCGCGACATCATGCACTGTGACCGCGTGTCGCCCTTGACCACTACCCTACTGGCCGATCCACCGTCAGGCTAGTACGCCTGTTCGATCAGCGCCGTCTCCGGTCCGGTCAGTCGAGGCAGAACTCGTTGCCCTCCGGGTCGGCGAGCACGATGTGCCCGGCACTGAGCGGAGGAGCGGGCTCATGACGCCCGAGCCGGGCGGCACCGCGGGAGACGAGCCGGTCGGCCGCCGCCTCCAGGGCCGCCATCCGCGCCTCGCCCACCAGCCCCGGGGCGGCCCGCACGTCGAGGTGCACCCGGTTCTTGACCTGCTTGTTCTCCGCCACCCGCTGGAAAAACAGCCGCGGCCCGGCGCCGCCGGGGTCGACCACCGCCGAGGCGTCGTTGCGGCGCTCGGGCGGCACGCCCATCGCCTCCAGGGCCTGCTCCCACGACTCGAAGCCGCCGGGCGGGTCCTGGAGCCGGTAACCGAGGGCATCGGCCCAGAACGCCGCCAGCGTGGCGGGGTCGGCGCAGTCGAAGGTGATCTGAACATCGCGGGTCGGCTTCGTCATGGCCCCAGCCTCGCCTATATAGCGGACAGGATCCGTCCGCGATCGTGAAACGATGAGCGGGTGACCGTCGAGGCGACCACCGAACGGGTGCTGCGGTTGCTGGCACTGCTCCAGCGCCGGCCGTCCTGGACCGCCGCCGAACTCGCCGCCGAACTGGGCGTCACCGACCGCTCGGTGCGCCGGGACGTGCGGCGGCTGCGCACGCTCGGCTACCCGGTGCGGGCCGCGGCGGGCGTCGGCGGCGGCTACCAGCTCGGGGCGGGGACCCGGCTGCCGCCGCTGCTGCTCGACGACGAGGAGGCGATCGCGACGGCCGTCTCGCTGCGGCTGGCCTCGGGGGGCACGGTCGCCGGGGCGGGCGAGGCCGCGCTGCGGGCGCTCGCGAAGCTCGACCAGGTGATGCCGCCCCGGCTGCGGGCCGAGGTGCGGGCGCTGCACGACGCGACGGAGACCCTGGTCGGCCCCGGCGTCCAGATCGACGCGGAGCTGCTGGTGACGCTCGCCCGGGCGTGCCGCGACGCGGTGCGGGTGCGGTTCCGGTACGCCGGCCGCGACGGCGGGTCGCGCGAGCGTACCGTCGAGCCGGTGCGGATGGTCGCCACCGGCCGCCGCTGGTACCTCATGGCGTGGGACGTCGACCGCGCCGACTGGCGCACCTTCCGGCTGGACCGGATGCGCGAGGTCGCGGCGACGACCTGGCGCTTCCGGCCGAGGCAGCACCCGGACCCGGTCGCCTACGTGCAGCGGTCCGTGATCGAGGCGCCGTACCGGTATCTCGCCCGGGTGCGGGTGCACGCCCGGTCCGACCGGGTGCGGGAGCGGGTACCGCCCCAGGTGGGGCGCATCGAGGAGGACCGCGACGGGTGGTGTGTGCTGGTCGTCGGCGGCGACGACCTGGACTATCTCGCCGTGCGCGTGGCCGGGCTCGGCTTCGAGGCGCGGGTCCTGGAGCCCCCGGAACTGCGGGAGGCCGTCACCCTGCTCGCCTGCCGCGTCGCGGCGATGGCCGGGCCGGTCGGTCGTTCACCCGAGGGGGCGGTCCCGTGATGAATGAAGTTATGCAAAGATCGGGTGCGTGAATGACACTGCGGTCGTGGAGCTGTTCGCGGGGGCGCGGCTGACGCCTACCCAGCGCCGCATCGCACACACGCTGGTGGAGAACGCGGCCGCCGCCGGGTACCTGTCGGCGGCGGAGGTGGCGGAGCTGGCCGG
Source organism: Rhizomonospora bruguierae (assembly GCF_018397995.1). GTDB lineage: Bacteria > Actinomycetota > Actinomycetes > Mycobacteriales > Micromonosporaceae > Rhizomonospora > Rhizomonospora bruguierae. The sequence continues at coordinate 2,734 of NZ_BBQH01000038.1, forward strand.
CGTGAGCCAGCCCTCGGTGACCCGGCTGGCGCTGAGCCTCGGCTACGACGGGTACCCCGGGCTGCGGCGGCGCCTGCGGAACCTGGCGGCCGGCGGGAACAGCGACGCCGGCGCCGAGGGCGACTCGGAGGTCCGGCGGGCGGTCCGGGCGGAGGCGGAGAACCTGGCCCGGCTGGCCGACCGGCTGGCCGACCCGGCCCCGGTCGACAAGGCCGGCGCGCTGCTCGCCGGCACGCCGGTGCTGCCGGTGCTCGGGGTGCGGGCGAGCGCGCCCGTCGCCGGGTACTTCGGGTACTTCGCCGCGAAGGTGCACCCCGACGTGCGGGTGCTGGACTCCGGCGGCAGCCTGCTCGGCGACCGGCTCGCGCAGGCCCGCGCGGCGGGGGCCACGGCCCTGCTCGCCGTGCTGCTCCCCCGGTACCCCCGGGAGGCGCTGGACGCCCTGGCCGAAGCGCGCGACCTGGGCATGCGACCGGTCGTCATCACCGACTCGGCGGTCGGGCCGGCGGCCGTGCTGGCCGAGATCGCGCTCACCGCCCCGGTCGGCGAGCGGCTGGTGTTCGACCTGCACGCCGCGCCGATGGCGCTCGCGATGGTGCTGCTCCAGGCGGTCTGCGACGCGGCACCGGCCCGGGCGCAGCGCCGGCTGGAGGAGTTCGATCGGTCCGCCGCCCGCCGCCAGGTGTTCGTCCAGTAGAAGGGGGACAGATGCCCGAGACCGTCCGCGCCCCGCGCGGCACCACCCGTACCGCCGTCGGCTGGCCGCAGGAGGCCGCCCTGCGGATGCTCCAGAACAACCTGGACCCGCAGGTCGCCGAGCGCCCGGAGGACCTGGTCGTCTACGGCGGCACCGGCCGCGCGGCCCGGGACTGGCCGTCGTTCCACGCCATGGTCCGCACGCTCGGCACGCTCAAGGACGACGAGACGATGCTCGTGCAGTCCGGGCGGCCGGTCGGGGTGATGCGGACCCACGAGTGGGCGCCCCGGGTGCTCATCGCGAACTCGAACCTGGTCGGCGAGTGGTCCACCTGGCCGGAGTTCCGCCGCCTGGAACGGCTCGGCCTGACCATGTACGGGCAGATGACCGCCGGCTCGTGGATCTACATCGGCACGCAGGGCATCCTCCAGGGGACGTACGAGACGTTCGCGGCGGTGGCCGCCAAGCGGTTCGGCGGTTCGCTGGCCGGCACGCTCACGGTCACGGGCGGCTGCGGCGGCATGGGGGGCGCCCAGCCCCTCGCGGTCACGATGAACGGGGGCGCCTGCCTGATCGTGGACGTGGACCGCGCCCGCCTCGAACGCCGGGTGCAGACCCGGTACCTGGATATGGTCGCGGCGGACCTGGACGAGGCGGTGGCGCTCGCGCTGGCCGCCAAGGCGCAACGCCGGGCGCTGTCGGTCGGGGTGGTCGGCAACGCGGCCACGGTCCTGCCGGAACTGCTGCGCCGGGGCGTCGAGGTGGACATCGTCACCGACCAGACCAGCGCGCACGACCCGCTCTCGTACCTGCCCGAGGGGGTGGACCCGGCCGACGCGCCGGACTACGCCGCCAGGAAGCCCGAGGAGTTCACCGACCGGGCCCGCGCGTCGATGGCCAGGCATGTCGAGGCGATGGTCGGTTTCCTGGACGCGGGTGCCGAGGTGTTCGACTACGGCAACTCGATCCGCGGCGAGGCCCAGCTCGGCGGGTACCCCCGGGCGTTCGCCTTCCCCGGCTTCGTCCCCGCGTACATCCGGCCGCTGTTCTGCGCGGGCAAGGGTCCATTCCGGTGGGCCGCGCTCTCCGGCGACCCGGCCGACATCGCCGCCACCGACCGGGCGATCCTGGACCTGTTCCCGGCCAACGAGCCACTGGCCCGGTGGATCCGGCTGGCCGGCGAGCGGGTGGCGTTCCAGGGGCTGCCGGCGCGCATCTGCTGGCTCGGCTACGGCGAGCGGGACCGCGCCGGGCTGCGCTTCAACGAGATGGTCGCAAGCGGGGAACTGTCCGCCCCGGTGGTCATCGGCCGGGACCATTTGGACTGCGGCAGCGTCGCCAGCCCGTACCGGGAGACCGAGGCGATGGCCGACGGCTCGGACGCGATCGCCGACTGGCCGCTGCTCAACGCCCTGGTGAACACGGCCAGCGGGGCGTCCTGGGTGTCCATTCACCACGGTGGCGGGGTGGGCATCGGGCGGTCCCTGCACGCCGGCCAGGTGACCGTGGCGGACGGGTCGCCGCTCGCCGCCCAGAAGATCGAGCGGGTGCTCACCAACGACCCGGGCATGGGCGTCATCCGGCACGTCGACGCGGGGTACGAGCTGGCCGAGACGGTGGCCGAGCAGCACGGGGTGCGGGTACCGATGCGGGAGGGTGCCGAATGACGCCGGAGCGGTTCCGGGCGCTGTGGTCCAGCCTGCTGCCCATCGGGCTGGACCGGCGCACCGGCGGCTACTTCCGGTACGGCTGGTCGGACGCGGACCTGGCGTGCCGCGAGTGGTTCGCCGAGGAGGCCGCCGACCGGGGCATGGACGTGGCGGCGGACGGCAACGGCAACCTCATCGCCTGGTGGGGCTCCGGTGGGCCGGCCGTCCTGACCGGCAGCCACTTCGACTCGGTGCCCAACGGCGGCGCCTACGACGGCCCACTGGGGATCGTCTCGGCGTTCCTCGCCGTGGACCTGCTGCGGGAGCGCGGGGCGGCGCCGGCGGGGCGCATCGGTATCGCCGCGTTCGCCGAGGAGGAGGGCGCCCGGTTCGGCGTCGCCTGCCTCGGCTCGCGGCTGATGACCGGCGCGCTCGCCCCGGAGCGGGCCCTCGCCCTGCGGGACGGCGACGGCGTCAGCCTCGGCGACGCGCTCACCAAGGCGGGGGCCGATCCCGCGCGGCTGGGCCCCTCCCTGCCGGCTGTGGACGCGTACGTGGAACTGCACGTCGAGCAGGGGCGGCTGCTGTCCACCGGCGAGCACACCGCGCCGGTGGGCGTGGCGAGCGCGATCTGGCCGCACGGCCGCTGGCGGCTGGACCTCACCGGCGAGGGCAACCACGCGGGTACCACCCGGATGGCCGACCGGTGCGACCCGATGCTGACCCTCTCGTACGCGATCCTGGCGGCGAACAAGGAGGCCCGGCTGCGCGGGGCGCACGCCACGGTGGGGCGGGTGGAGGTCACACCCAACGCCACGAACGCGATCCCGCCGTCGGTCTCCGCCTGGCTGGACGCCCGCGCCGCGCAGGCCGAGACGCTGGACGGGCTGGTGGAGGCGGTGGCCGCCAAGGTGACCGAGCGCGCCGGCCGGGACGGCACCTCCGTGGCGGTCACCGCCGAGTCCGTCAGCCCCGCCGTGGAGTTCGACGGTGGCCTGCGGGACCGGGTCGCCGCCCTGCTGCGCGCCCCGATCCTGCCCACCGGCGCCGGGCACGACGCGGGCGTGCTGTCGGCGCACGTGCCCACCGCGATGCTGTTCGTCCGCAACCCGACCGGGGTCTCGCACGCCCCCGCCGAGCGGGCCACCGACGCCGACTGCGCCGCCGGGGTCACCGCGCTCGCGGACGTCCTCCAGGACCTGGCATGCCGGTGAGCCGCTACCGCTGCCAGTACGCCTGGCTCGGGGACGCGCCGGTCGCGGACGTGACCATCGAGATCGCGGACGGGCGGATCTCGGCGGTGTGGCGGGGGGAGCCGGGCGTGCCGCTGCCCGGCCTCACCCTGCCCGGATTCGCCAACGCGCACTCGCACGCGTTCCACCGCGCGCTGCGCGGGCGCACCCACGCCGACCGGGGCAGCTTCTGGACCTGGCGGGACGCCATGTACGCGGTCGCGGACCGGCTGGACCCGCAGTCGTACTTCACGCTGGCCCGCGCGGTGTACGCCGAAATGGCGCTGGCCGGCATCGCCTGCGTCGGGGAGTTCCACTACCTGCACCACGCCGCCGGCGGCGCCCGGTACAACAACCCGAACGCGATGGGCGAGGCCCTGATCGCGGCCGCCGCCGAGGCGGGTATTCGGATCACGCTGCTGGACACCGCATACCTGACCGCTTCGGTGGCGGGCGAGCCGCTGGGCGGCACGCAACTGCGCTTCGGGGACGGTTCCGTGCACGCCTGGGCGGCCCGCGCCGATGCCCGCCGCCCGCACCCGCACGCGGTGCTCGGCGCGGCGATCCACTCCGTCCGCGCGGTACCGGCCGAGGCCGTCCCCACGGTCGCGGCGTACGACGGGCCGCTGCACGTCCACCTGTCCGAGCAGCCGGCGGAGAACGACGCCTGCCTTGCCCACTATGGACGGACACCGGCCGCGGTGCTGGACGACGGCGGCGCCCTGGGTCCGCGCACGACCGCCGTGCACGCCACCCACCTGACCCCGCACGACATCGCGCTGCTCGGGCAGAGCGGCACCGGCGCGTGCCTGTGCCCCACCACCGAACGGGACCTGGCCGACGGCATCGGCCCGGCGCGGGACCTGCTCGACGCCGGCAGCCCGCTCAGCCTCGGCAGCGACGGGCACTCGGTCATCGACCCGTTCGAGGAGGCGCGCGCCGTGGAGGCGGACGAGCGCCTGCGCACCCGGCAGCGCGGCTGGTTCACCGCCGCCGACCTGGTGCGGGCCGCCACCGTCGCCGGCCACCGCGCGCTCGGCTGGGACGACGCCGGCACCATCGCCGTCGGCGCCCGCGCCGACCTGGTCACGGTGCGCATGGACACCCCGCGCACGGCCGGCGTCGACCCGGCGGGGCTCGTCTTCGCGGCCACGGCGGCCGACATCTGTTCGGTCATCGTGGACGGTCGGGTGGTCGCCCGCGACGGCCGGCACGCCACCATCGACGTCCCCCACGCCCTCGCCACCGCGATCGGGGCCATCACATGAGCCTGCTGGTGACCAACATCGGTGAGTTGGTGACGAACGATCCGGCGGCTGGGCCGGGGGTGCTCGGCCTGCTGCGCGACGCGGCGCTGGTCGTCGAGAAAGACACCGTCGCCTGGATCGGCGCCGCCGCCCGCGCCCCGGCCGCGGACACCATGGTGGACGCCGGCGGGCGCGCCGCCGTCCCCGGTTTCGTCGACAGCCACTCCCATCTGGTCTTCGCGGGTGACCGGGCCGCCGAGTTCGCCGCCCGGATGGCCGGCGAGCCCTACACCGGCGGCGGCATCCGCACCACGGTCGCCGCCACCCGCGCCGCCAGCGACGCCGATCTGCGCGCCGCCGCCGGGCGCCTGCGCCGGGAGGCGCTGCGGCAGGGCACCACCACCATCGAAATCAAGAGTGGGTACGGGCTGAGCGTCGCCGACGAGGAGCGCAGTCTGCGGATCGCCGGCGAGTTGACCGGGGAGACCACGTTCCTGGGCGCCCACGTGGTGCCCGAGGGCGTCCCGTACGACGAGTACGTGGCCCTGGTGGCGGGGCCGATGCTGGCCGCGGCGGCCCCGCACGCGCGCTGGATCGACGTGTTCTGCGAGCGGGGTGCGTTCGACCTGGCGGGCAGCCGCCTGGTGCTGGAGGCCGGGCGCGCCGCGGGCCTGGGCCTGCGGGTGCACGCCAACCAGCTCGGCCCCGGGCCGGGTGTGCGGCTCGCCGTGGAGCTGGGCGCGGCCAGCGCCGACCACTGCACCCACCTCACCGACGAGGACGTGGCCGCGCTCGCGGGTTCGCAGACCGTCGCCACGCTGCTACCCGGCGCCGAGTTCTCCACCCGCTCCCCGTACCCGGACGCGCGTCGCCTGCTCGACGCCGGGGCCACGGTCGCGCTGGCCACCGACTGCAACCCGGGCACCTCGTACACGACGTCGATGCCGCTGTGCGTGGCTCTGGCGGTACGCGAGATGCGCATGACCCCGGCGCAGGCCCTCTGGGCCGCGACGGCCGGCGGCGCGCGGGCGCTGCGCCGCACCGACGTCGGCGTGCTGCGCCCCGGCGCCCGCGCCGACCTGGCGCTGCTCGACGCGCCCACCCACCTGCACCTGGCCTACCGGCCGGGCGCTCCCCTGATCAGTGAAGTTCTGCACAACGGAGTGCTGGCATGACCGTCACCATCCCACCCAGTGGCATCGTCCCCGCCGACGTGCTCGCCGTCGCCCGTGGCGGCGCCGCCGTCGCCCTCGCCCCCGAAACCCTGCGCGCCATGGCCACCAGTCGCTCCATAGTGGACGAGATCGAGCGGTCGGGTCGCCCCGTCTACGGCGTCTCCACCGGCTTCGGCGCGCTCGCCAACACCTCCATCGCGCCGGAGCGCCGCGCCGAACTGCAACACGCACTGATCCGCTCCCACGCCGCCGGGATCGGCGCGCCGATGCCCCGCGAGGTGGTGCGCGCCATGCTGCTGCTGCGCGTCCGCTCGCTCGCCTACGGCCGCTCCGGCGTCCGCCCGCTCCTCGCCGAGGCGCTGGTCGACCTGCTCAACCACGACGTCACCCCGTGGGTGCCCGAGCACGGCTCGCTCGGCGCCTCCGGCGACCTGGCCCCGCTCGCCCACTGCGCGCTGGTCCTGCTCGGCGAGGGCTGGGTCCTCGGCAAGGACGGCGACCGCGTCGCCGCGGCGGAGGCGCTGGCCCGCGCCGGCCTGCGCCCCGTCGACCTGGCCGCCAAGGAGGGCCTCGCCCTCATCAACGGCACCGACGGCATGCTCGGCATGCTGCTGCTCGCCCTGCACGACGCGGCGCACCTGTTCACCATGGCGGACGTGACCGCCGCGCTGTCCACCGAGGCGATGCTCGGCTCCGACCGCCCGTTCCAGCCCGAACTGCACGCCATCCGCCCGCACCCGGGCCAGGCCGTCTCCGCCGCCAACATCTACCGGCTGCTCCAGGGCTCCGCGATCATGGAGTCGCACCGCCACGACCTGGCCCACGCCGTCCAGGACGCGTACTCGATCCGCTGCGCGCCGCAGGTCGCCGGGGCCGCCCGGGACACGCTCGCGTTCGCCGCGGACGTGGCGGCCCGCGAACTGGCCTCCGTGGTGGACAACCCGGTCGTCCTCCCCGACGGCCGCGTCGAGTCCACCGGCAACTTCCACGGTGCCCCGCTCGGCTTCGCCGCCGACTACCTGGCCATCGCCACCGCCGAGGTGGGCGCGATCGCCGAACGCCGCGTCGACCGCCTCCTCGACGTGTGCCGCTCCCGCGACCTGCCCGCCTTCCTCACCCCCGATCCGGGGGTCAACAGCGGCCTCATGATCGCCCAGTACACCGCCGCCGGCATCGTCGCGGAGAACCGCCGCCTCGCCGCCCCGGCCAGCGTCGACTCCCTGCCCACCAGCGGCATGCAGGAGGACCATGTCAGCATGGGCTGGGCGGCGACCAGGAAGCTGCGCACCGTGCTGGACAACCTGACCAGCCTGCTCGCGGTGGAACTGCTCGCCGCCGTCCGCGGCCTGCAACTGCGCGCCCCCCTCGCGCCGTCGCCGGCCGGGCAGGCGGCGGTGTCGATGGTCGCCGAATTCGCCGGGCCACCCGGCCCGGACATCTTCCTGGCCCCCGTGCTGGATACCGCGCGGGCGCTGATCGCCGGCCCGGATCTGCGCGCCGCCATCGAAGCCGGCACCCCCCTGACCTGACCCCCGGCCCGCGGGTCAGGGGGCGAGTTTGAACTCCTTCGCGATGACCTTCGCCAGCACACGGAAGGCCTTGCCGCGGTGGCTGATCGCATCCTTCTCCGCCGGGGTCAGCTCGGCGTTGGTGCGGTCCAGGCCGTCCGCCACGAAGATCGGGTCGTAGCCGAAGCCGCCCGTGCCGCGCGGCGCACGCAGCAGCCGGCCGGGCTGCCGGCCTTCGACCAGGTGCTCCCGGCCGCCCGGACCGACCAGTGCGGCGGCGCACACGAACGCGGCGCCGCGGTGCTCGTCCGGCAGGTCGGCGATCTGCGCCAGGACCAGGTCGAGGTTTGCGCCGTCGATGGCGGCCCGGTCGTCGCCGCGGCGGCCGGACCAGCGGGCGCTGAACACGCCCGGCATCCCGCTGAGCGCGTCCACCGCCAGCCCGGAGTCGTCGGCGACCGTGGGCAGGCCGGTGCGCCGGTACCCCTCGCGGGCCTTGAGCAGGGCGTTCTCGGCGAAGGTGAGGCCGGTCTCGGGGACCTCGGGGTACTCGGGGACGGCGCCGAGGTCGACCAGTTCGACGGCGGTGCCGCCGAGGGCCGCGTCCAGGATGCGCTGGAGCTCCGCGAGCTTCTTGGCGTTGTGGCTGGCGACCAGGACCCGGGTACTCATCCGAGCGCCTCGCGCTGGGCGCGGGCCAGCTCGGCGCAGCCGGCCACGCCGAGGTCGAGCAGGGCGTCGAGCTGGTCGCGGGCGAAGACGTTGGCCTCGCCGGTGCCCTGCACCTCGACGAACTCGCCGGTACCGGTGCACACGACGTTCATGTCCACCTCGGCGGCCACGTCCTCCAGGTAGCACAGGTCGAGGCGGGGTTCGCCGTCGATGATGCCGACGCTGACCGCCGAGACCGAGCGGTGCATGACCAGTTCAGGGGTGCCGGGGAGCAGGCGCTTGCCGTGCATCCAGCGGACCGCGTCGTACAGCGCGACGTAGGCGCCAGTGATCGCGGCGGTGCGGGTGCCGCCGTCGGCCTGGAGCACGTCGCAGTCGAGCACGACGGAGTGCTCGCCGAGGGCCTTGAGGTCGACGCAGGCGCGCAGGCTGCGCCCGACCAGCCGGGAGATCTCGTGGGTACGGCCGCCCACCCGGCCCTTGACGCTCTCCCGGTCGGACCGGGTGGTGGTGGCCCGCGGCAGCATCGCGTACTCGGCGGTGACCCAGCCCAGCCCGGAGCCCTTGCGCCAGCGGGGCACGCCCTCGGTCACGCTGGCGGTGCAGAGCACCCGGGTCGCGCCGAACTCGACGAGCACGGAGCCCTCGGGGTTGCTGCTCCACTGCCGGGTCAGGGTCACGGGTCGTAGCTGGGCGGGCTCGCGCCCGTCGGGTCGCGCCATGCCCGCCAGCCTAGAACGCCGCCCGTTCCAGCGCGGACCCGGCGTCCGCCGGGCCGTCCAGCCGGTCCAGCGCGGCCCCGATCTCGGCCTGGATCCGCTCGTCCAGCCGGTGCGCGGCACCGCGCAGGCCGTACCACCATTCGGCGGCGGCCATCCAGGTGAGGTACGGCACCAGGTCGGTGGAGCGGTCGACCACCCACCTGGTCCCCCGCGTCGCCATCCACCAGGCGCTCGCCCCGAGGGTGGGCGGCGCGTTGACCGGCTCGGGCCGCGGGCGGGCGCCGGTGGCCAGGCCGGCGGCTCGCAGCAGGTCGTAGTACCCGCCGGCGAGCAGGCGGTGCCCGCGCTCGCCGGGGTGCAGCCGGTCCACGCTCCACATGTGACTGTCGTACGCGGACGGCAGGTGCGGGATGTGCAGGTGCAGGGCGCCGTGCCGGGCGGCGACCGCGTGGGTGAGCGCGTTGACCGCACGGATGCGGCGGGCGAGCGGGCGGGCCAGCGCGGCGGGCAGGCGCAGCATGCGGCCCGGGTCGGGCAGGCAACCGGTGAGCACGGCCGCGCCGGCGGACCGCAGTGCGCCCACGGTGCGGTCGATGGCGGCGCCGACGGCGGCCACGTCGAACGGGTGCCGCAGGGTGTCGTTGACCCCGACCAGCACGGCGGCCAGGTCCGGCCGGTGCGCCAGGGCGGTGGGCAGTTGCCGCTCCGCCACGTCGGCGGCGAGCGCGCCGCTGCGGGCCAGGTTGTGCAGCCGGGCCGGCAGGGAGTCCGCGAGCAGCGCGGCCCAGCCCCGCCAGGTGCCGTCCGGCATCCGGTCGCCGTACCCCTCGGTGGTGGAGTCCCCCAGCGCCACGAACGTCAGCACGGCGCCGCTCCCGGCGGGGCGCTCGAAGGGGCGCTCGAAGGCGGCGCGTCCAGGGCGTGCAGGAAGCCGTCGGCGGCGGCGTCCCAGCCGTACCGCTCGGCGCGGCGGCGGGCGGCGGCGCGGCGGTCGGCGGCCGGGCGGTCCAGCAGGGCGCGGACCGCGTCCGCCAGGTCGGCACCGGTGCCGGGCGCGGCGAGGCCCGCGTCGCCGACCACCTCCGGAAGCGCGCTCGCCGCGTTCACGACCACCGGCGTACCGCAGGCCAGCGCCTCCAGCGCGGCCAACCCGAAGGTCTCCACGGGACCCGGCGCGACCGCCACGTCGGCGCAGGCGAGCAGGGCGGCGACGGCCGCCCGGTCGGGCACGAACCCGGCGAACCGGACCGGCAGCCGGGCGGCCCGGTAGGCGAGGGCGGAGCGGCGGGGACCGTCGCCGACCACCAGCAGCACCGCCGGCACCCCGGCCGCACGCAGCGCCGCCACGGCGTCCACGGCCAGCTCGAGGCGCTTCTCGCCGGACAGCCGACTGCACAGCACCACCAGCACCTCGTCCGGCGTGGCGTACCGGGCGCGCACCTCGGGTCGCGCCGGCCCGGGTGGAAGGTGTCCAGGTCCACCCCGAGCGGGACCTCCACCAGGTTGGTGACGCCGATCCGGCGGAACTCGGCGGCGGCCCAGCCCGTCGTGCAGATGATCCGGTCGTACGCGGCGGCCGTGCGCCCGTTCAGCCGGTCGGCGAGGCGGTCCCGCAGCGGCGGCGGCGTGCCCCAGACGCCCAGCAGGCCGGCCAGGCTCTCGTGGGAGACCATCGCCGCCGGCACGCCCGCCGAGCGGGCCCAGCCGCCGGTCCAGCGCAGGGTGGCCCGGTCGGAGACCTCCAGCCGGTCCGGCTCCAGCGCGTCCAGCAGGGCGGCGACCTTGCGGCGGTTCAGCAGCACCCGGTACCCGCCGGTGCCGGGCAGCGCCGGCCCGGGAAGCGTGATGACCCGCCCCTGCTCGGTCACCTCGTCGGCGGCGCGGGCGCCCGGCACGATCAGCACCGGTTCGTGCCCCCGCTCCCGGTAACGGGATCCGAGGCAGCGCAGCGCCGTGCGCAGCCCGCCGGAGCGGGCCGTCACGAAGTTCGCCAGCCGGACGATTCTCATGCCGCGATGGGGATCGGGGTGGGCACGCCCGGACCCGCCAGCACCGCCGCGTAGTGCGCGATCAGTTCGTCGCCCACCACCGCCCAGGTTCGCGCGGCCACCTCGGCGCGCGCCGCGGACCCGTACGCGGCCCGCCGCTGCGGGTCGCCGGCCAACCCGGCGACCGCCTCGGCCAGCGCCACGCCGTCGCCCGGCTCCACCAGGATGCCGGTGCGGCCCGGCCGCACCAGGTCGGTGGGCCCGCCCGCGGCCGGCGCCACCACCGGTACGCCGCTGGCCAGCGCCTCCTGCACGGTCTGCCCGAACGTCTCGAACCGGCCGGGGTGCACGAAGATGTCCAGGCTCGCGTAGAGCCGGGCCAACTGGTCGCCGTGCCGCTGACCGACGAAGATCGCGCCGGGCAGGGTCCGCTCCAGGTGCCGCCGCGCCGGCCCGCCACCCACGATCACCACGCGCACGCCGGGCAGCCGGCAGGTGTGGGCGAGCAGGTCCAGTTCCTTCTCGACGGCGAGGCGGCCCACGTACCCGACGATCACCTCGCCGTTCGGGGCCAGCAGGCGGCGGACTCCCCCGTGCCGCCGGCTCGGGTCGAAGCGCGCCGCGTCCACCCCGCGCCGCCACAGCCACACCCGCTGGATCCCGTTCGCGACCAGCGTCGAGGCCGCCGTGCTGGACGGCGCGAGGGTGCGGTCCGCCGCGTTGTGGATCGTCCGCAGCCAGCGCCAGGCGGTCGCCTCGCCCCAGCCCAGGCGGTACGCGCGGGCGTACCCGGCCACGTCGGTCTGGTACACGGCCACGGCGGGGATGTCGCGCTGCCCGGCCAGCGCCACGCCCCGGGCGCCGAGCAGGAACGGGCTGGCCAGATGCACGATGTCGGGGCGGTGCTCGGCGAGCGCATCGGCGAGCCGGGGCACCGGCAGGCCCAGCCGGAACGACCGGTACCGCGGCATGGGTACGCTCGGCACCCGGCGTACCGGAAACGGATGGTTGCCCGCGACGGCGCGGGCGGCGGCGGACGGCGCCGGCGCGATGACCATCGGGTCGTGCCCGCGCCGGACCAGGTGCTCGGCGACCCGGGCGACGGAGTTGGCCACGCCGTTGACGTCCGGCGGGAACGACTCCGTGATGATCGCGATACGCATGCGCCCACGGTCCGACTGCGGCCGGTGCACCAGGCGTCGCCCGTGTTTACTACGGGCGAACTCCACCGCAAAGTTACAGTTCAAGATCTACCCACGCGCCCGGATCGGCGGGGATCTCTGTCAGATGTCGTAGCGGGCACCGGGGCGGACGATCTCGACATATCCGGCGTACGCCGCGGCGGCGGCCTCGTAGGTCAGCGCCTCGCTGCCCCACGCGGGAACCAGGTGGGTCAACAACAGCCGACCCACTCCCGCCTTGGTCGCCGCCTCACCCGCCTCCCGGCCGGTCATGTGCAGATCCGGCGGGTTGTCCTCGCCGTCCATGTACGCCGCCTCACACAGGAACACGTCGGCGCCGTGCGCGAGCCGCAGCAGCGCGTCGCACGGCGCCGTGTCCGCCGAGTAGGCCAGCACCCGGCCGGCGGCCTCCAGCCGGACCCCGTACGTTTCGACCGGGTGGTTCACCCGGTCGACGGTGACGGTGAAGGGCCCGATGGGGAACGTCCCCGGCTGTAAGCCGTAGAACGTGTACACGTCGTCCAGCGGGCCGTCGTCCGGGCTGTACGCGGTGGCGAGCCGGTCCGGGGCGCCCGACGGCGCGTACACCGGCACCGGCGGGTAGGGGCCGTCCGGCGCGTACCGGCGAACCACCACATAGGAGCAGGCGTCCTGCATGTGGTCGCAGTGCAGGTGGGTCAGCAGGATCGCGTCCACCGACTTGAGGCTCGCGTACCGCTGTAACGCGCTCAGCGCACCCGTGCCGAAGTCGACCAGCAGCCGGAAGCCGTCCTCCTCCACCAGGTACGACGAGCACGCGGACTCGGGCCCGGGGAAGCTCCCGGCGCAGCCGAGGACCGTCAGCCTCATCCCGCGACCCCGGCGCTGGTGGCCCCACGGAGGATGTCGGCGCCCAGGAACCGCTGGGCCAGCCGGGTGAACGGCGCGGCGTCGCCGGTCGCCAGGAACCGGTGCACCGGCGGCGGGGCATCATCCGGGCGGACCAGGTTCTCGCCGGTCAGTACCCGGTAGACCTCCTTGGCGGTCTCGTCCGCGCTGGACACCAGCGTGACGCCATCACCCATCACCACCCCGATCAGGCCGGCCAGCAGCGGGTAGTGGGTGCACCCGAGCACCAGCGTGTCCACGCCGGCCCGCTGCAACGGCTCCAGGTACGCGCTGGCCAGCCCCAGCAGCGCCCGGCCGGTGGTGATGCCGCGCTCCACGAAGTCCACGAACTGCGGGCAGGCGACACCGGTCACCGCCACGTCCGGCGCGGCGGCGAAGGCGTCCTCGTAGACCCGGCTGGCGATGGTGACCGGCGTACCGATGACCCCGACGCGTCCGTTGCGGGTCGCCGCGGCGGCCCGCCGCACCGCCGGACGGATCACCTCCACCACCGGGACCCGGTACCGCTCCCGCGCGTCGTGCAAACACGCGGCCGTCGCGGAGTTGCAGGCGATCACGAGCACCTTCGCGCCCTGCTCCGCCAGCGAGTCCAGTCCCGCGAGCGTGTACCGGCGCACGTCCGCCAGCGGCTTCGGCCCGTACGGCACGTGGGCGGTGTCGCCCAGGTAGAGCACCTGCTCGTTCGGCAACTGGTCGAGGATCGCCCGCGCGACGGTGAGTCCACCGACCCCCGAATCGAAGATGCCCACCGGCGCGTCCGTCACGGTGCGCAGCCTACGCCGAACGATCGGTCGGACTAATACGTCTCCGGACAGATGTCGCCAAGGTGACACGCACCCCACCCGACACGGTACACCCCCCGGCGCGCGCGTTACGCGTAGCGAGACCAGCGCGTTGCACTCGGTGACAGGACCGCGCCGGAACCGGCGGGCGACCCAGGACGGTGAGACCACGTGGCCACGCGAGCGACCGGAACATACGACCCGGTCGAGCACCTCGACTCCGACATCGACGTCGATCTGGACGACGCTCCCCACCTCGTCCCCATGGCCCGTACCACGACCGGCGGACGGGCGGACTCCACTGCCGATTCACCATCCGCTGCCGGCCTGGCCGGCGCCGCGGGCGACACCGGCGCCGGGCGGAGCGCCGGGACGGGCGGCCTCACCCCGGGCCAACGCCCGTACGCCATGCTCCGCCTTCCCGGCATCCACGACCCCGCGCCGCATCCGCACCGCCTGCTCGGCATGTGCGCCTGGGCCACCGCACTCGGCGTGGTCGGGCTCGCGGTCGCCGTCAACGCCATGTTCACCATCATCGCCGACACCGCCGCCTGGTGGTTCCAGCCCGCCGTCGTCTCGGCCGGCCTGGTCGGCATCGGCCTGGCCGCGGGCGCCTTCATGGCCGTCCACCGCCGCCGCCTGCCCTGGCTCATGCTCGCCGCGGCCACGGCCATGCTCGCCCTCACCATCGCCCTCGCCTCCGCCGCCTGACCCGGTGACCGGTCGGCGGCCCGGCGTGCGGGATCGGCCCGCGGGTCAGGCCCAGAGCTGGCCTTCGAGGGCCTCTTCGGCCTCGGCGAGGGTGCCGCCGTAGGCGCCGGTGGAGAGGTACTTCCAGCCGGCGTCGGCGACCAGGAACGCCACGTCCGCGCGCCGGCCCGCCTTGGCCGCCTCGTGGGCGACGGCGAGGGCGGCGTGCAGGACGGCACCGGTGGAGAAGCCCACGAACAGGCCCTCGACCTCGATGAGCTGGCGGGTGCGCAGCACCGCGTCCCGGGTGCCGACCGAGAAGCGGCGGGTCAGCACCGACCCGTCGTACAGCTCGGGGACGTAGCCCTCGTCGATGTTGCGCAGGCCGTACACCAGCTCGCCGTACCGGGGTTCGGCCGCGATGATGTCGATGTTCTCCACCTTTTCGCGCAGGTACCGGCCGGTGCCCATGAGGGTGCCGGTGGTGCCGAGCCCGGCCACGAAGTGCGTGACGGTGGGCAGGTCGCGCAGGAGTTCGGGGCCGGTGGTCTCGTAGTGGGCCCGGGCGTTCGCCTCGTTGCCGTACTGGAAGAGCATGACCCAGTCGGGGTGTTCGGCGGCGATCTGCTTGGCGGTGGCGACGGCCTGGTTGGAGCCGCCGGCGGCGGGCGAGAAGATGATCTCCGCGCCGTACATGCGCAGCAGTTGGACCCGTTCGGCCGAGACGTTCTCCGGCATCACGCAGACCAGCCGGTACCCGCGCAGCTTGGCGACCATGGCCAGGGAGATGCCGGTGTTGCCGCTGGTGGGTTCCAGGATCGTGGCACCGGGGCGGAGTCGGCCGGCCGCCTCGGCGGAGCGGACCATGAACATGGCGGCGCGGTCCTTGACCGAGCCGGTCGGGTTGCGGTCCTCCAGCTTGGCCCACAGCCGCACCGGCGGCGCCCCGGCGGGCACCACCGGCGACAGCCGTGGCAGGCCGACCAGCGGGGTGTCCCCGCCGGCGTCCAGGAGGTTCTCGTAGCGGGCCATCCCGGCCCCCCGTCAACGCCCGGCGAGCGCGGCCAGGGCGGCGAAGCCGAACGCGCCGCCGGCCACCGCCGGCAGGATCGTGACGGTGTCACCGTCGGACAGCTTGGCCTCCAGCGAGCCGAGGAACCGCACGTCCTCGTCGTTGACGTAGACGTTCACGAAGCGGTGCAGGCCACCCTCCTCGGTGACCAGGCGGCCACGCAGGCCCGGATACTTGCCGTCGAGGTCGCTGAGCAGACCGCCGAGCGAGTCACCGGCGCCGTCGACGGTCTTCGAGCCGCCGGTGTAGGAGCGCAGGATCGTGGGGATGCGTACTTCGATAGCCATGGTGACGGGTACTCCTTCGGATTTCGCAGAGCCAGGGAACGGGGGACGACGGGGGGACCGGGGTCAGCTACGACACTCGTAATCGACCGTCGTCGGGCTCTGCCCGAACATGTACGACTGCACGGCCATGGGGTCCACCTTGGCATCCACGATGCGGACCGGCTCCTCCGTCACCACACCGTCCACGATGCGGTACGAGCGGATCTCGGTGGTCTCCGGGTCGCGGGTGGACACCAGCAGGTAATGCGCCTCGGGCCAACCGGCGAAGGAGACGTCGGTGCGGGACGGGTACGCCTCGGTCGCGGTGTGCGAGTGGTAGATGACCACGGGCTCCTCGTCCCGGTCGTCCATCTCGCGCCAGACCTTGAGATACTCCATCGAGTCGAACTCGTAGAACGTCATCGACCGGGCGGCGTTCTGCATCTCGATCAGCCGGGTGGGCTCGTCGGCGCCGATCGGACCCGTGACGACGCCGCACGCCTCATCCGGGTGGTCCCGGCGGGCGTGCGCCACGATGCCGTCGAGGATCGCCTGGCTGATGCTGAGCACGGCCACCAGGATACCGTCGGACCCGCGCCGGAGTGGAACACCGTGTCCCGCCTCACGGGACGATGAGGTTCACGCCCGGCGAATTCATGCCACAGGTACCCGCCGTCCAGGGCCTCCCGGTAGCAGGCGGCGAGCAGGCCGGTGCCGGCGATCGCGGTGAGCATCAGCAGGTGCGAGGCGCGCGGCTCATGAAAACCGGTGAGCAGGCCGTCCACGGCGCGCACGCCGCGTGCCGGGGTGACCACCAGGTCGGTCCAGCCGGCGGCCGGGGCGAGGGTGCCATCGGCTGCGGCGGCGGTCTCCAGGGCGCGCACGGCGGTCGTTCCGGCCGCGATGATCCGTCCCCCGGCGGCGCGGGCCTGGTTCACCAGGCGGGCGGTGGTGGCCGGGACGAAGTAGCGCTCCGGGTACATCGCTGACGACCACGCGGTGGTCCGCCGGGGGCTGCACACCTTCCTGGAGGTCCAGGGGGACATCGCGGTGGTCGGCGAGGCCGGTGACAGCACGGCGACCGTCGCCGCGGTGGCGAAGCTGCGCCCGGACGTGGTCCTGCTGGACCCGGGGCACGTCGTGCTCCCGCCCGACGTCACGGCCGCCCTCGCCGCGGGCGAGCCGGGGCCGCAGCGGCTGACCCAGCTGACCCCCGCGAGCGGGACGTGCTGGGCGAGATCGCCCGGGGCCGGTCGAACCGGGAGATCGCGCGCGCCCTGCGCCTGTCCGAGAAGACCGTCAAGACGCACGTGTCGAGCATCCTCGCCAAGCTCGCCGTGTCGGACCGCACCCAGGCCGCCCGCTACGCGGTGCGGCACGGCGACCAGGAGGCGTGAAAGGCTGGTGGTGAAGGAGGTTCACCATGCAACAGCGCCGTATCGGTGATTTCCCGGTGAGCGCGATCGGGCTCGGCGGCATGCCGATGTCGATCGAGGGCCGCCCGGACGAGGAGCGCTCCATCCGCACCATCCACGCCGCCCTGGAATCGGGTGTCACGCTGATCGACACCGCGGACGCGTACCACCTGTACCCGGACGACGTGGGGCACAACGAGACGCTGATCGCCCAGGCCCTGGCCAGCTACCCCGGCGACACCTCGACCGTGCTGGTCGCCACGAAGGGTGGGCACAAGCGCCCGGGCAACGGTTCGTGGACGCGCGACAGCCGCCCCGAGTACCTCCGGGCGGCGTGCGAGGCGTCGCTCAAGCGGCTCGGCGTCGAGGCCATCGGCCTGTACCAGCACCACCGGCCGGACCCGAACGTGCCCTACGAGGACGCGATCGGCGCCATCCGGGAGCTGCTGGACGCCGGCAAGATCCGGATGGCGGGCGTCTCGAACGCGAACCCGGAGCAGATCCGGCTCGCGAACGAGATCCTCGG
Organism: Rhizomonospora bruguierae; assembly: GCF_018397995.1. Taxonomy (GTDB): domain Bacteria; phylum Actinomycetota; class Actinomycetes; order Mycobacteriales; family Micromonosporaceae; genus Rhizomonospora; species Rhizomonospora bruguierae. Next base: position 20,444 of record NZ_BBQH01000038.1, read on the forward strand.
CGGCCGGCTGGTGTCGGTGCAGAACCAGTTCTCCCCCGCGTTCCGCAGCTCGGAGCCGGAGCTGCGGCTCTGCGCCGAACTGGGCATCGCGTTCCTGCCCTGGTCGCCGCTCGGCGGCATCGGCAACGCGGACCGGCTCGGCGGCAGGGCCGGCGCGTTCGCCCGGGTCGCCGGGGCGCACGGGGTGAGCCCGCAGCAGGTCTGCCTGGCCTGGATGCTGGCGAAGTCGCCGGTGGTCATCCCGATCCCCGGTTCCAGCCGGCCGGAGACGATCCGGGATTCCGTGCGGGCGGTGGAGCTGGCGCTCTCGCCCGAGGAGCTGGCGAGCCTCGACTGATCCCCGCCGTGGGCGCCCGCCGGGGCGCCCACGGTCAGTCGAGCATCGCGTTGAGCAGGCTCTCCTGGAGATACCCCAGGTACGCGTACACGGAGAGCTGGAAGACCCGGGAGGACGTGGGGTCGCGCAGCACCGCCTCGTCGAGTTCGTCCTCCAGGTCGGTGCCGTCCTCGATGTCGAGCCGGATGCCCATCGCCAGCCGGGCGTCGTTCAGCGCCCGCAGCCACGCCTCCGCCGATTCCGGGTCCAGCCGGACCTCGCCGCCCGCGTCCCCCGGCAGCACGGCCAGCATCGCGCCCGCCTGGTCGATCTTCGCGGTCTTCAGGTCGCCCTCGGTGTACTGGCGGAACTGGCTCGACTCGGCCGCGTCGTCGGGGTAAACGTCCGGGAACAGCCGGCCGACGACGGGATCGTCCCGGTCGAACCCGTCGGTGAGCAGGCCGACCACCTCGTTGGCGACCTTGCGCAGCACCTTCACCTCGTCGGCGGCGAACCGCGCGACGCAGTGCTCGCCGTCCCGGCGGAACATGGTCACGGCTGATCGACCGTCGCCCACAGGCCGTACGCGTGCAGCCGGGACGCGTCGTGTTCCATCTTCTCCCGGGCGCCGCTGCTGACGATCGCCTTGCCCTTGTGGTGCACGTCCAGCATCAACTTCTCGGCCTTCTCCTTGCTGTAGCCGAACAGCTTCTGGAAGACCCAGGTCACGTACGACATGAGGTTCACCGGATCGTTCCACACGACGGTGACCCACGGCCGGTCGACGTCGGGGACCTCCTCGACGTCCGGCGTCTCGACAGGTGCGACCTGCGGGGCAGCCATGCCCCCCATCCTGCCACCGGTCCCGGCGCACAGGCCAAACCGCGTGGGGATCGGGCGCCACCGGTGCCGGGTCGATCCCCGCCGGGCGCCCGCCCCGGCGGGGGTCCACGTTGGTCAGCCGCGGGCGGCGGGCGGCGGTACGCGCGGCAACGGCGGCGTGAAGCGGGGGTGACGCCGTCCCGTTGGGCCCGCCGGGCGGCGGCATAGGGTGGTCGGGTGACGAGTCTCAGCCCGGCCCTGCTGACGGACCATTACGAGCTCACCATGGTCGGCGCGGCACTGCGGGACGGCACCGCCGACCGGCACTGCGTCTTCGAGGTCTTCGCCCGGCGGCTGCCGGCCGGGCGGCGGTACGGCGTGGTGGCCGGCACGGGCCGGCTGATGGACCTGCTGCGGGAGTTCCGGTTCGACGAGGACGGGGTGGCGTTCCTGCTGGACTCGGGCGTGGTCGACGCCGAGACCGCCCGCTGGCTGGCCGGCTACCGGTTCACCGGCGACGTCGAGGGCTACGCGGAGGGTGAACTCTTCTTCCCCGGCTCCCCGATCCTGACCGTCTCGGGCACGTTCGCCGAGTGCGTGGTCCTGGAGACGCTGGTGCTGTCGGTGCTGAACCACGACAGCGCGATCGCCGCGGCCGCCGCCCGGATGGTCACCGCCGCCCGGGGCCGCCCGGTCATCGAGATGGGCTCGCGCCGCACCCACGAGGAGGCGGCGGTCGCCGCGACCCGCGCCGCCTACCTGGCCGGCTTCGCCTCCACCTCGAACCTGGCCGCCGGCGCCCGCTACGGCATACCGACCGCGGGGACCGCCGCGCACGCGTTCACGCTGCTGCACGACGACGAGCCGGCGGCGTTCGCCTCCCAGGTGGCGGCGCTGGGCAAGAACACCACGCTGCTGGTGGACACGTACGACATCGCGGCGGGCATCCGCAACGCGATCGCGATCGCCGGGCCCGACCTGCGCGCCATCCGGATCGACTCCGGGGACCTGTCGGTCCTGGCCCAGCACTCCCGGGAACTGCTCGACTCGCTCGGCGCCACCGAAACCAAGATCATAGTTTCGGGGGACCTCAACGAGTACGCGATCGCGGCGCTCGCCGCCGAGCCGGTCGACATGTACGGGGCCGGCACCGCGGTCGTCACCGGCTCGGGGGCGCCCACCGCCGGCCTGGTCTACAAGCTGGTGGAGGTCGAGGGCCGCCCGGTGGTCAAGCGCTCCGAGCACAAGGCCACCGTGGGCGGGCGGAAGGTGGCGGTGCGCCGGCACAAGCCCACCGGCACCGCGACCGAGGAGGTCGTCGTCCCGATGGGGGTGCCGGACCGCGCGAACGGTGACCGGCTGCTCCAGCGGACGTACGTGGCGGGTGGTGAGTTCGCCCCGCTGCCGACCCTGGCCGAGAGCCGGGAACACCTGCGGCAGTGCCTGATCTCCATACCCTGGGAGGGGCTCAAGCTCTCCGCCGGCGACCCGGCGGTCCCGGTCCGCATCGTGCCGGCCTGACGAGAGGTGTGACCATGACCCGTGCACTGATCATCGTCGACGTCCAGAACGACTTCTGCGAGGGCGGTTCCCTGCCGGTCGCCGGCGGGGCCGGCGTCGCCACCGCCATCACCAGGACCCTCGCCGACCAGGGCCACCGGTGGGACCACGTGGTCGCCACCAAGGACTACCACGTGGACCCCGGCGCCCACTTCGCGGAGGAGCCCGACTACGTCGACACCTGGCCCCGGCACTGCGAGGTCGGCACCCCCGGCTCCGACCTGCACCCGAACCTGGTCACGGACCGGATCGAGGCGGTCTTCACGAAGGGCGAGCACGCGGCGGCGTACTCGGGCTTCCAGGGCCACGCGGACGGCACCGGGCTGGCCGAGTGGCTGCGGTCCCGGGGCGTGGCCGCCGTCGACGTGGTCGGCATCGCCACCGACCACTGCGTGCGGGCCACCGCCCTGGACGCGGCCACCGAGGGCTTCGCCACGACGGTGCTGCTCGACCTGACCGCCGGGGTGGCCCGCCCCACCACCGAGCGGGCCCTCGCCCAGCTTGCCGAGGCGGGCGTGGCCCTGGACGGGGAGCCGGTCGTGCGGGGGTAGCAGCCGCCCCCAGGTAAGGACCCGGGATGATGGCGGTGATGACAACTCTCGCCTCTCCCCGCCGGGTCATGGCGCCGTACCGTGGCGTCCTGGCCCTGCCCGGCGTGCGCGGCCTGTTCCTGATCGCCCTGCTGGCCCGGGTGCCGGTCACCGCCGCGGGCGTGACCCTCACCCTGCACGTCGTGCTCGACCTGCACCACGGCTACGCCGCCGCCGGGCTGGTCGGCACCGCCACCACCGTCGCCAGCGCCGTCGGCGCCCCGCTGCTCGGCCGCTTCGTCGACCGCCGCGGCCTGCGCCCCATGCTCGTGGTCACCACGCTCGCGGAGGCGCTGTTCTGGGCGGCGTCGCCCCGCCTGCCGTACCCCGTACTGCTCGCCGCCGCCGCCGTCGCCGGCCTGCTCACGCTGCCCGTCTTCGGCGTCATCCGGCAGTCCATCGCGGCGCTCGTCCCCGAGCAGCAACGCCGCCAGGCGTACGCGCTGGACTCCATGTCCGTCGAACTGTCCTTCATGATCGGCCCCGCGCTGGCGGTGTTCGCCGTCACCGCCGTCTCGGCCCGGGCGACCATGTTCGCCATCGGCGCCGGCATCACCCTGTCCGGCCTCGCCCTGTACCTGTTCAACCCGCCGGTCCGTGCCGGGCACGAGGAGCACGCCCCCGTGCCCCGCCGCCAGTGGCTCACCGGTCGCATGGTGACCCTGCTCGCCGTCGGGACGGTCGCCACCCTGGTGCTCAGCGGCACCGACGTGGCCGTGGTCGCCGCCCTCCGCGCCTCCGGTCAGCTCTCCTTCACCGGGCTGGTGCTGGCCGTCTGGGCCGCCTACTCCCTCATCGGCGGCTTCGTGTACGGGGCTCAGCACCGCGCGATCCCGCCGCTCGCGCTGGTCGCCGCGCTGTGCGCGCTCACCATCCCGATCGGGCTGGCCAGCGGCCACTGGCTGCTCCTCTGCCTGGCCATCCTGCCGGCCGGCGCGCTCTGCGCACCCACCCTCGCCGCCACCGCCGACGCCGTCAGCCGCCTCGCGCCGCCGGCCGTCCGGGGCGAGGCGATGGGCCTGCACAGCTCCGCCATCACCGTCGGCCTGGCCCTCGGCGCCCCGCTGGCCGGCGCCGTCATCGACAACAGCCACCACCCCGGCTGGGGCTTCGCCGCCGCCGGCGTGGTCGGCCTGGTGGTCACCGCGGTCGCCGGCCTGACGCTCGTGCGTCGCCGCCTCGCCCGCCGCCCCTGACCCAGCCGCGCCGCCTCCACCCGTGGCCGTGCGTCTGCTCAGCGCGGCCGGCAACCCCCCGGTACGGCAAAACGCCGCCCTCGGCCGGGTGGCCGGGACGGCGTTCGCGCGACAGGCCGAGCGGACGTGCTCAGCCGGTGAACTCAGCGGTCGGTGGAGTGGTCCTCGGCGTAGGCGGCACCGCCGTCGACCGCGTGGCTGAGCGGTTTGGCGCCGCCCTCCGGCGGGCCCTCCAGGGACTGGCCGCCGGCCGCCAGGTGCGGGAACTTGAGGTCGAACGCGGGGCGCTCGGAGCGGATGCGGGGCATCCGGTCGAAGTTGCGCAGCGGGGGCGGGCAGGAGGTGGCCCATTCCAGCGAGTTGCCGTGGCCCCACGGGTCGTCCACGGTCACGATCGGTCCGGCCTTGTAGGACTTCCACACGTTGTACAGGAACGGCAGGGTCGAGGCGCCGAGCACGAACGCGCCGATGGTCGAGATCGTGTTCAGCGCGGTGAAGCCGTCGATGTCCTGGTAGTCGTAGTACCGGCGGGGCATGCCCTCGGTGCCGAGCCAGTGCTGGACCAGGAAGGTGGCGTGGAAGCCCACGAAGGTGAGCCAGAAGTGCACCTTGCCGAGACGCTCGTCGAGCATCCGGCCGGTCATCTTCGGGAACCAGAAGTAGATGCCGGAGTAGACGGCGAACACGATGGTCCCGAACAGCACGTAGTGGAAGTGCGCGACCACGAAGTACGTGTCGGAGACGTGGAAGTCGATCGGCGGGCTGGCCAGCAGCACGCCGGAGAGGCCACCGAACAGGAACGTGGTGAGGAAGCCGATGGCGAACAGCATCGGCGACTCGAACGTGATCTGCCCGCGCCACATGGTGCCGATCCAGTTGAAGAACTTCATACCGGTCGGCACGGCGATGAGGAACGACAGGAACGAGAAGAACGGCAGCAGCACCTGGCCGGTGGCGAACATGTGGTGCGCCCACACGCTCATCGACAGCGCGGCGATCATCAGGGTCGCGGCGACCAGGCCCTTGTACCCGAAGACGGGCTTGCGGCTGAAGACCGGGATGACCTCGGAGATGATGCCGAAGAACGGCAGGGCGACGACGTAGACCTCGGGGTGGCCGAAGAACCAGAACAGGTGCTGCCAGAGCATCGGGCCGTTGGTCGCCGGGTCGTACACATGGGAGCCGAGGCGCCGGTCGGCGAGCAGGGCCAGCAGGGCGGCGGTGAGGATCGGGAAGATCAGCAGCACGAGCAGGCTGGTGACCAGGATGTTCCACGTGAAGACGGACATCCGGAACATCGTCAGGGCGGGGGCGCGCAGCGTCAGGATCGTCGTGATCATGTTGACGGCGCCCAGGATGGTGCCGAGACCGGACAGGGCCAGGCCGATGATCCACAGGTCGGCGCCGATGCCGGGCGAGTGGACAGCGTCGTTCAGCGGGGCGTAGGCGAACCAGCCGAAGTCGGCGGCGCCGTTCGGGGTGAAGAAGCCACCCATGGCCACCGAGCCGCCCAGCACGTACAGCCAGTACGCGAAGGCGTTCAGTCGCGGGAACGACACGTCCGGGGCGCCGATCTGGATCGGCACGATGTAGTTGGCGAAGGCGAACACGATCGGCGTCGCGAAGAACAGCAGCATGACCGTGCCGTGCATGGTGAACAGCTGGTTGTACTGCTCCGGCGAGAGGAACTGCCCGCCCGGCTGCGCCAGCTCCGCCCGCATCAGCAGCGCCATCAGGCCGCCGAGGAGGAAGAACACGAAGGCCGTGGCCATGTACATGATGCCGATTTGCTTCGCGTCCGTGGTGCGCAGCAGTCGCGCGAACGCCGACCCACGGATGGGCCGGCGTACCGGGTGCGCCCGGGTCGCGATCGGCTTCGGTGCGACGGTGGTCACGTGCCCTCCGAATGCTGGTCCTGGGCGCGGCGATGGGACCGGCGAGCCGCACCTACGACGCAGGATAGTCCTCGGGTCGCGAGGGGCTGGCGAGGGGGCGGAACTGAGGCTCAGCGCGGCGGCAGCAGGCGCCGGTAGTGCCCGGCGAAGATCTGGTCGCCCAGCCGGCGGATCATCGGGTCGCGCAGCGCCGGCGTGAGGTCGCGGGTCCGGTCGCGGCGCCGGGTCTGCGCCAGCAGCCACTTGGTGCGCGGGCGGCGGCGCGCCTCGTAGACGGCCAGCGCGGCGGGGACGGCACCGGTGGTGACCAGCGCGTCCGCGAGGACCAACGCGTCCTCCAGCGCCATCGCGGCGCCCTGCGCCAGGTTGGGCGAGGTGGCGTGCGCCGCGTCCCCGATCAGCACCACGCGCCCGTGGTACCAGCGGTCGATATCGACCTCCTCGATGACCGCGACGGCCACCTTCTCCGCGGCCTCCAGCAGCCCGGGTACCGGGTCGCCGTAGCCGCCGAACAGCTCCCGGAAGCGGCACAGCGGCTCCTGCGGCGCGGGGGCGCCCGGGGGCACGGCCTCCTCGGCGTAGCAGTAGACCTGCCCGGCTCCCATCGGCATGGCCACGAAACCGGCGCGCTCGCCGAACAGGGCGGTCCAGTGCTTGGGGCCGGGCGCACCGGAGATGACGGACCGGTAGGCGAACTGGCCGACGGGCTTGGCCGGGCCGCCGAGGCGGGCCAGGTCGCGGACCGTGGAGCGCCGCCCGTCGGCGCCGATGACCAGGTCGTACACGCCGGCGGAGCCGTCCGAGAAGGAGACGTCGACGGCCTCGCCGGCCGGGACGAGGCCGGTCACCCCGATGCCGAACCGGACCGCGCCGCCGGCCCCGGTGAGCATGACCCGGTGCAGGTCGGCGCGGGACAGCGCCCGGCACTCCCCGACCCCGGACCACAGCTCGGCCACGTCCAGTTCGCACAGCGGCTCGCCGGCGGCGGTACGGAACACCTGCCGGTCGATGGTGGCGCCGAACGGGCGCAGCGGCTCGGCGAGGCCCAACTCGCGCAGCGCGCGCAGGGCGTTGCCGGGTAGGTAGATGCCGGCACCGGCGACCGGGCCGGCGGGGTGCCGCTCCACCACGTCCGGCCGGTAGCCGGCGACCCGCAGGGACCGGGCCACGGCGAGGCCGGCGATGCCGGCGCCGACGATGAGCACGCGCAGTCCGGTATCGACCATGGTGGGCGATGCCTCCGAGGGATGGACACGCTTTGGAGCCATGAGGCTACTCGTCGCGACGCCCACGGGACAGTGCCGCGCGCAATTTTCCGGCACTGTGGACGTCAGACCTTATTGCGCCCGCCGGTGTGCGCCGGCCCCTCACCGGGCCCTCGCACTCACTGGGTCCCGGCGTTCGCCCCCAGGTTGAAGGAGATCGCGCCGGCCGCGACCGCGCCGAGGACCAGCAGCAGGATGCCCCACGCGATGAGCCGGTCGGCCTCGGGCATCCGGCGGACGGCGGCCAGCAACCGGGACCCGACGGAGGTGCGCGCCGCGGCCGTGGTGCCGGCCCCGGTGTGGAGCACCGTGGTGCGCTCCCCCTCGCCCGCGCCGGCCTGGAGCACCGTGGTGCGGTCCGGGTCGCCGCCGATGCCCACACCGGCCAGGCCGGCATCGCCCTCGCCGGGCGCCGCGACCCGGCCCGCCTCCATCGCCCGAAGAATGATCACCGTGAAGCCGCCGAGCACCAGCACGGTGCCGAGCACCGCCATCGCGCCCGCGATCCAGTCCTGCATCGCCGTCTCCTCCCCTGTCGCTCGGCGCCCGGTTTGCCGGCGCCCGAGGCCGACCCGACCGGCGGCCGTCAATCCGAAGTCGATCGAGGGTAACGCGCGGGCGGGCTCAGGTGCGATCGAAGGTCACCACCGCGGAGAGGTCCCGGTCGGCCAGCCCGGCCCGCGTCGCCTCGGCCAGGCGGCGCGCGGCGAGCGCCACCAGGCCGTCCGCGCCGGCCGCCTCGGCGAGCGCGAGGTCCTTCGCGGCCAGCCCCAAGCGGAAGTGGACCGGGGCGTCCGGATCGTCCAGCTTCGGGCGGACCCGCGCGACCAGCGCGCCGGCCGGGGTGCCGGCCAGCGCGTCCAACGCCGCCTCCCGGGCCACGCCCAACCGGCCGGCCAGCGCGAGAACGTCGCCCAGCATCGCGTACGAGGTGATGGTGGCCGCGTTCACGACGAGCTTGAGGGCGGCGCCCGCACCGAGCGGTCCGGCGTGGACAACGGTGCCGAGCACGGACAGCGGACCGTCGACGGCGGCCACGTCGGCCGGTGCGCCGCCCGCGACGATGGTGAGGGTGCCGCCCGCCGCCGCGGGGACGCTGCCCAGGACGGGCGCGTCGACCAGGGCCACGCCGCCGGGGAGCAGCGACCGCAGCGAGGTGACCGCGTCGGGTCCGATGGTGGACATCTCGACCACGACAGCGCCCGGCTTGAGCGCGCCGGCGGCCTCGCCGAGCACGCGGAGCACGGCGGGCGGGTCCGCGAGCATGGTGATGACCACGTCGCGGCCGGCGACCGCCTCGGCGGGCGTGGCCGCCGCCCGCCCCGCGCGGGGGCGGGCGGTGCGGTTCCACACGGTCAGGTCGTACCCGGCGTCGGCCAGGCGGGCAGCCATCGGCACGCCCATGCGCCCGAGGCCGAGAAGCGCGATACTCGTCACGGCAGCGACGCTAGGGCGGCCCGACCCGTCCCACCAACGAAGATCAGGCAGGCCGGCCATGCCGGTACCGCATGGGTCAGCGCCGCACCCGGGCGCTGCCGCCGGCCATCAGCGCCTCGACCTCCGTGCGGGAGGCCATCGATGTGTCGCCCGGCGTGGTCATCGCCAGCGCCCCGTGTGCCGCGCCGTACTCGACCGCCGTGGTCAGGTCGGCGCCGGTGAGCAGGCCGTAGATCAGCCCGGAGGCGAAGCTGTCGCCGCCGCCCACCCGGTCCAGGATCTCCAGACCGGGCCGGTGGGTCGCCTCGGCGAACTCCCCGTTCGCCCAGGCGATCGCGCCCCAGTCGTTCACCGTGGCGCTGCGCACCGTGCGCATGGTGGTCGCGACCACGGCGAAGTTCGGGTACGCCCTGGTGACCTCCTCGATCATCCGCTGGAAGTTGGCGACCTCCAACGAGGCGAGGTTCTCATCCACCCCCGCCACCTCGAAGCCGAGGCTGGCGGTGAAGTCCTCCTCGTTGCCGATCATCACGTCCACGTACCGGGCGAGCCGGCGGTTGACCTCCTGCGCCCGCTCCTTGCCGCCGACCGCCTTCCACAGGCTGGGCCGGTAGTTCAGGTCGTACGAGACGATCGCGCCGTGCCGGTGCGCGGCGGCCATGGCGGCCTCGATGACGTCCGGGGTGGTCGCGGAGAGCGCGGCGTAGATGCCGCCGGTGTGCAGCCAGCGGGCGCCGAGCGTGCCGAACAGGTGGTCCCAGTCGACGTCCTCCGGGCGCAGGTGGCTGGCGGCGGTGTTGCCCCGGTCGGAGACGCCGACCGCACCGCGTGCGCCGAAGCCGCGCTCGGTGAAGTTCAGCCCGTTGCGGACCGTCCGGCCGATGCCGTCGAACGGCATCCACGTGACGAACGAGGTGTCCACCCCGCCGGTGAGCACCAGATCCTCCAGCAGGCGCCCGACCTCGTTGTCGACGAACGCGGTGACCACGGCGGAGCGCATGCCGAAGCAGCGGCGCAGGCCCCGGGCCACGTTGTACTCGCCGCCGCCCTCCCAGGCGCGGAACGAGCGGGCGGTGCGGATCCGGCCCTCGCCCGGGTCCAGGCGCAGCATGATCTCGCCGAGCGAGACCAGGTCGTACCGGCAGTCCTCGGCCGGACGGACGGTGAGCGGGCTCATGCCGCACCTCCCGCGGCGGCCACGGCGGCGGCGGTGCGCCGGGTGACCTCGTCCCAGCGGCCCTCGGCCAGCAGGTCCGGGGCGACCATCCAGGTGCCGCCGACCGCGAGGACGGACGGCAGGGCCAGGTAGTCGGCGAGGTTGCCGGTATTCACCCCGCCGGTCGGGATGAACCGGACGGCCCTGAACGGCGCGGCGAGGGCCTTGATCATCCGGACTCCGCCCAGGTCCTCGGCGGGGAAGAACTTCACCGTGTCGAGCCCCTCGTCCAGGGCCATCTGCACCTCCGTGGCGGTGGCGGCGCCGGGGAACACCGGCAGGCCGAGCCCGACGCAGTGCCGGACGACCCGCGGCGAGAAGCCCGGGCTGACCACGAACCGGGCGCCGGCCTCGGCGGCCCGGTCCACCTGCTCGACGCTCAGCACGGTGCCGGCGCCGACGAGCAGGTCCGCGCGGGCGGACATCGCCTTGATCGCGGCGGCGGCGGCGGCGGTGCGGAAGGTCACCTCGACGCTACGCAGCCCACCCTCGGCGAGCGCGGCGGCGAGCGGTTCGGCGCCGGCCGCCTCCTGGAGCACGACGACCGGCAGGAGCCGGGTGCGCCCGATCGCGGCGGCGATGGTCTGTTGTTCAGAATGGTGAACGGCGGTCACATGTGTGACCATAGCCGCGTGGTGGACCTGCATCAACAGAGGGGGGCTCCCGATCGCCGCACGGGCGAACCGGCGCCTCCGGTGAAGTCGGCGGACCGGGCCCTGGAAGTGCTGGAGCTGCTCGCCGAATCGCGGCAGCGGCACGGCCTGGGCGACCTGGCCCGCGCCCTGGGCATTCCCAAGAGCAGCCTGCACGGGCTGCTGCGCACCATGGCGGCGCGCGGCTGGGTGGAGACCGACCCGACCGGCACCCGCTTCGGCCTCGGCGTCCGCGCGCTCCAGGTCGGCGCCGCCTACCTGGACGGTGACGACGTGGTCGGCCTGATCGGCGGGGTCCTGGACCGGCTGGCCGGCGAGTTCGGCGAGACCGTCCACCTCGGGCGGCTGGCCGGCGCGAGCGTGGTGTACCTGGCGAAGCGGGAGTCCGTGCACCGGCTGCGGCTCTACAGCGCCATCGGGCGGCAGCTACCCGCGCATGCGACGGCGCTGGGCAAGGCGCTGCTGGCCGAGCACGACGCGGCCACCGTGGACGCCATGCTCACCTGGCCGCTGCCGGCGCTGACCGCCAACACCATCACCGACCGGGACCGCCTGCACGCGGAACTGGCCGAGGTGCGCCGCCGGGGCTACGCCGTGGACCGCGAGGAGAACACCGACGGCATCGTCTGCGTCGCCCGCGCCGTGCCGACGCAGTCCCCCGCCGCGGACGCGATCAGCCTTTCCGTGCCCGTGTCGCGGCTGGCGCCGGACGGCGCCGAGCGCATCGCGGAGGCGCTCGAACGGATGACCGCCCCGCTCCGATCGGCCACCCCGCTGCTCGCCACCCGTGCTACCGTGCCCGGATGATCGAGCGGCTGGCGGTACGCGGGATCAGCAAGCGGTACGGGCGCCGGCAGGTCCTGCGGGGCGTCGACCTGAGCGTCCACGCGGGGCAGGTGGCCGCGGTCGTCGGTGAGAACGGCGCGGGCAAGAGCACGTTCCTGCGCATCTGCGCCGGCCTGCAGAAGCCGGATTCGGGCGAGGTCATCGTGCGCGGCCGGCTCGGGTACTGCCCGCAGGACGCCGGCACGTACGACTTCCTCACCGCGGACGAGCACTTCATGCTGGTCGGCGCGGGGCGGGAGATGAGCCGGCGGGGCGCCCGCCGGGCGGGCCGGTTCGCCGCGCGGGAACTGCGCTGGACCGCGCCGGAGCGGGCGCAGACCCGGCACCTGTCCGGCGGCACCCGGCAGAAGCTGAACCTGGTCCTGGCCGGCCTCGGCCAGCCCGAGGTGCTGCTGCTGGACGAGCCGTACACCGGTTTCGACCAGGGCGCGTACCACGACTTCTGGCGGCAGGTCTGGCGCTGGCGGGACGCGGGCTGCGCCATCGTGGTGGTCACCCACCTGCTCACCCACCTCAACGCCGTCGACACCGTCCTGGACCTCACCGGCCAGCGGGTGATGCCGGGAGCCGCCGCGTGATGCGCCGCATCGGTACCGTCGCCGACCTGGCGATCCGGGAGAACCTGCGCCGCCGCGGTGTGCTGCTCCTGCTGCTGGCCCTGCCGCTGGCGTCCTACCTGGTGCGCCGGGACGCCCACCCGGGCCAGTCGATCCGCCTGCTGTTCCTCGGCCTGGCCTGGGCGGTGAGCACCGCGGCCCTGTTCGCCACCGGCAGCAGCCGCCCGGTCGAGCCGCGCCTGCTGGTCTCCGGCTTCCGCGGCTACCACCTGTACCTGGGCCGGCTGCTCGCGATGTGGGGGCTGGGCGTGGCGATCGCCGGGCCGTTCTTCGCCCTGGTCGCCGTCGACCACGGCGACGTCGTCCGGCTGGGGCCGATCGCGGCGGCGATGCTGCTCGTGGTCGCCGTCGCCGCGCCCCTGGGCCTGCTCATCGGCGTACTGGTCCCGCGGGACCTGGAGGGCACGCTGTTGCTGCTGATCCTGGTCGCCGTGCAGATGATGGCGGACCCGGCCGGCTCGCTGGCGAAGGTACTGCCGCTCTGGTCCAGCCGGGAGATCGCCACCTACGCCGTCGACCACGTCGACGGCGGGTACCTGACCCGCGGCGTGGTCCACGGCGTGGTGACGACGGTCGCGCTGACCGCGCTGGTGCTGTGCGTGGCGGCGGTGCGCCTACGCCGCCGCCCACATCTGCGCTTCGTCTGAGCGCACGGCCGCGCCTAGGCGGCCTGGCGGGTCACGTCACGGGTCGGCCGGGAACTGGTCAGGCCGGATCCGATCATGCCGACCGCGAGGGCGAAGTGCAGCCAGTTGTCGGCCGTGTTGACCGGGATGACATTGGCGCTGCTGGCCTGGTTCACCGCGATCCCGTAGATCCACAGGGCCGCGTAGAAGATGCCGACGCCGATCAGGAACGTCCGCGCGCTGGCCGCCGTGCGGAACATCGCCAGGCCGATCAGGCCGGACAGCAGGTGGATCGCGTTGAGCAGGATGGACACCTGGAACAGGCCGAAGAGTTTGGCCGTGGAGGTGTGCCCGGCGAAGTACAGGTCCCCGTAGTTGTGGGTGATGCCGGGGATGAAGCCGAGGATCCCGAACAGCAGCAAGATCGACGATGCCGCGAGCGCGAGGGTGGACACGAGGGGGCGGTGCTCAGCGCGGGAGGTCATCGCCGCGGGGGCTCTGGTGCTCACCATGATTAGCTCCTCCTCCTTCGGTGGCTGTCGGTGGCAACCTGCCCCCGCCGCTTCACCAGAAACCGGGATTAATCGGCTGCACCGCGGAGGGCCTCGGCGGCCTTCTCGTCCCGCCCCAGCACGACCAGGGCCGCCGCGAATCTCGGCAGGTCAGGCGCGGAGACGAGGCGGGCCAGGGCGGCCGGCTCGGGCGGCAGCCCGAGCCGGCGCGCGCCCGCCGCGACCCGCTCGTCCGCGTACGGGGCGATGTCCGGCCACACCCCCTGCACCTCGCGCAGGAAGATCGCCGCACCGGTCGGGCCGATCCCCTTGAACTCCCGCACCAGGCGGCTCAGGACGCGCGCGTCGCCCGGGGCCTCGGCGTGCAGGCGGCGCAGGTCGCCACGCCACCGCTGCACGCAGTGGACGGCGGCGTCGCCGAGCATGGTGGCGGTGCGCTCGTCGTACCGGCGGTAGTGGCCCCGGCCGAGCGCGTCCACCCGCCGCTGCCAGGTGGCATCGCGCATGGCCTCCGGCGTGGTGTACCCGGCCGCGCTCAACTCGCGCGCGGCGGCGACCGCGATCTCCGCGGTGATCCGCGCGCTGAGCAGGGTGGCCAGGACGAGCAGCCGGTACAGCGGGGAGGGCTTGTCGGCCAGCCGGATGCCGGCCCGCTCGGCGAACGTCTCGCCGTGCCGGCGCAGCACCTCGGCGACGATCCGGTCCTGGGTCATACCCCCGTCAGTACCAGACGGTGACCCTGCGCGCCGGGCCGTCCACCCGGATCCGGCCGCCATACGGGATGACCAGTTGCGGGTCCGTGTGCCCGAGGTCGATGTCGAACACCACGGTCGCCCCCGGGTTGTACTCGTCCACCGCGCGCGACACCGCCACCCGCTGCACCTCGACGTACTTGATTGTCGCCGCCGGCGGGTTGGGGCGCTCGAACGACGACGCCTTCGCCCGGCCCAGCAGGCCCCGCTCGCCCATGTTGCGCAGCGTCCGGTACACCTCCAGCGACGAGGGCAGCTCCTCGCTCGTCTCGATCACCAGCACGGCGCCCTCGTACGCGGCGGGTTCGGCGACGGCCCGGTCCGCCATCAGCAGCCAGCCGAGGATCTCCAGGTTGCCGCCCCAGGTCACGCCCTCGATCACCCGGTCCGGGCGGTGCCAGATCCACTCCCCGGCGGGCCGCATCGGCGGCTCGGCCTCGAACGTCACCGGATCGACCCAGTCCCGCGACTCGTCCCGGTACTCGTCGCTGGCCCGCAGCTCGTACGGGCCGCTGGTGAACAGCGCCGCCCGCAGCGACTCCGCGGTGAGCGGGTGCATCGCCCCCGGCCGGCCCAGTTCCACCATCACCGACCCGCCGTGGAAGCCCACGACGCCGAGGCTCCACAGGTACGCGAGGAGGTTGGTGTTGTCGCTGTACCCGAAGAACGGCTTGGGGTTGGCCCAGAGACGATGGCGACGCGGTCGCCGGGGCGGGGCTTGGGCGGGTATCTCAACTCGGGCACGAGGGCAGCGTCCCCGGACCCGGCGGACCCGCTCAACTCATTTCGCCGCGTCCTCGTACCGCTGGCGCAGCCGCTTCACCAGGGACCCGTCCCCGAAGTCGATCAGCGCGCGGGCCTGGTACTCCGCCGGGATCATCTGCTTGACCCGTTCGTCGTACCCGCGCCCCGACTCGACCACCTTGATGTCCATCGGGTTGGTGTTGTGCGCGACCAGCGGCCCCGCCATCTTCACCGCGAAGTCCCAGGGCCGGCCCTTCTCCACCACCGCGCACAGGTGGTGCGCGTAGACGGTGGTGACCGCCCCCGGCATGGTCGCCCCGGCCGGTTCGATGCCGAACGGCTCGGCGGTGCACAGCACCACCGGCTTCGCGCCGGGCGACGCCTCCGCCCCGGCGATGTCGTGCCCGTGGTGCGCGTGGTCGGCCGGGGTGGCGCTTTCCAGCGTGGCGACCAGCCGCTCGGTGAGCCAGGCGTAGACATTGGGCGCGATGCCGTACATGTCGCCGGGGCTCCCGCTGGCGGCGGCCGCGCCGGCCGCGGCCGGCGCCTCGCGCCCGCCGACCAGTCGCCAACCCACCGCCAGGACCAGCGCCGCCAGGGCGACGGAGATCGCCAGCCAGAGTCGGAGCCGGCTCTGGGAGCGCTCCCGAGTATCGATAGCCGTTGACACGATTGCCATCGTCGCACGCCACCTCGGTACACGGCCAGAGCCCATTCCCGGACAATGTTGATCGCGCCCGAGCGGCTGGACGAATACATGACCCTCGAACGGTGAGCCGATGTCCGCCCCTCGACGGAACGCCCCCGGGGCTGCCGGCACCTGAGCGTCCTCAGCCTCCGGGGGCCGGCAGCAGCCCGGGCGGGTACTCCATGCCGGCGACCGTGCACGACGCCACGGCGACCCGGGCCGCGTACCCGGCGGCACGGTCGACGCGCTCGCCACGCAGGCGGGCGGCGATGAAGCCGGCGGCGAACGCGTCGCCGGCGCCGTTGGAATCCACGATCGCGGCCGGTGGGGCGGCGGCCGGCACGTCGAACGGCACGGCGTCACCGGGCATGACCCGGGCGCCACGCTCGCCGAGCGTCCCCACCGCCAGCGGCAACCGCCCATCCTCGAACGCCGGGCCGCCACGCCGCCGGCCGACCCCGGAAAACGCCGGACCACCGCGCTGCGGCTCGACGTCAGCCGGCGAAGGGCCACCCGCGGGCGAGGTTGCCGAGCCACCGTCGGCGGTGGGCGGGTACGCGCCGGGGAGCGCCGAGGTCACCTCGGAGACCGCGGGTCGGGCGGGTGGCGCCGCC
The DNA here is from genome assembly GCF_018397995.1 of Rhizomonospora bruguierae. Taxonomy (GTDB): domain Bacteria; phylum Actinomycetota; class Actinomycetes; order Mycobacteriales; family Micromonosporaceae; genus Rhizomonospora; species Rhizomonospora bruguierae. Next base: position 36,793 of record NZ_BBQH01000038.1, read on the forward strand.
TGCCGGGCACCGTCCAGGACGGCCCGCAGGGTCGCGTCCAGCCGGTCGCCGAGTTCGGTGCCGCTGACGAACACGATGTCGGCGGCGGGCAGGAACGCCCGGTGGTACGGGTTCTCACCGTCCCAGTCGTGCAGGTCGGTCGAGGACGAACGGGCCGAGCCGGCGAGGTCGGGGACGAGCGGCGCCACCCAGTCCATGATGGACACGTGGACGTGGCGGGCGGCGGCGGCCAGCTGGGCGAGCTCCCAGCCGGCGAACGGGGGCGGCCCCGCCCAGCCGCCGCGCGGGTCGTAGAGGGAGGAGCGCCGGCCGGCCGGGTCGATGAGGCTGACCGAGCGGCGGGTGCCGCGCGGGTCGTCGACGAGGCGGTGCGCCACGCCGGCCCGGTGCAGCGCCGCGCGGACGATCTCACCGGCCGGGTCGGCGCCCAGCGTGTCCACGACCAGCACCCGCAGGCCCAGCGCCGCGGCGGCCAGCGCCACACCGGCCCCCGTGTTGCCGACCCGCAGGTCGATCGGCGGGACGGTGGTCGAATCGGCGTCCGGCGGCGGCACCGACGGCACCGCCACCGCGATGTCCAGCCCGAGACCGCCGACCACCAGCAGGTCGACCTCGCGCACCGCCGACGCGCCGCCCCCGCTCACCGTGCTCATATCGCCAGCGCGAGGCGGCCGATGGGTTCGAGCAGCTCGGCTTCCTCGTACGCCAGGTGGGACAGCAGCGCGTCGGTGAGCACGTCGACCTCGCGGCGCACCTCGTCCAGCCGGTCCGGGGAGTCGACCATGGCGACCAGGGCCGCGTCCAGCCGGCTGAGCACGGCCGCGATGACCTCGTGCTCCTCGCCCAGCCGGTCCAGCACCGGGCCGAGCCGCGGGTCGGCGCGGCGCAGGTCCACGAACATGTGCTCGTCCTCGATGGTGTGGTGGATGCTGACCACCCGGCAGTACGCGGCGCAGAACGCCCCCAGCGACCAGTAGTTCTGCCGCATGGTGAGCTGGTTGATCAGCGACCGGGCGGCGGCGGCGCCCAGGCGGCCCGCGGCGACCTGGCGGACCGCGTCCCGGATCTGGGCCAGTTCCTGCCGCAGGTGATCGTGGATCGCCACCAGGGTCCGCTGGCCGACCTGCCCCTGCGCCGTGACGACCAGGTCGGGATCGCGGGGTGCGGTCGGGCGGCCCTCCTCACCCAGGGGGTCGGTGCCGCTGACCCGCTCGCTCGGCGGCGGTGTGGGAGCCACCCCGGCGACACCGCCCCGGTTCGCCGCACCGGCTGCCCCGGGTTCGGCGCCGCCGGGAACCGCCGAGACCCCGGCACCGGGCGAGCCCGGGCGGGCGGCCACGGCACCGGCCGCCGTGGCGGTGGCCGCCCCCCC
>NZ_BBQH01000038.1:38612-73583 GCF_018397995.1 Rhizomonospora bruguierae
GCGGCGGCCACCGCCTCCCGGACCGCCGGCGCCACCTCCTCGGCGAAGCGTTGCAGGTCGCCGGCGGTGTCCCGGCCGGGTGCGATGATGAAGCCGCTGATGCCGGTCTCCAGCACCAGGTCGGTGAGCTGCTCGGCCCAGACGTCCGACGGGCCCTGGAGGAACTCCCGCCCGTCCCCGGTGAACGAGCCGTGCACGTTGTAGAGCCGGCGGACCGCCGCCGGGTCCCGCCCCGCGGCCAGCGCCGCCTCGTCGAGGGTGCGGCTCATCCGGCGCAGCTCGGTCGGGGAGGCGTACCCCAGGGACGGGATCCAGCCGTCCGCGAGCCGGCCGGTGAGTTCAAGCATCCGGCGCTTGTACGCACCGAGCCAGATGCCGATCGGATGCGCGGGCGTGGGACCGGGCCGGGCGCCGGCCAGCGAGTAGAACTTGCCGTCCAGGTGCACCGCCTTGCCGGGCTCCCACAGCGCGCGGATCACCGCGATCGCCTCGGCGAGGGCGTCCACCGACTCGCCGGGTGACCGGCGCGGGCCGCCCATGTGGGCGATCCCGTCCCAGAAGGCCCCGGCGCCGAGCCCCAGTTCGACCCGGCCGCCGGTGAGCAGGTCCAGGCTGGCGGCGGCGCGGGCGAGCACGGCAGGCGGGCGCAGCGGCAGGTTGGCCACGTTGGGAAACACGCGGATGCCCTGGGTGCGCCCGGCGACCGTGGCCAGCAGGGTCCAGGCGTCGAGGAAGCCCGGCTGGTACGGGTGGTCCTGGACGCTGAACAGGTCCAGGCCGAGGGTGTCGGCGTGCTCGGCGAGGGCGAGCACGCCACCGGGCTGGCCGGCGTCCGGGGTCACGAAGCAGCCGAAGAGGAGGTCGTGCCCGTAGTCCGCCATTGCCCCGCCCGTCGCGTAGGTGATCGCCACCGACCAGCCTAGGACCTGCCCGGCCCGGATCCGCGGCGAGGCGACCCTCAGACGCCGCCCGCGGATCGGGTCAGCCGCGTTGCGACAGGCCCTCGGTGAGGTGCACGGTCAGGGCCCGGCGCATGGCCCGCACCACGTCCCGCGCGGGGAACCGCTCGGCCGCGACCGCCTCGGCCGCGGCCAGCGCCTCGGCCAGCCGGGCCGGACCGGCGGCGCGCACCACGGCCACGATCCACGCCTCCAGCTCGGCGAGGTCGGCGGGCAGGTCCAGATCTCCCTGCCGGGGCGGCGGGGCCCGGAACGGTGCCTGGGGTGGCGGTGCCTGGGGTGGCGGTACCTGAGGCGGTGGAGCCGCCCGGATACTCAGCGAAGTCATCGCGTCACAGATTAGTGCCATCGCCTCGCGAGAACCGCCGGACAAATTTGACAGATCAGGACTTGGGGGTGAACTTCCGATGCCACGGTCCGCGCGCCGTCTCCCTCTTGCGGGCACACCCTCCGACCGCGCGCGAACCCCACCGGCTGCGACGCGTCTCGGAGTCGTGGTCCGGCTCCCCGCCCGCGACCGGCCCGACCGTCGTGGCGGCCAACACGCCGGCGCCGCGCGCATGCCGGGTAACGGGGTTAGCATGCTCCGCCTGATCATCGAACGCCGGGGAGACCGATGAACCTGCCACCACCCGCCCGCGCCATCGCGGCGGCGGCGACCGCCGCGGTGACCGCCGCCCGCGACGCCGAGCCGGACGCGTACCGCACGGCCGGGGAACGGTTGGCGGCGCTGGACCAGGAACAGGTCAACCTGGTACTCGGCGCGGTGGTCCGGATGCTTCTGGAGGAGCAGCACCCGGACGGCCTGGACGCCGACGACGTGCAGGCGGTCCTGGACCGCTGCGCCCGGGCGGCGGCGGTGTGGTACCCGGATCTCAACGCGACCGCGCTGATGGTGCTGCTCGTCGGTGCGCTCGGCGTGCACCCGGACAACCCCGCCGAGGTGGAGGTACCGGAGGGCGCCGTCGTCCGCCACGCCCCGCTCCTGGTGGCCGACCTGCTCGCGGCGACCGGGGCGAAGCTCGCGCCGTACCTGTCGGCGGCCTTCGCCGAGATCGCCCGCACCGAGACGCTGGAACTGCCCTGAGCCGAGATCCGATCGTTCAGGGCCGGATGTTCTCGGCCACCAGAGCGCGCCTGGCGTCAGCTCGGCGCTGCCGGCGGCCCGGGGCGCGGCCCGCCAGAGCGCGCCTGGCGTCAGCTCTCGGTCCGGAACCCGTTCATGAAGCGCCGGAGGAATCCGCCCTCCCGCGGGAGCGGCGGCGCCGGCGGCGGGGCTGTCGAGCGCTGCCGCGCGACGGGCTGGTCGTAATCGGTGCGGGCGATGGCGTCGACGACCTGCGCCTCGGTGAAATCCTCCGAGCCGGGAATGTGCGGCACAAACCCCACGAGAACCCCGTTGCGCATCACCTGCGCCTCCAGCCCCGCGGTACCGTCCGTGTCCCAGATGGCCTCGCGCCCGTCGAGCAGGTTCACCCGCACGCCGAACTGGCCGACGCCGGGGCGCTCGACGTGCGCGGGCACGCCCCGCTCCCGCAGCGCGTCGACCACCCGCTGGCTCTCGTTCTCGTCCACGCCGCAAACGTAACGCGCATCCGCCCACCAGTCGTGCGCGTCAGGGACGGGCGAGCCGGCGATTGACGTCGACGGCGGCGAGGACCAGCAGGCCGGAGACCCCGAGCGCCACCGCGCCCGTGACGTGCAGCCCGTTCGTCGTCACGCCGCCGGCGAACATCAGGCCGAGCAGCGCCGTGGAGAAGATCGCGCCCACGTACCGGCAGGTCTGGAAGAGGCCGCCGGCGGCGCCGGCACCTTCGGGCGGTGCCGTCTGGTAGAGGGCCGCCTGGAGGCCCATGTTGTTGAACGCGTTGGGCAGTCCCAGGACCAGCGTGGCGGCGAGCACCCCGACGATCGGCGTGTGGTCGCCCAGCACGAACAGCGCGGCGGAGCCCGCCACCAGCCCGATCGAGCCGAGCACCAGCGGGAGTCCCGCTCCCCGCCGCCGGACCAGCCTGGCTGCGACCGGCGTGCCCAGCACCCCCAGCGCCGCGATCGGCAGCATGACCAACCCGGCCCGCTCCGCCGCGAGGCCACGCACGCCCTCCAGCCACAGCGGCAGGCTGAAGAAGATCGCGTAGAACACGAACTGGACGGCGATCTGCTGGCCGAAGACGCTGGCGAGTCCCCGGTCCCGGGCCAGCGCGCGCACGTCGATGAATGGTTCGCCGACCCGCAACTCCCGCCAGGTCAGCACCGCTCCGGCGACCACACAGACGCCGAGCAGCCACCACTGCGGCCGGGCACCGACCGACAGCAGGAAGCCCAGGAGTCCGACCACGGCCACGCTGAAGAACGCCGCGCCCGGCAGGTCCAGGCCCCGGATTCCCGCCCCGCGCCCCGCGTCGCGCTCTGCCCCCGTCCGGCCACCGCCGGTCTGTCCGTCGCCGCCGGAAGCGATCGGGGCGACTGTGGTCGCGGTGCACGCGCCCACGCCGCCGCTGCCCACGGCCTCCGCGGCTGCGCCGCGAGCGCCCATCCCCGAGACGGCAACCTCCCCGGCGCCGGCGACGGCGTCCGCCTGGGATTCGTCCGGTCGATGCCGGCTGCCGGGACGCCGCACCCCATCCGCGGGCAGCCACCGGAGGGCCATCACCAGACCGATCAATGCCAGCGGGATGTTCACCGCGAAGACGCCCCGCCAGCCCGTGAACGCGACCAGGACACCGCCGAGCACCGGCCCGAGCGCGGCGCTACCGGACGCCGTGATGCCCAGCGTGGCCAGCGTGGCGGCCGGCGGGGTGGTGCCGGCGATCCGTCTGATCAGCGCCAGGCCGGCCGGGAAGGCCGCGGACGTGCCGACCGCCTGGACCACCCGACAGCCGACCAGCCACCAGAACCCGGGCGCGGTGACGGCGGCCACCCCGGCCAGGGCCACGATCACCAGCCCGACGAGGAAGATGCGCCGCGGGCCGTACTGGTCGGCGAGGCGACCCATGAGCGGCTGGGACACGCACGCCGCCAGGTAGAACCCGGAGATCAGCCAGGTGACGGAGCCGACCCCGACCCCGAACTCCCGGTCGAGGGAGATGAGCGCCACAGCGATCATGGACGAGTTCAGCGGGTTGAGCAGCGTGCCCAGCGCCAGCGCGGAGACCACGCTGGGCGGTACAGCCGGACGCGTCCCAGCGATCGCCATCGCTGGAACGGTAGCCCCGTTAGGCACCTCGCCGTCCGCGCCGCGCCCGCAGGTAGTCGGAGATCACATACCGGCCGAGGTCGGCCACGTCGGGGGTGAACACCCGGCCGCCGCTGCGCCGGGCCACCGCGTCGACGAACCGGCGCAGGCCCTCGTCCTCCCCGAGCATGAACAGGTTCAGCGTGGTGCCGTACCGGGTGAGCTGGTCCACCTCGGCGATCGTTGCCCGGATCGTCTCGCCCAGGGGCGGCCAGTGGAACACCGCCTCGCCGTCCCCCTCCAGGTGAGCGGTGGGCTCGCCGTCGGTGACGACCAGGATCACCGGCTCGCCCTCCGGGTGCCGGCGCAGGTGCCGGCCCGCCAGTTTCAGCGCGTGCTGCAGGTTGGTGCCCTGGACCATCTCCGGTTCCACGGCCGCCAGCTCCTGCTGGGACAGCGGCAGCGCGTACCGACCGAAGCCGATGATCTGCAGGGCGTCCTGGGGGTAGCGGGTGGCGATGAGGTGCGACAGCGCGAGGGCCGTCTGCTTCATCGGCCCCCACCGGCCGTCCGAGACCATCGAGAAGGACAGGTCCACGCAGAGCGCCACCGCCGCGGACGCCCGCCGCTCGGTCTCGACCACCTCGAAGTCGTCGACGGACAGCCGCACCGGCGGCGCGAACCGCTCGCCGGCCCGCCGCCGCACCGCGTTGCCGATCGTGCGGACCACGTCCAGCGGCTGCTCGTCCCCGTACTCCCAGCGCCGGGACGCCCCGGTGATCTCGCCGGCCGCGCCCGCGTCGCGCAGGTCGTGCTGCCCGCGCCGGCCACCGGTGAGGTCCCCGAACACGGTACGCAGCGCGGTCCCGCCCAGCCGGCGCAGCGCCTTCGGGCTGAGGGTCAGCCCGTCCGCGCCCCTCGTGACCCAGCCCTGGCGGCGCAGCTCCCGCTCCAACTCCCGCAACCGCCGCACATCATCGGCCGCGCCCCGGCCGAGCGACCGCTCGACGGCGTCCACGTCCACGTCGTCCAGCGTGGCGCCGGGGTGCTCCTGCCCCAGCTGATCGAGCAGGTCGTCCAGGTCGGCGACGTCGGCCAGCGCGCCCGCCGCCTCGCCGTACCCCAGCCCGTCGCGGCCCCGGACCTGGGCGCGGCCGTCCCAGTTGAGGTTGGGTCGCAGCGCCCGAAGGTTGTCGGTCATCGCCCCCATCCGCGCGGCCAGTTCGGGGTCCTGGCCGAACGCCCGGGCCATCAGCCCGGCGAGTTCCGCCCGCTGCTGCGGCGTCAGCGACCGCAGCAGCCGCTCCCCCGCGGCGGCCCGCCGGGCCAGCGCGTCGATGAGTTCGTCCACGTTCCCGGGTTTCTCCGGGAAGAACTCGCCGTGCCGGCGCATGAACTCGGCGAACTGGTCCGTCGTGTCCCCGCCCCGGGCGTGCCGCTCCAGCAGGTCGTTCAGATCCCGCATCAGCTCCTTGAGCCGCCGGTTCGCCTGCGGGTCGACCGCCGGGTCCGCGCCCCGCAGCGCGTCGCGCAGCCCGGCGAACCGCTGCTCGAGGACGTCCTGCCGCAGCCCGACCAGGATCTGCCGGTACGTGGCCCGCGCCTCGTCGCTGGCCCAGTCGTACCCGGCCAGTTCCGCCACGGCCCGCGCGGTCGACCGGGGCAGGCTGTCCAACACCGTTTCGTTGAACCGGGCGGCGTCGTCGTCGCGCCGGGCGAGTTCCGCCCGCTCGGCGGCGACGGCCTGGTCGAGGAGGGCCTGTGCCCGGGTGACCGCACCGTCCAGGTTGCCCCGGCGCATCGCCTCCCGGCGCAGCCGGCGCGCCCGGGCCACCAGATCGTCCAGGCCCCGCCCGTCGTCCGGCCCGCGCCGCAGCAGGTTGCGCAGCGCGTCGCGCAGGCTCCCGCCGGCCAGGACGTCCGACCCGACCCGGTCGACCGCGGCACGCACGTCGTACGGGGGCGCCAGCGGATCGGGGCCGCCGGCCCAGGCACCGTAGCGGAACCGGTTTCCTGCCATGGTCAGTCGCCACCGTAGCGGGTCTTGCCGTCCTCGGTCAGCGCCTTCGACAGCCGCCTGGTCAGGTGCAGGCCCTCCAGCGCGAACTCCACACCCGCCGCCGCCTGCCCGGCGGTCGGCGCGTCGCCGAGGCCGAGGCGCTCCAGCACCTTCGCCAACCCCGGCACGGTGCCGACCTGCCGCAGCAGGTCCTCCGCGCCGACCAGGTCGCCGGTCTCGATGATGTCACCCTCGGCCACCAGGTTCGTGAAACCGGAGAGGTCCAGCCCGGCGAGCCGGGCGCGGAACGTCTCCGCCGTGGCGGTCCGCAGCAGGTGCGCGAGAATCTCGGTCTCCCGCCCCTCCTCGCCGCTCTCGAACTCGACCTTGCCGCGCAGGGTGCTCGTCACCGAGGCGGTGTCGCCGACCCGGGCCACGGGCTGCCGCTCGCCGAGCAGGCTGGCGCGCCGCAGGGCCGCCGCCGCCACCGTCTCCGCGGCGGCGATGGCGAACCGCGCCGAGACGCCCGACCGCTGGTCCACCGACGGCGATTCCCGCACCGCCCGCGCGAACCGCGCCACCACCTCCAGCACGTGCCCCGGCACCTCGGCGACGAGCTGCGCCTCCTGCCGGACCAGCTCGATTTCCCACTCCAGGTCGAGCGGGTAGTGGGTGCGGATCTCGGCGCCGAAGCGGTCCTTCAGCGGCGTGATGATGCGACCCCGGTTCGTGTAGTCCTCGGGGTTGGCGCTGGCGACCAGCAGGATGTCCAGCGGCAGTCGCAGCTGGTAGCCCCGGACCTGGATATCCCGCTCCTCCAGCACGTTGAGCAGCGAGACCTGGATCCGCTCGGCCAGGTCGGGCAGCTCGTTCACCGCGAAGATCCCCCGGTTGGTGCGGGGCACCAGGCCAAAGTGGATCGTCTCGGGGTCGCCCAGCGTGCGCCCCTGCGCCACCCGGATCGGGTCCACGTCGCCGATCAGGTCGCCGACGCCCGTGTCCGGTGTGGCGAGCTTCTCCCCGTACCGCATCGACCGGTGCAGCCAGGCGACCGGCAGGTTGTCGCCCTGCTCGGCGGCGGCGCGGCGGGACGCGGGGGTGACCGGGTGGAACGGGTGCTCGTTCAGCTCGGAGCCCCGAATCACCGGCGTCCATTCGTCCAGTAGCGACACCAGCGACCGGATCAGCCGCGTCTTGCCCTGCCCCCGCTCGCCGAGCAGCACCATGTCGTGCCCGGCGAGGATCGCCCGCTCGACCTCGGGTAGCACCGTGTCGTCGTACCCCACGACGCCGGGGAAACGGGGTTCGCCGGATGGCATGCGTGCCAGGAGGTTGTTCCGCAGTTCCGCTTTCACGCTCTGGTACCGGTACCCGGCGGCGCGCAGTTCGCCGACGGTGGCCGGCAGGTCGGCCGGTGGAGTGGGCAGTACCAACTCTGGCGGTTCGATCACCCGTCCGACGCTAGCGCGGTCGAAGCCCGATTCGCCCGTCTCCCGCTCGCCTCCCTCGTCGGAGCCCGAGCGGCTGCGCGCTTGCCGGGGGCGAGGGCGGGCGGAGACCGGGGTGACCGGCGAGCGGCCGCACCGGGAGGATGGGCGCATGACACCCCTGCCCCCGCACGCCCCGCGGTCCATCCGCGACCTGCGCCCCCGCCGGCTGTGGTATCTCGTCGCGGCGCTCATCGCCGTCCTCGGCGCGACCGCTGGCGTGGCGCTGTTCGCGCTGGCGCTGTCGGGGGCGATCCGCGACGTCAAGCTACCGGATCAGGTGTTCCGTCCGGGCGAGCCGGTGACGACGCAGGTGTCGGCTGCGACGGACAAGATCATCTGGATCGACGCGCGAACGCCTTCCGCCCGGGCGGCCTGCGACGTATCCGCCCTGGACGGCGGGGAGGCCCGGCTGGAAAACGTCGGAATGGACATGTCCTACTCCGCCGGGGAGGCGAACTGGCGCGGCCTGTATCGGTTGAACGCGCTACGCGACGGCCGATACCAGGTGATCTGCCAGGGGGACACGGCCAGGCTGGCGCTCGGCGATCCGCCACGCATCGGCGGTTTGGCCGGAAAGCTGGGCTTCGGCCTGGGGGCGCTGTTCGGTCTGCCGTGCCTCGGACTCGTCGCGGGCGGCGTCCTCGGGCTCGTGGTCGCGATGCGCCGGAGGGCTCGCCGCAGAGAACTACCTGTCTAGGTGCCGTCGCCGTAGTCGCCCGCGCCGTCCTCGTTCTCGGGCGCGCCCGTGCCCACGTACGGGACCGCCTGCGGTTGATCTCCGCCGTCCGTGGCGGTGGTGCCCGGTTCGCCCGGAGCGTTCTCGCCCTCGTCCGGGCCGATGAAAGCCCCGGAGAACCGTTCGTCGTCGTCAGGATCGCCCATCCGCCGACCGTACGATCACACGGCCGGCACGGCGCGGCATTTGCGCCGGTTCGTCCGATCGGGGGTGGAACCGGGCGGGGGCCGGCGCGTCGTCACCGCCGGCGCGCATAGGTGCCGACCACCACGGTCGCCGCCAACTCCGCCGATTCCAGGATCTCGGGCGCGAGCCCCGCACCGGACATCACGTCCGCGGCGATCGGGGCCTGCGCGCGGCTCGCCTCGATGAGCAGGCAACCACCGGGCCGCGTTCCGGGCGGCGTCAACCAGAGTGGCGCGCCCGCCGCGATGCGCCGCAGGACGTCGAGCCCGTCGGCGCCCCCATCCAGTGCGTGCCGTGGCTCATACAGGCGGGCCTCCGGCGGAAGCCAGCGGATCTCACCCGTGGGCACGTAGGGCACGTTCGCGACGAGCACGTCGACCCGCCCGCGAAGCTCCCCGGGCAGCGCCTCGAACAGGTCACCGAGGTAGACCGAGGCGCCGAACCCGGCCACGTTGGTACGGGCACACGCCACGGCGGTGGGATCGATGTCCGCGGCGACCAGTCGCGGCGGCGAAGCGTGCCGAACCGTCGCCCACCCCGGCCCCGATCCCCCCGCCGCGGCGGAGGTGGCGGACAGGATGGCGGCACCGATCGCGCCAGAGCCACAGCAAAGATCAACAACGGTGACGCCCGGCCCGGTACGCGCGACGGCCCGCTGAACCAGGTATTCGGTGCGACGCCGGGGCACGAAGACGCCGGGTACGACCGAGAGGCGCAGGCCGGCGAACTCCACCCAACCGAGGACATGTTCGAGCGGGCGACCCGCCACCCGCTGGTGGAGCATGTCCGCGAGGGCGTCGGCGGTCCCGGCGGTCGACAGCAGCGCCGCGGCCTCCTCCTCCGCGAAGACGCAGCCCGCCGCACGCAAGCGGCGGACCACCTCCGCCGCCACGGCGTGATCGAAGCGGGTGGCCGGGTGGCCGGCGAGGGACCCGGCGGCGGCGTCACCGCTGCGCTCGGTGGGAGTCGTCATCGTTGCCTCCGGGATGCTGTCGAGCGCCCCGCGGCCGGCTACCTGACGCCGTTAACGCGACCACGTGAGGGGAGCGCCCGTGCGGTACTGACGGACATCGATCCCACCTCCCTCGGTCGCCACGACAAGAAGATCACGGTAGCGCACCCGAAGGCCCGGGCGCGGCCCCGTGACCACCACCGGCGCGTGGTCCGCAGAGCGAATTGGCCGCCGAACCCGCAGGTCCACCGCGGGGGCCCGCGGTCGCGAGACACGATGGTGCGAGCGCGAGCCCCGCCGCCACCGGGAGATTTTCGCGGGGCGTGCCCCGTCGGACGGTTAGGCGGAGCGCCGGTAAGGCAGGCTGTCAGGGTGTCGCTGACCCCCGCAACCCCGGCGCCGGTCCGCCGCATGCACGGCGCGGCGCGTTTCGAGGACGCCGTCGAACAGGCCATCGAACGCCGGCTGCGCACCCGCGGCTGGCTGCCCAAGATCTACGCGTACACCGGTTACGGCGGCACCGGTTGGGTGCGGGTCATGGGTCGGGTGCTGCTCACCCCGGTACCGCCGCAGGGTGAGCCGCCGCGGCGGGCGCCGAAGAAGGTACGCGGCTGGCGCAGCTTCGCCACCCTGCCGGTCAAGCACACCGAGATGATCATCAAGGCGGCCGGTGAGCGGTACCGGACGCGCACCGATCGCACCGGGCTGGTCGACTGTGTCATCAAGGCGGACCTGGAGCCCGGGTGGCGCTCCGTCACCCTGAGCACGGCGGACGCCAAGGACGTCGAGGCGCCCGTCCGCGTCATGGAGCCCGACGCGCGGTTCGGCATCATTTCGGACATCGACGACACGGTCATGGTCACCGCGCTGCCCCGGCCGCTGCTCGCCGCCTGGAACTCGTTCGTCCTCGACGAGCACGCCCGCGCGGCGGTACCCGGGATGGCCGTGCTGTACGAGCGCCTGACCACCGCGAACCCCGGCGCGCCCGTCCTTTACCTGTCGACCGGTGCGTGGAACGTGGCGCCGGCGCTGACCCGGTTCCTGTCCCGGCACCTGTACCCGCCGGGCCCGCTCCTGCTCACCGACTGGGGACCCACGCCGGACGGGTGGTTCCGCAGCGGCCAACAGCACAAGCGGGTGACGCTGGCGCGCCTGGCGCGGGAGTTTCCCCGGGTGCGGTGGCTGCTGATCGGCGACGACGGGCAGCACGACCCGGAGATCTACGCCGAGTTCGCGAAGGCGCACCCGCAGAACGTGGCGGCGATCGCGATCCGCCGGCTGTCCCCGACGCAGACGGTGCTGGCCGGCGGGTTCCCGAACCCACCCGGCGGCGGGCCCGCTACCCGGCGCACCACCGGCGAGAACTGGCTGTGCGCGCCCGACGGCGCGGGTCTGTGGCGCCTGCTCCGCGAGGCCGGCTTGGTCTGACCACCCTGGTCGCGACGCCATCGTGCCCAGCTGAGCCGCGCCGCGGCCACTACCGCCCGCCACCCAGGGCGGTCCACTCGGCGCAACCATGACGTACCGTCCGCTCCATGCTGCACGTACGCATCATCACGCCCCCGGATTGCACCGAACGCGTCGTGGATCTCGTGTGCGGGGCCGACGCGGCGACCCACGTGGTGGTCCTGCCCGGGGCGGCCCGCGAGCCCGCCGGCGACGTGGTGCTCTGCGACGTGGTGCGGGAGGGCGCCAACGACCTGCTCTCGGCCCTGCGGGAACTGGGCATCGAGCAGTCCGGGGCGATCTCGATCGAGGACGTGGACCTGTCGCTGTCCGCCGCCGGGAAGCGGGCCGCGGTGGCGGCGCCGGGGCACGGCGTCGACGCGGTGGTCTGGGAGGAGATCGAGCAGAAGACCGGCGAGGAGACCCGGCTGACGGTCACCTACCTGACCTTCCTGACCGTCGCCATGCTCATCGCCGGCATCGGCGTGCTGCTGGACCAGCCGATCCTGATCGTCGGTGCGATGGTGGTCGGCCCGGAGTTCGGGCCGCTGGCTGCGATCTGCGTGGGCCTGATCCGCGGACACTGGTCGATCGTGCGCCGGTCCGCGGTGGCGCTCGGGGCCGGCTTCCTGGCCGCCTCGGCGGTGACCGTGCTCGCCACCTGGGCGCTAACCTGGATCGGGCTGGTGGATAAGTCGATGCTGCTACGGGAGCGCCCGCTCACCGACTTCATCTGGCGGCCGGACGCGCTGTCGTGGATCGTCGGCTTCCTCGCCGGAGTGGCCGGCATGCTGTCGCTGACCTCCGCCAAGTCCGGCGCGCTGGTCGGTGTGCTCATCTCGGTGACGACCGTGCCGGCCGCGGCCAACGCCGCCGTCGCCGCCGCCTACGGCGTCGGGCACGAGGCGGCCGGCTCCGCCGCCCAGTTCGCCGTCAACGTGGGCGCGATCGTCACCGCCGGCGTGCTGACCCTGCTGGCGCAGCGCTGGTGGTGGCGCGGCCGCGGTCGAGTCGCCGGCCGGGTCCGCGGCAGCACCGCATAGCCGTGCCGGTTTAGTGGGCCGGGTTCCTGGTGTGCGGGCGGCTTCCCAGCTGGCGCCAGTCGGTCTCGTCCACCTGCACGCCGAAGTGCTTCGCCGCCGCCAGGATGTTCTTGAAGGCCCGGTCCCGCTCCTGGTCCGTGACCTCGTGCACCTGGTCGAACCGGGCCAGCGCGGTGCGCACGTGCGACGCGTCGGTGATGGGTTCCTTGCGCTTCTCCGGAAACGCGAAGGCCGTGTCGGGCAGCTCTTTCCGGGCGGCGGTCCCGGACAGGTCCCCGTGCTTCTCGATGGGCTTCCAGGTCGTCATGATCCAGCGGTACCCGGCTCGGGTTGCCGGCATGCCACCAGCGGTCCGCGCGGGGTATTTGCCCCTATTTGCGGGCAGTACGGGCCGTCGCAGTCCGGGCAGCGGCCAGCGCGCTCACCCGCCGGCACCAACGGCTTCGCCATCGCGCGGCCAAGCGGACCGGCTCGATCAAGGACTAGCGACAGCCAAGGGGCGGGAGGGGCGGGGAGCGGGTACCCGATCACGCACCCGCGCTCCTAGCATCGGCCCGTGCGTACGAGAGGCGTTCCCGCGATGGTGGTGGCGGTGGTGGCGGCGATGGTGGCCGGCTGTGGCAGCGAGCCGTCGAGCACGACACCGCCGGACGGTGGGGCGGATACGCCCGTGGCCGCGTTCGGCAGCGCCAACGCCACGCCGTCGCCGGCCGGAAGCCCGACCCCGCCGCCCACGGAAGCACCCGCGTTCCGCGCCGGCAACCCGAAGGGAACCGCGGCGGTACCGGCGGAGGCGCGCCCCGTCGACACCTCCCGGCCGGACCGTGTCGTCGGCACCGGTACCCCGGCCAGTTGCACGTCCACGGCGGTGGTCTCCGCCGTGGCGGCCGGCGGGATCATCACCTTCGACTGCGGGCCGGCCCCGGTGACGATCGCGATGAAGGCGACCGCGAAGGTGGTCAACGCCCGGTCCCGGGTGGTGCTGGACGGCGGCGGGACGGTGACCCTGAGCGGCGGGGGCGCCCGCCGCATCCTGTACCTGAACACCTGCGACAAGGCGCAGGGCTGGACCACCTCGCACTGCGACGACCAGTCCAGCCCGCGGCTGACGGTCCAGAACATCACCCTGGCCAACGGCAACGCGACCGGACAGACCGTGGACGGCGGCGGTGGCGGCGCCATCTTCGCGCGCGGTGGGCGGCTGAAGGTCAGCAACGTCCGGTTCACCGGCAACCGCTGCGACCGCACCGGTCCGGACCTGGGCGGCGCCGCGATCCGCGCGCTCGACCAGTACCACAGGCTGCCCGTGTACGTGGTGAGCAGCACCTTCACCGGCGGCGTCTGCTCGAACGGCGCCGGGTTCAGCAGCATCGGCGTCTCGTGGGTGGTGCTGAACAGCCTGTTCACCGGCAACGCGGCGGTCGGCAGCGGCGCCAACCCGGCCCGGGGCGGCACCGCTGGCGGGGGCAGCGGCGGGGCGATCTACCTGGACGGCAACCTGATCACGCTGCGCCTCGCCGGCACGGTGATCGAGCGGAACACGGCGAACGAGGGCGGTGGCGCGGTCTTCTTCGTCAGCAACGACCGGACCGGCACGATGCGGATCGAGAAGTCGACGCTGCGCGGGAACCCGAGCCGCGGCTTCGAGACGGCCGGGTTCCCGGGCATCTTCTTCCTCGGCGCCGCCAACCCCACGGTCACCGGGTCGACGCTGACGAAGTAGGCCGCCCGTCGAAGCGACAGATGTAGATATATAGCTTGTATTAAGCTCCGCTGCGGCGTTAGCGTCCGGTGGTGAACCCGCCACCAACACCGTCGACGACGGCCCGAGCACCGACGTGACCGTCAAGTAAACGATTGGTCGACTGTGAGCCCTGGCACTGCGCGGGCGCGCGGGAATGGGTTCCCCTGGAAGGCATCTTGTCTTCCGGTAGATCACCGCGCTTCCGGTGGATTCACCGCCCAGGGAAGGCCCGCTTCATGACCACCGTCCACGACCGTCCCATCGCGCCCGCCGCACCGGGATCCGCCGCGCCGGCGGAGCCGAGCGTCCGGGAGCGGGCGCGCATCGTGCTCGTGCTCGGCTCGCTGATCGCCCTCGGCCCGCTCACCATCGACATGTACCTGCCCGCGCTGCCGGCGATCGAGACCGCCCTGAACACCAGCCCGGCCGCCATCCAGCTGACGCTGACCGGCACGCTGGCCGGTGTCGCCGTCGGCCAACTGGTCATCGGCCCCCTCTCGGACGCGCTGGGCCGCCGCCGGCCGCTGATCGCCGGCACCGTCCTGCACGTCCTGGCCTCGGTGCTGTGCGTGGTCGCGCCGAACGTCGCGCTCCTGGGCGTGCTGCGGGTCCTCCAGGGGCTCGGCGCGGCGGCCGCCGGGGTGATCGCCATGGCGGTGGTCCGCGACCTGTTCAGCGGCCTGACCGTGGCCCGCGTCCTGTCCCGGCTGATGCTGGTCATGGGCGTCGCCCCGGTGCTGGCCCCGACGCTCGGCAGCCAATTGCTGCGCTGGACGAACTGGCGCGGCGTGTTCGTGGCGCTCGCGGTGCTGGGCGCCGGCCTGGTCGCGGTCAGCCGGTTCGCCCTGCGCGAGACCCTGCCGCCCGAGCGCCGCCGCAGCGGCGGCCTCACCGGCACCGTCCGCACCTACGCGGGCCTGCTCGGCGACCGCGTCTACCTGGGCCTCGTCCTGGTGACCGGCCTGGCCATGGCCGCGCTGTTCGCGTACGTGTCCGGCTCGTCGTTCGTCCTGCAGCAGCAGTACGGCCTGGACGAGCAGCAGTTCGGCATCGCCTTCGGCGCCGGTTCGGTCAGCCTCATCGCCGCCACGCAACTCAACGTGCGGCTGCTGCGCCGGTTCACGCCGCAGCGGATCCTCACCGGGGCGCTGGTCGGCGGCACGGTCGCCGGCGCGGTCCTGCTCCTGTTCGCGGCGGCCGGTGTCGGCGGGCTCGCCGGCGTGCTGGTCCCGCTGTGGGTGGTGCTCGGCGCGACCGGGCTGGTGTTCCCGAACGCGCCGGCCATCGCGCTGGCCCGGCACGGCGAGGCGGCCGGCACCGCGTCCGCGCTGCTCGGCGCGGTCCAGTTCGGGGTCGGGGCGCTCGCCGCGCCGCTGGTCGGCGTCCTGGGCAACGGCAGCGCCGCGATGGCGGCGGTGGTCGCCGCCGGCATGCTGCTGTCGGCGACCGTGCTGGTCACGGTCGTCCGTCCGGGCCGGCTCCCCGCCTCGGAGGCCGCGCTACCGCAGGAGGTCTAGTGCCCTTCCGAAACAGGTGCGGGCGGGCGGGAAAGTCAGGGCGAAGGCATGAGGCCGAGGGCGGCCAGCACCATGGGGATGGCCAGCAGGATCAGCCCCAGCATCACGGGGGCACCGAGCACGCCCAGGACGGCGACGCCTTTGGAAAGCCCGAAACGCCGCGAGTAGGAGATCGCCAGGACGCCGTAACCACTCGCGAGCACCAGGAAGAAGAGCACGTAAGCGACGCCGGCCATGGTGATCTGGTCGGCGCTGCCCGCCAGCCCCGAGGCCATGCCGACCGCCTGGACCACGCTGCCGGCGGCGTACACGCCGAGCATCGCGAACGCCCCCCACACCAACACGCCCAGCAGTGACGGACGAATCCACGGGCGGCGGGCGACCGACAGCAGGGCCACGGCGGCCCCCACCGCCTTCAGCCCGACGACGAGCCAGTTCATCACGGTGATCCCGGACGCGTACTCGGCATAGGGGCCGTCGGCGAAGCGGTCCGTCATCTCGAAGACGACGTTGACGACCGCGAACGCGATGCAGCACAGGGCGACCAGCCAACCTATGGCGGTGACGCCGGTGCCGGGGCGCGCTGGGGCTCGGGGGCGGTCGGTCGGGACGGCAATGCTGGACACGCCACCAGTTGATCCGAAATTTCCGGATCCTGCAACCCGGGTCCGGCCCTGCCCGGCGGGCTGTGGCCGGCGGTGTGCGTGCACTCACACCGCCGGCCGCAGCGTCCGGGGGATCTCGCCGCCCGCGTACGGTTTACCGCCCGGCGATGACGCTGTCGGTGGCGAGATGTTCGGTGCGTTGCCGGATGAGGGTTCGCAGTTGCTCGACGTCGGCGGTGGTTCTCGTTTCGTCATATCCATCCACCGCGGATATGGCCCTGCTGATGCTGTCGAGGGCGTTCAGGGCGGTGGCGTTTGCGTAGATCGCGCGGTACAGGTCGCGGTAGGCGTCCTCGTACGCCGTTGTGAACGCGGCGCTGGCCAGGAACCGTTCCTTGAGCTTGTTACCGCCCATCCCGGCGAAACCGCCGCCTGGCCCACCCCGCCCACCGGCGGCGTCGCCGCCGGGTTGCGGCATGCCCTCGGGTAGCTGCATACCCTCGGGTAGTTGCATGCCTTCAGGGGGTTGCATCCCCTCGGGTAGTTGCATGCCGGCCGGTGGCTGGAAACCCTGTGGTGGTCCCTGACCGTTCTGAGGGAAACGGCCGCCCATGGTGGATGTGTCGTGCGGGCCCTGGGTGGCACTGCCGGCGAAGGTGAGATTGTAGTCCCAGCCGACGACGGTGAATTTCTTGGTGCCCAGGTCGTACCAGAGGTAGTAGTTGCGGCCAGGGCCGGCCATGTCGTCGAAGTTGAGCAGCAGGTTCTGCGCGGCCAGGTAACGGGCGAAGGCCGGCACGTCGATGTGATCGGCGAGGTGGCGGTCGAAGTCGGCGTCGCTGCTGGTGTTGACCCACCTAATCAGGTTGATGACGGGCTGGAGGTCCTGGCTGCCCTTCATGGTGATCTGTTTGAAGTCGTCGGCGTAGCTGGTGGGGTCGTCGCCCTGGTCGGTGAACTGGCTGGTGGCCAGGCTCTTGTAGAGCACTCCGGAGCCGCCCAGCGCGTCGGCGAAGCCCTCGTCGGGGTGCTCGACGATGAGCCGGGCGGCGGTGGGCCGATCGTTGACGGTGAAGCCGGCGTACGCGTACCGCTGGGCGGTCAGCCCGGCCGAGGCGAGCACGTTCAGCGACACGGCCTCATTGAGTACCGTGGTGCCGCCCCCCATACCGGCGACCCGTACGGCGATCTCGCGGTGACCCTGGTACCGGCGGCCCTCGACGAACTCGTCGAAGCGGATCAGCCACGGCAGCGTCTCGGGCTCTTCGGCCTTGAGCGAGGACTGGCCGAACCCTCCGCCCGGCCCGGCTCCGCCCGGCCCGATGCCACCTGGCGCACCCCCGCCCGGCGCACCTCCACCCTGAGCGCCACCGCCCGGCGGGTTGCCTCCCGGCACGCCCGCTTCGGTGCCGTCTGGAGCGCCGGGGCCCGGGCGACCGCCCGCGGGGCCGCCTTCGTTCGGCGGCGCCTGTCCGGCACCCCGCGGGCGGCCCTGGCCGAAGAGCCCACCCGACCGGGCTTCGCCGTTGCGGGTGAGCCCGGCCAGGGTGGAGTTGCCTTTCAGGCGGATACCGACGCTGGGGACGTGGGTGCCGTCGATGGTGAGGTCGGCCTCGAGGAAGCCCTTCTCGCCGTCCTGCCAGAACTCGTCGAGCAGCCGCTGGTAGTCGCTGTCGCGGAAGGTGAGGGTGATGCGGTGCGCCTCGGTCGCGTCGAAGAGGTCCGTGGTTCCGGTGATGTTCTGGGTGACCTGGTCGGCGTTGCGGGCGCTGGCGCTGGTGACCAGCGGCGTGACCCGGACGGTGCTCAACAGCACCGCGCAGACGACGAGGAACACCCCGCAGGTGACCAGCAGCTTCCAGTAGTGCCGCACCCGCAACGGAACCCGGTGCAGCAGTCTGCGCCGCAGCGGGCTGGGCGGCGGCATCACAGATCCGTCTGGTCGTAGCCGGTCAGCACCGTGACCCGCTGGCCCCCCGTGCGCTCGCCCAGGGCGGCGATCAACTGGCCGGGTTCGCGGCCCTTCTTGAGCCGGACGGTGTACATCATCTCGGTCAGCGCACCGCCGCGGATCGACTCCATGCTGACCAGCTCGAACTCGCTGGTGTGGGCGATGAGCACGTCCTGGATGTGTTCGGTGTAGTTGCCGTCCGGCGGCACCTGGACCTTGACGATCTGCCGCTGGATGCTGGCGGCGAACCAGTTGAACCGGTACATCACCAGGATGATCAGGCTGATGGCGACGGCGGCGACGACCGCGAGGGTGTAGAACCTGGTGCCGGCGGCCATGCCGACGCCCATGACGAGGAAGATGAACCCGACGTCGCGGGTCTCCTTGATGGCGTTGCGGAACCGCACCACCGACAGCGCGCCGACGAGGGCGAAGGCGCGGGCGATGTTCGACCCGACCACCAGCATGATCAATGCGATGAGCATGCCCAGGATGACGAGCGTCTGTACGTAGGACTGGCTGTAGGAGACGTTGCGGTGGGTGAACCGGTAGACCCAGCCGATCATCGCACTGAGCACGAACGACAGCGACAGCGCGATGGCGATGTCACCGACGCTGAACGTGCCGGACAGATCCTGAACGTCGAACGGCATGGGTCAGGCCTCACTTTCGGCGAAGGCCGGCACCGGGGCACCGGCGGGGTCGTCATCGGGAACATGGAAGATCGATCGGGGCGCCCGGCCGAAGGCCTCGACGCCCTGGCAGTACTTGGACATGCGCACCACCGACAAATTGAGTTCGGCGGCGAGGTCGGTAAGCCAGTACGGGACGCGTTCGTTGGCCTTGAACTCCACCACCGCGAGCCGGGCCGGGACGATGAGGCGGTTCTCGGCCGCCGCGCCGAGGTGGAAGTCACGGTCCCGCCCGCGGACCCGCTGGTCGATGGTGACGCGCAGCCCGGCGTCGGCATCGCGCCCGATGAACGCCTCGCGCTGGTAGCCGGTCATCGCGACCGGGCGCAGGTCCAGCCCGGAGAGCAGTTCCAGGACCTCTTCCAGAAACGCCCGTTGCGACGGGTCGTGGTCGATCATGACCCGGCGCTCGCACAGGTCCCGGGCCAGGTGGTACGGCAGCGCGACCCGCCGTTTCTGGGTGACCCGGTTGACCCGCTGCTTGATCTCGACGTACACGGTGGTGTCGTCGTCGACGGTGGACCGGTCGCCGTAGTGGCGTACCCGCAGCTTGCGGCGGAACTTCAACCCCTCGATCTTCTCCCAGTAGAACCTCAGGTCGGGGGTGTCGTAATAGACGCTCCAGACCCCGTAACCGCCGCTGTCGCCGTGGCTGTCGACATCGAGCCGTCCGGCGAGTTCCGCCCGCAGCCGCGGCAACGCGGTACCGGACACCAGGTACTTGATCTCGTACCGGTTGAATGCGTGCAGCTTGCTCGGTGCGCGCAGCCCATGACCGCCGTCGTCGCTACGGTGCCGGGTCTCCGCGCCCGGCGGCGAGGAAGGATCGGGGTCCACCGCGGTGCCGGCGGTGCGCTCGGGCGGGACGGCACGGCGTCGGAACGTCAGTCGCATGGTCAACCCATCTCGTGACGGCAAGGGGCGAACAAGACATAAGCATCCGAACCTTGGAGCAAGCTTTGAACCGCATAAGAACTGGGCATGAACGGCTACTGAACGAGACATAACCACCCGGCAATGGATTGCCGGCGCGGCGGCTCGCGTCACCACCCGAGCCACCGCCCGGCACCACCGGGATCGTGACCGGCGGCAGCACCGACGCCGGGCTCGGCTACGCCCCCGCTCAGCCGAGTCGAGCGAGGGCGGTGGCGGAGGTGAGCGCCTGGCTCTTCGGTGCCTTCGCCGTCGCCGCGGCCGCCGCGACCGGCACGCTGCGCGTGGCCCACCCCGGCATGTACCTGGTCGCGCTCGCCGCCCTGCTGGTGCCGGCGGTCGCGTGGGGCGCCTTCCTCAACAGCCTGTTGATGTTCTCCCGCGACTCCCCCTTCCTCTACACGCCGCTGGACGATCCGCTGTGGTTTGTCGCCGGGGTGCGGCTGCCGCTCTTTGCCCTGCCCGTGTGGGTCAAGGCGATCGGTCTCGCCTTCCCGCCCACGACCAGCCTCACCGTGCTCCGCGGCGCGCTGCTGGAGGCCAGCGGGGTCGGCGAACTCAGCGGCGAGCTGGCAATGCTCGCGGCGCTGTCGGTCGCCCTGTTCGCGCTGACCGCCGTGACGCTGCGGATCGGCGAATGGCATGCCCAGACGAGCGGCTCCCTCCAGCTGTTTTAGCCAGCGGTGCACGGGCCGGCCCGGCGCGGGCGGCCTGGCGGACCAGGTGGTCGCGCTCGGCGACGTTCGTGGCCCGGCGGCCGGCCTCCGCGTACGCCGCGGCGGCGGCGCTCAGGTCGCCGCCCAGCTCGTGCAGGTGGCCGCGGACGGCGAGCCAGCGGTGCCGCTCGCCGATCACCTCACACAGCCGGTCGGTCTCGCTCAGCCCGGCGGCGGCACCGAAGACGTGACCGACCGCGACCGCGCGCCCGAGTACCGCGGCCGGGTCCTGGCGCACCGGGTCGTCGGTGAGGGCGACGAACTCGTCGTACCAGGAGAGGATCTGCGGCCAATCGGTCTCCTCGGCGCTCGGCGCGTCGTCGTGCAGCGCGGCGATGGCGGCCTCGACCTGGTAACGGCCGAAGCGCTGAACGGCCAGCGCCGACTGCAGGACGGACACACCCTCGGCGATCTCGCGGGTGGTGAGGCCGCCGACGGCGCGCAGGGTCAACACCACCTGGGAGGCGGGCGTGAGGTCGGGGTGACAGCAGCAGAAGAGCAGGAAGAGGGGCGCGCAGCGCGCCCTCGTTCAGGCGTCGCGTCGATTCGTCGATCACGTCGGGTCAGTCGTCCGAGGGCCGTGAGCGGAGCCGGTCAGGTGGCGAGCGCGACACGGCGGACATCCCGCGATGGACCCGCACGACGTCCAGGCCATTCGGCTATTTCTCTGCGGCGATCACATTCGGATTTTCGATGATGAATTCACTGACCTTGTCTTCCTTTACGGCTCGGAAGAGCTGCACCGATGTCTCGTCAAGGGTTTCGTACGACTTTCCGTCGACCTTCTCGCTCTTGAAGGTCCCCCCGTTCGTCCGCAGCGTGATCAGGTTGTTCGCGGCGATGCCCTTGAGGGTGAACACGAAGTCGGCGATCGAGGTTCCCTTGGTGTCCAGTACAAGTGACTGACCGGCGGCCTTGATGAGCGAATTGATCTTCAATGGGTTCGTTATCACGCCGCTGCTGGTCGCCTTCTTGCCGATCGCCTTGAGCAGTTGTTGCTGGTGGCGCTGCCGGTCGTAGTCGCCGTTCTTGAGCCCGTAGCGTTGCCGCGAGTAGTCCAGGGCCTGCCAGCCCTCCATGTCGTAGCAGCCGGGTTTGTAGACGACCGGTTCCTTCTTACCGCCCATCTTCTTCGCCGTGGCATTCCACTGCGCCTTGCCGTCCACCAGGGTCATGTGATGTGACGTGACCGTCTGGTCGACGCACAGGTGGACTCCGCCGAGG
The DNA here is from genome assembly GCF_018397995.1 of Rhizomonospora bruguierae. Lineage (GTDB taxonomy): Bacteria > Actinomycetota > Actinomycetes > Mycobacteriales > Micromonosporaceae > Rhizomonospora > Rhizomonospora bruguierae. The sequence goes on from NZ_BBQH01000038.1 coordinate 59,981, forward strand.
GCGTCGACGAGTTTCTTGAAGCCCCCGAAGTCGATGATCGCCATACCGTCGAAGCTGAGGCCGGTGAGATTCTTGATGACCTGGGCCAGCATCTTGGTCCCGCCCCGCAGCCCCCCGCCATTGCGCGCACCCCAGAAGAACGACTCGTTGAGCTTCGCCGGCCCGACGCCGGGCACCTGTACTTTCGTGTCGCGGGGAAGTGAGATCAGGTACGCCTGATCGTGGCTGGCGGGTATGTGCAGCGCGATGATGCTGTCCGGTCGGGCGTCGCTGACGTCCCAGGTCGGTCGGGTGTCCATGCCCAGCAGGAGGATGTCGATCGGACCGTCGAGGGAGTCACCGCCTTCCGCGTCCGACTTGCCGGCGTCGCCGAGCAGGTCACCCTGGGCGATGCCGCCGGTGGCCTGGCTGATCAGGACCTTGCCGCCCGCGATCGCACCCCCACTGGTGATCATCAGCAACGCGCCCATGATGACAAGGAGCCGCGCCCACAGCGGATCGCGACGCGGGCGGCTCTTCGATCTGGTCCCGCCGCCGGCCGACCCGGCGCCTTGCCCGCCTGACCGGCGACCCGGTCGATCCGTCACCGGGGACCGGGCCGCCGTCCTCTGTGCCGCGTGGGTCACGGATGGCTGCGCGGAAGGATTGCGCCGAGGCGGTTGAGCCTGCATACCTCACTCTTTTCAGCGACAACGTAACCAGTACAGACGGGCGGAAGGGCAGTGTCACTGTAGTGACATCTTGCCGACCGCGCGATGTCGCTCCGGTGTCCAAGGTGGGTCAGCGCCGGTGGCGGTACACCTTGACCGCCCGTCGACCGGCAGGAGCGTCTGGCATGTCACGGGCTGGAGGGCCCTCCTCGTCTTGGTGAGAGAGCCGGTACCGAGATGAGGAGGGTGACGTCATGCGGGTGTTCGTGGCGGGCGGGACCGGTGTCATCGGGCGGCAGTTGGTGCCGCGGCTGGTGGCACGCGGACATCAGGTGACAGCGACGACGACGAACGCGACCAGGCTGGAAATGCTGCGAAAGCTGGGCGCCAACGGGGTTGTGATGGACGGGCTGGACGCGGTGGCGGTCGGCGAGGCGGTGGCCGCGGCCCGACCGGACGCGATCGTGCACCAGATGACGGGGCTTTCCGAGGCGCACGCCGGCAAGCCCAACATGAGGAGGCCCGACCGCTTCTTCGCCATCACCAACCGGCTGCGCGGCGAGGGGACCGACCACCTGCTGGCCGCAGCCGCGGCGACCGGGGTAGCCACCTTCGTCGCACAGAGTGCCGCCATCTTCAGCGGAATCCGCGTGGCCTCCTCGGTCAAGACCGAGCAGGACCCGCTGGATGAGGTGGCGGGAACGGAGGCGATCAACCACCTCGAGGGCGTGGTGGTCAAAGCAGGCGGCGCGGTCCTGCGCTACGGCGGGCTGTACGGGCCGGGTGCCACCGACGATCAGGTCAAGCTCGTGCGCAAGCGGCTGTACCCGCTCGTCGGGGGCGGCACCGGCTACTTCTCGTGGGTGCACACCGGTGACGCGGCGAGCGCGACCGTCCTGGCGGTGGAGCAGAAGGCACGGGGTGTGTTCAACATCGTCGACGACGAGCCGGCACCGGTCAGCCAATGGCTGCCCCATCTGGCCGAATGCGCCGGGGCCAAACCACCCCGGCGGCTCCCGGCGTGGCTGGCCAGGATGCTGGCCGGCGAGATGATGGTGGACATGATGACCAACAAGGGGCGCGGCTTCGCCAACGCCAAGGCCAAGCGGGAACTGGGCTGGCAACTGCGCTACCCGTCGTGGCGCGACGGCTTCAGGGAGGAATTCGCGTGCCCGGCCTGCGAGGCGAACGATCCCGACACCACAGCGGACGATGCTTCACGCCGGAATAACCGATCATGAGCTGCCGCTCCACGAGTCGGTCGGGTGGGCAGGGCACCGGGGTCGGACGGGGGGTGGGCAGCACCCATCTCGCGGCCATGTCACACGCCGCAGCCCCAGTTCGTCGTTGAGGCAGCCACAAAGGAGTGCTCGTGTTTGTCGCTTACGTTACGGTCACCATCCTCGCGTCGGTCTTCAACGGCATCGCCGCCGTCACCTACCTGATCGGCCACGACTATCCCAAAGCCCAGGCAGACATGAAGCGCGTGCCGCGGTCGTGGGTACCGGTGTTGGGCCTGCTGCTGGCGGCGGGCTCCGCGGGGCTGTTGGCCGGGTTCGCGGTACCCCTGCTGGGGATACTCGCCGCCGCTGGGCTGGTGCTGTACTTCGTCGGCGCGCTCCTTGCCCACCTGCGGGTGGGTTCCCGTCAGCTTGTGGGATGGGCCGTGTTCTTCTCCACCGCAGTGGCCGCGCTCATCGTGAATCTGAGCTACCACCGGTGAGACGTGGAGACCGGCCGGCTTGGCGGTGGTGGGCGCAGTTGCCAGCCGCCCGGCGCGGGCAGGTCGACCTCGCCGATGGCGTGGCACAGCATTGATGACCTCGATGTCGCCCGACACGGTGGCATGCGGTCGCTGTTCACTGGCGGAGAGCTCCTCGTCGATGTCCATCGGCTCCGAGCCGTCCTGGTTACCGCCCCATTCCGGCTCCCCTCCGCTGGTGGCCCCTCGGTCACCTACAGGCTGGGCACCTCGACCGTCCATATCCACAGGTGGCGGGACCGGTTCGCCGTCTCCAGCCGGGTCTCGGTCAGTGCGCCCACGCCGAACGCCCGCGCCGTCTGGTACGCGATCGGCAGTAGCTCCCGCCGGGGTACGCCGAGCCGGCCGGCCAGGTCGTCGAGCGCGGCCACGAGCCGGTCCTGGTCGCGCTCCGCCGGGTCCGCGCCGGCCACGTCCAGCAGTTCGTCCAGGAGGTCGTACGCGGTGAAGCTGGGTCGCTGGCGCGCCGGTCCCGCGATGCCCTCGTCCTTGTCCGGCTCATACGCGAACGCGGCCGGGTCGACCGGATGCCCGTCGCCGAAGGCGCGCTCGAGCAGCCGCTCGTCCCACTCCTCGACGGCGTGCACGATGTCCGGGTCGGGCACGGGAAGCGCCGGCGGTACCGGGTCTGGCCGGTGCACCCGGACGAACCCGGTGTCGGTGGTGGTCCCTTGGTGGCTGGCCAGGTCGCGGCCGAGCCAGAGCGCGTGCTGCCAGACCGTCCACGGGGTGTCTCGGTCCGGCAGGCCGACGACGACCGGCGGGTCATCGTCCTCGATGGAGGGTTCCGCGCCGGCCGGCCCGATCCACACCCGATCCCCGATAAGCCGGACCTGCCAGCCGGGCAGCATCTCGTACCGCTCGCCGCCCATGGGGTCCAGCACGGTCCGGGTCCCCCGCACAGGCACATGCTGCGGCTCGGCGTGCACGGTGAAGTACTGGGCGGCGGGCCGCAGCGTCGGCGCGTGCCCCCAGCTGTACGCCACGAAGTTGTCGACCAGCGCGCCGGAGGGCCGGAGCCGGTCGGCGGCGATCGCGAGGACCCGGTCGTCGCCGAGCACGGCGGCCAGCGCCACCGCCCGCTCCGCACTCACCCGCTCCGGCAGCGCCAGCTCCACGAGCACGCCTTCGGGTAGCTCGTCCCGCAGCTCGCGCAGCACCCGGTGGGCATCGGCGGCACCGGTCGCGGCCACCACCACAAGCGGACGCTCCGGATGCGCCGACCGGTGCGGCGCCTCCATGGTGGACCCCGCCGGTCGGACGAAGCTGCCGGCGGTGCCGAGGGCCGACACGTCGTACCCGTCGATCTGGTTAGGTACGAGTCCGTCCGGGAGCCGGGTCCAGTCCAGCACCGAGCCGCCCGCCGCGACGTCCAGCACGTACATGAAGGCCTGCGCCTCGGCCAGCTCGGAGGCGTACATGGCGTCGGCGTCGGCGGCGAGCATGTGCGCCGGGGCCCAGCCCCGGGTGAGCCGGCGGTGCAGGCGCCCGTCCGGATCGACCGTGCCGGCGGCCCGCAGACGGCGCTCGACCCGCGTGGCCAGCTGCTGTACGCGCTGGTGCACGCTGCCGACCCGGATCGTGTCGGTGCGGCCGAAGTGGTACCGCCACAGGTGCGCCGCCGCCGGGTACCTCTCGTCGTCCGGGCGCTGACGGCCCGCCTCCCAGAGGGCGGCCCATACGTCGCGGTCGTCGGTGGCGTCCGCCAGCACCTCCCAGCCGCCGCCCTCGCTCACCCGCCACTGGGCGACCAGGGCGACCTGCTCGCTGTGGAACATCTCGTGCCCCAACGTCCGCACGACGCTGTCGACCGGCTGCTGGGTGTCGGCCGTCGCCTTCCAGGTCTTCAGCTGGAACCGGCCCGCGCACCCCGAGTCCTCTTCCGGCTGGTCCACCGGGTCCGGGCCGCGCAGCGGCGGGATCCGGGCCTCCCGCGCGGTGCGCCGCGCGATGATCGCCAGCGCGCTCCGCACGTCCAGCTCGTCGTCGCTGGTCAGCCGTACCTGCAGCTGACGCGCCCAACTGCGAAGCTCCGGGCCGATCTGGGCACCTCGGAAGGTCCGGTACTCCAGCGCGAGGTGTGGCGGGGCCTCCGGGCCGGTCGCGATCGCGTGCGCCGCCACCAGCGTGGGCCACGCCGTGGGGCTGTGGAAGTCGAGCGCGATCTGGCGGGCGTCCGGGTCGACCGTGTTGGCGTGGCTGGCCCGCGCCGTCCAGCCGCCGTCGCCGAAGAGCTCGGTGAGGAGCTCATCGCCACCATGCTCGACCAGGTCCTGGTCCAGCCGGGTGGCCCGGTGGGCGCTGACCACCCGCCCAGCGTCGTCCACTCGCGCGCGGACCGCGACCCGCTGCCCGCCGACCGTGGCCCGGTGCAGGCCATGTCCGGCCAGCACCAGTTGGTCAAGGCCGCGCTGGACGGACTCCTCCGCGCGGTGGGCGGTGACCACGTACGACACAAATTCGCGCGCCTTGTCCGCCTGGGTACGGCCGCCCAGCCACCTCTCCATCCGGTGCCGTACCCGCTCGAACCGGTCGCCCGCCGAGCGCCAGCCGAGGCTGCGGGCCAGTTCGTAGAAGTACTCGGCGTCGGAACGGGACAGGACCTCGGTCGAGCCGCTCGGGCCGGGCGGCACGGCCGCGCGGCCCGGTCTGGGTCCGGCGAGGAAGTCGGTGCGGTCGCTCGCGCCGGGTTGCCGCGGCGCGAGCAGCGGCACGGTACGCGGTGCGGGGATGCCGTCGGTCACCGCCATGAACCGGATCCGCGCCGGATACCGCGGCGCGGTCGCCCAGGTGCCCGTCTGCCCGTCAACGTACGCGACGCCCTCCCGGTCCCGGAACGCGTTGAAGGCGTGCGACACCGTACCCCCGGCGTCGGTGACCACGACGATCGCGCGCGCCCCGATCGGCGCCGCGCGCATCGCCTCCTCGACGGCGGCGTAGTCCGGCACCTCCGAATGCGGCCTGCCCGTGTAGTTCGCGAGATCCGCCACGGTCTGCATGGCCGACGGCGGTGCCTGGAAGACGTCGCCGTCCGCCTCCCCGGTGAACCGGGCCGCCTGGGTCAGGTCGGCGGCGATCGCGGTCAGCAGGCAGTTGGTGTCGAACTCGCCGCCCCGGAAGCGGAACGGATTCACCCGTCGCAGCCAGCCGTACGCCCGCTCGAACCCCGGGCCGGAACGCCGGCCGGACAGCGGCGGCCAGGACGGATCCACCAGACCGGCCTGGTCGCCGCCCGACGCGCCGGCCCGGTTCTCCGTCGAGCGGCCGGTCTGATCGCCCGTCGGCCAGAGCGGGGTGAAGTGAAGGCCCTCGTGGTGCAGGTGCAGGAGCGGTCCCTCGGTACCGAGGATCGGGTGCGGGACGATGTGCCGAGGGCTACCCGTGGCCTCGAAAACCTGGATCCGGACGCCGAAGCCGTTGCGCAGGACGTCGGAGAAGACCGGGGCGTACACGTCGAGCATCCGGTCCTCGGCGAGGTCGGCGACGGCCGTCAGAGCGTCGCGGCTGCCCTCCTGGCGCAGGTTTTCCAGGAGGAAGTCGCGCAGTCCCTCGGTGCTCAGCGCCGAACCGCTCAACGTCGAACCGCTCAGCGCCGAACCGTTGCGGCGTGCGTTGATGAGCTGCCGCAGGGAGTCGAGCAGGCAGTGGTTCCGCTCGCCGCTCGCCGCACCCTGCCGCAGGCCGGGCGGTATGGTGGAGGGCCAACCCTCGCCCGTCCAGTGGTGCTCGCCGTCGGGCCCTACCGTCCACTCCGGTGGGTTCTGGCCCTCGCCGGTGTGTGGCGCGGCCTGCTCGCCTTCCTCGTCCTCCGGCCAGGACCCCGGCATCGCCTTCGTCTTGTCCTGCTTGGCGGACTCCTGCCCGCTCCGCACGTCCTCGATCGCTGGTGGCGGAGGCAGCGGCGCTGGCGGGGCCTTCGGCAGCGGCGCGTTCGGGTCGGCGTCGCGCATGAGGTACACGCCCGAGTCGACGTCGATCAGCAGCGTGCCGTGCGGCCCCTTGATGACCGCGGTGACGTCGTAGAGGTACTGGAAGTGCGTGGGCCTGCCCTCCAAGTTACGCTCGTTCACCTCGCTCATCTCGGCCGAGTGCGCGGTGCCGCGTTTGCCGCCGACACTGCCGCCCTCGCCGTTCCAGCCGAGCTTCTTGATGCCGGCCGGGCGACCGCCCTGCGGTCCGAACCCGTTGTTCCAGACGGCGGAGAACGAACTCTCGTTGATCGGTCCCTGCTCGTGCTGCTCGTAGCGGCGGGCCTTCTGCTCGAATCCGAGCGGTGTGCCGGCCCCGTCGACATACACCTTCCTGCGCCTGATGTCGAGCCCAAGGGTGATGCCGGTGTCCGGAATCTCGTACCTGTGTCTGAGCAAAGCGCTGAGGCGTGCCCGCAGCATCACCTGGGCGGCGTGGTAGGACACCAGACGGTGCAGGACGCTGCCCTCGTTCACACCGGGCACCCGCCAGGCGCCGTCGGCGGTCAGGTCCCGGCTCCGGCTCAACCGGGCCGGCAGCGTGGTGAGCGGGGCCCATCGCACGAACTCCCGCGCCACCCGTTCCAGGTCCCACGGGTGGAGGCTCCGATCGGTGGCCAGGTCGGTGTTGAGCACTGGGCGGTCATCGCCGGGGTCGCCCCACCAGGGCACCGGCCGACCAGCCGCCGTCACGGCGGGCACAGGCGTCGGGGTCGGCGCCGGGGTCGCCTCGTCCGTGGACTTCCGGGCCGCCGTCTCCGCCTCGGGTTGCGGTGCCGGCTCCTCCTCGATGACGTCAAGCACCCGCCAGCCGCCCGCCGGCGCACTGGCGGGCCGGGTCAGGTACTGCGGCACGATGAGTCGTACGTCGCCCGTGGTGCGCCGCTCGTCCCGCCAGGAGAACAGGTCGTGGTTGTACCAGAATTCCACAACGGCCAGTTCGAGCTCCGGCCCCCAGACGCCGGCGACCCGGGCCCCGCCGAAGAGCACCGTCCGGGCAGTGTCGATGATGAGCTTGACCACCTGCGGCATCTCGCTGGCGAGCGCGACGTCAATGGTGAAGTCCATCGGGTACTCGAACTCGTGTGACTTCTTCGGACCGCTGCGGAAGATGTCCTTCGACTCTTCCTGCTTGCCGACCACGCCCGAGTCGGACTGCCGGTAATCGGTATGGCCCAACCCGCCGAGCGTGTCGCCGTCGCTGTCCCAGGCACCTCGGCCGTGGTACTGGAACGAGGCCGCCCACCCGTACCCGGAGCTACTGGTGTTCGACGTAGCGTCGTGGGTCTCGCCGCGAAGGGTGAGACTGACCCGCTCTCGCGGCCGGTCGCTGGACGGCGCCCCGGCCGGGCGCCCAGTGACCCGGACCCACATGTACTGGACCGAGCCGTACGGGCCGGGGACCGGGAACCAGCCGGACACACCCTGGCCGTTGAGTGCCAGGAACTGCGGCTCGAGCTTGCGCGAGCCGAACCGCCCGACGAGTGCGCGCTTCAGCAGCTCGACACCCTCGCCGGTGGCGATCCTCCGCCCCCGCTGGAGGTCCTCCACAATGGAGAGCAGGGTTTGGGCCACCCGATTGGCGCGCATCCGCTCGGGGTGTCCCACCGCGGGCAGCAGCGCCTCGTCGATGAGCACGCGCGGCTCGGCCGCGGCGGCCAGGTCGGCCGGGGGACGGTCGAGCCCCAGGTCCTCGGCGGCGCGGTCGGCGGCGAGCAGGTCCATCGCATCCTGGACCTCGACGTACCTCGGACGGCTGGATTCGCTCGCGCCGTCCTTGGTACGGGTCGCGGTGATCTCGAAGACGGCCGCCCCACGGTACACGTGGACGGTGTCGTTGTACGTGGCCCGGGTGATGTCGATCGCGCCGAGGTCCTTGCCGGTGGAGTCGCCGACCGACATCTCCCCCTCGACGTAGAGGTTGGCGCCCGCACGGCCCCGCTCGTACGCCTTCTCCCCGCTCGTGTCGTAGTTCAGGTACAGGCCACCGGCGCCGCCCTTCACCTCCACGCCGAGCTCGCGTTCCACCGCGGAGCCGTGGCCGACCGCCGACTGCCGGTACTGCTCCAGCTCCACGCCCTTCGCGCTGCCGATGCGGTCGCTGCTGTACTGGTACGTCAGCCCGGACTTGACGACCCGTTCGCGCACCTTGATGACCTGGCTGTACCCGTCGTGGTCGGGCAGTTGCAGCTCCCAGCCGTACTCGTCGACCGCATCCGGGAAGTGGCCGTTGAGCTCCGAACCGGCGCCGAGGTCGAAGATCTCGTCCGGCCAGTTCATCGGCTCGTCGAACCAGTCGTCGGAGAGCCCGTTCAGCCGCTGGTACAGCTTGGCCGCCGTCGCCGGAAGCTCCGGGATGTGGCGGAACGACGGGTACAGCCCGGCGGTGCCGTCGGTGTCCAGCGGCAGGTGCCGGGGCAGGCCGTGGGGCTCCCACGCGACTGTCTTCAGGTCTCCGATCCGTACCGCCCCGGCCCGCGCGAGCTCAGCGGCCGTGATGGTGCGCTCCGTACCCGACGGGTCGCGGGGTACGTGCTCGACCGGCACCGCGAGCTGTGTCGTCGCGCCTTCGTCGGGGTCGACGCCGATCAGCCAGGTCTCCCGTGGGCCCGGCTCGCCGAACCTCGGCAGCTCCCGGATCGCCACCTCGTACACCGTCCGGTAACGGTGGTCGACGACGTCGCCGTCGGTCTCGGTGCGGCGGTACTCCTTGACCTCCTGCTTGAACTTCTGCTCGACGCCGCGCGAGCCCTCCGCCTCGACCCGGGCTCGGGGGACGTACACCCTCCCCTGATGCCCCGGCCCGGTGGCATGCTCGGGGTCCGTCCCCCGGGCTGCCTCTACCTGCTGCTTCACCGGGATCGAGGGGCCGCCGCCGACCCGGCCGCTGAGGCTTGCCTCGGTGGAGCGGGAGCCGGCCGTCGTCGCACCGGTCAGCGTGCGGCCGTTGACCACCATCGGGTAGGTGGTGCTGTCCAGCAGCTCCATCCGGTGTTCGGTCACCAGGATCTGGTAGCGCTTGCTGCCAACGGCGACGGTGAACTTCCGCCCGCCCTGTATCCGGCTCGGATCGGCCTCCATCGCCGCGCGACCCACCCGGGCGAGGACGCCCCGGCGCGCCGTGGCACCGATGTCCGACTGGCCGGACTTCTGCCGTAGCACCGCAAGTATCAGGTCGGCGACCTTCTCGCCGCCGGGTTTGTTCGCCGCGATGCCGAGACCCTGGCCGCGCCGCATCGCCGCGGCGAGAGGTTCGCGCGCCGCCGGACCATCCGGGGGTACGTACCCCTGCCGTGCCTGCGGTGCCCCGTCCACCTTCGGCGGCAACCGGTCGATCACGTCCGATGCGGTCGGCGGCGGCGCCTCGGGCGCCGTTTCCGGTGCCGGCTCCGTGATGGCCCGAAGTGGCGCCTGGTCGGTTCCGGTCGGCTGATCAGTAGCCTGCCCCAACGGCGCCTCCGGGTCGGTGGCGGGTAGCGGGTCGGTGACCAGCGGTGACGACGCGATCGTCGCTCTCGGGCGCCCGCTACCCGGCGCGCCGAACCTCGCAGTGAACACATCGCCGTAGACGCCGCGCTCGAATTGTGCCGCCTCGCTCACCGGCACCCCGTGCTCCGCGACCACCCGGCGGGTCACGGTCGCGACCTTGTGGTTGGCGTACGTGGTCAGCGTGAACTCGAACACCGCCCGGTACCGGGCCTGGTTTTCCTTGCGGGTGAGCACCGTGTGGTTCAGCACCTTGCCGCCGACCTCGAGGCCGGCCTCGCGCTCAGACTCGGCGCCGAAGCCGGCGTTGAAGCCGCCGGTCACCTTCGACGAGGAGTCCTCGTGGTCGGCCCCCACCTCCGTCCGCTCGTGGGTCAGCCCGATGATGTTGACGGATGCGGCCAGGCCCGCGGAGCTCTTGCTGGACAGCCCGACGCCCGACGACGAGATCACACCGAGGTCGTCGCGCACCGTGACGTCCTCGGTGACGTCGGCGAGCTGGATCTCCTGGAGGCTCACCTCGGTGGTCACATAACCGCTGAACTTCCGTACCGGTCCGCCCACCTCGACGGTGTCCGTCATGTCCCCTGTGGACAGCAGCCACTGGCTACGGTTGCGGGTGGTGCGTTCGTTCAGCAGCTGTCGCGTGACCGTACCGGCGACCTCGGCCGCGAGGTCGGCGGGGAAGGCGGCCACCAGCGCCTTGTGCCACTCGGTCAGGACCGGCGTGAGGTCGATCGCGTTGAGCACCTCCCGGGCCTGGGACACCGGTCGTCCGGGCCGGCCCGTGGGATGCGGTGCCGCCGGTGCGTCCGGATCCGCACGGGCGCCGGACTTGGCGTAATGGGTCGGGACGGCCAGGTCGAGCAGCCCGCCGTCGGGCCGTGCCGACGGCCGCCCCCACTCCACCCCGTTGACGTACACCTGGAACAACAGGCCGCTGTTGAACGGCGTCGAATTGTCCACGAAGAGCTTCCGGCCCCAGATGACCCGCGTGTCCGAGGACCTGCCACGCTCTTGCTCACCGCCGATCGACAGCACCGGAAGGCCGGCGATCAGCCGGGAGGCGAACTCGGTCGAGAGTGTGTACGTCTCCTCCAAGCCACCGGCGAGCCCACGCCTGGACGACGAGGACTCCTCGTGGCCGACCTTCGTCGAGCCGAACGAGACCACGTACTCCCGGCTACCCCTGGTTTGCGTACCGGTCGACGGACGCGGGTCGTACGGCACCGGGCGAATCCAGATCAGCCGCCCGCCCGCGCTGAACGTCTTGCCGTCGAAGAGCGCTTTCGCCCACTCCTCCCGGTGCTCGTGCACCTTCGCGATGTTCTTCGGATCCGGCGTGGTCAGCAGCTCGTTCAGCGTGCTCTCGACTTTCGCGCGTATCTCCTGTTCCTCCGCGACGGTACCCAGGTCGGGCCCGTCGGCCGCCCCGATCACGCCCATCTCGATGTCGGGCTCGCGTGTCGTACGCACCGCGGGTGGCAGGCCATCCATCAGGGCCGTCACGATGGCGGTCCGGTCTTTGCTGGACAGTTCCGGCACCCGGGCGACGCTCACCTCGCCCAGGGCGCCTTCGGCGACGCTCCATGGATACGTGGCGTCCTCGCCGGCCTTTCCCTTGCCCTTCCCGGTGCTGGCCTCCTCTGTTTCCCCGCTCCCCTTGACCTTGTCGTCCTTTATGGACTCTCTGGCGGTGTCTTTATTTTTCTTCTTCGTCGCGTCGAGCGCGTACTCGACCTCCTTGAGCTCCTTCGCCGCGCGTTCCCATTCGGCCCGCGCGTCATCCGCGGACTTGCGGGCCTTCTCGAACGCCTCCCGCTTCTGGCGCACGTCATCGGCCAGCCGCGACCGTTGCGCCCGGCGGATCTCCGCGTCGGCGGCTTCCCTTTCCTCGGCCTGGCGCCACTCCTGCTCGCGGGCCGCGGCCTCCGCGGCCTCCCTCCGCTCGGCCCCGACCCGCGCCGCCTCCTGGGAAACCGCGCGCCGCTCGGCCAGCGCCCGTTGGTCCTCGCGGGCCCGCGCGTCGCGGTCCGCCCGCGCGCGTTCGGCCTCGGCCCGCTCGGCGGCATGGGTGAACTCCGCCCACCGCTGCCTGGCCTCCTCGCCGAGTCGCCGGTCGGCGTCCGCCTGCCATCGCCGGGCATGCGCCGCCACCTCAGCCGCGTGCCGCGCCCTGGTACGCCGCGATGCCGCCTCCGCCGCCCGGCGCTCCCGCTGCTCCCGTGCCGCGTCCGCCGGCGCCTGGCGCTCCCGCACCGCGTCCTGCTGGTCTGCCTCGGCCTGCCCGGCCCGTTCCTCCTCACGGTGACGCTGCTGCTCCCGCTCCGTCTCCTCCTGTGCCCGGCGCTCCCGCTCCTCCCGCTCGGCCCGCTGGTCGCGCTCTTTCTCGGCTTGCCGCCGGCTCTCCTCGCGGTCCGCCTGGGCCTGGCTGGCATCGCGGTCCGCCTGGCGCCTCGCGATCTCGCGCTGTACCGCCTCCAGCCGATTCCGCTCCGCCCACTCCTCTTCCCGCGCCAGCTCGCGGGCCGCCTGCCGCGCGGCAGCCTCCCGGGCGGCCACCTCCCGCTCCACGGCCCGCGCCTCGGCCTCCTCCCGCGCCCGGATACGCTCGTCCGCCCACTGCTCGGCGGCCTGGCGCGCGTCCTCACGATGCCGCTTCCGCTCCTCGGCCCGGCCCTCGGCTGCCCGCTCGGCGTCCCGCATCGCTCGGAGGCCGGTCTGCTCCGCCTCGGTGGCCTTCTGCCACTCGCGCTCAAGTGCGACCGCTTCCTGGCGGCGTTCCTGCGACACACTGTCGAGTTCGGACACCCTGGCCGTCAGCTGGGCGCGCCTGCCCTCATCGGCATTCGGATCCGGAAGCTCAGGGTCGACCTTCTCGCCCTGCTCGTTGGTCACCTCGGCGGTCGAAACCGCTGGTGCCTGGCTCGTGCTGGCCGACTCGTTGCCCTTCTCGACCGGCGACGTCGACTCCGCCTCGCTCTCCGACCTGCCCTTTGTCTCGGCCTTGCCCTTTGTCTCGGTCTCCTGCTCGGACTTCGGCTCGGGCTTGGGCTCCGTCTTGGGCTCTGGGTCTGGAGTCGGAGCGGTCGGCCGCTCCTCGTTCTCGTCCGGCGGTGCGGGCTCCGCCCCACCATCCTCGACCGACCGCTCCGACTCCGGGCGCGGCAGCGCCGGCGGCTCTGGCACCACGGGTGGCGTGGCCGGCGGCTCAGGCTCCTCGGCCCGCCGCCGGTCCCGGGTCTCCCGCACTTCGTCAAGCCGCCGTCGCAACGCGTCGGCGTGCGGAGCACCGTCGGCGAGCGTGCCCGCATCGGCGTTCACCGGCAAATCCCCGCCCGCGGACCGCGTCGGCCGTTGCGGCTGCCGGACACGGTCCGTGAGCTGTCCCAGCTGTGCCAACCCGTCTTCCGAGTCAGGCGGCCAATCCACCCAACCCGCGGGCACCGACGAAGCCACCTGTGTGGCCGGGGGCCGGCCGACTGGTCCCGTGGACGGGTCCAGCACCGGGGTCGACTGTGCTGTTGTGGGCTCGTTGCCGGTGTGTTGCGGCGCCGACGGTCGCACGGTGGACGGCGTGCCGAACCAGACCCAGACGTTGTCGCCGGGTTGTGGGGGTTCGCGGAAGGGCGTGGGAGTGACGAGGTAGTAGTGCGCCGAGGGGACGCTGGTAACGGTGTCGTCCGCGGCGATGGGGATCAGGCGCGAGGTTTCGGCGGCGTCTTCGGCGGGAGCGT